>NZ_CP182296.1:5077500-6570891 GCF_051048045.1 Pseudomonas sp. 18-147
TGAACGCCCATGCCATCGGCCGAATCGGCTGGATAGACGAAAGCCTCGATAGCGATCGCCTGCTGCTGCCCCTGCACGACGCGGATGGCCAGGTCGCCGCCTGGTGCCTGGCCCTGCCCTTCCTGCGTCCCGCCGAAGTCACCGGAGGCGGGCTCGGCGACGATTACATGGCCGGTATCCGCCAGGTGCACGAACGCCTGGTTGCCGCCGCGCACGCCCGTCGCACGCCGGGACAGGCACTGGTCGCCGTCAGCCACGCACACATGGCCGGCGGCTCGGTTTCCGAAGACTCCGAGCGAAACCTGATCATCGGCAACGTCGAAGCGCTGCCCGCCAGCCTGTTTCCGGAGCAGATCGCCTACGTAGCCCTCGGTCATCTGCACAAGCCACAGAAAGTCGCCGGACAGGAGCGCATTCGCTATAGCGGGTCGCCGCTGCCGCTGTCCTTCGCCGAAGTGAACTATCGCCACCAGATCCTCCTCGTCACCCTGGAAGGTGAGCGCCTGAAGGATGTACAGAGTCTCCCGGTGCCACGCGCGGTGGAACTGTTGCGCATCGGCCCCGCGCCTCTTGGCGAGGTGCTCGATCGAATCGGCGAACTGGCCGAGGCCGACCTGCTGAACGAACAGCGGCCCTGGCTGGAGGTCCACGTCATGCTGGATCAGCCGCAACCGGACCTGCGCCAGCAGGTCGAGAGCGCCCTGCTGGGCAAGGCTTGCCGTCTGGTGCGCATCGCCAGCGAGTACCAGCGCCGCGACGAAGAGCAGGCGCCGCTGCTCGGGCTCGACCAACTCAACCCCCAGGAACTGTTCAGCCGCGCCTGGGAAAGCGCCTATGGCTCCGGCCCGGATGCGCAGGCGCTGGATGACTTCGCCAGCCTGCTGCAAAGCGTCGAACTGGCCACCGAAGAGCCCCCGGGGAAATAAGCCGTTCCATGAAGATTCTCGCCATCCGCCTGAAGAACCTCGCCTCCCTCGCTGGCGAGCAGGAAATCGACTTCACCCGCGAACCGCTGTCCAGCGCCGGCCTGTTCGCCATCACCGGTCCGACCGGCGCCGGCAAGAGCACCGTGCTGGACGCCCTGTGCCTGGCCCTGTTCGGCAGCACGCCGCGGCTGGAAAGCACTTCGGCCAGCAGCAAGGTTCCCGATGGCCGGAACGAGCTGTCCAGCAACGACGAACGCAACCTGCTGCGCCGCGGTTGCGCCAGCGGCTACGCCGAAGTGGATTTCGTCGGCATCGACGGCCACCGCTATCGCGCCCGCTGGGAAACCCGGCGCTCCCGGGACAAGGCGGACGGCGCCTTGCAAAAGAGCCAGCAGAGCCTCCAGGACCTGGAGACCCAGCAAATGCTGGCAGCGAACAAGAAAAGCGAGTTCCGCGAACAGCTGGAGCAGAAGCTCGGCCTCAATTTCGCCCAGTTCACTCGCGCCGTGCTGCTGGCCCAGAGCGAATTCAGCGCCTTCCTCAAGGCCAGCGACAACGACCGCGGCGCATTGCTGGAGAAACTCACCGACACCGGCCTGTACAGCCAATTGAGCAAAGCCGCCTATCAGCGCGCCAGCCAGGCCGACGAGCAGCGCAAGCAACTCGAGCAACGCCTGGAAGGCAGCCTGCCCCTGGCCGAGCAGGCCCGGGCCGGGCTCGAGGCGGCGCTGGAATCCCACGCCCAGGTGCGTCTCCAGGAGCAACAGGCACTGCAACGTCTGGAAGGCCAGCAACAATGGTTCACCGAGGAGCAGCGGCTGCTGCAATCCTGCGAGCACGCACAAGGCCAACTGGCCGAGGCCAGGCAGGCCTGGGACGCCCTGGCGACGGAGCGGGAAACCCTGCAATGGCTGGAGCGCCTGGCTCCGGTTCGCGGACTGATCGAACGCCTGAAGCAACTCGAGCAGGAACTCCGGCACTCCGAGCAGCAGCAGCGGCAGCGCACCGAGCAGCAAGCCGCGGGCGCCGAGCGCTTGCAAGGATTGCAGGCCCGCTTGCAGGAGGCGCGCGAGCGCCAGGCCCAGGCCGACAACCATCTGCGTCAGGCCCAGGCGCCGTTGCGCGAGGCTTTCCAGCTGGAGAGCGAGGTCAGGCGCCTGGAGCGAACGCTGGCCGAGCGACAGGAACTCCATCGGCAATCGAACCAGCGCCACGCCCAGCAAAGCGACGCCGCTCGGCAACTGGATATGGAGCAGCAGCGCCATGTCGCGGAACAGGCGCAACTGCAGGCGGCATTGCGCGACAGCCAGGCTCTCGCCGCGCTCGGCGACGCCTGGGCGACCCACCAGGGTCAGCTCGCCGCCTTCGTGCAACGTCGCCAGCGCGCGCTCGAAAGCCAGGCGCAGCTCCCCGAGCTGGAAAAATCCCTGGCCCACGCCGGGGAACCGCTCGAACGCTTGCAGGCGCAATGGACCGCCCTCCATGGCAGCGAGCCGGACGACCTGGCGGCACGCCTGGACGAATTGCGCCGGCAGACCGATAGCCTGGAACGACAACAAGCGCTCCACAAGGAATGGCAACAGGTCCTCGACCAACGCGCCGGTCTGGCTCGACGCCTGGGCGAACTCGACCAGCGTATGGTCGAGCAGGAGCAGGCATTGCTCGACCTGAAACGACAAGGCAGCCAATGCGCCGAGGAGGTGAAGGCGGCGGAGCAGGCCCTGCAGGTCACCCGCGAGTTGCTCCAGCGCCAACGTCTGGCCCGCAGCGCCAGCGTCGAGCAACTGCGCGCCGGCCTGGTGGACGGCGAGGCCTGCCCGGTCTGCGGCAGCCAGGAGCATCCCTATCACCATTCCGAGCAACTGCTCGCCGCCCTCGGTGAACACGACGACCAGGAACAGGTCCGCGCCGAGCAGTCCCTCGAGCGGCTGCGACAGACCCTGGTCGGTCTGCGCGAGGGCTATTCCAGCCAGCGGGAAAGACTCAACCAGAGTCGCCAGGAGCAGCAGGAACTGACTGGCCAACTGGCCGCGCTCGATCGGCAACTGGACCAATGGACGCTGCCGGAAGAACTGCGACTCCTGCAGCCGTCCGCGCAGTTGGAGTGGCTGGCACAACGCCTGGACGACCTGGCAGGTCAGCGCCAGCAGTGCCAACGAGACTTCGACCGGCTGATCGCCCGCCAGCGCCAGACCCAGCAATTGCAGCAGGAACTGCGGGCCGCCGAGACGATCCTGCAACAGCGCCAGCAGGCGCTGACGGAACAACGGCAGCGCTACGAACATTTGCAGCAGCAGGTCGAGGAGGACAGCCAGCAATTGCGTCCATTGCTCTCCGACGAGCACTGGCAGCGCTGGCAGACAGATCCGCTGCGGACTTTCCAGGCCCTCGGCGAGTCCATCGAGCAACGCCGGCAGCAACAGGCGCGGCTTCAGCAGGTCGAACAGCGTCTGCAGGAGCTCAAGCAGCGCTGCGATGAAACGAGCTGGCAACTGAAGCAAAGCGACGAGCAACGCAACGAAGCCCGCCAGGCAGAGGAAAGGGCCCAGGCGGAACTCGCCGAGCTGAACGGACGCCTCGGCGCTCACCTGGGCCAGCACGCCTGCGCCCAGGACTGGCAGCTATCGCTGGAGCACGCCGCGCAAGCGGCGCAGAGTGCCGTCGAGACGCTCCAGGCGCCCCTGGATTCGCTGCGCGAGGAACAACTGCGACTCGCCGAAGCCCTGGAACACCTGCAGCAGCAACGGCAGCGTCAACAGAATGAGTTCCAGCGCCTTCAGGCCGACTGGCAGGCCTGGCGCGAACGCCAGGACAACCTCGACGACAGCCGCCTCGACGCCCTGCTCGGCCTTTCCGAGGAACAGGCGACGCAATGGCGGGAGCAATTGCAGCGACTGCAAGAGGAGATCACCCGCCAGCAGACGCTGGAAGCGGAGCGCCAGGCGCAACTGCTCCAGCATCGCCGGCAGCGGCCGGAAACCGACCGCGAGGCGCTGGAAGACAACCTGCGGCAACAGCGCGAACGCCTGGCCGCCAGCGAACAGGCCTACCTGGATACCTACAGCCAGTTGCAGGCCGACAACCAGCGCCGCGAGCAGAGCCAGGCGCTGCTTGCCGAACTGGAGCGAGCCCGCGCCGAGTTCCGCAGATGGGGCCGCCTGAACGAACTGATCGGTTCGTCCAGCGGCGACAAGTTCCGCCGCATCGCCCAGGGCTACAACCTCGACCTGCTGGTGCAGCACAGCAACGTGCAGTTGCGCCAGTTGGCGCGGCGCTACCGCCTGCAGCGCGGCGGCAGCGAACTGGGCCTGCTGGTGGTGGACACCGAGATGGGCGACGAACTGCGCTCGGTGTATTCGCTCTCCGGCGGCGAGACCTTCCTGATTTCCCTGGCCCTGGCGCTCGGCCTGGCCTCGATGGCATCGAGCAAGCTGCGCATCGAGTCGCTGTTCATCGACGAAGGCTTCGGCAGCCTCGACCCGGAATCCCTGCAACTGGCGATGGATGCCCTGGACAACCTGCAGGCCCAGGGACGCAAGGTGGCGGTGATTTCCCACGTCCAGGAAATGCACGAACGGATCCCGGTCCAGGTGCGGGTCCAGCGCGAGGGCAACGGCATGAGCAGCCTGAAGGTGGTCGGCTGAGCCGACCGCCCAGGCGGCACGTCAGAACGGCAGCTCGGTCTGTTCACCCGGAGCATGCGGCGGCTGCTCTTCCCTTTCCGGCCGCAGATGCAGCATCAGCCCGCTGAGCCGGCGCACCTTGCGCCGCACTGCTTCCTCGAACACCCCGGGCAGGCTTTCCACCAGGCTGAACCAGTCGCGGGCGCGGGTGATACCGGTGTACACCAGCTCCTTGGTCAGCACCGGGTTCAGCGCGTCCGGCAGGACCAGCGCGGTATGGGCGAACTCCGAACCCTGCGACTTGTGCACGGTCATGGCGAACACGGTGTCCACCTCGACCAGGCGGCTCGGCAGGACGAAGCGCACGCCGCCGCTACCGTCGTTGCGCGGGAAGGCCACGCGCAGCGCGAAGCGCAGGCTGCCGTCGTCGTTGCGCTCGGGCAGGCGCAGGGCGATGCCGATATCGCCGTTCATCAGCCCCAGGCTGTAGTCGTTGCGCGTCACCAGTACCGGCCGCCCCTCGTACCAGCCGTGATCGGCCTCGATCAGGCCAAGGCGCAGCAGTTCTGCCGCTACCCGCTGGTTCAGTCCTTCCACGCCCCATGGGCCGCGGCGCAGCGCGCAGAGCAGGCGGAAGGCGTCGAAAGCCGTCAGTACCGACTGCGCCCAGCGCTCCCAGGCGCCATCCTCCAGCGCCAGTCCGGCGGCCGGGCGGCCCTCGGCCAGGCGTTGCAGGTAGTGCCGGTAGCCGTACGGCGTGCCCGGCGCCTGCGGATGACCGTCGACGAACAGCCGGGCGAAGGCTGCATCGCGCTCCCCGCGCAGGCGCAGGTCGAAGAGGTCGGCGGGCGGACTGTCCAGCAGCGCGCGCGCGTCGCCGGCCTGTTGCCGGTTGACCAACCGCGCCAGGCGCCCGATCCCGCTGCTCGCGCCGAAGCGCCGGGAATGCCGCAGCATGACGGTCTGTTGCGCCAGCGGATGCGCCTGCGCCGAACCTTCGCGCAAGCCCTGCCAGGTTTCGCCGCTGACCCGCTGTAACCAGGCGCGGGTCTCGGTGCTGTACCAGCCCTCCTCGGCATCCCGGCAGAGATCGCCGAGCACCGCGCCGGCCTCTACCGAGGCCAACTGGTCCTTGTCGCCGAGCAGGATCAGGCGCGCCTGCGGCGGTAGCGCATCGAGCAGGCTGGCCATCATTTCCAGGTCGATCATCGAGGCCTCGTCCACCACCAGCACGTCCAGCGCCAAAGGGTTGTCCCGGTGGTGGCGGAAGTGCCGGGTATCCGGACGGCTGCCAAGCAGACGGTGCAGGGTAGTGACCTCGGCGGGGATCGCCTGCAACACGTCTTCCGCCAGCGGCAGGGCCCGGACCTGCTGGCCGATGGATTCGGAGAGACGCGCCGCGGCCTTGCCGGTGGGCGCCGCGAGGCGGATGCGCAGCGGCTGGCCGGCGGCTACCGCCGGTGCCTGGAGCAGACCGAGCAGGCGCACCACGGTGGTGGTCTTGCCGGTACCGGGACCGCCGGTGATCAGGCTGAAATAGCCGCGGGCCGCCAGGGCGCAGGCCAGCTTCTGCCAGTCGGTGACGCGCTGGCCGTCTTCCGTCGGCGCCTGCGCGAACAGCGCGGCCAGGCGCGGCGCCAGGTCGGCGGCCAGGGGCGCCTGCCGACCCAGGCGCTCGCGCAGGGCCAGGGCGATCTCCAGTTCGTGCCGCCAATAACGACGCAGGTAGAGACGCTGGGCGCAAAGCACCAGCGGCGAGGTCGCCGTCTCGCTCGGCTCGGGATCGCCTGGGCGCTCGTCGACCACCTCCACCAACGGTGACGCCGCCAGGGCCTCGCGCCAGGCGTCGAGGCGCACGCCGTGCAGCAGTTGCGACGGCAACAGCACATCGCGGCCTTCGTCGCCTTCCGGCGGCAGCGACAGTGCCGCGTCGGGCGCGCCGAGGGTCGCCTCCAGGTCCAGGCAGACGTGACCGTGGCCCAGTTGGTGGCTGGTCAGCGCCGCCGCCAGCAGCACCCGGGGATCGGCCTGCGGCTGCAACTCGACGAGGAAGGCGACGAACGCCCGGTCCAGCGCCCGTAGCCAGCCGCGCGCCACCCACAGGTCGAGCTGGCGCAGCAGGTCGTGGCGTGCCGCCAGCGGTTGCGCTACCTGGTCGTCGCGGCCATCGCGGACTTCGCCGGCCAGTTGCTTGAGGGTCGGATTCATCGCTCGGCTCCCGGCTGGCCGCTGAACAGCGCGTCCAGGCGTTCGATCAGTTCCCGCAGCGGGCGCTCGAAGTGCAGGCCCTGGGTCGCCGCGCGGGCGCCGCGGAGGAACAGGTACACGGCGCCGCCCATGTGGCGGTCGTAGTCGTAGTCGGGCAGGCGCGCCTTCAACTGCCGGTGCAGGGCCAGCAGGTACAACACGTACTGCAGGTCATAACGGTTCTCCAGCACCGCGGCGGTCATCGCTTCCGGGCTGTAGGCGCCATCGTCGGCGCCCAGCCAGTTGGACTTGTAGTCGGCCAC
Organism: Pseudomonas sp. 18-147; assembly: GCF_051048045.1. Lineage (NCBI taxonomy): Bacteria > Pseudomonadati > Pseudomonadota > Gammaproteobacteria > Pseudomonadales > Pseudomonadaceae > Pseudomonas > Pseudomonas sp. 18-147. Next base: position 5,084,560 of record NZ_CP182296.1, read on the forward strand.
GTAGAAACGCCCCTGGTGCTCGAAGACCAGGTCGACGAAGCCCTTGAACATGCCGTTCAGCAGGGTCGGCGCCAGCGCCGGACGCGCCGCGCCGCCGAGGGTATGGCGCCGGACCAGGGCGTCGATCGCCTCGGCCTGGACCTGGTGGGTGGCGAACCAGAACTCCATTTCCACCTGGTAGGCGACGAGCCCGGCCAGGCTGGTTTCGCCACCGGGCCAGCGCAGCGGTTCGGCGAGATACTGTTCCAGCCACAGGTCGAGCGGTTCGGCCCAGTCCTTCCAGCCACGCAGATCGCAGCGTCGCGCGACCAGTTCGCGGCGCCGCTGGGCATCGGCGCGCGCCACATCGAAGCCTTCGCGGCCGGCCCATTCGAGCAGCCCGTGGAGGAAGGTGCCGGGAGCCGGTCCGCGCGGGAAGCGATGCAGGTCGTCGCGCATCTCGCTGGCGTGCGCGACCGGCGGCTGTTCGGCGGAACGGCCTTCTTCGTGGAAGGTGGCTTCCTCGGCGCTGATCGGCTCCTGCGATTCGTCGCTCTCCAACGCCTCGTCATCGTCCAGCCCGGCGGAGGCCTGCAATTGCAGGCCGGAATAGCTGGCGACCCACCACTTCTCGCGGCTGCTGCGGCGGGTTTCGCGGGCCTGCCCAAGGCCCTGGCCGCGCCCTGCGACATAGCGTTCGGCGTCCGCCTCGGGGGCCGGCTCGACGACAATCTCCCGGCACTCGCCGCGCAACGCGGCGAGGCATTGTCCGAGGCCATCGCTGCCGATGGTTGCGCCGCCGGCAAGCAGGTAGCCCAGGGCCCCCTTGTGCAACTCCGGCGACTTGCTGTTGCTCGCCACCAGCGGCGCGATGCCCAGCCACACCGAATGGCGGGCGCGGGTCAGGGCCACGTAGAGCAGGCGCATGTCTTCGCCGAGGCGCTCGTCGTTGGCCTGCTCGTAGGCCCGCGCAGCCTGCTCCTTGCGCCGCGCCAGCTCGATGACCCGCCCTGCAGCGCCATCCTCGTGGAAACTCGCCGGCGCGCCGCTGTTGCCGTCCAGCTCCCTCCAGCTGCAGATGAAGGGCAGCAGCACCAAGGGGTATTCCAGCCCCTTGGACTTGTGGATGGTCACCACCTTGATCAGGTCGGCGTCGCTTTCCAGGCGGAGGATCTCTTCGCTCCCCGGACTCTGCACCTGCTCGGCCAGATGGCGGATCAGCGCGTGCTCACCGTCCAGCTCCACCGCCGCGCGCTGCAGCCACTCGGCCAGGTGCAGCAGGTTGGTCAGGCTGCGCTCGCCATCGGCATGCCGCAGCAGGCGCGCCGGCAGTTCGAAGTCGGCGAGCAGGCGCCGCAGCATCGGCAATACGCCCTGGGCCTGCCAGGACCGGCGATAGTCGCGGAAGCGCAGGACCATCCGTTCCCAGAACAGTTCGTCCTGGTTCAATCGTTCCAGGGTCGCCCAGTCCAGGTGCAGGCTGCGGGTAGCCAGGGCGACCCGCAGCAGCGCATCGGCGCCGGGGTCGGCGCAGGCACGCAGCCAATGCAGCAGGTCGGCGGCTTCCTGGCTGTCGAACACCGAGTCGCGGTCGGACAGGTAGACGCTGGCCAGTCGTCGCGCCGCCAACGCGCTGCGGATCGCCTCGGCCTCGGCGCGACCGCGGACGAGGATGGCAATATCCGCCGGGCGCAACGCCCGCCAGCCGCCCTGCTCGTCGGCGAAGCCGGCGCGGCCCAGGTCGGCCAGGCTCAGCCAGCGGCGGATGGCGCTGGCGCTGCGCTCGGCCATTTCCTGGCGATACGCCGCGGAGCCGAGCACGCCGGCTTCGACATCAAGGTTCCAGAACGTCATCGCTGGCGCCTCGGCACCGTCGATCAACAAACGTTCGGCGCGCCCCTGGGCGTCCACCGCATGGAACGGCACCGGGTTTTCCAGCCCCTCGCGGGCGAAACGGAAGGCGCCGCGCGGATGCTCTTCGGCGAAGGCGAAGCAGCGGTTGGCGGCCGCCACCATGGCGGCGGTCGAGCGGAAGTTCTTGCCAAGGGTGTAATGCCGCCCGCGAGTGGCCTCGCGGGCGCGCAGGTAGGTATGGATGTCGGCACCGCGGAAGGCGTAGATCGCCTGCTTGGGGTCGCCGATCATGAACAGGCCGGTTTCCCGCGCCTGGGGCTCGTCGGGATCGGCGGCGATCCGGTAGATGCGCTCGAAGATCCGGTACTGCACCGGGTCGGTATCCTGGAACTCGTCGATCAGCGCCACCGGGAACTGCTCGCGGATCAATTGCGCCAGGCGCTCGCCACCAGGCCCCTGCAAGGCGCGGTCGAGGCGGCTGAGCAGGTCGTCGAAGCCGATCTCGGCACGCCGCTGCTTCTCGATCTCCAGTTCGTGCCCGACTTCGCCCAACGCGTGCAACAACAGGTGGGGAGCGAGATCGGGACGCTCTTCCTGATGCGCGGCCCAGGCGTCGATGGCCCTTAGCGCGGCATGCTCGGGCGCCACGCGCTTGGCGGTGAGCTTGATCCGGGTCTGGCCGAACTTGCCCAGGTTGGCCGGCTGCTCGCCGCCCTCGCTCCAGTCCGCCAACGCTTGCAGCCAGGCGTCGAAGGTCTCGTCGCTGTCCTTGCCGCGATAGCTGTTGCCGTTCAGGTAGGGACGCAGGTCGCGCAGCAGCGCTTCCAGTTCGACGCGCGTTGCGCGCCAGGCGGCGCGGGCCTGCGCGTCCAGTTGGTCGAGCTGGCGATACCAGTCGCCGCCCTGCTCCAGCAAGGCTGTCAGTGACTCGGGCGCACTCAGCGCCTGGTCGGCGTAGCGGAAGTCGGCGTCCTGCCGCGCCAGCAGCGGCTGCAAGGCCTTGCCCAGCGTCTCCGGCCCGCTGTAGCAACTGGCCACGGCTTGCGCCGCCGGAGCCGTCAGGCCGTAGAAGTTACGCCGCCAGTAGTCCCGTACCACTTCGGCGAGCAATTCGCTCTGGTCGGTTTCCAGGTTCTGGGTGAACAGGCTGCCGCTGTCGAAGGCGTGCTCGCGCAGCATCCGGTAGCACCAACTGTGGATGGTCGATACCGCGGCCTCGTCCATCCACTCCGCGGCCAGGCGCAGCAGGCGCGCGCAGCCCGGCCAGCGCTCGGCGGGATACTGCTGGCGCAACGCGACCAGCAGGCCGTCGTGGCGCTCCTGCGGCTCGGCGAAACAACGCGCCGCTTCGCCCAGGCGGCTGCGGATACGCTCGCGGAGTTCCTGGGTCGCCGCATCGGTGAAGGTCACCACGAGGATTTCCGGCGGGCTCAGCGGCCGGCCGAAAGCGTTCTCGCCGCCATGGTCGAGGACCAGGCGTACGTATAGCAGGGCGATGGTGAACGTCTTGCCGGTACCGGCGCTGGCCTCGATCAGGCGGCTGCCGTGCAACGGGAAGTCCAGCGGATCGAGGGCCACGGGCATCTGCTGCTGGCTCATGCCTGCTCCTCCGCGCCACGTCCCAGGGCAGCCAGCAGCGGCGCGTAGAGCTGCTCGGCCCAGTGCGCGAACTCACCGCTGGCGAGCAGCCGGTCGAAGTCCGGATAGACCCGAGCCAGCGCCGGCGAGGCGTCCACCTCGCCCCCCATGCCGAACCCTCCCTCGTAGCGCTTGCGCGCCTCGCGCATGGCTTTCTCGGGCTCTGCGGCGCCACCACTGGCGAGCCAGGCGAAAGCGGTCCGGCAGGCCACCGGCAACGGCTGGCGCATGCCCTGGCGCCAGGCGTCGATCAACTGGTCGAGGTACTCGCTGGCACGCTCGCTCGGCAACGGCGGAATCTCCAGGGTGCCGGTCTGGCTCACCAGCACGCTGCTCACCGGCTGGCCTAGACGTTGCAGGGCGAGGTGCTGCAACCAGTGGCGTACCAGGCTGTGCCACTTGAAGCTGCGCCCCTCATGGAGCTTGCCGCTGAGCAATTGCAGGCGCGCCAGGCGCCCGGAAGCGTCGCGACGCAAGCCGCCGAGCCAGTCCTCCAGCTCCAGCCCGGACGGATGGCGATGGCGCAACTCCTGCTGCTGCTCGACCGCCTCCGGCCAGCGCTCGATTTCCTGGCGGTAGCGCCAGAGCAGGTCGGGCAGCGGTTGCAGCAAATGGCGCGCGGAGAACTCGCCGAACGCCGCCAGCGGCAGGCGACCCTGTCGCCGCAGTCGCTCGACCTGGGCCTGCAACTGCACCGGCAGGCCCTCGGCATCCCAGTCCCGCTCGACCCAGCGCTTCATGCGTTCGGTCAGCTCGAATTGCAGCTTCCAGTTGTCCAGCGCGTCCAGCTCGAAAGGCTCTTCGTCGTTGCCGGTCAATTGCTCGTCGTCGAAACGCACCTTGAGCCGCTGCTGGAAGAACGCATTCACCGGGTTGGCGAGGAACTCCGCCAGCGCTCGCAGCCCCAGCGCGCCCTCCAGCTCCAGCGGCGGCAGGGGCGCTTCGGCGTCGGGAACGCCGATCTCGTCCTCGCGATGGACCTCGCGCCACTCGCGGGCGTAAGTGAACAGGCCATCGACGCCCTGCTCCGGCGCATCGTGAAAATACCGGCGGCTGAACGGCTGCAGCGGATGCTCCTGGGTCAGGGCACGCAGCAGCGCCTCGCCGTCGCCGTCCGGATCCAGGCGCCAGCCGGCCGCCAGGTGATCGCGCAACTGGCCGATCAGCACCGAGGGCGGCCGCTCGCCATTGTCGCGGATACTCCGCCCCACCCAGCTCACGTAGAGTTGCTCGCGCGCCGAGAGCAGCGCCTCGAGCAGCAGGTAGCGGTCGTCCTCGCGCCGCGAGCGGTCGCCGGGGCGGTAGTCGTTGCGCATCAAGTCGAAATCCAGCGGCGACTGCTGGCGGGGGTAGTCGCCATCGTTCATGCCAAGCAGGCAGACCAGCCGGAACGGGATCGCGCGCATCGGCATCAACGTGCAGAAACTCACCGCGCCAGCCAGGAAGCGCTGGTTCAGGCCGCCCTGGTCCAGGCCGCCGAGCCAGGCCTCGCGTATCACGCTGATCGGTAGCGGCTCGGCGAAGGCCGCACAAGCGCAGTGTTCCTGCCAGCGCTCGAGCAATTGCAGGAGCTGGGTGAGAAGCAGTTCGTCGCGCTCGTCGTGAGCCTCGAAGAACACCGTGAGCAGGGCTTGCAGGCGCTCGCCCCACTGCGCCGGGGTGGCCGGTTCGGCCAGCTCGGCGTAGGCCACCTCGAGGCGCTCCAGCAGCACAGCCAGCGGGCCTGCCAGGGCGGCGTCCAGACCACCGACCTCATCGTAGGGCTGGATGCCTTGCAGGGCCGCGCCTTCGCCGACCGCGTAGCCGAGCAGCATGCGCCGCAGACCGAAGCGCCAACTGTTGCCCTCCAGTCCCGCTGGCAGGCCGAGACGCTCGCGCTGCGCGGCATCCAGCCCCCAGCGCACGCCGGCGCCTTCGATCCAGCGGTGCAGGGTCGCCAGGTCGGCCTCGTCGACGCCGAAACGCCGGCGCAATGCCGGGACGTCCAGCAGGTCGAGGATCTCGCTCACGGCGAAACGGCTGTCGGGCAGTTTCAGCAGGTGCTCCAGGGCGATCAGCAGCGGCTCGCGACCGCGCTGTCCCTGGTCGGCCAGGGTATAGGGAATGAAGCGCTGGTCGTCGCGCGGCACCTGGCCGAACACCGCCTCGATGTGCGGCGCGTAGGCGTTGATGTCGGGGACCATGACGATCACGTCGCGCGGCTTCAGGCTCGGATCGGCGTTGAAGCGGGCGAGCAACTGGTCGTGGAGGATCTCCACTTCGCGCTGCGCGCTGTGGGCCACATGGAAGCGGATCGAGGCGTCGCTCCGCGGCGCCACCGGCGGCCAGTGCTCGCGGGTTTCCGCCAACGGGCGCAGTTCGAGGATATCGTCCTGCAACTGGCCGAGCAGCCCGTGCGGGGCCTCCTCGCTGAACAGGTCGATGCGCCCGCCGTTGACCTCGCCGAACAGGTTCCGATAGCTGTCCGGGTCGTCGTAGCTGTCGAGCAGGTTGATGTAGTCGCGGCCCTGCTTGCCCCAGGCCGCCAGCAACGGCTGGGCATGCTGGTGCTGGCGGTCCTCGTCGAGGTCGGCGGGGACGCCGGCGCGGCGCTGCTGGCGGCGGTACTCGTGGCGCAACAGGTCCTTGTCGGCGACGATGTCGGCCCAGTGGTGGCGACAGGGGTTGTGCACGCAGAGCAGCACCTGGCTGAACCTGGCCAGGGCGGCCAGCGCCTCGAGGGTCTGCGCCGGCATCGAGGAAATCCCGAACACCACCACTCGTCGCGGCAACGCGCGCGGCGCCGCGCTGGCGGAGCGCAGCGCCTCGATGAAGCGCCGGTGCACGCCGGAGCGGCTGCGGGCCAGGCTATCGGCACCGACGTCGGCGAGCAGCGCGCGCCACAATTCGGCCTGCCAGCGCTCGTCGGCACCGAGCGGGCGCGCCTGCCCGTTCGCCGTGCGCAACTGGTCGCGGCCCTGGCTCCAGTCGTCGAGCCAGTCGCCGCGATAGACCTGGTACTGGTCGAACAGGTCGGCCAGGCGCTCGGCCAGTTGATGACGCTTGCGCAGGTCGGCATCGTCGGCGAGGAAACGTTGCAGGGTGCGGAACTCGGGACGCTCCAGCAATCCGGGAAGCAGACGCATCAGGCGCCAGGTCAGCGGCGCCTTGTCCAGTTCGGAAACCTCGGGAATGCTTTCGCGGCCCAGCACCGCGCGATAGGCCTGCCAGAGGAACTGCGCCGGCAACTGCACCTCCAGCGCCGCGGCGATGCCGCCACCGCCGCCGCCGTCCTCGCGGGGATCTTCGGCCAATGCCAGCTTCAACCATTGGGCGATGCCGTTGCTGTGCACCAGGACCCGCTCGCTTTCCAGCGGCGCCAGCGGATAGCGGCGCATCCAGGAAACGGCGAGGTCGCGCAGGTCGTCCAGGCGATTGCCGTGGACGATCATGAATCCGGGCGTGAGGGCGGTGGTTCCCAAGGGTTCTGGCATCGGTACGGCTATTCCTGGCGCAAGGCTCTGGCGAAAGAGGTCAGGATCGGGCGGCGACGAAGCGTCGTTCCAGTTCGAGGCTGTCGGCCATGCGGAAATCGCTCCAGCGCTCGCTCAGGCCGAGATGGCTGTCCGCCTGGCAATCCGGGGCACTGGCGCAACGGCGGGTGAAGGTGTTGACCACCTCGACCATCTCCTCGCGCTCGGCGCCGACCAGCAGCGCCGCGTGCGCCAGCACCACCGGCCGGCCGGCGCCGTTGCGCCGCCAGCGTTGCGCGGTCCCGGCGAGCTTGCGCCCATCCAGGGTGACATTGTAGCGGCCGTCGCAGAAGGAACCGGCCACGGCGCCCACGCCGGCGTCCAGGCCGCGCTCGCGGAGCCAGTCGCAGATCGGCTGGCACAGCCGCAGGTAGGCGGTTTCGATACGGGTCTGCTCGTTGTCGCCGGGCCCCAGCGCATAGGACAGGGCGATGTTCAGCACGCCCGGCGATTGCGGCACCGGCTCGCCGCCGGTATCGCGCAGCAGCACCGGCCAGCCGCGTTCGGCGACCGCTGCGCTGGCCGGCGCGAATCCTTCCAGGCGCTCCATCCGGCGCGGCATGACCAGCGCCCGATCGCAGGGCAGCCAGAGCAACAGGCCATGCTCGCGGGCACCGCCACACACCTCGTCGAGCAGGGCGCGCTCGGCGTCCAGCCCATCCTGCACGGAAAACACTTCGACCACGATTCTTCCTCTTCCAGGCTGGCACGGCTCGGCTCCCACGCGGGGAGCGCTGCCTATGATAGCCAGTGGCGGCGCCTCCGTGCGCCGTAATCGCGAGGAAGTTGCCGGGAAATCAGCAGGTTGCCGAGCGCAGACGGGCCGGGCGGCGCTGCCAGAACTCGGCCAGCAGGACCCCGGCCAGGGTCAGCGCGCCGCCGACCAGGTGATGGACGGTCAGGCGCTCGCCGAGCACCAGGGTGGCGATGCAGGCGGTGATGATCGGCAGCAGGTTGAAGAACAGGGCCATCCGGCTCGGCCCGAGACGGGCGACACCGTGCATCCAGGCCAGCGCGGCGACGATCGAGGCGAACAGCGCGGCGTACAGCACCAGCGGCAGGTTGGCGGCGTTCAGGCCGGTGCGCGGCGACAGCAGGTACAGCGGCAGCAGGGCGAGGATCGCCACCAGCACCTGCAGGTAGAGCAGTTGCATGGCCGGCAGCTTCAGGCTCCATTTCTTCAGCAGCACGCTGTACACCGCATAGGCCAGGGTGGCGACGATCATCATCGCGTCGCCGAGATTCACTCCATGCTCCAGCAAAGCGCCGAGATGGCCCTGAGAAATCACCAGCACCACGCCGGCCAGCGACACCAGCGCGCCGAGCAGCGCCCCGGCGTTCAGCCGGTGGGCCAGGATGCTGCTGGCCAGGCCCAGCGACATCAGGGGCATCAGCGACAGGATGATGCCCATGTTGGTGGCGCTGGTCAGCGCCGCCGCGTAGTAGGCCAGGCTCTGGTAGACGGCCATGCCGAGCAGGCCGAGGACCACGAACTTGCCGAGGTTGGCGAGGATGTAGCGGCGGTTGCGCAGCACCGGGCCGAGCATGAAGGGCGTCAGCGCCAGGCCGACCAGCAGCCAGCGGAAGAAACCGATCTCGGCGGGCTGGATGATCCCCACGGCGAGCTTGTTGACGACGGTGTTGCCGGCCCAGATGAACACGGCCAGCAGGGGAAACAGGTATCGCATGGGAGGTTCCGCACTATGAAAAAGGAATACGCGGCCATTCTGAGCCAGTCCGAATACAGACGTATAATGAATTCCAGACAAACCACCCGTAGGTTCGGACATGTCGACCACCACCTTGCTGCGCCTTCCCGATCTCCAGGGGCAGTCTTTCGACGTCTATTTCCGCTATGACGAGTTCGGCGCCGACACCCATTCGCCGCCCCACACCCACGCCTGGGGCCAGCTCAACTATGCAGCCCATGGCGTGATGCAGCTGGAGATCGACGGCCAGCGCTTCCTCTCACCTCCGCAATACGCGGTATGGATACCACCGGAGCGGGTGCACAGCTGCTACAACAGCCAGGCCATCGTCTACCGCTCGCTGTACCTTTCCGCCGAGCTGTCACGACGCCTGCCGGCGACACCCTGCACCCTGGCGATCAGCGCGATCCTCAAGGCGATCCTCTCGGACTTCGCCGAGCGCGGGGTCAACCTGCCGACCTCGGCGCAGGACCTGCGCCTGGCCCGGGTCGTCATGGACCAGCTGGAATGCGCCCAGCCCCACGACGACTACCTGCCATACGGCCGTACCCCGGCGCTGCGCGAGGTGCTCGACGCACTGCAGGCCGAGCCGGGCGACAACCGCTCGCTGGCGCAATGGGCGCAGCAGGTGCACAGCACCGAGCGAACCCTGGCCCGGCACTGCCAGCGCGAACTGGGCATGACCTTTGGCGAATGGCGCCAACGCCTGCGCTTCCTCGCGGCCATCGAGGCGCTGGAAGCCGGCAGGGGGATCCAGCAGATCGCCTTCGACCTCGGCTACAGCAGCCCCTCGGCGTTCATCTCGATGTTCCGCCGGCTGGCCGGCACCACACCGGAACAATACCGCCTGGCCAGCCGCGCCCAGGACATGCCGATGCTGTAACCCGCCGTGCATGCGTTGCGGCTATGCTCGCAGCAGCCACCATCCGGAGTTCGCATGCCAACCGCCAGCCGCCATCCCGACACCGCCCTCGCGGTGTTCCTCGCCTTCCTCAAGCTGGGCTGCAGCGCCTTCGGCGGGCCCATCGCCCACCTCGGCTATTTCCGCGACGAGTTCGTCCGCCGCCGCGGCTGGCTGAGCGAAAGCAGCTACGCCGACCTGGTCGCCCTCTGCCAGTTCCTTCCCGGCCCCGCCAGCAGCCAGGTCGGCATGGCCCTCGGCCTGGCCCGCGCCGGCTATCCCGGCGCCCTCGCCGCCTGGCTCGGTTTCACCCTGCCCTCGGCGTTGCTGCTGGTGCTCTTCGCTCTCGGCCTGGGACGCTGGGGCGCGCTGTTGCCCGAGGGCGTGCTGCATGGCCTGAAGATCGCCGCGGTGGCGGTGGTGGCCCAGGCGGTCTGGGGCATGGGTCGCAGCCTGTGCCCGGATCGCCCGCGCCTGACGCTGATGGCGCTGTCCTGCGCGAGCGTGCTGGCCTGGCCCACTGCCTGGACCCAGGTCGCGGTGATCGCCGGTGCCGGCCTGGCCGGCCGCGCCCTGTTGAAAACGGAAGCAGTGGAAGGCCACGAGCGACTGCCGATCGCCATTGGCTACCGCGGCGCGCTGCTGTTCCTCACCTTGTTCGCCGTGCTGCTGGTCTGCCTGCCGCTGGCCGCGCGCCTCTGGCCGGAACACTGGCTGCGCCTGCTCGACGCGTTCTACCGGGCTGGCTCGCTGGTATTCGGCGGTGGCCATGTGGTGCTGCCGCTGCTGCAGGCGGAAGTGGTACCCAAGGGCTGGGTCGACGGCGATACCTTCCTCGCCGGCTACGCGGCCGCCCAGGCGGTACCGGGCCCGCTCTTCACCTTCGCCGCGTTCCTCGGCGCAGCCTCGGGCCCGGCGCCGAACGGCTGGAGCGGCGCGCTGCTGTGCCTGCTGGCGATCTTCCTGCCGTCGTTCCTGCTGGTCGCCGGTGCCTTGCCATTCTGGGAACGCCTGCGCCACGAACGCCGGGTACGGGCAACGCTGGCCGGGGTCAACGCGGCGGTGGTCGGCCTGCTGCTGGCGGCGCTGTACCAGCCGCTCTGGACCGAAGGCATCCTGCGCCCGGCCGACTTCGCCCTGCTGCTCTTCGCCCTGCTGGCCCTGCTCGCCTGGAAGACGCCGCCCTGGCAAGTGGTGCTCGCCTGCGCCGTGGCCGGCGGCCTGATCGCCACAGCCGGCTAGCCGTTCAAGGCCAGGCTCAGCCCCTGCGCCGCCGGCGCGGCCGCCTTGCCCGGCTCCGCGCCCTCCGGCCGGTAGCCGAGGCGCAGGCCGCCCCAGTGCTTGCCGTGGATGAAGATCGGCACCGAAAGATCGTGCATCAGCTCGCCGGTGTCACGGGTGTAGGTCTGTAGCAACAGCGGCTGCTGGTGGCTGCCGCAGCGAATCCCGGTGCGGTCGTTGAACAGGCGCTTGCTGCGGCTGCGCAACGCGTCCGTCTGCGGGTCGCCGCTGGGCGGATGGGCGAAGGCGCGATTGTGGGTGGGCACGTAGCCTTCGGGGGTACAGGCGATGGCGAATACCAGGTTGCGGTTGCGCTCCAGCAACTGCTCCTGGATGCCCGGCAGGACCTGGTCGGTGTAGCTGTCGAAGCGGGTCCGGTACTTGGTCGGCTGGGTATTGGGCAACGGCTGGTAGCTGCGGTCGAACAGGTCGTCGAGGTCGATGCGCCCGCTGCGCACGTCCTCCTCGAAGCGAGCGGCGATAGCCGCCGCGCCCTCCCGGGCGAGGTCGTAGACCGACTGGTGGTAGGCGTCCAGGCTGACCTCGGCGAGGCGCTCGCTGATCACCTCGGCCTGGTTCTCCAACTGGCTGGCAGCTTCGCCGAGGCGCAGGGTCTGTTCCTCGCTGGCGCTGAGGTCGCCGCGCACCTGCTCGACCGCGGCGAACAGGCTGGCGAGTTGGCTGCGGTTGATCTCGGCGCCCTGGGCGATCTCGGTAATCTGGCTTTCCACCCCGGCCGCCAGTTCGGCAATGCCTTCCAGTTGCCGACCGGTCAGCTCGACCTGGCCGACCCCTTCCCCCAACTCTTCGGAAAGCTGGCGGATCTGCTCGACCACCTCGCTGGTCTGGCGCTGGATCTCGGCGACCATCTGGCCGACTTCCTCGGTGGCCTCGGCGGTACGTCCGGCCAGGCCACGCACCTCTTCGGCAACCACCGCGAAGCCGCGCCCATGCTCGCCGGCGCGGGCCGCCTCGATGGCCGCGTTGAGGGCCAGCAGGTTGGTCTGGCTGGCGATGCCCTGGATCACCAGGGTGACCCGCTGGATGTCCTCGCTGCGCTGGTTCAGCGCCTCGATCGCCTCGCGGCTGGCGCCCATCCGCTCGCTGAGCCGATGCATGCGCTCGATGGTCGAGGCCAGCAGCACCTGGCCTTCGTCGCTGCCGGCGCGCGCCCGGGTGGCGGCGTCCATGGCCTGGCGCGCCAGATTGGAGGTGGCGCGCTCGGTGTGGATCATCACTTCGGCGCTGCCGACGATCTGTTCGGCGGCGTCGAGCTGGGATTGCAGCTTCTCCGCCAGGCGCTTCACCGAGAACGCCACGCCGGCGGCCGACAAGGCGTTCTGGCTGGTGTTATGGGACAGGTCGCGAGCCAGCCGGGCGATGTCGGGCTCGCCGACGGTAGCCACCGCCGTGCGGTTGCCGGGAAGCAGCCAGGGCAACCAGAGCAGCGCCACGCCGAGCGGCAGGGCCAGGTACAGCGGCAGCCAGCCATGCCGGGCGCCGACCAGCAGGAGAACCAGGGCCAGGCTCTGCAACAGGCAGACGAAGAGGATGCGGGAACGAGCGGGCTGCATGAGTAAATCTCCGGCCTCCGGGGCGTTGCGTCATGACCCTGGGGTCGGACGGGCGACGGCGGGGCTTCTTTATTTGACTTGTAGTCCGGTTTGTAGCCCGCCCCCGGAAGCGCCGCCATCGTTCCTTAGTGGTATGGCCAATGGCTGGTATTCGACTAGCGCAGGCCGCGACGAAAGGCGGAGAACACCCCGGACGCGTCGGCCAGGCCTTGATCCATGGGGGCTTCGCCGCATTTCCAGGGGTCGCTCGAAGAATTTCCGTCCTGCCGTCCGTCGGCCGACACCGTATGACAAGCCCGGAGCCCACGTTATAATTCCGCGCCCATTTACAGCCGGTAGCGGTCGACTAGACTCCCAACCGGCGCTGGCCGGACCCCGCTTCCGCCCAGCCTGGTCGCTATCGGGCCCGCTCTTTTTGGACTCAGGACCACCCGTGACGAAAGACGAATTGCGTGCCGCGCTGGCGCGCGAGGAACAGCGTTACAAGGACGTGTACGGCGGCGAAGTGACGCTTTATGCCGCCCAGCCGGAACCCGACCGCAAGCCCTGGCGCAAACGCCCAACCGTTCAGGAGCAGGCGTTCGACAGAGAACTGCAGAAGATCGAAGAAGAGCGTCTCAAGGCCGGGCAGGAAGCAGCGAACCCCATTCCATTTACCTCCAACCGACAGGAGAGCGACGGATAACGAAGCGTTTCAATCTGTTTCGTTTTTCCCGCAAAGCCCGATGCGACGGGGCGTTGCCCGCGACAATGGCAACCTTCCGGAGTTCCAGACGGATAAAAACGCATCTGGCATAATCGCCGCCCCGTCTCTGACCGGTTTCTCACATGTTCGATCTTTTCAGCGGGCTCGATGCCTGGGTGGGTATCAGCCTGGTGCTGGCCCTGGCCTTCGTCCTCACCTTCGAGTTCATCAACGGCTTCCACGACACTGCCAACGCGGTGGCCACCGTCATCTACACCAAAGCGATGTCCCCCTACCGGGCGGTGATGCTCTCCGGTGTGTTCAACTTCCTCGGCGTGCTGCTCGGCGGTGTCGGCGTGGCCTACGCCATCGTTCACCTGCTGCCGGTGGAGCTGCTGATCAACGTGAACACCGGCCATGGCCTGGCGATGGTCTTCTCCCTGCTCGCCGCCGCCATCGCCTGGAACCTCGGCACCTGGTACTTCGGCATCCCGGCCTCCAGCTCGCACACCCTGATCGGCTCGATCCTCGGTGTCGGCCTGGCCAATGCGCTGATCACCGACGTGCCGCTGGCCGAAGGGATCAACTGGCAGAAGGCGATCGACATCGGCCTGTCGCTGATCTTCTCGCCGCTGGCCGGCTTCATGGTCGCCGCGCTGGTCCTGCTCGGACTGAAGTGGTGGCGTCCGCTGTCGAAGATGCACAAGACCCCGGAAACCCGTCGCGAACTCGACGAGAAGAAGCACCCGCCGTTCTGGAACCGCCTGGTGCTGGTGCTTTCCGCCATGGCGGTGAGCTTCGTCCATGGCTCCAACGACGGCCAGAAGGGTATCGGCCTGATCATGCTGGTACTGATCGGCATCGTCCCGGCCAAGTTCGTCCTCGACCTGAACAGCACCACCTACCAGATCGAGCGCACCCGCGACGCCGCCCTGCACCTCAGCCAGTTCTACCAGCGCCACACCGATACCCTCGGCGACATGCTGGCCCTGGGCAAGAGCAATGGCAGCGAGATGCCGCAGTTCTACCGCTGCGATCCGAAACAGACCGAGCCGACCATCAACGCGCTGCTCCGCGACCTGCGCGGCGTGCCCAGCTACAACGACCTGGACGCCGACGAGCGCGTGCAGGTGCGTCGCTACCTGCTGTGCCTGGACGACACCGCGAAGAAGGTCGGCAAGCTGTCCGACCTGCCGGCGCGGGAGAAGGCCGACCTGGAGAAGCTACGCAAGGACCTGACCGCGACCACCGAATACGCGCCGTTCTGGGTCATCATCGCGGTGGCCCTGGCTCTCGGCATCGGCACCATGGTCGGCTGGAAGCGCGTAGTGCTCACCGTCGGCGAGAAGATCGGCAAGCAGGGCATGACCTACGCCCAGGGCATGAGCGCGCAGATCACCGCCGCCGCCGCCATCGGCATGGCCAACATCTACAGCCTGCCGGTGTCCACCACCCACGTGCTGTCCTCCGGCGTGGCCGGGACCATGGTGGCGAACAAGAGCGGCCTGCACGGCGGCACCGTGCGCAACATCCTGATGGCCTGGGTACTCACCCTGCCGACTTCGATGGCGCTGTCCGCCGGCCTGTTCTGGCTGGCCTCGCAATTCATCTGAGCCGCCTCGCCGGTTGAAAAAACGCCTGCTTGTCCGCAGGCGTTTTTTTGCCGCGCTCCCACCGACGTCATCCGCCCGCCTCGGCGGGCGCCGCCAGCGGCAAGCGAACCACGAACAACGCACCCTCCCCCTGGTTGGCCGCCGTCAGGCTACCGCCCATGTTGCGCACCAGATCGTGGCTGACCGAGAGACCCAGGCCGGTACCCTTGCCCTCCGCCTTGGTGGTGAAGAAGGGTTCGAATATCCGCTCCAGCAGGAGCGGTTCGATCCCACCGCCGTTGTCGTGCACGTGCAATTCGACCCAGCCCGGTTCGCGGCAAGCCACCTGCTCCAGGCGAACGCGCCGGCTGGCCAGGCCGGGATTGCCAAGCAGGGCATCGCGGGCGTTGGCGAGCAGGTTGATGATCACCTGTTCCAACTGGTCCGCCTGCCCTCGCACCACCATCCGCTGCGTCGGCGCCGGGCACTCCACCTCGATGGCGTGCTGACGCAGCCCCTCGCCGAGCAGGCCCAGGGCGCCTTCGAAGGCGGCATAGGGGTCGAACGGCAGCGCCTCCAGCGCCGACTTGCGGCTGAACACGCCGAGGTGACTGACCAGGCGGTCGACGCGCAGGACCTGGGCATCCATGCGCTCCAGTTTCTCGCCCAGGTAGTCGCCGTCGAGGCCGACGCTGTTCATCCGCTGGCGCATGTTGAAGAGGGTCATGCGCAGCACGTGCAGCGGCTGCTTCACCTCGTGGGCGAGGCCGCTGACCATCTCCCCCAGGCTGGCCATCTTGGCGCCTTGCGCCAGTTGCTGCTGGGCCCGGCGCACCGGCGTGTTGTCACGCCCCACCGCCTGTACCTCGCACAATTCGCCACGGGCGTCGAACAACGGCCGCTCGGCCCACACCAGCCAGAGAAAACGTTGCCCCGGCAGGTTGAAGCGCAGCTCCGGCACCTCGCTGGCGCCCTCCCGCGGCGAGCCCAGCAGACGCGCGCGCAAGGCGCTGGCGTCTTCCGCCGCCAGCCACTCGTCGAGCCGGCGACCGACCAGGCGCTCCGGGCTGGTCGCGAGGCTATCGGCGAAGGTCCGGTTCACGTAGGTCAGCACCAGGTCGGCGGTATAGCGACAGATCAGCGCCGGCGAATCCTCCACCAGGACCCGGTAGCGTTCCTCGCTCTCGGCGATACGCTGTGCCGCCAGGTGCTGCTCGGTCACGTCCAGCCACAGGCCCACCGCCTCGCTGGGCAGGCCCTGGGCATCGCGCAGCAGCTTGGCTTCGTCGTAGAGCCAGTGCCAGTTGCCCTGGCCATCGGCGAGGCGATAGCGGGTCTTCACCCGGCCCTCGCGAAGCAACTCGCGGCCACGGGCGAAAAAGGCCTCCAGGTCGTCCGGATGCACCCGTTCGGCGAGCGCCTGCCAACTCTGTCCCTGCAAGTCGAGGCCGAGCAGGTTGCTCGCGCTTTCGCTGTAGAACTCCGGCACCAGGTGCCCCTGCTCGACCCGCTGGACGTAGATCACCACCGGCGCGCTGTCGATCAGGCTGCGCAGCCGCGCGTGGGCCGCCTGTACCCGTTCCTCCTGGCGCCGGCCTTCGCTGATGTCGAGCAGCACGCCGGACAACCCCAGGGCGCTGCCGCGTCCCAGCGGCCGGCCCTCGATGCGCAGCCAGCGGCGCTCGCCGCGGCTATCCGGCTGACGCAGGCAAAGGTCCTGGGCCAACGCCTGGCCGCTGCGCAGGCTGGCACGCAGGCGCAGGCCGAGTTCGTCGGCGTCCGCCGGTTGCAGCAGGCCCTGCAGGTGTTCCAGCGGCACCCGACGATACTCGCCGGTCAACCCCAGGCTGTCGTGCAAGGCCGGCGCCAGTTCGAAGAGTTCCTGCTCCGCCCAGTAACGCCACCAGCCGCCGCCGATCATCTCCTGCAACAGCCCCAGCTTGCGCGAACTGTCGTGCTGCTCGTGGAGTTCGCAGCGGTCCGCCACCTGGTTCGCCAGCAGTTCCGCGAGGTATTGCCAGTCCTGCGGCGCGGGCCCCTGGGCGAGCTGCTCCAGCGACATCGGCCGCACCAGCAACGCCCCCAGGCGGCCACCGCGCATCGCCGCCGGCACCAGGTAGAGCGCGTCCTCGCCGATCTGCCGGAGCAGCGTCGAGGCGCCTTCGCCACGGCGTAGCAAGCGCGCGCCCGCCCCTTCACGCAGATCGTCGTCGGCGAGTTGCAGGGGCGGTCGCAGCAAACTGTCGCTGCCAGGCCGCACATGACTGGCGAAGACCGTGCAGAAACCCTTGCCGTCGCCCAGCAGCAGGGCGATAGCTTGCATCTGGAACGCGCCGGAGAGCGATTCGAGAATCTCCTGGACCGCCTCCGCCAGGTGCCCGTGGGAGACATGGCGCAGACGCGAAAGGATCAGCTTGCCCAGGCTCAGGCTCTGCAACTGGTGCTGCTGGCTGTCGGACTGCCAGTTGAGGTCGGAGATGTCCATGCCCAGCAGCAGCGAGCGTCCCAGGCCGTCGAGCGGCTGCATCGGCTGGAAACGACAGGTCAATGGCGCGGCGGCATCGCTGCGCAGCGTCAGGTCGAGACGCTCGCCCCGGCGCAGGCCGGCCAGCGTCGGCGCACCGGGGGCGCGCCGCTCCAGATACTCGGCGAAAGGCCGCGGCTGTTCGCCAAGCCCATGGGCGCACTGCAGACGATACGCCTGCCGCCCGCCGACCCGGATCACGCGGTCCTGTTCGTCCATCTCGAAGCACAGGTCCCAACTCCTCAGCGAAGCGCTCCAGAGGGCGGGGCCTTCCTGCGAAAAGGGTTCCGGCCTCTCGGCCTCGGCGGACGACGAGCGGGAAAATTCGAACATGCGACCACCTCACAGCAACAGGTTGGCACTCGCCTTCAGCGTCTGCGGCAGGTTGGGAATCGCGCCGATGCCGGGGAAGCTCAGCACGGGGATGATCGCCTTGCCCGGATCGCCGTACGGGTACTGCACGCAGACCTCGATCCGCGACGTGGCGCTGACGTAGTCGGCGTACTGGCCATTACCGGCACAAGGCTGGAGGTTCGCTCGCCAAGCCGCCGGCATCCAGTCCAGGCGTGCGAGCAACTCGTCCCTGGCACGGGCTTCGGCGAGGCTCTCGTAGCCCGCATCGGAGGGATCGACAGCGATCGCCGCACGGGCCCCCACGGCAGCGGCATCGTTGAACGACTGCAACATGAGCAAAGGAATGCTGTAGCTGATCAGGCCGTAGACCAGCGCGAAAAACAGCAGGAAGATCGCTGTGAATTCGATGGCGACGGCGCCGTGCTGGCGTCGCCGGGAAGCTTTTCCGAGCATGAGCTGACATCCCCGATCCGCATCCTTAATACTAGTCGTCATTCGCTCCGCCAACGTTACTGAAAAGGTATTAATCCAGATGTCGAAAAAAGGCTGAAGAACAGGATGGAGCAATTAGCACTGGCCTTGTGGGCAAGCGTTTGCGGATATCAGGACATCAAACGTTTGCGCGTCTCCAACTGGCTTATCCTGGGCGGTTTTCTTATTTCCTTTGTTTATTTATATGTGAAAGAGTCAAGCCTGACCGGCGCTACGGTTAATATGGCAATGACCGCACTTTTTATAGGCGTCTGCCTCAGCCTTCCCGGCTACCTTCTCGGCAGGCTCGGCGCCGCCGACGTCAAGTACCTGGCCGCACTGGGGCTGGCCAGCGACCCGCTTACGGTGCTCTATAGCCTGGCCTTCGGCTGCCTGCTGTGCATCGCGCTATTCATCCTCGTAAAGTTATTCAAACGTTCGGTAGAAAAGTCCGCAATGAATGAAGAAGTTCGCCTTCGAAGGGCACCGTCAAAAAACAAGTCATTCCCTTTTATATTCGCCATGGGCGCCGGCCTTTTGGCACATCTGATTATCAGTAAAATTATCTGAGTAAACTTGCGGAAGACCTCACTTAGCGACTATATGCTTATGGCTAATACCATTCGGTATGGCTGCATTCCAATGCACGTCCCCTGTTAAAAACAAAATAAGCAAATGGAGCGTATGACCATGGACAAACCGGCCTCGCGGCATTTCAGCGTCTTGATCATCGATGATGAACCCCAGGTGACCTCGGAACTCCGCGAACTGCTGGAAAACAGTGGCTACCGTTGCGTAACCAGCACCCACCGGGAGTCGGCGATCGCCAGCTTCCAGGCCGACCCGAACATCGGCCTGGTCATCTGCGACCTCTACCTGGGGCAGGACAACGGTATCCGCCTGATCGAGAGCCTCAAGGAAGTCGCCGGCAACGGCAGGTTCTTCGAATCGATCATCCTCACCGGTCACGATGGCCGCCAGGAAGTGATCGAGGCCATGCGGGTCGGCGCCGCCGACTACTACCAGAAACCGGTGGCGCCGCAGGAACTGCTGCATGGCCTCGAACGCCTGGAGAGCCGCCTGCACGAGCGCGTCCGCAGCCAGTTGAGCCTGAGCCACGTCAACCAGCGCCTGGAATACCTCGCCGAATCGCTGAACTCGATCTACCGCGACATCCACAAGATCAAGTACGAGGTACACGGCAACAGCCAGCCGAGCGCCCTCAGGAGCGAAGACAGCCAGCCGTCCGCGCCGCCGACGCCGGTCGCGGAAAGCCAGGTGTCCCCGAGCAATCCGCTGTTCGGCAAGCTGTCGCCCCGCCAGCAGGCGGTGGCGCGGCTGGTGAGCAAGGGCCTGACCAACTACCAGATAGCCTACGAGCTGGGCATCACCGAGAACACGGTGAAGCTGTACGTCTCCCAGGTGCTGCGCCTGATGCATATGCACAACCGCACCCAGTTGGCGCTGGCCCTGTCGCCTGCGGCGATGCAGCAGGGCAGCGGAGCGGTGGTGCACTGACAGGCGCGATGGCCCGGCGGGCCTGCTAGATCAGCAGTTCCGCCCTGCCGACATCGACCTTCAGAATCTCCGCGTCGATGTATCCAAGTTGTACCCCCAGCAAGGGCAGGACCAGATTCAGGATCGGCGTCAGCAGCCCATCGACCAGAGGTGCCACCACGGAATTCACGATGAGGTCGGTGAGCGCCGTCGAGCCGCACAGCAAAGGCAAGCACAGTCCGAGCACCACGGGATTGACGTTGATGCTGGTTTTCAGGGTACTGGCGAGAAAGCCGCTTTCCGGCAACCTGCGGCTCTGGACGAGATCGGAACCGTCGGCTTTCACGTTGAATCGCGTATCGCCCGAGCTGCCGGCGATCGAGGTATCGAGCTTGAGATCCAATCGCACCAAGCCGCCAAGCACCAGAATCGAGCCGACCTGATCGATGTTGGCCGGACTGCCGATCTTTATCGTCGCTCCACTGCTTCTCCAACCGAAGTCCAACGCGGTATCCGGGCGGGTACAGGCCATGCTTTTCAGCCAGACGGCTCCCGACGCGCCTTCGATGGCCAGTTGCAGTTTCGTGGTGGCGAGAATGGACAGGAACCCGGAATCGATGTCCGCCGTAAGTCGTACCTGGGACTGGCGCACCTCCGTGCGCCAGGCACCGCTCTCATCCTGCCCTGGCGGCCCGGAGACGATCCTCTTCGGCTCTACGACCGTGAGCCGTGCATTGGCCAATCCAGGGATACCCAGGTTCACGGCGACCGCGGAATTCTTGTTGGCGACCTGGGCAACCGCCATGATGAGATCCAGCGCATTGATCGCCGTATCCAGCTGCGACATGCTGTTCACCTCGCCGGCGCTCAGCCCCAGCAAGTCTCCCAGTTTCAACGTGGCCGACTTTACCCCCACCAATTGCGCTCTCAGGGCCTCGACCGAGGCTACGCCGTTCTTCGCCAGGACGTTCACGCTGGCGGCGAGTACCTGCTGCAAGCCGACGTTGGTATTCAACAACTGTTCGATGGTCCCCAGGCTGGTATCGACCCCGATCAAGCCCATTCCATCCGCGCCGAGAATGTCCAGCACACTGAGCTTCGCGTCGGCGATACCGTTGTAGGCCGCCGCCGAGAGATCGATGTGGGTGCCCAGCAATCCGCTCAGGATGGGGTTGAGCAACGCCGATTGGCCACTGTTCACGCTCGCCAGCCCCGTGCCTGCGGAAATCGTGGCGTTCGGCAGGCGTCGCGCCACAGCCTCTGCGCGGAGATCGACGTTGGCATTGCCGCCGCCGAACAGTCCCCCGAGGTTGGCGACCAGGCTGCCGGGAACGCTCTTGGTCACCTCGACATGCACCGCCTCGTTGGCGGCAGCCGCGTTCGACGCGCTGGCTATGAAACTGCGCAGGCCGCCGGCACTCAGCACGCCGCCGACCTCCGCCGACAGGCTGGAGCCGGCGGCGTCCGCATCGAACCCGTTGAGCATCGCGCTGGCCTTGGCGAAAGACGTCGCCTGGGCAGAACTCTGGTCGCCGCACAAGGCTCCCTGGGAGGCACTCTCCAGCGCCGCCACGTCCGCCACTCGCTGCAGGTTGCGCTGCTCCAGGTAGAGCCGCCCGGTATCCACCACCAGCAACAGGCAGATCAAGGCCAGCAGCAGGGTGGTCGCCGCCAGGATGCCGATCGCCCCGCGCTGTCTTGCAGGCCATCCGTTCATGCCCTGCCCCTCCGCCAGGAACCGTCAGTTCTTGCTCTCGCCGAAGCCGCGATCTTCCAGCAGGTACTCGGGAATCTCGTGCTCATAGCTTTTCAGGTAGCGCTGGTAGGCACGCTGGCGCTCGGCGGCGGTCGCGCTTTGCCGAACCGGGCTGGCGGCCCGGCCGCTCGCCTGGATGGCCAGCCAGGCGCGGGTGGCGGTCTGCGGTTCGGCCGTCGCTGGCGCGGCAGGACGGACCGCCGGCGTGTCCGCGGCCCAGGCCGTGCCGGACAGGAGCAGCAAGACGCCGAACAGGATTCGCTCGTGCATGGTTCACCTCTCCGGCGCCGGCTCAGGGCGCCTCGTTGGCCATCGCGGTATGCATATTCGCCTCCGCCGGCAGTTCCGCCAGCGGGTCGTCGCTTGCCGGCGCCGCGCCGGGTGTCGGTACGGCACCCCAGCTGCGCGCCCGCGCCTCGGCCGCGCGGATGTCCCGGGCATCCAGCTGCAAACGCTCGATGAGGCGCTGCGCATCTTCCCGGTCGCCTTGCAGGTACAGCAGGCCGAGCAGGTTGGTCGCCGGCAGCTTGCCACCCTGCTGCAACTCCAGCGCAGTGATGAATTCGAAGCGCGCGCCGACACGGTCGCCGCGCTTGAGCAGGGCGACCCCCAGGTCGTTGCGGAAGCGGCTCTCGGTCGGCCGCAGGCGCGCCGCCTCGCGCAGCTCGAGGACCGCCCGGGCGCTGTCGCCATTGCGCAGGGCGAGCAGGCCGAGGCCGTGGTGCGCCTCGGGTGCCTTGCAGGTTTCCAGCAGGGCCTGGTACTCGGCCCTGGCCCGCGGGTCGCCGATCCGGCGCAGGATCAGCGCCCTTTCCTCGCGCACGTCGAGCAACCCCGGCGGCATGCTTTCCAGGTTGGCCAGGGCCGCATGCAGGCGGCCCTCGCGGATCATGTCGCGGACCATGTTCATCTGCAGTTCCTGCTCCTGGCCGAGCTGCTGCGAACACTCCCGTGGGCCGTCCCGCCCCGGCAGCGCGGCGCAACCGCCGAGCAGGGCGGCGCACAGGCCGATGCCGATCAGTGCTTTCATCCCAGTCCTCCCAAGGCCTTGGTGATGGCAATGACGCCCGGACCGGCGAGGACGATCAGCAGCGCCGGGAACAGCAGCACCATCATCACCAGGCTCATCTTCGCCGACAGCTTGCCGATGCGTTCCTGCAAGGTGGTCAGGCGCCGGTCTTCGAACAGTTGCTTGAGCGTCAGCAGGGTGCTGCGCGCACTGCCGCCCTGGCGCAACATCTGCCGTAGCACGCCGCAGCAGTCGTTCAGCGGGTCCACCTGCAGGCGCCGGGCAAGCGCCTCCAGCTCTTCCGCCAGGTCGATGCCGTTGTCGGCACGGGTCAGCGCCAGGTCCAGCTCGCGGGCCAGTTGCGGGGTGATCCCGCGGCCTTCCAGGCAGACCACGCGCAGCGTCTGCTCCACGGTCAGGCCGGCGTCGAAGAGGATGCGGATCAGTTGCACGAACAGGATCATCTCGTCGGCGATCAGCGCCCGGCGCGCCTTGGCGAAGTGCTTGAGCACCTGCTTGGGCAGGAGGAAACCGATGCCGGCGGCGAACAGCAGCGGCACCGCGTAGGACGCCTCGCTCTCGGCGCGCAGCAGCTTGACCAGCAAGACCAGGAGAACGAACAGCAGCGGCGTGAGGAACACCGAGATCAGGTACAGGGTCCGGTAGCGACTCTCGTGCCAGCCGGCCTGTTGCAGCAACTGGCGGGCCTCGCTGTCCATCAGTTGCAGGCGCCGCACCCAGAAGCTGTCGTCCATCCGCTCGGTCATGCCGGCCAGCCACCTGGTCGAGCCGCCAGGGTTGGCCAGCGCTCCCAGGCGCCTCTCGATCAGGCGCTGCTCGCGGCTGCCGTTGCGCGCCTGGAGCAACAGCAACAAGGCACCGCCGACCGCCATCAGGAGCGCCGCGAAAATCAGCCACTGTGCCTGCATGGCCACCTCCTAGACGCTCTTGAGCATGCGCCACAGCGCATAGCAGCCGAGCAGTTGCAGCCCGAGCGAGGCCAGCAGCAGGAAACGCCCGGTGCCGTCGGCCCACATGTTCAGCAGATAGCCCGGGTTGCTCGCCAGGATGTAGCCGCCCAGGGCGCTCGGCACGCCGGCCAGGACATAGGCGCTGATCCGTGTCTCGCCGGTCATCGCGTGCAACTGCCGGCTGAGCTTCTCGCGCTCGTGGATGAGCTTGACGATGCTGTCCAGCAGGTCGCTGGTATTGCCGCCATAACGGTGGTTGACCGAGACGCCCAGGGCGAGGATGCGCAGCTCCTCAACCTCGTAGAGTTCGGCGACTTCCTGCAACGCCTCCGGCAGGTGGATGCCGAGAAGCACGTGGTTGCGCGCCAGGGTGAAGATGTCGCGCAGCGGCTCCTCGGCATTCTCCACTGCCTGCATCAGCGCGTCGCCCAGCGTGCGCCCGGCGTGCAGGCTGCGCACCACCTGGTCGAGGAAACGCGGCATCTGCCGGATCATTCGCTTCAGGCGGCGCTGGTAGAGCATGCCCAGGGCGACGCGGCAGGACAACGCCGCCAGTAGCAGGCCGCCTAGCGCGCCGATGGTGCCGAACAGGCCCAATCCGCTCCAGACCAGCAGCAGCGCGAGCACTGCCGCCCCGAACAACCACGGGCGCGGGCGCTGGATACCGGCGCGACGCATCTGGCGAGCCAGCCAGTGACTGCTGCGCGGCCGCACCGCGACCGCCTCCTGGCGTCCCAGCAGCCGTTCAACCACCAGTTCGTTGCGCCCGGCGCGCCAGCCCATGAACGCCAGGGCCAGCGCGGCGAAAGCCAGCACGCCGCTGAACAGCACCAGCAGTTGCGCGCCGTTCACAGCAGCGCCTGGCGGAATTTCTGCCCGACCGGCGCGGCCTGGCGGACGAACTGCCCGCTACCGCGCCGGTCGAGACTGAACAGGGTATTGGTGACGTACACGCCGTCGCGCACCTCCAGCACCTCCAGCACTTCGCTGATGCAACGCCGACCGCTGGCCAGGCGGGTGATCTGCACCACCACGTCCAGCGCGGCGCAGATCATCAGGCGCAAGGTCTGCTCCGGCAGCCTGTTGCCGGTCAGGCCGACCAGCATCTCCATGCGCAGCAGCGAATCCATCGCCGAGTTGGCATGCACCGTGCTCATCGAGCCGTCGTGGCCGGTGTTCATCGCCTGCAGCACGTCGAGTACCTCGACGCCGCGGATCTCGCCGAGGATGATCCGGTCCGGGCGCATCCGCAGGGCGTTGCGGATCAGGTCGCGGGCGGTCACCTCGCCGTAGCCCTCGGCGTTCGGCGGACGGGTCTCCAGGCGCACCACGTGGTCGTGGCCGAGTTGCAGCTCGGCGGTGTCCTCGATGGTGACGATCCGCTCGCGTTCGTCGATGAAGCCGCTGATGACGTTGAGCAAGGTGGTCTTGCCGGTGCCGGTGCCGCCGCTGATGAGGATGTTGCAGCGGCGCGAGACCGCCTGGCGGAGGAACTCGAGCAAGGCTTCGTCGACGCTCTGGTAGGCCAGCAGGTCGGCACTGCGCAGCAGCTCCTGGCTGAACTTGCGGATCGAGATGCACGGCCCGTCCAGCGCCACTGGGGGAATGATCGCGTTGACCCGGCTGCCGTCCGGCAGGCGCGCGTCGACCATCGGGCTGGACTCGTCCAGGCGTCGGCCGAGGGGCGCGAGGATACGCTGGATCACCCGCAGCACATGGTGGTCGTCGATGAAGCGCAGGTCGCTCTGGTAGAGCCGCCCTTCCCGCTCGACGAACACCCGGCCCGGCCCGTTGACGAGGATTTCCGAGACGCCGGGATCGCGCAGGAGGATCTCCAGCGGGCCGAAGCCGGTGAGTTCGTCGACCACCTCTTCGGCCAGGCGGTCCAGTTCGTAGCGGGAGATCGCCAGTTGATGGCGCGAGCCGTATTCGCAGACCTTTTCCGAGACGTACTGGACCACGGCGGAGCGCGCGCCCTCCAGCAGGTTCATGCCGTCTTCGTCGATCTCGTCGATGATGTAGCGGTGCAGGCGCAGCTTCAGCGCCTGGATGTCCTGCTCCTGGCGGTAGTGGAAGGCACCGCCGTCAGGACGCGCGCCGAATCCCGTGCTCATAGCAGCGCCGCCTTGGCCCGGCCGAGCCAGGACAGCAGCGAACGGCGCTCGCCGCGTGTCACGCACAGGCTGTCCGCCAGTTGCCGCAGCTTGGCCGCCAATGGGTCGCGCGGCGCCACCTCGAACAGGCTCTTGCCGAGGTTCTTCGCGCGCAGGCGCGATTCCGGGGACAACGGCAGGACACCGAACAGATCGAGGTCGAACATCCGGCTCAGGGCCTGCTGGTCCGGCGCCACATTGGGCAGGTAGCGCTCGATCAGCAACTCGATGGAGGGCAACGGCAGGTTGCGCTCGCGCAGGCGGCGCAGGCGCTCCAGGCCCTTCTTGCAGGACGGTACGCTCTGGTCGACCATCCACAGCACGCGGTTGGCCTGCACCAGCAACTGGTTGCTCAGCTCGCCCTCGGGCAGCCCGGTGAGGTTGACCACCACATGGCTGAACGCCCCGCGCAGGTTGCCCAGCAACAGATAGAGTTCGGCGGTGGTGACTCGCTCCAGCACGCCGGGCTCGTCGGTCAGGCTGAGTATCCGCAGGCCGCTGTCGAGGCGGGTGAAGGCGCTGTCGATCAGGGTCTGGTCGAGGCGCCGCAGGTTGCGCAAGGCATCGCTGAAGGTGAAGGCCGAGTCCAGGCCGAGGATCGCCAGCGCCTCGCCGGTGGGCTGGCCGACGTCCAGCAGCAGGACCTGGTTCGGCGTCTGCTCCTGCAACGCCTTGGCCAGGTGCAAGGCGACGAAGGCGCCGTCGGCGTCCGGTCGGGCGCTGACCAGGGTCAGCAGCTCGCCCTGGCGCGCCGCGCTCACCGGCACGCTGGGCAGGCGTCCGCCGAGGCGCCGGATCAGCCCGGTCAGCTCGCTGGCGCGGGCGCCGTAGGTGATGAAGTCGCGCGCGCCGGCGCGCATCGCCGCCAGCACCAACTGGTTGTCCAGGCCGTCGCCGATGGCCACCACCGAGAGCATCGGCCGCGCCGATACCAATCCCTCGACCAGCGCACCCTGGGACACCAGGTTGCTTTTGCCGAGGCTGATGAACAGCACCCCGGCGGCGGTGACGTCGAGCAGCGCCAGCAGCTCCTCCAGGCTGGCGCTGCCTGCCGGAACCACCTGGCCGGCGGACGCCAGGCTGTTCTGCAACCAGTCGAGTTCGCCGGGATGCTGGGTCAGCGCCACGAAGTTCTGGTTCATGCGCGCCTCCTAATCCGACAGACCGGTGTCGTTCTGCTGGCCGTCGTACTCGCCGCGCTCGAGGAAGTACAGGCGCGAGAACCCCGGATCGTAGTGCCGCAGGCCCTCGCCGGGCAGGTCCGGCAACTGTGCGTCGGCGGCCAGCGGCTGGACCAGGTGCGGGGTGACGATCATCAGCAGCTCGCGGTCGTCCTTGTCCAGCTTGGTCGAGCGGAAGAACGCACCGAGGATCGGGATGTCGCCCAGCCAGGGAAACTTGTCGACGTTGCTCACCGAGTTGCTGCTGGTCAGCCCGCTGATCACGAAACTCTCGCCGTCGGCCAGCATCACGCTGGTGTCGGTGCGCCGGACGCGCAGCGCCGGCACCGCCACCCCGCCGCTCTGGATGCCGGCGCTGTAGTCCAGTTCGCTGACCTCCGGCGCCACCTTGAGAGCAATGCGGCGGTTGTTCATCACCGTCGGGGTGAGGGTCAGGCGGATGCCGAACTCCTTGTATTCGATGGTGACGTTGTCGTTGGTGCCGTTCGGCACCGGGATCGGAAACTCGCCGCCGGCGAGGAACGACGCGCTCTGCCCGCTCATCGCCACCAGGCTCGGGCGCGCCAGGGTATAGGCGAAGCCGCTGCCCTCCAGGGCATTCATGAAGCTCAACCACTTGCCGCCGCCGAAGATCAGGTTGAATCCCGAGCTGCCGGTGCCGAAGGTGCCGCCCAGGCCGCTGCCGTCGGCATTGACCTTGATGTCGCCGAGGCTGCCCGGCGCACCGAGCACCCAGAGGTTGCCGCCGCGGCGGACGAACGAGGTGCTGGCCTGCTTCAGCTTGCTGCGGCTGACCTCGACGAAGCGGATATCGGTCTGCACCTGGTTCGGCAGCTCCTCTGCGGCGCCGACGGTGAACGCTGGAGCACCGCGGGTATCGACGCTACCGCGTCCCTCGACCTCCACCAGGCTGCGCAACGGCTCGGGACTGCAGCCGGTCCAGATCAGCAGGCTGGTGGAGCCCTGTTCCTTACCGGTGACCAGGAAGCCGCGACGATCCAGCAACTGTACGTCGGCGATCTTCGGATCGCCGATGGCCAGCCGTTCGATCGGCACCGCCAGGCGCAGGTCACGCTGTTGTCCCTGGACGACGTCGACCCGCGGCGCCTGCGCCAGCAACTCGATGCAGCCCTGCGGCAAAGCCAGTGCCGGCAGCGCCAACGCCACCCCCAGCAGCCCTCCCAGCCAGCGCGACACGCCTATCCCGGTGCTCCGATGCATATGCCGGCTCCCCTCAAGGCACTTCATGGGTCATGGCGCTGCCACGGTAGACCGTGACCCCGTTGGCCACCGGCACGCGCGGAGCCGCGCTGCGCACGCTCGGCGCCGTCGGTTTGCGGCGCTCCAGCAGTTGGTCGAGACTCAGCGCCGCGCTCGGCGCGCCCAGCGACGCTTGCAGCAGCGCGCCTTCCTGCTCCCTGCGGTAGAGTTCTTCGTCCTTGCTGCGGATGGCCAGGCGCAGCGAACCGGCCTGGCTCGCCAGCATCAGCCGCGCCACGCCGTCCTCCGGTACCGCCAGCACCGCGGTACGCGGCGGACGCGGGTCCTTTTCCTGGTTCGAGCGGTCCTGTCCATCGCTGCCCACGGCGATCCGCTCGCCGTAGGTCAGTACCCGGACGCCGGGCAACACCAGTTGCGCCAGCGGGGTCGATTCGCCGTCCCGCTCGTCACGCACGAAGAGCATCACGTCGACATAGTCGCCGGGCAGGACGAAGCCGCCGCCGCCGACCACTTCGTCCACAGCGATCGCCATCGCCCGCTCGTCCGGACGGATGGTCCGGGCCAGCGGACCGCCGGGTTCGAGGGTCGCGGCGGAAAGAATGCTGCCGGCCGGCACCGCGACCCAGACCCGCTTGCCGAGCAACGCCTCGGGCCTGTCGTAGCTACCGACCGGTGCGGTCCGCAACAGCTCGACGCTCAGGTCGTCCTTGCCGATCACCGCCAGCGCCGGGAGATCGCGACTGGCCACCAGCACCGGCTTGCGTTCGAGCTTTTCCAGCGAAGCGTCCACCGTCGCCGAAGCCGGCGCCACGGATGGAGCGTGCGCGTTCGATGGCGCGCGGCCGATGGATACGCCGAGGTATCCGAGCAACACCGCACCGAGCAGCAGCAGGCCGGCCAGGGCCATCAGCACCTTGCTATTCATGGGCAGACCCCTGCTATGCGTCCGGACAGGTCGATGAACGGAAAATCACCGGCGATCGCCGATGAACGAAAAAGAAAAAGTGGCGTCTTGCTGTCCGTGTCATGGCCATACTCCGGGACTGGCTTTCCATGGCAGGTACATTGGGTTATCGACTGGAGACAGTCGTTATTCAAGAACCAAAGTTCATAACTTCGACCATGCGGCGATAGGCCTGAATCTAGACTTGGGATAATCAATGTCAATTTGTCATTAGATGTAGTCCAAGCCTTGTAACTCGCCATATAACCTTGCGACTAATCCACTCCTACTAATGCCATTTAGTTGTTGCAAAACGCCATCATCGGCCTAGCCTCAGCGTGGAGGCAGGGCTCTGTCTCGGTGATTGCCGCGTTCGAGGAGCAAACAAGAATGAAGAACCTGACTCTGCTCGTGTATTGCAAACTTCGCGCATTCCTGGCGGACGAAGAAGGGGCAAATGCCATCGAATACGCGGTTATCGCAGGTTTGATCGCGGTGGCTCTGATTGCCGTATTGAGTCCCACGGACAGTGGTATCGTCGGCGGGCTGAAAGCCTTCTTCGACGGAGTCGGCGAAAAAGTCGGCGGGCTGGCTCCGACAGCGAACTGACGCGAGCGCTTTCCCGGTCGCTTCCCATAGTGGCGCCATTTTCATGGCGCCACTATTTTGCCTTTGTAATGGCACTGTGCTACAAAGCCTGCCGTTCAGGCGCTGGATCATGGCTTTCCCCCGCAAGCTCCCTACCTGGTGGCCTGGGCTCCCCGCCCTTCTTGAGGCTTTTGCCAGGACGCATCGCTCATGCTTCGCTCGCTGTCGTTTGCCAAGAAAATCCTTCTCGCCGCCGCGCTGGTGGTAGTTTTCGCCTTCAGCTGCTTCATCCTCTACAACGATTACCGACAGCGCGAGGCCGTGCGCACGGACACGGAAAACTACCTCGGGGAAATCGGCACCCTGACCGCCAGCAACATCCAGAGCTGGCTGGAAGGCCGCATGCACCTGGTGGAAGGCCTGGCCTCGCAACTGGCGCTGCTCGACCAGCCCGACGAGGCGAATATCGCAAGGCAACTGGAACAGCCCGTCTTCAGCCGCAATTTCGCGTCGGTCTATCTTGGCGAGGCGGCCAGCGGCACCTTCACCATGCGCCCCTACGACGCCATGCCGGAAGGTTACGACCCACGTACCCGCGCCTGGTACAAGGACGCGCTGGCGGCCGACCGGCTGATCGTCACCGAACCTTTCGTCGATGCCGGCACCGGCGAGCAGATCCTCGCCATGTCGCTGCCGGTGCGGCACGCCGGTCAACTGCTGGGCGTCGCCGCCGGCGACATGAAGCTGGAGACCCTGACCGCGATCCTCAATTCCCTGAAGTTCGACGGTGCCGGCTACGCCTTCCTGGTCAGCGACGCCGGCAAGATCCTCCTCCACCCCGACTCCGGGCTGGTCCTGAAGACCCTCGCCGAAGTCTATCCCAAAGGCGCACCGAACATCGTCCCCGGGGTCCACGAGGTGGAACTCGACGGTCGCAGCCAGTTCGTTTCCTTCACCCCGGTGAAGGGACTGCCCGGCGTGACCTGGTACGTCGCCCTGGTCCTCGACCGCGACACCGCCTATTCGATGCTCAGCGAATTCCGCACTTCGGCGATCGTCGCCACGCTAATCGCGGTGGTCGGCATCATGCTTCTCCTCGGCATGCTGATCCGCGTACTGATGCAACCGCTCACCGACATGGGCCGCGCCATGCAGGACATCGCCCAGGGCGAAGGCGACCTGACCAAGCGCCTGAAGGTCACCAGCAACGATGAATTCGGTACGTTGGCCAATGCCTTCAACCGCTTCGTCGAGCGTATCCACGAATCGATCCGCGAGGTCGCCGGCACCGCTCGCCAACTGCACGATGTGGCGCAACTGGTGGTGAACGCCTCGAACTCCTCGATGGCCAACTCCGACGAGCAGTCCAACCGCACCAACAGCGTCGCAGCAGCGATCAACGAACTCGGCGCCGCCGCCCAGGAAATCGCCCGCAACGCCGCCGATGCCTCGCACCACGCCTCCGACGCCAACCACCAGGCCGAAGACGGCAAGCAGGTGGTCGAGCAGACCATCCGCGCGATGAACGAGCTTTCCGAGAAGATCAGCGCCTCCTGTGCCAACATCGAGGCCCTCAACAGCCGCACGGTGAACATCGGCCAGATCCTCGAAGTGATCAAGGGCATCTCCGAGCAGACCAACCTGCTCGCCCTCAACGCCGCCATCGAAGCCGCGCGCGCCGGCGAGGCCGGACGCGGCTTCGCGGTGGTCGCCGACGAGGTGCGCAACCTGGCCCACCGTGCCCAGGAGTCGGCCCAGCAGATCCAGAAGATGATCGAGGAACTTCAGATCGGCGCCCGCGAGGCGGTGGCCACCATGACCGAAAGCCAGCGTTACAGCCTGGAGAGCGTGGAGATCGCCAACCGTGCCGGCGAACGCCTGGGTAGCGTGACCAGCCGGATCGGCGAGATCGACAGCATGAACCAGTCGGTGGCCACTGCCACCGAGGAACAGACCGCGGTGGTCGACTCGCTGAACATGGACATCACCGAGATCAACACCCTCAACCAGGAAGGCGTGGAGAACCTCCAGGCCACCCTGCGCGCCTGCGGCGAGCTGGAAACCCAGGCCGGGCGCCTGCGGCACCTGGTGGACAGCTTCAAGATCTGAGCCCGTCCGTCCCACAGGCCGGCTAACCGCGAAGCGGTTAGCCGGCGATCATCCAGCCCCCATGAAAAAGGCGCCCGCGGGCGCCTTTTTCATGGCCTGGCGCTCAGCGCCGCTTCTTCCCGCCCATCAACGAGCCGAGCAGGCCACGCACCAGCTCCCGGCTCAACTGGTTGGCCGCCTGGCGCATGGCGCTCTTCACCGTCGAATTAGACAGCAGGCTGCCGAGAATCTGCCCGGCCATGCCGCCGACGCCGGACGAGCTTTCCTGCTGAGCAGTCGCCTGGCCCTGGACCTCGGGCTTGGCGCCCGCCTTGTTCGCCAGCACCTCGTAGGCCGACTCGCGATCGATCGGCTGGTCGTAGCGACCCTTCAACGGCGACCGCTGGACCAGTTCAGCGCGCTCGCTGTCGCTCAGCGGGCCGATCCGCGAATAGGGCGGCGCCACCGCGACGCGCTGGACCATGGCCGGCGTGCCCTTTTCCTCCAGGGTGCCGACCAACGCCTCGCCGATACCCAGTTCGGTCAGCACCCCCAGGGTGTCGAACACCGGGTTCGGGCGGAAACCGTCGGCCACCGCGCGCAGCGATTTCTGCTCCTTGGCGGTGAAGGCGCGCAGGCCATGCTGGATACGCAGGCCGAGCTGGGCCAGGACATCGTCCGGTAGGTCGCCCGGCGACTGGGTGACGAAGTACACCCCGACGCCTTTCGAGCGGATCAGCCGGACCACCTGTTCCAGGCGGTCGCGCAAGGCTTTCGGCGTGCCGTTGAACAGCAGGTGGGCCTCGTCGAAGAACAGTGCCAGCACCGGCTTGTCGGCATCGCCGCGCTCCGGCAGTTGCTCGAACAGCTCGGCCAACAGCCAGAGCAGGAAAGTCGCGTAGACCTTCGGCGCCTCGTGCACCAGGCGGCTGGCGTCGAGCAGGTGGATGCGCCCGCGCCCGTCCGGCTCGGGGCGGAGGATGTCTTCCAGTTGCAGGGCAGGCTCGCCGAAGAAGGCCTCGGCGCCCTGCTGCTCCAGAGTGGCCAGGCGGCGCAGCAGCGCCTGCCCGGAAGCGCCAGTGAACAGCGCCCGGTCCTCGCCAAGGATTTCCGGATTGTCCTTCAGATGGTTGAGCAGCGCCTTCAGGTCCTTCAGGTCGAGCAGCAGCAGGCCTTCCCGGTCGGCCACCTGGAAGGCGGCGAACAGCGCGGCCTGCTGGCTATCGGTCAACTCCAGGAGGTTGGCCAGCAGCAGCGGGCCCATCTCGCTGATGGTGGTGCGCAACGGGTGGCCGGTCTTCCCGGCGATGTCCCAGAGCGTGGTCGGGTAGGCCTTCGGCTGGTAGTTCAGCCACGGCATGCTGGCGATACGTTCGGCGACCTTGCCCTGCGGGTTGCCCGGCGCGGCGATGCCGCACAGGTCGCCCTTGATGTCGGCGGCGAACACCGCGACACCGGCATCGCTGAAGGATTCGGCGAGGTGCTGCAAGGTCACCGTCTTGCCGGTACCGGTGGCGCCGGCGATCAATCCATGACGGTTGGCCAGGCGCCAGGCCTGTCCTACCGGCTGGCCATCGGGGCCAGCGCCGATCAACAACTCATTCGCTTGCGACATCCATTCATCCTCGGGACTAAAGCTCCGGCACGCTGTGCCGACAGTAAGGGAAAGCCCTTGTGCAACGGGGCTTCCAGCGGAACCCGCGTACCAATATGCGCGGGTTCCCGCGAAGGGCGTCGGGCCAGCGCATCGACCCGATCTGGCCGTCCAGCTTCAGCGAAGACCTTCGGGCCTTGCTGAGACAGGAAAAATCGCCATCGTATCCGTATCACGCATTCTTCGGAGCCACCCAGGGAACCGTGGCTTCGTGGCACAAGGCCGTGCCTGGGTCGACGGACTACCCACCCGCGCGACCCGCCCGACGCTGCAAGGCGTACGGAAAGCCCCTGCGCCCGCGGAACGGTCGCAGGGGTCTGGTCAAAGACTGGCGCTACATACTCCTGGACGCAATACAACATGATCAAAAGTCTGAAGTTCAGCCACAAGATCCTCCTCGCGGCCTCCCTCGTGGTGTTCGCCGCTTTCGCACTGTTCACCCTCTACAACGATTACCTGCAGCGCAACGCGATCCGCGAGGACCTCGAAAGCTACCTGCGGGAAATGGGTGACGTGACTTCCAGCAACATTCAGAACTGGCTCGGCGGCCGTCTGCTGCTGGTCGAGCAGACCGCCCAGACCCTGGCCCGCGACCACAGCCCGGAAACCGTCAGCGCCCTGCTCGAACAGCCGGCCCTGACCTCGACCTTCAGCTTCACCTACCTCGGCCAGCAGGACGGCGTCTTCACCATGCGTCCGGACAGCCCGATGCCGGCCGGCTACGATCCGCGCAGCCGGCCCTGGTACAAGGACGCCGTGGCGGCCGGCGGCCTGACCCTGACCGAACCCTACGTCGACGCCGCCACCCAGGAATTGATCATCACCGCGGCGACACCGGTGAAGGCCGCTGGCAACACCCTCGGCGTGGTAGGCGGCGACCTCAGCCTGAAGACCCTGGTGCAGATCATCAATTCGCTGGACTTCAGCGGCATGGGCTACGCCTTCCTGGTCAGCGGCGACGGCAAGATCCTGGTGCACCCGGACAAAGAGCAGGTGATGAAGACCCTGAGCGAGGTCTACCCGCAGAACACGCCGAAGATCGCCACCGGTTTCAGCGAGGCCGAATTGCACGGGCATACCCGCATCCTCGCCTTTACCCCTATCAAGGGCCTGCCTTCGGTGACCTGGTACCTGGCGCTGTCCATCGACAAGGACAAGGCCTACGCCATGCTCAGCAAGTTCCGCGTCTCGGCCATCGCCGCCGCGCTGATCTCCATCGTCGCCATCCTGGTCCTGCTCGGCCTGCTGATCCGCCTGCTGATGCAGCCGCTGCACCTGATGGGCCGTGCCATGCAGGACATCGCCCAGGGCGAGGGCGACCTGACCAAGCGCCTCGCCGTGACCAGCCGCGATGAATTCGGAGTGCTCGGCGATGCCTTCAACCAGTTCGTCGAGCGTATCCATCGCTCGATCCGGGAAGTCGCCGGGACCGCGCACAAACTGCACGACGTCTCGCAACTGGTGGTGAACGCCTCGAACTCTTCGATGGCCAACTCCGACGAGCAGTCCAACCGCACCAACAGCGTCGCCGCGGCGATCAACGAACTCGGCGCCGCCGCCCAGGAAATCGCCCGCAACGCCGCCGATGCCTCGCACCATGCGTCCGACGCCAACCACCAGGCCGAGGACGGCAAACAGGTGGTCGAGCAGACCATCCGCGCGATGAACGAGCTTTCCGAGAAGATCAGCGCCTCCTGCGCCAACATCGAGGCCCTCAACAGCCGCACGGTGAACATCGGCCAGATCCTCGAAGTGATCAAGGGCATCTCCGAGCAGACCAACCTGCTCGCCCTCAACGCCGCCATCGAAGCCGCGCGCGCCGGCGAGGCCGGACGCGGCTTCGCAGTGGTCGCCGACGAGGTGCGCAACCTGGCCCATCGCGCCCAGGAGTCGGCCCAGCAGATCCAGAAGATGATCGAAGAGCTGCAAGTCGGCGCCCGCGAGGCGGTGGCCACCATGACCGAGAGCCAGCGCTACAGCCTGGAGAGCGTGGAGATCGCCAACCGTGCCGGCGAAAGCCTGAGCAGCGTGACCCGGCGGATCGGCGAGATCGACGGGATGAACCAGTCGGTGGCCACCGCCACCGAGGAGCAGACCGCGGTGGTCGACTCGCTGAACATGGACATCACCGAGATCAACACCCTCAACCAGGAAGGCGTGGAGAACCTCCAGGCCACCCTGCGCGCCTGTGGCGAGCTGGAAACCCAGGCCGGGCGCCTGCGCCAACTGGTGGACAGCTTCAAGATCTGAGACCGGCCGGTCTCGTCGCCGAACCGGCGGACAACCGCGATGCGGTTATCCGCCCTGCCGACGAAAAGCGCCCACGGGCGCTTTTTTTCGTTCTCCAGGTCGCATTCGGTGAAACCATTCATCCGTTGCGCTAAAGCTTCCGGACTTGCCGCCGACAGACACGGCAAGCCTTGCAGTTGCGATCCAACTGGGGCTGTTCACGACAGCGCGCCCGCGCCTCCCGGATGCAAGAAACCATGATCAAAAGTCTCAAGTTCAGCCACAAGATCCTGCTCGCCGCCGCGCTGGTGGTGATCGCGACCTTCTCCCTGTTCACCCTCTACAACGACTCCCTGCAGCGTGCCTCGATCCGCGAGGACCTGGAGGACTACCTGCACGAAATGGGCGAGATCACCGCCAGCAACGTGCAGAACTGGCTGAGCGGGCGCATCCTGCTGATCGAGAACCTGGCCCAGACCCTGGCCCGCGACCACAGCCCGGAGACCACCCAGGCCCTGCTGGAACAGCCGCTGCTGGGCTCGACCTTCCTCTTCACCTACCTGGGGCAGACCGACGGCACCTACACCGCGCGCCCCACCAGCGACCTGCCGGCCGACTACGACCCGCGCCGCCGCCCCTGGTACAACGCCGCCACCAGCGCCGGCCAGACCACCCTCACCGAACCCTACATGGAGCCGGCCATCCACGAGCTGGTACTGACCATCGCCAGCCCGGCGCGCCAGGGCGGCCAGCCATTCGGCGTGGTCGGCGGCGACCTCAGCCTGCAGACGGTGGTGAAGATCATCAACTCGCTGGACTTCGGCGGCATGGGCTACGCCTTCCTGGTCAGCGGCGACGGCAAGATCCTCGTCCATCCGGACAAGGACCAGGTCATGAAGAGCCTCAGCGACGTCTACCCACGCAACACGCCGAAGATCGGCAGCGGCTTCAGCGAGGCCGAGCTGCACGGCAACACCCGGATCCTCAGTTTCTCTCCGGTCAAGGGCCTGTCCGGCCTGGACTGGTACATCGGCATCTCGGTGGACAAGGACAAGGCCTATGCCATGCTCACCAAGCTGCGTACCTCGGCGATCGTCGCCGCGCTGATCGCGGTGGTCGCCATCGTCCTCCTCCTCGGCATGCTGATACGCGTACTGATGCAGCCGCTCACCGACATGGGCCGCGCCATGCAGGACATCGCCCAGGGCGAAGGCGACCTGACCAAGCGCCTGAAGGTCACCAGCAACGATGAGTTCGGGGCCCTGGCCATTTCCTTCAACCGCTTCGTCGAGCGTATCCACGAATCGATCCGCGAGGTCGCCGGCACCGCTCGCCAACTGCACGATGTGGCGCAACTGGTGGTGAACGCCTCGAACTCCTCGATGGCCAACTCCGACGAGCAGTCCAACCGCACCAACAGCGTCGCCGCGGCGATCAACGAACTCGGCGCCGCCGCCCAGGAAATCGCCCGCAACGCCGCCGATGCCTCGCACCACGCCTCCGACGCCAACCACCAGGCCGAAGACGGCAAGCAGGTGGTCGAGCAGACCATCCGCGCGATGAACGAGCTTTCCGAGAAGATCAGCGCCTCCTGTGCCAACATCGAGGCCCTCAACAGCCGCACGGTGAACATCGGCCAGATCCTCGAAGTGATCAAGGGCATCTCCGAGCAGACCAACCTGCTCGCCCTCAACGCCGCCATCGAAGCCGCGCGCGCCGGCGAAGCCGGACGCGGCTTCGCAGTGGTCGCCGACGAGGTGCGCAACCTGGCCCACCGCGCCCAGGAGTCGGCCCAGCAGATCCAGAAGATGATCGAGGAACTGCAGATCGGCGCCCAGGAAGCGGTCAGTACCATGACCGAGAGTCAGCGCTACAGCCTTGAAAGCGTGGAGATCGCCAACCGTGCCGGCGAACGCCTGAGCAGCGTCACCGGACGGATCGCCGAGATCGACGGGATGAACCAGTCGGTGGCCACCGCCACCGAGGAGCAGACCGCGGTGGTCGATTCGCTGAACATGGACATCACCGAGATCAACACCCTCAACCAGGAAGGCGTGGAGAACCTCCAGGCCACCCTGCGCGCCTGCGGCGAGCTGGAAACCCAGGCCGGGCGCCTGCGCCAGCTGGTGGACAGCTTCAAGATCTGAGCACTGCCCGAGCCGTAGCCGAACCGGCGGATAATCGCGCCGCGGCTATCCGCCCTGCCCCCGGCCATTCGTAGGGTGAACAACGCCAACGGCGTTGTTCACCCTTATCCTGCCAGGATGCCTCCCGAGGCATGCCTTCCTCTCCGCCCGCTCCCTCTGCGACCTATTCCCGCGCTGGCTGCCGCAAGCGCGCCGGCTCGCGCTTTCTTTCCTAGACTTGAAGCTACCCACGGCTCCCGCACACCGTTCGAACGACTGCCGGTGCCGGTGGTCCACTGAGTGGCAGAAGGAACAAGCTCAACGGAGGAAGGCCCATCGTGCACATCGCCGATATGACCATGTTCTACGCGCCTGCCAGCGGGGGGGTACGCACCTATCTCGAAGCCAAGCATCGCCATCTCTGGCACTATCCCGGCATTCGCCACAGCGTGCTGGTTCCCGGCGCCAGCTACCGCCAGGCGAACGGCATCCACGAGGTGCCGGCGCCGCCGCTGCCATTCGGCAATGGCTACCGCTTCCCTCTCCGTCGCGGCCCCTGGCGCAAGGTGCTGCGCAATCTGCAACCGGACCTGATCGAGGTCGGCGACCCGTACCTCACCGCCTGGGCGGCGCTCGACGCGCGACGTCGGCTGGACGTGCCGGTGATCGGCTTCTACCACTCCGACCTGCCGCTGCTGGTGAGCAATCGCATGGGCGCCTGGCTCGGCACCAACGCGGACAACTACGTCAGCAAGCTGTACGGCCACTTCGACCGGGTCCTGGCCCCCAGCCGGGTAATGGCGGAAAAGCTGATGCGCCTGGGCGTCGCCGACGTGCATGTACAACCGCTGGGCGTCGACCTGGTCACCTTCCATCCGAGCAACCGCGATCCGGGGCTGCGCCAGGAACTCGGCCTGGACGAGGAAACCCGCCTGCTGGTGTTCGCCGGGCGCGGTTCGCGGGAAAAGAACCTGCCGGTACTGCTCGACGCCATCCAGCGCCTCGGCGACGGCTATCACCTGTTGCTGGTGGGTTCCAACATGCCGACCCGGGTACCGCGCAACACCAGCGTGGTCGACCATTTCTGCGACAGCCGCGAAGTCGCCCGCCTGCTGGCGAGCAGCGACGCGCTGCTGCACGCCGGTGACCAGGAGACCTTCGGCCTGGTCGCACTCGAAGCGATGGCCAGCGGCATTCCGGTGGTGGCGGTGCGCGCCGGGGCACTGGCGGAAATAGTCCCGGAGCGTTGCGGCGTGCTCTGCGCACCGAACAACGGCGACGCCATGGCCTGCGCGGTGCGCGAACTGTTCAGCCACGACGTCGAGCTGCGCGGCCAGCGCGCCCGCCGTCACGTCGAGCGCCAGCATGCCTGGGACGCGGTGGTCGCCGGTCTGCTCCTGCACTACCACGCGGTACTCGGCGACAGCGAGGCGAGGTTCCCGCGCTATGGCTGAACGCAGCCTGCTGCTGGTGTTGCACGACGTGGCCCCGGAAACCTGGCCGGACTACCGGCCCTTCGTCGAGGCCGTGGACGCGCTCGGTGAGGTCCCCATGACCTGGCTGGTAGTGCCCGACTTCCACCATCGCAACCCGCTGGAAGCCGACGAAAAGTTCTGCAAACTGCTCTCGCGGCGGGTAACCCGGGGTGACGAACTGGCTCTCCACGGCTTCTATCACTACGATGACGCCCCACCACCGCGTACTCCAGGGCAATACTTCATGCGTCGCATCTACACCTGGGAGGGAGAGTTCTATGCCCTCGACCACGCCGAGGCCAAGACCCGCCTGGCCGCCGGCATCGAGCTGTTCCGCCGCCGCGGATGGCCGCTGCACGGTTTCGTCGCGCCGGCCTGGCTGATGAGCGCCGGCACCCGCCAGGCGCTCGGCGAGAGCGGGCTGCGCTACACCAGCGACCCGTCCAACCTGTATCTGCTTCCCCACCTGCAACCGATCGAGGCCCCCGGCCTGGTCTGGAGCGCGCGCAGTGCCTGGCGTCGCGGCCTCTCCTGGGCGCTCAGCGAGCAGCGCCGCCGGGCCTGGCGCGCAGCGCCGGTGATCCGTCTCGGACTCCATCCGGTCGACATGCGCCATCGCTTTTCCCGCGAATACTGGCTGCGTACCCTGCGCACCCTGCTATCCGAGGGGCGCCAGCCGTTGACCAAGATCGACTGGCTGGAGCGCCACCTCGCCCTGGACCGCGCGGCATGAGTCGAGGCTGGTTACTGCTGTTCGGTTTGATCGGTGCCTCGCTGATTCCGCTGGTGCTCGGCGGCAGCGACATGTTCCCGCGCTTGCGCGCCTTCCCGCTGGACAGCCTGCTGCTGATGTTCGGCATGATCGTGGTCTGCTGGTTCATCAACGGCCTGCGCCTGCGCCTGCTGCTCGCCGGGCGCGCCGGCAAGCTCGGGCAATTGCAGAGCGTCGGCATCATCATGGCCAGCGAATTCGCTTTCTGCGCCACTCCGGGCGGCAGCGGCGGGCCGTTGACCCTGATGGCGCTGCTGGCCCGGCGCGGCCTGCGCCCGGCACAGACCAGCGCGGTGTTCGCGGTCGACCAGTTGGCCGACCTGACGTTCTTCCTCTGCGCCCTCGGCGCGATCCTGATCTATGCCCTCAGCCATTCGCTGAGCCCGAACATGGAATCGAGCCTGATCTTCAGCGCGGTATTCCTGGTCGGCCTGTTCGTCGGCGCGGTAATGCTGATCCGCTACCTGCACCAGGTGATCCTCTTCAACGGGCGGGTTCTGGCGCGGCTCGGCGTGTCATCGCGCAAGCGCCTGCACTGGGGCCGCAAGATCCTGCATTTCCGCATTGCCCTGCACGACAGCCTGCGCCTGCCGAAACGACGCCTGCTGGCGGTCTTCCTTCTCAGCAGTACGCACTGGCTGCTGCGCTTCAGCGTGCTCGATCTGACCCTGCGCGGCCTGGGAGTGGATATCCAGTGGGCCTGGACCTTCCTGATCCAGATGGTCTCGCTCAGCGCCGGACAGCTCTCGCTGATCCCCGGCGGCGCCGGCGGCACCGAGCTGACCTCGGCGGCCCTGCTGGCCCCCATGATCGGCAAGTCGACGGCGGCGGCGGCCATCGTCATCTGGCGAGCGGTGACCTTCTATTTCTACCTCGTCGCCGGCGGCCCGGTGTTCGCAGTGCTCGCCGGACGCCCGCTGCTGAAGAAGCTGATCAGCAGTCGCGAGGCTTCTTCCTGAGCGTATCCTCGGCGTCAGCCTCGCCCGTCTCGCTGGCGCTCTCCTGGATACGCCGCCAGAGTTCGGCCGCGCCGGGAAACTCGGTTCCGTCCTCGTCGCCGAGGGCGTCGATGTCGTAACGGCTTGTGCAACCCTCGCCGAGGGTCGGTGGCGGGCTGGCGGTGCCCGCCGACCTGGGATCGCTCATGTTCGTTCCTCCGGGTGCCGGCCCTGGCCGGCATTCCAGGGAAGCCGACTCAGTCGAACACCACCGTCTTGTTGCCGTGTACCAGTACGCGGTCTTCCAGGTGATAGCGCAGTCCGCGCGCGAGCACCAGTTTTTCCACATCCTTGCCCAGCCGCACCATGTCTTCGACGTTGTCGCGGTGAGTGACCCGCACCACGTCCTGCTCGATGATCGGACCGGCATCCAGTTCCTCGGTCACGTAATGGCTGGTCGCGCCGATCAGCTTGACCCCGCGCTTCGACGCCTGGTGATACGGCTTGGCGCCGATGAAGGACGGCAGGAAGCTGTGGTGGATGTTGATCACCTGGTGGGCGTACTTGCGGCACAGGTCCGGCGGCAGGATCTGCATGTAGCGAGCCAGGACGATGCAGTCGGCGCCATGTTCGTCGATCAGCCGGGAAACTTCATCGAAGGCCGGCTGCTTGTCCTGCGG
Organism: Pseudomonas sp. 18-147; assembly: GCF_051048045.1. Taxonomy (NCBI): domain Bacteria; kingdom Pseudomonadati; phylum Pseudomonadota; class Gammaproteobacteria; order Pseudomonadales; family Pseudomonadaceae; genus Pseudomonas; species Pseudomonas sp. 18-147. The sequence goes on from NZ_CP182296.1 coordinate 5,125,915, forward strand.
ATCGACGGGAACGTGGAAATACGGGATGCCGTGCCACTCGACCATGCTGCGCAGGTCGTCGTGGTTGGCGATCACGCAGGGAATCTCGCAGTCCAGTTCGCCGCTGTGCCAGCGGTGCAGCAGATCGGCCAGGCAATGGGACTCCTTGCTGGCCATCAGCACCACGCGCTTCTTCACCTCGGAATCGGTGATTCGCCATTCCATGGAGAATTCGCGGGCGATCGGGGCGAAAGCCTGGCGGAAGCCATCCAGGTCGAACGGCAGAGAGTCGGCACGGATCTCGTGGCGCATGAAGAACCAGCCGTTATCGTTGTCGGAATGATGGCTGGCTTCGGTGATCCAGCCATTGTAGGTGGCCAGGAAGTTACTCACCTTGGCAACGATCCCGACCCCGTCGGGACAGGCGATCACCAGCCGAAAAGTGCGCATGGGTATACTCCAGAAACATCGCGAAAGGCCGCCATTCTAGCGGCATGGCGGGAAAAGTTCAGCCTCGGCGAAGGTCTTTCGACAGGCTGTTGCGCGAGAGAATAAACCCGCACAACAGGGCAATCCCGATGCGGAATTAATTACTTTGAATTTCATCGAGAAAAGTTTTCATCGCGGTTTACTTACAGTTTCGCCCTGACTATTATTGAATCTACTTACATGCCCGCCACCGCCACTCAGCACAGACAAGGTACCTGACATGTCCCTGATCAACGAATATCGCGCCACGGAAGAAGCCATCAAGGAACTTCAGGAGCGCCTGAAGTCCCTGGAACAAGACGACAAACTGAAAAAAGAACTGGAATTCGAAGAGAAGCTGCGCACGCTGATGGGCACTTACCAGAAGTCCCTGCGTGACGTGATTTCCCTGCTCGATCCGGACGCCAAGATCGGCAAGAGCACCCGCACCGCCAAGGCGCCTGCCGGCAAGCGCGCGCGCAAGGTCAAGCAGTACAAGAACCCGCACACCGGCGAAGTCATCGAGACCAAGGGCGGCAACCACAAGACTTTGAAAGAGTGGAAAGCCAAGTGGGGCCCCGAGGCCGTCGAGAGCTGGGCCACCCTGCTCGGCTAAACCAGTCAGTTCCACGAAGAACGCCAGCCCAGTGCTGGCGTTTTTCATTTCCGCCGGATTGTATCGGCTCCTCTGCCTGCGCCCTCAAGTCTCCAGCGAATAGCGTTGACGCAGTTCCGCGGCGTAATCGCGCCAGGCCGCAAGTACCGCCGGCAATGTGCCGCCCTGCTCTTGCCGACAAGCCTCCAGCGCCGCCTCGAAGGCCGGCAAAGTATTCGGTGCGCCGTATTCTTCATGGGACAAACGATTGCGGCAGAAGCTTTCCCATTGTTGGCGCTCGGCCACATTTAAAGTTTCCGGGAAATTTCGCGCACGATAGCGGAAGAACAACTCCTGCAAACGGGCATCGTCGAAGGGCCATTGTTCTTTGGCCAATTGCTCCGGTTCGGCAAGGCGCAGCTGTTCACAAAGGCGTCGATCCCGATCGCCAATAAATCCGTCATACAACTGTTGCTCGGGGTCGTCGCTGGCGGAGAAACTTTCTTCGCCATATAGCGCTGTCAGTTTGTCCGCCCAGACGGTTTGATGCTGGCGCAACAGCTCGGCTTTTTGCTGGCACTCATCGAGTTCGATGCCGGTTCGCTGGCGATCCTCGGCGCGCAATACCGACAGCGGCGCCACCACCGGGCAACGGTTGACCTGGATCTGCTTCAGCGGCACCGGCAACTCGCCCTCGGCCAGTTCGTCGCGACGGGTATACAGGCGCCTGCGCAAGTCCTCGGCCGACAACTCCAGCAGCGGCGCGGGATCGGCGCAGAGGTCGCAGACGATCAGAGCATTGCGGTTGCGCGGGTGCCAGGCCAGCGGCAGGGCCACCGAGAGGAAATGGCGCTCCGCGGAAAAGCGTCCGGAGACATGCACCAGCGGCTGCAGCAGGCGCACCTGGTCGAGCACCTTGTGCTTGCTGCGCAACTGGTAGAGGTAATCGTACAGGCGCGGCTGGCGCTGACGGATCAGGCGGGCCAGGGCAATGGTGGCGCGGACATCGGAAAGCGCGTCGTGGGCCTGCCCATGCTCCAGGCCGTTCGCCGCGGTGAGCATTTCCAGCTTCAGCGACAGCCGGCCGTCCAGCTGCGGCCACTGGATGCCCTCCGGGCGCAGGGCATAGGCGGTACGGACCATGTCGATCAGGTCCCAGCGGCTATTGCCGCCTTGCCACTCGCGGGCGTAGGGATCGAAGAAGTTGCGGTACAGGCTGTAGCGCGTCACTTCGTCGTCGAAGCGCAGGGAGTTGTAGCCGGCCACGCAGGTCGCCGGCTGCGCCAGCTGGGCGTGTACCCGGGTCATGAAGTCGGCCTCGGACAGCCCCCGCTCGGCCAGCCGCTGGGGAGTGATGCCGGTGATCAGGCAAGCCATAGGGTGGGGCAGGATATCGTCGCTGGGACGGCAATACAGGTTCATCGGCTCGCCGATCTCGTTCAGCGCCTCGTCCGTGCGGATCCCGGCGATCTGCAACGGCCGGTCGCGGCGAGGGTCGATGCCGGTGGTTTCGTAGTCGTACCAAAAAATACTCGCGTTCACGGTCATTCCCTTTCTGGCGGCACCGGGCAGTCTACCAGTGACTGCCGCGAAGCTCGCGACCCACTTCGGGGATTTCCAGGTTTTCCAACGAACTCACGGAAAGCGCCGTAGGCACGGCCCGCCAGGGCGCGTCAGTGCGCATATCTGCCATCCGAACCTTGCGTTGTCCCCTCCGCCCTCGCTAGCATTCCGCTCGCACGGATGCCCGTTTCACTGACAAGGACAGCACCATGAACGACACCAGCAATCCCTACGCCACCCCCGCCAGCGCCCTGCAACCGACCCAGGCGGTGCCGCCGGTCATCGGCGACTACGACTTCCGCATCGGCGACGTGATCAGCGAAGCCTGGGCCAAGATCAAGGGCGTCAAAGGCATCCTGATCGGCGCCTTCGTGGTCTACAGCGTGGTGATCCAGACCATCACCTTCATCCTCACCCTGCTCTTCGGCGGTATCGGCCTGATGAGCGAGGCCGATCCCATCGCCTTCGCGGTCGGCCAGATGATCGCCAGCCTGGTCGCCACGGCGGTGGGCTACCCGTTCTTCACCGGCCTGACCATGATCGGCATCCGCCGCGCCGCCGACCAGCCGGCGACCTTCAACGAAATGTTCAACTACTTCGGCATGCTGGTGCCGCTGCTGCTCACCGGCCTGCTGATGATGCTGATGGTCTACGTCGGCTTCTTCCTGCTGATCATCCCCGGTCTCTACCTGAGCGTCGCCTACATGCTCGCCCTGCCGCTGGTGGCCGAGCGCGGCCTGACGCCCTGGCAGGCCCTGGAAACCTCGCGCAAGGCCATCAGCCGCCACTGGTTCAAGGTGTTCGGCCTGCTGCTGGTGCTGAGCCTGCTGATGCTGGTGAGCATGATCCCGCTGTTCATCGGCCTGATCTGGACCGGCCCGCTGTTCGTCGTCTCCATGGGTATTCTCTACCGCACCATCTTCGGCGTTCGCCCACTGGGCAACTGAGGTGCAGACCGGGCCGTCGCGGCGGCCCGGTTGCCTGATGACGCCACGCTGGCTAGCATCTGACTTTCCCCGACACGGCCCCCCGATGCCACCGAACGCAGCCGCTCGCCTCGTCGCGCCCGCCTCCCGGCCAGGCGCCGAGGTCCTCGACACCCACTACCACGTGGAAACGCCGGAAGGCATCGACCTGCTCCTGCGTCCCGCCGGCGTCGTCCCCCGGGCCCTGGCCTATACCATCGACCTCTGCATCCGCGGCCTGATCATGCTGGTGCTGATGCTCGGCCTGGCGTTCCTCGGCAAGCTCGGCGCCGGCCTCGGCCTGCTGCTGACCTTCATCATGACCTGGTGGTACATGGTCCTCTTCGAGGTGCTCAACCAGGGCCGCTCGCCCGGCAAGCAGATGATGGGACTGCGCGTCGTCCACGACGACGGCACTCCGGTGGGCTGGGCCGCGTCGCTGCTGCGCAACCTGCTGCGCTTCGCCGACATCCTGCCCTTCGGCTACGCCCTCGGTCTGCTCTGTTGCCTGAACCATCCGGCCTTCAAGCGCCTGGGCGACATCGCCGCCGGCACCCTGGTGGTCTACCGCGAACCCGAACTGAGCCGGCCCAGCCTGCCTGACGTCGAGCCGCAACTGCCGCCCTTCCCCATGAGCCTGGAAGAACAGCGCGCCTTCCTCGGTTTCGCCGAACGCGGCGCGGCGCTTTCCTCGGCACGCCGCGAGGAACTGGCGGGCATTCTCGCCGAACCGCTGGGCGTCGAGCCGGTACGCGCCCAGGCCGAGATCAACGGCATCGCCCGCGGCTTTCTCGGCCTGCGTCAGGAGAGCGCATGAAACAGAGCCTCTTCGAACAGCGCCACCAGGCCGCCTGGCAACGCTTCGACAAACGCCTCGCCTTCCTCGAGAAAGGCAAGAAGCTGGAAGGCTCCAGCGACGACTTCGCCGCCGATTACCGGCGCCTCTGCCAGCAACTGGCGCTGGCCCAGGAGCGCGGCTACAGCAGTCACCTGATCGACCAGTTGCAGCAACTGGCGATGCGCGGCCACCAGCAGTTCTACCGGCACCGCAGCCACCTCGGCAGCCGCATCCTCGGCTTCCTGCTCGCCGGCCTGCCGCGCCTGGTCCGCGAGGAATGGCGCAGCATCGCCGTGGCCAGCCTGCTGTTCTACGGCAGCGCCCTGCTCATGGGGCTGCTGGTCTATCACTTTCCCGACCTGATCTACAGCGTGGTCAGCCCGGACAAGGTCAGCGAGATGGAGTCTATGTACGCCCCGGAAACCACCCGCCTGGGTCCGTTGGGGGCACGCGACACCAGCGACGACTGGGAAATGTTCGGCTTCTACATCATGAACAACATCGGCATCGCCTTTCAGACCTTCGCCAGCGGCGTGCTGCTGGGACTCGGCAGCCTGTTCTTCCTGCTGTTCAATGGCCTGATGATCGGTTCGGTGGCCGGCCACCTGACGCAGATCGGCTACGTGCAGACCTTCTGGCCGTTCGTCATCGGCCACGGCGCGTTCGAACTGACCGCCATCACCTTCGCCGGCGCCGCCGGCCTCAAGCTCGGCTGGGCGCTGCTCGCGCCAGGTCGCCTGACCCGCGGCGAAGCCCTGCGGCTGGCCGCCCGGCGCAGCGTGCAACTGATCGCCGGGGTGATCGTGCTGTTGCTGCTGGCGGCCTTCACCGAGGCCTATTGGTCTTCCATCAGTCATTTCGAGCCGCGGGTGAAGTACGCGGTCGGCGCGGTCCTCTGGCTGCTGGTCGGCAGCTACTTCCTGTTCGCCGGACGGAGCCGCCATGCGCCTGACTGACGCCAGCGTGGCGATCCGCCCGCGCAGCGCCTGGGAAGCGCTCGACCTCGGCATCCTCCTGGCGCATCGCCATGCGCGCCTGCTGATGGGCAGTTGGGCGTTGCTGACCCTGCCGCTGTTCGCCGTGCTCAGCCTCCTGCTGTGGCAGCATCCGACCCTGGCGATCCTGATCTTCTGGTGGCTCAAGCCGGCCTTCGAACGGCTGCCGCTGTACATTCTCTCGCACGCCCTGTTCGGCGATACGCCAACCCTGAGGCAGGCCCTGCGCGCCTATCCCGCCCTGCTGAGGAAGCAGTTGCCGGCCAGCCTGCTGTGGCGCCGCTTCAGTCCGACGCGCAGCTTCGACCTGCCGGTCCTGCAACTGGAAGGGCTCGCCGGGGAGCCCCGCAGCCAGCGCCTGATCGTATTGTCCCAGCGCAACGCCGGCGGCGCGACCTGGCTGACCGTGGTCGGCGTGCACCTGGAAATGGCGCTCTGGGCCGGCTTCGCCATGCTTCTCTACCTGCTGATCCCGGCGCAGAACGAGATCGACTGGAACTGGCAGAGCCTGCTCGACCCGGAAGCCGGCGAGTGGCTCTGGCTGGAGCACCTGTCGAACCTGCTCTACGTCCTGGTGCTGGTAGTCTGGGAGCCGATCTACGTGGCCTGCGGCTTCACCCTCTACCTGAACCGGCGCACCGAACTGGAGGCCTGGGACATCGAGCTGGTGTTCCGCCGCCTGCGCCAGCGTCTGGTCGGCAGCGCCTATGTCCTGCTGCTCGGCCTGACCGCTTCGCTGGCCTGGCTGCCCGCCCCTTCCGCCTACGCCGAGCCGGCGGCCGCCACCAGCGCCGGCGAAGCCGAGCTGCCGCCCGAGCAGGCCCGCCTGCTGCGGCAGAAACTCAACAGCGAACAGGCCGGCAAGCAGATCCGGGCGATCGTCGACGGCGCGCCGTTCAAGAACAGCGAGACCGTTACGGGCTGGCGCTTCGGCGACAAGACCGAGAAAAAGGACAGCCGCAAGGAGGACGAAGAGCGGCTCAAGGCATTCTTCGAGGCCCTGGCCAACTGGGTGCCGTTCCGTCACGCGGCGCAGGTCATCGAAGTGCTGCTCTGGGCGCTGCTGTTCAGCGCGGTGTTCCTGCTGGTCTGGCGCTACCGTGAATGGCTGCGCCTGTTCGTCGGCAACCTGGGCTTGCCGCAACGGGCCCGCCGCGAAGCGCCGACGGTGATGTTCGGCCTCGATCTCAGTCCGGAAAGCCTGCCCGACGACATCGCCGGCAACGCCGAACGGCTCTGGAACGAGAAACCACGGGAAGCCCTCGGCCTGCTCTACCGCGGGCTGCTCAGCCGACTGCTGCATGACTACCGCCTGCCGTTGAAGGGCTCCCATACCGAGGGCGAGGTCCTGCGTCTGGTCGAAGGACTGGAGCAACAACGGCCGCTGCTGCACTACAGCCAACTGCTGACCGCCCAATGGCAGGCGCTCGCCTACGGCCACCGGCTGCCGGCCGACGACGCTCGCCAGCGCCTCTGCGACGGCTGGCGCAGCCTTTTCGCCGCGGGAGCCAAGCCATGATGAGCCGGCGCGCGCGCTTCCTGCTGCTTGCCGTGCTCCTGCTGCTGGCCGGGCTGCTGGCGATCTTCCTGGCCAGCCGCCTGCAACCCTATACGGAGACGATCGACCTCGGCCCATCGCCGGAGGCCCGGCGCAATCCCTACCTGGCCGCCGAACTGTTCCTGCGCAAGCAGGGGGTCACGGTGAGCCGCGCCGACGGCCTTGAGGTCCTCAAGGAACTGCCGCCCTCCGGGCATACCCTGCTCCTGCTCGGCAGCCGCTCCGGCATGACTCCCGGCCAGGCTCGCCGCCTGCTGCAATGGAGCGAGCAGGGCGGGCATCTGGTGCTGATCGCCGAACGCCTGTGGGACGAGGACGAGAAGAAGAGCGGCGACCTGCTGCTCGACAGCCTGGATATCCGCCAGTACCTGACCGAGGACTTCGACGACAGCCAGGACCGGGCCAGCGAGGAAACCGCCGACGCCGACGCCGACGAAGGTAGCGTCGACGACCATGCGACCGAAGCGCCGCCGGAGGAAGCCGCCGGCGAGGAAGAAGAGCCCGCCGACAGCGTGCCGGACTATTCCGCACTGACCCGCCTGTACCTGGAAAACGAGCGCTCGCCGGCCTACATCGGCTTCGATCCCGACTACCACCTCTACGATCCGCAGAACCACGCCTACGCCTGGGCCAACAGCGGCGACGCCACCCACCTGTTGCAGATGCAGCACGGCAAGGGCCTGGTCACGGTGCTCACCGACGCCTGGATCTGGCAGAACCGCAACATCGAGCAGTACGACAACGCCTGGCTGCTCTGGTACCTGACCCAGGACAACCAGGTGACCCTGCTCTACCGCGCCGAACGCGACAGCCTCGCCACCCTGCTCGCCCGCCACTTCCCCGAGGCCCTGGCGGCAGCGCTGCTGTTGTTGCTCGCCGGCCTGTGGCGCGCAGGGCTGCGCCAGGGTCCCTTGCAGCCGGTGGCCAGCCGTTCGCGCCGGCAACTGGAGGAACACCTGCGCGCCGGCGCCGACTTCCTCCTCCGCCAGCGCGGCCACGTTGCCTTGCTGCACGGTCTGCAACGCGACATCCTGCGCAGGGCGCGGCGTCGCCACCCCGGTTTCGAACAGCTCGGCGTCGCCGAGCAATGGCAGATCCTCGGGCGCATGACCCGCCTGCCACCCAGCGCCATCAGCCAGGCCATGCGCCCATATCCGGCGCAGCGCCTTTCCGCTGCCGACTTCACCCGCCAGGTCGCCCACCTGCAAAGCCTCAGGAATGCCCTATGAGCGAACAGACGCCCGAACAACCGAGCACCGCGCCCAACCCGGCGCTCCAGCGCCAGCGCGCCAGCCAGCTGGCCCAGGCCCTGCGCAGCGAACTGCAGAAAGCCCTGATTGGCCAGGGCGCGGTGATCGACGATGTGCTCACCGCGTTGCTCGCCGGCGGCCACGTGTTGGTGGAAGGCGTGCCGGGGCTCGGCAAGACCCTGCTGGTACGCGCCCTGGCGCGCTGCTTCGACGGCGGCTTCGCGCGCATCCAGTTCACCCCCGACCTGATGCCCAGCGACGTCACCGGCCACGCCGTATACGACCTCGCCAGCGAGCAGTTCAAGCTGCGCAAGGGGCCGGTGTTCACCCACCTGCTGCTGGCGGACGAGATCAACCGCGCGCCGGCCAAGACCCAGGCCGCCCTGCTGGAAGTGATGCAGGAGCGCCAGGTCACCCTGGAAGGACGCGCCCTGCCGGTGCCGCAGCCGTTCATGGTGCTGGCGACGCAGAACCCGATCGAGCAGGAAGGCACCTATCCGCTGCCGGAAGCCGAACTCGACCGCTTCATGCTCAAGCTGCGCATCGATTACCCGGCCGAAGCCGAGGAACAGACCCTGGTGCGCCAGGTGACCCGCTCCGCGCGCAGCGACATGCTCGACGTGGCCAACCTGCGGCCGCTGCTGAAGGACAAAGACGTTCTCGCCCTGCAGCGGATCGCCAGCGACCTGCCGATCGACGACCAGGTCCTCGACTATGCCGTGCGCCTGGCCCGCACCACCCGCAACTGGCCGGGCCTGGCCCTCGGCGCCGGACCTCGCGCGTCGATCGCCCTGGTCCGTTGCGGCCGGGCGCGGGCGCTGTTGCGCGGCGGCGAGTTCGTGGTGCCGGACGACATCAAGGGCTGTGCCCTGGCGGTCCTGCGCCATCGGGTCCGGCTGTCTCCGGAGCTGGACATCGAGGGGCTGTCGGTGGACCAGGTCCTGCAACAGTTGCTCGACCAGGTACCGGCCCCCCGCGTATGAAGCCATCGCGCGCCCTGCTGGCGCTGTTCGCCGCGCTCCTGCTGCTGGCCATCGGCCTGGGCAGCCTGTCGGCGCTCGGCCAGCGGTTGCCTGCGCAACTGCATACATTCTGGTGGGCGGCGCTCGCCGCGCTGCTCCTGCTCGGCCTGCTGGACGCCCTGTGGGCACGCCGCCAGCCGGTGCCGAAGCTGAGCCGCCAGCTCAGCGGCAACCTGCCGCTGGGGCGCTGGAGCGAAGTGCGCCTGCATCTGCAGCACACCTATCGGCGTCCGGTTCGCCTGACCCTGTTCGATCACCTGCCGGCCGGTATGGATTTCGAGTACCTGCCGCAGGAGGTCGAACTGCGCCCGGGCGAAAGCACCGAGGTCGGCTACCGGGTGCGGCCGCTCAACCGCGGTCACTTCGTGTTTCCCCGCTGCGAGCTGGAACTGCCCAGCCCGCTGCGCCTGTGGCGGCAGCGCCGCTACCTGGAAGCACGTGGCGAGACCCGCGTCTACCCGGACTTCGCCCGCCTCTACGGCGCCGAACTGATGGCGGTCGACCACTGGCTCAACCAGATCGGCGTACGCGGCGGCCAGCGCCGCGGCCTCGGCCTGGAGTTCCACCAGTTGCGCGAATTCCGCGACGGCGACACCCTGCGCCAGATCGACTGGAAGGCCACCGCTCGCAAACGCACGCCGATCGCCCGCGAATACCAGGACGAACGCGACCAGCAGATCCTCTTCCTGCTCGACTGCGGCCGCCGCATGCGTAGCCAGGACGGCGACCTGTCGCACTTCGACCATGCCCTCAACGCCAGCCTGCTGCTGGCCTACGTGGCCCTGCGCCAGGGCGACGCGGTGGGCGCCATGACCTTCGCCGGCGACGACCGCCGGCATCTCCCGCCGGGCAAGGGCAGCGCCCAGCTCGGCGCGCTGCTCAACACCGTCTACGACCTGCAGACCAGCCAGCGTCCCGCCGATTTCCCGGAAGCCGTGCAGGCGGTGCTGTCCCGCCAGCGGCGGCGGGCCCTGGTGATCCTGGTAACCAACCTGCGCGACGAGGACGACGAAGAACTGCTCGGCGCGGTGAAACGCCTGGGCCGCCAGCACCGGGTGCTGGTCGCCAGCCTGCGCGAGGAAGTGCTCGACACCCTGCGCCACGAGCCGGTCGCCCGCTACGAGCAGGCGCTCGCCTACACCGGCACCATCGACTACCTGAATGCGCGCAACGGCCTCCACGAGAAGCTCGCGGCCCACGGCGTGCCAGTGCTCGATGCGCGTCCCAGCGAACTCGGGCCGGAGCTGATCAGCCGCTACCTGGGCTGGAAGCGCGCCGGCGTGCTTTGACGGATCAGACCGACTGCGGCTGGCGGGGGAAGCTGAAGTAGCGGCGCAGCGCCTCCACCAGTTCGAGGAATTCGGCGGGCGGCGCCAGCAGATGGAAGCCGGAATCGAAATGACCGGGCGTGACGTCCTCGCAGGTCCACCGGCAGTCGGCGGAAAAATCGATGCATTGCGGGCGACCGCCCAGTCCCGGAACCTTCAGGCGCAGTTCGAAACGCGCGCCGACCAGCATCGGCAATTGGCTGATCAGCAGCAGGCCGTCCTCGGAGACGTTGCCGATGTAGCCCATCGGCTTATCGGTGATGCGATTGAACACCTTCAGGTAGCTGGGCAACTGATGGCGCTGGATATGTCGTTGAAGACCCATAATGGCATTTCGCTATAATTTGCAGTCCAGTATGACGATGCCGGCGCTCGGGGAACAAGCTCAGCGGCAGCGTTCGGACTCCCGCGAGGCCAGTTCGCGACGAATGGCGTCCAGCTCGGCATCGCTCAGATAAACCGGCCCGCCGCCGGCGTCCTGCCGATAGAAGCGGCCGCCGCGTTCGAGCTGGGACAACTGTTGCCGCAAGCGCCCGCATTCCTCGGCCAGCGCCGCCTGGCGCTGGCCGGCACGTTCGGCGGCGGCGGTGCGTTCCTCGCGACGAGCATCGAAATACTCCTGGGTGCGCTGCTCGCGCTGGCGGGTCGCGGCGTCACGTTCCACCACCTGCGGCCTGACTTCGACGCGTTGCGCGCCGGCCGGTGGCGTGGCGGAGAAGTGTACCTTGCCCTGGGCATCGGTCCAGCGATAGATGTCCGCCTGCGCCAGCACGGGCATCAGGGCGACACAGAACCACAGGGCACGCATGCGAACCTCCTCCGTGAAATCCAGGGCGAAGCTTACCGGATAGACCGGTGTCCCATGCGACCGACGGTCAGCCTGAACGCCCGTCCAATCCCTCCCGGCCGCCTACAGGCGGGTCGGCACGGCGCTGGCCGAGGCCGGCGTCTCGCTCAGCCGGCCCAGCTGGCGCAACGTCTCCAGCCGCGCCTTGGCACGGTAGGCATATTCGCTGGTGGGGTAACGGGCGATGATGAAGTGGTAGGTCTGCGCCGCGTCGACGAACAGGCTCTGGCGTTCCAGGCACTGGCCGCGCAGCAGCGAGATTTCCGGCTGCAGGTAGGGCCGCGCGCGAATCCGCCGTTCGGCCCGCGACAGGTCGAGCATCACCTGTGCGCAATCGCCTTTGTCGTAGGCGCGGTAGGCCCCGTTCAGGTCGCTGTTCAGCGACCAGCTGTTACAACCGGTGGCACTCAGCGCCAGGCAGGCAACGATCAAGCTTCGCATAGGCATATCCTCCGTTGGGAACTGTATCGGCGCGTATTGGCGTGACTGAAGGGCCTGACTAGACTGGGATGCCCCTCGCCCTGGCGCCAAGGAGATGCCATGCGCTTCGCCCGCCGTCTCGTCCTGCTCCCGTTGCTGTCGCTGCTGGCCGCCTGCTCGCCGACCACGCCGCTGTTCGTCGCCCAGGTGACCACTGGCGAAGTCGCCGAATACAAGCAGATGAAGAGCAACCGCATGACCGCCGCCATCGAGGAGGAAGGCGACCTGCTGACCTACAGCGCCATGGCGATCCGCGACAACAGGAGCGCCGAGGCGGAAAAGCTCTACCTCACCGGCTACGACAATCGCCGCTACAGCGCCGAGGTGCGCGGTATCTCGCTGTACCAGATCGGCCTGATCTACATGAGCCGCTACAACGACCAGCGCGACGACGCCAAGGCCACCGACTACTTCCAGCGCGTGGTCCGCGAGTTCCCCGGCACCCACGCCGCCGAGCATGCCCAGGCGCGCCTGCTGGCAATGCGCCAGCGGGCCAGGGAGCCGGTGCAGAAGAGCGCTCGCGAATTGCTCGCCACCTGGAAGCCACAGCAGAACCTCGATCTCTACAAGACCAGCCTCGACCCGGACATGACGCTGCTGTCGCGCCGCGCGGTGCTCAAGGATCGGGTCGACGAAGCCGCCGAGCTCTACCTGCTGGCGGTCAACGATCCGGCGATTCCTGCCGGTATAAAGGAAAAAGCCCTCTACCAGCTCGGCCTGATGTACCTGGCGCCGGACAACCCGCACCCGAACCGCGACAAGGCCATCGAATACCTGCGTCGCCAGTTGCTCGACTATCCTGAAGGCGAATTGTCGAACAAGGCCGGCCGGCACCTCGACCAGGCGCTCAACGTGCAACCTCGCTGATCCCCGCCGGACTGACCCAGATCAAGCGCCCGTCGCGGCGCCTGGTCTGCAATGGCATTCCCGCCCAATGCCAGGAGCGTTGCCATGAACCTGCATAACCTGCTGGTGGTCGTCGACCCGAGCAGCGACGAACAGCCGGCCCTTACCCGTGCCCAGTGGATCGCCGAACGCAGCGGTGCCAGCGTCGAGTTGCTGCTGTGCGACTTCAACCCGGCGCTGGACGGCGGGCTGTTCTTCGACAGTCACTCGCTGCAGCGTGCCCGCGACCTTTACCTGGACGAACGGGTCACCTGGCTGGAGCAGCTTTCCATGCCGCTGCAGCAGGCCGGCATCCGCACTCAGGTCGAGGCCCAGTGGGGCAAGCCGCTGGACCGGATGGTCCTGCAACGGGTCGGCGAAACCCGGCCCGACCTGGTCCTCAAGAGCACCCGCAAGCACAACCTGCTGCGCCGCCTGCTACTGGGCAACAGCGACTGGCAATTGATCCGCCACTGCCCGCAGCCGCTCTGGCTGGTCCATCACGACGCCTGGCGCGGCCAGCGCCTGTGCGCGGCGCTCGACCCGCTGCATGCCAGCGACAAGCCGGCCGCCCTCGATCACCGGCTGATCGCCGCCGCCCGCCAGCTCGAAGCCAGCCTGGGGCTGCGCGCCGACTACCTGCATACCCACGCGGCGTTGCCGCGCAGCCTGCTGTTCGACGCGGAAATGCTCGCCGGTTACGAGCGTTTCGTGCTGCAACATGAGGAACGTCACCGCCAGGCCTTCGACGACCTGCTGGCAGCCTACCCGGAGATCGCCGCGGAGCGCCGCCACCTGCTGGCCGGCTATGCCGAGCAGGCGATCCCCGACTTCGTCCGGGCCAACGACATCGACCTGCTGCTGATGGGCGCGGTCGCCCGGGGGCACCTGGACAACGCGCTGATCGGGCAGACCGCCGAACGCGTCCTGGAGGAGGTGGAATGCGACCTGCTGGTGCTCAAACCGACAAATGACATCTGATGCAGATAGTATGACTCCGCAGTCGCCGCCGAGCCTCGCCGGTGGTAGCCTGCACGCCAGCGTTATCCAAGGAGTCCTTTGCATGTCCGTTCGCCGCACCAAAATCGTCGCCACCCTCGGCCCAGCCAGCAATTCCCCGGAAGTGCTGGAGCAACTGATCCTGGCCGGGATCGACGTCGCCCGCCTCAACTTCTCCCACGGCACCCCCGATGAACACCGCGCCCGCGCCAGGCTGGTGCGCGAACTGGCGGCCAAGCACGGCCGCTTCGTCGCCCTGCTCGGCGACCTGCAAGGACCGAAGATCCGCATCGCCAAGTTCGCCAACAAGCGCATCGAATTGCAGGTCGGCGACAAGTTCCGCTTCTCCACCAGCCACGCCCGCGACGCCGGTACCCAGGAAGTGGTCGGCATCGACTACCCGGACCTGGTGAAGGACTGCGGGGTCGGCGATGAACTGCTGCTGGACGACGGCCGGGTGGTGATGGTGGTCGAGGAAGTCGCCGCCGACGAACTGCGCTGCCGGGTGCTGATCGGCGGCCCGCTGTCCGACCACAAGGGCATCAACCGCCGCGGCGGCGGTCTCACCGCGCCGGCGCTGACCGACAAGGACAAGGCCGACATCAAGCTGGCCGCGGACATGGACCTGGACTACGTGGCCGTTTCCTTCCCGCGCGATGCCAAGGACATGGAGTACGCCCGCCGCCTGCTCACCGAGGCCGGTGGCAAGGCCTGGCTGGTGGCCAAGATCGAGCGCGCCGAGGCGGTCGCCGACGACGACGCCCTCGACGGCCTGATTCGTGCCAGCGACGCGGTGATGGTGGCCCGTGGCGACCTCGGCGTGGAAATCGGCGATGCCGAGCTGGTCGGCATCCAGAAGAAGATCATCCTGCACGCTCGCCGCAACAATAAAGTGGTGATCACCGCGACCCAGATGATGGAGTCGATGATCCACAGCCCGATGCCGACCCGCGCGGAAGTCTCCGACGTGGCCAACGCCGTGCTCGACTACACCGACGCGGTGATGCTCTCGGCGGAAAGCGCCGCCGGCGAGTACCCGGTGGAAGCGGTGAAAGCCATGGCCCGCGTCTGCCAGGGCGCCGAGAAGCACCCGACCAGCCAGAAATCCAGCCACCGCCTCGGCCAGACCTTCGACCGCTGCGACGAGAGCATCGCCCTGGCGTCGATGTACACGGCCAACCACTTCCCGGGGATCAAGGCGATCATCTGCCTGACCGAAAGCGGCTTCACCCCGCTGATCATGTCGCGCATCCGCTCGTCGGTACCGATTTACGCCTACTCCCCGCACCGCGAGACTCAGGCTCGCGTGGCGATGTTCCGCGGCGTGGAAACCATCCCCTTCGACCCGGCGGCGCTGCCGGCGGAGAAGGTCAGCCAGGCCGCGGTCGACGAGTTGCTCAAGCGCGGCGTGGTGACCAAGGGCGACTGGGTTATCCTGACCAAGGGCGACAGCTACACCGCCCAGGGCGGCACCAACACCATGAAGGTGCTGCACGTCGGCGACCTGCTGGTATAAGCGCACGTCGCGGCGGATAACGCCCGCGGCGTTATCCGCCCTACGGACCGGCGCTCCGCTGGCCCAACCTGGTGTAGGGCGAATAACCGCTACGCGGTTATCCGCCGTTTCAGCCGCATCGCGGCGAATAACGCCTGGGGCGTTATCCGCCCTACGGACCGGCGCTCCGCTAACTCAACGTGGTGTAGGGCGAATAACCGCTACGCGGTTATCCGCCGTTTCAGCCGCATCGCGGCGAATAACGCCTAGGGCGTTATCCGCCCTACGGACCGGCGCTCCGCTAGCCCAACCTGGTGTAGGGCGAATAACCGCTACGCGGTTATCCGCCGTTTCAGCCGCATCGCGGCGAATAACGCCTGGGGCGTTATCCGCCCTACGGATCGTCGCTCCGCTGGCCCAACAGCGGTGTGCTCAGGCGAACCTGGAGAAATCCGGCTGGCGCCGGTGCATGAAGGCGCTGAGCGCCTCGATCGCCTCGGGCGAGCGCAGTCGGGTACTGAAGATATCGCCTTCCTCGGCGATCACCCGGCGAAGCTCCTCGATAAACGGCGCTTTCATCAGGCGCTTGCTCTCCACTACCGCCGAGGGCGCCAGGTGCAGGAAGCGCCGGGCCGCATCGCGGGCGTGCTCCAGCACCGTGGCGCCATCCTCCAGCGCCGCATTGGCCAGGCCCCAGGCCGCCGCCTGCTCGCCGCTGAAGTCCTGGCCGAGCATCAGCAATTCCGCAGCCCTGGCATGACCGAGCATGCGCGGCAGGATCAGGCTCGAGCCGAACTCCGGTGTCAGGCCGAGGTTGACGAACGGCATCTTCAATCGCGCATTGCGACCGACGAAGACCAGGTCGCAATGCAGCAGCAGGGTGGTGCCGATACCCACCGCCGGTCCGTTCACCGCGGCGATCACCGGCTTGGGGAATTCCAGCAGGGCGCTCATGAAGCGGCCGACCGGGCTGTCGCGCAGGGATGGCGGTTGCTCGAGGAAGTCGAGGATGTCGTTGCCGCTGGTGAAGCAGGCATCGCCGCCAGTGATCAGCACTACCCGCACAGCCGTATCGGCCTGCGCCTCCAGCAGCGCCTCGGCCATCCGACTGTACATCGCGCGGGTCAGCGCGTTCTTCTTGTCCTGGCGGTCCAGGCGCAGGGTCAGCAGCCCCGCTTCGCGTTCGACCCGAATCAGCTCGCTCATCGTCACTCCAGGGATGCGGCGCAGGGCCGCGGCAATGGCTGCAAGGCACCGCCACCGCGCCGCGTCAGGCGTGGGGCAGGAACAGGTCCGCCAGGGTCTGGCTACGCGGTACGCCGGCCAGGTAGAGATGCCGGGCGAAGCGTTCGACGCTGGCGGGTTGGCCGCAGAGTAAGGCCATGCTGCGCCGCGGAACAAGGCGGAGATCGGCCAAGGCAGAGGGCAACTGCGCCGCCGACACCAGGTTGACGCGCACTTGCGGATGACGCCCGGCCAACTCCGCCAACTCGCTCGCCAGGTAGTGGTCGCGCGCCAGGTGCAGCAACTGGATCGGCGCCTGGTGTTCCGCGCGCAAGGCCTCGCGAAGTATCCCCCAGAGCGGCGCCAGCCCGGTACCGGCGGCCATCAGCAACAGCGGTCGCTCCTGCCAGTCCGGCTCGTAGCGCAACGCCCCGCCGCGCAACTCGCCCAGACGCAGGAGCGCGCCAGGCGCCAGGCGCCGGGCGCGGTCGCAGAACGCGCCGGGAGCGCTACAGTCGATGTGGAACTCCAGCCATGGGTCCTCGTGAGGCAGGCTGGCCAGCGAATAGGGACGCGCCACGCCATCGTCGCTCCACAGCAGCAGGTGCTGCCCGGCGCGATAGCGCAAGGGCCGCTCCGGCTCCAGGCGCAGGCGCAGCACATCGCCCAGCCAGTGGCAGGCTACGACCCTGGCCGGCAGCCCGTCGCGCTCAGGATCGAAAGGCTGCAACACGAGGTCGCCGAGCACCCGGCACTGACAGGCCAGCCGCCAGCCCGCTTCGCGCCGTGCCGGATCGAGCGCCTCCGGGAGGGTGTCGTCCACCTCGCCCTGCAGGCAATGCACCAGGCAGGCGTGGCAACTGCCGGCGCGGCAGCTATGGGGCACGGCGATGCCGCCGGCGAGCAGCGCATCCAGCAGGTTGCTGCCGGCGGCGACGGCAAGGCGTCGCTCGCCGACCCGTATGTCAGGCACTGGTGACCTCCCAGGTGGCGTCGCAGCGGTTTCGTCCGCCGCGCTTGGCACGGTAGAGCGCCTGGTCGGCCCGCTGCAAGGCCTCGTCGAGATCGTCGTCGGCATACAGCAGGGTCATGCCCACCGAAAGGCTCAGGGTATCCACCGTGACCCCGACCGGTTCCGCCTGTTGGAACGCCAGGCGCAGGCGCTCGCAACAGCTTTCCAGCTGTTCCGCGTCGGCGTGGGGCAGCAGCAGGACGAACTCCTCGCCGCCGTAACGGGCCAGGACGTCGCCATCGCGCAGACAGGAACGCGCCACCGCGGCGAAGGTCTGCAGGACCCGATCGCCGGCGGCGTGGCCGTGGCGGTCGTTGATCCGCTTGAAGTGATCGAGGTCGATCAGCGCCAGGCCGTGCTGCCGGTTCGGCAGCAGGTCTTCCAGCGCCCGGCTGGCCATGCGCATGAAATGCCGGCGGTTGAACAGACCGGTGAGTTCGTCGGTGGCCACCAGGTCTTCCAGTTGGCGCATCATGCCGCGCAGCGTGTCCTGGTGCGCCTGCAAGGCATAGCGGCGCTGGCGCATGCGTTGCCGCATCGCCTGTATGTAGCTGGCGAACAGGCTCAGCCAGACCATTACGATGAACATCACGAGCACCTGCAATGCAGCCCGGCCCGGTAGCTCGAGACGCTGCTGCAAGGCCTCTACCAGGTAGATGCCGGAAAAAGCGATGAACGCCAGCGCCGCACAGCGGGCGAAGACCCGCGGCGGCAGTTGGAACACACCGAACAGCAGGGCCAGCACGTAGAACACCATGAAGGTGCCGCGCAGGCTGTCGACGTGGTAGAGGAAATAGGTCAGCCAGGCGATCGCCACCAGCACCTGCGGCTCGGTCAGGCTGGGATCGGCGTAACGCAGGTTGCGACCGCTGGCGAACAGCCAGAGGAAGGCCAGTTGGCAAGCCACCACCAGGGTGGTGCTGGCCGCCGCGGTGGTCGGCGCTGCGCGGTAGAAGCCGCTGAGTAGCGCCAGCCAGAGCAGGACCAGGCCGAGCAGGTAGGTGCCTGCGGCCATGCCGAACCGGCGGAGCAAGAGCTTTTGCAGCGCACGCTGTTTCAGAGGAGGCTTGTCTGTGCGCATGGGCTCCGTCCCGTAATGGCACCTGGCCGCAATGTACCCTGCCCCCTGCGGGTTGCCTAGTCGAACGAACTGCCAGCTAGCGGACCGCGGATTTATCGGCCGACCAGCCGGCTGGCCGACCAAGGTCTGATCGTCGGCGCGTGCGCCCGTCTCGCCGGAACGGCTATACTGTCGCGCCTTTTTTGCGCCGGTGCCTGACCGGCGCGCTCCTCGGCTGCGGCCGGCTCCGTGACCCTGCCCCGCATCCGAATTACCCGCCTGAAGAGGACCGTGCTCCATGGCCGTGATCAAGCAAGACGACCTGATCCAGAGCGTCGCCGATGCCCTGCAGTTCATCTCCTACTACCACCCGGTCGATTTCATCCAGGCCATGCATGAGGCCTACCTGCGCGAAGAATCGCCGGCTGCCCGCGACTCCATGGCGCAGATCCTGATCAACTCGCGCATGTGCGCCACCGGCCACCGCCCGATCTGCCAGGACACCGGGATCGTCACCGTGTTCGTCCGGGTCGGCATGGACGTGCGCTGGGACGGCGCTACCATGAGCGTCGACGATATGATCAACGAAGGCGTGCGCCGCGCCTACAACCTGCCGGAGAACGTCCTGCGCGCCTCGATCCTGGCCGACCCGGCCGGCGCGCGGAAGAACACCAAGGACAACACGCCGGCGGTGATCCACTACTCCATCGTTCCCGGCGACAAGGTCGAGGTCGATGTCGCGGCCAAGGGCGGCGGCTCGGAGAACAAGTCGAAGATGGCCATGCTCAACCCGTCCGACTCGATCGTCGACTGGGTGCTGAAGACCGTACCGACCATGGGCGCCGGCTGGTGCCCGCCGGGCATGCTCGGCATCGGCATCGGCGGTACCGCGGAGAAAGCAGCGGTGATGGCGAAGGAGGTCCTCATGGACCCGATCGACATCCACGAACTGAAGGCCCGCGGCCCGCAGAACCGCATCGAGGAACTGCGCCTGGAGCTGTTCGAGAAGGTCAACCAGCTGGGCATCGGTGCCCAGGGCCTGGGCGGCCTGACCACCGTGCTCGACGTCAAGATCATGGACTACCCGACCCACGCCGCCTCGCTGCCGGTGTGCATGATCCCCAACTGCGCCGCGACCCGCCACGCCCACTTCGTGCTCGACGGCTCCGGCCCCGCCGAACTGGAAGCGCCGTCGCTCGACGCCTACCCGGAGATCGTCTGGGAAGCCGGCCCGTCCGCGCGCCGCGTCGACCTGGACAAGATCACCCCGGAAGAGGTGCAAAGCTGGAAACCGGGCGAGACCCTGCTGCTCAACGGCAAGATGCTCACCGGCCGCGACGCCGCGCACAAGCGCATGGTCGACATGCTGAACAAGGGCGAAACGCTGCCGGTGGACCTGAAAGGCCGCTTCATCTATTACGTCGGCCCGGTCGATCCGGTCGGCGACGAGGTGGTCGGCCCGGCCGGTCCCACCACCGCCACCCGGATGGACAAGTTCACCCGCCAGATCCTCGAACAGACCGGCCTGCTGGGCATGATCGGCAAGTCCGAGCGCGGTCCCATCGCCATCGAGGCGATCAAGGACAACAAGGCGGTATACCTGATGGCCGTCGGCGGCGCCGCCTATCTGGTCGCCCAAGCGATCAAGAAGTCCAAGGTGCTGGCCTTCGCCGAACTGGGCATGGAAGCGATCTACGAGTTCGAGGTAAAGGACATGCCGGTCACCGTCGCGGTTGACACCAACGGCGAGTCGGTGCACATCACCGGCCCAGCGGTCTGGCAGAAGAAGATCGCCGAAAGCCTGGCGGTCGAGATCAAGTAAGCCTGCTCCGTCCCTGAAAAAGCCCGGCCCCGCGCCGGGCTTTTTCGTACGGCCACTGGCCGGAGCCTGGGCTGGCAGCGCCGCAGGCGCCTTGGTTCAGCCGAACCAGAAATACAGCAAGGTCAGGTTCGCCGCCGAGATCAGGCCGAACAACGACCAGGCCAGCGCGCTGACCCAGCGCGGGTTGACGAACTCCCCCATGAGGCCCCGGTCGCTGCTGAAGCGAATCAGCGGCCACAGGGCGAACGGCAATTGCAGGCTGAGCACCACCTGGCTGAGCACCAGCAGCTTGCCTACCGCGGCTTCGCCCAGCCAGAGCACGCCGATCAAGGCCGGCACCAGGGCCAGGCCGCGGGTGATCAGGCGCCGCTGCCAGCAGGGAATCTTCGCCCGGAGGAAACCCTCCATCACCACCTGCCCGGCAATGGTGCCGGTGAAGGTCGAGCTTTGCCCCGCCGCCAGCAGGGCGAAGCCGAACAGGAAGCTGGCCAGGGCGCCGCCCACCAACGGGTCGAGCAGGTGGTAGGCGTCCTGGATCTCCACCACCTCGGTATGGCCGCTACCGTGGAAAGCCGCGGCGGCGAGGATCAGGATCGCCGCATTGACCAGCAGCGCCAGGGACAGCGAGCCGATGGTGTCGAGCCGGGAAAAGCGGATCGCCGAGCGTTTGCTCGCCGCGTCGTCGCCGCTGACCCGGGTCTGCACCACGGACGAATGCAGGTAGAGGTTGTGCGGCATCACCGTCGCGCCGAGGATGCCGATCGCCAGGTACAGCGGCTCCTGGCTGCTCAGGGTGTCCCAGGACGGCCGCAAGCCGGCGGCGACATCCGGCCAGTAGGGGCCGATCAGCACCAGTTCGACGAAGAAACACGCGCCGATGGTCGCGATCAGCCCCAGCACTATGGCCTCCAGGCGGCGGAAGTTGGCGCCCTGCAGGGCCAGCACGATCAGGGTATCGAAGGCGGTGAGGACCACCCCGGTGGTAATCGAGACGCCCAGCAGCAGGTGGAAGGCCAGCGCCGCGCCGAGCACCTCGGCAAGGTCGGTAGCGACGATCGACAGTTCCGCCAGCAGCCATTGGCCACGCGCCACGCCAGGGCGGTAGCGCTCCCGGGAGAGCTGCGCGAGATCGCGGCCGGTGGCGATGCCCAGGCGCGAACAGAGGCTTTGCAGGAGCATCCCGGAAAAGCTCGCCAGCACCACTACGAACAGCAGCGCGTAGCCGAAGCGCGAGCCCGCCTCGATGGCGGTGGCCCAGTTGCCGGGGTCCATGTAGCCGACCGAGACCAGCAGGCCGGGGCCGACGAACAGCGCCAGCTTGCGCAGCGGCGAGGCGTCGGCCGGCACCGCCACGCTGTGGCTGACCGCCGAGGGACAGAACGGCGCGGTGGCCGTGGTGGGCAGGGAGTATTTCACGAGGCGACGCCGGATCGGGGGAGGAAGTGCGACCAGCCTAAACGTTTCACCCCGGTCGCGTCTTCCCTCGCCTCAGGCCTGGGCGCGCTGGCCGACCAGGCTCAGCTCGGCGACTTTCTCGCGCCGCTGCGCCAGGTAGCGGGTACAACTGACACGCAGGAAGGAGGCGAAGTTGAGCACCTCGCCGCGATAGTCCATCACTTCCTCGTAGAGATTGGTGATCAACTGGTTGGTGCTCAGGCCCTCGCCTTCGGCGATTTCCCGGAGGATGTCCCAGAACTGGTTCTCCAGGCGCAGGGTGGTCACCACCCCGCGGATGCGCAAGGAACGCGAGCGCGATTCATAGAGGATCGGATCGGCTTTCACATAGAGTTCGCACATGCGCGGGGGTCTCCTGTGTCTCAGTGGCTGATGCGGGTGCCGAGCGCCTCGAGGAAGCGCGCCAGCCACGCCGGATGCGCCGGCCAGGCCGGCGCGGTGACCAGGTGGCCGTCGACGTGGGCCTGGTCCGGCGGAAGGTCGACGTACTCGCCGCCGGCCAGCCGCACCTCCGGGGCGCAGGCCGGATAGGCGCTGCACGCCCGCCCTTGCAGGACGCCGGCGGCGGCCAGCAGCTGGGCGCCATGGCAGACCGCGGCGATCGGCTTGCGCGCGGCATCGAAGTCACGCACCAGAGCCAGCACCTGCTCGTTCAGGCGCAGGTATTCGGGCGCGCGGCCGCCGGGGATCAGCAGGGCATCGTAATCCTCGGCGCGGGCCTGGGCAAAGTCGGCATTGAGGGTGAAGTTGTGGCCCGGCTTCTCGCTGTAGGTCTGGTCGCCTTCGAAATCGTGGATGGCGGTGCGCACGCTTTGCCCGGCCCGCTTGTCCGGACACACCGCATGCACCTGGTGGCCCACCATCTGCAGGGCCTGGAACGGGACCATGGTTTCGTAGTCTTCGGCATAGTCGCCGACCAGCATCAGGATCTTCTTCGCAGCCATCACGCGCACTCCTTCGGGCAGGGCCCGGTCATACCGGGGATGCACCTAAGGTAGCCAATCCGCAGGGGGACGCGGGTAATAGACGGTTACTACACGCGTGCCGGGTTCAGATGCCGATCTTGTCCAGGGCCCGCCCGACGCCTTCCCAGAACGAGCGCTGCACGCGTTTCCGGTAGCCGCTGGCGGCGAACTGCATGGGCTCCTGGACCTGGTGGGTAGCGCCGATTTCCGCAGCGCCGAGATCGGCCGCCACCAATTGCAGCGGGCCATCGCCCTCACCCGCCGGGTGCTCGCTCTTCGGTGGCGGGTTGAGTTCGTCGTAGCGCAGGTAGTAGACCGAGCCGGCCCTGGCCTCGAGCATGAAGCTGGCGATGCGGGTGAAATCCATCGGACCGTCGGCGAACAGGGTCCAGAAGCTGCCCGCCAGCGGCCGGCGCATTTCCAGCTTGTAGCTGCCGGTCTCGAACTCGAACGCCAGGTAGCCGTTGCTCGGCAGGCTGCCGATCAGTTCGTTGTTGAGGAAGATCCCCGGCGCCTCGAGTTCCTCGTCCGCCCACTGGCTCCGCGGACGGTAGAGGTAGACGGTGGCGTGGCTGGCATCGGCGCTCGGATGGGCGACGAAGGCCGGTCCGTCCACCGCACCGAAGAACGCGCCGGGCGTGCTGCAGCCGACCAGGCTCGCGACGATCGACAGGGCCAGCGACAGGCTGCGCAGCATGCTCCATCCCTCTTCTTATGGTTATCCGCGCAGCATAACCAGCCGGGCCGGGCCTGCCACCCGTCGAAAGTCCGGTTCTCCGGGAGAACGGCCTCAGGCCGGGCGCGGCACTTTGGCCAGCGCCGGCGCCGGCATCAGCCGGCGCACCAGCCACTTGCGCACCGGCACCACGCCGCGCTCCTGGAACAGCACGCAGAACGCCACCAGCAGGACCAGGAACAGCGGGTAGTAGAGCAGCGACGATGGCAGCGCGGCCGCCGCCTCGGTGCAGGCGCGCCAGTCGTCGAGACAACGCCCCGGCACGGCGATAAGGCGCTCGCTACGGGAGAACAGGGTGAACATCGGCACATGCAGGGCGAACAGCGACAGCGAGGCGGCCCCCAGGCGCGGCGACCAGTGGCGGACGAAAGCGCTCTTCGGGTCGGCGGGCAGCGCGCAAAGGCACACCAGCAGCAACTGGGCCGGCAGCAGCAGGCCGTTGTGCAGCGGGAAGTACCAATGTTTGGCGCCCTGGGTGAACAGGTAGTCGGCCACCAGGAAGGCCGCCACCACCAGCGCCACCAGCGCGGCCAGCAGGCCGCGTCCCGGCACCATGCCACGGTCGCGGTAGCCGCGGAACAACCCGTAGGCCAGGATGCCGCCAAGGAATTCCGGCAGGCGCAGCAACGGATTGCGGTGCAGCAGGCCGGTCCAGGGGATCCCGTAGCTCTCGCTGGCCACCACCAGCGCCGGCGGGATCAGGTAGACCAGCCAGACCAGCGCCAGCACCTTCCACTTGTGCCGGCTGCGCATCAGCCGCGGGGCGACGAAGGGAAACGCCAGGTAGAAGAACATCAGCGTCGACAGCGACCACAACGGCGCGTTGAAGGTCAGGTAATAGGGATTCCAGGCCTGCAGCAGGAGGATCTGCAGGATGCTGTTGACGAACAGTTCGGTGTTGCTCATCCAGTGCAGGAAGAGTTCCGGGTGGGTGCGGCCGAGCACTTCGTTGGTGTCGTAGATGACGAAGCGCGGGGTGGCCTTGTCCAGCTCGGGACCGATTCCCAGGTGGCTGAGGGCCAGCAACACCAGGATCGACAGCAGCAGGGAGAACAGGTGCAACGGATAGAGATTGGACAGTCGCTTGGTCCAGAAACTGCGGGCGCTTTCGCGCAACCGGCCGCTGCGTGCGTAGACATGGGCCAGGAGGAAGCCGGAAAGCACGAAGAAGGTACTGGTGGCGAAGAACCCCAGGCTGGTCAGTTCGTCGAGACCGGGAAACTTCTGCTCTTTCGGATAGATATGCAGGGTGTGGTACACCACCACGTACAGGCCGAGCAGGAAGCGCAACCATTCCAGTCCGATGAAACGTTCCTTGGAGTCGGGCGTTGCCACGCATCTCTCCTTTGTCATTGTAATGGGCGGTCCGGGGTAGACCCGCAAGCTCCCCGGCAAGTTTCACCGGGCCGGCCAGCGGCTACGAACGGCCGCTCCCTAGCGCCGGCGGTCGAGGAAATTCACCACTACCCGGTCAAGCCAACCCCACAGGCGCTGGTGCAGGCGCATCCACAGGGGTCGCGCGCGCCACATCGCCAGGGTCACCTCGCGGCTGTCGGCGAAGTCCGCCAGCAGGCTCGCCGCCGCCTCATTGGTGAAGTCCGGGTCGAGGGCCTCGAGATTGGCGTCGAGGTTGAAGCGTAGATTCCAATGATCGAAGTTGCAGGAGCCGACGCTCACCCAATCGTCGACCATGACCATCTTCAGGTGCAGGAAGCGCGGCTGGTATTCGTGGATGCGCACGCCGGCGCGCAGCAGGCGCGGGTAGTAGCGCTGCCCGGCATAGCGCACCGGGGCGTGGTCGGTGAGCCGCCCGGCCAGCAGCAGGCGCACCTCCACGCCGCGCTGGGCGGCCTTGCGCAGGGCCCGGCGAACCTTCCAGGTCGGCAGGAAGTACGGCGTCGCCAGCCAGATCCGTCGGCGCGAGCCGTTCAGCGCGCGGACCAGCGATTGCAGGATGTCGCGGTGCTGGCGGGCGTCGGCGTAGGCCACCCGGCCCAACCCACGGGCCGCCCCCGGCTGCGGCGGAAGGCGGGTAAGGGTCATGCCCTCGCGGGGCTTCCAGGCTTTCTCTTCGAGACAGGCCAGCCATTGCCGCTCGAACAGCGCCGCCCAGTCCGCCACCACCGGGCCGTCCATCTCGACCATCACCTCGCGCCAGGCGCTGACGTCGCTGACCGGTTCCCAGAATTCGTCGGTGATCCCGGCGCCGCCGACATAACCGAGGCGCCCGTCCACCAGCAGCAGCTTGCGATGGTCGCGGTAGAGATTGCCGCCAGTCAGCTTCCAGCGCAGCGGGTTGTACAGCCGCAGTTCGCCGCCGGCCTCGCGCAGGCGCTGGATCCAGGCGCTGCCCAGGCCGAGGCAGCCGAAGCCGTCGAACAGGCAGCGCACGGCGACGCCCCGGCGGCGGGCATCCAGCAGGGCGACGAGAAACAGTTCGGCGCAATGCCCGTCTTCCACCAGGTACAGCTCCAGCTCGATGCTCCGCTGCGCCGCCTCGATGGCCAGCAGCATGCGCGGGAAGAACCGCACGCCGTCATTGAGCAGGGCGAAGCGGTTGTCGCTGCGCCAGGGAAAGACCGGGCCGCTCACCGCGAAGTGAAGATCAGCACGGCGCCGACCGGCACCGAGAGCCCGATGCTGCCGGCGCCGGCCAGCTTGCGCAGGGTCTCGATGCCGGGGGCGAGGTCGAAGTCGGCGGCGTCCAGCACCAGCGGCGACAGGGTCACCACCTGGAAGCGATGCTCGTCCAGGCGGGTCACCAACAGGTCGCTGGCGTAGCTCTTGCGCTTGCCGTGCAGGCTGACGGTCACCGGCTGGCGCATTTCCAGTTGCACGCCGTCGGCCAGCTCGACGATCGGCGCCAGGTCGAGCTGGGCGGTGATCTCCGCCTCGGCGAAGCGCTTGGTCTCGAACAGATGCTCGCGGATGCGTTCGTCGCGCAGCGGGATGTCGGTGCTCACCGAGTCCAGCTCGACGCGCAGGCGCGCCTGCCCCTTGTCGTCGACCTTGCCGTGCATGACCAGGAAGCGGCCGACTTCCGAAAGGGTAGCGTTCTTGGTGGAGATGAAACTGAGTCGCGACGACTCGTAGTCCAGGTACCAGGCGGCCTGGACCGGCAAGGCCAGGAGGGCCAGGCCGAGGCAGATCAACTTGTGCATGCGGGCTCCCTTTGCGTCCGGCGCCACCTTAAACCGGCCGCCTGGGAGCAGGCAAACTCCCGCGTCAGTCGAGCGCGTGCTGCAACTGACTGACGGTATCGGCCAGGGTTCCCAGGTGCCGGCGGCGCACCCGTTCGACGCAATCCTGGTCGCGCGGCCAGTGCAGCGCCACGCTGCCGAGCAGGCGACCCTGGGCGCGTACCGGCAAGGCCACCGCGCGGATCAGGAACGGCAGGCGTACCGGATACTCCCAGTGTCCCTCGGTACGCTCGCCGTAGCCCTGGCCGTGGGCCTGCTCGCGGGTGCGCAACCAGAGGTCCTCGTCTACCTGGTGCTGGCGCGCCAGGCGGCGCACCTCGCTGTCTGCCAGTTCGCCCAGGCAGGCCTTGCCCATGGCCGAATGGAACAGGCTGGCGTGCTGGCCGACCACCAGCCGGTTGGCCGGGTAGCGCTTGCGCAGGACGCCGGGCACCGAGCTTTCCGCCACCAGCAGGCGGTCGCCGTCGAGAATCGACAAATCGGCGACCAGCCCGGTTCGCTCGCTCAACTCCACCAGCAGCGGCGCGGAACGCTCCACCACCTGGCAACGGAAGCGCTCGGCGGCGTCACCGTAGAGGCGGGTGGAACGCAGCCGGTAGCGCCGGTCGGTCAAGCCGCGGTACAGCCAGCCCTGCTCCAGCAGGGTATGCAGCAGCCGCGACACCGTGGCCTTGGGCAGTTCGGTCAGGTAATGCAGTTCCTCGAGCCCCAGCGCCTGGTGCTGGCCCAGCAGATCGAGGATCGCCAGCGCCCGCTCCACCGAACGCACGGTTCCCGCCTCTTCTCTTTCCGGCATGACGACACCTCCACCGTCGACAGACCGTTATGGCAAAGCAAGATGCAGGCCCAGGTCATGTAGGAAGAATCTGCGAATACGCCAGCATTGCTCCGCGGCCTAGTCGATGCCCCCTGGAGCCTCGAGCATCGCCGGCGGACGGCGGCTGACCCAACGGGTCAGGCCCTCGTGGGCATGGGCCAGTTGCAGCACCGCCAGGTCGGCCTGCGCCGGGCCGATTATCTGCAATCCCATCGGCAGGCCCGCCGCGCCGAAGCCGATCGGTACGCTGATCGCCGGCAAACCGGCCAGGGTCGGGCCGATCACCACCTCCATCCAGCGGTGATAGGTGTCCATCGGCCGCCCGGCGACCTGCCGCGGCCACGCCGTTTCTGCATCGAAAGGAAACACCTGGGCGCTGGGCAGCAAGAGGAAATCGTAACGTTCGAACAGACGCGCCAGCGCCCGATACCAGTCGCTGCGATCCAGCGAGGCGCGATAGACCTCGGTGGCGCCGAGGCCGAGCCCGGACTCCACTTCCCACTGCGCCTCCGGCTTGAGCCGGACGCGCCGTGCGGGATCGGCGTAAAGCTCGCCAAGCGAGCCCTGCACCAGCCACTGGCGATGGACCAGCCAGGTGCGCCACAGGCGCTCCAGGGGATAGTCCGGCAGGCACGCCTCGACGTCGCAGCCCAGCTCGGCGAAATCGCCCAGCGCGGCTTCGCAAAGCTCCAGCACGCCCTCCTCCATCGGCAGGTAGCCGGCGTAGTCGCCGAGCCAGCCGAGCCGGGCTCCGCGGAAATCGCGCCCGAGGTCGTCGGCGAACCTGCGCGGATCGTCGCGCAACGACAGCGGACAGCGCGGATCGTAGCCGGCCTGGGTGGCCAGCAGCCGGGCCAGGTCCGCCACGCTGCGCCCCATCGGGCCTTCGGTGGCCAGTTGCTGGACGAACAGTTCCGCTTGCGGGCCATGCGGTACCCGTCCCTGGGACGGGCGGAAGCCGTAGACGTTGTTGTAGGCGGCGGGGTTGCGCAGCGACCCCATCATGTCGCTGCCGTCGGCCACCGGCAGCATGCGCAGCGCCAGCGCCACCGCCGCCCCACCGCTGCTGCCGCCGGCGATCCGCGCCGGATCGTAGGCATTGCGGGTGGTGCCGAACAGCGGGTTGTAGGTCTGCGAGCCGAGCCCGAACTCCGGTACGTTGGTCTTGCCGATGACGATCGCACCGCTGCTCTTCACCCGCTCGACGACGATGGCGTCGTGCTCCGGCACCTGCCCGGCGAACAGCGGCGAACCCAGGGTGGTAGGAATGCCGGAGGTGGCGGCGAGGTCCTTGATCGCCTGCGGCATGCCGTGCATCCAGCCCAGCCATTCGCCGCGCGCCAGTTGCCGGTCGCGCTCGTCGGCCTGGGCGAGCAGGCGGCTTTCCGCCTGCAGCGAGACGATGGCGTTGACCCGCGGGTTGAACCGTTCGATCTGCGCCAGGTAGGCCTGCATGACCTCGCGGCAGGACAGTTCGCGTCGGCGGATCGCCGCGGACAGCGGCAGCGCGTCAAGCGCGACGATTTCCTCGTGGCCGTCGCTTCGATGGCGGGTGGCGCTCATTCACAGACTCCTTGCCGGCTTGCCCAGGGCCGGTTCACGGGGGCGCGGGGCGGGCGTCGCGCCCTCCCGCAGATAGAGGGTGGCGAGCAGCCCGAGGAAGGCCGCGCCGAGCACGTAGAACGCCGGCGCCACTGGCGAGCCGCCGACCTCGGTGAGCCAGGTGACGATGAACGGAGCGAAACCGCCGAACAGCATCACCGCCAGGTTATACGCCACCGCCAGGCCGGTGGAACGCACCCGCACCGGAAACTGCTCGGCCACCGCGGTCGGCGCCGGGCCGAAGAAGCCGCCGATCGCCGTGCACAGCAACAGTTGCATCAGCAGCAGGCGCCCCAGGCTCGGCGCCGCGGCGACCCAGGCGAACAGCGGATAGACCATGAGCATGAAGGCCAGGGTCGCGACCAGCAGCACCGGGCGCCGCCCGACCCGGTCGGAGAGTCCCCCAGCCAACGGGATCACCAGGGTCATCAGCGCCACCGCAGCCATCTGCACCATGAACACCTCGTCCAGCGGCAGGCCCAACTGCTTGTGGGCGAAGGTCGGCATATTCACCAGCACCACGTAGAAGGACACCGTGCCGATCACCGTCAGGCCCATGCTCACCAGCACGCTGCGCCGGTATTCGCGCAGCACGCCGAGCAGCCCCTGGCGCTCGCCGGGCTCCCGGATGGCTTCGAGGAAGGCCTCGGTCTCGCCCATGTAGCGGCGGATCCACAATCCCACCGGACCGATCAGCAGACCGAACAGGAACGGCACCCGCCAGCCCCAGCTCTCCAGGGCCTCGGCGTCCAGGCAATGGGTGACCAGCGCGCCCATCCCCGCACCGGCGAACACCGCCAGGCACTGGCCGAACAATTGCCAGGAACCGTAGAGACCGCGCCGGTGCGGCGGCGCGCTTTCCACCAGGAAAGCCGTGGCGCTGGCGTACTCGCCGCCGGTGGCGAAACCCTGCAGCATTCGCGCGATCACGATCAGCAACGGTGCGCCGACGCCGATCGCCGCGTAGGTCGGGGCGAAGGCGATCATCGCGATGGACAGCGTCATCAGCAGGATGATCAGTTGCATCGCCGCCTTGCGTCCCCTGCGGTCGGCATACAGGCCGAGCAGGACCCCACCGACCGGACGCATGAAGAAACCGACACCGAAGGTGGCCAGGGCCATCAACAGCGAGGTGTACTCGTCGCCGGAAGGGAAGAACAGCCTGGCGATCAGGCTGGAAAGGAAGCCGTAGACGATGAAGTCGTACCACTCCAGGGCGTTGCCGATCACGGCAGCCGCCACCTGGCGGGTACGCGAGGTACCGCTCGGGCAAGCGTGCATGGGAATCTCCTGGTAACCGGGGGAATGCCGGCGCGGCTCAGGCCGCGCCGTTATTGGCGGCAGTCAGTCGAAGGCCGGACGCCGCGGGGGCGGCCAGCCAGGTCTCGGCGAGCGCGCCCCAATAGGCCGCGCCCCGGACCAGGATGTCGTCGTTGAAGTCATAGGCCGGGTTGTGCACCATCGGCCGTCCTCTGCCGTTGCCGATGAACAGGTAGCTGCCGGGGCAGCGCTGTAGCATCCAGGCGAAGTCCTCGCTGCCCATCAGCTTCGGCGTGTCGCCGTCGACCTGCTCCGCGCCGGCCAGCTCGACCCCGACCTGGCGAGCGAACTCGGTTTCCTCGACGCTGTTGACCAGCACCGGATAGGCCGGGTAGTGCTCGATGCTGGCCTGGCACCCATAGCTGGCGGCCTGCAACTCGATGATCTGGCGAACCCGCTGCAGCACCTGCTCGCGCACCTGGCCGTCGAGCGCCCGCAGGCTCAGGCGCAGCACGGCGCGCTGGGGTATGACGTTGGCCGCCTCGCCGGCCTGCAATGCGCCGACCGTGACCACCGCGGCCTTCTGCGGATCGACGTTGCGCGCCACCACGCTCTGCAGGGCCATCACCGCGCTCGACGCGGCGAGCAACGGATCGACGCTCAGGTGCGGCATCGAACCGTGTCCACCGACGCCCTCCAGGGTGACGCTCAGCAGGTCCTGGGAAGCCATCATCGGTCCCGCGCGGAAGCCCAGGTGCCCGGCCTCCAGTCCCGGCATGTTGTGCATGCCGAACAGCGCATCGCAGGGAAAGCGCTCCAGCAGCCCGTCGGCGAGCATCGCCTCGGCGCCGCCCTGGCCTTCCTCGGCGGGCTGGAAGATCAGTACCAGGGTGCCGTCGAAACGCCGCGTCGCCGCCAGGTAGCGTGCCGCGCCGAGCAGCATCGCGGTGTGTCCGTCGTGGCCGCAGGCGTGCATGCGCCCGCGGTGGCAGCTGCTGTAGCCGAGCCCCGTGGCCTCGACGATCGGCAGCGCATCCATGTCCGCCCGCAGGCCGAGCCGCCGCGTGCCGTCGCCCTGGCGGAGGACGCCGACCACGCCGGTGCGGCCGATCCCTTCGTGCACTTCGTAGCCCCAGCCGCGCAGGCATTCGGCGACCAGCGCGGCGGTGCGTCGCTCCTCGAAGCCCAGTTCGGGATGGGCGTGGATGTCCTGGCGCAGGCTACGCAGGTCGTCGGCGACCTCCTCGAGCCAGGCCACGATGTGTCGATGTCGAGCCATGCCGTCTCTCCTCTGGCCGGATTGCGCTCCGGTCTTGTTGGCGGGAGGCCCGGACGCAAGGCCGGCCGGGCGTGGTCACAGCTAAGCGCGGCACGCGGCGAAGGACAACGGAAGGCGGTTCCACTGGGTGGAACCCAAGGCCCGCGCCGCCCTCCGCCGGTACGTCAGAACTGTTCCGGCGGCACTTCGCGGAAGTTCAGCACGGCGAACACCGGTACCTCGGGAGTGATCGAGGGAATATTGGCCATCTCCTTCAAGGGCTTGAGCTTCTCTTCCAGGTCGAAGTCGAGCAGCTTCAGCAGCACCGGCTCCAGGGTCGCCACCTGGACCAGCCCTTCGCCCTGGCGGGTGACCAGCACGTCGGCCTTCAGGCGGCGCTGCTGGCCGTGCAGGTCGAGGGTGAAGTCGAGCTTCTCGACCCGCGACTGGCCGACCCGCAGGTCGTCGAAGCCGGCCATGTCCAGGCGGCTCTCCACGGTGGCCTCGGGGAAGCGCGAGGTTTCGAAGAAGTTGTCCTTCATTCGCTCGTCGCGCAGGGCCAGGCCGCTGTCCAGGGTGCCCAGCGGCACCACGATGCGCGCGACGCCCTGCTTGTCGATCTGGCCGCTGAGACGATCGAAGCGCTGCACCTCGGCCATCTTCGCGCGTTTCACGGAAACGAAGCTGATCCGCGAGTAATCCGGCTCCAGTTGCCATTCCGCCGCCGACAGCAGAGGGCTGAGGAGCAACAACAGGACACACAATACAACAGGCATTCCACCTCCGGCTTCGGGCCGGCGCCGTCCCTCGCCCCGCGCCCCGACATGCGCCGCCGGTCAGTCCGGCAGCCTGTCCGCCTCGGGCATGAGCCGGCATCCCTCGCGCGGGCCCAGCCAGGCGGCCGTCTGCGTACTGCCGAGGCCGCGGGCGGTCACCCGGCGGCGGGCTTCGTCGTCGAAGAAGCCGCTGATCGGCACGTACTGTTGGGTATAGGCCCGGCAATAGTCCGCGGAGTTCCCCATCACGTAGCGGCAGGAGCAGTACTCCTTGGCCGTGTAGGCGCCTATGATGGCGGGAAAGGCCGCCAGGTGGATGCGGTTCTGCCAGGCCCACGCGAGGGCGGCGAGCAGCCCCAGGACGAACAGGAAGAGCAAGGGATGGCGACGGATCATGGCCGCGCCTCCCCGGCGAACGCCGCCTGTGCCAGGCGCAGGAATTCGTTGTGGCGGAAACGCCCGTCGCGGTCGTCGGCGTAGCGCACGATCACCAGCTTCTCCTCGGGCAGCACGTAGAGCGCCTGGCCCCAGTGACCGAGCGCGGCGAAGGCGGTCTCGGCGACGTCCGGCCAGGGCGCCGGCGCGCCTTTCACCGCACGGTTCAACCACCACTGGCCGCCCGGCACCGCCTCGCCCTCCTCTTCCGCGCTCGGCCGGTAGCGGGCGAAGGGTGTCAGGTTGAACTCGACCCATGCCAGCGGCAGCAGTTGCCGCTCGCGCCAGCGCCCGTGGCGCTGCATCAGCAGGCCGACGCGCGCCAGGTCGCGGGCGCTCATGTAGACGTACGACGAGCCGACGAACGTGCCGGCGGCGTCTCGCTCCCATACCGCCGAACGGATGCCCAGCGGCTCGAACAGCGCGCGCCAGGGGTACTCGGCATAGTCCGCGCCGAGCATGCCGTGGAGGGCCGCCGCCAGCACGTTGCTGTCGCCGCTGGAGTAGCGGAAACGCCGGCCCGGCGGCCGGGCCTGCGGGGTTTCGGCGACGAAGCCGGCCATGTCGTCACGCCCACGGGTGTAGAGCATCGCCACCACGGAGGACTTCAACGGCGCGAACTCGTAGTCCTCCTGCCAGTCCAGCCCGGAAGACCAGTTCAGCAGGTGGCGCAACGTCACCTCGGGATGACGGGCGAACGGCGGGTAGTAGCGCGCCACCGGGTCGTCGAGCTGGAAGCGCCCTTCGCCCTCGGCGACGCCAAGCAGCGTGGCGAGCAGGCTCTTGCTCACCGACCAGGTAAGGTGCGGGGTCTCTGCACGGCTCGGGCCGGCGTAGCGCTCATAGACCAGACGACCGTCGCGGATCACCACTACCGCGTCGGTGCGGATGCCTTTGCGACGAACATCGTCGCGACGACCGAAGGCATAGCGCTCGAATGCCTCCAGCGCCGGCCCCGCGGGCTGTTGGGCACGGGGCCAGTCGGTGTCGGGCCAGTCTTCGGCCAGGGCAGGGAGGGCGAATACCAGGGCCAGCGCGGCGAGGGCGCGGCGGGACAACGGCAAAGCGGGCATCGGCGGGCCCTCTCGACGGTCGAGGGGCAACCCTAGCATGGCCTCGATGACGCCAGGAAGCGCGGACTCAGCCTGGCATGCGGTAGTCGTCCGGGCCGAGCAGGTCGATGCCGCACTCGAGGTTCTCGATCCAGTAGAGGAAGGCGCTGATCATTTCCTTGCCGACGAAGGGCCGCCCGTGTTGCGGCACGATCATCTCCACATCCATGTCCCGGACCATCCGCGCCCACAGGCGGCAGATCTTGTTCGCCGCCATGTAGCGGCGATGGAATCCGTCCATGTACTGGATATGCGCGGCGAAATCGCTGACCGGCGCCGCGTCGTCCACCAGCGAGGCGCCCATATCGCCCGAGAAAAGGATCTTGCTCACCGGGTCGTAGAGCTGGAAGTTGCCCACCGAATGCAGGAAATGCGCGGGGATCGCCTTCAACGAGCAGTCGCCGAGAGCGATCGCCTGGCCGCGGTCGGGCAACGGCATGACCCGGTCGTAGGTGTTGATGCCATGGCTGACCGCCAGGTAGTTGGCCGTCAGGTGCGGCAGGAAGCGCGCCCACAGCTTGGAGCAGATCACCCGGGCGCGGGTGTGCAGCAGCCACTTGTCGAGGGCGGCGATGATGTCCGGGTCCTGGTGCGAAGCGAAGATGTAGTCCAGCTCCTGCAGCGGAAAGCGTTTCGACAATTCCAGCGAGAGCGGCGTGTAGGTCAGGTCGCCGCCGGGATCGAGCAGCAGGTACTGGCCGTTGTCGACGATCAGGAACTGGTTGGACTGGACCCCTTCGCCGCTGACGAGGTCATCGAAACACAGGCACTGGTGGCTGCCGTTGTCGAACAGCACGATCGGTTCGCGTCGCATGGTCGGTGAAATCTACTCTGTGCAGGCGCCGAGGAGCATTCCTCGCCGGATGCTGCGCAGGGTAAGCGCCTGCGGCGCGGCGCCTCACTGACCTGGGTCAAGCCCGAGGCGGGTCAAGGCCTTCTCCAGGCGAACTTTGCGGGCCCCGTTGGCAATCGCCAGCAAGCCGCGATCGCGTTGCCACAATGCCTCCCAGGTCGAGGCGTTGGCGGCGAAGGCGGCATCCAGTTGCCCCTCCAGCGCCGAGAACTGTTCGAACAGCCCAGCCAGTACCGCCTGGGTGCCGACGCAGGCGACCGGATGCCGCGCGACCTCGGCGCAGCCGCCGAGGATGCCGGCCAGGCGCAGCAGCAGCGGCGAGGGCCAGCCGCATTCATGGCCGACCCCATAGAGCCAGCCGACCAGCGCCGCCAGCACATGGACATCCTCCAGCAGGCGGAACGGCCTGACGTAGTCGTCCCAACCATCGCCGGGCAGGCGCTCGCAATGGGCACCGTCGAGCAACAGGCGGGAATGCGGCACATCCGGCATCAGCGGCAGCGCCGGCAACGCCTCCAGGCGCGCCCCCGGGGCGCCGGCCAGGACCACCGTCATCGACAGTCGCGGCGGCTGCCCCGGAGCCTCGTCGCGGGCGGCCACCAGCCACCAGGAGGCGCTGTCGCCAGCGGTGACGAAATCCTTTTGTCCATGCAGGACCAGCCCCTCCAGGCGGGTCTGCAGGTCCGCCGGGCGCACGCTGCGCTTCTCGGTCACGCACAGCGCGCCGAGACCTTCCGGCGCCGCCGGCCAGAGCGCGCGCAGGGCCGCCTGGTAGCCGGCGAGGAAGGCCAGGCCCGGACTCGCGGCCAATCGTCCGCCGAGCACCGCCCGCTCCAGGGTGCCAAGACCGTCGGCGCGCGCCAGGGCGGCGGCGTGCCAGTCTTCCAGGGAGCCTTCGGTGGGCAGGCGGTCGAGCGGGCCGAGCAAGCGTTGCCAGGACATGGCGGACTCCAGTGTGGAATGTGTCGGAACCGGCATCCTGCCGAGGGTGCCAGCGTTGAACAACGGCGCGTTACATCCGGCGACAATGTCATACAAGCATCACGCCCCTGTCACAGGGGTGACACCGCGCCTTCCTAGCCTGAGCTTGCACAACAAAGCCGAGCGGCCGCAACCCGCGGCGCCGGCCCAAGGAGGCCCAGGCATGACCCAGACCGCCATTACCCGCGAACCCGTCGCCGGACGCCGCCTGAAGGCCGAGCGCCTGAACGGCGCCCGCGCCCTGCGCGAGGCCCAGGCCCTGCGCTACCGCGTATTCAGCGCCGAGTTCGACGCCAAGCTCGAAGGCGCCGAAGACGGCCTCGACCGCGACGACTACGACCGTCACTGCGCGCACATCGGCGTCCGCGACCTCGACAGCGGCGCCCTGGTGGCCACCACCCGGCTGCTCGACCATCGCGCCGCCGAACGCCTCGGGCGCTTCTACAGCGAAGAGGAGTTCCACCTCTCCGGCCTCGACGCCCTGCACGGCCCGGTCCTGGAGATCGGCCGCACCTGCGTCGCTCCCGAATACCGCAACGGCGCCACCATCGCGGTACTCTGGGGCGAACTCGCCGAGGTCCTCAACGAGGGCGGCTACCGCTACCTGATGGGCTGCGCCAGCATTCCCATGCGCGACGGCGGTATGCAGGCCAAGGCGGTGATGCAGCGGCTGCGCGAAGGCTACCTGTGCACCGACTACCTGCAGGCCGAGCCGAAGAACCCGCTGCCGCCGCTGGACGTCCCGGAAAACCTCACCGCCGAGCTGCCGCCGCTGCTCAAGGCCTACATGCGCCTGGGCGCCAAGATCTGCGGCGAGCCTTGCTGGGACCCGGATTTCCAGGTCGCCGACGTGTTCATCCTGCTCAAGCGCGACGAACTCTGCCCGCGCTACGCCCGCCACTTCAAGGCAGCGGTCTGATGGCGCGGCTGCGCCTGCTGCTGCGCAGCGCACGCCTGCTCGGGCTGGTCGCGCTCGGACTGGGCCTGGCCGCTTGGGTCAGCCTGCGCGAGGGGCTGCCCGGCGCCGACGTCACGCCGCTGCGCCAGCGCCTGACCCGCTGGTGGCTGGCGCGCCTCTGCGCGGCCCTGCCCTTCGAGGTCAGGGTCAGCGGCGAAGCGCCCCGGCAACCCATGCTGTGGGTAGCCAACCATGTGTCCTGGACCGATATCCCGCTGCTCGGCGCCCTGGCGCCGCTGACCTTCCTGTCCAAGGCCGAGGTGCGTGCCTGGCCGCTGGCCGGCTGGCTGGCGGAAAAGGCCGGCACCCTGTTCATCCGCCGCGGCTCGGGCGACAGCCGGCTGATCAACCAGCGCTTGGCCGAACAACTGCACCGTGGGCGCAACCTGCTGATCTTCCCGGAAGGCACCACCACCAACGGCGAAAGCCTGCGCACCTTCCACGGTCGCCTGATGGCCAGCGCCCTGGAAGCCGGCGTGGCGGTGCAGCCGGTGGCGATCAGCTACCGCCGCGACGGCGTGCCCGATGCGCAGGCGCCGTTCATCGGCGACGACGACTTGCTCAGCCACCTCGGCCGCCTGCTGCGCGGCGAGCGCGGCAGCGTGCATATCCAGCTGCTGGAACCGATCCCCAGCCAGGGCCTGGACCGCGCCGAACTGGCCCGCCAGGCCCAGCAGGCGGTGCGCCTGGCGCTGTTCGGCACTGCCGCCACTACGCAAACCCGGCGCGCCGCCTAGTCGCGCTTGGGCGGCACCGCCAGCACGTCGCACGGCAGGTCGCCGAGGGCCGCCTCGGCCACGCTGCCGATCAGCGCGCGGCGGAAGCCGGTCAGGCCCTGGGTGCCGAGCACCGTCAACTGCGGCGCCTGGCGGCGTACCTCGGTCATGATCACGTTGATCGGCAAGCCTTCGCCGACGCGCAACTGGATGTCCTCGCGGCCCAGCCCCAGGCCGGCGACGTAGTCGCGCAGCTCGACGTTGGCCTTGAGTTCCTCCTGGTCGACGTAATGCTCGACGCGGTCTTCCTTGATCCCCGAATAACGCATCATGCCTTTGGCGAACGGCTCGAAGGCATGCAGCGCGGTGAGGCTGGCGGCGTCGAGGAAGCCGAGCTGGCCGGCCATCTGCACCGCGCGCGTCGAGGTCGGCGAGAAGTCCAGCGCCAGCAGCACCCGGCGGTACTCCTCTTCCGGCGCACCGGCCGCGCGCAGCACCGGGATCTTCGCATTGCGTACCACCCGCTCCAGGGTGGTGCCGATGAACAGATCGCGCAGCGGCGTGTGCCGGTGCGCGCCCATCACCAGCAGGTCGGCGCCGATCTCCTCGGCCACCGCGTTGATCACCACCACCGGATCGCCGACCCGCACGATCGCCTTGGACTCGACGCCGAGGCGCTCCTTCAGGGCCTGTCCGTTCACTTCCAGCAGGTTGGCGATGGCCAGCCGTTGCGGCGCGATCAGCACCGGCGGCTGGTCGTCGTCGAGCACGTTCAGCACGGTCAGTTCGGCATTCCTCGCCTTGGCCAGCGCCGCGGCGCGCATGACCGCCAGCTCGGAACGCGAGGACAGGTCGGTCGCCACCAGGATTCGTTTCATCTTCCACCTCCATTGGCAGAGCGTTGAACGTCGGCCCCATTGAACGATCGACGCGACCGCTGCCGGTTGATGTGCATCAAGCGGATGCTTCGGACTGAAACAATTGATAGGTGATTCCGCCGGCCGGGCCAATGGCCGCTGCGCCAGGCTCAGCGCTGGCTCAGGGCGAAAGCCTGGAGTTGCGGGTAGAAGGCGCGGAAATCCGCGCTCAGGTCATCGTAGCGCTGGGCCAGTTCTTCCCAGGAGCCGTCCAGCAGGTGCGGTCGCGACAGCCTCCGCGACATACCGCCCAGCACTTCGCGCAAGACCGCGAACTCGCGGTAGCTGCCCAACCAGTCCTGGGCCGCCATCCGCGGCGCGATGCGCGCCAGGCGCTCCGGCAGCGGCGAGGCGGTGCGCAGGGTGCCGTAGACCCGCTCGACGAACTGCGGCAGCGGTTCGTCGGCGTAGTCGTTCCAGTCGCGCGCCAGGCAGTGGTCGAAGAACACGTCCAGCAGGACGCCGGCGAAACGCCGGCGCTCCAGCGGGAAGCGCCGCTTGGCCGCATGCACCAGTGGATGGCTGTCGGTGAAGGCGTCGATGCGCCGGTGCAACTGGATGGCCCGCTCGATCTCGTCCGGCCATTGTCCCTGCAGGCGGCCCTTGAC
This sequence comes from Pseudomonas sp. 18-147, assembly GCF_051048045.1. Lineage (NCBI taxonomy): Bacteria > Pseudomonadati > Pseudomonadota > Gammaproteobacteria > Pseudomonadales > Pseudomonadaceae > Pseudomonas > Pseudomonas sp. 18-147. The sequence continues at coordinate 5,164,949 of NZ_CP182296.1, forward strand.
GAAGTCGCCGTACAGGCTGCCGAGCAGTTGGGCCGGTTGCGGGCCGCCGAGGTGGAGATGCGCGAGGTAGTTCATGCGGGCTAGCTTACCCCAGGGACGGAACGGTCGTTTCGATCATCGTCATCAGCCCTGTCGATAGCGACTATCGTCGCAATCGATCCCCATATCGTCCCACACCGATATATAGTTCGTCCCAACCCGATATGGACGGCCAACGGACCACCGCCATGCCACTGGACATCGACGAAATCATCAAGGCTCTCTCCCACCCGGTGCGACGCGACATGCTGCGCTGGCTGAAGGAACCGGAGAAGTACTTCGTCGAGCAGGACCACCCGTTCGAGATCGGCGTCTGCGCCGGCAAGTTCGACCAGCGTACCGGTCTCTCCCAGTCCACCGTATCGGTACACCTCGCCACCCTGCAACGCGCCGGTCTGGTGACCAGCCGCCGGGTCGGCCAGTGGAACTTCTTCAAGCGCAACGAGGAGACCATCCAGGCCTTCCTCGACCAACTCGGCGACGAGCTGTAAGCAGCACTCGCTTCCACCCCACCACCTCGCAGTCCAGGAGCTCGACCGATGCCGGCGTCTCTTCTCGTCCTCGCTTTATCCGCCTTTGCCATCGGTACCACCGAATTCGTCATCATGGGCCTGCTGCCGCAGGTCGCCGGCGACCTGCGGGTATCCATTCCCAGCGCCGGCTGGCTGATCAGCGGCTACGCCTTCGCCGTGGCCTTCGGCGCCCCGCTGATGGCCATGGCCACCGCCCGCCTGGAACGCAAGAAAGCCCTGCTCGCGCTGATGGGCATCTTCATCGTCGGCAACCTGCTCTGCGCGGTGGCCGCCAACTACGGCCTGCTGATGCTGGCGCGGATCGTCACCGCGCTCTGCCATGGCGCCTTCTTCGGCATCGGCTCGGTGGTCGCCGCCAGCCTGGTGGCGCCGAACCGCCGCGCTTCCGCCGTGGCCCTGATGTTCACCGGCCTGACCCTGGCCAACGTGCTCGGCGTGCCGCTGGGTACCGCGCTCGGCCAGGAAGCCGGCTGGCGCGCGACCTTCTGGGTGGTGACCCTGATCGGCGTGGTCGCCTTCGTCGGCCTGGCCAGGGTGCTGCCAAACGACCGCGAGGAAGAGAAGGTCGACCTGCGCCAGGAAATGTCCGCGCTGAAGAACCCGTCGCTGTGGCTGGCCCTGGGCACCACCGTGCTGTTCGCCGCCTCGATGTTCGCCCTGTTCACCTACGTCGCGCCGCTGCTCGGCGAAGTCACCGGGGTCAGCCCGCGCGGCGTGACCTGGACCCTGCTGCTGATCGGCGTCGGCCTGACCGTCGGCAACGTGATCGGCGGCCGCCTCGCCGACTGGCGCCTGGGCACCACCATGGCCGCGGTGTTCGCCGCCATGGCGCTGGTCTCGGCGCTGTTCAGCTGGACCAGCCAGGCCCTGCTGCCGGCGGAGATCACCCTGTTCTTCTGGGCCGCCGCCGCCTTCGCCGCGGTGCCCGCGCTGCAGGTCAACGTGGTCCGCGTCGGGCATGCCGCGCCGAACCTGGTGGCGACCCTGAACATCGGCGCCTTCAACGTCGGCAACGCGCTCGGCGCCTGGGTCGGCGGCAGCGTCATCGACCACGGCCTGGGCCTGACCCGCGTGCCGCTGGCCGCCGCCGCGCTGGCCGCGCTGGCGCTGCTGGCCACCCTGATCGCCTTTTCCGGAAACGGCCGCGCCCAGGCGCAGCCGGTCCTCGATTGATCCCCTGTCCGTCTATTCCCTAGTGGAGGATGTTCCATGGCTACTCTGTTCGATCCCATCGTGCTCGGCGACCTCGAGCTGCCCAACCGCATCGTCATGGCGCCGCTGACCCGCTGCCGCGCCGATGAAGGCCGCGTGCCCAACGCCCTGATGGCCGAGTACTACGCCCAGCGCGCCCATGCCGGCCTGATCCTCAGCGAGGCCACCGCGGTCACGCCGATGGGCGTAGGCTATCCCGACACCCCCGGCATCTGGTCCGATGACCAGGTCCGTGGCTGGAGCAACGTGACCAAGGCGGTGCACGCCGCCGGCGGGCGCATCTTCCTGCAACTCTGGCACGTCGGGCGGATTTCCGATCCGCTCTACCTGAATGGCGAGCTGCCGGTGGCGCCGAGCGCCATCGCCGCCGAGGGGCACGTCAGCCTGGTGCGCCCGAAGCGTCCCTACGTCACCCCGCGCGCGCTGGACACCGAGGAGATCGCCGACATCGTCGAGGCCTACCGCCAGGGCGCCGAGCGGGCCAAGGCCGCCGGCTTCGACGGCGTGGAGATCCACGGCGCCAACGGCTACCTGCTCGACCAGTTCCTCCAGGACAGCACCAACAAGCGCACCGACCGCTACGGCGGCTCCATCGAGAACCGCGCGCGCCTGCTGCTGGAAGTCACCGACGCGGCGATCTCCGTATGGGGCGCCCAGCGCGTCGGCGTACACCTGGCACCACGTGCCGACTCCCACGACATGGGCGATTCCAACCGCCTGGAAACCTTCAGCCATGTCGCCCGTGAGCTGGGCAAGCGCGGCATCGCCTTCATCTGCGCCCGCGAAGCGCAGGCCGACGACAGCATCGGCGTAGCCCTGAAGAAAGCCTTCGGCGGACCCTACATCGCCAACGAAAAGTTCACCCTCGACAGCGCCAACGCCATCCTGGCCAAGGGCGACGCCGATGCGGTGGCCTTCGGCGTCCCCTTCATCGCCAACCCGGACCTGGTCGAACGCCTGCGCCAGGGCGCCGAACTGAACCCGCCGCGCCCGGAAACCTTCTATACCGGCGGTACCGAAGGCTACCTGGACTATCCGACCCTGGCCTGATCGCGCCAGCCAGGAAGAGCCCGCCACGCTTGTCGTGGCGGGCTCTGTGCTTTGCCCGTCTAGCGCAGGCGGAAATACGGCTCCGGCTCCGCGCACGGATCGCGCTGGGCGCAGCCCTTGCAACCGCCGCCGCAACCGCCCGAGCTTTGCGCAGCCACCCGCTCGACCTTGCCGAGCGCGATCAGCCGCTCCAGGATCGCCCCCACCAGCGCCGGCGGCGCGTCCACCTGGCGGCTGAGCTGTTTCAGCCCACGCGCCTGGCCGTCTTCCAGGGCGGCGCGGATCTGCATGAGTGTCGCCATCAGTGACATCCTCCCTGCCCGCTCGGGGCATCGGCCATTCGGCCTGGCAGTTGCAGTACCTGCTCACGGCCGAACAGACGCAGGCAGGTCATCAGGATCAGGTTGAAGAGCAGCACCACGGCGATGGTCAGGACGCTACGCTCGGGGTGCGCGGCGAAGGTGGCGACCTGGTAGCAGAGGGTCGCCAGCGAGTAGGCGACGTTCAGCCCCCAGAGCACCGAGAAAGCCATCCAGCCCTTGCTGCTTTCCCGGGCGATCGCGCCCATGGCGGTCACGCAGGGCACGTAGAGCAGGACGAAGACCAGATAGCTGTAGGCCGCGATGGGGCTGCCGAACTTGCTCGCCATGGTGCCCATCGAGCCGGTCTCCATGTCTCCGTCGGCCATGCTCGCCTCCACCGGGTTGGCCAGCACGCTGAGGCTGAAGGTATCGACCAGGCCGTCCCAGGTCTCGACCAGGGCGTCGCGCAGTTGCCCGGGCAGGTCGTAGCCTTCGTAGTCGAAGGCCTCGCCCTGGATCTGCTCGGCGGTGTAGAGGGTGTTCAGGGTGCCGACCACCACTTCCTTGGCCATCGCCCCGGTGACCAGGCCGACGGTGGCCTGCCAGTTGTCCGGCTGCACCCCGAGCGGCGCCAGCAGCGGAGTGAGACGCTGGCTGACGCTGGCCAGGGCGGAATGGCCGATGTCGCCCTGCACCGGCTTGCCGTCGAGGGTGATGCTGTTCAGGCCGCCGATCACCAGGCTGACCAGGATGATCACCTTGCCGGCCCGCACCACGAAGCCGCGCAGGCGCGACCAGGTCTGCAGCAGCAGGCTCTTAAGGTGTGGCACATGGTACAGCGACAGTTCCATGACGAACGGCGAGGCCTCGCCGCGCATCAAGGTGTGCTTGAGCAACAGCCCGGTGAGGATCGCCACGACGATGCCGAGCAGGTACAGGGAGAAGATCACCAGCGCGCCGCCCTGGCCGAAGAAGGCCCCGGCGAATACGGCGAAGATCGCCAGGCGCGCGCCGCAGGACATGAACGGCGCCATCATGATGGTAATCAGCCGCTCGCGCTGCGCGTCCAGGGTCCGCGCGCCCATGATCGACGGTACGTTGCAGCCGAAACCGACGATCAGCGGCACGAACGACTTGCCCGGCAGGCCCAGCGCCTGCATCAGGCGGTCCATGACGAAGGCCGCGCGTGCCATGTAGCCGGAATCCTCGAGCAGCGAGAGGAACAGGTACATCAAGCCGATCTGCGGCACCAGCGGCAACACCGTGTTGACCCCGCCACCGATGCCCTGGGCGAGGAACACCGTGAGCCAATCGGGCAGGCCGAAGCGGATACCCAGCCACTGGATGCCGTCGATGAAGATCGCCGACGAGCCCTTGTCGAAGATCGGCTGTAGCGCCCCGCCGATGTTGATGGCGAAGAAGAACATCAGGTACATCACCAGCAGGAAGATCGGCAGACCCAGCCAGCGATTCAGGACGACCCGGTCGAGCCATTGGGTCAGCCGGTGCGGCTGAGCCTGCTGGTGGTCGCAGACCGCCGCACAGATCTCGCCGATCAGTCGGTAGCGCGCATCGACGATCGCCAGCTCGGGCTCCTCGCCGCAGCCCTGGCGCGCCTGTTCCAGGGTGGCGGGCGGCAAGCCCAGCGCCGGGCCGTTGAAGATGTCGCCTTCCAGCGCCTGTAACGCCAGCCAGCGCGGCTCGATGGCCGAGGCCGCCGGAGCGCGCGTTTCCAGAAGGTAGCCGACCTGCGCCTGGATGGCCGGTGGGTAATCCACCGCCAGCGCCGCCTGCGGGAGCTGTAGGGAGTCGATGGCCGCCTTCAGTTCGTCGATGCCATCGGCGCGGGTGGATACCAGCGGCACCACCGGGCAGCCGAGACGCCGCGCCAGACCGTCGATATCGATGCGGATGCGCTGGCTACGGGCGATGTCGAGCATGTTCAGCGCGACGATGCAGGGGATGCCCATCTCCCGCAGTTGCACCGTGAGGTACAGGTTGCGCTCCAGGTTCGCCGCATCCACCACGTTGACCAGCACGTCCACTTCGCCGCTGGCGATGTAGCGGCAGGCGATCTGCTCGTCCAGCGAGGCCTGGGCGGAAACGCTGGTCAACGAATAGGTGCCGGGCAGGTCGACCAGGCGTACCGCGTGACGGACGGTATGGAACGCCCCCTCCTTGCGCTCCACGGTGACGCCGGCCCAGTTGCCGACCCGCTGGCGCGAGCCGGTGAGCTGGTTGAACAGGGTGGTCTTGCCGGAGTTGGGATTGCCGATCAGGCCGAGGGTCAATGCGGTCATGGGGATTCCGGGCGGGGTCAGTCGAGCGGGACGAGGGTCAGCAGGGCGAGGTCCTTGCGCCGCAGCGCCAGGCTGGTCTGGCGGGTCTCGACCTGGATCGGGTCGCCCAGCGGGGCGATGCGCACCACGCGCAGCGCCGCGCCGGGCAGAAGCCCCATGGAGAACAGGCGTTGGCGATAGCCGTTGCTGATGGCGGGGGAATAACCGGTGATGCGGTAGGAACGGGACGGTTGCAATGCGCTCATGGCGGATTCCAGGCAGAGGAAGGGACCAATGGCCTCCCTGGCCGGTGACCGAGAATCTAAACGACTCTCACTTAAGGCTCGCTTAAGGACGCAGTATCGGAGTGGAGGAGCAGCGGATTCGCTGATCCAGAGCAATGGAAGCGGGGATTTTCGCCGGGCGCGGCGAACTGTCGCCGCCAGCGCCCGGTGCGACGGGCGGCTGGCGGCGCAAGGGGTCAGCGGGTATTGAGCTGCTGCTGCAGGTTCTGCACCTGGGCCTGGAGGGTGTTGATGTTGCGCATCACCTGGGTGCGGAAGGCGTCGAACTCGGCGGTATTGCCGCCCTGGGCCGGGCGGTTGTCGAGCTGGCTGCGCAATACCAGCAGGTCATCCTGGATACCCTTGATCGTCTGGCTCGGGTTGCCCTGCTTCTTCAGCGCCGCGACATCGCCGCCGAGGGCCTTGAGTTGCTCGTTGGTCTTGCCCAGTTCGACCTGCAGGGCTTTCAGCTTCTCCTGTTCGGCGGCCAGTGTCTGCAGCTTGCCGTCCAGTTGCGCGACCAGTTGCGCCGCGCTTTCCTGCTGGGCCTTGAGATCGCTGGCCAGTTGGTCGAGGCGTTTGCCCTGGCCGCCGAACTGGTTGCTCACATCGGCCTGCTGGCGTTCCTGGCTGCCGAGTTTCTCCTGCAGTTGCTTGACCTGCAGGCGCAGCGCCTCGCGTTCGCTGGTGACGCTGGACTCGCTGGCGACCACCTTGCCGCGAATGTCGTCGAGGCGCCCGGCGGCTTCCTCGCTGATCCTTACGAAGCTTTCCTGGGTCGCCACCAACTGCTGTTCCATCAGGCTGATTTGCTGGTGGCTCCACCAACCCACCCCGGCGAGGGCGATCAGCATCGCCCCGAGCAGGGCCCAGAGCGGGCCGGTAGAGGCCGGACGGCGCTCCTTGGTGTCGACGACCCGGCGCTGCTCCGGTTCGTAGACGTGCCGCGGGTGGTGGCCGAATTCATCACGGTCGGCAGCATCGGTGGTCAGGCTGGGCACATCGTCGAGTTCGTCGAAAGCATCGTTACGCATGGTAAAAACCTGTGAAGGGGAACGGCATCCTGCCGGAGGCCTGGAGAAAGGGCCGAATGGCGCATTATATCGGTTCGGCCCCGCCCCTTCAGCGTCTGCTCGAAGCAAATTGCCGGACCGGGGCGCTCCACCGCGAAGCCGTGCGCCCCAAGACGGAGCGAACGCTGTCCGGCACAGACCGCCGCAGGCCGCCAGCGGTTCCCCGCCCCGCACGCCGGCGCTGGTCCGCGGCCCGCATGGCACGTCGCTTGCCTGGGCTTTGCCGGGCAGATTCGAGAGCCGGAGGATGCATGGAGTTGAACAAATCCTTGCTGGATTGCATGCGCGCCGTGCGCCGACGCCTGCGCGAGGAACAGGCGCTGGATATCCACTTCCAGCAACGCGATGCGATCGCCGCGATGCAGGCGGCCTGCGCCCGCTCCGGCGATGCGACGACGCGGGAGCTGGGACAGCGCCTCGGCAGGCTCAGCGGGGTCGCGCTGCCGCCGGCGGAACCTTCCCTGTTGCCCGCGCAGGCGCCGAGCCGACAATACGCCGGCCCGTTGCGCGGCTGATCAGAGTCCCTGGGCGCGCCACCAGGCGCAGAACTCGTCGAGCGCGGTCCACAGGCTGACCCGCGGGTCGTAGTCGAGGTATTCGCGGGCGCGGTTGATGTCCAGGGTGAAGTTCTTCGCCATCACCGCCATGCCCAGGCGGAACAGCACCGGCTCCGGGCGCCCCGGCAGGATCCGGCAGACGCCTTCGTTGAGCGCCGCCAGGCCATAGCCGACGGCATACGGCAGGTGACCGCCGACCGGCGGCAGGTCGAGCTGGCGCATCACGTAGTTGACCGCATCCCAGAACGGTACCGGCTGCCCGTTGCTGATGTTGTAGACCTTGCCCAGCGCCGGCTCGCCGGCCAGCAGGCAACTGAACAGCGCGTCGTTGAGATTGTGCACGCTGGTGAAGTCGACCCGGTTCAGGCCGTTGCCGAGGATCCGCAGGCGTCCCTTGCGGTGGGCCTGGATCATTCGCGGGAAGATGCTGGTGTCGCCGGCGCCGACCACGAAGCGCGGACGCAGCGCCAACACTTCCAGGCCCAGGTCGCGGGCGCTGAGCACCAGTTGCTCGGCCTGGTACTTGGTCGCCCCGTAATGGTCGGAAAAACGCCGGGGTACGTACTCTTCGTTCAGGTCCAGGTGGTCGCGCCCGTCGAAATAGATCGACGGCGACGACAGATGCACCAGGCGCCGCACCTTTTGCCGCATGCAGGCCTCGACGACGCTCTCGGCAAGCCCGACGTTGGCCGCCAGGAAGCGTTCGCGCGGTCCCCAGACTCCGACCGCGCCGGCACAATGCACCACCGCCTCGACATCCTCGCAGAGGCGCAGGACCAGCGCCGGGTCGGCGAGGTCGCCGGGAACGAACTCGGCGCCCCGCGCCACCAGATGTTCCACCGCGTCCGCACGACGACCGCTGACCCGTACCGACAGGCCCTGCTCCAGGGCGAAGCGAGCGAAACGCCCGCCGATGAAGCCCGTCGCCCCCGTTACCAGAATCCGCATTGCGTTTCTCCCGTTGTTCTTCTTGTGCCGCGACTCTAGCAACCCGGAGCCGCGCCACCACTGGCACAGCATGCCAGAACAACGACCTTGCGGGCCGCCGGCACGACTTGCGTTGGGCGACAGAAGCGGCGCTGCGCGCTACAAGGTCTAACCTGAAACCATGGCCAGTCACTGGATGATCTACGGCGCCAACGGCTACACCGGCCGGCTGGTCGCTGAACAGGCGCAGCGCGAGGGCCTGACGCCGCTCCTCAGCGGACGCAACCCGGCCGCCCTGCACGCGCTCGGCAGCCAGCTCGGGCTGGAGTGCCGGGTCTTCGACCTGGGGGATCCGCAGGCCTGCCGCGAAGCCCTGGACCAGGTGAAGGTGGTGGCCCATTGCGCCGGTCCGTTCTCTGCCACCAGCACGCCGATGATCGCCGCCTGCCGCGCCGCCGGCACCCACTACGTGGATATCACTGGAGAGATCGCGGTGTTCGAGCAGGCCCACGCCGGCGACGCCGAGGCCCGCGAGGCCGGCATCGTGGTCTGCCCGGGCGTCGGCTTCGATGTGATCCCCACCGATTGCCTGGCTGCCTGCCTGAAGGAGGCGCTGCCGGACGCGCAACGGCTGGCGCTGGGCTTCGACACCGGCAGCGGGCTTTCGACGGGAACCGCGAAGACCAGCGTCGAAGGCCTCAAGTTCGGCGGCAAGATCCGCGAGAATGGCCGCCTGCGCGACGTGCCGCTGGGCTACAAGCGCCGCGACATCGATTTCGGCCGCGGCCTGCGGCACGCCGTGACGATTCCCTGGGGCGACGTGGCCACCGCCTACTACAGCACCGGCATCCCGGACATCGAGGTCTACCTGCCGGCGCCGCCGCTGCTGGCCCTGGGCATGCGCCTGATCGACCCGCTGCGTCCGCTGCTCGGTCGGCAACGGGTCCAGGACTGGCTCAAGGGGCAGGTCGACAAACGCATCGCCGGCCCCGACCAGGCGGCCCGCGAGCGCCTGCGCACCTGGGTCTGGGGCGAGGCGCGCAACGCCCGCGGCGAACGCCGCACGGCGCGCCTGGAGACGGCCAACGTGTACGACCTGACCCTGCACGGCGTGCTCCTGGCAGTGCGCCACCTGCTGGACTACCAGGGTCCCGGCGGCTACTTCACGCCATCGCGGTTGCTCGGCGCGCGCTGCGTCGAATCGTTGCCCGGCTCCGGACGAATCACCGTCATCGGCTGATCAGCCTGACACCCGCACCAAGCCGTCGCCGGCGCGGGCGAGCAGGTGCTCGGTGAGCGACGCGAGCAGTTCGCCGCCGTTGCGCCAGTAGTGCCAGTACAACGGTACGTCGATGACCTGGCCGGGCAGCAGCTCGACCAGTTCGCCGCGCGCCAGCTCGCCTTGCACCTGGCGCTCCGGCACCAGGCCCCAGCCGAGACCGCCGGCGGTGAGGCGGACGAAACCTTCCGAGGACGGGCAGAGGTGGTGGATGAAACCGCCCTCGACGCCGAGGTCCTTGAGAAAGCGGTGTTGCAGCAGGTCGTCCGGGCCGAACACGATCGCCGGCACGCCGGCCAGGGCGGCCGCCTCGACCCCGCGGGGAAAGTGCCGGGCAATGAAATCCGGGCTGGCCAGGCCGCGATAACGCATGGCTCCGAGCAGCAGCGAACGCGCGCCGGCCACCGGCCGCGCGCTACCGCACACGCAGCCCGCCACTTCGCCCGCGCGCATGCGCTTGAGCCCGACCTCCTGGTCCTCCACCACAAGGTCCAGCAGCACCCGCCGCTCGGCGCAGAAATCGCCCACCGCGGCGGCCCACCAGGTCGCCAGGCTATCGGCGTTGAGAGCGATGCGCAGGCGCTCCGGGGCACCGCCTTCATCCAGGTTCGGCACCCAGCGCTGCAGGTCGCCCTCCAGCAGCCGCACCTGCTGCACATGGTTGAGCAGGCGGCGCCCGAGATCGGTGGGATGCGGCGGCGTCTCGCGCACCAGGACCGGCTGGCCGACCCGCGCCTCGAGCAGCTTGATCCGCTGCGATACCGCCGATTGCGACAGCCCCAGCGCCTGTGCGGCGCGCTCGAAACCGCCCTGCTCCACCACCGCGGCCAGCGCGGCGAGCAACTTGTAGTCGAACAAAATCAGTTTTCCTAATGAGAGATCAGCAGGATTCGTTTTCCTTATAAATCGCCCGCGGCCACACTCGCCAGCACTTTTCCGATCCACCCGACGCGGACCGACCATGGCTGGCGAAACCTCGCTGCGCACCCTGCTGCGCACGCTCACTCCCGAACTCAATCCCGGCGACTATGTGTTCTGTACCTGCGCCGCTGGCGCGCTGCCGAACGGCGCCGAGCCGCTCGCCAGCTTCCGCGAGCGCGAGGGCCTGACCCTGGTGCTCGAACGCCGGCAGGCCGAACGCCTGGGCCTGCCCTACGAATACGTGGCGGCCTGGATCACCCTGACGGTGCACTCCTCGCTGGCGGCGGTGGGCCTGACCGCCGCCTTCGCCACGGCGCTGGCCGAAGCCGGGATCAGTTGCAACGTGATGGCCGGCTATTTCCACGACCACCTGTTCGTCGCCCGCGACGAGGGCCGGCGCGCCCTCGCCGTGCTCCAGCGGCTGGCGGCGGAGGCACACTGACATGTGGCAGAGCTATCTCAACGGCATCCTGGTGGCTGCCGGCCTGATCATCGCCATCGGCGCGCAGAATGCCTTCGTTCTCGCGCAGAGCCTGCGCCGCGAGCATCACCTCTCGGTGGCCGCGCTCTGCGTGTTCTGCGACGCGGTGCTGGTCAGCCTCGGCGTGTTCGGCCTGGCCAAACTGCTGCTGGAAAACCCGACGCTGCTGGCCATCGCCCGCTGGGGCGGGATCGCCTTCCTGACCTGGTACGGGCTCAAGGCGCTGCTTCGCGCGTTGCGCCCGGACGCCCTCGGCAACGCCGCGGAAACCGGGCCACGCTCGCGCAAGGCGGTGCTTCTGGCGGCACTGGCGGTCACCCTGCTCAACCCCCACGTCTATCTCGATACCGTACTTCTGATCGGTTCGCTCGGCGCCCAGCAGGCCGCGCCGGGCGCCTATGCCCTCGGCGCGGCCAGCGCCTCGCTGATGTGGTTCTTCGCCCTCGCCCTCGGCGCGGCGTGGCTGGCCCCCTGGCTGGCGCGCCCGGCCACCTGGCGCCTGCTCGACCTGATGGTGGCGGCCATGATGCTGGGCATGGCCGCGCAACTGCTGTTCCGGGGATAACGCGGTTTCTGTCTTCCCGAGCGAACCCTCGCGCCGCCAGGCAGTCCAGAGAGAATGTGGCGGTGTTCGCCGGCGAGCTTGCAGAAGCCCGTCGCAGCGCGCCGCCGCCGGCCTTTGCCCCTACAGTTGCTGCGTGGATATGCCCCGACACGGGTGCTATGATCCGGAGTTCGCGGCACTGGGAGCCTAGGCTCCAAGTCGCACCCGGCGCCCTTTCCGGAGCGCTCCGCCGAACGTCCCCCCGGGGATCCAGGACGGGCTCCCGGACAGGCATCGGACCGGCCCCGTGAACCGGTCGCGCGCTAGCCGCGCCAGTCCTGACCTGAGGAAGAATAGGAGAGACACCATGGCTTTCGAATTGCCGCCGCTGCCTTACGAAAAGAACGCCCTTGAGCCGCACATTTCCGCAGAAACCCTGGAATACCACCACGACAAGCACCACAACACCTACGTGGTGAACCTGAACAACCTGATCCCGGGTACCGAGTTCGAAGGCAAGAGCCTCGAAGAGATCGTCAAGAGCTCCTCCGGCGGCATCTTCAACAACGCCGCCCAGGTGTGGAACCACACCTTCTACTGGAACTGCCTGAGCCCGAACGGCGGTGGCCAGCCCACCGGCGCCCTGGCCGACGCCATCAACGCCGCCTTCGGCTCCTTCGACAAGTTCAAGGAAGAGTTCACCAAGACTTCCGTCGGCACCTTCGGTTCCGGCTGGGGCTGGCTGGTGAAGAAGGCCGACGGCTCCCTGGCCCTGGCCAGCACCATCGGTGCCGGCAACCCGCTGACCAGCGGCGACACCCCGCTGCTGACCTGCGACGTCTGGGAACACGCCTACTACATCGACTACCGCAACCTGCGTCCGAAGTACGTCGAGGCGTTCTGGAACCTGGTCAACTGGGACTTCGTAGCGAAGAATTTCGCTGCCTGAGTCTGATCAGAACCACGAAAAAGCCCGGCATTCGCCGGGCTTTTTCGTTTTAATCTGCGGTCCAGGAGCCATCGTCTACCCTCAGGAACTGGTAGACCTTCGCTCGTGATAGCCTCTTGAGGTAAACAAGCTCTTCCTACCGGCTTGTCTTTCGCCCTGGCGACGAACAAGGAAGGCCCCTTGAAACTGGACTCCCGACACAGCCTCTCGCTCAAGCTGCTGCGTGTCGTGCTACTGGCGGCGCTAGCCGTTGGCGTAGTGCTCAGTTGCGCGCAGATCGTCTTCGACGCCTACAAGGCCAAGCAGGCGGTGAGCAGCGACGCCCAACGCATCCTCGCGATGGTCCGCGACCCTTCCACCCAGGCGGTCTACAGCCTCGACCGGGAAATGGCGATGCAGGTCCTCGAAGGCCTGTTCCAGCACGAGGCGGTGCGCCAGGCGAGCATCGGCCATCCCGGCGAGCCGATGCTGGCGGAGAAATCCAGGCCGCTGCTGGACCTGCCGACGCGCTGGCTGACCGACCCGATCCTCGGCCAGGAACGCACCTTCAGCATTCGACTGATCGGCCGCCCGCCCTATAGCGAATACTACGGCGACCTGAAGATCACCCTGGACACCGCGCCCTACGGCGAGAACTTCGTCACCACTTCGGAAATCATCTTCATCTCCGGCATTCTCCGCGCCCTGGCCATGGGCCTGGTGCTGTTCCTGGTCTACCACTGGATGCTGACCAAGCCGCTGTCGAAGATCATCGAACACCTGGTCAGCATCAATCCCGACCGCCCCAGCCAGCACCAGTTGCCGCTGCTCAAGGGGCACGAACGCAACGAGCTGGGGCTCTGGGTGACCACCGCCAACCAGTTGCTCGCCTCGATCGAAAGCAACAGCCACCTGCGCCGCGAGGCCGAGGACAACCTGCTGCGCATTTCCCAGTACGACTTCCTCACCGGCCTGCCGAACCGCCAGTTGCTGCAGCAGCAACTCGACCAGATCCTCGACGGCGCCGGCCGCCAGCAGCGCCGGGTGGCAGTGCTGTGCCTGGGCCTCGACGATTTCAAGGGGATCAACGAGCAGTACACCTACCAGCTCGGCGACCAGTTGCTGATCGCCCTCGCCGACCGCCTGCGCGGGCACAGCGCGCGGCTCGGTTCGCTGGCGCGCCTGGGCGGCGACCAGTTCGCCCTGGTCCAGGCCGACATCGAGCAACCCTACGAGGCGGCCGAACTGGCGCAGAGCATCCTCGACGGCCTGGAAGCGCCGTTCGAGATCGACCAGCACGAGGTGCGCCTGCGCGCCACCATCGGTATCACCCTGTTCCCCGAGGACGGCGAGACCACGGAGAAACTGCTGCAGAAGGCCGAGCAGACCATGACCCTGGCCAAGACCCGCTCGCGCAACCGCTACCAGTTCTACATCGCCAGCGTGGACAGCGAGATGCGTCGCCGCCGGGAACTGGAAAAGGACCTGCGCGACGCCCTGCAGCGCCACGAGCTGCACCTCGTCTACCAGCCGCAGGTGGACTACCGCGACCACCGCGTGGTCGGCGTCGAGGCGCTGCTGCGCTGGCAACATCCGTTGCACGGCTTCGTCCCGCCGGACCTGTTCATCCCGCTGGCGGAACAGAACGGCAGCATCTTCAGCATCGGCGAGTGGGTGCTCGACCAGGCCTGCCGGCAGTTGCGCGAATGGCACGACCAGGGCTTCGACGACCTGCGCATGGCGGTCAATCTTTCCACCGTGCAGCTCCACCACAACGCCCTGCCACGGGTGGTCAGCAACCTGCTGCAGGTCTACCGCCTGCCGGCGCGCAGCCTGGAGCTGGAAGTCACCGAGACCGGCCTGATGGAGGACATCTCCACTGCCGCCCAGCACCTCCTCAGCCTGCGCCGCGCCGGCGCGCTGATCGCCATCGACGATTTCGGCACCGGCTATTCCTCGCTGAGCTACCTGAAGAGCCTGCCGCTGGACAAGATCAAGATCGACAAGAGTTTCGTCCAGGACCTGCTGCAGGACGAGGACGACGCGACCATCGTTCGCGCCATCATCCAGCTCGGCAAGAGCCTGGGCATGCAGGTGATCGCCGAGGGCGTGGAAACCGCCGAGCAGGAGGCGTACATCATCGCCGAAGGTTGCAACGAAGGTCAGGGCTACCTGTACAGCAAGCCGCTGCCGGCCAGGGAACTGACCCAGTACCTCAAGCAGGCGCGACGCCTGAGCCAGGCCACCAGCAGCGAACGGCCCTGATCAGAACAGGCGGCTGAACAGCCAGCCCGCCAATAGCGCGCTGCCCAGGCAGAGCAACGCGGCCCCCGCCGCCTGGCGGCGCAGTTGCACGGCGAGATCGTCCTCGCCCTGGCTGGAGAGAATGAAGGGATGCGCCTCCCCCGGCTTGCCGAGCCGGTGGCGGGTCGGCGCGGCGCTGCTTGCCCGATGCCGATCCTCGACCTCCAGCCGTGCCGCCAGGCGCACCCGGTTCCATTCGCGCTCGTCCAGCTCGCCGTTGCCGTCGCTGTCGAAGCGCGCCAGCAGCCCGTGGAAATCGCCCTTCCATTCACGGATCACCGCACCCTGCGCCCGTTCGGCATCGAGTCCCTGGCGACCGCCACCGCTGCTGCGGAATTCGCCCAGCGCATAGAGCGGCTCGCCGGCATGCAGGCGCTCCTCGGTGTAGCGGTAGAGCCGCTCTCCGCCGACCAGGGTGCCGAAGCTCTCCAGCAGTCGCAGGGTATCGATCGGTGCTTCGCGAAAAGCCTCCCAGCGCTGCTGGGTCAAGGGTCGCACCTCGGCGCCGCGTGGGTCGACCAGGCAGGCATCGGTGGCATCGCTCAAGCCGAATGGCGACTCGCTGGCACCTTTGTCGACGGTGCGCCAGGCCTTCTCGCGGCCGCTGCGCTTTTCCTCGACTTCGATGCGGTAGCGCCACCACAGGCACGGCTTGCCGGTCAAGGGAGCCTGCAGCGGGCCTTCCGGGCCCTCCTCTAGCACCCCGTAGAGTTCGACGAAACCCTGCGCCGCCGAACGGATCCGCGAGGTCGGTACGTCGCCGAGCAGACGCGCCCGGGCAAGGCAGTGTACGAACTGCCAGCCGGCCCAGGCGCAGAGCCCTAGGCTGGCGGCGATGAACAGCCAGCGCAGGTCGAAGTCCATCTCAGCCGAACAGGGCCTTGAGATCGACGTCGGCCTTCTCCGCCTCGCTGAACTGCAACAGCTCGGCGGCCTTGAAGCCAGCGACACGAGCGATCAGCAGGTCGGGAAATTGCTCGATGCGCACGTTGTTCAGGTTCACCGCCTCGTTGTACAGCTCGCGGCGATCGGCGATCCCGTTCTCCAGGCCGCTGATGCGCTGGGAAAGGAACTGGAAACTTTCGTTGGCCTTGAGCTGCGGGTAGTTCTCGGCCAGCGCGAAGAGCTGCCCCAGGCCGGCGCGCAGGCCGCTCTCGGCCTTGCCCAGGGCATTCACGTCGGCGCGCTCGCGGGCGCTGGCGACGGCGTTGCGGGCGGCGATGACCCGCTCCAGGGTGGCGCGCTCGTGCTGCATGTATTGCTTGCAGGCCTCGACCAGCTTCGGCAGCTCGTCATGGCGCTGCTTGAGGAGCACGTCGATGTTGGCCCAGGCCTTGCCCACGGCGTGCTTCAGCCGTACCAGGCCGTTGTAGAGCACCACCGCGTAGCCGGCGAGCAGCAGCAGGACAACCCAGAAAGCGATAGCGGTCAGACTCATGGACGGAGCTCCGGAAGAATATGCTGGCATTCTAGCTGCGCCCGACATGTCCAGGCACGACGGCGATCACGCTGCGCCCTTTTCAAAAATGCAAATCTTTCGCATTATGTGGCAGTTTTTTAACGCCCTCGCGGGTGTTTCCGACAAGCGCACGCCGCTTCGGCACGCCACCAATAAAGCAAAGGAATCCGCCATGACTCGTATGCCCCTGGCCACCGCCAGTCTGCTGGCCCTCGCCATCTCCCTCGCCGGCTGCGGCGACGACAAGAAAGCCGAAGCGCCCGCAACACCGGCGGCCAGCACGCAGCCCGCCGCGCCCGCCGCCGCCCCGGCCGCCAAGGTCGACGAGGCCGCCGCCAAGGCAGTGATCAAGAACTACGCGGACCTCGCCGAAGCCACCTTCGCCGACGCCCTGGGCACCGCCAAGGACCTGCAGAAAGCCATCGACGCGTTCCTCGCCAAGCCTGACGCGGAGACCCTGAAAGCCGCCAAGGAAGCCTGGTTTGCCGCACGTACCCCCTACTCCCAGAGCGAAGCCTTCCGCTTCGGCAACGCGATCATCGACGACTGGGAAGGACAGGTTAACGCCTGGCCGCTGGACGAAGGCCTGATCGACTATGTCGCCAAGGACTACCAGCACGCCCTGGGCAACCCTGGCGCCACCGCCAACATCGTCGCCAACACCGAGATCCAGGTCGGCGAAGACAAGATCGACGTCAAGGAAATCACCGGCGAGAAACTGGCCAGCCTGAACGAGCTGGGCGGTTCCGAAGCCAACGTCGCCACCGGCTACCACGCCATCGAGTTCCTCCTCTGGGGCCAGGACCTGAACGGCACCGGTCCGGGCGCCGGCAACCGTCCCGCCACCGACTATGCCCAGGGCAAGGACTGCACCGGCGGCCATTGCGACCGTCGCGCCGCCTACCTGAAGGCCGTCACCGACCTGCTGGTCAGCGACCTCGAATACATGGCCGGACAGTGGAAAGCCGGCGTCGCCGACAACTACCGCGCCAAGCTGGAAGCCGAACCGGTGGATACCGGCCTGCGCAAGATGTTCTTCGGCATGGGCAGCCTGTCCCTCGGCGAACTGGCCGGCGAGCGCATGAAGGTCGCGCTGGAGGCCAACTCCACCGAAGACGAGCACGACTGCTTCAGCGACGACACCCACCACACCCTGTTCTTCAACGGCAAGAGCATCCGCAACATCTACCTCGGCGAGTACAAGCGCATCGACGGCAGCGTGGTCAAGGGCCCGAGCCTGGCCGACCTGGTCGCCAAGGCCGACGCCGCCGCCAACGACACCCTGAAGGCCGACCTGGCCGACACCGAGGCCAAGCTGCAGGCCATCGTCGACAGCGCCGAGAAGGATGGCGTGCACTTTGACCAGATGATCGCTCCGGACAACAAGGACGGCCAGCAGAAGATCCGCGACGCCATCGCCGCCCTGGTCAAGCAGACCGGCGCCATCGAGCAGGCCGCTGGCAAGCTGGGTATCCAGGACCTGAAGCCGGACAACGCCGACCACGAGTTCTGATTCCTTCCTGCGCCAACAGCGTGCGGCCCATGGCCGCACGCTGCGTTTCAGGGCCTCGAAAGCGGACTTCGCGGGCCTTTACAAACGCAAATCCCTCTTATTTTGATTAGCTCCAACTGGTAAGCTTGCGGGCTGTTTCTACGCAGTCCGGGATGTTCGCCGATGTCGTTGCCGTCACCTTCCATGCCGCTTGCCTGTCTCCTGACGGCGCTCCTTCTGGGCGGATGCGGCGCCGACGACGAACCGCTGCGCGCCGAGCCCGGCGAACACCTGTCCGGGGGCGCGACCACGGTGCTGCAAAGCGACCGCAACGCCTTCTCCCTGCCCTCCGCCAACCTCGCCCCGAGCCGGCGCCTGGACTTCAGCGTGGGCAACAGTTTCTTCCGCAACCCCTGGGTCATCGCCCCTTCCTCCACCACCGCGCGCGACGGTCTGGGACCGCTGTTCAATACCAACGCCTGCCAGAACTGCCATGTGAAGGACGGCCGCGGCCACCCGCCGGGAGCGGACGCGGTCAGCGCGGTGTCGATGCTGGTACGCCTGTCGATCCCGGCCGGCCCTGCGGACGGCAAGACCCTGTTGCACCAGGGGGTGATTCCCGAGCCGACCTACGGCGGCCAGTTGCAGGACGTCGGCATTCCCGGCGTCGCCCCGGAAGGCAAGGTGCGGATGGACTACGAGCCGATGAAGGTGAGGTTCGAGGACGGCACCGAGGTCGAACTGCGCAAGCCGATCCTGCGGATCAGCCAGCTCGGCTATGGGCCGATGCATCCGCAGACGATGTTTTCCGCCCGCGTCGCCCCGCCGATGATCGGCCTCGGCCTGCTCGAGGCGATTCCCGAAGAGGCGATCCTGGCCAATGCCGATCCGGACGACCGCAACGGCGACGGTATCCGCGGGCGCGCCAACCAGGTCTGGGATGCCGCACGGCAGCGCACCGCGCTCGGCCGCTTCGGCTGGAAGGCCGGCCAGCCGGATATCCCGCAGCAGAACGCGCACGCCTTCGCCAACGACATGGGCCTGACCAGCAGCCTGCTGCCCCACGACGACTGCAGCGCCGCCCAGGTCGAGTGCCGCCGGGCGCCCGACGGCGGCGAGCCGGAAGTCAGCGACAACATCTTCGCCCAGGTGCTGTTCTACAGCCGCAACCTGGCGGTCCCGGCGCGGCGCAAGGTGGACGACCCGCAGGTGCTGGCCGGCAAGCGCCTGTTCGCCCAGGCCAACTGCGTGGCCTGCCACGTTCCCGCCTTCACTACCGGTTCCGACGCCAGCGAGCCGGAGCTGGCCAACCAACGGATTCGTCCCTATTCCGACCTGTTGCTGCATGACATGGGCGACGGCTTGGCGGACAATCGCCCGGAATTTCTCGCCAGCGGGCGGGACTGGCGAACCCCGCCGCTATGGGGCATCGGCCTGACCGAAACGGTCAACGGTCACACCCAGTTCCTCCACGACGGGCGCGCCCGCAATCTGCTGGAGGCGATCCTCTGGCACGGCGGCGAAGCCGAAGCGGCCAAGCGGCACGTGCTCGGCTTCGACGCCGACCAGCGCAGCGCCCTGCTGGCCTTCCTGAATTCACTCTGAGGAGCCCACATGTTCCGCCCACGACTGCTCTTGACCAGCCTCGCCATCGCCCTCGGCGCCTGTTCGCCGCAAGACCCGCAGGCCGTCACCAGTGCCGCCCTGGCGCAACAGGTGATCCTGCCGACCTACAGCCGCTGGGTGGAGGCCGACCAGGCCCTGGCCAGCAGCGCCCTGGCCTACTGCCAGGGCAAGGAAGACCTGGCCAAGGCCCGCGACGCGTTCCACGCCGCGCAGAAGGCCTGGGCCGAGCTGCAACCGCTGCTGATCGGCCCGCTGGCCGAGGGCAACCGCGCCTGGCAGGTGCAGTTCTGGCCGGACAAGAAGGATCTGGTCGGGCGCCAGGTCGAACAGTTGCTGAAGAACAACCCGCAGGTCGACGCCGCGGCCCTGGCCAAGGCCAGCGTGGTGGTGCAGGGGCTCTCCGCCTACGAATACATCCTCTTCGACAGCAAGATCGACCTCGCCGACGCCGCCACCAAGGCCCGCTATTGCCCGTTGCTGGAAGCCATCGGCACCCACCAGCAGCAACTGGCCCAGGACATCCTGGCGCGCTGGAAGAACGACGGCGGCATGCTCACCCAGATGAGCAAGTTCCCCAACGACCGCTATGCCGACGCCCACGAGGCGATCGCCGAGCTGCTGCGGGTCCAGGTCACCGCCCTGGACATGCTGAAGAAGAAACTCGGTACTCCGCTGGGCCGGCAGAGCAAGGGCATTCCCCAGCCCTACCAGGCCGAGGCCTGGCGCAGCAACGCCTCGCTGGCCAGCCTGGACGCCAGCCTGAGCGGCGCCCAGGCGCTCTGGGAAGGTATCGACGGCAAGGGCCTGAAGACCCTGCTGCCGGCCGAACAGAAGGACCTGGCCGGCAAGATCGACGCCGCCTACGCCGACAGCCACGCGAAGCTGGCGGCGCTGGAACAGAAACCGCTCTCCGAACTGCTCGCCAGCGAAGACGGGCGCAACCAGCTCAACGCCCTCTATGACAGCCTGAACGTGGTCCACCGCCTGCACGAAGGCGATCTGGCCCGCGCCCTCGGCGTGCAACTGGGCTTCAACGCCAACGATGGCGACTGAGGTCGGCACCATGCTGCGACGTCATGTGATCGGCCTGGGCAGCCTGCTGCTCGGCGCCTTGTCCTTCGGCGGCTGGAGCTTCAGCCGCCAGGGTAGCCAACCGCTGGTGCTGTCGGCGCGCGACGACGCCGATGGCCAGCATTACGCGGTGGGCTACCGCCTGGACGGCAAGTGCCAGTTCGCCACCCGCGTGGCCCAGCGCTGCCACGACATCGTCCAGCACCCGAGCCTGCCGCTGGCGCTGTTCGTCGCCCGCCGGCCAGGCACCGAAAGCTACCTGATCGACCTGAACGACGGTCGCCTGCTGCAGACCCTGGTCTCGCAGAAAGACCGCCACTTCTACGGCCACGGCGTGTTCCACCAGAGCGGCGAATGGCTCTACGCCACCGAGAACGACACTACCGATCCCGGTCGCGGCGTGCTCGGCGTCTACCGTTTCGACGGCGAGCGACTGCAGCACAGCGGCGAGATCTCTACTCACGGCCTCGGGCCGCACCAGGTTTCCTGGATGCCCGACGGCGAGACCCTGGTAGTGGCCAACGGCGGCATTCGCACCGAGGCGGAAAGCCGGGTCGAGATGAACCTCGACGCCATGGAGCCCAGCCTGGTGCTGATGCGCCGCGACGGCAACCTGCTGTCCAAGGAAACCCTGGCGCAGCAGATGAACAGCGTCCGCCACCTGGCGATCGGTCGCGACGGCACCATCGTCGCCGGCCAGCAGTTCATGGGCGATGCCCACGAACATGCCGACCTGCTGGCGATCAAGCGCCCCGGCCGTCCCTTCGAAGCCTTCCCGGTGGCCGAGGAGCAGCGCCTGGCGATGGCCCAGTACACCGCCAGCGTGGCGATCCACGACGACCTGCGCCTGGTGGCACTGACCGCCCCGCGCGGCAACCGTTTCTTCATCTGGGACCTGGACAGCGGTGCCGTACGCCTCGACGCGCCGTTGCCGGACTGCGCCGGCGTGGGCGCGGTGAAGAACGGCTTCGTCGTCACGTCCGGACAGGGCCGTTGCCGCTTCTACGACTGCCAGGGCGAGCGCATCGCCGCGCAACCGCTGGAGCTGCCTTCCGGCCTCTGGGACAACCACCTGCACCTGGCCTGAGAGCGCGGCATCAACCTCTCGCCATACCGGTCCGCGAAAGTCGGAAGCGACCTGCAACACGCTTGAAATCTTTCGCCAATCCTGTGCTTTGACAAGCCCTGAAAGCTGCACGTAATGTGTCGGATTCGCCCCGAAACGGGGCGCTCTCGGCATACCAGGGACCAGGATTATGTTGCTCCGCCGCATGTTGATCATGCTCGCCGCGGTGATCGCCGTGGTGGCGATTCTCGCCGGCTACAAGGTCTACTCCATCCGTCAGCAGATCGCCCTTTTCAGCGCACCGAAACCGCCGATCAGCGTGACCGCCAGCCTGGCCGAAAAGCGTCCCTGGCAGAGCCGCCTGCCAGCCATCGGCAGCCTCAAGGCATTCCAGGGCGTGACCCTCACCGCCGAAGTCTCCGGCACGGTACGCGACGTACTGTTCCTTTCCGGCGACCAGGTGAAGCTGGACCAACCGCTGATCCAGTTGGAAAGCGACGTCGAGGAAGCCACCCTGCGCACTGCCGAGGCCGATCTCGGCCTGGCCAGGGCCGAGTACCAGCGCGGCCGCGAACTGATCGGCAGCAAGGCCATCTCGAAAAGCGAATTCGATCGTCTCGCCGCGCAGTGGGCCAAGACCAGCGCCACCGTCGCCGAGCTGAAGGCGGCGCTGGCGAAGAAGCGCGTGCTCGCGCCCTTCGCCGGGACCATCGGCATCCGCCAGGTGGACGTCGGCGACTACGTCTCGCCCGGGACGCCGATCGCCACCTTGCAGGACCTTTCCACCCTGCTCCTGGATTTCCACCTGCCCGAGCAGGACTTCCCCCTGCTCAGCCGCGGCCAGCTGGTGAAGGTCCGGGTCGCCGCCTACCCCGGCCAGGTGTTCGACGCCGAGATCGCCGCCATCAACCCCAAGGTCGACAACGAGACCCGCAAC
This sequence comes from Pseudomonas sp. 18-147, assembly GCF_051048045.1. Classification (NCBI taxonomy): domain Bacteria; kingdom Pseudomonadati; phylum Pseudomonadota; class Gammaproteobacteria; order Pseudomonadales; family Pseudomonadaceae; genus Pseudomonas; species Pseudomonas sp. 18-147. The sequence goes on from NZ_CP182296.1 coordinate 5,187,313, forward strand.
CTGCAGGTCCGCGCTGCCCTGGAGAACCCGGACGGCAAGCTGCTGCCGGGCATGTTCGCCAACCTCGAGGTGATGTTGCCTGGCGAGGAACAACGCGTCGTGGTGCCGGAGACGGCGATCACCTTCACCCTCTACGGCGACTCGATCTACGTCGTCGGGCAGAAGAAGGACGAGCAGGGCCAGGTGTCGAAGGATGACAAGGGCCAGCCGCAACAGGTCGTCGAGCGCCGCTTCGTCAGGATCGGCGAACGCCGCGAAGGCCTGGCGGTGGTGCTCGAAGGCCTGGAGGGCGGCGAGCAGGTAGTGACTTCCGGGCAACTGAAGCTCGACAACGGCGCCGCGGTGGCCATCGTCGCCGAGCGGGACCTCCAGCAAGAGCACTGAGTCGCGCGCCTTCCCACTCCGTGGCGGAAGGCTTGCCAAGGGACTGAAACATGGCTTTTACCGATCCGTTCATCCGTCGTCCGGTCCTGGCGAGCGTGGTCAGCCTGCTGATCGTCCTGCTCGGCATGCAGGCCTTCAGCAAGCTGGTGATCCGCGAGTATCCGCAAATGGAGAACGCGCTGATCACGGTGACCACGCTCTACGCCGGCGCCAACGCGGAAACCATCCAGGGCTACATCACCCAGCCGCTGCAGCAGAGCCTGGCCAGCGCCGAAGGCATCGACTACATGACCTCGGTGAGCCGGCAGAACTATTCGACCATCTCCATCTACGCGCGGATCGGCGCCAATACCGATCGCCTGGTCACCGAGCTGCTGGCCAAGTCCAACGAAGTGAAGAGCCAGCTGCCGCCGGACGCCGAGGACCCGGTGCTGCAGAAGGAGGCCGCGGACGCCTCGGCGCTGATGTACATCAGCTTCTACAGCGAGCAGATGAACAACCCGCAGATCACCGACTACCTGTCGCGGGTGATCCAGCCCAAGCTGGCGACCCTGCCCGGTATCGCCGAGGCGGAGATCCTCGGCAACCAGGTGTTCGCCATGCGCCTGTGGCTGGACCCGGTGAAGATGGCCGCGTTCGGCGTCACCGCCGGCGAGATCAACCAGGCGGTGCAGCAGTACAACTTCCTCGCCGCCGCCGGCGAGGTGAAGGGCCAGTTGGTGGTCACCAGCGTCAATGCTTCCACCGACCTCAAGTCGCCCCAGGCCTTCGCCGCCATCCCGGTGAAGACCGACGGCGACCGCCGGGTGCTGATGGGTGATGTCGCACGGGTCGAACTGGGCGCCGCCAGCTACGACGCGATCAGTTCGTTCAATGGGATTCCCTCGGTCTACATCGGCATCAAGGGCACGCCCAGCGCCAACCCGCTGGACGTGATCAAGGAAGTGCGGGCGAAGATGCCCGAACTGGAAGAGCAATTGCCGCCCAACCTCAAGGTGTCCATCGCCTACGACGCCACGCGCTTCATTCAGGCCTCCATCGATGAAGTGGTGAAGACCCTCGGCGAGGCGGTGCTGATCGTCATCGTGGTGGTGTTCCTGTTCCTCGGCGCGTTCCGTTCGGTACTGATCCCGGTGGTGACCATTCCGCTGTCGATGATCGGCGTATTGTTCTTCATGCAGGCCATGGGCTACTCGATCAACCTGCTGACCCTGCTGGCGATGGTCCTGGCCATCGGCCTGGTGGTGGACGACGCGATCGTGGTGGTGGAAAACATCCACCGCCACATCGAGGAGGGCAAGCCGCCCTTCGAGGCTGCCCTGGAGGGCGCGCGGGAGATCGCCGTACCGGTGGTCAGCATGACCATCACCCTCGCCGCGGTCTACGCGCCGATCGGCTTCCTCACCGGCCTCACCGGCGCCCTGTTCAAGGAGTTCGCCTTCACCCTGGCCGGCGCGGTGATCATTTCCGGGATCGTCGCCCTGACCCTGTCGCCGATGATGTGCTCGCGCCTGTTGCGCCACGAGGAGAATCCCTCGGGCCTGGCGCATCGCCTCGACCTGATCTTCGAGGGCCTGAAGCAACGCTACCAGCGCGCCCTCCACGGCACCCTGGACACCCGTCCGGTGGTCCTGGTGTTCGCCGTGCTGGTACTGGCGCTGATCCCGGTACTGCTGATGTTCACCAAGAAGGAGCTGGCGCCGGAAGAGGACCAGGGCATCGTGTTCCTCATGACCAACTCGCCGCAGACCGCCAACCTCGACTACCTGAATCGCTACACCGCCGAGTTCGAAGGCATCTTCCGCAGCTTCCCGGAGTATTACTCGGCGTTCCAGATCAACGGCTACAACGGCGTCCAGGCCGGCATCGGCGGCATGCTGCTCAAGCCCTGGGACGAACGCGAAAAGAGCCAGATGGAATTGCTCCATGCGGTGCAGGCGAAGCTCAACGAGATTCCCGGCGTGCAGATCTTCGCCTTCAACCTGCCGTCGCTACCGGGCACCGGCGAGGGCCTGCCATTCCAGTTCGTGCTCAACACCGCCAACGACTACGAGTCGCTGCTGCAAGTGGCGCAACGGGTGAAGCAGCGCGCCAGCGAGTCCGGCAAGTTCGCCTTCCTCGATCTCGACCTGGCGTTCGACAAACCCGAGCTGGTGGTCGACATCGACCGCGAGAAGGCCGCGCAGATGGGCGTCTCCATGCAGGACCTGGGGGTGGCGCTGGCCAGCCTGCTCGGCGAGGGCGAGATCAACCGCTTCACCATCGACGGGCGCAGCTACAAGGTCATCGCCCAGGTCGAACGCCCCTATCGCGACAATCCCGGCTGGCTCGGCAGCTACTACGTGAAGAGCCGCAACGGCCAACTGGTCGCCCTCTCGACCCTGATAGAGACCCACGAACGGGCACGGCCACGGCAACTGAACCAGTTCCAGCAGCTCAACTCGGCGATCATCTCCGGCTTCCCCATCGTCAGCATGGGCGAGGCCATCGAGACGGTTCAGCAGATCGCCCGCGAGGAAGCCCCGCGTGGCTTCGCCGTCGACTACGCCGGCGCTTCCCGGCAATACGTGCAGGAAGGCAGCGCATTGCTGGTCACCTTCGGACTGGCCCTGGCGATCATCTTCCTGGTCCTCGCCGCACAGTTCGAAAGCTTCCGCGATCCGCTGGTGATCATGGTCACCGTGCCGCTGTCGATCTGCGGTGCGCTGATACCGCTGTTCCTCGGCGTGTCGAGCCTGAACATCTATACCCAGGTCGGCCTGGTGACACTGATCGGCCTGATCAGCAAACACGGCATCCTGATCGTCGAGTTCGCCAACCAGTTGCGCCACGAACAGGGGCTGGGGCGTCGCGAGGCCATCGAGCAGGCCGCCGCGATCCGCCTGCGGCCAGTACTGATGACCACCGCGGCGATGGTGCTCGGGGTGATCCCGCTGATCCTCGCCACCGGCGCCGGGGCGGTCAGTCGCTTCGACATCGGCATCGTGATCGCGACCGGCATGTCGGTGGGCACCCTCTTCACCCTGTTCGTCCTGCCGTGCATCTACACCCTGGTGGCCAGGCCGGATGCCCCGCCAGGCGTGACGCAAGCGGCAAACGCACACTGATCGGAAACGGCGGACAGCGACAACAGCGCTGTCCGCCGGCGCTGTCGCCCCATCCCACAGCCCTCCGGGCGCGATCCTATGTCCGCCGGCAGCCGCCTCCAGTAGACTGCCCGCTGAAACGCAGTGGTGAGACGAGCATGGCCGAGAGCGCTTTTTCCGAACGTATCGTGCAGAACCTGCTGGATACCGACTTCTACAAGCTGACCATGATGCAGGCGGTGCTGCACAACTATCCCAACGCCGAGGTGGAGTGGGAGTTCCGCTGCCGCAACCAGGAAGACCTGCGCCTGTACCTGCCGGCCATCCGCGAACAACTGGAATACCTGGCGGGCCTGGCGATCAGCGACGAGCAACTGGCCTTCCTCGAACGGATTCCCTTCCTCGCGCCGGACTTCATCCGCTTCCTCGGGTTGTTCCGCTTCAACCCGCGCTACGTGCAGACCGGCATCGAGAACGACGAATTTTTCCTGCGCCTGAAAGGTCCCTGGCTGCACGTGATCCTCTTCGAAGTGCCGCTGCTGGCGATGATCAGCGAGGTGCGCAACCGCGCCCGCTACCCGGCCGCCACCGTCGAGCAGGCGCGCGAACGCCTGCAGGAAAAGTTCGATTGGCTGCGCCGGGAGGCCAGCGCCGAGGAACTGGCCGGCTTCAAGATGGCCGACTTCGGTACCCGCCGCCGCTTCTCCTATCGGGTCCACGAGGCGGTGGTGAGCGGTCTGAAGGAGGACTTTCCGGGCTGCTTCGTCGGCACCAGCAACGTCCACCTGGCACGCAAGCTCGACCTCAAGCCCCTCGGCACCATGGCCCACGAATGGCTGATGGCCCACCAGCAGCTCGGTCCGCGCCTGATCGACAGCCAGAGTGCCGCGTTGGACTGCTGGGTCCGCGAATACCGTGGGCTGCTCGGCATCGCGCTGACCGACTGCATCACCACCGATGCCTTCCTGCGCGACTTCGACCTCTATTTCGCCAAGCTCTTCGACGGCCTCCGCCACGACTCGGGCGACCCATTGCTGTGGGCGGAAAAGACCATCGCCCACTACCTCAAGCTGGGCATCGACCCGCTGACCAAGACCCTGGTGTTCTCCGACGGCCTCGACCTGCCACGGGCCCTGAAGATCTATCGCGCGCTGCAGGGCCGGATCAACGTCAGCTTCGGCATAGGCACGCATTTCACCTGCGACCTGCCGGGCGTCGAGCCGATGAACATCGTGGTGAAGATGAGCGCCTGCAACGGCCATCCGGTGGCGAAGATCTCCGATACGCCCGGCAAGGCGCAATGCCGGGACCCTGACTTCATCCACTACCTCAAGCACGTGTTCCAGGTCGCCTAGGGCAAGCCTGGCGCGCTGCGGCAAGGTGGCGCATGAGGCCTGGCCCTTATTCGGCCCATGCCTCCGACGATCTCATCGCCCATGAAAAAGCCCCGCCAAGGCGGGGCTTTTTCGACAAGGAGACTCAGCGCGACAGGCTGGCTCCCCCCTGGGAAAGACCGAACATCAGCAGCAGGATGTCCTTGTTCGGCTGGACCTCCTGGCGCGTCGGCCGCTCGGCCTTGAGCGCCGAAGGCGTCGGGCAGTACTCATGACCGCCGCTCATCTGCACCACGTTCGGCGCGGGTTCGTGCCAGGCGGCAGCCGCGGCTGTAGCCACGGCGAGAGCGCCGACCAGCAACAAACCTCGAGTGATTTCTAATTTCATGTCTGCAACCCTTTGATGGCGCTGCCAAACGCCGTCTGGTAACCATAGATGAAGGCTTGCCACTGCGCGCCAGTCCACGACGAACGGCGCTTCAACTGCTTCAGGTCGTGCTGGGACGCCTTGTTCACCGTAAGGCGGCGGCGGCTCTTCTCCAGGTCGATCAGCGCTACTTCGATGGCCTCACCCTCGACGCGGACGAAGATGTGCTTCGGATAGAGACAACCGTGCTGCCAGTGGGCAAGATTCATCCGGGCAATGGTAGCGCCGATTTGTTGCAGAATTCTTTGGTGCTTCGCTTCGCCCCAGCGGTCCTGGTCACCGCGCGCATAGCACTCGTCGAGGCTGGAGAAACCCTCCAGGGCTTCGGTCACCAGCAGCGCCTGCCATTGCCCGTCGACCTTGCGGCAGCCGGAATAGATCAGGCGCGGCACGCGTATACCGAGCGACTCGAAGGCCCGTAGCGCATCGCGCTCGCGCATGGCGGTGGGATAGCCGAAAGGGCGCTGCCAGTCGCGGTAGACGTGGCCGGTCTGCTGCTTGCGATAGAGCAGCCGTCCATCGCCGGTGTACACCCGCTGCACGCCGCTCGCCCCGCCGCGGCGCTCGTTGGGCTCCTCGACCCAGCTGCCGGGTACCTGCAACCACTGGTCGATGGCGGAGTCGCCGGAGATACGTTGCAGGGATGCCAGATCGGGAGCCATCGTTATTCCTTTCGCAAGATATAGACCCGCCACATGTGATACAGCGGGATGAAATCGAGATGCTTCTGGACGACGAAGCCGGCGTCGCGGAACTCGCGCTCGACCGTTTCGGCTGGTAACACGAAGCGGTTCTGGTAGCCGGTCTGTTCCCCGTTCGCTACCCGCCGTGCCTCCATGCGCCTACGCTTCCAGGCCTTGAAATTGCCATCGACCCAGAGGGAAAGAATCACGCTGTCCCGCGTGACCCGGTGAAACTCGCGGAGCAGGACGCGTCGATCATCCGCCTCGCCGATGTGGTGGAGCAGCCGCATGCAGAAGATATTGTCCACCGAGCTGTCCGGCAGGTCGATGGCGAAAGCGGAAGTCTGCAAGGGCCGTACCCGTTTCACTACACCGTCCGGCTGGCCGGCGCAGGCGACCGCCAGCATGTCCGCGGAATTGTCGGCGCCGATGATCACCCGGTTGTCCTTTTCCGCCAGCAGCGGCCAGAAGCGTCCGGCGCCGCAGGGCAGGTCGAGCACCAGGTTGGGCTGCCCCGCGAGCTTCAGCGCGTGCCGGGCGAGTTGGACGTCGCGCCGGTGGGAAAGTTTCCGGGCGAGGCCGTCCTGATGCTTCTTCAGGTAGGCCTCAGCATGCTCGCGATCATACTTGTGAGAAAAGTCGAGGTCGACAGGCGGATTGTTCATGACGGGAACTCCAGGATTCATGAGACGAACGGTATGAATCCAGCCGTCAAGCTCGGGTCAAGGGGTGGTGAATTTTTCGTCAAGCAACATCGAGTAAAACTTCGAACCGGCAGCCATGCGGCTCCACCGCGCTGAGGGTTACGCTCCAGCCCTCGGCGGCGCAGATCCGCTTCACCAGCGAGAGCCCGAGGCCAAGGCCTTCGCCGCGCCCGGAGCTGGAACTGCCGCGAACGAAGGGCATGAAAATGCGTTCGCGTTGTTCTTCCGGGACGCCCGCCCCGGTGTCCTCGACGCTGAAACCATGCTCGTCGAGGGTCAGCGTGATGCTCCCGGCATCGGTGTAGTGGGTCGCGTTGCGCAACAGGTTGCCCATCACCGCGCGCAGCAGTGGCGCGTTGAACTGGCCGGCGCAGGCACCTTCGTTGCGGTAGTGCAGGGTCAGTCCTCGCGCCTCGACCTGTTCGCGCCAGACCTGGACCAGGTCGTCGGCGATGCTCTCCAGGCTACCGTGGGGCGCCAGGCTTTCCTCGCCCTTCTGCGCACGCGCCAGCAACAGGAAGGTTTGCACCAGGTCGCGCATCTCCTCGGTGGCCTTGGTCATCCGCTCCAGTTGGCCACGGGCGCGCGGGCCGAGGCTGGGTTCTTCGGCCAGCAGTTCGCATGAGGTGGCGATGACCATCAACGGCGTACGCAACTCATGACTGACGTCGCTGGTGAACAATTGCTCGCGCTTGAGCGCGTCGCGCAGGCGGCCAAGGGTCTCGTCGAAGGAAGCGGCCAGCTCGCCGACCTCGTCGTTGGCGTAGTCCGGCGCCAACGGCGGCGCCAGACCGAGCAACTGTTCGCGATGCCGCACCTGGCGCGCCAGGCGCACCACCGGCTCCATCACCTTGCGCGCGAGCATCCAGCCAAGCAGGCCGGCCAGGGCGATGCTCAGCACGTAGCCGGTCAGCACCGAGGCGTAGAGCACCTGCTCGCGCGCTTCGAAATCGCTCTGGTCCTGCAGCAGGACGAAGCGGCGACCATCGATGTCGCGCACCAGCGCATGGAACGACAAGTCGCCCTCGAACACTTCGTGGAAACCGACATCCAGTTGGTCCAGCGCCGGCGGCATGGCGTAGGAGCCCTGGCCGTCGCTGATGAAGAAGCGCATGCCGGGATCGAGCACCGGGTTGCGTCCCTGGGCCAGGTCGTCGCGCAGGATGCGCTCCAGTTCGCCGCCCAGGTCGCGGGAAATCAGGCGCTCCTCGATGATGTGGACCACGCCGACGATGCCGGCGGAGAACAGTCCCCCCACGGCGACCGTCATCAGCATGAAGGCGATGACGATCCGGCGGGCGAGGCTCTGCTTATACTCCATTCGGCTCCTCCGCCAGGCGGTAGCCGACGCCATGCACCGTATGCAGCAAGGCCACGGAGAATGGCTTGTCGATCACCTGACGGAGTTGATGGACGTGGCTGCGCAGGCTGTCACTGTCCGGGCAGTCGTCGCCCCAGACCGCTTCTTCCAGGGCATCCCGGCGCACCACATGGGGGCTCTTCTGCATCAGCACGGCGAGCAGCTTTAGGCCGATCGGATTGAGCTTGAGCGACTTGCCCGCGCGCTTGACCTCCAGGGTATCCAGGTCATAGCTGAGATCGGCCACGCTCAGCTCGCGGCGGCCGCCACCCTGGGCGCGACGCAGCACCGCCTCGATGCGTGCGGAAAGTTCGGAAAGGGCGAAGGGCTTGACCAGGTAATCGTCGGCTCCGGAACGAAACCCCTGCAGGCGATCGTCCAACTGGTCGCGGGCGGTGAGCATGATCACCGGGGTATCGCGCCGTGCGTCTTCGCGCAGGCGCCGGCACAGGGCATAGCCGTCGATTCCCGGCAGCATCACGTCGAGCACGATCAGGTCGTAGTGCTCGGTGGCCGCCAGGTGCAGGCCGGACAGCCCGTCCTGCGCGCAATCCACGGTATAGCCCTTGAGCGACAGGTAATCGGCCAGGTTGGCCAGGATGTCGCGGTTGTCTTCGACCACCAGTATTCGCATGTCCCACTCCTTCGCAGGAAGACCGATCGAGCGCCTCTCGCGCATTTACGGATTCTTCACCGGCGATTCACACCGGCTCTACGCTCGCCACCAGAGACTGCATGGCGTCTTCCATGGCCGCCGATCATAGCGGCTTTGCGGATGCGCACGAACCCCGGCGGTGGATTTAACCAGCGTCGAAGTCAAGAGAACGTCAACGCCAGCGTTGGAGATCGCATGACCCAGGCCGCCGTCCATTCCCCTTCCCGTCCATTCAACCCCTGGCTGTTCCTCGCCCTGCCGCTGGGCCTGGCGGCACTGCTGCTGGCCTTCGAGCCGGTGACCCTCGACCTCGCCCTGGCCAACCTGATGTACGACCCGGGCGCCGGCTTCATCGGCCGGCACAGCTGGTTCCTGGAGAACATCCTGCACGACCGGGTCAAGCAACTGGTGATCGCCATCAGCGTCCTCGGCCTGCTGGTCTCCATCGCCGGACTGTTCCACCGGCCATGGCGCGCACTGAGCAGGCCGCTGGCCTATGTGTTCCTCGCCATGAGCCTTGCAGCCAGCATAGTCACTCCGCTCAAGGCGCTCACCGCCGTGCAGTGCCCCTGGAGCCTGGCGCAGTTCGGCGGCGAGGAAACCTATAGTTCGCTGCTCAGCCCACGGCCGCCGACCGAGCACCCCGGACGCTGCTGGCCGGGCGGGCACGCATCGTCCGGATTCGTCCTGTTCGCGCTGTTCTTCGCCCTGCGCGACCGCAAGCCCAGGCTGGCGCGCTACGCCCTGGCCTTCGCCTTCGCCATGGGCTGTCTGCTATCGCTGTCGCGCATGCTGCAAGGTGCGCACTTCCTCTCGCACAACCTGTGGACGATGCTGTTCGACTGGCTGATCTGCCTCGGCCTGTACCGCCTGATGCTCTACCGACCGGAGACGCGGGGACAGCGCAACGGCGGCGCCGACGAAAACCGCGTTCAGGAAGACGATTCGTCCGCTCCCAGCACGCCGAACTCGATGGGCACCTTCATGTAGAACAGCCGCACGCCGGCCTGGCGGATCGACTCGAACAGGCGTTCTGACTGCTCGGGATCGACCGCCATGAGGATTTCCTGCGGCTGGTCGGCCAGCTCGAAGAAGTGCATCGAATGCAGCCGGCCGCTCTGGCCGAAGCCTTCGCTGGCAGCCAGCGCGGTGGCACCGCGCACGCCCAGGCGGCGCGCCTCTTCCAGCAGCCAGTCGCAGATCGGCTGGCCCTGGTGGCGGCGCCCCTGCTGGGTGATGAAGGTCAGTTGATAGCCTTGCATGGTCGGTCCTCCCGCTGCGCTATTTGCCCAGCATCCAGTTCATCGAGAACAACCCCAGCAGGGTCATCAGCAACGAGCCGCTCACGTGCGTCGCGATGGCTCCGGCGGCCCAGCCCAGGCGGCCCTCCTGAAGCAGGCTGACGACCTCGGCGGAAAAGGTGGAGAAAGTGGTCAGGCCGCCGCAGAACCCGGTGATGATCAGTAGCCGCCATTCCGGAGCGATGCCCGGCGCCTGGGCGAAATAGGCAATCGCCGCGCCGATGACATAGCCGCCGATCAGGTTGGCCAGCAGCGTGCCGGGGGGAATGCTGGGCAGCAGGCTGTTCAGCTTGAGCCCGAGGAACCAGCGCAGCAACGCCCCCAGGGCGGCGCCGAGGGCGATGGCGAGAATGGATTTCCACATAGTCCTGTCCTTGTAGGAGCGATTCGGACAGGCGGCAGGCGAGCGCCTACGCGCCTTTCCAGGTTCATGCGTAGGCATCATCAGCCCCAGGGGCGGTTGAAGGAGGAATGCCATCTCCTGTCGGCAAGATTGGCACAAAGCGAGGCACCTATCAAAGGCCGGAGTACGCCGGATCGCCCGAAGCGTGCCAGTCTAGGGAACCTTCCCCCTTCCTTCGCCGGAGCCCCCATGCGCCCAGTCCTGCTGCTTTGCTGCCTGTTCCTGTCCGCCACCGCCCAGGCCGAGGATTGCTCGCCGCAAACCTCTGTCGGTAGCTGGTGCGAGCTGCCGCTCGCGGCCCTCCACCCGACCCAGCAGAATGTCGGCCTGCTGCAGGTCGAGGATGACCAGGCCAAGCTCGCCGGGAAGAAGCCCAAGGCTCTCGAGCGCTACTTGCGCAAGAAGGAGATTCCGGTGGTGATCGGCCCCGGCGGCCGCTTCTACCTCACCGATCGCCATCACCTGAGTAGCGCGCTCTGGCGCCTGGACCCGAAACAGGGCGTGCCGGTGAAGGTGATCGGCCGGCTACCCCAGGCCAGCGACTTCTGGGAGAAGATGCAGGAAAACCACTGGGTCTGGCTGCACGATGCGCGTGGCGCGGAGATCCCGCCCGAGGCCCTGCCGGACGCTCTCGCCGGGCTTGGCGACGATCCCTACCGCGCCCTGGCCGGCTACGCCGAGGACGAGAACGCCTTCGACAAGGATCGGCAGAGCTATTTCATCGAATTCCACTGGGCGCGCTATTTCGGCGAACGCATGCACTGGCGGCCGATCAGCCGCGCCACTCTGCCCGACGACCTGAAGCAGGCACTGCGCCTGGCCTGCGAACCGGCGGCAAGGGAGCTGCCGGGCTACCGCCAGGACTGCCCGCACTGAGGAATAAAAAAGCCCCGCCGAAGCGGGGCTTTTCCAACCACAGGGGCCGGTCGGCTTACATCATGCCGCCCATGCCGCCCATGCCGCCCATGTCAGGCATGCCGCCCATGGCCGGCTTGTCTTCCACGATCTCGGCAACCATGGCTTCGGTGGTGATCATCAGACCGCCGATGGAGGCCGCAGCCTGCAGAGCGGAACGAGTGACCTTGGCCGGGTCCAGGATGCCCATCTCGATCATGTCGCCGTACACGCCGGTAGCAGCGTTGAAGCCGTAGTTGCCGGAACCCTGCTTGACCTTGTCGACCACTACGCTCGGCTCGTCGCCGGCGTTGGCCACGATCTGGCGCAGCGGCGATTCGACGGCGCGACGCAGCAGGGCGATACCGACGTTCTGCTCCTCGTTGTCACCCTTCAGGCCTTCGATGGCTTGCAGGGCACGAACCAGGGCTACGCCGCCGCCGGGAACCACGCCCTCTTCCACCGCTGCACGGGTAGCGTGCAGGGCGTCTTCGACGCGGGCTTTCTTCTCTTTCATCTCGACTTCGGTGGCAGCGCCTACCTTGATCACGGCAACACCGCCGGCCAGCTTGGCCAGGCGCTCTTGCAGCTTCTCGCGGTCGTAGTCGGAAGTGGTTTCCTCGATCTGCTTGCGGATCTGCAGGACGCGGGCTTCGATATCAGCCTGCACACCGGCGCCATCGATGATGGTGGTGTTTTCCTTGTTGATCACGACGCGCTTGGCGTTGCCCAGGTGCTCCAGGGTAGCGCCTTCCAGGCTCAGGCCGACTTCTTCACTGATCACGGTACCGCCGGTGAGGATGGCGATGTCCTGCAGCATGGCCTTGCGGCGATCGCCGAAGCCCGGAGCCTTGACAGCCGCGACCTTGACGATGCCACGCATGTTGTTCACCACCAGGGTGGCCAGGGCTTCGCCCTCGACGTCCTCGGCGACGATCAGCAGCGGACGGCCGGCCTTGGCGACGGCTTCCAGCACCGGCAGCATTTCGCGGATGTTGGAGATCTTCTTGTCGACCAGCAGCAGCAGCGGGCTATCCAGCTCGGCAGCCATGGTGTCCGGCTTGTTCACGAAGTAGGGGGACAGGTAGCCGCGATCGAACTGCATGCCTTCGACGACGGACAGTTCGTTTTCCAGGCCCGAGCCTTCCTCGACGGTGATCACGCCTTCTTTACCGACTTTTTCCATGGCTTCGGCAATGATCTGGCCGATGGACTCGTCGGAGTTGGCGGAGATGGTGCCTACCTGGGCGATGGCCTTGGTGTCGGCGCAGGGCTTGGCCAGCTCTTTCAGCTGGGCGACGATGGCCACGGTGGCCTTGTCGATACCGCGCTTCAGGTCCATCGGGTTCATGCCGGCGGCAACGGCCTTCAGGCCTTCGTTGACGATGGCCTGGGCCAGGACGGTCGCGGTGGTGGTGCCGTCACCGGCAGCGTCGTTGGCCTTGGAGGCAACGTCTTTCACCAGCTGCGCGCCCATGTTCTCGAACTTGTCTTTCAGCTCGATTTCCTTGGCGACGGAAACGCCGTCCTTGGTGATGGTCGGAGCGCCGAAGGACTTGTCCAGAACCACGTTGCGGCCTTTCGGGCCGAGGGTGGCCTTGACGGCATCGGCCAGCACGTTCACGCCGACCAGCATTTTCTTGCGAGCGGAATCGCCGAACTTAACTTCTTTGGCAGCCATGTTCTCTTTCCTCTAAATCGAATTCGGTGAAAACGGAGTGGTGAGACCGATCAGTCTTCCAGGACGGCGAGGATTTCGGACTCGCCCATCACCAGCAGTTCCTCGCCATCGACCTTGATGGCGTTGCTGCCGGAGTAAGGCCCGAAGACCACCTTGTCGCCCACCTTCACTGCCAGAGCGCGCACTTCGCCGTTGTCCAGTACACGACCGGTACCTACGGCTACCACTTCACCGCGGTTCGGCTTCTCGGCGGCGGAACCCGGCAGCACGATGCCGCCTGCGGTCTTGGTCTCTTCCTCGCTGCGACGGATAACGACGCGATCATGCAGAGGACGAAGCTTCATAGTCGTAACTCTCCCAAACAGTGGTTTCCAACGGCCGGATCGAAGTCCGGCGGGTTTTGTTGAAGCCGGCGTTGCCGGGTTGCGACTCGACGCGCGAGCCGCGTAAGACAGCCTGCCCTTGTGGCAGGGACCTTGCGGTGACCGTTACATAAGGTCGCCACAAGCCATTTCAAGGGCATGCAGTGAAAATTTTTTTCAGTTGCGCGAATCGTCGCGGCGCTCGTACTCACCCTCGATGACGTTCGGCCGCGACGGACCCTGTCCGTAGCGGGCGTTCAGGTCGTCGGCGAAGGCGCGCCGGCGCAGCGCCTGCTGTTCGACGCGGCGGCGCAGGCCGCCGAGCATCAGGCGACGGGTGAAAGGAATCAGGCAGAGGATGCCGAAGATGTCGCTGATGAAACCCGGCAGCATCAGCAGGCCGCCGCCGACGGCGATCAACAGGCCTTCGAGCATTTCCTGCTCCGGCAGTTCGCCACGGGCCAGTCGTTCGCGGGCGCGCCAGGCGGTGGCCACACCGGCCACGCGCAACAATGCGGCACCGATGAAGGCGCTGGCGACGATCAGGAACAGGGTCCAGCCGACCCCGATGACACTGCCGACCTTGATCAGGACGGCCAGCTCGACCAGCGGGAAGAGCAACAGCAGAAAGAGGAAAGCGCGCATTTCAGAGTCCTTGGCGGGGCCCGTTTGCCCCCGGTACCACCAGTAGTTGGCGCCAGCCGGGGAAGAATTCAACCCTGCTCCGGCTCGACGGTCGGCCAGCGCTCGGCCCTGGCCAGTTGCACCAGCGCCTGGCGCACGGCCCCGGGGTTGCCGCAGGCGGCGGGGAACGGCAGCCAGTGCAGGCCCTGGCCGATGCGCAGGTGGAAACCTTCTGTATCAATTCCCGCCAGCTGCGCCGCGGCATGCGCCGGCAGTCCGGCCAGTTCCACATAGTGGGCGATGGCGGCGGCGTGGTCGCTGTTCATGTGCTCGACCATGCCGCGCTCGGCTTCTCCGGCGAACGGATTGGCCAGCGGCACGCGCTCGGCGGCCAGCCAGTGGATCGCGCCGAAACCGCCGATGAAACGCCACTGGACCGGTTGCAGCACCCAGAAGTCGAAATCGTGGACCCGATGGTAGTCGGCGGACTCGGGGAAATAGCGGTAGTAACGCTCGGCCGCCGCGGCGACCTCCTCCTCCGCCAATTGCCGCGCCTCGGCCAGCAGGGTGAGGCGGCCGACAGCCTGGATATCCTCGGCGCCGCGCTCGCCTACCAGCATCGAGCAGCGCGGGTCTGCCTGCAGGTTGTGGGTGTGCTGGGCGATCCGGCTGATCAGGATCAGCGGCCGGCCTTCGGCATCCAGGCAATAGGGAACCACCGAGCCGAAAGGAAAGCCCGGCCATTTCTTCGAGTGGGTGGAAAGGACCGCACGGTATTCCTTGAGCAGCAATTCTCGGGCATTCTTTGCAGCTTCAACGCTCAATTTATGACTCCTTGCATAGAATCCGTCGTAAACGGACGGGCATATCAAAGTACGTTCGCAGGTGCCGGCAAGGTCCGCTTCCAGAAACTGCTCGTGGGGTTCCAAGCAATGCAATTGAAAGACAAGGTCATCATCATCACCGGCGGCTGCCAGGGGCTCGGCCGGGCAATGGGCGAATATCTCGCCGGCAAGGGCGCCAGGCTGGCCCTGGTCGATCTCAACCGCGAACGTCTCGACGAAGCCGTCGCTGCCTGCAAGGCCGCCGGCGGCGACGCTCGCGCCTACGTGTGCAACGTGGCGGACGAGGAACAGGTTACCCACATGGTGGCCCAGGTCGCCAGCGACTTCGGCGCGATCAACGGCCTGGTCAACAACGCCGGCATCCTCCGCGACGGCCTGACCATCAAGGTCAAGGACGGCCAGTTGAGCAAGATGAGCCTGGCCCAATGGCAATCGGTGATCGACGTCAACCTCACCGGTGTGTTCCTCTGCACCCGCGAAGTGGCGGCGAAGATGATCGAGCTGAAGAACGAAGGCGCGATCGTCAACATTTCCTCGATCTCCCGCGCCGGCAACATGGGCCAGGCCAACTACTCGGCAGCCAAGGCCGGGGTGGCCGCGGATACCGTGGTCTGGGCGAAGGAACTGGCGCGCTACGGCATCCGCGTGGCCGGCGTGGCGCCGGGCTTCATCGAGACCGAGATGACCGCCGGGATGAAACCCGAGGCGCTGGAGAAGATGACCGCCGGCATCCCCCTCAAGCGTATGGGCAAGCCGGTGGAGATCGCCCACTCGGTGGCCTACATCTTCGAGAACGACTACTACACCGGCCGCGTTCTCGAACTGGACGGCGGCCTGCGCCTGTAGGCCCCGGCCCCGCAAGGAAAAAGCCCCGCTATCGCGGGGCTTTTTCGTGCAGGCCGGCTTACCAGCCGACCCCGAGGCCGAAGGTATAGCGGCGCTGGTTGACGTTGCCGTCGTTGCCGCTGAACTTGTCCCATTCCGCCTTCATGCTCAGCGAAGCCCAGCTGGTCAGCTTGTAGCGGATCCCCGCCTCGGTCTGCAGCTCGTAGTCCAGGCCGGATTGCAGCGGCTTGCTGACCTCGCCGTTGGTGAACAGCTCGAACTGCTTGGCCAGCAGGTAGCGGTTGTAGTCCCACTTGAAGCTCGACGAATAGAAGTGCTCCTTCTCGCCATCGGCGAACTCGTAGTCGTTGCGGTTGACCAGGGTGGCGATGGAGAACGCGCCCAGCTCGTTGTCCCAGAACTGGTAGCCGGGGCCGGTACCGACGGTACGCTTCTTCGCCAGGTCCTCGATCATGTCGCGCTTGTAGGCGACCTGGCCCTGCCAGAACCAGTGGTCGTCGATGAAGCGGTCCAGCGCGTACTGGCCGGAATAATTGTCGGTGCTGACCTGGCCGTTCTTCTTCTCCCGGTTGTACTCGCCCTGCACGTTGTGGCGCCAGAGTCCGTGGCGGGCGTTGGTCTTGAAATCGATGTCGTAGTCGGACACATCGTTCTCGGCCTGCTTGCGGTCCAGCGAGAAATCGACGTTGCCGTTCCATACCCAGTCCTGGAGGATCGGCTTGGGCGGCATCATCTGCTGGATGCTGGCCAGCTCCACGGTCTTCGGCTCGCCGTTGACCAGGGTCACCTGGCCCGGCCCGGCGGCCTTGATGCCCTTGGAGTGCTCGCCAGTCTCGGCATCCTGCTTGACCAGCAGGTTCTGCTCGCTCTCGAAGGTGGAGATCTTGTCCCACTTGAGCGTGATGTCGCCGCCATAGTCGGTCTTCAGCAGCAGCTTGCCGCCGTCGAACAGGGTGATCTTGCCGGTAAGGCGGTCACCGTTCTTCATCCAGACCGTATCGGCAAGGGCAGAGGTGGAACTTGCAAGGGCAGCGAGGCACAGCAGGATTCTCGACAACATGAGCACAAATCAACTGAGTTGGGTTCGAAGAGGCCGGCATTATCCAAATGCCGGGCGGCAGAGCAAGGACCGGGGCACGGGCGGTAAAGTTCAGCCGGATCGACCGAAAGGTGAGCCGCGTCACCAGCCGACGCCGACCCCGATCAGGTAATGCCGGTCGGACTGGGTGCCCCCCTCGGTGCGCAACTGGTCCAGTTCATAGAGGAACGAAAGACGCGCCCAACTGTTCAGGCGATAGCGCAGGCCGTATTCGCTGTCGAGCAGGTAGTCGATCCGCTCGATGCCGGGAACCAGCACGGTCCCCTTGCTGTACAGCTCCAGCCGGGTGCCGGCGAGCAGCCGCTTGTAGTCCCACTCCAGCGAATAGGAGGTGAAATCCTCGCGCGGCTGATCGCGCCACTCCAGTTGCCAGCGACTGATCTCGGCGACCAGGTCGAAACGCCCGAGTTCGTCGTCCCAGAACTGGTAGCCGGGGCCGGTTCCCAGCGCGCTCTGGCGCTCCAGGTTGTCGATCGCATCGTGCTTCTGCGAATAGCTGCCGCGCCAGAACCAGTGTTCGTCGAAGAAGCGATCGAGGTCGTAGTCCAGCTCCCAGTTGTCCTCGACCTTGCGCCCGTCCTTCTTTTCCCGCTCCACTTCCCCCGCCAGCACGTGGCGCCAGGCACCGTGGCGAAGCCGGGTATCGCCCTTGAGCTTCCATTCGTCCTTGTCGCTGTCGTTGCGCTTGCTATCCAGCTTGACGTCGAGATTGCCCTCCCAGACCAGGTCCTCCACCAGCGGTCGCGGCGGCACCATCTGGCGAATACTGGCCAGCGGGACGGTATGGCTGCCGCCATCGACGATCCGCACCATGCCCTTGCCCGCCGCCTCCAGGGTTCGGCTACGCTGCCCGGATACGCCCTGCTGCTTGATCAGCAGGGGTTTGTCGGAACTGATGGTGTCGATATCCTTCCAATCGATCAGCACCTGGCCGGCATAACGGGTCTTCAGCGCCAGCTTGCCGCCGTCCATCAGCACGATCTCGCCGGACAGGCGGTCGCCGTTGTCCAGCCATACGGTGTCGGCCAGCGCGGGGCCGGCCAGGAGCATCACGACGATTGAACAGAGGGCTCTGAGCGACATGGGCGTTCACAAGGCGGACAGGAAAGGGAAAACCGATGAGCATGCATGGGCCGGCAGCGACCCGGCAAGTGCCCAGGCGCGCCGCGAGGCCCTGTACCTGGTGCTGGCGCAGGTGCCGCCGGGGCAGGTGGTCAGCTACGGGCAACTGGCCGAACTGGCCGGCCTAGGCCGCGCCGCCCGCTGGGTCGGCAGGACGCTCAGCCAGTTGCCGGTGGATACCCGCCTGCCCTGGCATCGGGTTCTCGGCGCCGGCGGTCGCATCAGCCTGCCGGCGGACAGTCCCGGCGGTCGCGAACAACGCGCACGCTTGCGCGAGGAAGGCGTTCTCCTGCACAACGACAGGGTGGACATACGTCGGCATGGCTGGCTTACAGCGAAGTAGAGCGGTTAGAGTGCGCGTTATTTTTTGCGGAACGGTTACCCCATGACTCAGCAATCCTGGCGAGAGGCACTGGTCGCCTACAAGTCTCCCGCCAGCCTGGCCCTCCTGCTGCTCGGCTTCGCCGCCGGCCTGCCGACCATGCTGGTGTTCAACACCCTGTCGGTGTGGCTGCGCGAAGCCGGCGTGGCGCGGGATACCATCGGTTTCGCCAGTTGGCTGGGGCTGGTGTACGCCTTCAAGTGGGTCTGGTCGCCGATGCTCGACCAGTGGCGCCTGCCCTTCGTCGGCCGTCTCGGCCGGCGCCGTTCCTGGCTGGTGTTCTCGCAGGTGCTGATCGCCCTGGGACTGCTCGGCATGGCCCTGTGCAATCCGCAGAGCCACCTGCCCTGGCTGATCGGCCTGGCCCTGCTGGTGGCGTTCGCCTCCGCCACCCAGGACATCGCGATCGACGCCTACCGCCTGGAAATCGCCGAGGATAGCCGCCAGGCCGCCCTCGCTGCCTGCTACATGACCGGCTACCGCGCGGCGATCCTGCTGGCCAGCGCCGGCGCGCTGATTCTCGCCGAATGGTTCGGCTCCACCAGCCTCAACTACAGCCAGTCGGCCTGGGGCCTGACCTATGCGTTGTTCGCCCTGCTGATCCTGCCTGGGCTGGTCACCAGCCTGCTGATCCGCGAGCCGGCGGTGGACGTGCCGATCCACGTCAACCCGTCGCGTTTCGACTTCAACCACCAACTGCTCTCGGTGCTCCTGCTGCTGATCCTGCTGATCTCGCTGCCGGCGATGATCACCGCCCTCCTCGACCGCGCCTGGCCGCGCGCCGGCCTCTACGCGCTGCTCATGGGGATCTGCCTGTCGCCGTGGGGACGCCAGCAGATCCGCCCGGTCCGCGAACTGCTCGCCACCGTGCGCAGGCCGCTGCTGGTGGCGGCGCGCGGCAAGGAAGTGCCGCTGTTCGATTTCGTCCACCAGGCGGTCTCGGTGATGGTGCTGATCATCCTCCTCGTCACCGTCACCGCCATGTGCCGCGCCTACTACTCCGGCGCCTGGCCGCGCGGCACGCTGTTCCTGCTGATCGCCGCGTCCTGCCTGTCGGCACCCGGACGCCTGCTGATGGCCCCGGTGCTGACGCCGATCACCGAGTTCGTCCAGCGCTATCGCTGGCAGGCCCTGCTGCTGCTCGGCCTGATCTCCACCTATCGCCTGTCGGACACGGTGATGGGGGTGATGGCCGGGGTCTTCTACATCGACATGGGCTTCTCCAAGGAAGTCATCGCCAGTGTCAGCAAGGTCTTCGGCGTACTCATGACCCTGATCGGCGCCGCCGCCGGCGGGGTGCTGATCGCCCGCTTCAGCATCCTCTCCATCCTGTTCATCGGCGGTGCCGCTTCGGCTGCCACCAACCTGCTGTTCGCCATGCTCGCCCAGCTCGGCCCGCTGCACGCCGAGGCCCTGCCCAGCCATGACGTGATCAGCCTGGTGATGGCGCTCGAGCCGCACGTGCTGATGCTGGTGATGACCATCACCCTCGACAACTTCAGCGGCGGCCTCGCCGCCTCGGCCTTCGTCGCCTACCTGTCGAGCCTGACCAACCTGAAGTTCTCCGCCACCCAGTACGCCATGCTCAGCTCGACCATGCTCCTGCTGCCGCGCTTCATCGGCGGCTACTCCGGAACCATGGTCGAGAGCCTCGGCTACGAGCACTTCTTCTACGTCACCGCGGTGATGGGCATTCCCACCCTGCTGCTGATCGGCTGGTTGTGGCTGCGCCGCGCGCCGTCCAGCGAGACGCCGGCGCCGGGACACCAGAACGCCGAGCAGCACTGAGGCGAGAATGAAAAAGGCCGGCATTCGCCGGCCTTTTTCGTGGATCGCACGGACCTCAGTCGGCCATCGCGCCCTGCACAACCTTGACCACCCGCTGCGGGAAGGGAATGCCGATACCTTCCTTGCCCAGGGCGTCGCGGGCCTTTTCGTTGAACATGAACATCACGTCCCAGTAGTCGGCGTTCTTCACCCAGACCCGCAGGGACAGGGTAATCGCGCTTTCGCCGAGATTGGAAACCACCGCCACCGGTGCCGGGTCCTTCAGAACCCGCGGATCGTCGGCCATGGCCAGGAGAATGTTCTGCGCATTCTTCAGATCGGCGTCGTAGTCGATGCCGACGTCGAAGATCACCTTGCGCAGCGGCTCGGCGGAGTAGTTGGTCACCGTTCCGTTGGACAGCGCCCCGTTGGGCACGATGATCCGCTTGTTGTCGCCGCTACGCAGCACGGTGTGGAAGATCAGGATCGAATCCACGGTGCCGGCCACGCCCTGTGCCTCGATCCAGTCGCCGACCTTGAACGGGCGGAACAGCAGGATCAGCACGCCGCCGGCGAAGTTAGCCAGGCTGCCCTGCAGGGCCAGGCCGATGGCCAGGCCGGCGGCGCCGATGGCGGCGACGAAGCTGGTGGTCTGGATGCCGATCATGGAAGCCACGCTGACCACCAGCAGGATCTTCAGGACGATGCTCACCAGGCTGCCGACGAAGCCTTGCAGGGTGCGGTCGACGCTGCGCCTGGCGAGCAGGCCGCCGACCCGGCCGGTCAGGGTGTTGATCAGCCACCAGCCGATCGCCAGGGTCAGCAGCGCCAGGGCGACCTTGCCGCTGTACTCCAGCACGATCGGCAGCCAGGACTCGGTCTGCTGCACCAGTCGGTCGTAGTTCAATTCCATGCATTACCTCCATTTCTCGAAAAAACACCCCTCCCTTCCGCAACGGAAACGGGACGGGCTTGCAGATTCCTGCCCGGACGCCGTGGGGCGACGTTTCCGGGCCTGGATACGAATCGGCGCAGCGCGGACGAACCGACGCTGCGCCGACAGGGGCGGACAACGCGGGAGAGGTCGCGGCGGCGCTACTCCCTATTGCGATGCCCGGGATGGCGAGAGGTTCCGAAAAACCTCGTCAATCGCGGAAGTTGGTGAACTGCAACGGCATGCCGAGGGATTCGCCGCGCAGCAGGGCGATGGCCTCCTGCAGATCGTCACGCTTCTTGCCGGTGACGCGCACCTGCTCGCCCTGGATGGCGGCCTGGACCTTGAGCTTGCGCTCCTTGATCAGACCAACGATCTTCTTCGCCAGGTCCTTGTCGATGCCCTCGCGGAAGTTGACGTCCTGCTTGACCACCTTGCCCGACGGGTAGGCATCCTTGATCTCCATGCACTGGCTGTCGACCTTGCGCTTGACCAGGTTGGAACGCAGGATGTCGAGCATCTGCTCGAGCATGAAATCGGCTTCGGCGGTGAGGGTCACCGACTTGTCCTTGGCTTCGAAACTGCATTTGCCTTTCAGGTCGAAACGGCGATCCAGTTCCTTGATGGCGTTGTCCACGGCGTTGGTCAACTCGTGTTTGTCCAGTTCGGACACCACGTCGAACGAAGGCATGTCATCTCTCCAGATGGACGGCGCGACAGGGTTCACAGACGGAACCGCGCCTGGCTTGACGGTAAAAAATGCCCGCCCATTATAACCGAGCCCTCGCGAGCGAATGCCCGCCGGTGTGGCGGAGACCGACGATTTCTTCCCGATGGCGCGCGCGACCGCGGCCGGGACCCGGCCTCCCGCGACGAACCGGGCCCTTGCCGGCAGCGTACCGGCGCCCATCCTCTTCTCGAGTCCGTTCATGCCCAACCCCGATCTCAGCATCCTGGTCGTCGACGACGCCAAGTTTTCCAGCGCCATGATCGGCCGCGCCCTCAGCCAGGCCGGCTACCAGGACATCCGCTTCGCCAGCAGCGCCAGCGAGGCCCTGCAGCAGCTCGAACAACGCCCGGTCAGCGTGCTCCTGGCCGACTGGCTGATGCCGGAGATGGACGGCCTGGAACTGACCGCCCGGGTCCGCCAACTGGACGAAAGCATCAACCACTACACCTACATCGTCCTGCTCACCGGCAAGGAGGGCGAGAACGTCCTCGGCGAGGCCTTCGACCGCGGCGTCGACGACTTCGTCAGCAAGGCCGCGATGAACGAGCAACTGGTGCCGCGCATCTACGCAGCCGACCGCCTGTGCAACACCCTGCAACGGTTGCTGGTGGAAAACCGCCTGCTCACCGAAAACATCGCGCGGATGGAAGAACGCAACCTGGTGGATACCCTCACCGGCCTCGGCAATCCCCGCTACCTGCGACAGAAGCTGGCCGACAGCCTGCGCCAGGTGGAAACCCGCGGTGGAGCGCTGTGCTACCTGCTGGTCGGCATGCCCGAGGCACCGGTCCTGCGCCAGCGGCACGGCGAGGCCTTCCATCGCGAGCTGCTGCTCGGCGTGGCCAGGCGCCTGCAACAGCTGGTCCGGCCGCTGGACGTGCTGGTGCGCCTGGACGAGCAGCATTTCGCCCTGATCACCCTGGTGGAGGACCTGCACGAATGCTCGTCGAGCAGCTTCAAGCGGCTGCACGACGGGCTCAACCTGAAGGCCTTCAAGACCAGCGAAGGCTTCATCAGCCTGAAAGCCGGCATCGCCATGCTCGGCCTCGACAGCGGGGCATTGCCGCTGGGCATCGACGAACTGCTGCAGCGCACCGAGGCCCTGTTGCCCGATGCCTATGCCAGCGGCAGGATCGCAACCTGCCGGCTACCGGCACTGCGCTAGACTTCGCCCTATCGTCAGCCATTCGCAGTAGCCACCATGACCTGGCATATCCTCGGCGCCGGTAGCCTCGGCAGCCTCTGGGCCGCGCGCCTCGGGCGCGCCGGCCTGCCCGTCCGCCTGATCCTGCGCGACCGCCAGCGCCTGCGCCGCTACCAACAGGCCGGCGGACTGAGCCTGGTGGAAGACGGCCAGGCCAGCCTCTACCCGATCGCCGCGGAAACCCCGGACGGCGGGCAACCCATCCAGCGCCTGCTGCTGGCCTGCAAGGCCTACGACGCGGAGGAAGCCGCCTCCAGCGTGGCCCATCGCCTGGCCGGCAACGCCGAACTGCTGTTGCTGCAGAACGGCCTGGGCAGCCAGCAGGCGGTCGCCGCCCGCCTGCCGCGCAGCCGCTGCCTGTTCGCCTCCAGCACCGAAGGCGCGTTCCGCGATGGCGATTTCCGCGTGGTCTTCGCCGGCCGGGGGCACACCTGGCTCGGCGATCCGCGCGACACAAGCGCCCCCGCCTGGCTGGCGCAGCTGTCCCAGGCCGGGATCCCGCACAGCTGGAGCGACGACATCCTCGAACGGCTGTGGCGCAAGCTGGCCCTGAACTGCGCGATCAACCCGCTGACCGTCCTCCACGATTGCCGCAACGGCGGCCTGCGGCAGCACCCGGAAGAGATCGCCGCGCTTTGCGACGAACTCGGCCAGTTGCTCCACGCCAGCGGCTACGACGCCGCCGCCAGGAGCCTGCTGGAGGATGTCCGGGCGGTGATCGACGCCACCGCGGCCAACTATTCCTCGATGCATCAGGACGTCACCCGCGGCCGGCGCACGGAAATCGGCTACCTGCTCGGCTACGCCTGCCAGCACGGGCAGCGCCTGGGACTACCGCTGCCGCGCCTGGGAACCTTGCTCGCCCGCCTCCAGGCCCATCTGCGCCAGCGCGGTTTGCCCGACCGCTAAAGCGCGTTACCCTGCCCGCCATTCCTTTTCGCCGCGGACCGCCAGAGCCCATGAACCTGCGCCAGCGCCTCGACAACCTGCCCGTAGGGCAGAAACTGCTCGCCGCCCTGCTGATCCTGCTGGCTACCGTGCTGCTGGTGGCCAACCTGGCGTTCATCAGCGCCGCCTACTGGATTTCCCAGGAGAGCGTCGCCCCCCAGGCGATGCAGACCATCGGCCGGCTGATCGCCAACCCGGCGCTCAGCCAGCCGGCACTCAGTTCGCCGCAGACCGCCGAGGTCCTGCTGCGCCAGCTCAACGATTACCAGCCGTTGCGCGCCGCGGCCCTGTACGACAGCAATGGGCTGATGCTGGCCGACCTGCAACGCGGCGACACCCTCAAGCTGCCGGCCCGCCTGGACCGCCTGGAGCACTGGAGGCGCGGCGAGTACCGCCTCAACGCGCTGATCGAGCTGCCCCAGGAAAACGCCCGCCCCGGCTACCTGCTGCTGGTGGCCAGCGGTGAACTGCCGAGCGCGTTCTACACCGGAACCCTCACCGCCAGCCTGGCGATTCTCGGCGTCAGCGTGCTGCTCTGGCTGCTGGTGGCGCAGCAGATACGCCGCCTGATCACCCGGCCGATCCGCGATCTCGAGGAACTGTCGCGGCAGGTCACCCGCGAGGAGAACTACGCCCTCCGCGCCCAGCGCGGCAACGGCGACGAGATCGGCCGCCTGGCCGACGCGTTCAATACCATGCTGACCCGCATCGAGGCCCGCGAGCAGCAGCTCAAGCGCGCCCGCGACGATGCCCAGGAAGCGGTCGAGCAGGCCCAGAGCCTGGCCGAGGAAACCCGCCGCTCGAACCGCAAGCTGGAACTGGAAGTGCAGGTGCGCAGCAAGATCGAGAAGAAGCTCACCGGTTTCCAGCACTACCTCAACAGCATCATCGACTCCATGCCTTCGGCGCTGATCGCGGTGGACGAGCAACTCTACGTCACGCAGTGGAACCAGGAGGCCAGCCAGCTTTCCGGCACCAGCCTGGACGATGCGGTCAACCAGCCGGTGTTCCTCGCCTTTCCCTCGCTCAAGCCGTTCCTTCCGCAGCTCACCCGGGCTGCCGAGAAGCACAGCGTGGAGCGTGTCGAACGGGTCACCTGGGCGCTGATCGACACGCCACGCCACTACGCCCTGACCTTCTACCCGCTGATGGGCGGCACCGGCCGCGGCGCGGTGATCCGCATCGACGACATCACCCAGCGGCTGAGCCTGGAAGAAGTGATGGTGCAATCGGAGAAGATGCTCTCGGTCGGCAGCCTCGCCGCCGGCATGGCCCACGAGATCAACAACCCGCTCGGCGCGATCCTGCACAACGTGCAGAACATCAAGCGGCGCCTGTCCCCGGAGCTGGCGAAGAACGTCGAGCTGGCGGCCGAGGTCGGAGTGCCGCTGGAAGACATCAATCACTACCTCGACGGCCGCGACATCCCGCGCCTGCTGGAAGGCATCCAGCACGCCGGCTCGCGGGCAGCGAAGATCGTCACCCACATGCTCGCCTTCAGCCGCCGCAGCCACCGGCAGATGACCGCTTGCGAACTGCCCGCACTGCTCGAACAGGCGGTGGAAATCGCCGGTAACGACTTCGACCTGGCCGAAGGCTTCGACTTCAAGTCGTTGCAGATCGTCCACGAGTTCGACCCCAACCTCGGCCCGGTGCCGGTGATCGCCAACGAGGTCGAGCAGGTCCTGCTCAACCTGCTGAAGAACGCCGCCCAGGCCATCCACCAGCGCGACGACGAAGAGGAAGGCGAACAGGGCCGGATCGTCCTGCGCACGCGCCTGACGCCGCCCTGGGCGGAAGTCCAGGTGGAAGACAACGGCAGCGGCATGCCCGAACTGGTGCGCAAGCGTATCTTCGAGCCGTTCTTCACCACCAAGGAAGTCGGCCAGGGCACCGGTCTCGGCCTGTCCGTCTCGTATTTCATCATCACCAACAATCACAAGGGCCAGATGGAAGTACGCTCGGAACTGGGCCGCGGCACCTGCTTCAGCATCCGCCTGCCGCTGGAAAGCTCCGAAGCGGTCGCCCCGGCACAAGCCAAGGCCCTGCCGCCCGCTCTGCCGCAACCTGGTAGCAGCCTGCGGCGGGGCGACGAAGAGGAAGGTTGAATCCATGGGCAATCGATTGTCGAAGATCTACACCCGTACCGGCGACCGCGGCGAGACCGGCCTGGCCGGCGGACGCCGGGTGCCCAAGAGCCATCCACGCATCGAGGCGATCGGCGCGGTGGACGAATTGAACAGCCAGTTGGGCCTGCTCCTTGCCGAGCTGCTGGAAGCGCGTGGCGCACATCCCGGCCTGGAGGAGATCGTCCAGGCGCTGGCGCCGGTGCAACACCGCCTGTTCGACCTCGGCGGGGAGCTGGCGATGCCGGAGTATCGGGCCCTGGACGAGACGGAAGTGGCACGCCTGGAAAGCTGCATCGACCGCTGGAACGACGAGCTGGGCCCGCTGAAGAATTTCATCCTCCCCGGCGGTTCCCGCCTGGTCGCCCAGGCCCATGTCTGCCGCAGCCTGGCGCGCAGTGCCGAACGGCGCTGCCAGGCGCTGGACCAGGAGGAAACGCTGGAGGGCGTCGGCCTGTGCTACCTGAACCGGCTCTCCGACCTGCTGTTCGTCGCCGCCCGCGCCATCGCCCGGCGCCAGGGCGTGGCGGAGATTCTCTGGGAGGCGGCGGCAAAACCGGACTGACGGCGAGCGAGGGCTCGGCATCGAGACGAAAAAAAGGAGGCCGAAGCCTCCTTTTTTCTTCATTCCACCGTCAAAGGCCGCCCGGCCAGAACGCACGGATACCCGCCACGCCTTGGGCTCCATGCTCCCAAGCCTGCTCGGCTTGCTGCGGACCGAGGCCACCCAGCAGGTAGACCGGCTGGTTGAAGCCGGCGATCAGTTCGGCGGCCTTGTCCCAACCCAGCGCCGGCTCGCCGGGATGGCTCTCGGTCGGCTGTACCGGCGAAAGAGTGACGAACTCCACTCCCATCGAGGCAGCCAGGGCCAGTTCATCCGCGTCGTGGCAGGAGGCGGCCAGCAGGCGCCCTTCGGGGAACGGCCGACCGGCGCTGGCGTATTTGCGCAGTTGAGCGGAGGTCAGGTGCCAACCGGCAGCCGGGAAGTCGCCCAGCCACTCCAGCGGGCCTTTCAGCATCAGTTGCGCCTTGCCGGCGCAGAGTCCCTGGATATCGATGGCGAGATCGCGGTATTCGGGACTGAACATGTTCGGCGCGCGCAACTGGATCAGGCGGATGCCCGCCTCCACCGCCTTGCGTACGCCGCTGATCAGCTCGCCCGGCTCCAATCCGTCCGGGGTGATCAGGTAGTGCGCCGGCAGGCGCGCGGCCTGGACGATCGGCGCGTTGGCGGCGGGGAACTCGTAGTCGGCCAGCTCGCGCGGCTCCACCCAGGCCAGCGGTTGGCCCTCGGCGCCGTGGGCTTCGCCGGAAAACCCGTCGACCTCCCAGACATCGAGCAGGACGTGCTTGTCGGCATAGTCGTGCCGGACCTGGATCAGCGGCCGGGCCCGCTCGACACGGATGCCCAGTTCCTCTTCCAGCTCACGGGCCAACGCCGCGCGCACCGGCTCGCCGTCCTCCACCTTGCCCCCGGGAAACTCCCACAGGCCGCCCTGGTGCTTGTCTTCCGGCCGCCGGGCGATCAGCACCCGGCCATCGGAGCCACGAATCACGGCCGCGGCGACATGTACTCGTTTCACGGATCATCTCCTCGCTACTGCCGTCACGCACCGCAAGCGGCGGACGGCCATCAACTACCGGCCTGCTCGCGCAATGCCGCGTCGTACCAGGCGCGGAACGCAGGCCACTGATAAATCGTCTCGACATAGGTCCGGGCGATATCCGGCAACTCCACCGCATAACTGCGGAAACGCGCCGCCACCGGTGCGTAGAACGCATCCGCCAGGCTGGCGTGGCCGAACAGGAACGGACCGTCCTGGCCGAAGCGCCGCCGGCAATCCGCCCAGGCTTCGCAGATACGTTGAATATCCTGTCGTGTCGCCTCGGACAATTCCACCAATGGCTGCTGGCGCCGCAGGTCCATCGGCAGCTCGCCGCGCAACGCGGCGAAACCGCTGTGCATTTCCGCGCAAACCGAACGGGCCAGCACCCGCGCCGCCTCGCCGCGCGGCCACAGGTGGGCCTCGGGGAAGCGCTCGGCGAGGTACTCGGCGATGGCCAGGGAATCCCAGATGTCGCCATCCTCGCTTTTCAGCAAGGGCACCTTGCCGGTCGGCGAATATTGCAGGATCCGCTCCCGGGTATCGGGCCGCCCCAGCGGGACGAGGATCTCGTCGAACGCCGCCCCGCTCATGCGCAGGGCCAGCCAGCCCCGCAGCGACCAGGACGAGTCATTGCGATTGCCAATCACGATGGTCAGGGCCATGCGCCTCTCCTCTTCGGCCGCCCGACGCGGACGGCCATGCACCAGAGAACTTAAGAGGCGCACGGACCGATGGCAAATTCCCGATTTTCATCCATCGATGAAGGATCGGAATGCCTGGCTTCAGGTGCGGTACTCTGCGTTGATCTTCACGTATTCGTGGGACAGGTCGGTGGTCCAGATGGTCTCGCTGCAGGTGCCGCGTCCCAGTTCGATGCGGATGCCGATCTCGGCCTGGGCCATCACCGCCGCGCCCTGTTCCTCGGTGTAACTGGCCGCCCGGCCGCCACGGCTGGCGATACAGACGTCGCCAAGGAACACGTCGATCTTGCTCACGTCCAGATTGGCCACGCCGGCACGTCCGACCGCGGCGAGAATGCGTCCCCAGTTCGGGTCGGAGGCGAACAGCGCGGTCTTGATCAGCGGCGAGTGGGCCACGGCATAGCCGACATCCAGGCACTCCTGGTGGGTGGCGCCGCCGTTGACCTGAACAGTGACGAACTTGGTCGCGCCCTCGCCGTCGCGAACGATGGCCTGGGCCAGCTCCATGGAAACCTCCAGTACCGCTTGCTTCAACGCGGCGAACAGCGCGCCGCTGGCCTGGGTGACTTCCGGCAGCGCCGCGCGACCGGTGGCGATTAGCATGCAGCAGTCGTTGGTGGAGGTATCGCCGTCGATGGTGATGCGGTTGAAGGACTTGTTGGCGGCGTCGCGCAACAGATCCTGCAGCACGCCCTGGGCGACCTTGGCGTCGGTGGCGATATAACCGAGCATGGTCGCCATGTTCGGCTTGATCATCCCGGCGCCCTTGCTGATCCCGGTGACGGTCACGGTCACGCCATCGTGCACGAACTGGCGGCTGGCGCCCTTGGGCAGGGTATCGGTGGTCATGATCCCCGCGGCAGCTTCGGCCCAGCGGTCCTCGGCCAGGTCGGCCAGGGCCGCAGGCAACGCCGCCTCGATCTTGGCCACCGGCAGGGGTTCGCCGATCACCCCGGTGGAATATGGCAGCACCGAAGTCTCGGCGACCCCGGCCAGTTCGGCGAGCTTGGCGCAGGTTTGCGCGGCGGCGACGAGGCCGGCCTCGCCGGTACCGGCGTTGGCGTTGCCGGTATTGGTCAGCAGGTAGCGCACCTCACCGAGGAAACGCTGTTTGGCCAGGGTCACCGGCGCGGCACAGAACGCGTTCAGAGTGAACACCCCGGCCACGCTGGAGCCTTCGGCGCAGCGCATGACCACCACGTCTTTGCGCCCCGGTCGCTTGATGCCGGCGGAAGCGATGCCGAGTTCGAAACCGGGGACCGGGTGCAGGGTGGACAGGGGGCCAAGACCGACAGCCATGGGAACGCGCTCCTTTACCAAACAGTGGACTCGATGCCGTCTGCGACGGCGTGACGGAAAACGCATCGGCGCCGGGCTGGCGCCAATTCGAACAAACGCCGCGAGCGGCAGGACCGGTCGCGGCGTTGGTGAACCAGGCGGGAAGCTTAGTCCAGCTGCCCGTGGCAGTGCTTGTATTTCTTGCCGGAACCGCACGGGCAAGGCTCGTTGCGGCCGATCTTCTGCTCGTTGCGCACAGGCTCGAGCGGCACGACCGGAGCCGGGCCCTCGGGAAGCTCTTCTTCCTCGCCGGCCACGGCCTGCTCCATCGAGGGAGCCTCGGCGTGCTGGAACTGCATGCGCTTGGCCAGTTCCTCCGCCTCGCGACGCAGGCGGGCCTCCTCTTCGGCCGGGTCTTCGCGACGGACCTGGACGTGGGACAGCACGCGGATGGTGTCGCGCTTGATCGAGTCCAGCAGCTCCTGGAACAGGGTGAAGGACTCGCGCTTGTATTCCTGCTTCGGATTCTTCTGCGCGTAGCCACGCAGGTGGATGCCGTGCCGCAGGTGGTCCATGGTCGACAGGTGGTCCTTCCACAGGTCGTCCAGCACCCGCAGCAGCATCTGCTTCTCGAAGGCGCGCAGGGCTTCGGCGCCGGCCAGCTCTTCCTTCTCGTAGTAGGCGGCGACGATCTGCTCGAGGATCTTGCTACGCAGGGTTTCCTCGTACAGCTTGTCGTCTTCGTCCAGCCACTGCTGGATCGGCAGGCGCACGGCGAAGTCGCTGTACAGCGCAGCCTCCAGGCCTTCGATGTCCCACTGCTCGGGCAGCGACTGCGGCGGAATGTGCTGGTTGATGGTGGCGCTGAGGGTTTCCTCGCGGAATTCCTTGATGGTCTCGCCCACGTCCTCTGCCGACAGCAGGGTATTGCGCATGTGGTAGATCACCTTGCGCTGCTCGTTGGCTACGTCATCGAATTCCAGCAGTTGCTTGCGGATGTCGAAGTTGCGCCCTTCGACCTTGCGCTGGGCCTTCTCGATGGCGTTGGTCACCATGCGGTGCTCGATCGCCTCGCCGGACTGCATGCCCAGCGCCTTCATGAAGTTCTTCACCCGGTCGGAGGCGAAGATCCGCATCAGGTTGTCTTCCAGCGACAGGTAGAAGCGGCTGGAACCCGGGTCGCCCTGACGACCGGCACGGCCGCGCAACTGGTTGTCGATCCGGCGGGACTCGTGGCGCTCGGAGGCGATCACGTGCAGGCCGCCCGCCTCGATCACCTGCTGGTGGCGCTTCTGCCATTCGGCCTTGATCTGGGCGATCTGCTCCTCGGTGGGGTTCTCCAGGGCCGCGACTTCGACTTCCCAGTTGCCGCCGAGGAGGATGTCGGTACCGCGGCCGGCCATGTTGGTGGCGATGGTCACCGAACCGGGCGCGCCAGCCTGGGCGATGATCTCGGCTTCCTTCTCGTGGTACTTGGCGTTGAGCACCTTGTGCTCGATGCCTGCCTCTTGCAACAGCTTGGAAACGTACTCGGAACTCTCGATCGACGCGGTGCCGACCAGGATCGGCCGGCCGAGGGCCTGGCACTGCTTGATGTCGGTGATGATCGCCGCGTACTTCTCTTCCTGGGTCAGGTAGACCAGGTCGTTGAAGTCCTTGCGCGCGATCGGCCGGTGGGTCGGGATCACCACCACGTCGAGACCGTAGATCTGGCGGAACTCGAAGGCCTCGGTATCGGCGGTGCCGGTCATGCCGGCCAGCTTGTTGTACAGGCGGAAATAGTTCTGGAAGGTGGTGGAGGCCAGGGTCTGGCTCTCGGCCTGGATCGGCAGGCCTTCCTTCGCCTCGATGGCCTGGTGCAAGCCCTCGGACAGGCGACGGCCAGGCATGGTGCGGCCGGTGTGCTCGTCGATCAGGAGGATCTGGTCGCCCTGGACGATGTACTCGACGTTGCGGTGGAACAGGGTGTGCGCGCGCAGCGCTGCGTAAACGTGGGTCAGCAGGCTCAGGTTGTGCGCCGAGTAGAGGCTCTCGCCTTCGCCGAGCAGGCCGTTCTGGCTCAGCAGGTCCTCGATGAACTGGTGGCCCTGCTCGTTGAGTTCGACCTGGCGGGTCTTCTCGTCGATGCTGTAGTGGCCTTCCTCGGTCGGCTTGCCCTCGACCTCTTCGACCTGGCGCTTGAGACGCGGGATCAGCTTGTTGATCTTGATGTACAGCTCGGAGCTGTCTTCGGCCTGGCCGGAGATGATCAGCGGGGTACGCGCCTCGTCGATGAGGATCGAGTCCACTTCGTCGACCACGGCGAAGTTCAGCTCGCGCTGGAACTTGTCGTCCAGGCTGAAGGCCATGTTGTCGCGCAGGTAATCGAAGCCGAATTCGTTGTTGGTGCCGTAGGTGATGTCGGCGGCGTAGGCGGCGCGCTTGTCTTCCGGCGGCTGGAAGGGAGTGACCACGCCGACGCTGAGGCCGAGGAACTCGTACAGCGGGCGCATCCAGTTGGCGTCGCGGCGCGCCAGGTAGTCGTTCACCGTGACCACGTGCACGCCCTTGCCGGACAGCGCGTTGAGGTAGACCGGCAGGGTGCCCACCAGGGTCTTGCCCTCGCCGGTACGCATTTCGGCGATCTTGCCGTCGTGCAGGGTCATGCCACCGATCAGCTGGACGTCGAAGTGGCGCATGCCCATCACCCGCTTGCCAGCCTCGCGAACCACGGCGAAGGCTTCGGGCAGCAATTGGTCGAGCGTTTCGCCCTTGGCGTAGCGCTGCTGGAATTCAGCCGTTTTCGCCTTCAACTGCTCGTCGGAGAGCGCCACCATCTGGGGCTCGAGCGCATTGATGGCCTGTACAGCCTTGGCCATGCGCTTTACATCACGCTCGTTCTTGCTTCCAAAGAGTTTCTTCAACAAAGGCGCAAACATATCGACTTGGTCATCCACACGTGGGGAATGGAAGGCTCACCCATCCGGCGGCCCGTGCCGATCAACGGCATGAAAGGGAACATTCTACCCGGAAACGGGTATGAGAAAAGTACAGCAGATCAATGCGCGTCGCTCACTCGGAAACAGACGCGCGTGCGATGAAGCTTTGCGGATTCATTACCCGGCCATCCTTCATCACTTCGAAATGTACGTGGTAGCCGGTGGAGCGTCCGGTGCTGCCGACCTTGGCCAGCACCTGGCCGCGCTTGACCAGGTCACCGACCTCGACCAGGTTCTTCTGGTTATGGGCATACAACGTGGTGTAGCCATCGGCGTGCCCGACCTCGACCACGTTGCCATAGCCGTTCTTGCGCCCGGACCAGGTCACCACCCCCGCCGCCACGGCCACCACGTCGCTGCCGGCCGGCGCGGCGAAGTCGATGCCCTTGTGCATGCTCAGGCGGCCGCTCACCGGATTGACCCGGCGCCCGAACGGCGAGGAGATGTAGCCCTGGCGCACCGGCTGGCCGGCCAGGTAGGTCGACTGGCTGATGTGCTTGTCGGCGAGCAGTTGCTCCAGCACCTCGAGCTGCTGCTCGCGGGTATCCAGGCGTGCCGCCAGTTCGTCTAGCGTCGCCATGAACGACGGCGGGGCATAGGCGCTGCCCTCCAGCGGTTCGTCGACGCCACCCTGGCCGACGCTCAGGGAGAAGTCGAACTCGTCGGGGTCGACGTCGGCCAGCTCGGTGAGACGTTCGCCGAGGGCATCCAGCCGAACCAGGCGCGCCTGCAGTTCGCCGAGATGCACGCTCAGTGCGTCCATCTGCCGCTGCGCGTCCTCGCGGGCGCTGCTGATCTCGGCGCTCTGCGCCTGCAGCGCGGCATCGACTTCGATGCCGGCCACCGGAGCCGGCGCGCGGAACAGCCAGGCGCCCATGAAGCCCCCGGCCAACAGGCTGGCACCGACCACGCAGGCCCCGGCCAGCATCAGCAACCGCGGCTGCAGATGGACGGAGCGAGCGGCCCCATGGTGCCGGCTCAGAAAAATGATGTGCATGACTTATCCTTCATACGGGCCGGCAGTAGCGAAACGCTTTCTGCTACCATTCCGACTCAGTAACCCCCAGGCTTCCCGCCATGTCTTTTCGTCCCTTGCCCGCCCAGGCATCGACCCAGTTGCTGCGCCAGGCCAGGCCGCTGCAGATGCTGTTCGCCGAAGCCCAGCGCATCTGCCGCCTGCAGCAACTGCTGGAAAGCCAGTTGCAACCGGCGGCGCGCCCGTACTGCCATGTGGCTTCGTGGCGCGGCGGTTGCCTGCTGCTGATCGTCACCGATGGCCACTGGGCCACACGCCTGCGCTATCAGCAGCGGCGCCTGCAGCGGCAGCTGCAGGCTTTCGAAGAATTCGCGAACTTAGCGAAAATCCTTTTCAAGGTGCAACCCACCACGTCCACACAACGTGCGGCACGTCGCAGCTTGACCCTGTCTGCCGTCGCGGCGGAAAACCTTCGCGAATCCGCCGAGATCGTCGGCAATCCACGCCTGCGGGAAGCGCTCGAGCGACTGGCAAGCCGCGCCGAGAAAAGCCGGCAAGAATAAATCCCGAAATAAAAAGAGGCCACCCTGAGGTGGCCTCCAAATATGGAAAGGAGAGTTTTCCTACACTGCCGCCGCCGGGCGCATATAGGAAATAGGCGCGGTACGCGCGTCTTCGAAGGTCACCACTTCCCAAGCATCCTTGTCTGCGATCAACGTACGCAGCAGTTGGTTGTTCAGGGCATGGCCGGACTTGAAGCCACGGAACTCGCCGATAAGACTGTTGCCGAGCAGATACAGGTCGCCGATGGCATCCAGGATCTTGTGCTTGACGAACTCGTCCTCGTAACGCAGGCCGTCTTCGTTGAGCACGCGGTTCTCGTCGACCACGATCGCGTTCTCCACGCTACCGCCGAGTGCCAGGTTCTGCGAACGCAGGTACTCGATGTCGCGCATGAACCCGAAGGTACGGGCGCGGCTGACCTCCTTGACGAAGGAAGTACTGGAGAAATCGACCGAGGCCTGCTGGGTGCGACCACGGAAGACCGGATGATCGAAATCGATCTCGAAGCTGACCTTGAAGCCGTCGAACGGAACGAAGACGGCGCGCTTGTCGCCCTCTTCCACGCTGACTTCGCGCTTGATGCGGATGAACTTCTTGGCAGCTTCCTGCTCTTGCAATCCGGCGGACTGGATCAGGAATACGAACGGACCAGCGCTGCCATCCATGATCGGCACTTCCGAAGCGGACAGCTCGACGTAGGCGTTGTCGATACCCAGGCCGGCCATGGCCGAGAGCAGGTGCTCCACCGTATCCACTTTGACGTCACCCTTGACCAGGGTGGTCGACATGGTGGTTTCGCCGACGTTCTCGGCCCGGGCCGGGATTTCCACGACCGGATCCAGGTCGGTGCGGCAGAACACGATACCGGTGTCCACCGGCGCCGGTTTCAGGGTCAGGTAAACCTTTTCCCCCGAGTGCAGACCGACGCCAGTAGCCCGGATGATGTTCTTCAAGGTGCGTTGTTTGATCATGGCTTTGGCCGCTTAAGCGCTGACTGCGAACTGTTTTCAACAATGGCCGGCGATGATAGCAGAACCGGCCTTTGCTGAACACCAATCACATCTCTACTCCTGATTAATTACTTCAATCGGCCTGACGACGCAGGAACGCCGGGATATCCAGGTAATCCAGGTCATCCTGCGGGTTCAGCTTGGCCGCGGTCGCCGCGCTGCCGTGAGACTGGTTGCGCATCACGGTAGGACGGTCGAGGTCGCGGTAGTTCACCGACTGCTGCTCGCGCTGGGCCGGAGCGGCTGCCTGGGCTGCACTGCCCTGCACGGTGTTGTCGACGACCTTCACCGGTTTCTCCAGGCGCGCGCCCAGGCCGGTGGCGACTACGGTGACGTGCAGCTCATCGCGCATGTCCGCGTCGATCACGGTGCCCACCTTCACAGTGGCGTGCTCGGAAGCGAACTGTTCGATGATGTTGCCGACATCGGAGTACTCGCCCAGGGACAGGTCCGGACCCGCGGTGATGTTCACCAGGATGCCGCGCGCGCCCTGCAGGTTGACGTCTTCCAGCAGCGGGTTGCGGATTGCCGCCTCGGTGGCCTCGCGGGCACGGTTCGGACCGCTGGCGCAGCCGGTACCCATCATCGCCATGCCCATTTCGCTCATGACGGTCTTCACGTCGGCGAAGTCGACGTTGATCATGCCCGGACGCTTGATGATGTCGGAGATACCGCGCACGGCACCGGCCAGCACGTCATCGGCCTTGGCAAAGGCGGCCAGCAGGCTGGCGTCCTTGCCGAGGATGGTCAGCAGCTTCTCGTTCGGGATGGTGATCAGCGAATCGACGCTCTCGGCCAGCGCACGGATGCCCTCGTCGGCGATCTGCATGCGCTTGCGACCTTCGAACGGGAACGGGCGGGTCACCACCGCGACGGTGAGGATGCCCATTTCCTTCGCCACTTCGGCGATGATCGGCGCGGCGCCGGTACCGGTGCCGCCACCCATGCCGGTGGTGATGAAGACCATGTCGGCGCCTTCCAGCACTTCGGAAATGCGCTCGCGATCTTCCAGAGCCGCCTGACGACCGACTTCCGGATTGGCGCCGGCACCCAGCCCCTTGGTGACGCCCGGGCCGAGTTGCAGAACGGTGCGCGCCGCGATGTTCTTCAGCGCTTGTGCGTCGGTGTTGGCGCAGATGAACTCGACGCCCTCGACGTTGTTCTTGGCCATGTGATTGACGGCGTTGCCGCCACCACCACCTACACCGATCACTTTTATGACGGCGGTTTGTGCGATGTTATCGACCAGTTCAAACATTTCCCCTCTCCTTCCTTTCTAGTTTTGTCGCCTACTGTTACCGCGTTGAATCAGAAATTGCCCTGGACCCAGCGTTTGAGCCGCTCCAGGACAGGTGCCTTGGGTTCGTCGCTGCTGTAGCTGCTGCCTGACACAGACATCGACATGCCATCGGACTGCTTCTGCAGTCCGTACATCAGCAGGCCGACGCCCGTCGAATAGATCGGGTTGCGCACCACGTCGGTGAGGCCCTTCACGCTATACGGCACGCCGAGGCGTACCGGCATGTGGAAGATTTCCTCGGCCAGCTCGACCGCGCCTTCCATCTTCGAGGTGCCGCCGGTGAGGACGATCCCTGCCGGGATCAGGTCCTCGTAGCCGCTGCGGCGCAGCTCGGCCTGGACCAGGGTGAACAGCTCGTCGTAACGAGGCTCGACCACTTCGGCCAGGGCCTGGCGCGACAGTTCGCGCGGCGGCCGGTCGCCGACGCTGGGCACCTTGATGGTCTCGCCGGCACCGGCCAGCTTGGCCAGGGCGCAGGCGTAGCGGATCTTGATCTCTTCCGCGTACTGGGTCGGCGTACGCAGGGCCATGGCGATGTCATTGGTGACCTGGTCGCCGGCGATCGGGATCACCGCGGTATGGCGGATCGCGCCTTCGGTGAAGATCGCGATATCGGTGGTGCCGCCGCCGATATCCACCAGGCACACGCCCAGTTCCTTCTCGTCCTCGGTCAGCACCGAATAGGCCGAGGCCAACTGCTCGAGGATGATGTCGTCGACCTCGAGGCCGCAGCGGCGCACGCACTTCTCGATGTTCTGCGAAGCATTCACCGCGCAGGTCACCACGTGCACCTTGGCTTCCAGGCGCACCCCGGACATGCCCAGCGGCTCGCGCACGCCTTCCTGGTTATCGATCACGTAATCCTGGGCCAGGGTATGCAGCACCCGCTGGTCCGCCGGGATCGCCACCGCCTGGGCGGCATCCAGTACCCGTTCGATATCCGCCGGGTTCACCTCGCGATCGCGGATCGCCACGATGCCGTGGGAATTGAGGCTGCGGATGTGGTTGCCGGCGATGCCGACGAACGCCGAGTGGATACGGCAACCGGCCATCTGCTGGGCCTCGTCGATGGCGCGCTGGATCGACTGCACGGTGGACTCGATGTTCACCACCACGCCCTTCTTCAGGCCGCGGGACGGATGAGTACCGATGCCAACGACCTCCAGCTGGCCATCGGCCGTCACCTCGCCCACCAGCGCCACCACCTTGGAGGTACCGATGTCGAGGCCGACGATCATCTTGCCGCTCTGCACGCTTGCCATGGTTATTACTGTCTCCTCAACTCACTGCACGGCGCTGGCCGTGGCCACCGTCGCGGGCGTGACCGGCTCGCGCCACGCAACGGCGAGGCCGTTGGGGTAACGCAGGTCGATCCGCGCAATGTTCGAAATCTGATCTTTGAGTGCCTTGTCGTAGATGCTTACGAAGCGGCGAATCTTGTCTACCACGTGGTCGCGCCCGATCTGGATCTCGACGCCCTGGGCCGTGGTCAGCGCCCAACCGCCGCGATCGCTCATTTCCAGGCGGGCGATGGAGAACCCGAGGGGACGCAGCAACTGGCTGAGCAACTGGTATTGCTGCATCACCTGCTGTTGCGCCCGCTGTGGACCATGCAAGCGGGGCAGATGTTCATAATTCGCCAGTTCCTTTGGCGTAAAAGCCTGTCCCTGGTTGTTCAGCAGCGCTTCGTCGCCCCACCGCGCGATCGGCAGTTGCTCGTCCAGGCGGATCACCACCTGGTCCGGCCACACCCGGCGCACCTCGGCGTGGGCGATCCAGGGCATCTGTTCCAGTTGCCCGCGCATGCCCGCCAGGTCGATGGTGAAGAAGCTCGCCGCCAGGTACGGGGAGATCCGCTGCTGCACCGCGCGCTGGCTGATGTAGCTGAGGTCGCCCTCGACACTGACCTTGGCGATCGGCCGGTCGGCGTACGGCAGGATGTACTCGGCGCCGCGATAGGCGCCATAGCCGAGAACGGCCAGCAACAGCGGCCAGGCCAGGTACTTGAGGAAACTGAAGTCGGCTTTCGGCAGGCGCACGCTCAGCGGTTCCTTGGCCACCAGACGGCTGGCGCCGCGCGGCATCGGCTTGCGCGGAGCGCGGCCGAGTCCACCGGGTTGCTGATGACGGAGCAGTACGCCATTCATGGCTTATCCCCTCGCCTCGCGGCTATCGGCCAGGATCGCCAGCACCAGTTGCTGGAAATCCAGGCCGGCGGCCCGCGCGGCCATAGGCACCAGGCTGTGGTCGGTCATGCCCGGTGCGGTGTTGACTTCAAGCAGCCAGAAACGCCCTTTGGCGTCCTGCATCACGTCCGCCCGCCCCCAACCCTGGATGCCCAGGGCGTCGCAGGCGCGCGCGGTGAGTTCCTTCAGCTCGCGTTCCTTGGCCTCGTCGAGACCGCAGGGCACCTGGTAGCGGGTATCGCTGGCCAGGTACTTGGCGTCGTAGTCGTAGAAGGTGTGCGGCGTGCCCAGGCGGATCGCCGGCAGCACCTGCCCGCGCAAGGTCGCCACGGTGAATTCCGGGCCGCTGATCCACTGCTCGACCAGCACCTGCGAGTCGTAGCGGGCCGCTTCGCGCCACGCCGCGATCAATTCGTCGAGCCCGCCGACCTTGGCCATGCCGATGCTCGAGCCTTCGTGAGCCGGCTTGACGATCAGCGGGAAACCCAGTCGCTGCGCCGCTTCGCGGCAGTCATCCTCGCTGGCCAGCACCGCGTAGTCCGGGGTCGGCAGGCCGAGGCTGAGCCAGACCCGCTTGGTCCGCAGCTTGTCCATCGCCAGCGCCGAGGCCAGCACGCCGCTGCCGGTGTAGGGAATGCCCGCGCACTCGAGCAGGCCCTGCATGCTGCCATCCTCGCCGCCACGACCGTGGAGAATGATGAAGGCACAGTCGATCTTCTCCTCGACCAGGCGTTGCAGCAGGTCTTCGCCGACATCGATGCCGAAGGCATCGACCCCGGCGGCCAGCAGGGATTGCAGGACCATCGCGCCGGACTTCAGCGACACCTCGCGCTCGGCGCTCTTGCCGCCGAACAGCACGGCGACACGGCCGAACGCCTTGGGATCCTGGGTGCCGTTCAGCAGGCTATCGAGGCAAAGGTTCATGCGCCCTTCCCTCCCTTGCCGGCGAACAGCGGGTTCTTGATCAGTTGCGGGGCCAGGCCGCCGACATCGCCAGCGCCCTGGCAAAGCAGGATGTCGCCAGCGCGCAGCAGCGGCTTGACCAGCGGCGCCAGGTCGGCGTCGCGCTCGAAGTAGATCGGGTCAAGCTGGCCGCGCTGGCGGATGCTGTGGCACAGCTGGCGGCTGTCGGCTCCCGGGATCGGCTCTTCGCCGGCCGGATAGACCTCCATCAACAGCAGCACGTTGGCTTCGCCCAGCACCTGCACGAAGTCTTCGTACAGGTCGCGGGTACGGGTATAGCGATGCGGCTGGTAGACCATCACCAGGCGACGCTCCGGCCAACCGCCACGGATCGCCTTGATCACCGCGGCGACTTCGCGCGGATGGTGGCCGTAATCGTCCACCAGCATCACGCTGCCACCCTCGACCTGCAGCTCGCCGTAGACCTGGAAGCGCCGGCCTACGCCCTGGAAGCCGGACAGCCCCTGGACGATGGCTTCGTCGGAGATGCCCTCGTCGGTAGCGATGACGATGGTCGCCAGGGAATTCAGCACGTTGTGCAGGCCGGGCATGTTCACCGAGACGTCCAGCGGCTCGCGCTCCGGGCGCAACACGGTGAACCAGGTGCGCATGCCTTCCTGGCGGATGTTGATCGCGCGCACGTCGGCGTCTTCGCTGAGGCCGTAGGTCACGGTCGGGCGGGCGATCTGCGGGAGGATCTCACGCACAACCGGATCATCCACGCACATCACCGCCAGTCCGTAGAACGGCAGGTTGTGGAGGAACTCGACGAAGGTCTTCTTCAGCTTGTTGAAGTCGCCGCCGTAGGTCGCCATGTGGTCGGCGTCGATATTGGTGACCACCGCGACCATCGGTTGCAGGTGCAGGAAGCTGGCGTCGCTCTCGTCAGCCTCGGCCACCAGGTAGCGGCTGGCGCCGAGCTGGGCGTTGGTCCCGGCGGCGTTCAGCCGGCCGCCGATGACGAAGGTCGGGTCCAGGCCGCCGGCGGCGAACACCGAGGCGATCAGGCTGGTAGTGGTGGTCTTGCCGTGGGTGCCGGCTACCGCGATGCCGTGCCGGTAGCGCATCAGCTCGGCGAGCATCTCCGCACGCGGCACCACCGGAATCCGCCGTTCCAGGGCCGATGCCACTTCCGGGTTGGCCCGGTTGATGGCACTGGACACCACCAGCACGTCGGCGCCGTCGGCGTTTTCCGCCTGGTGGCCGATGAAGATCTGCGCGCCGAACTTCTCCAGGCGCTCGGTCACCGCCGAGGCCTTGAGGTCCGAGCCGGATACCTCGTAGCCGAGGTTCAGCAGCACTTCGGCGATCCCGC
The DNA here is from genome assembly GCF_051048045.1 of Pseudomonas sp. 18-147. Lineage (NCBI taxonomy): Bacteria > Pseudomonadati > Pseudomonadota > Gammaproteobacteria > Pseudomonadales > Pseudomonadaceae > Pseudomonas > Pseudomonas sp. 18-147. Next base: position 5,228,092 of record NZ_CP182296.1, read on the forward strand.
ACATACCGGCGCCGCCGATGCCGACGAAATGGATGCGGCGGATACGGCGCATGGTCCGGGTGACGCCATTCGGTTCTTTAACCACGGGCCACCTCCAGGCAGGCATCGACCACCGTCCGGGTAGCCTCGGGTTTCGCCAGGCTGCGTGCCTGGTCTGCCATGGAGCGCAGGGTTTCGGGATGCATCAGGACCTCGGACAGCTGCGCGGCCAGTTCGGCCGCGCCGGTAGACTTTTGCGGCAGCAGGCGGCCGGCGCCGCTGCGTACCAGGAATTCGGCATTGCGGGTCTGGTGATCGTCGATCGCGTGAGGCAACGGCACCAGGAAGGCGGGCAATCCCGCCGCCGTCAGCTCGCTGACGGTCAGCGCGCCGGCGCGACAGATCACCAGGTCGGCCCAGGCATAGGCCGCGGCCATGTCGCTGATGAAGGGCGCGACGTCCGCTTCGACCGCCACTGTGCGATAACGCTCGGCGGTAATCTCGGCATGCTGACGACCGGCCTGATGGCGGATTGCCGGACGGATTTCCAGCGGCACCTGCGCCAGGGCCTCTGGCAACAGCTTGTTCAGCGGTTCCGCGCCAAGGCTGCCGCCGAGCACCAGCAGATTGACCCGACGGCCGGTCAGCGGCGCGCGGGCGTGCGCGTCGAGGAACAGCTCGCCGCGCACCGGATTGCCGGTGGTCAGACGCTTGTCGCTGGCCGGGAAGGTATCCGGGAATGCCTCGCAGACGCGCCTGGCGATCGGCGCCAGGCTGCGGTTGGCGGTGCCGGCCACGGCGTTCTGCTCGTGGATCACCAGCGGCACGCCATTGAGGCGCGCGGCCAGGCCGCCCGGGCCGGTGACATAGCCACCCAGGCCGAGCACGCAGACCGGCCTCAGCTGGCGGATCACCCGCAGCGCCTGGAACAGCGACTTGAGCAGTTCCAGCGGCGCCTTGACCAGCGACTTCAGGCCCTTGCCGCGCAGCCCGCTGACCTGGATCAGGTGCAACGGCAGGCCGGCCTTGGGTACCAGGTCATTCTCGATGCCGCGCGGCGTCCCCAGCCAGTGCACGGCATAGCCGCGCGCCTGGAACTCCCGCGCACAGGCGAGCGCCGGGAACACGTGTCCGCCGGTGCCACCCGCCATGATCAGGACATTACCTTTCATCGGCAAAGTCCTCTTCGTTGAACTCATATTCCTCGCTACCCAGGTGGGTTCGCCGTTCCCATTCGATGCGCAGCAACATCCCCAGACAGGCACAGCAGATCACCAGCGAACTGCCGCCGTAGCTGAGGAACGGCAGGGTCAGGCCCTTGGTCGGCAGCAGGCCGACGTTCACCCCGATGTTGATCAGGAACTGGCCGATCCAGAGGAAGGCCAGGCCGTAGGCCACGTAGGCGGAGAAGAACTGCTTGGCCTGCTCGGCCCAGATGCCGATGTACAGCGCGCGCAGGCTGACGAACACGAACAGGGCGACGGTCGCCAGGGCGCCGACGATGCCCAGCTCCTCTGCAAGCACGGCGAAGACGAAGTCGGTGTGCGCCTCCGGCAGGTAGAACTGCTTCTGGATGCTGTTGCCCAGTCCCATGCCCAACCAGCCGCCGCGGCCGAAGGCGATCAGCGCCTGGCTCAACTGATAGCCGGCGCCGAACTGGTCGGCCCAGGGGTCGGTGAAGTTGGTCAGGCGTGCCATCCGGTAGGGCTGGGTCTGGATCAGCAGGACCACCGCGCCGACCGCCAGCAGCACCATCAGGCCGAAGCGGAACAGCCCCACCCCGCCGAGGAACAGCATGGCCGCGGCAGCGCCCATCATTACCACGGTGGCGCCGAAGTCCGGCTCGCGCAGCAGCAGGCCGGCCATCGGCAGTAACACCACGAAGGGCTTGAAGAAGCCCATCCAGCTTTCCCGGACCTCCTGCTGGCGGCGGATCAGGTAGCCGGCCATGAAGATCACCACGCAGACCTTGGCGATCTCCGAAGGCTGGATGTTGAACAGGCCGAAGCCGATCCAGCGCATCGAGCCGTTCACCTCGCGGCCGATACCGGGGGTGATCACCAGCACCAGCAGGCCGAAGGCGACCAGCAACAGCTTCCAGCCCCAACGCTGCCAGGTGGCCATCGGGACCATCATGGTCAGGCCGCAGGAAATCAGGCCGATCACCAGGTAGATCAGGTGACGGACGGAGAAGTACAGCGGGTTGCCCGACTGCGCCGCCGCCACCTCGGAAGAGGCGGAAGTCACCATCACCAGGCCGAGGCCGAGCAGCGCCAGGCAACCCGCCAGCAGCGGGAAGTCCAGGTCGATGCCGTGCCGGCTTAACAGCGGCGACGGGAAGGGGCGCAACACCGACAGCATCACGCTAGCTCCTCTACGGCTTTGGCGAACAGGCGTCCGCGTTCTTCGAAGTTCTTGAACATGTCCAGGCTCGCGCAGGCCGGTGACAACAGCACCGCATCGCCTTCGCGGGCCAGCTCGGCGGCCTGCCGGACTGCTTCGTCCAGCGTTGCGACGCGCACCAGCGGTACCGCGTTGCCCAGTGCCTGGGCAATCAGCCCGGCGTCACGGCCAAGCAGTACCACCGCCCGGCAGAAGCGCGCGACCGGCTCGCGCAGGTCATGGAAATCGGCGCCCTTGCCGTCTCCGCCGGCGAGCAGCACCAGCTTGCCGTCGATGTCGGCACCCAGCCCCTCGATCGCCGCCAGGGCGGCGCCGACGTTGGTGGCCTTGGAATCGTCGTAGTAGCTCACGCCCTGCCGCTCGCGTACCCACTGGCAGCGATGAGCCAGGCCGGGAAACGCCTTCAGCGCGCCGAGCATGGCGTCGAACGGCAGGCCGACCGCATGGCCCAGCGCCAGCGCGGCGAGCGCGTTGGAATAGTTGTGGGCGCCACGGATCTTCAGTTCGCCAACCGGCAGCAGCTTGTCGAACTGGAACGCCAGCCACTTCTGGCCGTCTTCCTCGATCAGGCCGAAAGCCTTGAAGTCCGGCTTGTTCAGGCCGAACGACCAGCACGGCACGGTATCGGCGATCAGCGGTCGGGTCAGGGCATCGGCGCGATTCACCACGACCTGGCGGGCACCGCGGAAGATCCGGTGCTTGGCCAGGTGGTAGTCAGCCATGCCGTCGTAGCGATCCATATGGTCTTCGCTGACGTTCAGCACGGTCGCCACCTCGGCGTTGAGGCGATCGCAGGTTTCCAACTGGAAGCTCGACAGCTCCAACACGTACAGCTCGATGTCGTCGGCCAGCAGGTCGAGCGCCGGGGTGCCGAGGTTGCCGCCGACGGCGACACGCTTGTCCGCGGCCACCGCCATTTCGCCCACCAGGGTGGTCACGGTGCTCTTCGCGTTGGAACCGGTGATGGCGACGATCGGGGCCTTCGCCTCGCGGGCGAAGAGATCGATGTCACCGGAGATGCGCACGCCTTTCGCGGCGGCCTGTACCAGCGCGGGGGTGCGCAGCGACAAGCCGGGGCTGACGTAGAGTTCGCGGGCGGAGCAGAGGAACTCGGCGTCGAGTTCGCCGCAACGCACTTCCACCTGCGGATACTGGGCACGCAGGGTGGCCAGCTCCGGCGGGTTCTCTCGGGTATCGACCACGGCGAAAGGCAAGCCGCGGCGCGCCAGGTAGCGCACCAGGGACATGCCGCTCTTGCCGAGGCCGACAACGATGCGGAAGTGGTCGGAGGCGATCAGGCTCATGCTCTCTTCGTCCTCAACGCAGCTTCAAGGTGGCGAGGCCGATCAGCACCAGGATCACGGTGATGATCCAGAAGCGCACGATCACGCGCGGCTCCGGCCAGCCTTTCAGTTCGAAATGGTGATGGATCGGCGCCATGCGGAAGACGCGGCGTCCGGTCAGCTTGAAGGAAGCGACCTGGATCATCACCGAGAGGGTTTCCATGACGAACACCCCACCCATGATGAACAGCACGATTTCCTGGCGCACGATCACCGCGATGGTGCCCAGCGCGGCGCCCAGCGCCAACGCGCCGACGTCGCCCATGAAGACCTGCGCCGGATAGGTGTTGAACCAGAGGAAGCCGAGGCCGGCGCCGACCAGCGCGGCGCAGAACACGATCAGCTCGCCGGCGCCCGGTACGTTGGGAATCAACAGGTACTCGGCGAACTTCACGTTGCCCGACAGGTAGCAGAAGATGCCCAGCGCGCCGGCAACCATTACCGTCGGCATGATCGCCAGGCCGTCGAGACCGTCGGTGAGGTTCACCGCATTGCTCGAGCCGACGATGACGAAGTAGGTCAGGACCACGAAGAAGATGCCCAACTGGATCTCGACGCTCTTCAGCATCGGCACGATCAGGGTGGTCTCGATCGGGGTTTCGGCAGTCATGTAGAGGAACACGGCGGCGCCGATGCCGAACACCGACTGCCAGAAGTACTTCCAGCGGCTCGGCAGGCCACGGGAGTTCTTCTCGATCACCTTGCGGTAGTCGTCCACCCAGCCGATGGCACCGAACAGCAGGGTAACGACCAGTACTACCCACACGTAGCGGTTGGAAAGATCCGCCCACAGCAGCGTGCTGATGGCTATGGCGGTAAGGATCAGGGCGCCGCCCATGGTCGGGGTGCCCTTCTTCGACAGGTGCGACTGCGGACCGTCGTTGCGCACGGCCTGGCCGATCTGGCGGATCTGCAAGGTACGGATCATCCAGGGCCCCAGCCACAGCGACAGCGACAGCGCGGTGAGCACGCTGAGAATGCCGCGCAGGGTCAGGTACTGGAAGACGCCGAAGCCCTTGTAGAACTGTTGCAGGTATTCGGCCAGCAGCAGGAGCATTAGTGACTCTCCTCGGAGGAACCGCACAGCGCCGCGACGACTTTGTCCATCGCCGCACTGCGGGAACCCTTGATCAAAATGGTGGTTGTCGGTTGTTCGGTGGCCAGCGCCCCGATCAGGCTGGCCTGGTCGGCGAAGTGCCGGCCCGTGGCGCCGAACGCCTGTACGGCGTGGGCCATCAGCGGTCCGACCGCATAGAGCGCGGACACCTTGCCAGCGGCGTAGGCGCCCACCTCGCGGTGGGCCTGCTCGGCCCAGGAACCGAGTTCGCCCATGTCTCCGAGGACCAGGACGGTGCGCCCGGAAAAGCCGCTCAGTATATCAATCGCCGCCAGCATTGACGCGGGGTTGGCGTTGTAGCTGTCGTCTATCACACGCAGCCCGCTGGCGGTCAGTTGCGCTACCGCGCGGCCCTTGACCGGTTGCAGCGCCTGCAGCCCGGCGACGATCCCATCCAGCGGCACGCCCAGTGCATGGGCGGCAGCGGCGGCAGCCAGGGCATTGGCGACATTGTGCCGCCCCAGCAGGTTGAGCTGGACCTGCGCTTCACCCGCTACGCCCTGCAGCCTGAAGCCCATGCAGCCACGCGCATCGCGCTGCAGATCGGCGGCGCGGAAATCGGCCTGGGGCCGGTCGAGGGAGAAAGTCAGCAACGGACGGCCGCTGGCACGGGCCTTCCAGGTGTCGAAGGCCTTGTCGTCCAGGTTCAGCACGGCGGTGCCGTCGGCGGCCAGCCCTTCGAGTATCTCGCCCTTCGCCTCGACGATCTTCTCCGGTCCGCCGAACTCGCCGACATGGGCGGTTCCGGCATTGGTGATGATCGCCACGTGCGGGCGGGTCAGCTCAACCGTGTAGGCGATCTCGCCGATGCGCGAGGCGCCCAGTTCGATCACTGCGCTACGGTGCTGCGGCGCCAGTTGCAGCAGGGTCAGCGGTACGCCGAGGTCGTTGTTCAGATTGCCACGGGTAGCCAGCACCGACTCGGCATCGCCGGCCTGGGTACGCAGGATGCTGGCGAGCATCTCCTTGACCGTGGTCTTGCCGCTGGAGCCCGTCATGGCCGCCAGCGGGCCGGTGAACTTGCGCCGGTTCAGCGCGCCCAGTCGCCCCAGGGCCGCACGGGTATCGCGCACCAGCAATTGCGGCAGGGGCGCGTCGGCGACTTCGCGCTCCACCAGCACAGCCACCGCGCCCTTGGCGGCAACCTCGGCGAGATAGTCGTGGCCGTCGAAACGCGGCCCACTCAGGGCAATGAACAGTTGGCCGGGCCCGATGGCGCGACTGTCGGTGGAAACCGCCGAAAAGACGGCGTCCTCGCCGATCAGGCGGGCGTCCAGCGCGACCGTCAACTGGCTGAGGCGAAGAGGCTCAAGCATGCGGCACCTCCCAGGCGGCCAGGGCGCGCTCGGCCTGCTCGATGTCGGAGAACGGATGGCGTACGCCGTCGATCTCCTGATAATCCTCGTGACCCTTGCCAGCCAGGAGCACCACGTCATCCACCGCAGCGGAAGCGATCAGATGGGCGATCGCCTCACCGCGCGACGGCAGGAAGGTAACCTTGTCAGCGGCAGCGAAGCCTTTGCGGATATCGGCGATGATCGCCGCACTGGCCTCGGTGCGCGGGTTGTCGTCGGTGACCAGCACCCCATCCGCCAGGCGTTCGGCGATCGCAGCCATCAGCGGACGCTTGCCGGCATCGCGATCGCCACCGCAGCCGAACAGGCACAGCAGGCGCGCGGCCGCGTGCGGACGCAGGGCCTCCAGGACTTTTTCCAGGGCGTCGGGAGTATGCGCGTAGTCCACCACCACCAGCGGCTTGTCGCCGCCTCCCAGGCGCTGCATGCGGCCGACCGGCCCCTGCAGTTGCGGCAAGGTGCGGAGGATATCGCCCAGGGGATAACCCAGGCCAAGCAACGCACCGACCGCCGCCAGCAGGTTGCTCAGGTTGAAGCGGCCGAGCAACGGGCTGCGCAGCAGGCCCTCGCCGTGCGGAGTGACCAGCGCCGCCTCGATGCCGGCGTCGCCGAAGCGCGCTTCGCGGCAATAGAGGAACGCCGAGCTGTCGGTGAGGCTGTAGGTGATCAGCTCCGAGTCCTGCTCCTCGCCGGCCAGTCGACGGCCGAAATCGTCGTCCAGGTTGATCACCCGGCAGCGCAGGCCCGGCCAGGCGAACAGCTTGGCCTTGGCGGCGGCATAGGCTTCCATCGAACCGTGATAGTCGAGGTGGTCGCGGGACAGATTGGTGAACACCGCGATATCGAAACCGAGCGCCGCCACGCGGCCCTGGTCGAGGCCGTGGGAAGACACTTCCATCGCTACCGCGCGGGCGCCGGCCTGCTTCAGCGTGGCCAGCGTGGCCTGCACCGCGAGCGGGTCCGGCGTGGTGTGCCGGCCGCTCTCCAGGGCGCCGTAGAAACCGGTGCCGAGGGTGCCGACGATGCCGCAGCGCTCGCCGAGCAGATCCAGGGCCTGGGCCACCAGTTGGCTGACGCTGGTCTTGCCGTTGGTGCCGGTGACGCCGATCAGGTCCAGCCCGCGGCTCGGCTCGCCGTAGAAACGCCCGGCGACCGCCGACAGTTGCGCGGCCAGCCCCTTCACCGCGATCAGCGGCGCATCGCTGGGCGGCAACTCTCCGGCGCCTTCCGCCTCGTAAGCCACGGCAGCCGCGCCCTTGGCCAGGGCATCGGCGATGTGCGCACGACCATCCTGGCGCCCGCCCGGCACCGCCAGGAACAGGTCGCCCGGACGAACGCCGCGGCTATCCAGGGTCAGCTCGCGGATCAGCAGATCGCGCTCGGCCTGGGGAAACAGTTGGTTCAGGCTCATAGGCATCAGCCACGCCCTCCTTTTGCGGGCGCAGCATTGACCTGCTGCTGTTCGGTGGCCGTCGGCAGGTTATCCGGCGGCACGTTCATCAGGCGCAGCGCGCCAGCCATGACCTTACTGAACACCGGCGCCGACACCAGGCCGCCGAAGTAGCCCGCCTTGCTCGGCTCGTCGATCACCACGACCATCGCGATGCGCGGATCGGTGGCCGGGGCGAAACCGGCGAACAGCGAGCGATAGGCGTTTTCCCGGTAGCCCTTGGTGCCGACCGAGACCTTGCGCGCGGTCCCGCTCTTGCCGGCGGCGTGGTAACCCGGCACCTGGGCGCGGAACACCCCGCCCTGGGCCTCGACCACTTGTTGCAGCATGCCCTGCACGGTGGAAGCCACTTCAGGCGAGATCACCTGCACACCATCCGGCACGCGGTCGACTCGGGTCATGCTCAGCGGCACGCTCTTGCCGTCGTTGGCCAGGGCCGCATAGGCATGCGCCAACTGGATCGCGGTTACCGAGAGACCGTAGCCGTAGGCCAGGGTCGCGGTTTCCGCCTTCGGCCACTTGCGGTGGTTGGGCAGGTTGCCGACGCGCTCGCCGGGGAAGCCCAACCCCGTGTCCTGCCCGAGACCGACCTGTTGCATGACCGAGTAGATGGATTCGGCGCCGATGTCGAAGGCGATCTTGCTGATGCCGACGTTGCTCGACTTGATCAGGATGCCGGTGAGATCGAGTTGCCGCGAATTGCGCGATACGTCGCGAATGGTGTAGCGGCCGATCTGCAGGGTGCCCGGGTAGACGTCGACGATATCGCTGGGTTTCCAGCGCCCGCTGGCCAGCGCCGCGCTCATCGAGAACGGCTTGACCGTCGAGCCCGGCTCGAACACGTCGATCATCGCCCGGTTGCGCATGGCCGCCGGCTGCAGGTTACGACGATTGTTCGGGTTGTAGGTGGGCTGGTTGGTCATGGCCAGGATCTCCCCGGTCTTCACGTCCATGATCACCAAGCTGCCGGCCTTGGCGCCGTTTTCCAGCAGAGCGTTGCGCAGTTCGCGATGAGCCAGGTACTGCAGGCGCAGGTCGATGGACAGCGCAAGGGTCTTGCCCGGTTTGGCATTCTTGGTGACCTGCACGTCCTTGATCACGCGGCCACGGCGATCCTTGAGCACCTGGCGCTTGCCCGGCACGCCGGCCAGCCATTCGTCGAAAGCCAGCTCGATACCTTCGCGACCGCGGTCGTCGACATCGGTAAAGCCGACCGCATGGGCCACCACTTCGCCAGCCGGGTAGAAACGCCGAAACTCCTCGATGGAGTACACGCCGGGCACCTTCAGGGCGATCACGCCTTCGCCCTGCTCCGGGGTCAGCCCACGGACCAGATAGATGAACTCGCGCTCGGCGTTCTGCTCGATGCGGTCGGCGAACAGCTTGGTATCCTGCCCGAGCGCCGCCGCCAGTTGCGGCCAGCGTTCCTTGGCGGCCATCAGCTCCTTGGGGTTGGCCCACAGGGTGGTGACCGGGGTGCTCACCGCCAGCGGTTCGCCGTTGCGGTCAGTGATCAGGCCCCGGTGCGCAGGGATGGCGATATGCCGCACGCTACGCGCGTCGCCCTGGCCCTTGAGGAAGTCATGGTCGATCACGTGCAGGTCGACGATTCGCCAGACGATGGCGCCGACCATCGCCAGCAGCAGGCCGACGATCACGCAGAACCGCCATGGGTAGAGGGCGCCCTGGAAATAATTCAGTTTCATGGCGCCACCATCCTGACCTCGGCCGGGTCGGGAACGCGCATGCGCAACTGTTCCACCGCCAGGCTTTCGATGCGGCTATGGGCGGTCCAGGTGCTCTGCTCGAGAATCAACCGGCCCCACTCGGCCTGCGCCTTGTCGCGCACGCTCAGCTCGGAATACAGCGAGTTGAGCAGTTGCCGGTTCCAGTAGGTGCTGTAGGCCACGGCAATCGCCGAGAGCAGCAGACCTATATAAAGCAGCAACATGAGGAAGCTGCCGGTAGGCAGGCGCTTGACGAAGAGACGGCTCATCTCAGCTTCTCCGCCACGCGCATGACCGCGCTGCGCGAGCGCGGGTTGGCCTTGAGTTCTTCTTCCGAAGCGTACTGCGGCTTGCCCAGCAGCTTCAGGCGCGGCTCGAAGACCTTGGAACGGATCGGCAGGTCGCGCGGCAGGTTGTCCGCCTCGCCCTTGGCGTGCTTGCGCATGAACAGCTTGACGATGCGGTCTTCCAGGGAATGGAAACTGATCACCACCAGCCGGCCGCCGACGGCCAGCGATTCGAGCGCGGCGTCAAGGCCACGCTCGAGATCGCCCAGCTCATTGTTCACATGGATGCGCAGGCCCTGGAATGCGCGGGTCGCCGGATTCTTGCCCTTCTCCCAGGCGGGGTTGGCAACCGTGATCACTTCGGCGAGATCGGCAGTTCGTTCGAACGGCCGCTCCTGACGGCGCTGCACGATGGCGCGGGCCATCCGCTTGGCGAAGCGTTCTTCGCCATATTCCTTGAAGACCCGGGCGATTTCCTCTTCGGTGGCGTTGGCGATGAACTCCGCTGCGCTGATGCCCTGGCCGGGATTCATGCGCATGTCCAGCGGACCATCGTTGAGGAAGCTGAAGCCGCGCTCGGGATCGTCGAGTTGCGGCGACGACACGCCAAGGTCGAGCAGGACGCCATCGACCCGCCCTTCGAGACCGCGTGCGCGCACCTCATCGCCCAGTTCGGCGAACGAGCGCTGCACAATGACGAAGCGGCCGTCTTCGGCCGCCAATGCTTTTCCTGTCTGGATGGCCTGGGGATCTTTGTCGAATCCGAGCAGGCGTCCCCCGGCGCCCAGTTTCTCGAGCAAGGCTCGACTATGGCCCCCTCTTCCGAAGGTACCGTCCAGATAGCAGCCGTCCTCCCGCGGGGCCAGTGCGGAAACGGCCTCCTCGAGCAGAACGGTGATATGGCGGTAGGTGGCATTCATAGTCAAAGGATCAGGTCGCGTAGTTCGTCCGGCAGCCCACCGGGTTGTTTGATTGCCGCCAGGTCGGCTTCAGCCATGGCGTTCCAGGCATCCTCATCCCACAACTGAAACTTGTTCAGTTGCCCCACCAGCATCGCCCGCTTGTCCAGCTTGGCGTACTCGCGCAGGCGCGGCGGAATCAGGAAACGCCCGTTTCCGTCCAGTTCCAGATCGACGGCATTACCGATCAGCAGCCGCTGCAGGCGCCGCGTTTCTTCTCGCAAAGAAGGCAGCTCGCGCAGCTTGGCTTCGATCAGTTCCCATTCGGGCAAGGGGTAAACGGTGAGGCAGGGGTCGACTGCGTCGATAGTGACGATGAGCTGGCCGGCACAACGCGAAACGAGCTCGTCACGATACCGACTCGGCATCGCGAGGCGCCCTTTGGCGTCGAGACTTATGGCATTAGCTCCGCGAAACACGTCAGCGCTTCCCCTGTGGTTGGCTTTCCATGCCAATTGATCCCACTTTTACCCACTTCATACCACTTCTGCACACTATAGAAATCCACACTCCCCACCGTCAAGGCGCGTCAGAAGTGAAAAATCCTTACAGGACGGAGATTTAGCGTGCTTTTGGAAGGTTGCGGAGCGCTTTTAGAAGTAAAAGAGATGACAAAACACAATAAGCCCAAAGTCTTAGCCTTCGAACTTAAAGTGATTTATCAAGAGTTGCGGCTTTTCGCTTTTGCGACGGACGGATAAAACCGGGAAAAAGCGAAGAGAGTGGGAAGAAGTGGGAGAGTCGATCTATAAGCCGGGTTCTGTCGAGGACAGCCATTCCTCTGGGACGCACATCACTGTACGCCTCAAGCGACCTACCCGAATCCAACGCGGGCCGCGCCAATGGATTCCTATTTGGTCTTGCTCCGAGTGGGGTTTACCTAGCCACGGACTGTTGCCAGCCGTGCGGTGCGCTCTTACCGCACCTTTTCACCCTTACCGGCGCTGTTGCGCTTAGGCGGTTATTTTCTGTGGCACTTTCCGTAGGCTCGCGCCTCCCAGGCGTTACCTGGCACTCTGCCCTATGGAGCCCGGACTTTCCTCCACCGCGCTATTGCGCGACAGCGACTGTCCAATCGACTCTCCGCCGACAAGGTTAGCGGGAGCAGGCGCGAAGAACAAGCTCAACTCTTCCCTTGGCGCTGCAAAGCCTGTTGATACAAAAGGTTTTTTCGCACCCCGGTGATTTCCGCCGCCAGCGCCGCGGCTTTCTTCAACGGCAGCTCGGCAAGCAGCAGGTCGAGCACCCTGAGCGCCTCTGCACCGATCGACTCCTCGCCTTCCGGCGCCTGCCACCCCGCCACCAGCACAACGCACTCGCCGCGCTGCTGGTTGCTGTCCGACGCGACCCAATCGTGCAGTTCGGCCAACGGCAGGCTGCGAATGGTCTCGAAGGTCTTGCTCAGCTCCCGCGCCAGCACCGCACGGCGCTCCCCGCCGAACACGTCGCGCATGTCCGCCAGGCTTTCCAGCAGACGATGGGGCGCCTCGTAGAAAATCAGCGTGCGTGGCTCTTCCTGTACCGCCTGGAGGCGGCTGCGTCGTCCCGCAGCCTTGGCGGGCAGGAAACCTTCGAAGATGAACCGGTCCGACGGCAATCCCGCCGCCGACAGCGCCGCGATCAGCGCGCAGGAGCCCGGCACCGGGACCACCCGGATACCCAGCGCCTGTGCCTGGCGCACCAGGTGGAAGCCGGGATCGGAAATCAGCGGGGTACCGGCGTCCGAGATCAGCGCGACGTCCTCCCCCCCCTGCAGCCGGGAGATGAAGCGCCCGCCCTCCTCGCGCTCGTTGTGCTCGTGGCAGGCCGCCAATGGCGTCTCGATGCCGAAGTGCTGGAACAGCCGGATCGAATGGCGGGTATCCTCCGCAGCCACCAGGGCCACCTCCCGCAGCACCCGCAGGGCGCGCGGGGTGATGTCGTCGAGATTGCCGATCGGGGTCGCCACTACGAACAGAGTGCCTGCTGACACGAAAATACCTCGGGAGCTATCTGAAAAGGCGGCATTGTATCGCGATTCAGGGTGCCGCCATCGCACCCGAGGCGGGCCTCCGGTACAATCGGCGACTCTTCGTGAATGCGCCATGAGAAGCCCTATATGATCGCTTGCCTGCGTCCGCTTTCTGCTCTGATCCTGGCCGGTCTGCTGACCGCCTGCGCGACCTCGTCCAATTCCGGACTGGGCGAACTTCCCCGTACGCCGAATGCCAGCATCGAGCAGTTGTTGCAACAGGCCAGCCAGAGCAAGCCCGAGGAAGCGGCGCTGCTGCGCCTCTCGGCAGCGGACCTTGCCTACCAGCAGAAGGACCTCGCCAGGTCCACCGCCATCCTGGGACAGATTCCGCTGGAAAGCCTGAAGCCGGCCCAGCAGGTCTTCGCCAGCACCCTGAACGCCGAACTGGCCCTCGCCCGCAGCAAGCCCAAGGCCGCCCTGCAGGCATTGCAGCATCCGAGCATGCAGCATCTCAGCGAACTGCCGGTGACCCAGCAGGTTCGTACCCAGCGCGCCAAGGCCCAGGCCCTCGCCGCCGACGGCCAGGTCCTTGCCGCAGCCAAGGAGCGCATCTACTTCGCACCGCTACTCGAGGGCCCGGCGGTGATCGAGAACCAGGAAAAGATCTGGACCCTGGTCAGCAGCCTGCCGGTCGACCAGTTGCAACCGAGCGCCAACGAAGGCGACCTCAGCGGCTGGCTGACCCTGGCACGCATCACCAAGACCTCGCCGACCCTGCAGCAACAGCAGGCCAGCATCGAGAGCTGGCAACAGCAGAACCCCGAGCACCCGGCGGCCAAGCACTTGCCGGCGGCGCTGGAGAAACTCAAGACGCTGTCCCAGCAGCCGCTGACCCGCATCGCCCTCCTGCTACCCCAGCAGGGGCAGTTGGCCAACGTCGCCCGGGCCCTGCAGGACGGCTTCCTCGCCGCCCACTTCCAGGCCCAGCAGGCCGGCCAGAATCCTCCTTCGATCAAGCTCTACGACAGTACCCAGGTGCGCTCGCTAGATGACTTCTACCGCCAGGCCCAGGCCGATGGCGTCGAACTGGTCGTCGGTCCACTGGAGAAGCCGCTGGTCAAGCAACTCGCTAGCCGCGAGCAACTGCCGATCACCACCCTCGCACTCAACTACAGCGACAACAGCCAGGAAGGCCCGGCGCAGCTGTTCCAGTTCGGCCTCGCCGCCGAGGACGAAGCGCGCGCGGTGGCCAGCCGGGCCTGGGGCGACGGCATGCGCCGGGCCGTGGCGCTGGTGCCGCGCGGCGAATGGGGCGACCGCGTGTTGGCCGCCTTCAGCCAGAGCTGGCAGTCCGCGGGCGGCAGCCTGATCGCCGCCGAGCATGTCGACCAGCCGGTACAACTGGCGCAACAGATCGCCGACCTGCTGCAACTGCGCCAGAGCGAAGGCCGCGCCCAGCGCCTGCAGGGCGCCCTCGGCAGCCAGATCGCCACCCAGCCGTCGCGCCGCCAGGACATCGACTTCGTGTTCCTCGCCGCCACCCCGCAGCAGGCCCGCCAGATCAAGCCGACCCTGGCCTTCCAGTACGCCGGCGACCTTCCGGTCTACGCCACTTCGCACCTCTACACCGGGACCAACAACCCGACCCAGGACCAGGATCTCAACGGCATCCGCTTCTGCGAGACCCCGTGGCTGCTCAACCCCAGCGACCCGACCCGCCAGCAGGTCGCCGCCCAATGGCCCCAGGCCAACGGCAGCATGGGCCGCCTCTACGCCATGGGCGTCGACGCCTACCGCCTCGCTCCGCGTCTGCCTGAACTGAAGGCCGTGCCGAGCCTGCAGATCGACGGCCTGACCGGTACCCTGAGCCTGAATCCGACCCAACGTATCGAACGCCAGTTGCAATGGGCCGAGTTCCGCAATGGCCAGGTCCAGCCGCTGGGGACCAGCAGCTTTTGACCGATAGGGAAAGCTCCCGGGACAAGGGGCGCCAGGCCGAGGAACTGGCCTGCGCCCATCTACGGCGACAGGGCCTTGCCACACTTGGCAAGAATTGGACCTGTCGCCGCGGAGAGCTCGATCTGGTCATGCTCGACGGCGATACAGTAGTATTCGTCGAAGTCCGCTCCCGCCGGCATCGCGCCTGGGGCGGAGCCCTGGAGAGCATCGACGCGCGCAAGCGGCAGCGCCTGATTCTCTCCGCCGAACTTTTTCTGCAACAGGAGGCGCGCTGGGCCAAACGCCCCTGTCGCTTCGATGTGGTCACCGTCGATACCAGCGACGGACAATCACCACCGCGACTGGACTGGATTCAGAACGCATTCGACGCCTGATCAGCCGCCCCACCGAAGGTCATTACCGATGGACATGCAACACCGTATCCGCCAGCTCTTCCAGGCCAGCATCGAGACCAAGCAGCAGGCGCTGGAAGTACTGCCTCCCTATATCGAGCAAGCCAGCCTGGTGATGGTCAATGCGCTGCTCAACGAGGGCAAGATCCTCTCCTGCGGCAATGGCGGCTCGGCCGGCGATGCCCAGCACTTCTCCTCCGAACTGCTCAACCGCTTCGAGCGCGAACGTCCGAGCCTGCCGGCCGTGGCCCTGACCACCGACAGCTCGACCATCACCTCGATCGCCAACGACTACAGCTACAACGAAGTCTTCTCCAAGCAGATCCGCGCCCTGGGCCAGCCGGGCGACGTCCTGCTGGCGATTTCCACCAGCGGCAATTCGGCCAACGTGATCCAGGCCATCCAGGCTGCCCACGACCGCGAGATGCTGGTGGTCGCCCTGACCGGCCGTGACGGTGGCGGCATGGCTTCGTTGCTGCTGCCGGAAGACGTGGAGATCCGCGTTCCCTCCAAGATCACCGCACGCATCCAGGAAGTCCACCTGCTGGCCATCCACTGCCTCTGCGACCTGATCGACCGCCAACTGTTCGGGAGTGAAGAATGAGCCGTACCGCCTTCGTCGCCGCCACCCTGGCCCTGAGCCTGGCCCTGGGAGGCTGCAGCAGTTTCCTCAGCGCCACCCGGGACAAACCGATCGACGACGATCGCGGGACCCGAACCATCGGCAGCAAGATCGACGACTCGCTGATCGAGACCAAGGCCGCGGTGAACATCGCCAAGGCCGATCCGGCCCTGGACAAGGACTCTCACATCGTCGTGGTCAGCTACAACGGCATCGTGCTGATCGCCGGCCAGACCCCGCGCGCTGACCTCAAGAGCAAGGCCGAACAGGCCGCGCGCACGGTGCAGAAGGTCAAGAACGTGCATAACGAACTGCAGGTGACCTCGCCCTCCTCCCTGCTCGCCCGCAACAACGACGCCTGGATCACCACCAAGCTGAAGACCCAGATGCTCAGCGATCCCAACGTGCCCTCGTCGCGGATCAAGGTGGTCACCGAGAACGGCATCGTCTACATGATGGGCCTGGTCAACCAGCAGGAAGCCGCCCAGGCTGTCCGCGTCGCCCAGGGCGTCGACGGGGTGCAGAAGATCGTCAAGCTGTTCGAATACATAAACTGAAGAACAGCGAACGAAAAAAAGGCGATCCTTCGATCGCCTTTTTCATTGCTCGCCGTTTACTTGACCACCTTCAGGGATGGCCTGCCACTGGGACGCGGCGGCTCATCGGACGGTCCGCCATCGTCATCGCCCGGCTCGTCGTCCACCGGACCCGGCTGCTCCAGATCGAAGACCATGCCCTGTCCGTTTTCCCGGGCGTAGATGGCCATTACCGCCAGCGCTGGAATGTACAGGCTCTGCGCCACGCCGCCGAAACGCCCCTCGAAGCTGACCGCCTCGTTGTCCATGTGCAGATGCCGCACGGCAGAGGGCGAGACATTGAGCACGATCTGCCCATCGCTGGCATAACCCGGAGGCACCTTTACCCCGGCGAACTCTGCGTTCACCAGGATATGTGGCGTGCAATCGTTGTCGACGATCCATTCATAGAGCGCGCGGACCAGATAGGGACGGCTGGAATTCATCTTCATGTTCCTTAACGCATATCTCGTTCAACGGAAGACAGGCTGGCCCGGAAGCTTTCCCGGGCGAATCCGCGCTCCATGTAGTCGAGCAACGGCTTGGCCTGCCGCGGCAACTCGATGCCCAGCAACGGCAGACGCCAGAGGATCGGCAACAGGCAGCAATCCACCAGGCTGAAATCCTCGCTGAGGAAATATGCCTTGTCGGCGAACAGCGGGGAAACCCCGGTCAGGCTCTCGCGCAACTCCTTGCGCGCCTGGACCCGCTCGGCCTCCTTGCTGCGCGCATCCAGGATCCGGTCCACCAGGGAACACCAGTCCCGCTGGATACGATGGATCAACAGGCGGCTGTTGGCACGCTTCACCGGATAATCGGGCAGCAGCGGCGGATGCGGATAGCGTTCATCGAGGTATTCCATGACCACCGTCGGCTCGTACAGCGCCAGGTCGCGATCGACCAGGGTCGGTACGCTGCCGTAGGGGTTGACCTCCGCCAGCATCGGCGGACAGCGGCCCGCCTCGATATCGATCACCTCTACCGCCACGTTCTTCTCGGCCAGGACCAGGCGGATGCGATGGCAGTAATGATCGGCAGGGTCGGAATAGCAGGTCAGCTTGTTGATTGAAGCCATGGAGCCCTCCTCGCAGGTCGACTTGTGGGAGGTGAAAAGACGCGCGCGCCCCGTAGGGCGCGCGCTTCGAAGACCAACGTGCGGGTTAGTGCACGTCCTTCCAGTACTCGCGCTTGAGGAGATAGGCGAATACGAAGAAGAAGGCCAGGTAGAGCAGGACGTAGGTACCGATACGCTCGGAGGCCAGCTTGTTCGGGTTGGCCGAATAGGCCAGGAAGGTCACCAGGTTCTTGACCTTCTCGTCGAACTGAGCTTCGTTCAGTTCGCCGGTCTTCGGCACCACGGTCAACTGGTCACAAGCTTCGTGAGTCAGCGGGGTACCGGTCAACGGATCGAACTGCTTCTTGCCATCCTCGACCACCTGTACCTGCTTGCAGCCGATCACCTGGCGTCCCTGCAGGGGCGCCAGGACGTTCGGCATGCCGACGTTGGGGAAGATCACGTTGTTCACGCCCCACGGACGCTTGGGATCCTCGTAGAACGAGCGCAGGTAGCTGTACAGCCAGTCGGTGCCGCGTACGCGGGCAACCAGGGTCAGGTCCGGCGGAGCAGCGCCGAACCAGGTCTTGGCGTCGGCCGGCTTCATGCCGATGTCCATGTGGTCGCCGATCTTGGCGCCGGTGAACACCAGCTTCTCCATCATCAGATCGGCAGGAATGCCCAGGTCGGTGGCGACACGCTCGTAACGCTGGAACTTGGCGCTATGGCAGCCCATGCAGTAGTTGGCGAAGGTACGCGCGCCATCCTGCATGGCCGCCTTGTCGGTCAGGTCGATATCGACATGATCCAGTTGCGGCCCATGGCCGCCAGCGGCGAAACCCAGGACTGGCAGTACCGCCAGAATCAGTGCAGCGAATTGCTTTTTCATCAGCCAGTCACCCTTTCCGGAACCGGTTTGGTCTTCTCCATCCGGGTGTAGAACGGCATCAGGATGAAGAAGGCGAAATACAGGACGGTGCAAACGCGCGACAGGGTAGTACCCAGCGGGCTCGGAGCCTGGGCGCCGTAGTAGCCGAGGATCACGAAGGACACCGCGAAGATCACCAGCCACAGCTTGCTCAGCCAGCCCTTGTAGCGGATCGAGCGAACCGGGCTGCGATCCAGCCACGGCAGGACGAACAGCACGGCGATCGCCGCACCCATCGCCACCACACCCATCAGCTTGTCCGGAACCGCGCGGAGGATCGCGTAGAACGGGGTGAAGTACCAGACCGGAGCGATGTGCTCGGGGGTCTTGAACTGGTTGGCCATCTCGAAGTTGGGCTTCTCGAGGAAGTAGCCGCCCATTTCCGGGAAGAAGAAGATCACGGTGCAGAAGATGAACAGGAACACCACCACACCGACGATATCCTTCACGGTGTAGTACGGATGGAACGCGATGCCGTCCAGCGGTACGCCGTTCTCGTCCTTCTTCTTCTTGATGTCAACGCCGTCCGGGTTGTTCGAACCGACTTCGTGCAGCGCCAGGATGTGCAGCACGACCAGGCCGAGCAGGACGATCGGCAGGGCGATCACATGCAGGGCGAAGAAGCGGTTCAGGGTGATGCCGGAGATCAGGAAGTCACCGCGGATCCACTGGGCCAGGTCTTCGCCGACCACCGGAATCGCGCCGAACAGGGAAATGATCACCTGGGCGCCCCAGTAGGACATCTGACCCCAAGGCAGCAGGTAGCCCATGAAGGCCTCGGCCATCAGCGCCAGGTAGATCAGCATGCCGAAGATCCACACCAGCTCGCGCGGCTTCTGATAGGAGCCGTAGAGCAGGCCGCGGAACATGTGCAGGTAGACCACGATGAAGAACGCCGATGCACCGGTGGAGTGCATGTAGCGAATGATCCAGCCGTAGTCGACATCGCGCATGATGTATTCGACGGAAGCGAACGCCTCTTCGGCCGACGGCGTGAAGCTCATGGTCAGCCAGATGCCGGTGAGGATCTGGTTGACCAGCACCAGCAGCGCCAGGGAACCGAAGAAATACCAGAAGTTGAAGTTCTTCGGTGCGTAGTACTTGCTCAGATGGTCTTCCCACATCTTGGTCGCGGGAAAACGCGCATCGACCCAAGCCATGAACTTGTTCATCAGGCTTTCTCCTGGTCCACGCCGATGGTGATGACGTCGTCAGCATCGAACGTATAAGGCGGAATCGGCAGGTTCAGCGGCGCTGGCTGGCCTTTGTAGACACGACCGGCGAGGTCGTAGTGGGAGCCGTGGCAAGGGCAGAAGTAGCCGCCCTTCCAGTCCGGACCGAGGTCGGCGGGGGCGACTTCGGGACGGAAGGTCGGCGAGCAGCCCAGATGGGTGCAGATGCCGACGATCACCGCCAGTTCCGGCTTGATCGAGCGAAGCTTGGGATCGACGTACTCCGGCTGCTCCGAGGCCTTGGAGTCCGGGTCGGCCAGTTGTCCTTCGAGGCTCGGCAGGGCGTCCAGCATCTCCTTCGTGCGGTGCACGATGAATACAGGCTTGCCGCGCCATTCAGCGATGATCTGCTGACCTGGATCGATCTTGCCCACGTTCACCTGCACCGGCGCGCCAGCAGCCTTGGCTTTGGCACTGGGGAACCATGACCCTACGAACGGGACCGCAGCACCCACCGCTCCCGCCGCGCCAACCACAGAGGTGGCCGCGACGAGGAAGCGACGCCGGCCTGCATTCACGCCGTCATTACTCATTCAGTCGTCTCCCATCAGCTTCAGACCTGTTCTAATCAGGCCTTTAAGTAAAAATTCGAGCCGCGCAAAAAATTCGCCAAATGGTAAAGAAAACCCCCTTTGATGACAAGGTAATAGCCTGACACAAAACGCCCGAAACCCTTGTAGGGCGCGCCCTTCGGCCATGCGACACCTTGCCGCAGAGTTAAAGCGTAGACATAAAAAAACGCCCAGCTCCGAAGAGGTGGGCGTTTTTCAGCAAGCGTCGAATTAACGCTTGGAGTACTGCGGACGCTTACGCGCTTTACGCAGACCGACCTTCTTACGCTCGACTTCACGGGCATCGCGAGTCACGTAGCCGGCCTTGCGCAGCGAGCTACGCAGGGTTTCGTCGTACTCGATCAGGGCACGGGTGATGCCGTGACGGATCGCACCGGCCTGACCGCTTACGCCACCGCCAACGACGGTAACGAAGATGTCGAACTTCTCGACGGTCTCGGTCAGCTCGAGCGGCTGACGCACGACCATGCGAGCGGTTTCACGACCGAAGAACTGATCGAGACCACGGTTGTTGATGGAAATCTTGCCAGTGCCCGGACGCAGGAAGACGCGAGCGGTAGCGGTCTTACGACGGCCAGTGCCGTAATTTTGAGTCGCCGACATAATGAGCTATCCCGTTAAATCTTCAGTTCTTGGGGCTGCTGAGCGGTGTGCGGGTGGCTGGCACCCTTGTACACCTTCAGCTTGCGATACATATCGCGACCCAGAGGGTTCTTCGGCAGCATGCCTTTCACAGCGGTCTCGATGACGCGCTCAGGGGCCTTGGCGATCAGCTTCTCGAAGTTGATCGACTTGATGCCGCCCGGGAAGCCGGAGTGGTGGTAGTACATCTTGTCGGTGGTCTTGGCACCGGTCACACGCACCTGCTCGGCGTTGATGACGACGATGTAGTCGCCGGTGTCAACATGCGGAGTGTACTCAGGCTTGTGCTTGCCACGCAGGCGGCGGGCAATTTCGGTCGCCAGACGACCCAGGGTCTGGCCGGCAGCGTCGACGACGAACCAGTCGCGCTGTACAGTTTCCGGTTTCGCGGTATAGGTTTTCATTCGTTATAGCCTCAGGGGCCGCCTGAAAATAAGACGGCGAATCTTACTGGACAGTGGTTGCCTTGACAAGTCAAGGACAGCCGAAAACAGACACGAATTGGGGCTCGGGTCGGTGTGCGTCCGTAACGACTAGATACATCGATCGGCAGGCTTGGCATCCCCCACCGATGAAAGGCTGCGGAATTATGCAGATTTCGCCAGAATTTACAACCGCATTAACCACTTAATTTCACGAGGACACCCGCATGGAGTATCGCCCGCTCGGCCGCACCGATCTGAAAGTCAGCGCCCTCTGCCTCGGCACCATGACCTGGGGCGAGCAGAACAGCGAGCAGGACGCCTTCGCCCAGATCGCCAGGGCCAAGGCCGCCGGGATCAATTTCATGGATACCGCCGAAATGTATCCGGTGCCGCCCCGCGCCGAGACCTACGCCAGCACCGAGCGCATCATCGGCAACTGGTTCCGCCGCAGCAGCGACCGCGCCGACTGGATCCTCGCCAGCAAGATCGCCGGCCCCGGCAACGGCATCAGCCATGTGCGCGACGGCAACCTCAAGTTCAACCGCCAGCACATCGTCGCCGCCCTCGATGCCAGCCTGGAGCGCCTGCAGACAGACTGGCTGGACCTCTACCAGTTGCACTGGCCGGAGCGGCGGACCAACTTCTTCGGCCAGCTCGGCTACCAGCACCAGGAAGAGAGCTTCACACCGCTGGAGGAAACCCTGGAAGTGCTCGACGAGCAGGTGCGCGCCGGCAAGATCCGCCACATCGGCCTGTCCAACGAGACGCCCTGGGGCACCATGACCTTCCTCAGGCTCGCCGAGGAGCGCGGCTGGCCGCGCGCGGTATCGATCCAGAACCCCTACAACCTGCTCAACCGCAGCTTCGAGGTGGGCCTGGCGGAAATCGCCATCCGCGAGCAGTGCGGCCTGCTGGCCTACTCGCCGATGGCCTTCGGCATGCTTTCCGGCAAGTACGCGGACGGCGCCCGCCCGGCCAACGCGCGCATCAGTCTGTACAGCCGCTTCACCCGCTACACCAACCCGCAGGCGGAAGCGGCCTGCGCGCGCTACGTAGCGCTGGCCCGCGAACATGGAATGGAACCGGCGCAGATGGCACTGGCCTACGTCACCTCGCGGCCGTTCGTGACCAGCAACATCATCGGCGCCACCTCGCTGGAACAGCTGGAAACCAATCTCGGCAGCGTCGACCTGAGGCTGGACGAGGAATTGCTCGCCGGTATCGATGCAATCCACCGGGAGCAACCGAACCCGGCTCCCTGAGCCTCCAGGGGCCTGGCGCTGCCGCGGGTTCGGCGGACAACCGCGCGATGCGGTCGTCCGCCCCTCCCGGTGACCAGGCGCGCCTCACAGGGCCCGCGCGATGATCTCCTTCATGATCTCGTTGGTACCGGCGTAGATCCGCTGCACCCGGGCATCGGCCCAGGCCCGCGCCACCGGATATTCCCACATGAAGCCGTAGCCGCCGTGCAACTGCACGCATTCGTCGAGCACCTCGCATTGCAGGTCCGTCGTCCAGTACTTGCACATGGCGGCGGTGGGTACGTCCAGCTTGCCCTGGAGATGCTGCTCCATACAGCGATCGACGAAGACCCGGCCGACCTGGATCTCGGTAGCCATCTCGGCAAGCTTGAAGCGGGTATTCTGGAAGTCCGCCACCGACTTGCCGAACGCCTTGCGCTCGCGAGTGTAGTCGAGCGTCCATTGCAGGGCCGCCTCGGCCGACGCCAGCGCGCCGATACCGACGGTCAGGCGCTCCTGCGGCAGCTCCTGCATCAGGTAGATGAATCCCTGGCCGTCCTTGCCGAGCAGGTTCTCCCGGGGAATCCGCACATCCTGGAAGAACAGCTCGGAGGTGTCCTGGGCCTTCATCCCGACCTTCTCCAGGCGCTTGCCCTTGCTGAAGCCCGGCGTACCCGCCTCGACCACGAACAGGCTTATGCCCTTGGCGCCAGCCTTCGGATCGGTCTTCGCCACCACGATCACCAGGTCGGCGAGGAAGCCGTTGGTGATGAAGGTCTTCGAGCCATTGATGACGTACTCGTCGCCATCCAGTACCGCAGTGGTCTTCACCCCTTGCAGGTCGGAACCGGCCCCCGGCTCGGTCATGGCGATGGCCGCGACCATCTCGCCGGATACCAGCTTCGGCAGGTACTTGCGCTTCAGCGCCTCGCTGCCGTAGTGGAGGATGTAGGGTGCAGCGATGTCCGAATGCAGGGAGAAACCGATCCCGGTCAGGCCGGCCCGACCGATCTCTTCGATGACCACGGCGCTGTAGAGGAAGTCCGCGCCCATCCCGCCATACTCTTCCGGCAGGTGCGAACAGAGCATTCCGGCCTCGCCGGCCTTGTTCCAGAGCGCGCGGTCGACATGCCCATCCTTTTCCCATTGGTGATGGAAAGGCACGGCTTCCTGTTCGAGGAACTTGCGCACGCTGTCGCGAAACAGTTCGTGGTCGGAGCTGAACAGGGTTCTCGGTATCATCGTGGTCACCTGGAAACGGTCTGGGATCGGGTTGGCTGCACGCGGCAGGTCTTCGACTGTAGGGAAATGCCCTGACCGACGCACTGGACAGTTGCGCCAAAAAATAAGACGATCCAGCCGCCTTTTGACCGCTTTCCCTTACTCACAACAACGATAAAAATCCATGCGCGCTCAATCCGCTCCGGTGCTGAAACATGTCGGCATCGTCGCCATCGACGGCGTCTTCGCCTCGACCCTGATGCAGGCCAAGGACTTCTTCCACATGGCCAGCCTGCGCCACGGCAAGCAGCAGGGCCTCGGTCTCCAGCCGGCCTTCCGCACCCGCATCCTCAGCCCCGACGGCCAGCCGGTACGCAGCTTCAGCGGCGACAGCATCGCCGTCGACGGTCCCCTCGCCGCCTGCGATATCGTGGTCCTGCCCGCCTTCTGGGGCGATTTCGACGCGCTCGAACGGCGCTATCCGCAAATCGTTCCCTGGTTGCGCCGCAGCCATGCCGAGGGAACCGCCCTCTGCGGTGAGGCGACCGGGGTCTTCTGGCTGGCCCAGGCAGGTCTGCTGGATGGCAAGGAAGCGACCACCTACTGGCGCTTCTATCGAGAATTCGCCGAACGCTTCCCGAACGTGCTGCTCAATCAGGAGAAGCACCTGACCGATGCCGACGACCTGTTCTGCGCCAGCGGCGTCACCTCCGCCTGCGACCTCTACATCTATCTGATCGAGCGTTTCTGCGGCGGATCGGTGGCCCAGGCGGTGGCCCGGGATACCCTCTACGAAGTACAGCGCAGCTACACCCCAGGGCGCATCGGCTTCGGCGGACAGAAGCTGCACCATGACCCGACGATCCTGCAGATCCAGCAATGGCTGGAAGACCACTTCGCCGACAAGTTCCGTTTCGAGGACGTCGCCCGCGACCACGGCATGAGCATCCGCAACTTCATGCGGCGCTTCCAGGCCGCTACCGGCGACAAGCCGCTGCACTATCTGCAGCGACTGCGGATCGAGACCGCCAAGGGCATGCTCTCGAGCACGCGCAAGAGCATCAAGACGATCAGCTACGAGGTCGGCTACGACGACGCCAGCTTCTTCGCCCGCCTGTTCCGCCAGCACACCGAACTCTCTCCCCACCATTACCGTCGCCAGTTCATGCAGAAGGAAAGCTGAGCCGGACATCGCCGGGCCTGCCCGAACGGCATCGGCGCCGGCGCTTTCCCTACAGAACCTAGGATAGGTAGCCAGGTCGGCCTTCGCGGGTTCTCATGAATCCGCAGGCCCGCCGCAGACGCGGGCGTTCCGAACAACGACAAGAACGGACCTTTGCCATGCGCCTTTATCTGCTCGCCTTCCTGGCCCTCTTCGGTATGAATGCTATGGCCGCCGACAACTGGAAAGCCTTCCCCTACGACCAGAGCGCCTATGACTATCCAGGCGACAAGTTGAAGGAAGCCTGGCCGCGCCTGACCCGCGGCTTCGGCGACTATCCCTATCCGGACGCCGATTGGGTGGTGAACATGGCGACCGCCCATCCGGATGCCCTGGAAAAGACCGTGAAGGCCGGCACCGGCTTCACCGGCAAGCCGGAAGAGGCCACGCAATATGCGGCACGACTGCAGGATGTCTGGCGCCTGCTGTTCCGCGGCGACTACGCCAAGGCCAAGGAGCAGGGACTGGCCCTGGGAGTCGGCGGCCAGGTACCGGCGATGTTCGCCCAGGTGCTCTACGCCATGTTCCTGGCTCCCGACCAGGCGGAGAAACAGCGCCTGCTCGAAGAGGTCATCGACTACACCGAACAGGCCGGCCCGCTGGTCAAGGCCGATATCGTCGCCCAGTTCGGCAGCGTCTACGCCAAGGCGCGCCTGGCCGAGGAGCTATCGGTACCGGTAGTGCTCAAGCGCGGCTATACCAGCGAAATACCCAAGGAACTGGACGCTCTCCTGGCCAGGCAACCCAACCAGCCGTTCGCCCTGGCGCTCTACGGCGGCTACGAGGCGGGAGTGATCCGCAAGGTCGGCAAGCTGGTCGGCAAGATGACCTACGGGGTCAGCGCCGACAAGATGGAGCAGTACTTCGCCCGCTCCTTCCGCCAGGCCAACGACCTGCCGATCGGCCACTACGAGTACGCCAACGCGCTCACCTACGTATACGGCGACGACGAGCGGGAGAAGGCCATCGCCCAACTGAAGCAGGCCGTGGCGATCAAGCCGATCAACGCCATGGAAGCCCTCGAAGTGGCCCATGCGAAGAAGCTCCTCGCCGGCTTCGAGCAGAACACCGCGCAGCGCTGAAACGCCGCGCGCCCATGAAAAAAGGGGTGGCCATCGGCAACCCCTTTCTCGTTTCCGCCCCGGATCAGGGCCGGTGCGGACGCGTCAGGTATTCGTGGGACTGCATTTCCAGCAGACGACTGAGGGTGCGCTGGAATTCGAACTCCAGCCGGCCGCCGCTGTAGAGATCCTTTAGCTCGACCTCGGCGGAGATGATCAGCTTGACGCTGCGGTCGTAGAACTCATCCACCAGGTTGATGAAACGCCGCGCCATGTCGTCCTTGGTGACGCCCATCTGCTCGACGTTGGAGATCAGCACGGCGTGGAAAATCTTCGCCAGTTCGATGTAGTCGTTCTGGCTGCGCGGGCCGTCGCACAGCTCACGGAATTCGAACCAGGCCACGTCGTCGCAGGTCAGGCGCGCGCGGATCTCGCGGTTCTCGATCATCAGCGCCTCGTCGCGCTGGGCCTTGGCACAGTCCGGGGTCAGGGCCTTGAAGCTGCGCGCCATCTCCTCCTCGACCTGTTCGCTGAGCGGCCAGTGGAACAGCTCGGCCTGCTCCAGCGCGCGCAGGCGATAGTCGACGCCGCTATCGACGTTGACGATCTCGGTATGTTCCTTGAGCAGGGCGATCGCCGGCAGGAAACGGGCGCGTTGCAGGCCGTCCTTGTACAGGCCGTCCGGCACGATGTTGGAGGTCGCCACCAGGCTCACGCCGTTCTTGAACAGCTCTTCCAGCAGGGTGGCGAGGATCATCGCGTCGGTGATGTCGGAGACGAAGAACTCGTCGAAGCAGATCACCCGCGCCTCGTCGGCGAAGCGCTTGCCGATGATGGTCAGCGGGTTCTTCTCGCCCTTGAGGGTCTTCAGTTCTTCGTGCACCCGCTTCATGAAGCGGTGGAAGTGCGTGCGCACCTTCTGCTCGAACGGCAGCGACTCGAAGAAAGTGTCCACCAGGTAGGTCTTGCCACGGCCGACGCCGCCCCAGAAATACAGGCCCTTCACCGGCCCGCCGGACTTCCTGCCGAGCAGCTTGCCGAACAGGCCGGGCTTGGCGTGGTCGGCGGCGACCAGGTCATCGTAGAGGCGTTGCAGATGCTTCACGGCATTCGCCTGTGCGGCATCGTGGAAGAAATCGGGGCGTTGGAGATCGGCCTGGTAGCGCTCGAGGGGCGTCATGATCGGTAGCAATGCAACGAAAACGGGGCCGTCACTTTAGCGACGACCCCGTCTCTTGGCAATCGGCCATCCGTCGAGGATGTACCGGGGCTGCCTACTCCTGCGGTGCCAGCGCTTCGCGGGTGCGCTCGATGGCGGCGTCACGGGCGGCGGCGTCGGCGAAGGCCGGGCTCTGCGCCACCGCCTCGCCATCCAGCCACAGGCCAAAGGCATTGCCCTCGGCCCGCAGGTCGGCAGTCTCGCCAGCCAGCAGGCGCTTGCTCACCGCACCGGCGGCCTTGCCGTCGGCGAAGGCGCGGGACAGCAGTAGCTGTTCGCCGGCGGCGTCCAGCAGGCGGAAGCGGAAGCTGCCGTCGTCGTCGCGGAAGCTGACCAGGCGCGCAGCCTTGGCGGCCTTCTTCTTGCCGCTCTCGGCACTTTTCAGCGGCTCGCGCAGGGAGCGCAGGCCGACTGCCTCGCGCAACTCGGCGATGAATGGGGTGGCGATGCGGCGCGCCTTGGCGGCACCTGCGAGGAGAATGTCCTCGATATCGTCCGGCTTGGCGATCAGCGCCTGGTAACGCTCGCGAGCCTCGCCCAGTTCGTTGTCGAGCAACTGGAACAGGCGCTGCTTGGCTTCGCCCCAGGCCAGGCCTTCGAGCAGTTCCTGGCGGAACGCGGCGACCTGTTCGGCGCTGGCGAAGGCCGAGTAAAGAAGGAACAGGTGCGAACTGTCCGGGTCTTTCGGCTCGCCCGGCGCGCGCGAGTCGGTGACGATGCGTGCGATGGCGTCCTTGAGCTGCCTGGACGGGCTGAACAGCGGGATGGTGTTGTCGTAGCTCTTGGACATCTTGCGCCCGTCCAGGCCCGGCAGGGTGGCGACGTTTTCCTCGATCACCGCTTCGGGCAGGACGAAGAACTCGCGGCCGTTGCCGAACAGGTGGTTGAAACGCTGGCCGATGTCGCGGGCCATCTCCACGTGCTGCACCTGGTCGCGGCCGACCGGAATCTTGTGCGCGTTGAACATCAGGATGTCCGCGGCCATCAGCACCGGATAGCTGTAGAGGCCCATGGTCACGCCGGCGTCCGGGTCTTCGCCGGCCTCGACATTGCGGTCCACCGCGGCCTTGTAGGCATGCGCGCGGTTGAGCAGGCCCTTGGCACTGACGCAGGTGAGCAACCAGGTCAGCTCGGGAATCTCGGGGATGTCCGACTGCCGGTAGAAGGTCGCACGCTCGACGTCCAGGCCGCCGGCCAGCCAGGTCGCGGCGATTTCCAGGCGCGAGCGCTGGATACGAGCGGGATCGTCGCACTTGATCAAGGCGTGGTAGTCCGCCAGGAAGTAGAACGAATCCACGTCGCTCCGACGGCTGGCGAGGATCGCCGGGCGGATGGCGCCGGCGTAGTTGCCCAGGTGCGGAGTGCCGGTAGGAGTGATGCCGGTCAGGATACGAGTAGTCATGCGATACCAGATGTCAGGCAAAGAAAAGAATGGCGCGCCGGATGGTAGCAGGGCCGGCGCGACGACGTCAGTCCTGCAGGCGTGGCAGCAACAGGTCCTTCAGATCGATCAGCTTGCCATGGAAGAAATGTCCGCTTTCTGCCACCCGCAACAGCTCGTGCGGTCGTGCCAGGGACTCGCTCCAGGCATATACCGCGGCCGGCGTGACCACGTCGTCGTCCTCCGGCTGCACCACGGTCAGCGGGCAACGCGCAGGCAGGCTGACCGCGAAGCGTTCCACCGGCGGCGCGATCATGAACAGCCGCGCCAGCCCGACGCCCTGCGCTTCCAGGCGCCCCGCCAGATTGCCGGCGACGCAGGAGCCGAAGGAAAAGCCCATCAGTGTCAGCGGCAACCCCGGATGGCGTGCCAGCAACCAGCGCGCGGCGGCCTCGGCGTCGTCGATCTCGCCGATCCCCTCGCCATAGCTGCCAGCGCTCTGGCCAACGCCACGGAAGTTGAAACGCAGGGTCGCCAGGCCGGCATCGCGGGCGCTGCGTTGCAGAGTGGCGACCACCTTGTTCTGCATGGTGCCGGCGAACAGCGGGTGCGGATGGCAGACCAGGGCGATGCCGCGGGCATCGGGCAGATCGAGGTGCAGGGCTTCCAGCGGCCCGCAGGGGCCATCGATGGATACAGGGATTTCGCGGGTAGACAAACAGGAACTCCGTGACCCCGGCTCGGGTCGACTCGTCTAGCAGATTACTCCAAGCGACACAGGCACTTACTCGCGTGCCGTGGTATACAGCTCGGACTCAAGCCGTTAACGTAAAGCAAAGCCGTCTATAGAGGAAGGATTCGCGTGGAACAGTCGCTCACCGCCTGGCTGCTGCCGGCCCTCGCCCTGGTCGCCGGGGTCGCCATCGGTTTTCTGATCGCCCGCCTGCTGCCCAACGCCGCGCCGAACAAGGTGCAACGCCAGATGGACGACCTGCAGGACCGCTTCGACAGCTATCAGCGCGAAGTCGTGACCCATTTCAACACCACCGCCAGCCTCGTGAAGAAGCTGACCCAGAGCTACCAGGACGTGCAGGAGCACCTCTCCGACGGCGCCCAGCGCCTGGCCCTGGACGAACAGACCCGCCAGCGCCTGCTGGCTGCGCTGCATGCCGACGAGGCCTATCCGGCCGAGCGCCGCGAGCGCCTGACTCCGCCGGCCTCCGGCGAAGTGCCGAAGGACTATGCGCCGAAAAGCCCGGACAGCCCCGGCACCCTCGACGCCACCTACGGCCTGAAAGGCAAGTACTGACGCGCTGCGCGAACCTGCCGACGCCCATGAAAAAGCCCCGC
Organism: Pseudomonas sp. 18-147; assembly: GCF_051048045.1. Classification (NCBI taxonomy): domain Bacteria; kingdom Pseudomonadati; phylum Pseudomonadota; class Gammaproteobacteria; order Pseudomonadales; family Pseudomonadaceae; genus Pseudomonas; species Pseudomonas sp. 18-147. The sequence continues at coordinate 5,257,762 of NZ_CP182296.1, forward strand.
ATCCGCGGGGCTTTTTCATGGCTGCGAGACGATCAGATCGCCTGGCGCTCGCGCAACAGGTCGAGCACCTGCTTCACGCCGTCCTCGACGCTCAGCGCCTGGGTATCGATCACCAGGTCGGCATCCAGCGGCACGTCGTAGGGGAAGGACTCGCCGGGGATATTGTCCTCGCCCGCCGCATACAGCCCCTGGGGATCGCGTTCGCGGCAGACCTGCGGCGACGCCTGCACATAGACGGTGATCAGGCGCTCGGCGCCGATCAGCGCCCTGGCCTGCTCGCGCCCTTCCGCGCTCGGCGCGACGAAGGCGCAGAGGCTGATCAACCCGGCCTCGTTGAACTGCTTGGCGACATGGGCGGTACGCAGCCAGTTCTCGGTGCGCCCGGCGCGGTCCTGCGGCAACCCCTTGTTCAGGTCGTGGCGCAGGTTCTGCCCGTCCAGCACGTAGACCGCGCGGCCCATATCGAACAGCTTGCGCTCCACGGCATAGGCCAGGGTACTCTTGCCGGCGCCGGAGAGGCCGCTGAACAGTACGGTCGCCGGCTGCTGGCCGAAGCGGCCGGCACGCTCCTCGCGCGTCACATGGGCATTCGAGCCGTGATGAGCGCTGCTGCCATGGGCCGCCGGCGGAGCGGAGATGATCATGCCGGCGCCAACGGTGCCGTTGGTCAGGCGATCGATGACGATGAAGGCGCCGGTGGTGCGGTTCTGCTCATAGCCATCGAGCGCGATGGGCGCGTCCAGGCTGACCTTGACCCTGGCGATCTCGTTCAGCTTCAGCTCGCTGCCCGGGGTCCGCTCCAGGGTGTTCACGTCCACCTTGTGGACGATGCTCGGAATCGAACCCGGCACATAGCTGGTAGCGCGCTTGATATCGTACTTCTTGCCCGGAAGCATCGGCTCCTCGGCCATCCACACCAGCATGGCATCGAAGCCGTCGGTGACCAGCGGGCGATTGTCGGCATGCACCAGCATGTCGCCGCGGGAAACGTCGATCTCGTCTTCCAGGGTCAGGGTGACGGCCTGGCCGGGACCGGCCTGCTCCAGTTCGCCCTCGAAGGTGACGATGGATTTCACCTTGCTCCCCTTGCCCGACGGCAATGCCACCACCTCGTCGCCCTTGCGCACCACGCCGCTGGCCAGGGTGCCGGCGAAACCGCGGAAGTTCAGGTTCGGCCGGTTCACGTACTGCACCGGGAAGCGCATGTCATCGAGGTTGCGGTCGGCGGCGATCTCGACGGTTTCGAGGATTTCCATCAGCGACTGGCCGGCGTACCAGGGCGAACGCTCGGACTTGTTGACCACGTTGTCGCCCTTGAGCGCCGACATCGGCACGAAGTGCAGCGAACTGGTCTTCAGACCGATCTTCTCGGCAAAGGCCAGGTAGTCGGCCTTGATCTGTTCAAAGACACCCTGGTCGAAGTCCTTCAGGTCCATCTTGTTGATGGCGACCACGATATGCCGGATACCCAGCAGGGACGCGATGAAACTGTGCCGGCGGGTCTGGGTCTGCACGCCGTAGCGGGCATCGATCAGGATGATCGCCAGGTCGCAGGTCGAGGCACCGGTAGCCATGTTGCGGGTGTACTGCTCATGGCCGGGCGTGTCGGCGATGATGAACTTGCGCTTGGCGGTGCTGAAGTAGCGGTACGCCACATCGATAGTGATGCCCTGCTCGCGCTCGGCCTGCAGGCCATCGACCAGCAGCGCCAGGTCGACGTCGTCGCCCGTGGTGCCGACTTTCTTCGAGTCGCGGGTGATGGCCTCGAGGTGATCCTCGTAGATCATCTTGGAGTCGTGCAGCAGGCGCCCGATCAGGGTGCTCTTGCCGTCATCGACGTTGCCGCAGGTAAGGAAGCGCAGCAGTTCCTTGCGTTCGTGCTGCCCCAGGTAGGCGAGGATGTCCTCGCTGATCAGATCGGATTGATGAGACATGCTGCGTATCCTCAGAAATAGCCCTGACGTTTCTTTTCTTCCATCGAACCGGCCTGGTCATGGTCGATGACCCGACCCTGGCGTTCGGAAGTACGCGTCAGGAGCATTTCCTGGATGATTTCCGGCAGCGTGGTGGCGCTGGACTCGACCGCGCCGGTGAGCGGGTAGCAGCCGAGGGTACGGAAGCGCACCATGCGCTTCTCGATGCGGGCTTTCTCTTCGTCAGAGAGATGCTCGAGGATACGCTCGTCGTCGATCATGATCAGCGTGCCGTTCTTCTCGATGACCTCGCGCTCGGCGGCGAAGTACAGCGGGACGATCGGAATGCCTTCCAGGTAGATGTATTGCCAGATGTCCAGCTCGGTCCAGTTGGACAGCGGGAAGACGCGGATCGCCTCGCCCTTCTTCACCTTGCCGTTGTAGATGTTCCACAACTCGGGACGCTGGTTCTTCGGGTCCCAGCGGTGCTTGCTGTCGCGGAACGAATAGACCCGTTCCTTGGCCCGCGACTTCTCCTCGTCGCGGCGCGCGCCGCCGAAGGCAGCGTCGAAACCGTACTTGTCCAGGGCCTGCTTGAGTCCCTCGGTCTTCATCACGTCGGTGTGCTTGGCGCTGCCGTGGGTGAACGGGTTGATGCCCTGGGCGACGCCGTCCGGGTTGACGTGGGTGATCAGGTCCAGGCCCATTTCCTCGACCATCCGATCGCGGAACCTGTACATCTCCTGGAATTTCCAGCGGGTGTCCACGTGCATCACCGGGAAGGGCAGCTTGCCGGGGAAGAAGGCCTTGCGGGCCAGGTGCAGCATGACCGCGGAATCCTTGCCGATCGAGTACAGCATCACCGGGTTATCGAACTCGGCGGCCACCTCGCGGATGATGTGGATGCTTTCCGCCTCCAGCTGTTTCAGGTGCGTCAGTTTGTCGACCATGGCTACTCACGGAATTGCTTATGGACGGCCGTCGGGCCGTAGACGAACGCGCACTCTATCACAGCGCAAGGCTCTAAAAGATTCGCCATTTATACCGAAAAAATATACCCATATAGCCATCAGCGCTCAGCCTCGCAGCCGGCGAAAACACTGGCGTCGAGAGGTTTTCCAGGGGCGTTTCGCAGACCGGGCGGACAAAGCTGAGACGGCATCGTCCCGGACCGGACAAAGCCGTCGCCGCGACAGCGAGCAGACGGTCCGCCCCCTTTCGGCGGCTCGACTTGTACGCCGGCGGCACTGCGCTAGCATAGCGGGCATCGTCATTCCGCCAAGAAGCCCCCAGATGCGCCGTACCGCCCTCGCCCTGCCCCTGTTCCTTCTGGTCTCAGCATGCAGCAGCGAACCGACGCCACCACCGAAACCCGCCGCCAAACCCCAGGCTCGCACCGTCATTTCACCCCGCCCCGTACGCCAGTCGGTGCAACCGATACTGCCGCTGCGCGGCGATTACGCGAACAATCCGGCGGCACAGCGCTTCATCGACAGGATGGTCAGCCAGCACGGCTTCAACCGCCAGCAACTGCACGACCTGTTCGCCCAGACCCAGCGCCTGGACTGGGTGATCCGCCTGATGGACCGGCAAGCCCCGACCTATACCCCACCCAGCGGACCGAACGGCGCCTGGCTGCGCTACCGGAAGAAGTTCGTCACGCCAGGCAACGTACAGAACGGCGTGCTGTTCTGGGACCAATACGAAACCGACCTGCAACGGGCATCGCGCGTCTACGGCGTGCCGCCGGAGATCATCGTCGGCATCATCGGCGTGGAAACCCGCTGGGGGCGTGTGATGGGCAAGACGCGGATCATCGATGCGCTGTCCACCCTGTCCTTCTCCTACCCTCGCCGCGCGGAATTCTTCAGCGGCGAACTGGAGCAATTCCTCCTCCAGGCGCGCAAGGAAGGCACCGACCCGCTGGCCCTGCGCGGTTCCTATGCCGGCGCCATGGGCTACGGCCAGTTCATGCCGTCTTCATTCACCAAGTACGCGGTGGACTTCGATGGCGATGGGCATATCGACCTGTGGAATCCGCGTGACGCCATCGGCAGCGTCGCCAACTATTTCAAGCAGCACGGCTGGGTCAGCGGCGATCGCGTGGCGGTTCCCGCCAGTGGCCGGGCTCCCTCGCTGGAAGATGGCTTCAAGACGCTGTACCCGCTGGACGTGCTCGCTTCCGCCGGATTACGCCCGCAGGGTCCGCTCGGCGGCCACCGGCAAGCCAGCCTGCTGCGCCTGGACATGGGCAGGAACTACCAGTACTGGTACGGCCTGCCGAACTTCTACGTGATCACCCGCTACAACCACAGCACCCACTACGCGATGGCCGTCTGGGAACTGGGCAAGGAAGTCGACCGGGTGCGTCACCGCTCCGTCGTCAGGCAGGATTAGGACAGTCGATGAACAAGTGCTCGATGGCGAAGCGCTTGCCCAGGTAGTCGCCCAGCGCCTGTACCCCGTAGCGCTCGGTGGCATGGTGTCCGGCGGCGATGAAGCTGATGCCGTTCTCCCGCGCGCTGTGCACGGTCTGCTCGGAAACCTCGCCGGTCAGGTAGGCATCGACGCCAGCGGCGATCGCCTGGTCGATATAGCCCTGGGCGCCGCCGGTGCACCAGCCGATGCGCCGGATCGGCTGACCGGCATCGACCAGCAGCGGCTCACGCCCCAGCGCATCGCGCACATGCCGAGCGAAATCGGCAGGCTGCATCGGCTCGGCAAGCGAACCGAGGAGGACGATGGAACGCGGGTTGCCCGGCTCCAACGGCCCTTCCACTTCGAAGCCGAGCTGCCGGGCGAGCTGCACGTTGTTGCCCACCTCCGGATGCAGATCCAGCGGCAGGTGGTAAGCGAGCAGACTGATATCGTTGTTCAGCAGGGTCTTCAGGCGCCGTTGCTTCATGCCGACCACGCAGGGGTTCTCACCCTTCCAGAAGTAACCGTGATGCACCAGCACCACGTCGGCGTCGGCCTCCACGGCGGCATCCAGCAGCGCCTGGCTGGCAGTGACCCCGCTGACGATCCGCCGCACCTGCGGCCGGCCTTCGACCTGCAGGCCGTTCGGGCAGTAGTCCTGGATGCGCGCGGCATCCAGATAACGGTCGGCCTCTTCGACCAGGGTGCTCAGGGCGATAGCCATGCAAATTCCTCTTCATTCAGGCAGGGCGCGCCGCTCCTCTAATGGACGGCTTCCCCCTATAATGGGCGCCACCTTATCGGCCGCTTTTCGGCCTCGCAACCCCAAGGATTTTCCCGATGCCCAAGGCCCTGCGTTTCCTCGGCTGGCCCGTGCTGGTCGGCGTGCTGCTGGCCCTGCTGATCATCCAGCACAACCCCGAGCTGGTCGGCCTGCCACGCCAGGAGGTGCACGTCGAGCAGGCGCCTCTGCTCAGCCGCCTGCAGGAAGGCCCGGTGTCCTATGCCAACGCGGTGAGTCGAGCGGCTCCGGCAGTGGCCAACCTGTACACCACCAAGATGGTCAGCAAGCCCTCCCACCCCCTGTTCGACGACCCGATGTTCCGCCGCTTCTTCGGCGACAACCTGCCGCAACAGAAGCGCATGGAGTCGAGCCTCGGCTCGGCGGTGATCATGAGCGCGGAAGGCTACCTGCTGACCAACAACCACGTGACCGCTGGCGCCGACCAGATCATCGTGGCCTTGCGCGACGGCCGCGAAACCATCGCCCAGTTGGTCGGCAGCGACCCGGAAACCGACCTGGCCGTGCTGAAGATCGACCTTAAGAACCTGCCGGCGATGACCCTCGGCCGCTCCGACGGCATTCGCACCGGCGACGTCTGCCTCGCCATCGGCAACCCGTTCGGCGTCGGCCAGACCGTGACCATGGGCATCATCAGCGCCACCGGACGCAACCAGCTCGGCCTGAACACCTACGAAGACTTCATCCAGACCGACGCGGCGATCAACCCCGGCAACTCCGGCGGCGCGCTGGTGGACGCTGCCGGCAACCTGATCGGCATCAACACGGCGATCTTCTCCAAGTCCGGCGGCTCCCAGGGTATCGGCTTCGCCATCCCGACCAAGCTGGCCCTGGAGGTCATGCAGTCGATCATCGAGCACGGCCAGGTGATCCGCGGCTGGCTCGGCGTCGAGGTCAAGGCGCTGACCCCGGAACTGGCGGAGTCGCTGGGCCTCGGCGAAACCGCCGGGATCGTCGTCGCCGGCGTCTATCGCGACGGTCCGGCGGCACGCGGCGGCCTGCTGCCGGGCGATGTGATCCTGACCATCGACAAGCAGGAAGCCAGCGACGGCCGCCGCTCGATGAACCAGGTGGCGCGCACCCGTCCGGGACAGAAGATCAGCATCGTGGTGCTGCGCAACGGACAGAAGGTCAACCTGACCGCCGAGGTCGGCCTGCGTCCGCCGCCGGCACCGGCTCCACAGCAGAAACAGGACGGCGGCGAGTAATCCCCGCCATTGAAAACGGCGCCCTCGGGCGCCGTTTTCGTATCACTTGAGGAAGTGCAGGGCGTCCAGTAGCGCCTGGTTCTGCTCCGGACTGCCGATGGTGATACGCAGGAACTGGTCGATCCGCGCCTGCTTGAAATGGCGGACGATCACTCCCTGCTCGCGCAGGGTCGAGGCAATCTGCCCGGCATCGTGCCGCGGATGACGGGCGAAGACGAAGTTGGCGGCCGACGGTAGTACCTCGAAGCCCAGCGCCTGCAAAGAGGCGCTCAACGCCTCGCGGCTATCGATCACTGCCTGGCAGGTCCGACGGAAATAGGCGTCGTCCTCGAAAGCCGCCGCCGCGCCGGCGATCGCCAGGCGATCCAGCGGGTAGGAATTGAAGCTGTTCTTGATCCGTTCCAGCGCCTCGACCAGATCGGCATGGCCGACCGCCAGGCCGACCCGCAGGCCGGCCAGGGAGCGCGACTTGGACAGCGTCTGGGTGACCAGCAGGTTCGGGTAGCGATCGACCAGGGCGATGGCGCTCTCGCCGCCGAAGTCGACATAGGCCTCGTCGACTACCACCACCGAATCCGGCGACGCCTTCAGCATCGCTTCGATGGCGTCCAGCGGCAGCAGGCAGCCGGTCGGCGCGTTCGGATTGGGGAAGATGATTCCGCCGTTGGGCCGCGCGTAGTCTTCGACGCGGATGCGGAACCTTTCATCCAGCGCGATCTTCTCGTGCGCGATCCCGTACAGGCCGCAATAGACCGGATAGAAGCTGTAGGTCACGTCCGGAAACAGCAGCGGCAGGTCGTGTTGGAAGAGGCCATGGAAAATGTGCGCGAGCACCTCGTCGGAGCCGTTGCCGACGAACACCTGGTTGGCCTGTACGCCGTAGTGCGCGGCGACCGCCTGCTTCAACCGCTCGCCGTTGGGATCGGGATACAGGCGCAGGTCGTCGTTGAGTTCCGCCTGCATCGCGGCGAGCGCCTGTGGCGACGGACCGTAGGGATTCTCGTTGGTGTTCAGCTTGACCAGCCGCGACAGCTTCGGCTGCTCGCCCGGCACATAAGGCACCAGGTCCTTGACGAAGGGACTCCAGAATTTGCTCATGCTCAGGCCTCCTTCTCGTCGAGGATGCGGTATTCGGCACTACGCGCGTGGGCGGTCAACGACTCGCCGCGAGCCAGCACCGAGGCGGTACGACCGAGGACCGAAGCGCCCTCGGCCGAGCAGTTGATGATCGACGAACGCTTCTGGAAGTCATATACCCCCAGCGGCGAAGAGAAACGCGCGGTACCGGAGGTCGGCAGCACGTGGTTCGGGCCGGCGCAATAGTCGCCCAGGGCCTCGGCAGTGTAGCGGCCCATGAAGATCGCGCCGGCATGGCGGATCTCCGGCAGCCAGCTTTCCGGATCGGCCACCGACAGCTCCAGGTGTTCCGGGGCGATGCGGTTGGCGACCGCACAGGCCTGGGCCTGGTCGGCGACCTGGATCAGCGCGCCGCGCCCCTCCAGGGAGGTGCGGATGATCTCGGCGCGCTCCATGGTCGGCAGCAGGCGAGCGATGCTGTCCGCGACGCGGTCCAGGAACGCCGCGTCCGGACTGACCAGGATCGACTGGGCGTCTTCGTCGTGTTCGGCCTGGGAGAACAGGTCCATGGCGATCCAGTCGGGATCGGTCTGGCCGTCGCAGACCACGAGGATTTCCGAGGGACCGGCGATCATGTCGATGCCGACCTGGCCGAACACGTGACGCTTGGCGGTGGCCACGTAGATGTTGCCGGGGCCGACGATCTTGTCCACCCGCGGCACGCTTTCGGTGCCGTAGGCCAACGCGGCCACGGCCTGTGCCCCGCCGATGGTGAAGACACGGTCGACGCCGGCGATGCAGGCGGCGGCGAGGACGATCTCGTTGATCTCGCCGCGCGGGGTCGGTACGACCATGACCACTTCGGACACCCCGGCGACCTTGGCCGGGATCGCGTTCATCAGCACCGAGGACGGGTAGGACGCCTTGCCGCCCGGCACATAGAGCCCGGCGCGGTCCAGCGGGGTGACCTGTTGGCCGAGCACCGTGCCGTCGGCCTCGGTGTAGCGCCAGGAACCCTGCTTCTGCTTCTCGTGGTAGCTGCGCACGCGCTCGGCGGCGACTTCCAGGGCTTCGCGCTGGGCTACGGTGATACGGGTGAGAGCCAGCTCCAGGCGCTCGCGCGGCAGGATCAGGTCAGCCATCGAGGCGGCCTGGAGACCGTCGAAGCGCTGGGTGAACTCGACCACGGCGGCGTCGCCACGGCTGCGTACGGCGGCGATGATGTCGAGGACGCGCTGGTTGACCGAATCGTCGGAGACACTTTCCCAGCTCAGCAGATGATCCAGATGACGCCCGAAGTCCGGATCAGCGGCATTGAGTCGACGGATAGCGAAGGGAGCGGTCATAGCGAGCCTCTTTTATGGATGGCGTTGTCTCGGGCGCCGCTAGACTACCAAGCCCACCGTGCGGGCACCCGAGAAAATTTGGCTATGACACGGATAGGCAGGTGCGGCGCGGAGCCGCACGGGTATCAGTGACGGTGTCGCGCCTCGACGGCGTCGCGCAGGGTATCGATCAGCGACTGGATGCGACCGTGCTGCATCTTCATCGAGGCCTTGTTGACCACCAGGCGCGAGCTGATCGTGGCGATCAGTTCCTGGGGCTCCAGGCCGTTGGCGCGCAGGGTATTGCCGGTATCCACGACGTCGATGATCTTGTCGGCGAGACCGACCAGCGGCGCCAGCTCCATCGAGCCGTACAGCTTGATCACGTCGACCTGGCGGCCCTGCTCGGCGTAGTAGCGCTTGGCGACATTGACGAACTTGGTGGCCACCCGCAGGCGTCCCTTGGGTTCAGGCGCGCCAATGGCGCCGGCGGTCATCAGCTTGCAGTTGGCGATACGCAGGTCCAGCGGTTCGTAGAGTCCCTGGCCGCCGTACTCCATCAGCACGTCCTTGCCGGCCACGCCGAGATCGGCGGCGCCATGCTCGACATAGGTCGGCACGTCGGTGGCGCGCACGATGAGCAGGCGCACATCGGACAGGGACGTCGGGATGATCAGCTTGCGGCTCTTGTCCGGGTTCTCCGACGGTACGATGCCCGCCGCTGCGAGCAGCGGCAGGGTATCGTCGAGAATCCGGCCCTTGGACAAGGCGATGGTCAGCATTTGCGCGACAGCCTCCGCTAGCCCGGTACGCGGCGGATCTTGGCGCCGAGCAGCTGGAGTTTCTCTTCGATGCACTCGTAGCCACGGTCGATGTGGTAGATGCGATCGATCAGGGTGTCGCCTTCGGCCACCAGGCCGGCGATCACCAGGCTCGCGGATGCGCGCAGGTCGGTCGCCATGACCGGAGCGCCCTTGAGCTTGGGTACGCCGGTGACGATGGCGGTGTTGCCTTCGACGAGGATTTGCGCGCCCATGCGGTTCATTTCGTAAACATGCATGAAGCGGTTCTCGAAGACCGTCTCGATGACCGCGCCGGTGCCTTCGGCTACCGCGTTCATGGAGATGAACTGGGCCTGCATGTCGGTGGGGAACGCCGGGTACGGCGCGGTACGCACGTTGACCGCCTTCGGCCGGTTGCCCTTCATGTCCAGCTCGATCCAGTTGCTGCCGGTGCTGATGTGGGCACCGGCCTCTTCCAGCTTCTGCAGGACCGCCTCGAGGATGGTCGGGTCGGTATCCTTCAGCTTCACCCGGCCACCGGTCGCGGCCGCGGCCACCAGGTAGGTGCCGGTCTCGATACGGTCGGGCAGTACGTCGTAGCGAGCACCGCCGAGGCGCTTCACGCCTTCGATGACGATGGTATCGGAGCCAGCGCCCTGGACGTTGGCGCCCATGGCGTTCAGGCAGTTGGCCAGGTCGACCACCTCCGGCTCGCGAGCGGCGTTCTGCAGCACGGTACGGCCGTTGGCCAGCGCGGCGGCCATCATCAGGTTCTCGGTGCCGGTCACGCTGACGGTATCGAAGAAGAAGTGACCGCCACGCAGGCCGCCGGCCGGCGCCTTGGCCTTGATGTAGCCGCCTTCGACCTCGATCTGCGCGCCCATGGCCTCGAGACCGCGGATATGCAGGTCGACCGGACGCGAACCGATCGCGCAACCGCCCGGCAGGGCCACTTCGGCCTCGCCGAAGCGCGCCAGCATCGGGCCCAGCACCAGGATCGAGGCACGCATGGTCTTCACCAGTTCGTACGGCGCGACCAGGGTTTTGATGCTGCTGGCATCGACTTCGACGTTGAGCTTCTCGTCGATGATCGGCTGCACGCCCATGCGGCCGAACAGTTCGATCATGGTGGTAATGTCGTGCAGGTGCGGCAGGTTGCAGACGGTGACCGGAGTATCGGCCAGCAGGGTCGCGGCCAGGATCGGCAGCGCCGAGTTCTTCGCGCCGGAAATGCGGATTTCGCCATCGAGGCGGTTACCGCCGGTAATAATCAGTTTATCCATTGCAATGATCCCCCGTGGGCTCAGGAACGCTCGGCCCAGGCGGCGCGGCTGAAGAATTTCATGGTGACGGCATGGATGCTGCCATCGGCGATCCAGGCGTTCAAATGGGCGTAGACCTGCTGCTGACGCTTGACCGGGCTCTGGCCGGCCAGTTCGTCGCTGATCAGATTCAGTTGGAAATTGCACCCTTCGCCCTCGACTTCCACCTGGGTGCCGGGGAGTTTTTCCTGGAGAAGGCTCTTAACGTCTTCGGCCTGCATGCTCAACCTCAATCGGGCGCCCTACGCGCACGGTCGGCCATCATACAAAAAAGCCCTCCGCCTGCGAACCCCAGGAAGGGACGCGCAGACGGAGGGCCGCTCGTTCCGCCGGCCGGTCATTCCTGCAAAGGCAGGATCTCCAGAAGGCTGCTGACCTTGGCAATCTCCCGCATGTCGTCCGGCAACGCCCTGACGCTCAGGACCTTGCCGGCCTTGCGTGCGTCGCGCATGAAGGCCAGCAACAGGGAAATGCCCACGCTGCTGGAGCGCTCCACCGCCGAGCAGTCGACGACCAGTTCCGCCGCCTGGCTGGCGCGGATCAGCCGACCGCCCTGCTCGCGCAACGCCGGCCCGCTGCTGTAGTCGAGCACGCCGGCGAGCTGCAGTTCGCCGGCCGCTCCTTCGCGCAGGCTGGCCTGGCTCATTTCGCCCCGGCCTCTTCCGCTTTCGCGGTTTCCTTGGCCTTGGCGACCACCTCGCCCCAGCCGGCGATGGTCTTCTCGAGGTCGTTGCGGTTCTTCTGCATGGTGTCGGCGAACTGGTCGCGGAACAGCTTGCCGATGTTGATGCCGTTGATGATCACGTTGCGGACCTTCCAGCCACCGGCCAGGTTGGTCATGGTGTAGGAGACCGGATAGACCGTGCCCTTGCTGTCACGGATCTCCATGTTGACGCTGGCGCGATCGTCGCTCGGCTTGGCCGAGCTAGGCAGCACGCGGATGTCCTGGTTGTCGTATTCGAGCAGCGCGTTGCCGTAGAACTGCATCAGGCTGTTCTTGAACACTTCCTCGAAGCGCTTGATTTGCTCGGGTGAGGCCTGGCGCGAGTACTTGACGGTCATCACGCTCTTGGCGATGCCTTCGGCATCGACCACCGGCCCAAGGATACGGTCGAGAGTGGCGTAGAGCTTTTGCGGATCGGCCTTGTAGGCGGCCTTGTTGGCCTTGATGTCGGAAAGCAGTTCGTCGACCGTGCCCTGCACCACCTGTTGCGGGGTCGGCGCCGCCATGGAAAGCAGCGGGAAAGCCGCCAGGAACACCAGCAGGCCGCGACGCAGAAGAGTCAGCATGGAAGAAAACCTCACTTTTTGGCTTCGTCTTTGTTAACCGAGTTCAGCAGGAACTTGCCGATCAGGTCTTCCAGCACCAGCGCCGACTGGGTGTCGTGGATGGTGCTGCCGTCCTTCAGAACGTCCTCGTCGCCGCCGACGCTGATGCCGATGTATTTCTCGCCCAGCAGGCCGGCGGTCAGGATCGACGCCGTGGAATCGACCGGCAGGTTGTTCACGTTCTGGTTGATCTCCATGGTCACGCGACCAGTGTAGCTGTCGCGATCCAGGTCGACCGCCGTCACCTTGCCGATCGTCACGCCGGCCAGGGTGACCTTGCCGCGCACGGTAACACCGGCGATGTTGTCGAAGTAGGCGTAGACCTTGTAGGTATCGCCGGCGTTGCCCACGCTCAGGCCGCTGACCCGCAGGGCCAGCAGCAACAGGGCCAGCAGGCCGGCCAGGAGGAACAGGCCGACACCGATTTCCAGGGTGCGGGTTTGCATTCAGAAATCTCCAAACATCAAAGCAGTCAGAATGAAGTCGAGCCCCAGCACCGCCAGGGAGGCATAGACCACGGTCCGGGTCGTCGCCCGGCTGATTCCTTCCGAGGTCGGCTCGCAGTCGTAGCCTTGGTAGACCGCGATCCAGGTCACCACGAAGGCGAATACGATACTTTTGATCACGCCGTTGAGCACATCCTCGGTGAACTGCACGCTGTTCTGCATGTTCGCCCAGAACGACCCCTCGTATACGCCCAGCCAGTCGACCGCGACCATCGCCCCACCCCAGATGCCGACCACGCTGAAGATCGCGGCGAGCAGCGGCATGGAGATGAAACCGGCCCACAGGCGCGGCGCGACGATGTACTTGAGCGGGTCGACACCGATCATTTCCAGGCTGGAAAGCTGTTCGGTGGCCTTCATGTTGCCGATTTCCGCGGTAAGCGCAGAGCCGGCACGGCCGGCGAACAGCAGGCCGGTCACCACCGGCCCCAGTTCGCGCAGCAGGGTCAGGGCCACCATCTGCCCGACCGCCTGCTCGGAACCATAGGAAATCAGGATGTTGTAGCCCTGCAGGGCCAGCACCATGCCAATGAACAGGCCCGAGACGACGATGATCGCCAGCGACAGCACGCCTACCGAGTAGAGTTGCTTCACCAGCAGGTGTAAACCGGTGCCTGGCGTGCGCCGGCCGAGCAGGGCGTGGCCGAGGAACAGGGTCGAGCGGCCGAGCGCGGCGACCACGTCCAGGCCGGCGCGGCCGAACAGGCGGATACGTTCGAGGGGAGAGACTCTACGCATCAGCGCTCTCCCAGCAGGTCGGCCCGGTAGTCGCGGGCCGGATAATGGAACGGAACGGGACCATCCGGGATTCCCTTGACGAACTGGCGGATACGAGGATCGTCGGTTTCCTTGAGGACGTCCGGCGTCCCGTGGCCAAGTACCCGGCCGTCGCCGACGATATAGATGTAGTCGGCGATGCTGGCGGTCTCGGCCAGGTCATGGGAAACCACGATGCTGGTGATGCCGAGGGCATCGTTGAGCAGGCGGATCAGGCGCACCAGGACGCCCATGGCGATCGGATCCTGCCCCACGAACGGCTCGTCGTAGAGCAGGATCTGCGGGTCCAGGGCGATCGCCCGGGCCAGGGCGACGCGGCGCTTCATGCCGCCGGAAAGCTCGTCCGGCATCAATTCCACGGCGCCGCGCAGGCCGACGGCCTGAAGCTTCATCAGGACGATGTCGCGGATCATCTCTTCCGGCAGCTGGGTATGCACACGCAGCGGAAACGCGACGTTCTCGAAGACGTCGAGATCGGTGAACAGCGCCCCGCTCTGGAACAGCACGCCGAACTGCTTGCGCATGTCGAACAGGTCGCCGCGCGAAAGCTGCGGCAGGTTCTGCCCGTTGACCCAGACCTCCCCCTTCGAAGGACGCAACTGGGAGGCGATCAGCCGCAGCAACGTGGTCTTGCCGCAACCGGACGGGCCCATGATGCCGGTCACCTTTCCGCGCGGGATACGCACATCGATGTTGTCGAAAATCGCCCGCGATCCGCGCTTGAAGGTCAGGCCCTTCAACTCGACCGCGTAGGCACTATCGGTGCTCATCAGGACTCCTTGCGATGCGACCCGTCCATGCTGGACGCCTTGCCCCGTTGCAAAGGCACGCATCCCGGAGGGGTCGAATGGGCGCGGACTATAGCACTGCGGCGGGTTCTGGCCCAAGGCCTGGCACCGTGCCGTTCAGCTTGGATTCAGCTTGTTCGGAGCGTTCTCTCAGCCCTTTAGGACATATCGCACACTTCAGGTTCACTACGGACAGAAAAAAATCGCGTCGACGTCGAATATATCGACATTTATGCAGTCATAGCGCGGAGTGCAGATAACGGCGGCGTAACAGAGCATTGCAGTCCATACAACATTGCGCCGCGGGGGATGCGGACCGACTTCACAGCATGGCTGGTGTAAGCGGGGCACGCTTTCCCGTTATAATCCCGCCTTTAATCCAGGCGCCACATTCGTTGAACATGAGCCAGAACCTCGATTTCATCCATTCCGCCCAGCGCACCATCGGCCTCGAGCGCGACGCGGTAGACAGCCTGCTGGCGCGGATTGGCGACGATTTCGTCAAGGCCTGCGAACTGCTGCTGGCCGGCAAGGGCCGGGTCGTCGTCGTCGGCATGGGCAAGTCCGGTCACATCGGCAAGAAGATCGCCGCTACCCTGGCCAGCACCGGCACCCCCTCCTTCTTCGTGCATCCGGCCGAGGCCAGCCATGGCGACATGGGCATGATCACCAAGGACGACGTGGTCCTCGCCCTGTCCAACTCCGGCTCGACTGCCGAAATCGTCACCCTGTTGCCTCTGATCAAGCGCCTGGGCATCACCCTGATCAGCATGACCGGTAACCCCGAGTCGCCCCTGGCCAAGGCTGCGGAAGTGAACCTGGACGCCAGTGTCGGCCAGGAAGCCTGCCCACTGAACCTGGCCCCGACCTCCTCCACCACCGTAACCCTGGTCCTCGGCGACGCCCTGGCGATCGCCCTGCTCGAAGCCCGCGGCTTTACCGCGGAAGACTTCGCCTTCTCGCACCCGGGCGGTGCGCTGGGCCGCCGACTGCTGCTGAAGGTGGAAGACGTCATGCACGTCGGCGAAGGGCTGCCGCAGGTGCTGCTCGGCACCTCGCTGACCGGCGCGCTGATGGAAATGACCCGCAAGGGCCTGGGCATGACCGTAGTGCTCGACGAACATGGCAAGCTTGCCGGCATTTTCACCGATGGCGACCTGCGTCGCGCCCTGGATCGGGGCATCGACGTCCGCCAGGTCACCATCGACCAGGTGATGACCGTCCACGGCAAGACCGTCCGCGCCGAGATCCTCGCCGCGGAAGCCCTGAAGATCATGGAAGACAACAAGATCGGCGCACTGGTGGTGGTCGACGCGGACGACCGTCCGGTCGGCGCCCTGAACATGCACGACCTGTTGCGCGCAGGAGTGATGTAATGAGCGATACCCATTCGGCCGCGGAACTCCCGGTCCGGGCCAGCCGGATACGCCTGGCGATCTTCGACGTCGACGGCGTGCTGACCGACGGCAAGCTGTATTTCCTCGTCGACGGCAGCGAGTTCAAGACCTTCAACACCCTGGACGGACATGGCATCAAGATGCTCATCGCCTCCGGCGTGCGCACCGCCATCATCACCGGCCGCGACACTCCGGTGGTCGAACGGCGCGCGCGCAACCTGGGCATCCAGCATCTCTATCAGGGCCGGGAAGACAAGCTCGCCGTCCTCGACGAACTTCTCGGCGAACTCGGACTAGGCTATGAGCAAGTCGCCTACCTTGGCGACGACCTGCCCGATCTGCCGGTGATCCGCCGCGTCGGCCTGGGCATGGCGGTAGCCAGTGCCGACCCGTTCGTGCGCCAGCATGCCCATGGCGTCACCGCGGCCCGCGGCGGCGAAGGCGCCGCCCGCGAGTTCTGCGAACTGATCATGCGCGCCCAGGGTACGCTCGAAGCCGCCCAGGGCGCCTATCTGTAGAGCCGACCATGCCGAAGACACTACGCCAGAAACTGCTGCTCGCCCTGATCGCCCTGTTGCTGATCGTCGCGGGCTACTACTGGAACGTCGGGCTCGAGCTGTTCAACGAACAGCCGACCCGCCCCGGCCAGGACAACACCATCGACTACTATGCCGAGAATGCCCATAGCCTCCAGTACCAGGAGGACGGCAGCCTCGACTACGAGATGACCGCGGTGAAGCTGGAGCACCAGAAAGCCACGGACATCACTTTCGTCACCACCCCCGACCTGCTGCTCTTCCGTGGCAACGTGCAACCCTGGCACATCCAGAGCGCCCGCGCCGAAGTCGGACCGAAAGGCAAGGAGGTCGAACTCATCGACGACGTGCGCGTCGCACGTACCGATGCCAAGGGCCAACCAAGCATCCTGACCACCACTCGGCTGACCGTATTCCCCGACAAGAATTATGCACAGACCGAGCAAGCCGTTAAAATCGACGCGGCCAATGGAGTGACGACGGCTGTTGGAATGAAAGCGTATCTGAAAGACAGCCGGATGCACCTGCTGTCCAACGTAAGAGGTCAGCATGAGGTTCGTTAATACCCTCCCCCTTATTTTCGGTCTGACTGCCGCCCTCGGCAGCTCCATGGCCTTGGCCCTGCCTTCGGACCGCGAACAACCGATCCGCGTCCAGGCCGACAGCGCCGAACTGGACGACAAGCAGGGCGTCGCGGTCTACCGCGGCGACGTCGTGGTGACCCAGGGCAGCACCAAGCTGACCGGCAACACCGTGACCCTGAAGCAGGACAAGAACGGCGACATCGAGGTCGTGACCTCGGTCGGCAAGCCTGCCTACTACGAGCAGAAACCCGCTCCGGACAAGGACGTGACCAAGGCCTATGGCCTGACCATCCAGTACTTCGTCACGCAGAACCGGGTCGTGCTGATCGACCAGGCCAAGGTGATCCAGGAAGGCAACACCTTCGAAGGCGAGAAGATCGTCTACGACACCCAGCGCCAGATCGTCAACGCGGGTCGTGCCACCGGCTCCCAGGTGACCAGCCCGCGCCCGCGCATCGACATGGTCATCCAGCCGAAGAAAAAGGCCCAGTAATGGCAACGCTCAAAGCCCAGCACCTGGCCAAAAGCTATAAAGGCCGGCAAGTCGTCCGCGACGTCAGCATGTCCATCGATAGCGGGCAGATCGTCGGCCTGCTCGGTCCGAACGGTGCCGGCAAGACCACCTGCTTCTACATGATCGTCGGCCTGGTCCAGGCCGACCAGGGCGTGGTCCGCATCGACGAGCAGAACGTCACCCACCTGCCGATGCACGGGCGCGCCCGGGCCGGCATCGGCTACCTGCCGCAGGAAGCCTCGATCTTCCGCAAGCTGTCGGTATCCGACAACATCATGGCGATCCTCGAGACCCGCAGCGACCTCGATCGCAACGGTCGCAAGGAAGCCCTGGAAGGCCTGCTGCAGGAATTCCACATCCACCACATCCGCGACAACCTCGGCATGAGCCTGTCCGGCGGCGAACGACGCCGGGTGGAAATCGCCCGCGCCCTGGCCAGCGCGCCGAAATTCATCCTCCTCGACGAGCCCTTCGCCGGCGTGGACCCGATCTCGGTCGGCGACATCAAGCAGATCATCCATCACCTCAAGGCGAAGGGTATCGGCATCCTCATCACCGACCACAACGTCCGCGAGACCCTGGACATCTGTGAAACGGCGTATATCGTCAATGATGGGCAGTTGATCGCGGAAGGGGATGCCGAGAGCATCCTCGCCAACGACCTGGTCAAGGAAGTCTACCTGGGGCACGAGTTCCGCCTCTGAAGAAATCTCCTAGCGCGCCCTCCGGCCTCGCCGGAGCGGTTCCGCTCGCCCGCGGTTTCGCAACCACGAGTGCCGCCTGGAGCGGATGATTTATTCAGAGCAACCCTAGGCAAAGTACGAAAATTCAGGCATATAATTTGCTTCCTGGCGGTGCCGCCACCTCGGCACCCGTAGTAGTGGATGGTGCCATCCGGTACCAGCGAATAAGGTACTAAGCCCTCAGCCATGAAACCATCGCTAGTCCTCAAGATGGGCCAGCAGCTGACGATGACGCCGCAGCTGCAACAGGCCATACGCCTCCTCCAGCTATCCACCCTGGACCTCCAGCAGGAAATCCAGGAAGCGCTGGAATCCAATCCCATGCTCGAACGCCAGGAAGACGGCGACGATTTCGACAACAGCGACCCTCTCGCCGATGGCGCCGAACAGGCGGCCAGCGCGCCCCAGGAGAGCCCCCTCCAGGAAAGCGCCACGCCCAGCGTCGAAAGCCTCGACGACGACCAGTGGAGCGAACGCATACCCAGCGAGTTGCCGGTGGATACCGCCTGGGAAGACATCTACCAGACCAGCGCCAGCAGCCTGCCCAGCAACGACGATGACGAGTGGGACTTCACCGCGCGCACCAGCAGCGGCGAGAGCCTGCACAGCCACCTGCTCTGGCAGGTCAACCTGGCACCGATGTCGGACACCGATCGGATGATCGCGGTGACCATCATCGATAGCATCAACAACGATGGCTACCTCGAAGAGTCCCTCGAAGAAATCCTCGCCGCCATCGATCCGGAACTGGACGTCGAGCTCGACGAAGTGGAAGTCGTGCTGCGCCGCATCCAGCAACTGGAACCCGCCGGCATCGGCGCCCGCAACCTGCGCGAGTGCCTGCTGCTGCAACTGCGCCAGTTGCCGTCCACCACGCCCTGGCTGAACGAAGCGCTGCGCCTGGTATCCGACTACCTCGACCTGCTCGGCGGCCGCGACTACAGCCAATTGATGCGGCGCATGAAGCTCAAGGAAGACGAACTGCGCCAGGTCATCGAGCTGATCCAGTGCCTGCATCCCCGGCCCGGTTCGCAGATCGAATCGAGCGAAGCCGAATACATCGTCCCCGACGTCATCGTGCGCAAGGACAACGAGCGCTGGCTGGTCGAGCTGAACCAGGAGGCGATGCCGCGCCTGCGCGTCAACGCCACCTACGCCGGCATGGTCCGCCGCGCCGACAGCAGCGCCGACAATACCTTCATGCGCAACCAGTTGCAGGAAGCCCGCTGGTTCATCAAGAGCCTGCAGAGCCGCAACGAAACGCTGATGAAGGTCGCCACCCAGATCGTCGAGCACCAGCGCGGTTTCCTCGACTACGGCGAAGAAGCCATGAAGCCGCTGGTCCTGCATGACATCGCCGAAGCGGTGGGCATGCACGAATCGACCATTTCGCGGGTCACCACGCAGAAATACATGCATACGCCGCGCGGCATTTTCGAGCTGAAATATTTCTTTTCAAGTCACGTCAGTACCGCCGAAGGCGGGGAATGCTCGTCCACCGCGATCCGCGCGATCATCAAGAAACTGGTGGCCGCGGAAAATGCGAAAAAGCCATTGAGCGACAGCAAGATCGCTGGTTTACTGGAGGCACAGGGCATTCAAGTGGCTCGCCGCACCGTCGCCAAATACCGCGAATCCCTGGGCATAGCCCCTTCGAGCGAGCGCAAGCGACTGGTGTGACGTTGATCCACGCCAAGGTGTTCCGGAGGCAGGTTGCTAACCTGCCACTTACACACGGGCAACAAGGAGAACGCGGTATGCAAGTCAACATCAGTGGCCATCAACTGGATGTGACCGACGCCCTGCGCGACTATGTCGGCGAGAAACTGAGCCGTCTGGAGCGCCATTTCGACAAGATCACCAATGTTCAGGTGATCATGGAGGTCGAGAAACTGAAGCAGAAGATCGAAGCCACCCTGCGCATCGCCGGTGGCGAGATCGTAGCCAATGCGGAACATGAGGACATGTACGCGGCCATCGACCTGCTGATCGACAAACTCGACCGTCAACTGATCAAACACAAAGAGAAGTATCTCGAACGGCAGCAAGGCGTAGGCGCCCGCTGATCTCCCCTCCCCTATGATCCGACTTGAGCAAATCCTGACCCCCGGCCGTTCCCTCGTGAACGTGCCGGGCGGCAGCAAGAAACGCGTACTCGAACAAATCGCCAACCTGGTAGCCAGGGAGCTGCCGGAGTTCGACGCCCAGACCATCTTCGAAAACCTGGTGGCCCGGGAAAAACTCGGCTCCACCGGTTTCGGCAATGGCATCGCCATTCCGCACTGCCGCCTGTCTGGCTGCCAGAGCCCCATCAGCGCCGTGCTGCACCTGGATGCTCCCGTGGACTTCGACGCGCTGGACGGCGCGCCGGTCGACCTGCTCTTCGTCTTGCTGGTACCGGAGGCCGCGACCGAAGAACATCTCGAACTGCTCCGGCAGATCGCCGCCATGCTCGACCGTGCCGACGTACGCGACCGCCTGCGCAGCGCTCCCACTGCCGAAGCGCTTTATCAGATCGTGGTAGACGTACAGAACGGGCAATGACATGCGCCTGATCATCGTCAGCGGCCGCTCGGGCTCGGGCAAGAGCACCGCCCTGAACGTCCTCGAAGACAACGGCTTCTATTGCATCGACAACCTTCCCGCCAGCCTGCTTCCCGACCTGGCGCAGCGCGCCCTGTTGCACACGGAGCTACTGCAGCCACAGGTGGCGGTGTCGATCGACGCCCGCAACCTGCCCAGCCAGTTGCAGCGCTTCCCCGAACTGTTGCAGGAAGTGCGGGACAACCACATCAACTGCGATGTGCTGTATCTCGACGCCGACGACGAGACGCTGCTCAAACGATTCTCGGAAACCCGCCGGCGCCACCCGCTGACCACCGACACCCGTTCGCTGGCGGAGGCGATTGGCGACGAGAGCCAATTGCTCGGACCGATCGCCGACCTCGCCGACCTGAAGCTGGACACCACCAGCCTCAACCTCTATCAGTTGCGCGACACCATCAAACTGCGCCTGTTGAACAAGCCGGAACCCGGCACCGCGTTCCTCGTCGAATCCTTTGGCTTCAAGCGCGGCATGCCAGTCGACGCCGACCTGGTGTTCGATGTGCGCTGCCTGCCGAACCCCTACTGGAAGCCCGAGTTGCGCGATCATTCGGGGCTGGAGCCGGAAGTCCGCGAGTATCTGGCCGCCCAGCCGGACGTCGAGGAAATGTACCAGGACATCGTCGGCTACCTGAACAAATGGTTGCCGCGCTTCGCCGCCAGTAACCGCTCATATGTAACAGTTGCGATAGGCTGTACCGGCGGGCACCATCGTTCGGTCTACCTCGCCGAGCGGATTGGCGCTGCACTCAGGGATTCCCTGAAGAACGTGCAGATTCGCCACCGCGATCTCAGCAGCTAGCCCATAACAAGAAGGACAGACTCCCCAAGATGCCCGCCCTCGAGATCACCATCATCAACAAGCTCGGTCTGCACGCCCGCGCGGCGGCCAAGTTCGTCGGCGTCGCGGGGCGCTACCCTTGCCAGGTCCGGGTCGGCCGCAATCCTGAAAG
This sequence comes from Pseudomonas sp. 18-147, assembly GCF_051048045.1. Classification (NCBI taxonomy): domain Bacteria; kingdom Pseudomonadati; phylum Pseudomonadota; class Gammaproteobacteria; order Pseudomonadales; family Pseudomonadaceae; genus Pseudomonas; species Pseudomonas sp. 18-147. The sequence goes on from NZ_CP182296.1 coordinate 5,279,340, forward strand.
CTGCGTCGACGGCAAGAGCATCATGGCCGTGATGATGCTGGCTGCCGGCAAGGGCACCAACCTGCACCTGCATACCGAAGGCGAACAGGAAGACGAGGCGTTGAACGCGCTGGTGGAACTGATCAACAACAGGTTCGACGAGGGCGAGTAGGCTCTTCCCAGCGACAACGAAAAAGCCGCCAACTGGCGGCTTTTCCTTTCCGGCGATTGCGGCCGGCGTCAATTCAGCTCGGGTCGGATGAATCCCCTAGCCCAGCGCGGTATCCAGCACCATCATCAGGCAGAAACCGAACACCAGGCCCAGCGTAGCCTCGGCGGCATGTCCCTGGCGGTGGGACTCGGGAATGATCTCGTGGGTGACCACGAAGAGCATCGCTCCCCCCGCGGCGGCCAGCCCCCAGGGCAGGAGCAGCGCGGAGAGGCCGACCAGCCAGGCGCAGAGCACCGCGAACAGCGGCTCGACCAGGCCCGACGCGGCACCGACCAGCATCGCCTTGAAACGCGACATACCGACTCCGGCCAGCACCAGCGCCACCACCAGACCTTCCGGCACATCCTGCAGAGCGATGCCCAGGGCGAGGCCGTTCGCCTCGTCCAGGCCGGCACCGGCCGACACGCCAACCGCCATGCCTTCGGGGATGTTGTGCAGGACGATGGCCGTGACGAACAGCAGGATGCGCGGGGGAATGCCACCGGACAGTGGCGCGCCCTCGCAACCGGGATGGACGTCCGGCATCAGCCGGCCGAGGATGAACAGCCCCATCACGCCGACCGCCAGGCCGAAGCTGACCAGGAACCCCGCGCCGAACTTCGAGTAGCCGAGGTCGCCGGCCGCGGATAGCGCCGGCATGATCAACGAGAAGGCCGTCGCCGAGAGCATCACGCCGGCACCGAAGCCCAGCAGCGCATCCGACAGGCGCGCCGGCATGGTCTTCACCACCAGCACCGGCATCGCCCCGAGAGCGGTACCGAAGGCACAGAGCAGGCCGCCTTTCAATGCCAGCACGATGGGCGCCGGCAGGTTGAGTTCGGCCAGCAACAGCGCGTGGCGGCCGAGCAGGTAGCCGCCGCCGATGAAGATCAGCAGGCCCAGCAGGTTGCGCAGCGTCCGCCCGTTACCTTCGGCGATGCCATGGAGCAACGCCTTCATCGCCGCACCGCCAGGCTGCCGGCCAGCCATCTCGCATCACGGGTAACACTAGGCCAGGGCTTGCGCATAGCGACGCGCGACCTCCCGCCAGTCGATCACGTTGTAGAAAGCGCCGATGTATTCCGGGCGGCGGTTCTGGTACTTCAGGTAATAGGCATGCTCCCATACGTCCAGGCCGAGGATCGGCGTATTGCCGTTCATCAGCGGGCTGTCCTGGTTGCCGCTGCTCTCCACCAGCAAGCTGCCCTGGGGAGTCACGCTGAGCCAGGCCCAGCCGCTGCCGAAGCGGGTCAGCGCAGCCTTGGTGAACGCATCCTTGAACGCCTCGAAGCCCCCGAGCTGCTCATCGATGGCCCGCCCCAGGTCGCCATCGGGACGGCCACCGCCCTGGGGCGACATCACGGTCCAGAACAGCGAGTGGTTGGCATGCCCACCGCCATTGTTGACAACCGGGGTGCGCAGCTTCTCCGGCAGACCAGCCAGTTGCCGCAGCAGACTTTCCACCGGCTGCTCGGCATAGGGCGTGCCTTCCAGCGCGGCGTTCAGGTTGTTCACATAGGTCTGGTGGTGCTTGCTGTGGTGGATCTCCATGGTCAGCGCATCGATGTGCGGTTCCAGGGCATCGTAGGCGTAAGGCAAGGGCGGCAAGGCGTGGGGCATGGAAACTCTCCGTCAGTGATAGCGAAGTGAGGGGGGCGGAGCGAGGAACTCGGGTCGGACCTCCGCGTTCGGCGGTCCCTTGAGCAGGCGCTCGGTGCGCGGATAGGCACCGTGTTCGCCGATGAACGACAGCAGTTCGACATAGGTGCGCCGGCTGTGATGCTGGGCCGCCTGGCGCAGGGCCAGCGGCAGCTTCTGGTCGGCGCTGACCCGCAACAGGCGCTCGTGGCAGGCGCACAGGTATTCTGCGGTCTCCTCCGGTTGCTCCAGTTGCAGGTGCAAGTCGGCCAGGTTGTGATGGGAAATCACGAACGCCATCACCGCCTCGTCGGCGTCGCCCCAGCGTTCCAGCAGCACCTGGGCCAGGGCCAGGGCATGGAGGTAGTGCTCACGCGCATCGATCAATGCGCCGGTGACGAAACAGCGGTTGCCCTGTTCGATCGTTCGTTGCCAATGACGCATGGCGGTACCTCCAGTGGTGGGGCGGCCTCAGAGGCCGCCAGCCGTGAGTTTTTCCGGATCCAGCAACACCTCCAGGCGCGCACGGTCCAGATCGGTGTTTTCCAGCGCCACATCGATGATCGGCCGTCCCTCGCGATAGGCCTGCTTGGCGATTTCCGCAGCCTTCTGGTAGCCGATGATCGGGTTCAGCGCAGTGACCAGGATCGGGTTGCGCGCCAACGCCTCGCTGAGCTTGCCCTGGTTGACCTTGAAGCTGGCGATGGCCTTGTCCGCCAGCAGCCGGCTGACGTTGGCCAGCAACTGGATGCTGTGCAACAGGTTGTCCGCCACCAGCGGCAGCATCACGTTCAGTTCGAAGTTGCCCGATTGGCCGGCGACGGCAATGGCGGCGTCATTGCCGATCACCTGGGCGGCGACCATCGCGGTGGCCTCCGGGATCACCGGGTTGACCTTGCCGGGCATGATCGAGGAGCCTGGTTGCAGCGCTTCCAGCTCGATCTCGCCGAGCCCGGCAAGCGGCCCGGAGTTCATCCAGCGCAGGTCGTTGGCCAGCTTCATCAGGGTCACCGCCAGGGTCTTCAACTGGCCGGACGCAGCGACCGCGGTGTCCTGCGAACCGATCAGGGCGAAGAAGTCGTCGCCGGGGCGGAACGCCAGCCCGGTCAGGTCGTTCAGCTCCTGGCTGAAACGTTCGGCGAACCGCGGATGGGCGTTGATCCCGGTGCCCACCGCGGTGCCGCCCTGTGCCAACTGCTGCAAAGCAGGAAGTACGCTCTCGATGTGCACGCCGGCCTGTCGCACCTGCTGCGCCCAGCCACCGAGCACCTGGCTCATGCGTACCGGCATCGCATCCATCAGGTGGGTGCGGCCGGTCTTCACATAGGCATGCACTTCGCCGGCCTTGCTCTGGATAGTCTGCTCCAGGTGGCGCAGCGCCGGCAGCAGGCGTTCGCTGATCTCGAGGGCGGCACTGATGTGGATGGTCGAGGGAATGATGTCGTTGCTGCTCTGCCCGCAGTTCACATGGTCGTTCGGATTGACCTTGCCGCCCAGGCGACGACTGGCCAGGGTCGCCACCACTTCGTTGGCGTTCATGTTGGAACTGGTGCCGGAGCCGGTCTGGAACACATCCACCGGGAAATGCTGCATGAAGTCCTCCTGCAGCAGTTGCAGGCAGGTCTCGGCGATCGCCTCGCCCATCGGTGCATCCAGTTGCTGCAGGGAGACGTTCGCCCGCGCCGCCGCGGCCTTGGCCAGCAGCAGGGCGCGGACGAAGGCCTGGGGCATGCGTTGGCCGCTGACCGGGAAGTTGTTCACCGCGCGCTGGGTCTGGGCGCCATAGAGGGCGGTCGCCGGGACCGCCAGTTCGCCCATGCTGTCGCGTTCGATGCGGGTGTCAGTCATCTTGGTTTCCTTGTTGCGGGTGATCGAAGCTCATCGACGGCGCCAGGTCCTGCCTGGCCATTCGTACGGAGAGCTGGCGCAGCCGGCGTCGCTGGCTGCCGTTGGTGGTCAGTCGCTGAAGTTCGCAGAGGGGCCGGTAGGCGTAGTCGAGGCAGAGGCTGCGCCAGTGCCAGGGCAATATCGGATCGCGACCGGTATCGAGCAGGAGGTTGTAGGCTTTCTCGAACAGCGGCCAGGCGGCCACACCTTCCCAACCGGCGAGATAGCGCGCCTCGCCGAGGTACTGGTCGAGCAGGCGCGGCTCGTCGGGATCGAGCGCGCAGCGGATCTGCGTGCCCAGCCAGTACCAGTGATCCAATGCTTGCGGGTCGTGCGCCTCGAAGGACATGGCAACCTCACCAGACGATAATGAGATTGATTATTGTTTTCTTCTTGGCAAAAGACAAGCATGGTCCCCATAGAGGCGGACAATTGAACAGGCGGAAACGAAAACGCCAGCGACGAGCGCTGGCGTTTTATAGAGGGAAACCCGGCCTCAGCGCCCGGCCACCATCATCGACTCGACCAGTACAGAACCGGTATGCAGGTTGCCGCGCCGTTCGATGTCCTTGCCGACCGCGACGATACGGCGGAACAGGTCGCGCAGGTTGGCGGCGATGGTGACTTCCTGGACCGGGAACTGGATCTCGCCGTTCTCGACCCAGTAGCCGGCGGCGCCGCGGGAATAATCGCCGGTCACCAGGTTGACGCCCTGCCCCATCAACTCGGTGACCAGCAGGCCACGCCCCATCCTGCGTATGAGAGCGGCCTGGTCCTCGTCGCCATGGCTGACGAACAGGTTATGCACGCCGCCGGCGTTGGCCGTGCTCGGCAGGCCGAGCTTGCGCCCGGAATAGGTGCCCAGGACATAGGACACCAGCTCGCCGTTCTCGACGAATGGCTTGGCATAGGTCGCCAGGCCGTCGCTATCGAAGCTGGCGCTGCCGAGCGCGCCGACCAGGTGCGGCCGCTCGTCGATGCTCAGCCACTCGGGAAACAGGCGCTGGCCCAGCGCGCCTTCGAGGAAGGATGACTTGCGATACAGGCTGCCGCCTGAGATCGCCCCGAGGAAATGGCCGAACAGGCCAACAGCGATTTCCGGAGCGAACAGCACCGGCACTTCGGCGGTCTGCACCGGCCGCGCGCCCAGTCGGCTGGCGGCGCGCTCGGCGGCGCGCCGGCCGATCGACTCGGCGCTGGCCAAGGCCTCACCACGGCGGTTGACGTCATACCAATAGTCACGCTGCATCTGTCCTTCGCCCTCGGCGATCATCACGCAGCTGAGGCTGTGCCGGGTGCTGGCGTAACCACCGATGAAACCGTGGCTGTTACCGTATACCCGGCAGCCCTGGTGGGTATTCAGGGTGGTGCCGTCGGCCTTGGTCACCCGCTTGTCGGCGGCGAACGCCGCTGCCTCGCAAGCCAGGGCACGTTCCACGGCCTGCTCGGGACTCAGGCTCCATGGATGATAGAGGTCCAGCTCGGGCAACTCGCGGGCCATCAACGCGGCATCGGCGAGACCGGCGCATTCGTCCTCGGAGGTATGGCGGGCGATCGCCAGCGCCGCCGCCACCGTCTCGCGGATGGCCGCCTCGCCGGTCGCCGAGGTGCTCGCCGAGCCCTTGCGCTGGCCTGCGTAGAGGGTGATGCCGAAACCTTGGTCACGGTTGAACTCGACGGTTTCCACCTCGCCCTGGCGCACGCTGGTGGACAGGCCCTGCTCCAGCGACACCGCCACTTCGCAGGCACTGGCGCCCTGGCGGCGGGCCTCGGCGATGATCTGCTCGACCTGCTCGCGAAGGTCCGGAAGCACGGAGGGACCGACTGCCGCGGCATGTAGACTCATCTGTTGACTCTCCTGTTGACGTGGCCGGGCCGGACAAGCGGCCCCTGACTCGTTATCATGGCGGCGTTTTCTACTGGACCACCACCATGGCTGAATTTCACGACGACGACTCGCAATTCGAAGAGAAGAGCAAGTCGCAGATCAAACGCGAGTTGCATGCCCTGCAGGACCTCGGCGAGCGCCTGACCACCCTGCAACCGCAGTTGCTGGAGCGCCTGCCGCTCACCGACCCGCTACGCAAGGCGCTGCTCGAGGCGCCGAAGCACAAGGCGCACATCGCCCGCAAACGGCATATCCAGTACATCGGCAAACTGATGCGCGACCAGGACGTGGACGCCATCGTCGCCCTCATCGACCAGGTGGACTCCTCCACCCGCCAGTACAACGAACGTTTCCATGCCCTCGAACGTTGGCGCGACCAGTTGATCGCCGGCGGCGACGCAGCGCTCGACGCCTTCGTCGGGGAGTTCCCCGAGTGCGATCGCCAGCACCTGCGCGGCCTGGTCCGCCACGCCCAGCACGAGGCCGCGCACAACAAACCGCCGGCCGCCGCACGCAAAGTGTTCAAGTACATCCGCGAGCTGGACGAAACCAAGCGCGGCCTGCGCTAGGTTTCGCCGCGCCGGCGCCCGGGCCATGCCTCAGGCGCCGGTGCCGCCGACGGTGATCGCATCGATCTTCAGGGTCGGCTGGCCGACGCCGACCGGCACCGACTGACCGTCCTTCCCGCAGGTTCCCACGCCACTGTCCAGGGCCAGGTCGTTGCCGACCATGGACACCCGGCTCATCGCTTCCGGACCGTTGCCGATCAGGGTGGCGCCTTTCACCGGGGTGGTGATCCTGCCGTTCTCGATCAGGTAGGCCTCGCTGGTGGAGAACACGAACTTGCCGCTGGTGATATCGACCTGGCCACCGCCGAGGTTGGCGCAGTAGATACCCTTCTCCACCGAGGCGATGATTTCCTGCGGATCGCTCTCGCCGGCCAGCATGTAGGTGTTGGTCATGCGTGGCATCGGCAGGTGCGCGTAGGACTCGCGGCGGCCGTTACCGGTGCGCGCCACCCCCATCAGGCGGGCGTTGAGCTTGTCCTGCATGTAGCCCTTGAGCACGCCGTTCTCGATCAGCACGTTGCAGTTGCTCGGCGTGCCTTCGTCATCCACGCTCAGCGAGCCGCGACGCCCGGCCAGGGTGCCGTCGTCGACGATGGTGCACAGGCTCGAGGCGACCTTTTCGCCGACCCGGCCGCTGTAGGCGGAGCTGCCCTTGCGGTTGAAGTCGCCCTCCAGGCCGTGGCCGACCGCTTCGTGGAGCAGGACCCCGGACCATCCCGCGCCCATCACCACCGGCAGGGTGCCGGCCGGCGCGGGAATCGCCTCGAGGTTGACCAGCGCCTGGCGCAGGGCCTCGCGGGCGTAGCCCATGGCGCGATCCTCCTGGAGGAAATAGCGATAGTCGGTGCGACCGCCGCCGCCGTGGCCGCCGCGTTCGCGTCGGCCGTTCTGTTCGACGATCACGCTGACGTTGAAACGCACCAGCGGACGAATGTCGGCGGCCAGAGAACCGTCGCTGGCCGCTACCAGGATCTGCTCCCAGACGCCGGCCATGCTCACCGTGACCTGCTGGATGCGGGGATCGAGCGCACGGGTAGCGGCGTCGATCTGCTTCAGCAACTCGACCTTCTCGGCACGGCTGAGCACGTCCAGCGGGTTCTCGCCGGCGTACAGGCGAGCCGGCACCACGGCCTTGAACGCCTGCACGCTGCCGTTCTGTCCCGCACGGGAAATCGAACGGGCCGCCACCGCGGCCTGTTTCAACGCCTCGGCGGTGATCGCATTGCTATAGGCGAAGCCGGTCTTCTCGCCCGATTGCGCGCGTACCCCGACACCCTGGTCGAGATTGAAGCTGCCTTCCTTGACGATGCCGTCCTCGAGCATCCACGACTCGGAGACCTGACTCTGGAAATACAGGTCGGCGGCATCGATGCCCGGGCCGTTCAGTTCATGAAGAATGCCGGGCAGGCTGTCCAGTTCCAGACCACCGGGGGCCAGCAATTGCTGGCTGACGGATGACAACAACTCGCTCATATTCACTCCGTACGCGCCGGCCGCGGTTCGGCCGGCGGGAAAAATCGTCTGTGCGCCACCACCGGCATGCGCCGGCGGATATCCGCCTGTTCTGCGGCGTCGCGCACCGCCAGCAGCACCGCTTCGCCCTGCGGCCGCTCGGCCAGGACCCGGCCCCAGGGATCGACGATGGCCGAATGGCCGAACGTCTCCCGGCCCCGTGGGTGAACGCCACCCTGTCCGGCCGCCAGCAGGTAGCACTGGGTCTCGATGGCGCGGGCGCGGACCAGTACCTGCCAGTGCGCCGCGCCGGTCACCGCGGTGAACGCCGACGGCGCCGTGATCAGTTCCGCGCCGGCCTCGCGCAGGGCGGTATAGAGCTCCGGAAAACGCAGGTCGTAGCAGACCGTCAGGCCGAGGCGGCCGACCGGCGTATCCGCCACCACGATCTTCTGACCGAAAGCATAGTCGTCGGATTCACGATAGCGGCCCCGCGCATCGGCTACATCCACATCGAACAGGTGCAGCTTGTCGTAGCGGGCGACCCGCTCTCCGTGCTCGTCGATCAGCAGCGAACAGGCATTCGCCTTCGCCTCGGGTTGCCCATCCGGCGGCAGCGGCAACGTTCCGGCGACTATCCACAACCTGAGGTCGCGAGCGGCGGAATTCAACCACGGCAGGATAGGCCCGTTCCCCCGCGCCTCGGCGCGCCCCAGTTCGGCCAGGTCGCGCCGGCCCATGGCGGCGAAGTTTTCCGGTAGCACGGCGAGCCGCGCCCCGCCCTCGGCGGCCTGTTCCAGCAGGCGACGGGCGGCGGCCAGGTTGGCCGTCACGTCGTCCTGGCTGACCATCTGGATCACGGCAATGGACATGGTTTCCTCCTTGCGGACGAAAGCGCCGCGTCGCGGCACCGGGCGCCGCTCAGCGGGGCTTCTCGAATGGCTTGTCGAAGCTGATCTTCGGATCCTGCCAGGGGCCCTTGACGCTGTATTGCACGCTGGCGAAGCGCGAGACCCGGTCGCCGAGCAACTTGTCGACGACGAAGACCGCGCCGCCGACCGCCGGACCGCCGACTATCAGTGCCGCCAGGGTCAGGTTGTTGGTCAATGGCAAGGTCACCAGCAGCTTGGCGTCGATCCGATCGTGAGCCAGGTCCAGGGTACCGTTCAACTCCAGGTTGCTCGACGGTCCTTCCAGCTTCAGCGGCTCGCGGGTGACGTAGACGCCGTCGGTGGCGGAGAGAACCCCCTTCACCCGGTCATAGCTCAGTCCCTTGCCGAGGATGTCCGAGAAATCCAGGCGCAGCCGGCGGTTGATCGCGTTGAAATTGAGCAGGCCAAACACTCGCAGCGCCTGGGCGCTGCCTTCGACCTCGACGAACTGCCCCTTGCGCAGCGATGCATCCATGCTGCCGCTGAAGCGCTTCAGGGCCATGTAGGCCGGCGATCCCGGCCACTGGCCGTTGATATCCATGCGGAAACGTTCGCTGGTGGCACTCGGCGCGAAATTCCAGGCCTTGAGCACATCCGCCAGGTTCTTGCCCTCGATCCGGCCCTGATAGGTGCTGCGGGTATTGCCCGGACTGCCGTCCCAACGCAGGCTGCCGTTGACGTGCAGGCCACGCAGGTCGAGGTCCAGGTCGTTGAACGCCACGCCGTTGCTGCCCGGCCGTACCTTCAGGCTCCAGGCGCCCAGCGGCTGGCCACCGAGGGCGACCTGGCCGATCTTCACGTCTACCGCCGGCAGGCTGCGCGGATCGACGGCGGCCAGCGGGTCCGAGTCCTCCACCTTGTTCTCGTCGGGAAGGGTCGACTTCGGCAGGTTCAGGCGGTCCAGATCGACCACGATCGGCGCGCCCCTGGCATCCGGCAGGACCAGGCGCCCCGATGCGAGGTCGCTGACCAGCACCAGTTGCCAGGCCCGCTCCTGGCGGGCCAGGTCGACGGTCAGGTTCTTCAGCTCCTGGCCGAAGCCCTTGAAGCTGTCGATGCGCAGGTCGGCGCCGCGCAGCAGGCCCGCAGCGCTACTGGCGGCCTGGTCGCCGTTGCCGTAGCGCTTCAGGGTGGCCTGCCAGGCGTCCCAGTCCAGTTCCGCCAGACGCCCGCGCACCCGCAGCCCCTGTGCCGAGGGCAGCAACGCCGGGTCACCGCCCAGGCGCAGGGCGCCGCGTCCGTTCAGCGGCTTGTCCGCCGGGGCCGCATAGGCCAGGCTGGCTAGGCCGTCGTAACGCGCCCAGTAACGTCGTTCGGCGCCATCCAGGGTCATCCGCCATTGGGTCGGCCGCGCCTGGGCGGCCGTCTTGCCGAACGGCGCCGGCAGGTCGACGACGGCGCCCTTGAGATCCGAATCGATCTGCAATTGGCTGTCCTTGCCATCCAGCAGCAGGTTGAGCTGGAACGGCAGGCGTCCCGAGACCGGCAACGGACGCTGGCCAGCGCCGAGCCAGTCGCTCAGCGACTTGACCGCCACCTGGCCGTTGAGCAGCAAGCGCGTGCGCGCATCGCCGCGCCCCTCGGCGACGATCCGCCCGCGTACCTCGCTGCCCAGCACCCGGGCCTGCACCGCCGGGGCGCTCAGGCCCTTGGCCAGGTCGAAACGGAAGTCGCCCTTCACTTCGCTCATATCCAGCTTCGGACTGGGCATCTTCAGGGTCGCGCCCACGGTGGAGAAATCCACGACCACCCCGGTCTTGCCGGCCTCGTCGTGGTCCAGCGGAATATCCAGCTTCAGGTGGCCCTGCAAGGGCCCATCGCCCTCCCAGCCGGCGAAGATCTTGCGGGTCGGGATCGGCGCTTCCTGGAGCAGCTTGATGCCGTCCTTCAGGTTACTGTCGACGGCCCCATCCACATACAGGTGCGGCGTCTGTCCCGGACGGCCGAGGGGAATGTCGACCTTGACGTCGCTGACCCGGGAATTCAGCAGATTCCCGCTGGAGGCCAGCACGCGGACTCCGGAATCCTCGACGAACACCTCGCCGACCGTTTTGCTCAAGGCGGGCCAGCCGGGCTGGTAGGCCAGCTCGCCGTCGCGGACCTTGAAGTAGAGGTTCATGACGTGGGCTTCGGCCGCCGCGCCGCGATTCAGCGAGCCCTGCCACTGGAAGTAGCCCTGCTCGACATGGCCACTGCGGATCGCCGTCTTCAACCAGTTCGCCAGGCTTTTGTTCATTCCCGGCAACTGGGTCGGCAGGTACTTGGCGGTGAAGCGCGCGTCGCCGTCGCTGAGGCCGACCTGCAGGTCCATGTAGTCTTCAGCGCCGGGATCGCGCATCAGGCGGATCAGCATGTCGCCGGCCAGGCGGCCCTCCTCGCCCTCGACCCGCATCAGGTGGCTGCCGAGGGTGAAGGCGCGGTCGTCCAGGCTCCAGAACATCCGCGTGCGGGCCTCGCGGTAGCGCCACGGCTCGGGAAACACCTTGGCCAGGTGCAGCATGAAATCCTGCGCCGATGCGTCGAGCTGGCCTCCAGCCAGGGTGCCGGTCAAGGTGCCGCTGACATTTTCCACTGCCGGAACCTCATGGAACGCCGAGATACCGACCTTTTCCAGGTTGGTCGCGTAGCTGACCCGCTCGGGCACCTCCCGCTGCGGCCAGAAATCGGCGTTCAGGTTGTGCAGGATGCCCTTCGGCTTCAGGCCCGCCACCCACTCCGCCGCCGCGTCCGGCAGCGGCGCCAGCGCTTCTATCGCCGGCACCAGGGGCGTCAGGTCGACGCGGTCGGCCTGCAGCTTCCAGTGTGGCTCGTTGTTCTGCTGGTCGCGACGCAACAGCAACTCCACCTCGCCCCAGCGCTGCTCGCCGAAATTCGCCGCCAGGTCGCCGACCCGAACCTTCCAGCCCTGCGCTTCGCGATCGAAGAACAGGTTCATGCCCAGGTCGTTGATTTCCACCGGCTTGCGCGCGGCATACGACGCCTTCAACTGCGGCGCCAGCAGCCGTGCCACCAGCCGTTGCGCCTTGCCGTCGCGCCAGTCGAACCAGAAGTCGCCGCCGGCCTTGGCCCGGACGATCGTCCATTCCTGGGTCAGACCGGCCGGCAACCATTGTGCCCAGTCGCTCTGCGGCAGGCTGAGATAGAACCTGGCGCTGCTGCGCGGCCAGTCCTCGCTGTCGATCCGCCCTTCGGCGTGCAGCGCCAGGGGTTGGCCATCCGGCAGTTGCAGGCGGGCATCGAGACTCTGCCCACCGACCGATGAACTGCGCAGGGTCGCGCCGACCGCGCTGAGCGACAGCGCTGCGCTTCCCCGCGGCGCCACCTCCAGTTGACTGTCCAGCAGCGAGATGCGTTGGGTCTGCAGCAGGAATTGCAGGAGTTTCCGGGGATCGCTGGGCTTGTCGCTGTGCGGCAGGCCATCCAGGCTCCACTGGCCATCCTCGCCTTCGCGCAGGGTCAGCTTGAGTCCCTCCAGCTCCAGGCTGCCGATCCGCACCTGGCGCGCCAGCAGGCTGCCGAGCAGGTCCGGCGCCAGCCGCACCCGCGCCAGGCGCAGACTCTGTTCGCCGTCGCCGACCTGAATGTCGCGCGCTACCACCAGAGGCTCGAAGCCGCGCCAGGAGCCCGTCAGTTCGGCAATCCGCACCGGTATGCCGAGTTGCTTGCCAGCTTCGTCCTCCAGCTGCTGGCGGTATTCGGCCACCAGCGGCACCAGTTGCCGGCCAAGGCTGACGTACAGCGCCAGCAGCACCAGTACCAGGGCGCACAGACCCAGGACGATCCGTAGCAGTCGCGTTCCGAGGCTTCCCACATCCGCCATTTCAGCCATACGCCTCAGAGCAGGACCACGTCATATTGCTCCTGCGAGTACATCGCCTCGACCTGGAACTTGATGGTGCGGCCGATGAACGCCTCGAGATCGGCGACGTTACCCGACTCCTCGTCGAGCAGCCGGTCCACCACCTTCTGGTTGGCCAGCACCAGGTAGGAGTCGGCCTGGTAGGCACGCGCCTCGCGGAGGATCTCACGGAAAATCTCGTAGCAGGTGGTTTCCGCAGTCTTCAGCATGCCGCGTCCCTGGCAGCAGGGGCACGGCTCGCAGAGGATCTGCACCAGGCTTTCGCGGGTGCGCTTGCGGGTCATCTGCACCAGGCCCAACTCGGTGATGCCGATGATGTTGGTCTTCGCGTGGTCGCGCTCCAGTTGCTTCTCCAGGGTGCGCAGGACCTGCCGGCGATGCTCCTCGTCCTCCATGTCGATGAAGTCGATGATGATGATCCCGCCCAGGTTGCGCAGGCGCAGCTGGCGGGCGATCGCGGTGGCCGCCTCGAGGTTGGTCTTGAAGATGGTTTCCTCGAGGTTGCGATGGCCGACGAAGGCGCCGGTGTTCACGTCGATGGTGGTCATCGCCTCGGTCGGATCGACGATCAGGTAGCCGCCGGACTTCAGCAGTACCTTGCGCTCCAGGGCTTTCTGGATTTCGTCCTCGACGCCGTAGAGATCGAAGATCGGTCGCTCGCCCGGGTAATGTTCGAGGCGATCGGAAATCTCCGGCATCAATTCTTCGACGAAGGAAGTGATCTTCTGGAAGTTCTCTCGCGAGTCGATGCGGATCTTCTCGATCCGCGGGTTCACCAGGTCGCGCAGGGTACGGATCGCCAGGGACAGGTCTTCGTAGATCACCGAAGGCGCGCCGACGGTCTGGATCTGCGCGGCAATCTGGTCCCATAGCCGGCGAAGGTAGCGGATGTCGGCGAGAATCTCGTCCTCGCCCGCACCTTCCGCAGCGGTGCGCAGAATGAAGCCGCCCTGCCCCTCGATGCCTTCCGCCGCCACGCAGTCGGCCACCACCTTCTTCAGGCGCTCGCGCTCGACTTCGTCCTCGATCCGCAGGGATATCCCGACATGACTGGTGCGCGGCATGTACACCAGATAGCGCGAAGGAATCGACAGGTGGGTGGTCAGCCGTGCGCCCTTGGTGCCGATCGGATCCTTGGTCACCTGCACCACCAGCGCCTGCCCCTCATGGACCAGGGCACTGATGCTTTCCACGGCACTGCCTTCGCGATTGGATATCTCGGCGGCATGGATGAACGCCGCACGTTCCAGGCCGATGTCGACGAACGCCGCCTGCATCCCCGGCAGTACCCGTACCACCCGCCCCTTGTAGATATTGCCGACGATGCCGCGCCGCTGGGTGCGTTCGACATGCACTTCCTGCAGGACGCCGTTTTCCACCACCGCCACGCGCGACTCCATCGGCGTGATATTGATCAGGATCTCTTCGCTCATGCGTCCACTGTCCTTATTTCGGCGCGTTAGGCGTTACGGCGGGTTGCCACCCACGGGCTGCCAGCAAGGGATGCCGAATTCCCTCAACAGTTCCGCAGTTTCACACAAAGGCAGCCCGACCACCGCACTGTAACTGCCTTCGATGCGACTGACGAATATCGCCCCGAGGCCCTGGATCGCATATCCGCCTGCCTTGTCCGCCGGCTCGCCGCTCTGCCAGTAGCGCAGCGCTTCTTCCGGAGCGACCTGGCGGAAGCGCACCCGGCACTCCACCACCCGCGCCTCGACGCCGCCAGCGGCGGCCAGGGCCACGGCGGTGAGAACCTGGTGTTCGCGCCCGGACAGCGCAGCCAGCATGGCCAGCCCGTCGGCCTGGTCCACGGGCTTGCCGAGAATTCGCCCGTCGATCACCACCGAGGTATCCGCGCCCAGGACACAACCGTCCTCGCCGCGCCCTTCCAGCATAGCCAGCCCGGCGGCCGCCTTGCCGCGCGCCAGGCGCTCGACGTAGGCGGCGGGCGCTTCGTTCGGCAAGGGGGACTCGTCGATAGCGGTGGCGAGCACGGACAGCGGCACGCCGATCTGGGTCAGCAGTTCACGGCGACGGGGCGAGGTGGAGGCGAGATACAGCGACGGCATGGAGGCTCCCGGGAAACGCGTCGGGCGATGCGCCGATCACCCGTTTCGAAGAATGACGATATCCGCCGCAGCATAGCTGCGAAGCGGACCTACCTCACGTTGAGACGCAGGCGGACGAACTGCAGCAGGGCGTACACCCAGGGCCAGAGCAGCGCGCTGACCAGGGCCGGGAGCAGGAAGGTCAGGGTCGGCGGACGATTGCCGGTCAGGGCGTTGAGCCAGAGCTGGAGCAGCTGCGCCAGGCCGTAGACCACCACCAGCACCAGGCACTGCTGCCAGGCCGGGAACATGCGCAGGCGCTGGTGCAGGGACAGCACGAGGAAGGTGATCAGGCCGAGGATCAGCGCGTTCTGCCCGAGCAGGTTGCCGTAGAGCACGTCCTGGGCCAGGCCGAGCAGCCAGGCGGTGACCATCCCGACGCGCTCGGGCAGCAGCAACACCCAGTAGGTCAGCAGCATCGCCAGCCACAGCGGGCGGCCGATCTCGGTGAAGGTAGGCATCGGCGCTACGGCCAGCACTAGCCCGACCAGCAGGCTCAGCCAGATCACCCAGACATTGTTCGAACCCTGGGTCGCGCGAGCCATCAGCGGCGCCCCCCGTTCGCCGCCGGAGCGGCAGGCTGCGTGGGAGCTGGCGCGGGCGCGGCGGCGGGCTGCTGCGCAGCGCCCTGGGCTGCCGGGGTGGCCGGCGACGGCGCGGCGACCGGTTGCGCGGCAGGCTGGGGCGCCTGGGCGCCGGCGGCGGCTTTCTTGTCCGCCTCTTCCTGGGCCTCGGCGGCGTCGTTGGCGCGCTGTTCCGGGGTGCGGCTGTCGCTGAACACCAGCAGCACGTAGCGGCTACGGTTCATCTTCGCGGTCGGCACCGCGCGCACCACGGCGAACGGCTGGCCGGAATCGTGGATCACTTCCTTGACCGTGGCCACCGGATAGCCGGCGGGGAAGCGTTGCCCCAGGCCGGAGCTGACCAGTAGGTCGCCTTCCTTGATGTCGGCGGTGTCGGCGACGTAGCGCAATTCCAGGCGCTCGGGATTGCCGGTGCCGACGGCGATGGCGCGCAGGCCGTTGCGATTGACCTGCACCGGGATACTGTGGGTGGTGTCGGTGAGCAGCAGGACCCGCGCGGTATAGGGCATCACCTCGACCACCTGGCCCATCAGGCCGCTGGCATCGAGCACCGGCTGGCCGACGAAGACGCCGTCGTTCTCGCCCTTGTCGATCATGATGCGTTGGGTGAAGGGGTTCGGATCGACGCCGATCAGCTCGCTGACCAGTACCTTGTCGTCGACCAGCGCGGCGGAATTGAGCAGCTCGCGCAGGCGCACGTTCTGCTCGGTGAGCGCGGCGAGTTTCTGCACCCGGCGCTGCATCAGCAGGGACTCGGCCTTGAGGCGTTCGTTCTCGGCGATCAGCTCGCTACGGCTGCTGAACTGGTCGCGCACGCCTTCCCAGGCGCGCACCGGCATTTCCGCCAGGCCGTAGAAAGGTGTGAGCACCATCCCCAGCTTGCTACGGACGGGCTCCAGATAGTCGAACCGGGCGTCCACCACCATCAGGCTGACCGACAGCACGGCCAGCACCAACAGGCGAACGCCCAGCGACGGGCCTTTGGAGAATAGCGGTTTGATGATCCGCTCCTAGGCGACGATGCTCGCCACCTTACTCGGTGGAGAGCAGGTCCATGGAGTGGCGGTCCATCATCTCCAGCGCACGGCCACCGCCGCGAGCCACGCAGGTCAGCGGCTCCTCGGCGACGATCACCGGCAGGCCGGTTTCCTGTGCCAGCAGCTTGTCCAGGTCGCGCAGCAGCGCGCCACCGCCGGTCAACACCAGGCCGCGCTCGGCGATATCCGAGGCCAGCTCCGGCGGCGATTGCTCGAGGGCGCTCTTGACCGCCTGGACGATGGTCGCCAGGGACTCCTGCAGGGCCTCGAGGACCTCGTTGGAGTTCAGGGTGAAGCTGCGCGGTACGCCTTCGGCCAGGTTACGGCCGCGGACGTCGACTTCGCGAACGTCGCCGCCCGGGAAGGCGGTGCCGATCTCCTGCTTGATGCGCTCGGCGGTGGATTCGCCGATCAGGCTGCCGTAGTTGCGGCGCACGTAGGTGACGATGGCTTCGTCGAAGCGGTCGCCGCCGACGCGGACGGATTCGGCGTAGACAACACCGTTGAGGGAAATCAGGGCGATCTCGGTAGTGCCGCCGCCGATGTCTACGACCATCGAGCCGCGGGCCTCCTCGACCGGCAGGCCGGCGCCGATGGCGGCAGCCATCGGCTCTTCGATCAGGAACACCTCGCGGGCGCCGGCGCCCAGGGCGGATTCGCGGATGGCCCGGCGCTCAACCTGGGTGGACTTGCACGGCACGCAGATCAGCACGCGTGGGCTGGGCTGCAGGAAGCTGTTCTCGTGGACCTTGTTGATGAAGTACTGCAGCATCTTCTCGCAGACGCTGAAATCCGCGATCACGCCGTCTTTCATCGGACGGATGGCGGCGATGTTGCCCGGGGTACGGCCGAGCATGCGCTTGGCCTCGGTGCCCACGGCGACGACGCTCTTCTGGCTGCCATGGCTGCGAATGGCGACCACGGACGGTTCGTTCAGGACGATGCCGCGCTCGCGCACATAAATAAGGGTATTGGCAGTACCCAGGTCGATCGACAGATCGCTGGAAAACATGCCACGCAATTTTTTGAACATGGGAAAGAAACCCTAGGCGAAGCGTGGGTGAAAAATACGCGGGTAAAAAAGTGCGGCAAACTCTAACAACGACGGGGATTTTGGGCAAGGCGGGCAATATGCTAAATTGCAGGCTTTTCCCGGCCCCACAAGGCCCGT
The DNA here is from genome assembly GCF_051048045.1 of Pseudomonas sp. 18-147. Taxonomy (NCBI): domain Bacteria; kingdom Pseudomonadati; phylum Pseudomonadota; class Gammaproteobacteria; order Pseudomonadales; family Pseudomonadaceae; genus Pseudomonas; species Pseudomonas sp. 18-147. The sequence goes on from NZ_CP182296.1 coordinate 5,296,658, forward strand.
CCAGGCGGAATTAGACCGCCGACCGCGGCATCCGTTCCCTGCCTTATATAACGCATGGCGCCCCGCCGCCCTTCCAAGGCCGCTTTTGCTGGAGACTCCCGATGGCGCTTGAACGCTCCGACGTGGAAAAAATCGCCCATCTCGCCCGCCTGGGCCTGAGCGAGGCCGATCTTCCGCGCACCACCGAGACCCTGAACAACATCCTCGGCCTGATCGACCAGATGCAGGCGGTCGACACCAGCGGCGTCGAACCGCTCGCCCATCCGCTGGAAGCCACCCAGCGCCTGCGCCCGGACGCGGTCACCGAGACCGATCACCGCGACGCCTACCAGACCATCGCCCCCGCCGTGGAAGAAGGTCTGTACCTGGTTCCGAAAGTCATCGAGTCATAAGGACGCGGACACATGCTGCATCAATTGACCCTCGCCGAGATCGCCCGCGCCCTCGCCGACAAGCAATTTTCCGCCGAAGAGCTGACCCGCACCCTGCTCGGTCGCATCCGGCAGCTGGATCCCCAGCTCAACAGTTTCATCAGCATCACCGACGACCTGGCCATCGCCCAGGCCAAGGCAGCCGACGAACGGCGCGCCAACGGCGAGAACGGCGCCCTGCTCGGCGCGCCGATCGCCCACAAGGACCTGTTCTGCACCCAGGGCGTACGCACCAGCTGCGGTTCGAAGATGCTCGACAACTTCGTCTCGCCCTACGACGCCACCGTGGTCGAGAAGCTCACCGCCGCCGGCGCCGTTACCCTCGGCAAGCTGAACATGGATGAATTCGCCATGGGCTCGTCGAACCAGTCCAGCCACTACGGCGCGGTGAAGAACCCCTGGAGCCTCGACCGCGTGCCGGGCGGCTCCTCCGGCGGTTCCGCCGCGGCAGTCGCCGCGCGCCTGCTGCCGGCCGCCACCGGCACCGATACCGGCGGCTCGATCCGCCAACCGGCGGCGCTGACCAACCTCACCGGGATCAAGCCAACCTACGGCCGGGTTTCCCGCTGGGGCATGATCGCCTACGCCTCCAGCCTCGACCAGGGCGGCCCGCTGGCGCGCACCGCCGAGGACTGCGCGCTGATGCTGGGGGTGATGGCCGGATTCGATCCGAAGGACTCGACCAGCGTCGAACAGCCGGTGGACGACTACCTGGCCGCCCTGCAGAAGCCGCTGAGCGGCCTGCGCATCGGCCTGCCGCGGGAATACTTCGGCGCCGGCCTCGACAGCCGCATCGCAGACGCGGTGCTGGCCGTAGTCGAGGAGCTGAAGACGCTCGGCGCCACGGTGAAGGACATTTCCCTGCCGAACATGCAGCACGCCATCCCAGCCTACTACGTGATCGCGCCGGCCGAGGCGTCCTCCAACCTGTCGCGCTTCGACGGCGTGCGCTATGGCTATCGTTGCGACGCCCCGCAGAACCTGGAAGACCTGTACAAGCGCTCGCGCGCGGAAGGCTTCGGCAGCGAAGTGAAGAACCGCATCATGGTCGGCACCTACGCACTCTCGGCCGGCTACTACGATGCCTATTACCTGCAGGCTCAGAAGATTCGCCGGCTGATCAAGAACGACTTCGTCAGCGCCTTTGCCGAAGTGGACGTGATCCTCGGCCCGACCACGCCGAACCCGGCCTGGAAGATCGGCGAGAAGAACGACGACCCGGTTTCCCAGTACCTGGAAGACATCTACACCATCACCGCCAACCTCGCCGGCCTGCCGGGGCTGTCCATGCCCGCCGGCTTCGTCGACGGCCTGCCGGTGGGTGTCCAGTTGCTCGCGCCCTACTTCCAGGAAGGCCGCCTGCTCAACGTCGCGCACCAGTACCAGCAGGTCAGCGACTGGCACACCCGCACCCCGGCCGGCTTCTAAGCCATGGCAACGCCACGCAGTCCCCTCCCCTCTCCCGGCGCGGAGAGGGCGACCCGCAGGGTCGGCAGCGGGACTGCGCAGGCACAGAAGGATTGAGGAACACCACATGCAATGGGAAACCGTGATCGGGCTGGAAATCCACGCACAGCTCGCCACCCAATCGAAGATCTTCTCCGGCAGCTCGACCGCCTTCGGCGCCGCGCCGAATACCCAAGCCAGCCTGGTCGACCTGGCCATGCCGGGCACCCTGCCGGTGCTCAACGAGGAGGCCGTACGCATGGCCTGCCTGTTCGGCCTGGCGATCGACGCACGGATCGACCGGCAGAACGTGTTCGCCCGCAAGAACTACTTCTACCCCGACCTGCCGAAGGGCTACCAGACCAGCCAGATGGACCATCCCATCGTCGGCAAGGGCCATCTCGACATCACCCTGGAAGACGGCACCACCAAGCGCATCGGCATCACCCGCGCGCACCTGGAGGAGGACGCCGGCAAGAGCCTGCACGAAGACTTCCAGGGCATGAGCGGCATCGACCTGAACCGCGCCGGCACGCCGTTGCTGGAGATCGTTTCCGAGCCGGACATCCGCAGCGCCAAGGAAGCCGTGGCCTACGTCAAGGCGATCCACGCCCTGGTGCGCTACCTGGGCATCTGCGACGGCAACATGGCCGAGGGCTCGCTGCGCTGCGACTGCAACGTCTCGGTACGACCGAAGGGCCAGGCTGAATTCGGCACCCGCGCCGAGATCAAGAACGTCAACTCCTTCCGCTTCATCGAGAAGGCGATCAACCACGAGATCCAGCGCCAGATCGAGCTGATCGAGGACGGCGGCAAGGTGGTCCAGGAAACCCGCCTGTACGACCCGAACAAGGACGAGACCCGCTCCATGCGCGGCAAGGAAGAAGCCAACGACTACCGTTACTTCCCCTGTCCCGACCTGCTGCCGGTGGTCATCGAGCCCGAGTACCTGGCGAAGCTGCGCGAGCAACTGCCGGAACTGCCGGTGCAGAAGCGCGAACGCTTCGAGAGCCAGTACGGCCTGTCCGCCTACGATGCCAGCGTGCTGTCCGCCAGCCGCGAGATGGCCGACTACTTCGAGAAGGTCCAGGGCATCTGCGGCGACGCCAAGCTGGCGGCCAACTGGGTGATGGTCGAGCTGGGCAGCCTGCTCAACAAGGACGGCCTGGAGATCGAGCAGTCTCCGGTGTCCGCCGAGCAACTGGGCGGCATGATCCTGCGCATCAAGGACAACACCATCTCCGGCAAGATCGCCAAGATGGTCTTCGAAGCCATGGCCAACGGCGAGGGTTCCGCCGACCAGATCATCGAGGCCAAGGGCCTGAAGCAGGTCACCGACAGTGGCGCCATCGAGAAGATGCTCGACGAGGTGCTGGCGGCCAACGCCGAGCAGGTCGAGCAGTACCGCGCCGCCGACGAGGCCAAGCGCGGCAAGATGTTCGGCTTCTTCGTCGGCCAGGCGATGAAGGCCTCGAAAGGCAAGGCCAACCCGCAGCAGGTGAACGAGTTGCTGAAGAAAAAGCTCGAAGCGTGAGTCAAAGCCAGACGCCGGGTTCGCCCGGCGTCTTCTTGTCCGCCAGGAGCCTGTTGTCCATGCCCACCCCATCCGCCGCCGCGCGCGTCGCCCTCGCCGTCCTGCCCCTGTTCCTCGCCGGCTGCTCCAGCCTCGCCGGCAGCGGTTCCGCGGATACCGGCGAAGCCTCCTACTATGGCAGCCGCCACGCAGGCCTGCGTACCGCCAGCGGCGAGCGCTACAACCCCAACGCAATGACCGCTGCCCACCGCACGTTGCCGTTCGGTACCCGCGTGCGGGTAACCAACCTCGACAACCGCCGCAGCGTGGTGGTGCGGATCAACGATCGCGGGCCGTTCCGCCGCGGACGGATCATCGATGTATCACGCAAGGCCGCCGAAGGCCTGGGTATGATCCGCAGCGGCGTGGCGCCGGTTCGGATAGAGTCGCTGGATTGAGCCACCTTCTACCCACGACAGGAACCTTCCGATGAGCGAACAAGGCAAGACCGGCCTGGAGATCCGACGTGAAGTCATGGGCGACGCCTTCGTCGAGCGCGCCATGGGCAACGCCACCGCCTTCACCCAGCCATTGCAGGACTTCGTCAACGAGCATGCCTGGGGCTCGGTCTGGGCCCGCGAGGCGCTGCCGCGCAAGACCCGCAGCCTGATTACCCTGGCCGCCCTAACCGCCCTGAAATGCCCGCAGGAACTCAAGGGGCACGTGCGCGGTGCGCTGAACAACGGCTGCACGGTGGAGGAAATCCGCGAGGCACTGCTGCACTGCGCGATCTATGCCGGGGTGCCGGCGGCGATCGATGCGTTCCGTGCGGCGCAGGAAGCGATCGATACCTGGCAGGGCGAACAGCCCGCCTGAGCCCAGGAGCCATTCGCAGCGGCATGAGCGCCGCCGTCAGGCCACGGGTTGATAACACCGATGCCTGAGCGACGGCGAATAACGCCAGGGGCGTTATCCGCCCTACGGGACCGAGCGCAGGCGTCTACGGATAACTGAAGCGCTTCACCAGCGTCAGCTCGCCAGGCTTGCGCATCGGCACCAGGAAGGTTTCCTGTTTCTCGTTCGGCGTGCCCTCTTCGGTGACCAGGGTGATGCGCGCCGTGGTCAGGTCCTGGGCGGCCTGTTCGGCGCCATCCTCGCTGCTGCCGTAGCCGCCGCCGAAGTAGTTGACGTAGACCAGGTAGGGCCCCTTCTGCGGCGTCGGCGTGGCGATGATTTCCGGGCCGTAGCCGGTGGTGACGTCGACATCCAGGGTCGCGCCGTTGGCCAGCGAACGATTGCCATACCAGACATGGTCGCCGTCCGGGGTCACCAGGTGCAGGTCGAGGTCGGTGTTGTCGCTGTCCCAGGACAGCAGCACGCGCAGCTTGGCCGGCACTTCCCCGCCGCCACCGCCGTGATAGAACTGGACCCGTCGCGACTGCCCGGCGGCGTTGCGCACCTCGACGCTGTTGCTGCCGGACGGGAAGGCGAACGGGCGGTCGAAGCTGCCATCGGCGTCCACCTTCAGTGGCATGCTCACACCGTTCACCACCAGCGTCGCCGGGCGGTCCTTGGGCTGGCTCTCGATCGCGCCGCGAATGCGCGCGGTGGTCGCCTGGTCGGCGGCGACGTTGACCGAGGACGCCGGGTAGTTCACCACCTGTCGGTAATTGGCGGCGGAACCGTCGCCGGCACGCCAGCCGGAGACCGGCGTATCCAGTTTCACGGGGTTGTCCGCCCAGGCGACGAGGGGAAGGCAACTGAGCAGGGCGGCAAGGGACATTCGGTTCATGGAGTCATTCCAGTAGCAGGCGCCGGGCCAGGCTTTCGACATAGTTTTCGTCCTGGCCGCTGGGATGGGCGCGGAAGGCCAGGTGCAGGTATTCGTGGGTGAGGTCCAGGCGTTCCTGTAGGGAATACAGGCCGCGGACGAAGATGCGTTCGCGCTCGCGATCGACATAGGGCCGCCCGGAAGCCAGGCGGCACACGGAAAAACTCGGAATCTCCTCGTAGCCGGGCTCTCGGTCGAGGCGCTCGCGCCACTGCCGGCGCTGCTTGCGCAGCCAGTCTTCGGCAGCCGGCAACGGCTGGCAGGCGGCCACCGGGTTGTCCCAGCGGCTCAGGCTGCTGCGCGGGAAAGCCTGGGCGAGGATGCTGTCGTAGCCCAGTCCCTGCCCGGCTTGCTCCACCGCGTGCTTCCAGGACAGGCGCGCCGGACCAGGCTGGTCGGAGTGATAGTTGACGGTCGCCCCGGCCAGCACCAGGTCGGCGCTCCAGGCAGCGATCCGCCGCGTTGGCGCGCTGGCCGGGCGCGGCGCCACGCGCTGGCGCTGGCTGCTGTCATCGATGGCCAGGCATTCGCCGCGCGGCGCGGCGTTTTGCAATAGATAGGTGCGAATGGTCACCGCCAGCGCGCGAGCGGCTTCCTTCGGCTGCGCCGAGGCTTCGCGCTCCAGCACCCGCGCCACGTACTCTTCGCGCGAAACCCGCGCGACCAGGCGCGGCACGCCATCCACCCGTTGCAGGAAGAGGTCGCCGGCGCTGGCGATGTCCAGTCGATTGCCGTTGGCGAAGAGCACTTGCTGCGGACCATGCAGCAGGCCTTCGGCGGCCGGGTGGCCGGAGGGATCGCTGACCGAGCGCAGCGGATAGCGGCTGAACAGGTTCACTTCCACGCAACGGCCCGGATCGGCCGGCCACGGACTCGGCAGGAAGCGCCCGAGCACCTCGGCGTAGCGGTCCAGGATCATCTTGCTGGTTCCCGGGCCGCCGAGCCAGAGCGGCGTTCCATCGACCAGCCAGCCAGCGAAACCGCCCTGGCGCGCCTGCGGGTCATGGTCGTCGAGCCAGCTCCAGGTCTTCACCCGCAGGCGGCCGCCAAGGCTGGCCACGGCATGGCCGTCGCCGGCCTGCAACGCCACATCGAGCAGTACCCGCCGCGCCTCGCCCTGGGCCGGCAGTTGCTGCAACTGCTCCAGAAGCTCCTTAACCGGCACCCGCGTCTGCGGTTGCAGCCGTTCCAGATCGAGCAACCAGGCCGGTGCCTGGCGCGCCTGCCAGTAGCCGCGCCAGGCCTCCGGCCGCAAGGCGAGGCGCTGCGGCTCGAAATACAGCCCGCAGGAGCGCACCAGGGCGCGGTCACGACCGATCGTCTGGCCATTCTCGCAGCAGTAGACCTCCTCGCGGCTGCGCCCCTGGCAGGTATAGGGCGGCTCGGCCTGGCCGGTGTCGCTCAGCCAGGCGAAGACGAACAGTTTCCACAGGCTGCCCAGCGGAGCCTGCAAATCGGCCGGCAACGGCCGGCGCTCGAGCACCCGCTGGCGATCCAGGCTCACCAGTTCGTAGCCCTGGGTCGTGCGCCAGGCCAGCTGGACCGGCGCCTCCGCTGCGCGAAGCAGCAACGGCACGGCGCACAGCAGGACCAGCCAGGCGCGCAACGCAATCACTCGACCTTGACCTTGGCCAGCGCCGGCTTGGCTTCCAGGGCCTGCTGTTCCGGCGCGTAGAGACGCAGGTAGCGGGCCGGTGGCAGGTTGAAGCTGCCTTTCTGGGAGAAACGCACCAGGTGACGGAAACGCTGCTCGCCACTCAGGCTATCCACCGGCACCCCGTAGAACAGCTCGCCCGGTTCGTTGCGCGCGCGCTCCAGGGTGGTCGCCTCGTCGCCGGCCAGGCCGCTGATCTTGATGCCCCAGGTGGTGCGCTCGACATCCGCGCCGGGCGGCAGCGGCAGTTCCAGCATGCCGTAGCGTAGAGCGGTGTCTTCCGGAACGTTCAGGGTCACTTCGTCGAGATACAGTTCGTCGCTGGAAAGCGGCTTGTCGCCGACCTCCTCGACCTTGAACTCGAACGCCCCCTCGCCGGGCACCAGGCGCAGCAGGCGACGGCTGATCTGCACCGGCAGTTGCCCGCTCGGCGCCTGGGCGCTGCGGTAGCTGAGCGCAACCGGCAACGGCCGGGCCGGCGCCTCGTCCAGGTCGACCCAGCTCGGAATGCCGCGGCCGCGCCATTGCCAGTAGGTTTCGCCGCTGGCGCCGCGCTGCGCCTGCCAGTCCTTCGGCGGCTGCGGCAGCTTGCCCTGCGGCGCCTGGGCCAGGGCGCCCTGCAGCCAGGTCAGGGCCAGGGCGCGTTCCAGGGTCGATTGCGCCGGCGCCAGGCGTTGCAGCAGAGCGCTGGCCTGCTGGCCGTCCACGGCCGAGCGAGAGGCCAGCAAGGCATCGGTGAACGGCAAGCCGGCCTCACGCAGGCGCTGCGTCGCCGTCTCGGCCTGGGCGGCCAGCGGCGCGGGCACCGCAACCCGCAGTTGCCGTGCAAGGTCCACCGCCAGCACTCGCGCCGCGGCCAGGCCGACGGCCGAGTCCGGGTCGCCCAGCACCAGGCCGTCGTCGGCCTCCAGCGGCTCCGCGCGCGCCTGCCCTTCGCCGGCGTTGGCCAGATCGTTGAGCAGGCCGCCGAGCAGGGTGTTCACCGGCAACTGCATGTCGCGGGCGAAAGCCAGGATCAGCGCGCGCTGCAGCAGCGGGGTCTGCGTCGCCTGCTTGGCGTAGGGCTCGAGGATGCGCTGCCAGTGTTCGGCCGGCAGTTGGATCTCCAGTGCGCGGCTGGCGTACCAATCGGCGTAGTAGGCGTAGGCGGTGAGGAAAGCGTCGCCATCGACGTCGCCGCCCCACCAGGCGAACCAGGCGTCCGGGCCAGCCATCTGCACCAGGCGCAGGCGACTGTTCTGCATGATCAGGCGCAGGCGGTCGCGAATCCGCGGCTCGCCGCCGGCCAGCGCCGGATAGGCGATGCTCAGCGGCAGCAGTTGGCTGGCGGTCTGCTCGACGCCGCCGTAGGGATACTCCAGCAGATCATCGAGATTGCCCAGGTAGGCCGCGGCCGGGCCATCGGCCAGGCGCAGGCGTACGTCGCGGGCGTCCGCCGGCAGTTGCAACGGGTTGCTCGCCGCCGCCAGGCTGAGGTTCTGCGCCTGCTCCACCTGCCAGCCGTCGGCCAGCAGGTTGAAGCGCACCGCCAGGCGGTCGCGGACCTGCCCGTCCTGGCGCAGCTCGGCGCTCCAGTCGCCATCGCTGAGCGGCTGTTGCGCCAGCGGAATGTAGTTGACTCCCTTGGCCAGCTCCAGGGTCTGGCTGCGCTGGCTGCCAGGCGGCCCGCTGAGCAGCTCGGCCTTGACCGGCTGTTCGCCCTGGTTGAAGACGAACAGGCCGAGGTCGGGCTGGTCACCCTGGCGGAAGCGGGTCGGCCCGCTCCATTTCAGGTACAGCGGCTTCTCCGAGCGAAGGAACTGCTTCTTCTGGCCGACCTGGCCGTTGTCGTCGATGGCCCGTGCGGTGATCCGCCAGCGGGTCAGCGAGTCGGGCATGCGGAAGCTGAAGCTGGCCTTGCCCTGGGCGTCGGTGACCAGCTCCGGCTGCCAGGCGGCGGTGTCGACGTCCTCGCGGCGCGGCCGCTCCAGTACCTTGACGCCGCGCTCGCTGCGGTTCGCCCGTCCGGGTGCGCTGGTGCTGCCGGGCAACGCCACGTCGTAGCTGATGAAGGCCAGGCTGGCGCTGGTGCGCACGTTGTTGCGCCGCGGATGGTAGAAGAACTGGTCGATGCCGGGGGCGATCTCCGCCTGCAGGGCATAGACCATCTCATCCACCACGCTGACGGTCAGGTGGCTGGAAACCGGTTTGCCGGCGAAGCGCGTGGCCAGGGTCACGGTCACCGTCTCGCCCGGTTCGTAGCGCTCCTTGTCGGTGGCGATGTCGATCTCCACCTGGGGCATGCCGACCTTGATCCCGGCGTTCTGGAAGCTGTAGTCGCCGCCCTTGGTGTAGAGCACCGAGAAGGTCAGGTTCGGCGAGAACTCCTCGCGCACCGGGATCCGCACGCGGTACTGGGTCGGATTGAGCTTTTCCAGGCGCAGCCAGTCGGCGCCCTTGGACAGCAGGGCGGTGGCCTCGACCTTGTCGCGCTCCAGGGACAACAGTGCATCCTCCACCGGCTCGGGGAAGGTGATCAGTGCGGAGGCTTCCTCGCCGGTGCGGTACTCGGGCTTGTCGAACACCACCTCGACGGTGCCCGGCACCGACTTCACGCCCTCGCCGCTCACCGAGTGGCCGGTAGCGCCAAGGAGCTGGCCCTTGTCGTCGCGCAGCTCCACGGAATAGGTACCGGGGCGCTCGAAGGTCAGCGCGAAGCGGCCGTCGGCGACCGGACCGCTATCGGTGGCGCGGTCCTCCAGGCGGATCCACTGGTAGCTGCTCGGCTTGAGCGGGGTCGGCTGTTCGCTGGCATAGCTGAACTCGACCTTCTCGCTGGCGGCGCTGAAGCGCTGCGGCGCGCTCAGGCGGTAGCGCGCGGCGCCGCGCTCGATGAGGATCTCCTTGCTGGTCTTGACCCGGTAGGCGGCGCCGTCGCTGGCGAAGATGGTCAGCATGTAGCGACTGGGTTTCTCGGCCGGCGGCAATTCGATGGCGGCGCGGCCCTTGCCGTCGGTGGTCAGTTCGGTGCTGCTCAGTTCCACCGGGAACTGGCCGAGATACTGCAGTTCGTTGTCCACCATCGACAACTGCTGGGCGCGCAGGCTCAGTTGCAGGCGCGCGTTGGCCACCGGCTTGCCGTCCGGATAGAGCAGGACGATCTCGCCCTTCACCGGCTCGGCGGTCTTGAAGTCCGGCTTGGCCAGGTCGAGGGCGACTTCGAAGTGCGGCTTGATGTATTCGGCGACGCGGAAGGCGCTGCTGTAGGTCTGCCCGCGGTAGTCGAAGCGCAACTCGTAGCCGCCGGCGACGGCGTTCTCCGGCAGTTGGAAGCGGCCATTGGCGCCGCTCTTCGCGTCGAAGCGGAGGTCCAGGCTTTGCAATACCGTGCCGCTGGCGTCGATCACGCTCAGGCGCACCGGCGCGCTGGCGGCGGCCTGGGATTGCCGGGCGTCCTTGAACTCGCGGCCGACCATCTTCAACGAGACCCAGTCGCCTGGCCGATACAGCGGGCGGTCGGTGAAGGCGTAGATCTTGGTGTCGTAGATCTCGCTGTCGTAATAGAAGTTCTCGGAGACGAAGACCCCGCCCTCGCGGTCCTCGCCGATCACGTAGGAGCGCTCCGGACTGGCGTGCTTGAGCCGCAGCAGGCCGTCGGCGTCGGTATTGCCGCTGCTCATCACGCCCAGGCCGTCGGTCCACAGCACCTTGGTGTCGGGCACCGGGGTGCCTTCGTGCTTGCGTGCGGTCCAGACCAGCAGCTCGTCGCCGGCGACCTTGCTCACCGCCACGCTGTTGGAGACGAACACCACGGTGGTGGCGCGGTACTTGCCGACAAGCGCCTCGACCAGGTACAGGCCCGGCTTCAGCTTGCCCAGCGGGATGTAGACATTGCCCGGCACGACGTTGATGAACTCGCTGGAGGAACCGGCCAGCTTGACGTCCTGCGGCGGCTCGATGGGCTTGGCGTCCCACAGCGGATAGCGGAACTGGCTGACCAGCGGCAGGCCGGGAATCGGCGCGTATTGCGGCTGCGCGTCGTAGGGCGTCGGCGCGGTCATGGCGTTGCCCATCTTCAGCTCGGGCACCGCCTCGGTGACCTGTTGCCGCGACTCGTAGGAGAAGGCGCGCTGCATCACCCGGCGCGACTTGCGATACCAGTTGTCCCAGAGATAGGCCAGGGTGTTCGACAGGCCTTCGCCCTTGAACTGTCCCTCGGCCAGGACCCGGTGCAGGTTCTTCTGCCGCTTGAGGAACTCCAGCGGCTGTTCGATCCGGTACAGGCGCACGTCGACCCCACCATAGGGCTCCATGCGGTAGCGCCGGTAGTCGCGGCCGGGCGCTTCGAGACGGACCCGCGCTTCCTCGTCGGTGGCGAAGCTGCTGTCGGCGAGCAGGAAGAAGGATTCGCCGGCCATCGGCGTGTAGCCGCTCGGTTCCACCGTGTCTTCCGCCTGGACGGCGGCGAACGGCAGCAGGACCAGGGCGGCGACCGCCAGGCTACGGCTGAAACGGCGCAGGTTGCTCATTGCTGTGGTCTTCACTGGGACGCGATTCATTGAGAGAGGAAAGCCAGCCGATAGATGCCGATAAAGTTGGGATTGGATTCGTCGGGGATCCATCGGGTGTCCTTCCATGTCATGAGTTGTTGCAGGCTGACCGAGCGCATACCGTTATCGGTCGGGGTGCTGCTGCCGGTGTGATAGGCGATGGAGCGGCCCATCCAGATCATCAGGTGCTGGTCGTCGCCCTGGTCGTAGAACATCAGGTCGCCGGGGCGCGCCTGGTTGAGGTCGCGACCGACCAGCCGGCTGTTGAACTGCACCAGCTTGATCGCATTCACGTAGGGCCCGACCTGGCCGCCACCCTGCTGCCAGTTCTGCGCCAGGCGCCGTTGCTCGGGACTGAGCGCCAGCTCCGGGGGCAGGTAGCGGTTGGACAGGCCGTTGGCGCGCAGCCACTTGCCATCGTGGACTTTCAGCGCCTCGTTGGCGGCGAAGCGCACCAGGCCGGCGCAGTCCTGCTGGTGCCAGCGCGGACTCGGCCCTTGGCGCAACTGTTCCTGGGCGATGCGCACGAACCAGGCGCGGAATACCTGCGATTGCTGCGGGTCGAGCGTTACCGCGGGCTCGCCGCGGGCAACGCCGCTGGCCAGCAGGAGCAGCGCCAGGCCGAAGGCAGTCAGACGTCTCACAGCGACCGCCATTCCAGCGGCAGCCATTGCCACGGTGCGTTGGCCTGGCTTCCGGCAGGCAGCCCGAGGGCGTAGCTGCCCTTGCCGGCGAGGGTTTTCAGGCGCGGCATCAGGTAGGTGTCGGCGGCATTGCGGAATACCGGCTCCATGTCCTGCGGCAGGCTGTCGAGGGTTTCCCGTTGCAGCAGTTCGGAGAGCGGCTGCGGCGCCAGGTAGGCCGGTACCAGCGCATCCTTCGGCAACACCTCGGCGAGCGGCGGATAGCGTTTGTCGAGGGTGTCCAGGGCCTTGCCGAGCAACTGGTCGTCGAGGGAGAACAGCAGGGTCTGGCCATGGCGCGCCATGCCGATGCGGAAGAACGCGCGGCCGCTGATACTCTCCGGGTTGTCCGCCTGGCTGGCCGGATAGGCGCCGAAGTTCGAGCTGACCTGGCGGGTCCAGCGGCGGGTCTGGCCATCCACCCGGTCTTCCACCGGGAAGCTGCCACCCTCGACCTTGGCTTCCTTCGCGCCGATCACGCGACCGAACAGCTTGCCCAGCTCGTCGTCGAGTTCGGCACTGGCCGGCGCGCCCAACTGGCCCACCAGCAGCGGCGAATGCAGCCGCGAACTGGCGTACCAGCAGAGACCGGCAGCGCCGCTGAGATGCTCGGAGAAGGCCTGGGCCATCTTCTGCTCGGCCCCCAGACGCTCCAGCATCACCCCGTACAGGCCAGGGGTGACCGGCAGCGCCACGCAGGCGCTGGCGCCCATCGGCATGGCCTGCCAGACCGGGGCGAAGTCCAGCGGCGGCTGGCGTTCCACCTCGTTCAGCGCCAGGTAGCTGCTCCAGCCCTGCTCGCCCTTCTCGAAGCGCACCCCGGCGAAGCTCGGGATGAAGCGCTGGTAGCCCATGGCCAGGACGCTGGCATTGAGGGTGATGCGCTGGCGCAGCTCGCCGCGGCCCGGCAGGCCGAAGCGCTCGGGGAACAGTTCGTCGCCGTCGAGCAGTGCCTCCAGGTCTTCGCTGGCCGGAGCGTTCAGCGGGCTGTCGTCGCTTTCGCCACCATCGTCGAAGAGCATCCGTGGGTTCGACAGCAACAACAGCCGGTCGCCCTTGGACAGGAACAGCATCGCCTTGTCGTTGCCGTAGCGCAGGCGATAGACCGAGGTTCCCGCCAGCTCGCCGACCTTGCGCAACTGCTGGTCGTCGGCGGCGATATGGGCCAGCGGCTCGAGCACCCGCGCCAGGCCGCCGCGCTTGAGCACCACCACGAAGTCGCGCAGGCGGCCGTCGGCGCCGCGCCAGAGGGCGACCTGGGCCGGTTGGTCGAGCAGTTCCTCGACCAGGCTGTCCTTCAGGGTCAGGTCGTGCTCGTAGATGATCCGCCGCAACGTACCGGTCAGGCCGAGGCGGTCGCCATTGTTCTCGTAATAGAAGACGAAGTCCTCGGTCAGGGTATCGCGCAGCAACGGCACCTCGAGGATTTCCTTCGGCAGGCGGCTCAGCGACACGCTCTCGATCAGCGCGTCGGGCTTGCGCAGGTCACGGTAGGCACGCGGCGCGTCGGCGTCCGCGGGTGCCTGGGCGCCGATCGGCTGGCCGAGGTCCTCTTCGGCCGGGCGCCCTCCGCCGAGCCGCTCCAGCCAGCCCATCTGCCAGGCCAGCACACCGCCGGCGGCCAGCGCGGCGACGATCCCCAGCACCGGCCACAGGGCGCTTCGGGTGCGCGCAGCGGCGGGCACAGGGGTTCCGTTGGCAGGGCTGGGGGTGTTGTTCTCGCTCATGGTTCGCTAATCCCGTGTCATCCGTACGAGGGGATGCTTCAGTAGGTAAAGGTCTTGACCAGCACCAGGTCGCCGATGGTGCGCAGGGGCACGACGAAGGTCTCGTGCTTCTCGTCGACGCTGTTTTCGTTGAACACCAGGTTGACCTGCGCGGTGATCACGTCCTGTACGTTGCTGCCGGCCTGGAAGTTGTAGCCCTGGTTGTTGAGGTTGCCCCAGTAGTTCACGTAGATCAGGTAGGTGCCGTGCAGCGGCGCGCCCATGGTGAACATCTCCGGGCCGGGCCCGTCGACGCCGTCCGGATCGAGGCCGCCGCTGTTGCTCAGGCGCGGATGCGCCCAGTAGGCTTGCTGGCCATCGGGGGTGACGATATGCAGGTCGAGCTCGGCCTTCGGATCGTCCCAACCCAGCACCACGCGCACGCGCGGCGGCAGTTGGGAGCGATTGGCCTCGTAGAACTGTACGCGCTTGAGGATCTTGCCGTCGGCGCTGCCGACCTGGACGCCGTTGGAGCCGTGGCCGAACGCATAGGGGCGGACGAAGCGCCCGGCGCCGTCGGTATAGAGAGGGAGAGGATTGCCGTTGACCACCAGGCGCTGGGCGCGCTCGGTGCCGACCAGTTCGCGCAGGTGTCCTTCGATCAGGCTGCGGCCGCGCTGGCCGCCGCGATCGATGGGCGGAGTCGGATAGGCGACACGCGGGGCATCGGGCTGCTCGAGCAGGCCGGAATAGCGCCAGCCTGCCGTCGGACCATCCAGGTCCACCGAAGGCTCGGCTAGTGCAGGCAGCCCGAAGGCCAGTCCGAACAGCACCGACAGGCAGCCGGCACTCGAACCGAAGATACGCATGATCAATCCCTGGTCGTGCGATTCATGAAAGCTGCATCTTAACGATTGCGCTGTCCGCTGGATATCCCCGGCGACCGGCGGAATGTGCGAAATCCACCGCGATTCGACGGAAAGCGGAAAGTATAGGGGGCGCCATGCGGCGCCCCCGTTGTCATTTACGCTTCAGCGCCGTACCGGCCGCTTCTGCAGCTTGCGCTGCAAGGTCCGTCGATGCATGCCCAGGGCGCGGGCGGTGGCGGAGATGTTGCCCTCGTGCTCGGCGAGCACGCGCTGGATGTGCTCCCATTGCAGGCGATCCACCGACATCGGGTTTTCCGGCACCAGGGTGTCCAGGTCGGCGTGCTCGGAGAGCAGCGCGGCCAACACGTCATCGGCATCCGCCGGCTTGCACAGGTAGTTGCAGGCGCCGCGCTTGATCGCCTCCACCGCGGTGGCGATGCTGGAATAGCCGGTGAGGATCACCACCCGCATGTCCGCGTGCAGCTCCAGCAGCTTCGGCAGCAGCACCAGGCCGGAGTCGCCTTCCATCTTCAGGTCGAGCACGGCATAGTCCGGCGTGTCCTGCTGGGCCAGCGCCAGGCCTTCCTCGGCGGAGCCGGCGGTGCTGACCCGCAGGCCGCGACGGCTCATGGCCCGCGCCAGGACCCGGGTAAAGGTGGGATCGTCGTCCACCAGCAGGAGATGGGGTTGTTCTTCCCCTTCGAAGAGCAGCTCTTCAGACATAGGCAGGGCCTCTCAGACGGATCACTCAAGCCATTCCGTAGCTGCGCGGCAAGCGCAGTTCGGTCAGAGTGCCGCCATCTTCGTGGTTATACAACTTCACCGTTCCACCAGCGCGGGTCACGCTGGCCTGACTGAGAAACAGGCCGAGGCCGAAGCCCTTGCCCTTGGTGGTGAAGAACGGTTTGCCGATCTGTTCGGCGATCGCCAGGGGCACCCCGACGCCGTGGTCGCGGATACTCAGGCAGATACTGCTGCTGTCCCAGTCCAGGCGGATGTCGAGGTCGTCGGGACAGGCGTCCGCCGCATTGTTCAGCAGGTTCAGCAGAGCCTGGCTGAGGTCGGTCGGCGGGGTCAGGCGCGGCGCGGAGCCGAGGCCCAGGCACTGGTAGCGGTAGGAAGCCTCCGGACGCATCAGGTGCCAGCGGCGCAGCACCGATTCCAGCCATTCCGCGGCGCTTTGCTCCTCGATCGCCTGACGACGGTCGGCCTCGGCCGCCCGTACCAGTTGCTGGAGGGTGTGCTTGCACTGCTTGACCTGTTCCTGGAGCAATGCCAGGTCTTCCTGCAGGGTCGGGTCCTGCGGGCGCTCCTGGCGCAGCTCGTTGAGCAGCACGCTCATGGTCGCCAGCGGCGTACCCAGTTCGTGCGCGGCACCGGCCGCCTGGGTGGCCACCGCGAGCAACTGCTGGTCGCGCATGCTTTCCTCGCGCCGCTCGGCCTGCATGTGCGCCTGCCAGCGCAGCGCCTCGGACATCTTCACCACGAAGAAGGTGATGAAGGCCGCCGACAGGGCGAAGTTCAGCCACATGCCGAACAGGTGCAGGTTGATCAGCATCGCCTCGTGCTGAACCGCCTGCAGGTGCAGCGGGTGGTACCAGATCAGCAGCAGGGTGTAGCCGGTCAGGGCCAGGCCGGAGAGCACCATGGAGTAGATCCAGGGCAGGGTCGCAGCGGCGATGGTCAGCGGTACCAGGTAATAGGAGACGAAGGGGTTGGTCGAGCCGCCCGAGTAATACAGCAAGGTGCTGTGGATGATCAGGTCGCAGGCCAGTTGTACCGCGTACTCCTGGTCGGTCACCGGCCACGGCGCGCGCAGGCGCAGCGCGGTGAACAGAATCAGGCAGGCGGACAGGCCAAGGGTCAGGCCGAGCGCCAGCCACGGCAGCGGCAACAGGTCGGAGAGCCAGGCGAAACCCACCGAGCCGGCCTGCGCGGCCAGCACGAGAATACGGATGAGGAGCAGACGGCCAAGGTTCTGGCGACTGGCGGAGAGCAGGAAAACCGGTGCGCGCATGTTTTCTTCCGGAATAAGCGCGAGTATAGCCAAGACGCTGTCGGCAACTCTGCGGCAAAGTGACTCAGAAACCTCGCAGGTCGCCATCCTGCCCTGTTTCGCCGAGCGCTGTCAGGGCTCAGATCAGTAAATTTCACGTTTTTTCCGAAATCGCCTAACCCGTTCCGGGAAAAGCCTTCGTCTCATGGTCCAAGACTGGCGTATAGGCGTGTTTGCCACGCCTGCCGGAACGATGCTCTACAGTGTGAATTCAGCCTTAGTACAAGGAGTTGCCCAATGTCTGCGATTTCCCGCCTGGCCGCCGCCGTCACCCTCTGCGCCGCCAGCCTCTCGGCCGTCGCCGAGGAAGCGCCGCGCTACAACCAGGTCTCGCTGCACGCCGAAGTCAGCCAGCAGGTGGCCCACGACCTGATGCAGGTCACCCTCTACAGCGAAAACCAGGGCAGCGATCCGGCCAAGCTCGCCGCCGAGACCACCAGCGTCCTCAACGCCGCCGTCGCCGACGCGCGCAAGGTCAAGGGCGTGACCATCAGCCTGGGCAGTCGCAACAGCTATCCGGTCTACGACGACAAGGGCCAGAAGATCACCGGCTGGCGCGAGCGCGCCGAGCTGCGCCTGGAAAGCTCCGACTTCGCCGCCCTCGGCCAGCTTTCCGCCGACCTGCTGGGCAAGCTGAAGATGGGCGGCATGGACTTCAGCATCGCCGATGCGACCCGCAAGAAGAACGAGGACCAATTGATGAAAGGCGCCGTGGACGCGTTCAAGGAGCGCGCCCAGTTGCTCACCGAGGCGCTCGGCGGCAAGGGCTACAAGCTGGTCAGCCTGAGCGTGAACAGCGCCGGCGCACCGCGCCCGTACCCGGTGATGCGGATGGCGGCGATGAAGGCCGACGCCAGCTTCGGTGGCGCCCAGGCACCGGAGATCGAGGCCGGGACCAGCCAGGTCACGGTCAACGCCGACGGTGTGATCGAGGTGCAGATGCCCTGATCCGGTCGGCGCGCACCACAAGAGGCAGCCTCCGGGCTGCCTCTTGCGTTTCCACTGTCTCTCGCGCAGCAAACGCGGCCTGCGTCGCGTTTGCGCAAATTCGAAAATGCGACATTCCCTTTCAAACGGATAACAACATCTACACTGAACCGACCTCGACGCTTGCGGCCGGCACATGCCCTGCATAGCTTCGCGCAAGACAGCTCACGAGGCTGTCCCTCGCAGACAATCAAAATAACCAGAGGTCACTCCATGCGTAGAAACGCCGTCATCCGCTCCGCGATCATGCCCTCGCTGCTCGGCGCAGCGCTGGTCGCCGCCGTTCCCCAGGCCTTCGCCAGCAACCTGATCTTCTGCTCGGAAGGCAGCCCGGCCGGCTTCGATCCCGCCCAGTACACCACCGGTACCGATTTCGACGCCGCGGCGGAAACCGTCTTCAACCGCCTGACCCAGTTCGAGCGCGGCGGCACCAAGGTCCTTCCCGGCCTCGCGGAAAGCTGGGACGTCAGCGACGACGGCAAGACCTATACCTTCCACCTGCGCAAGGGCGTGAAGTTCCACAGCACCGACTACTTCAAGCCGACCCGCGAATTCAATGCCGACGACGTGCTGTTCACCTTCGAACGCATGCTCGACAAGGATCATCCGTTCCGCAAGGCCTACCCCACCGAGTTTCCCTACTTCACCGACATGGGCCTGGACAAGAACATCGCCAGGGTCGAGAAGCTCGACGAGCATACGGTGAAGTTCACCCTCAACGAGGTCGACGCGGCCTTCATCCAGAACCTGGCGATGCCCTTCCCATCGATCCAGTCCGCCGAATACGCCGCGCAACTGCTCAAGCAGGGCAAGGCCAGCGACATCAACCAGAAGCCGATCGGCACCGGCCCGTTCGTGTTCAGCCGCTACCAGAAGGATGCGCAGATCCGCTTCAAGGGCAACAAGGACTACTGGAAGCCGGACGAGGTGAAGGTCGACAACCTGATCTTCGCCATCAACACCGACGCCTCGGTGCGCGCGCAGAAGCTCAAGGCCGGCGAGTGCCAGATCACCCTCAACCCGCGCCCCGCCGACCTCGACGCGCTGAAGAAGGACCCGAACCTGAACCTGCCGTCGCAGGCCGGCTTCAACCTCGGCTACATCGCCTACAACGTCACCCACAAGCCGTTCGACAAGCTGGAAGTACGCCAGGCGCTGGACATGGCGGTGAACAAGAAGGCCATCATCGACGCCGTCTACCAGGGCGCCGGCCAGTTGGCGAGCAACGGCATGCCACCGACCCAGTGGTCCTACGACGAGACCATCAAGGACGCGCCCTACGATCCGGCCAAGGCCAGGGAGCTGCTGAAGAAGGCCGGCGTCGCCGAGGGCACCGAGATCACCCTGTGGGCCATGCCGGTACAACGCCCCTACAACCCCAACGCCAAGCTGATGGCGGAAATGCTGCAGAACGATTGGGCGAAGATCGGTATCAAGGCGAAGATCGTCACCTACGAATGGGGCGAATACATCAAGCGCGCCAAGGGCGGCGAGCATGACGCCATGCTGATCGGCTGGAGCGGCGACAACGGCGACCCGGACAACTGGCTCGGCACCCTCTACGGCTGCGACGCGGTGGACGGCAACAACTTCTCCAAATGGTGCGACGCCGGCTACGACAAGCTGGTCAAGGATGCCAAGCGCACCACCGACCAGGGCAAGCGCACCGAGCTGTACAAGCAGGCCCAGCACATCCTCAAGGAACAGGTGCCGATCACCCCGATCGCCCACTCCACCGTGTACCAGCCGATGCGCAAGACGGTACACGACTTCAGGATCAGTCCCTTCGGCCTGAACTCGTTCTACGAGGTCAGCGTCGGCAAGTAGCTTCGCCTGCCAGCCGCGCCGCCCCGCCACGAGCGAGGCGGCGCCTCTCCCCGGGGCGGCCGACCCGGCCGTCCCACTCCAGAGGAGTCATCCATGCGACCACGCTCTGCCCTGCGCTACAGCCTGCTGCTGCTCGCCCTCGCCGCCAGCGCCGCCATCCAGGCCCAGCCGAAGACCCTGGCGGTGTGCACCGAAGCGGCGCCGGAAGGGTTCGATCCGGCCCGCTATACCTCCGGCTACACCTTCGACGCCTCAGCCCATCCGCTGTACAACGCGCTGGCCGCGTTCGCTCCGGGCAGCGCCACGGTGATCCCGGCCCTGGCGGAAAGCTGGGACGTCTCCGCTGACGGCCTCGTCTACACCTTCCGCCTGCGCCAAGGCGTGAAATTCCACAGCACCGACTACTTCAAGCCAACCCGCGAATTCGACGCCGACGACGTGCTGTTCAGCTTCCAGCGCATGCTCGATCCGCAGCACCCCGCCCACGACCTTTCGCCCAGCGGCTACCCCTACGCCGACGCCATGCAACTGCGCGACATCATCGAGCGCATCGAGAAGATCGACGAACATCAGGTGCGCTTCGTCCTCAAGCACCCGGAGGCGCCGTTCCTTGCCGACCTGGCCATGCCGTTCGGCTCGATCCTCTCCGCCGAATATGCCGGCCAGTTGATCGCCAGGGGCAAGGGCGACGAACTCAACAGCAAGCCGATCGGCACCGGCCCGTTCGTCTTCACCCGCTACCGCAAGGATGCCCAGGTGCGCTACGCAGCCAACCCCGACTACTGGAAGGGCAAGCCGGCCATCGACCACCTGGTGCTGGCGATCACCCTCGACCCCAACGTGCGCGTGCAGCGCCTGCGCCGCAACGAATGCCAGATCGCCCTGACGCCCAAGCCCGAAGACGTCGCCGCGTTACGCCAGGACCCGCAACTGACGGTGCTGGAAGAAGCGGCGATGATCACCTCACACGCCGCGATCAACACCCGGCACGAACCGTTCGACGACCCGCGCGTGCGCCGGGCGATCGCCATGGGCTTCAACAAGTCGTCCTACCTGAAGATCGTCTTCGGCGACCAGGCCCGCCCGGCCATCGGCCCCTACCCGCCGATGCTGCTCGGCTACGACGACAGCATCCGCGACTGGCCCTACGACCCCGAACGGGCCAAGGCCCTGCTGAAGGAAGCCGGCGTCACCCCGGACACACCCCTGAACCTCTACATCAGCACCGGCAGCGGCCCCGGCGGCAACCCGGCGCGAGTGGCGCAACTGATCCAGTCCGACCTGGCCGCCATCGGCATCCGGGTGAACATCCGCCAGTTCGAGTGGGGCGAGATGGTCAAGCGCACCAAGGCCGGCGAACACGACATGATGCTCTACAGCTGGATCGGCGATAACGGCGACCCGGACAACTTCCTCACCCACAACCTCGGCTGCGCCTCGGTGGAGTCCGGGGAAAATCGCGCGCGCTGGTGCGACAAGGGCTTCGACGAAGCCATCCGCAAGGCGCGCATGAGCAACGACGAGAGCCAACGGGTAGCGCTGTACAAGGAAGCGCAGCGGATCTTCCACGAGCAGATGCCCTGGTTGCCGCTGGCGCATCCTTTGATGTTCGACGCGCAACGCAAGAACGTCAGCGGCTACCGCATGAGCCCGATGTCGGCGCGGGACTTTTCGCGGGTGAAGCTGGACTGATCGCTGCGCCGCACGCGGGAAGCCCTGGTCCTTGCCTTCCCGCGTGCGGCGTTATTGTTCGGCCGGATCAGCCGCCGAGGCCGAAGGGATCGTCGATGGACGGGCTCGGTTGGGTGAACCAGCGCGGTCCTTCCTTCGTCATGTAGAAGTGATCCTCCAGGCGAATGCCGAACTCGCCGGGCACGCAGATCATCGGTTCGTTGCTGAAGCACATGCCGACATCCAGCGGCGTGCGATCGCCACGCACCAGGTACGGGCCTTCGTGGACGTCCATGCCGATGCCATGCCCGGTGCGGTGCGGCAGGCCAGGCAGGCGGTAGTCCGGCCCCAGGCCGTTGGCCTCCAGCGAACGCCGCGCGGCGGCGTCCACCGCCTCGCAGGGCTGGCCCAGACGCGCGGCCTCGAAGGCCGCCAGTTGGGCGTCGCGCTCCATCCCCCAGAATTCGCGCTGGCGTGCGCTAGGCGTGCCGAACACATAGCTGCGGGTGATATCCGACTGGTAGCCGTGGACCTGGCAGCCGGTATCGATCAGCACCATGTCGCCATCCTTCAGCACCTGCGCATGCTTCACCCCATGCGGGAAGGCACTGGCGGCACCGAACAGGACGATGCAGAAGGTCGAACCGGGCGCGCCCACCTTGCGGTGCGCCTGGTGGATGAACTCGGCGACTTCGGTGGTGCTGATGCCTTCGCGAAGAATGCTCGCCGCGGCCTTCTGCACTTCCAGGGTCATGTCCTTGGCCCGCTGCATCAGCGCCAGCTCCTCGGCCGACTTGCGCATCCGTCCCTGGTCGATCAGCGGCGCGGCGCTGACGAAGTTCCTGCCCGGCGCCTGTTGGCGCAAGCGCTCGAACATGCCGAACGGCAGGCTCGGACACAGTGCGACCGTGCTGCGCTCGCCCACGCCGAGCGCCTCCAGGCGATCGAGCAGCAGGCGATAGGGATCCTGGTGTTCCTCCCAGGTGTGGATGGCGCCATCGACCACCTGGAAGTCGCGCACCGTACCTTCCTCGAAGGCCGGCGCAAGGTATTCGAGGGCGCCCTCGGCGGGCAGTAGAGCCCCCACCAGGCGTTCACTGGGGTGCCATTGCACGCCGCTGAAGTAACGCAGGTTGCTGCCTGCATGCAGGTACGCCGCGGCGATGCCATGCTCGCCCATCCACGCCTGGGCCGCGGCGATTCGCGCACGGTAAGACGCCAGGCCGATCGGCTGCGCGCCGTCCATCATGTTCCGCAGACGCTCCAGCGCCTGCGCAGGGGTACTCCCGCCAACACCCACGGTCATTTGTTGTTCTCCTCGTCTGGACCGGGCTGAAATTTAAGTCGAGCTTAAATTCAGGTCAAAACAAATTTTCAGTCACACTTAAAAAATAGGGGTTCGGGTAGTTCATCTGTCAGACTTTATTGACGCCCCGCGCTGGGTATACTGCGCCTTTCAACAAGAGTCTCCCCAATGACCGTAGACCGCATCGGCGAACGCCTGCGTCGCTATCGCCGCGCCGCCAAGAAGACCCTGCACCAAGTCGCCAGCGAATCCGGTCTCACCGCGAGCTTCCTCTCCCAGGCGGAGCGCAACCTCACCGGTGTATCGATCTCTTCCCTGGCCAACATCGCCAAGTCGCTGAATATCCCGCTCAATGCCCTGTTCGACCAACCGGCACAACCCCAGCCCGACTCCCACGAAGGCGAGCGGGTACGCTACACCATCGAGGGCCAGCCGCTGGCCTACGAACGCCTGTCCAGCTCCTTCCCCGGCAACCTGATCAATGCGGTCAAGATGAACATGCCGGTGGGCTACCAGTCGGAGCTGATCTCCCATGAAGGCGCCGAGTTCTCCTACGTCCTGTCCGGGCAGATCGTCTACACCATCGAGGGGCGCCAGTACCCCCTCGGCGCCGGCGACTCGGTGCACTTCGACGCGACCAAGACCCATTGCCTGGCCAACGTCGGCAGCGATGTGGCGGAAGTCCTGACCATCACCACCATGGGCCTGTTCGACGACCATCCGACGCCCTGAGCCAGTCCGTAGCGCACCTTCCCATCCTGTCAGGCAAACGTTTTCGCAAGAGAAATGTTAGTCGTGCTTAATTTTCGTTGACCACAATTTCAGCATGACTTAATTTCGGCATCAGCGAATCGTCGACCAACAACAAACGGACGATCGCTGTCGCCGCACAGGGTCCATGGCTGTCACCCGCCATCCATGGAAAGGCGAGAGTTGCCATGGCCCATAAGGCCGATCCTCAGACGATGCCCTTAGAAAAAGAAAAAATGAGGTTTGCATGCGTAAGATCCTTCCCCTTCGGGCCTGGCTGGCAGCCGGTCTGATCCTCGGCTCCCCGTTCTCCCACGCCGCCAGCAACCTGGTGTTCTGCTCGGAGGGCAGCCCGGCCGGCTTCGATCCCGCCCAGTACACCACCGGCACCGACTACGACGCGACCTCGGTCACCCTGTTCAACCGCCTCGTCCAGTTCGAGCGCGGCGGCACCCGGGCGATCCCGGCCCTGGCGGAAAGCTGGGACATCGGCGACGACGGCAAGACCTACACCTTCCACCTGCGCAAGGGTGTGAAGTTCCACAGCACCGACTACTTCAAGCCGACCCGCGAATTCAACGCCGACGACGTGCTGTTCACCTTCCAGCGCATGCTCGACAAGAATCATCCGTTCCGCAAGGCCTACCCCACCGAGTTTCCCTACTTCACCGACATGGGCCTGGACAAGAACATCGCCAGGGTCGAGAAGCTCGACGAGCACAGGGTGAAGTTCACCCTCAACGAGGTCGACGCCGCCTTCATCCAGAACCTGGCGATGGACGTCGCCTCGATCCAGTCCGCCGAGTACGCCGGGCAGTTGCTCGAGGCCGGCAAGCCACAGCAGATCAACCAGAAGCCGATCGGCACCGGGCCTTTCATCCTGAGCCGCTACCAGAAGGATGCGCAGATCCGCTTCAAGGGCAACAAGGACTACTGGAAACCCGAAGACGTGAAGATCGACAACCTGATCTTCTCGATCAACACCGACGCCGCGGTGCGCGCGCAGAAGCTCAAGGCCGGCGAGTGCCAGATCACCCTCAACCCACGCCCCGCCGATCTCAAGGCCCTGCAGGAAGCGGCGAACCTGAAGGTGCCCTCGCAGCCAGGCTTCAACCTCGGCTACATCGCCTACAACGTCACCCACAAGCCGTTCGACCAGCTCGAAGTACGCCAGGCGCTGGACATGGCGGTGAACAAGCAGGCCATCATCGACGCCGTCTACCAGGGTGCCGGGCAACTGGCGGTGAACGGCATGCCGCCGACCCAGTGGTCCTATGACGAAACCATCAAGGACGCCCCGTTCGATCCGGCCAAGGCCCGGGAACTGCTGAAGAAGGCCGGCGTCGCCGAGGGCACCGAGATCACCCTGTGGGCGATGCCGGTGCAGCGTCCCTACAACCCCAACGCCAAGCTGATGGCGGAGATGATCCAGGCCGACTGGGCGAAGATCGGCATCAAGGCCAGGATCGTCAGCTACGAATGGGGCGAGTACATCAAGCGCGCCCATGCCGGCGAGCATGACGCCATGCTGTTCGGCTGGACCGGCGACAACGGCGATCCGGACAACTGGCTGGCGACCCTCTACGGCTGCGACTCGATCAACGGCAACAACGTATCGAAATGGTGCGACGCGGCCTACGACAAGCTGGTCAAGGCTGCCAAGCGGGTCTCCGACCAGGACAAACGCAGCGAGCTGTACAAGCAGGCCCAGCACATCCTCAAGGAGCAGGTGCCGATCACCCCGATCGCCCACTCCACCGTGTACCAGCCGATGAACAAGTCGGTGCATGACTTCAAGATCAGCCCCTTCTCGCGGAACGCCTTCTATGGCGTAGCCAACCAGCCCTGATGCCGACGCCACCCCGGTCGTGAAACGACCGGGGTGCAGAAGAACGGCACGACCCGTACTTCATTTCTTTGCTTTTCCTGCCCGTGTTCCAGAACGGCGCTGCGCGCGTTCCGCCAGGAGCGCTCGCCTCGCCGTATTCGACCGCCGCGCCCAGGCGCGGGCGAAACCGGCGCAAACCTGGTGGGTAAAACAGGTGCCATGACAACAATAAAGGGAGCAATCAGGTGATGAGATACCAACGAGTGACCGGCGCGACGCTGGGACTGGCCTTGATGGCATCGGCCGCGCCAGGCTGGGCGGCGGACGAGCAGGCAACCCCGCCGACCCCGGACAATCCCAGCTACGCCGCCCAGGTGCAGAGCATCCCCAGCGTGGAGAAACCGATCAAGGGCCAGGCCGGCGCCAGCGGGCTGTTCGAGGGGCAGAGCCTGACCCTGACCACCCGCAACTTCTACTCGCGGGAAAACATGAAGGACAGCTTCACCTTCCGCATTCCCAAGGCCGGCGGCGGCTCCCAGCGCATCCACCAGCGCAACGCCTGGGTCCAGGGCACGGTGCTCAAGTACAGCTCGGGCTACACCCAGGGCAGCATCGGCTTCGGCTTCGACGTCGCAGCCTTCAACGAGATCGCCCTGGAGCGCGGCAAGGGCCGCATCGGCGGCGGTGGCAACCGGACCCTGGCGAACAGCGATGGCGAGGCGATCGGCGAGTGGTCCAAGCTGGGCGTCGCCAACATCCGCCTGCGCGCCTCGAATACCGAATTCAAGGCCGGTCGCTTCCTGGTCAACACTCCAGTGTTCAGCTATATCGACAACCGTGCCCTGCCCTCCAGCTTCACCGGCTTCGCCGTGACCAGCGAGGAGCTGGACAACCTCAGCCTGCAGGCCGGCAGCTTCCGCAAGGTCAGCCCGCGGACCGGTTCCGGCGACGAGGACATGACCACCGAGTACGGCACCCGCCAGGTCAAGGGCGACCGCCTGAACTACCTGGGCGGCAACTACAAGCCGCTCGACGGGCTGGAAATCTCCCTCTATGGCTCGCATTTCCAGGACGTCTGGAACCAGTACTACCTGGGCGTGACCCACGACATCGGCGACCTCGAGAACGGCATCGCCCTGCGCACCGCCTTCAACGGCTACCACACCGGCGACACCGGCGCGCGCGAGGCCGGCTACATCGACAACGACACCTGGAGCCTGGCCTTCACTCTCGGCCATCGCGCCCACGCCCTGACCCTGGCCTACCAGCAGGTCGACGGCAACGAATACTTCGACTACGTGCACGAGACCTCGGCGATCTTCCTGGCCAACTCGATGCTGGCCGACTACAACAGCCCCAACGAGAAGTCCGCGCAGATCCGCTACGAGACCGACTGGAGCTACTACGGGGTCCCCGGCCTGAGCACCGGCGTGTGGTACGTGAAGGGCTGGGACATCGACGGCACCCACTACGACGGCGATCGCAACGGTGCCTACGGCAACTACGCCGAGGTGCGCGCCCAGGACGGCGAGAAGCACCACGAGCTGGGCCTGATGGCGGCCTACAAGGTGCAGAACGGGCCGATCAAGGACAGCACCTTCAAGCTCACCTACATGATGCACAAGGCCAGCCAGAACCAGGTCGACGGCAGCGTCAACGAACTGCGCCTGGTCAGCACCTTCCCCTTCAACCTGCTGTAAACCTGCGACAACCGGCGGCCCCGGCGACGGGGCCCACGAGGAGGACCCCATGCTCCATCCGTTGCTCCGACACCTGCCCCTGGCCCTGGCGCTATGCGCCGCCGGCGCGGCCCAGGCGAAGAACCTGGTGGTCTGCACCGAGGCCAGCCCGGAAGGCTTCGACATCGTCCAGTACACCGGCGCGGTGACCGCCGACGCCTCCGCGGAAACCGTGTTCAACCGCCTGCTCGCCTTCCGCCCCGGCACCACCGAGGTGATCCCGGGGCTGGCCGAGCGCTGGGACGTCAGCGCCGACGGACTGAGCTATACCTTCCACCTGCGCCCCGGCGTGAAATTCCATACCACCGACTACTTCAAGCCGACCCGGAGCCTGAATGCCGATGATGTGCTGTGGACCTTCCAGCGCGCCCTCGATCCGAAGCATCCCTGGCATGCCTCGGCGCTGCGCGGCTACGCCTACTTCGACGCGATGGGCATGGGCGAGCTGATCAAGTCGGTGGAAAAGGTCGACGAGCTCACCGTGCGCTTCGTCCTCAACCGTCCCGAAGCGCCGTTCCTGCGCGATATGGCGATGCCCTTCGCGTCCATCTATTCCGCCGAGTACGGCGACCAGTTGCTCGCCGCCGGCAAGCAGGGCCAGCTGAACAACCAGCCGATCGGCACCGGGCCGTTCGTCTTCAAGCGCTACGCCAAGGACGCCCAGGTCCGCTATACGGCGAACCCGGACTACTACGCCGGCAAGCCGCCGATCGACAACCTGGTGTTCGCCATTACCCTCGATCCCAACGTGCGCATGCAGAAGGTCCGTGCCGGCGAGTGCCAGGTCTCGCTGTACCCGAAACCGGAGGACGTGCCGCGCCTGAAGCAGGACCCGAACCTGGCGGTGGACGAGATCGATGCCCTGCTGACCACCTACATTGCCATCAACACCCAGCACAAGCCGCTCGACGACCCGCGCGTGCGCCAGGCGATCAACCTCGCGCTGGACAAGAAGGCCATGCTCGACGCGGTGTTCGGCCCCGGCGCGGCCAGTCCGGCGGTCGGTCCCTATCCCCCGACCCTGCTCGGCTACAACCATTCGATCCAGGACTGGCCGCACGATCCCGAACGCGCCAGGGCGCTGCTCAAGGAAGCCGGCGCGGAAAATCTCAGGATCACCCTGTTCATTCGCAACGGCACCTCGCCTACCATCCCCAACCCCGCCCTGGCGGCACAGATGCTGCAGGCAGACCTGGCCAAGGCCGGCATCCAGCTGACCATCCGTTCCCTGGAATGGGGCGAGCTGCTCAAGCGTTCGAAGGCCGGCGAGCACGACCTGTCGCTGCTTGGCTGGGCCGGCGACAACGGCGACCCGGACAACTTCCTCAGCCCGAACCTGAGCTGCGCCGCCGCCGAGTCGGGTGAAAACCAGGCGCGCTGGTGCGACAAGGACTTCGAGGCGCTGATGCGCAAGGCCCGCGAGGTGAGCGATCCGGCCGAGCGGGCGAAACTGTACGAGCAGGCCCAGGTGGTATTCCACGAACAGGCCCCATGGATACCGCTGGCCTACCCGAAGCTGTTCAACGTCCGGCGGAACACGGTGCAGGGCTACGTGATCAATCCGTTGAGCAACAACAACTTCGCCACCACCTCGGTGAAGCCCTAGAAGAACAAGGACCACAGCCCTGCCGCCAGCGGGGCGCACGGTCCGCGATGAGGAGTTACCCGCCAACATGCTTAGTTTCATTGCACGACGATTGGGGTTGCTGATCCCCACCTTCTTCGGCGTGACGCTGCTCACCTTCGCGCTGATCCGCCTGATTCCCGGCGACCCGGTGGAAGTGATGATGGGCGAACGTCGCGTCGATCCGCAGATGCATGCCGAGGCCCTGCACCGCCTGGGCCTGGACAAGCCGTTGTACCAGCAGTACCTGGACTATGTCGGCAACCTCGCCCAGGGCAACCTTGGAAAATCCATACGCACACATGAGCCTGTCTGGAATGAGTTTCTCACGCTATTTTCAGCCACCCTGGAACTTTCATTCGCAGCAATGCTTTTTGCCGGCACACTCGGCCTCCTAGCAGGAGTGGTAGCCGCACTCAAGCGAGGTTCGATTTTTGACCACGGAGTAATGACAATATCTCTAGCGGGCTACTCAATGCCGATTTTTTGGTGGGGCCTGCTCTTGATCATGCTCTTTTCCGTTTCATTAGGCTGGACTCCTGTTTCTGACCGTATCGGCGTGCTGTATGAGGTGGAGCCGAAGACCGGCTTCATGCTCATCGACACCCTGCTCTCCGACGAGGAAGGCGCGTTCCTCGACGCCGTGCGCCACCTGATCCTGCCGGCCATCGTGCTGGGCACCATCCCGCTGGCGGTGATCGCCCGCATGACCCGCTCGGCGATGCTCGAGGTCCTGCGCGAGGACTACGTGCGCACCGCCCGCGCCAAGGGCTTGTCGCCGGCCCGGGTGGTCTTCGTGCACGCCCTGCGCAACGCGCTGATCCCGGTGCTGACGGTGTTAGGCCTGCAGGTCGGCACCCTGCTCGCCGGCGCGGTGCTGACCGAGACCATCTTCTCCTGGCCGGGCATCGGCAAGTGGCTGATCGACGCCATCAGCGCTCGCGACTACCCGGTGGTGCAGAACGGCATCCTGCTGGTCGCCACCCTGGTCATCCTGGTCAATTTCGTCGTGGACATCCTCTACGGCCTGGCCAACCCACGCATTCGCCACCAACGCTGAGGAGCGAGCCGATGAACGCCATGCACAACGCTCCCGCCAGCGACCCGAGCCTGGTCTACCCGTCCCCGCTGAAGGAATTCTGGCAAGCCTTTACCCGGAACAAAGGTGCCGTCGGCGGCCTGCTGTTCATGCTGCTGATCGTGTTCTGCGCGCTGTTCGCCCCCTGGGTCGCGCCCTACGATCCGAGCGAACAATTCCGCGACTTCCTGCTGACCCCGCCGTCCTGGCTGGAGGGCGGCCAGGCGCGTTTCCTGCTCGGCACCGACGAACTGGGCCGCGACCTGCTCTCGCGGCTGATCCACGGCGCCCGCCTGTCGCTGCTGATCGGCCTGTCCTCGGTGGTGATCTCGCTGGTCCCCGGCATCCTCCTCGGCCTGCTCGCCGGCTTCTCGCCGAACCGTGCCGGGCCGCTGATCATGCGCCTGATGGACATCATGCTGGCGCTGCCGTCGCTGCTGCTGGCGGTGGCCATCGTGGCGATCCTCGGCCCGGGCCTGATCAACACCGTGATCGCCATCGCCATCGTCTCGCTGCCGGCCTACGTACGCCTGACCCGCGCCGCGGTGATGACCGAGCTAAACCGCGACTACGTCACCGCCTCGCGCCTGGCCGGCGCCGGCACCCTGCGACTGATGTTCGTCTGCGTGCTGCCGAACTGCATGGCGCCGCTGATCGTCCAGGCCACCCTGAGCTTCTCTTCGGCGATCCTCGACGCCGCCGCCCTCGGCTTCCTCGGCCTCGGCGTGCAACCGCCGACCCCCGAGTGGGGCACCATGCTCGCCTCCGCCCGCGACTACATCGAGCGCGCCTGGTGGGTGGTCAGCCTGCCCGGCCTGACCATCCTGCTCAGCGTACTGGCGATCAACCTGATGGGCGATGGCCTGCGCGACGCCCTCGATCCGAAACTGAAGAACGCGGCATGAGGAGCACAACCATGAACAGCGCATCCGTATCCGCGCCACAGGAGACCGCCGCATGAGCCTCCTCGATATCAAGAACCTCAGCGTACGCTTCGGCGACACCACCGCCGTGCCCGTGGTCGACGGCCTCGACCTGAGCGTCGACAAGGGCGAGGTGCTGGCCATCGTCGGCGAGTCCGGCTCCGGCAAGTCGGTGACCATGATGGCCCTGATGGGCCTGATCGACGCCCCCGGCTGGGTATCCGCCGATCACCTGCGCTTCGACGGCCACGACATGCTCACCCTCAAGGGCCGCCAGCGCCGGCGCATCGTCGGCAAGGACATGGCGATGGTCTTCCAGGACCCGATGACCGCCCTCAACCCCAGCTACACCGTCGGCTACCAGATCGAGGAAGTCCTCCGCCTGCATCTCGGCCTGCGCGGCAAGGCCCTGCGCCAGCGCGCCCTGGAACTGCTCGAACGGGTCGAGATCCCGGCCGCCGCCAGCCGTCTCGACGCCTACCCGCACCAGCTCTCCGGCGGCATGAGCCAGCGCGTGGCGATCGCCATGGCTATCGCCGCCGAGCCCAAGCTGCTGATCGCCGACGAGCCGACCACCGCCCTCGACGTGACCATCCAGGCGCAGATCATGGAGCTGCTGCTGAACCTGCAGCGCGACCAGGACATGGCGCTGATCCTGATCACCCACGATCTCGCCGTGGTCGCCGAGACCGCCCAGCGCGTCTGCGTGATGTACGCCGGCGAAGCGGTGGAGATCGGCGGCGTGCCGGCGCTGTTCGACCGCCCGACCCATCCCTACACCGAGGCGCTGATCAAGGCGATCCCCGAGCACTGTGCCGGCGAAGCCCGCCTGGCCACCCTGCCCGGCATCGTTCCGGGGCGCTACGACCGCCCGCGCGGTTGCCTGCTGTCGCCACGCTGCCCCTATGCCCAGGAGCATTGCCGCCAGGAGCGGCCGGCCCTGGAGGCACACGAGCGCGGCGCGGTGCGCTGCTTCTATCCGTTGAACCTGCTGAACGAGGTGGCCTGATGGAAACCGTTCTGACCGCCCGTGATCTGACCCGTCACTACGAAGTCTCCCGCGGCCTGTTCAAGGGCCACGCCCAGGTGCGCGCGCTGAACGGCGTATCGTTCGAACTGGAAGCCGGCAAGACCCTCGCCGTGGTCGGCGAGTCCGGCTGCGGCAAGTCGACCCTGGCGCGCGCCCTGACCCTGATCGAGGAACCCACCTCCGGCTCGCTGAAAATCGCCGGGCAGGAGGTCAAGGGCGCCAGCAAGGACCAGCGCCGGCAGTTGCGCCGCGACGTGCAGATGGTCTTCCAGAACCCCTACGCCTCGCTCAATCCGCGACAGAAGATCGGCGACCAGTTGGCCGAGCCGCTGCTGATCAACACCGCGCTGTCGCGCGAGGAACGCCGCGAAAAGGTCCAGCAGATGATGCGCCAGGTCGGCCTGCGGCCGGAGCATTACCAGCGCTACCCGCACATGTTCTCCGGCGGCCAGCGCCAGCGCATCGCCCTGGCCCGGGCGATGATGCTGCAACCCAAGGTGCTGGTGGCGGACGAGCCGACCTCGGCCCTCGACGTGTCGATCCAGGCCCAGGTACTGAACCTTTTCATGGACCTGCAGCAGCAGTTCCGCACCGCCTACGTGTTCATCTCGCACAACCTGGCGGTGGTCCGCCACGTCGCCGACGACGTCCTGGTGATGTACCTCGGCCGACCGGCGGAGATGGGGCCGGCGGACAAGCTCTACGAGAACCCGCTGCATCCCTATACCCGTGCGCTGCTCTCGGCGACCCCGGCGATCCACCCGGACCCGACGAAGCCGAAGATCCGCATCCAGGGCGAACTGCCGAACCCGCTGAACCCGCCGGAGGGTTGCGCCTTCCACAAGCGCTGCCCCTACGCCACCGAGCGCTGCCGCAGCGAGGTGCCCGAGCTGCGCCTGCTCGACCAGCGCCAGGTGGCCTGCCACCACGCCGAGCAATTCCTCGGCTGAGCGCCACGGGGCGCTCGCCGCCCCGCAGCCCTTCAGAGCTGGCGCAGCAGCGCCAGCCTTACCCCGAACCCTATCAACAACCCACCGAAGCCCCACTGCTGCAGGCGCTGTGCCCGCGGCCGGGACGCCAGCCAGCGGCCCAAGCGGCCACCGGCCAGCGCATAGGCGCAGTCGAAGGCCAGGCCAACCAGAACCAGGACCGTACCGAGCGCGGCGAACTGGACGGCCAGCGAACCGGCCCCGGGGCTGACGAACTGCGGCAGCAGCACCGAACAGAACAACAGGGCCTTGGGGTTCAGCAGGTTGGTCAGGAGTCCGCGCAGCAAGGCCCGGCGGTCGGCGTAAGGGACCACCGGCGCGGAGCCCGCGTCGCTGGTCGGCAAGGCCAGTCCGCCACCGCGCAGCATCTGCAGGCCAAGCCAGGCGAGGTAGGCGGCGCCGAGCAAGCGCACCAGGTCGAAGGTCCAGGGAGCGGTACGGAACAGCAGCGCCAGTCCAGTCGCGGCCATCAGCACATGGCAGGCCCGAGCCAGCGCCAGGCCGAGGGCGGTGACCAGCGCCGCGCGACGGCCCTGGCGGGCGCCGGTCTGGAACAGCAGGAGCATGTCTGGTCCGGGCACCAGGTAAACCACCGCCAGGGCAATCAGGAAAGCGCTCGTGTCCATCGTATCGGCTCCAGGAAGGTGACCCGGATAACGATTCTATGCCCGCAAGGCAGGGCAGGTGCTTGCGTTTTCCACCAGCCTATCCATTCTATTTGGCAGTAAATTCCACTCTCTGGAGACTATCCATCCGGATATGCCAAGATGAAACTCGACGCCTATGACCACCGCATCCTCGCCGCCCTCCAGCGCGACGGCCGCCTGAGCAACGTCCAGTTGGCCGAGGAGATCGGCCTCTCCCCGTCCCCCTGCCTGCGCCGCGTGCGCCTGCTGGAAGAGGCCGGGGTGATTCGCGGCTACCAGGCCAGCATCGACCGCGACGAGGTCGGCC
Organism: Pseudomonas sp. 18-147; assembly: GCF_051048045.1. Taxonomy (NCBI): domain Bacteria; kingdom Pseudomonadati; phylum Pseudomonadota; class Gammaproteobacteria; order Pseudomonadales; family Pseudomonadaceae; genus Pseudomonas; species Pseudomonas sp. 18-147. The sequence continues at coordinate 5,330,082 of NZ_CP182296.1, forward strand.
TCGGCCTCACGGTGTTCGTCGGGATCAAGGTGGAACGCCACCGCCAGGAGCAGGCCGAGGCCTTCCACCGTGCGGTGGTCGACCTGCCGGAGGTGATCTCGGTGCACCTCGTCTCCGGCGAGTCGGACTTCCTCCTGCAAGTGGTGGTCCCCGACCTGCGCGCCTACGAACGCCTGCTCAGCGAGACCCTGCTGCGCCTGCCCGGGGTCAGCGACATTCGCAGCAACTTCGCGATCAAGACGGTCAAGGCGCCCTCGCCGCTGCCGCTCGGCCATCTGGCCGGCTGAGCGCTCAGCCGCGGAAGAAGCGGTAGAAGCGCAGCAGATCGGCCTGCTGCGTCGCCAGGTCGCTCTCGACGAAGGTTACCTCGCTATGCGCGGGGCTTTGCGCCAGGCGCGAGAGGTCCAGTGGATGGACGAAGCCCAGCAGCGGATAGCCGCCCATGCTCTGGCGGTCGGCCATCAGCACGATGGGTTGGCCATCGGGCGGAACCTGGATAGCGCCCTCCACCACGCCCTGCGACCAGGCGCGCGGCGCCCCGCGCAGTGGCTTGCCGGCCAGGCGGACACCCATGCGATCGGACCGCGGGCTGATTCGCCAGGCGCTGGCGAAGAAGGCTTGCCGGCTGGCTGCGTCGAAGGCCGCCGCATCGCCGCCGAGCAGCACGCGCAAGGGCCGCTGCTGCCGGTAGTCCGGCTGGAAACGCCAGGGCACGCTGGCATCCCACGGACACGCCGCTCCCGCTTCGGCACACGGCAGGCAATCGCCCTCCGCCAGGATCCGGCCATCGCCCTGTAAACCGCCGAGCCCGTCGCGAACCTGGCAGGCGACGCTGCCCAGTACCGGCCTCGCCCGGAAACCGCCGGCGCAGGCCAGGTAGGCACGCTGCCCGGCCTCGGCGAAGCCCAGTTCGATGCGTTGCCCGCGGCGGACCCGGAAGCGACTCCAGGGCAGGCATTCGCGACCGTCCACCGTCAGCGCCAGGCGCGCTCCGGTCAACGCCAGCCAGGTCGCCTCCACCCTGCACTCCAGCACCAAGCCGCCGAAAGCGATTTCCAGCAATGGCGTCCCCCAGGGATTACCGAGCAGACGATTGGCCCAGGCTGCCGCCTGGCGGTCCAGAGGGCCGCCCGGGGATACGCCGAGGTGCTGCCAGCCGCGCCGGCCGTCGTCCTGCAGCAGGCTCTGCGGACCCGCCTTGACGACCCGCAAACCATTCATTCGCGCCCGCCCAGGTCGAGGAAAGCCTCGCGCCCGATGGCGACGAAGCGCACCCGGTCGCCCAGCGCCAGTGGGCACGGAGGAGTGGCGGCCGGATCGAAGGGACGCCACGGACTGCGTCCCAGCAGGTGCCAGCCGCCGGGCGAGGCCTGCGGATAGATCGCCGTCTGCGCCTCGGCAATGGCCAGGCTGCCGGCCGGTACGCGCGCCCGCGGGGTGGCCCGCCGCGGCAGGACCAGGCGCGGATCGAGGCCGCCGAGGTAGGCGAATCCCGGAGCGAAACCGATCGCGCCGACCCGGTATTCGGCCGCGCTGTGCAGTTCGATCACCCCTTCGCCAGTCAATCCGCAGGCAACCGCTACCGTCGCGAGGTCCTCGCCGGCGTACCAGACGGGAATCTCGTGCAGGCGCCCGGCATCCTCGGCGGGGCGCCAGGCGTGCCACTCCGCCAGCAGCGGACCCAGGCGTTCTTCCAGTACCTGCGGGGCGATGCGGTAGGGGTCGTAATGCAGCATCAGGGTGGTCCAGCCCGGCACCAGATCCCTGACGCCTTCGCCGAGCCCCCCGCGCAGACGTCTGGCCAGCTCGGCCAGGCGCACAGACAGGTCCACTTCGGGCTCTTCGGCGAGCGTCAGCAGCAGGGCTTCGGCACCAGCGGGTTCGATGCGGATCACAGGCTGTCCAGGGCCGCGCGCAGGCGCCGGAGGACCGCCAGCGACTGCGGGTTATCGCCATGCACGCAAAGACTGTCGGCGGTCAGGCGCAGCGGGTTGCCGTCGTAGTCGGGGAAGGCTTCGCCGCGGGCGATGGCCAGGGCCTGTTCGATGATCCGCTGCGGATCGTGATGCACCGCGCCGCCAAGCCGCCGCGGCGCCAGCCGGCCGTCCGGCAGGTAGGCGCGATCGGCGAAGGCCTCGAACAGCAGCGGCACGTCGGCCTCGTCGGCCAGTTCCAGCTCGCGGCCGTTGTCGGCCAGGGCCAGCACCATCAGCGGCAGGCCCTTGCGATAGGCGGCGCAGGCGTCGAGCACGGCGCGCAGCAGCTCATCGTCGCCGACCAGGTCGTTGTACAGCGCGCCATGCGGCTTGACGTAGGCCACCTGGGTACCGAGGGAACGGCAGAAAGCGTCCAGCGCGCCGATCTGGTACAGCACCATGGCATGCACCTCTTCGGCAGAGCAGGCCAGCGAGCGCCGGCCGAAGCCGCTCAGGTCGGGATAGGCCGGGTGCGCGCCGATGCTCACGCCATGGCGTACCGCCAGCTCCACCGCGCGCCGCATGGTGAGCGGGTCGCCAGCGTGGAAGCCGCAAGCCAGGTTGGCCTGGTCAACCAGCGGCATGCTGTGGACATCGTCGCCCATGCGCCAGGCGCCAAAGCTTTCGCCCATGTCGCAGTTGAGCAGGATACGCCGGCCGGTGTCGTTCATTGTGCGTTCCTTTCGAGGCCAGGATTACGGAAAAATGAGCGCAGTGCTGGCGAATTAGCGTCAGGTAGCATACTCAGGCACTGAGAACAGGAGTAAATTCTCCTCTTTTGCACCGACGACCTTGCATTCATGAAAGTTCTCATCCTGGCGGCCTATGCGCTGAGCATCCTCTATGTCCATTTCCGCGGCCGGGTACGCCACAAGCTGTCGCGCCAATTGAGCGACCACTCCAGCTTCCTCGCTCCGATCAACTGCCTGATGTACCTGTTCTCGAAGGTACCGAACCGCCCTTACCTGGCACCGCAGACCTTCCCCGAACTGCAGGTTCTGGTCGACAACTGGCAAGCCATCCGCAGCGAGGCGCTGCACCTGCACGACGCCGGCAACATCAAGCGTTCCGAACAGTACGACGATATCGGTTTCAACTCGTTCTTCAAGAGCGGCTGGAAGCGCTTCTACCTGAAATGGTACGACGAGGCCCATCCCTCCGCCGGACAACTCTGCCCGCAGACCACCGCCCTGTTGCGGCAGATTCCCTCGGTCAAGGCGGCGATGTTCGCCGAACTGCCGCCGGGCTCGAAGCTGGTGCGACACCGCGATCCCTACGCCGGCTCGCTGCGCTTCCACCTGGGACTGTTCACCCCCAACGACCCGGCCTGCTTCATTGAGGTGGACGGCGAGCGCTACCACTGGCGCGACGGCGAGGCGGTGGTGTTCGATGAAACCTTCATCCACTACGCGGAAAACGCCACCGAACACAACCGCATCATTCTCTTCTGCGACATCGAGCGGCCGCTGACCCAGGGCTGGGCCACCGCCTTCAACCGCTGGTTCAGCCGCAACGTGATGGCTGCCGCGGCCGCCCCGAACAACGCAGGCGACCGGACCGGCGGACTCAATCGGATCTTCGACAGCCTCTACAAGATCCGCCTGCAGGGCAAACGTTTGAAGAAGCGCAACCGCAAGCTCTACTACCTGCAGAAATGGGGCTTCTTCGCCCTGGTACTGGCTTTCATCCTGTGGATCTGAGGCCTGGCGACGCAAGGCCCCGATAGCTCCGTGGGGCGTATGACACCAACGGCGTCATCCGCCGATACCTCGCCGAAATGGCGGATAACCGCTCTGCGGTTATTCGCCCTACGCCACGGACAACGCGAAGTCCCGATAGCTCCGTAGGGCGCATGACGCCAACGGCGTCATCCGCCGACACCCCGCCGAAATGGCGGATAACCGCTCTGCGGTTATTCGCCCTACACCCCGCAAAGCCCAGCAGTCCCGGCAGTTGGCAACGAAAAGGCTCCCTTGGGAGCCTTTTTCATTCATCCGTTCAGTACACGTCGCGTCGGTAACGTCCTTCGTCGGCCAGGCGTTGCAAGGCCTCCTCACCGAGCACTTCGCGCAGCACCCGGTCGACACCGCCGGCCATGCCCTGCAGGCTGCCGCAGACGTACAAGGCCGCACCCTCGTCAATCCAGCGCCGCAGTTCATCCGCCGCTTCATGCAGGCGGTCCTGGACATAGATCTTCTCCGCCTGGTCGCGGGAGAAGGCCAGCTCCAGGCGTTGCAGCTCACCCCTGGCCAGGGCTTGCTCCAGCTCCGCACGACAGTAGTAGTCGTGGGCGAAATTGCGTTCGCCGAACAGCAGCCAGTTGCGCTTGCGCCCGGCGGCAATGCTGGCGCGCAACAGGCTGCGCAGGCCGGCGAGCCCGGTGCCGTTGCCGATGAGGATCAGCGGCACGTCATCCTCCGGCAGGTGGAAGCCCGCGTTGCGGCGCAGGCGCAGGGTCAGCGCGGCGCCGAGCGGCAGGTACTCGGTGAGCCAGCCGGAGCAGATGCCCAGGCTGCCGTCGGCATGCTGCTCCTGGCGTACGATCAGTTGCAGGTCGCCATCGCTCTGCAGCGACGCGATGGAGTACTGGCGCACGGAAAGCGGAATCAGCGCATCCAGCAGCGCCTGCGGGTGCAAGCCGACCAGGTGTTCGAAAGAGTCCGGCAGCAAGCGCCCAGCCAGGGCCTGCTCCAGGCTCTGCTCGACGCCCTCGACCGCCACCCGCGCCTGGCCGTCCAGGTTATGCCGCTGCAGCCATTCGCGGATGCGCGCGGGCGCCTGGTGCGGGACGATCTCCAGCAGATCGCCGGCGCGCCATTGGATGGCGCTGTTGGCCGGCGCACGCAGGTCCAGCAGCCAGGTCGACTCGCCCTGGCTGCCAGGATTCAGGCACTCCCGCCGCGCTAGCGACCAGACCTCGAAGGCCGGCGCTTCCCAGGCCGCCGGGGCGGCACCGCCGGTCACCTCGGCCAGGCTTTCCTGCCATTGGCGCAGGGCCGCGGCGTCGCCATCATCGACCTCCACCGGGGCGAACAGGCTCCGCGCGCCCTGCCCCTGCAACCAGCCCTGCATGCGCCGGGCGAAGCCGCAGAACTGCTCGTACTGGCGATCTCCCAAGGCCAGCAGGGCGTAGCTCAGGCCATCGAGGCTGGCGGCCTGGCCAAGCACCTTGCGTTCGAAGCCGCGGGCGCTGTCCGGCGCCTCACCGTCGCCGAAGGTGCTGACCACGAACAGCGCCTTGCGCGCCTCGGCGAGTTGCCCGGCATCCAGGCGCGCCAGCGATTCGACCCGCACCGGCAACCCGGCCGCCTGCAACTGGCCGGCGCTCTGCCAGGCCAGTTGCTCGGCAAAACCGCTCTGGCTGGCGTAGCCGATCAACCAGGGCTCGCCGCTGGCGCCGGCGCTGCCGCCCAGGTCGGCGCGGCTCGCCCGTACCGCGCGTTTCTTGCGCCGGCGGTCGAGGTAGAGCAGCCAGCCGGTGATGAAGAACAGCGGCATCGCCAGGCTGGCGAGCATCATCAGGATGCGTCCGGCCATGCCGAAATAGCTGCCTACGTGCAATGCATAGACGCTGGCCAGCAACTGGCTGCCGAAAGAACGGTCGCTATAGCGCTGGTCGCTTTTCACCTGGCCGTTGGCCGGGTCCAGGGTCAGGGTGTTGAAGGCACGCTCGTGCGGCGCGTCGGTCAGGCGATAGAACACTGTCGCCGGCTGGCCGCCCGCCGGCGGCAGGCGCAGGTTGTAGGCCTGCAAGCGGTCGCCGCCGGCCTGGCGGATGCTGTTCCATACCGCCGCGTAGTCGACCACCAGCGGAGCCGCATCGGCCGGGCGCTCGCCACGTCCGCCCGGCTTGCCGCGCTGCGCCTGCTGGCCGGCGGGCGCGTCGTCGAGCAGTTTGAACAGGCCGTTGCGGTACCACTCGTAGGACCAGTACAGGCCGGTCAGCGCAGCCAGCAGGTAGAGCGCCAGGCACCAGGTGCCGGCCACGGCATGCAGGTCCCAGTTGAAACTGCGCCCCTTGCGCGACCAGTCGAGGGTCAGCCAGGCGCGCCAGTCGAAAACCTTGCGCGGCCAGCGCAGGTAGAGACCGGACAGGCAGAAGAAGATCAGGATCAGGGTGCAGGCGGCGGTGACCTGCTTGCCGTACTCGCCCATGGCGAGGAACCGGTGCAGTTGCATCATCAGGTTGAAGAAACCCTCGCCGCGTGGCTCGCCGACGAAAGCCCCGGTGTAGGGATCGATCCAGCGCGACTCGCCGCGGCGCTGTCCCGGCGGCGGGGTATAGAAGATCCGCCCGGCCTTGTCGCTGTCCATCTCGACCCAGACGAAGGCCACTTTCCGCCCCGGCTCGGCACCTTCGATACGGCGCACCAGTTCGTCCAGCGGCAGCACACCCTCGGGGCGCTTCTGCACCACCAGCACGTCAGGGTTGAGCGCGCGCATCAGCTCGTCCTGGAACGACAGGGTCGCTCCGGTGACGCCCATCAGCGCCAGCACCAGGCCAGCGCTGATGCCGAAGAACCAATGCAACTGGAACCAGACTTTCTTCACAGGATCACCTTCACGGCCGCCGCGCGGCAACAACGGGACTACACCGACGCCAAGCGCCGGTCAGACGACACGAGGACGTCGGCGGGCAATTCTATTTGATAATCAGTTGCGATAAAGTCGAATTAACGTTCTTTACGCTCTATTTACCCACCTGGATGCGGGAAAGCCCCATCCCGCAGGGGGAATGGGGCTTTCGTGGGGAGCGAGAGCGGCAGTCAGAAGTGGAAGTTGGTGCTGAACAGTATCGTCCTTCCAGCGGCCTGGGACGCATAGTGCGCCGCATAGGCTTTGTCGAAGTACTTCTTGTCGAACACATTCTGCACGTTCAACTGGAAATCGACGTTCTTGCTCAGTTTGTAGCTGGCCATTGCGTCATAGCGCCAGTAATCGGGGACATAGACGGTATTGCCAACGTCGCCATAGACCTTGTCGACATAGAAAGCCCCGCCGCCGATGGTGGTCTTCGGGAAGATGTCATAGGTGGTCCAGAGACTGAAGCTGTTCTTCGGCGTATTTGGCATCTCGTTGCCGTTGTTGGAAGCCGCCGATGCGTTCACATTGCCGTTACGCCCAGCCTTACCGGCATCGACCAACTCGCTGTCCAGGTAGCTGTAGCCCGCGAACACCTTCCACTTCTCGGTCAGCTTGCCGCTGGCGCTCAACTCCACGCCGTCGACGCGGGATTGTCCGGCGTTGTCGTAGGTCTGGTTGGCGACCAGGATGCGGGTATTGTCCTTGTCGGTGCGGAAGATCGCGGCACTCAGCTCCAGCCGCTCGTTGAAGAAAGCCCACTTGGTACCAAGCTCGTAGTTCGTGGTTTCTTCCGGCTCAAGGTTGTTGCTGATGGCGAACCCGTCGACAGCATTCGAGGTATCCCCATTATCGAGCATGCTACCCGGCGGCGTAGCCGAAGTGGCGTAGGACGCATAGATGCTGCCGTTGGGTACAGGCTTCCACACCAAGCCTGCCTGCCAGTTCCAGAAGCTCGACTTGTCGCTGAGTTTGGTAGCGGGTCTTACACCGTGGTTCTTCGCCGTAGTTTCGAAACTATCGAAGCGCGCGCCAATATTGACCTGCCACTGCTCGTTCAGGTCGATGGTGTCGAACGCATATATTGCCTTGGTGGTGCCGACCGTATTCAGCGGCGCATATTTCCGGGTAATACTGCCATTCCATGGATCGTGCGGATTGGGATTTTCCAGACTAGTGCAGTTATAGCCGCTAGGCGCCCCGATCAGCGATGGATTGCACTTGTTGCTGCCCAGGCCGGTATTGGTATCGACGGTATACCCATCGCGCTTGCTGTCTTCTCGGCTGAACTCCAGGCCGGTGCTGAAGCTGTTCTTGAAGCCACCCAGGTAGAACTCTCCAAACAGGTCAGTCTGGTTGACTGCTGTGGTGGTGGTACTTACCCGATTGTTCTGGCGGCGCCAGACCGAGCCATTGTTGATGTTGCCCTGGCTGTCATCCGGTTGTGTCCACAGATAGTCCTGATGACTGTTGCCGTAACGCGAGGTATTGCGAATAGTGAGGCTGTCAGTCAGATCATGCTCAACGGTGATGGTACTGGTATCGATGCGGCTCTTCTGGAAATCGCGCCCCGTCAGCCCATAGAAATTGCCTCGATCGACATTCACCGGTTTGTCCGGATTGTGCTTGCTGCGATCGCTACTCTTGGCATAGGGAATGCCCGAATCCGGGGTATCGTCACTTTCCAGGTGATAATGGCTGACGGTCACTCGGGTCGGCGAGCCAAGACCGAAGGTGAGCGACGGCGCTACGCCCCAGCGACTGACATCGACTTCATCGCGGCCCGCGACATTGGCATCGTGCTTGAGAAGATTCAGCCGGAATGCCGCATTGCCATCGAGGAATTCCTGGTTGAGGTCCAGGGTGTAGCGGCGAGTCTGGTCAGAACCATAGGTGAAGCCTCCATCGATGAAGTTCCCAGCCTTGGCCTGCTTGCTGACGAGATTGAGGCTGCCGCCGGCCGAGCCCCGTCCTCCGAATGCCGAGTTAGGGCCCTTGCTGACCTCGATCTGCTCAAGGTTGAAGATCTCGCGGGTCTGTGCACCAGTATCGCGTACACCATCGACGTAAGTATCGCTTTGCGCATCGAAGCCGCGAATGAATGGCCGGTCACCGGTGGGATTGCCGCCCTCGCCCGCGCCAAAGGTAATACCTGGAACGGTACGCAGTGCATCCTGGAGAGACACGGCGGCGGTATCCTTGATCACCTGCTTTGGTACTACCGTGACGGAGCGCGGCGTATCCAAGAGCGGCGCGGTGTACTTCTTCGACGCCGAGCGGTCGACGTTGTAGGTGGTTTCGTCCTGCTGCTCGCCGACGATGGTGGCCGCATCCAGCGACAGTACGCGGTCCTTGTCGGTCTTTTTCTGCCCGGCCTCGTCGGCGTGGGCTGCCTGCGGTGCGGCGATGGCGGTGATGGCCACACCGATGGCCGAAGCCAGCAGACGTTGCGAAGAAACGGCGGTATCCGTGGACTGACGCGACATTCGAAACCCCTCCCCGGGAGCTGTGAAGGTCGCGGAATTTATTGCAGATCAGAATTGTTATCAATTATTACGGATTCGCATTCGACAGGAATTTACATTCTTTACAATTTTCTCATTACATTTTTTCCCATCTCGCTCGTCTGAAACATTTGGCGGTTTTACATGGCCAATGCAAATCAATATCATTGGCAATCATTTCGCCTTCATGGACAGCGCCATGTTGCTGCATATTCCCGCCATCTTCACCGCCGAGGAAGCCTCCCGGATCCGCGCAGCCCTGGAGCAGGCGGAATGGGCCGACGGCAAGGCGACCGCCGGCTACCAATCGGCCAAGGCCAAGCACAACCTGCAACTGCCGCAGGACCACCCGCTGGCCCGGGAGATCGGCGAAGCCATGCTGCAGCGCCTGTGGAACCATCCCCTGTTCATGTCCGCCGCCCTGCCGCTCAAGGTCTTCCCGCCGCTATTCAACTGCTATACCGGCGGGGGCTCGTTCGACTTCCACATCGACAACGCCGTGCGCGACGTCCATGGCGGCCGCGAGCGGGTCCGTACCGACCTGTCCTCGACCCTCTTCTTCAGCGACCCGGAGGACTATGACGGCGGCGAACTGGTGATCCAGGACACCTACGGCCTGCAACAGGTGAAGCTGCCCGCCGGCGATCTGGTGCTCTACCCCGGCACCAGCCTGCACAAGGTCAATCCGGTCACCCGCGGCGCGCGCTACGCCTCGTTCTTCTGGACCCAGAGCCTGGTCCGCGAAGACAGCCAGCGCACCCTGCTATTCGAAATGGACCAGTCGATCCAGCGACTCACCCGCGACGTCCCCGACCATCCCTCGCTGATCCGCCTCACCGGTACCTACCACAATCTCCTGCGGCGCTGGTCGGAACTCTGAACATGCGCCACCTGCTGCTTCGTCACGACGCGCTGGACGCCGAAGGTTTCGCCGCACAACTGGCCGGTACCCCGGGCGAGGTTGCCCAGGCCATCCTTGGCGCTGCGCGCGAGGGCCTGACGGAAGCCCAGGCCCTGCTCGGACAGATCCTTCTGGACGGCCAAGGCATCCAGCGCGACCCGACCCTGGCGCGGACCTGGTTCACGATCGCCGCCGAACGCGGCCACGCAATGGCGCGCAATATGCTCGCTCGCTGTCTTGAACATGGCTGGGGCGGCCCGGCGGATCCAGCCGCGGCAGCCGTCCACTATCGGATCGCCGCCCAGGCCGGCCTTGACTGGGCCCGCTACAACCTGGCCAATCTCCACGCCACCGGCCGCGGCGTGTCCCAGGACCAGCCGCGCGCCTATGCGCTGTATCGGCAAGCGGCCGAGCAGGGCCACGCGAAATCGATGAACCTGGTGGGGCGCTACCACGAAGAAGGCCTGGTGGTCGCTCGCGACCTGGCGCAAGCTGCGCACTGGTATCGACGTTCCGCCGAGGGCGGCGATTTTCGCGGCCAGTTCAGCCACGCCGCGATGCTCAGCGCCTCGGGCCGCCATGCCGAAGCCGAAACCTGGCTCCGGCGTGCCCTCGAAGGCGGCAACCTGAACTTCCTGCGCAGTGCCCGCCATGGCCTGGAGCAGTCGGCCCACCCGCCGTTCCGCAGCCTGGCGCTGGCCTACTACCGACGCGCGGCGCAGTTGGGCGACGACACCGATCGAGAGGCTCTGGAACAGGCGCTCGAACGTCACGGGTACGCACGACTGCCCGTCTGACGAACAACGCCCAACCCTTTGTTCACACCCACATAACACTTTTTTGACAAGCCTTTCCCTACCCTCGCCGCTTCATCGAGGCGAGCGACGATCGCGCCTCCGGTCCATCGTACGAGGCTATCGTGTCCCCCACTCCACCAAGCGTTACGCGCAATCGCATCGACTGGGCCGGCCTGGGCTGGCTGTTCCTGTTCTTCTGGTTCTTCTCCGGCATCACCCAACTGCTCCTGCTGACCTCCGGCAACAGCGGTTTCTCCGGTTTCCGCAACGCCATGGTGCTGAGCACCATCTGGCTTGCGCCGGTGTTGCTGTTCCCGCGCTGGACCAAGCCGCTGGCCGCCGTCATCGGGCTGGTGCTGTGGGCCGCCTCGCTGGTCGGCCTGAGCTATTTCGGCATCTATCACCAGGAATTCTCGCAAAGCGTGATCTTCGTGATGTTCGAGTCGAACACCGCCGAGGCCAGCGAATATTTCAGCCAGTACTTCAACCCCTGGATGACTCTCGGCCTGGTGCTCTACAGCCTGGTCGCCATCCTCCTCTGGCGCCGCCTGCGCCCAGTCTACCTGCCGCGCTTCAGCGCCCTGCCGGTGGCGGTGCTGCTGATCGTCGCGACCATCGGTTATCCATTCTACAAGCAACTGGTCAGCCAGGGCCGGCCCTTCGACGAAGCCCTGGACAAGGTCCAGGCGCGCATGGAACCGGCGGTGCCCTGGCAATTGCTGATCGGCTACCAGCAATACCGCCAGCAACTGGGCAGCATGCAGGCGCTGTTGCAAAAGAACGCGGCCCTACCGCCGCTGAAGAACCTCGTCGATGCCAATGGCGATACGCCGCGCACGCTGGTCCTGGTGATCGGCGAATCCACGTCGCGCAAGCACATGAGCCTCTACGGCTATCCACGCGAAACGACCCCGCAGTTGGACGCACTGAAGGCCGCGAACCGGAACCTCACGGTATTCAACAACGTGGTGGCGTCGCGGCCATACACCATCGAGGTGCTGCAGCAGGTGTTGACGTTCGCTGACCAGGAGCATCCCGACCGCTTCCTCACCGATCCGTCGCTGATGAACCTGATGAAGCAGGCTGGCTACAAGACCTTCTGGATCACCAACCAGCAGACCATGACCAAGCGCAACACCATGCTGACGACCTTCGCCCAGCAGACCGATGCGCAGTTCTACCTGAACAACCAGCGCAGCCAGAACGCCAGCCAGCTGGACGGCGCGGTGCTGGCGCCCTTCGCCAAGGTGCTGGACGACCCGGCGCCGAAGAAATTCATCGTGGTCCATCTGCTCGGCACCCACATGAACTACAAGTACCGCTATCCCGCCGACTACGCTCGCTTCGTCGACCGCCAGGGCGCCCCGGCGGCCCTCAGCGATGACCAGGTGGAGGTCTACAACAGCTACGACAACGCCGTGCTGTACAACGACTACGTGGTCTCCAGCCTGATCAAGGGCTTCGCCAACAGCGATCCGAACGGTTTCCTGGTCTACCTCTCGGACCATGGCGAGGAAGTCTTCGACGAAGCCCCGCACGACCGTCTCGGCCGCAACGAAGGCGACCCGACCCGCGGCATGTACACCGTGCCCTTCCTGGTCTGGACTTCGCCCAGCTGGCAGCAGACCCATCCGCGCGACCTGCAGGCCCTGGTCGACCGACGCTACAGCAGCGAAGACCTGATCCATACCTGGTCCGACCTCGCCGGCCTCAACTATGACCTCTTCGATCCGACCAAGAGCCTGGTGAGCAACGACTTCCAGCATGAAGTCCGCTGGATCGGCAACCCCTATGCCCACAATGGCTTGCGCGACTTCGACAAGCTGCCGCTGGACAAGGCCGACGCCGGGCAGCAGGTAGCCCAGGCCGGACGACCCGCGCCAACGACGCCGCGCGCACCGTCCCGTCAGCCGGACGAAGGCTGACCGCCACCAAGGAATGCGCCCCGCCGAACGGGGCGTTTTTCCATCCGTAGCGCCCTCAGGGCAAGACCAGGTTGCCCTGCTCGTCGAACGGCCAGAACGGGTTGTAGGCAATTTCCCAAAGGTGTCCATCCGGGTCGGCGACATATCCGGAGTAGCCACCCCAGAACACTTCCTGCGGCATCTTGGTCGCCTGCCCGCCGGCCGCCGTAGCTGCGGAGAACAGACGGTCCACCTCATCCCGCGAGGCGCAGTTGCAGGCCAGGGTGATAGCCGCGAAGCCGGTCGGACGATCTTCCACCTGCGCATCCTCGGCGAGGGCGCTGCGTCCGTAGAGGCCGAGGACCAGGTTGCGGCCCTTGAGAAATACCACCTGCTCGTTGCCGTCCGAAGAGGGCTGCCAGCCCAGCGCCTGGTAGTAGAGAGAGGAGCGGGCCAGATCGGCGACCCCGAGGGTCACCAGGGAAACACCATTGCCTGTCATGTCGGCGTCCTTGTCATGGGTTGTCGAACAAGGCTGACACGAGCGCCGCGAGGCTTCCAGAGCGACATGAAAAAGCCCCGCCGAGGCGGGGCTCTTCGTAGCAGAGGCGACTGCGCTAGAGGTAGAACGCCTTCAGCGGCGGGAAGCCGTTGAACTCCACCGCACTGTAGCTGGTGGTGTAGGCGCCGGTAGACAGCCAGTAAAGGCGGTCGCCGCTCGCCAGGTTCAGCGGCAGGCCATACTTGTAGTGCTCGTACATGATGTCGGCGCTGTCGCAGGTCGGGCCGGCGATCACCACCTCTTCCATCTCGCCCTGCTTCTCGGTCCAGATCGGGAACTTGATCGACTCGTCCATGGTTTCGATCAGTCCGGAGAACTTGCCGACGTCGGCATAGACCCAGCGCTCCACGGCGGTCCGCGACTTGCGGGCGACCAGCACCACTTCGCTGACCAGGATGCCGGCATTGGCGATCAGCGAACGGCCCGGCTCGAGGATGATTTCCGGCAGGTCGTCGCCGAAGTCCTCCTTGAGGAAGCGGATGATCTCCTCCGCATAGGTTTCCAGGTCGTTGGTCTTGGTGATGTAGTTGGCCGGGAAGCCGCCGCCCATGTTGATCATCTTCAGGACGATACCGTCTTCTTCCTTCAGGCGCTCGAAGATCACCTTGACCTTGGCGATCGCCGCGTCCCACACCGAGATGTCGCGCTGCTGCGAACCGACGTGGAAGGAAATGCCGTAGGGCTCCAGGCCCAGCTGGCGGGCCAGGATCAGCAGGTCCATGGCCATGTCGGTCTGGCAGCCGAACTTGCGCGACAACGGCCAGTCTGCGGTAGTCGAGCCCTCGGTGAGAATACGCACGTAGACCTTGGCGCCGGGAGCGGCCTTGGCGATGTTGCGCAGGTCGGCTTCGGAGTCGGTGGCGAACAGGCGCACGCCCTTCTCGTAGAAGTAGCGGATGTCCTTGGATTTCTTGATGGTGTTGCCGTAGCTGATGCGCTCCGGACCGACGCCGGTCTTCATCACCTTGTCCAGTTCGTAGATCGAGGCGATATCGAAGTTCGAACCCTTGTCGCGCAGCAGCTCGGTGATTTCGGTAGCGGGATTGGCCTTCACCGCGTAGTAGATCCTGGCGAAGGGGAAGCAGTCGGTCAGTTGGTCGTAGGCATCGGCGATGGTCTGCTTGTCGATGACCACGAAGGGGGTTTCCTGCTTGTCGGCGAAGGCCTTCATGCGCTGGAAGGTTTCAGGGGCGAAATAATCCTCGACCTTGATGGACATGGTTGGGACTCCCAATGGCAAAACACATGGATTCGTAGGGGTGAAGCTGAACGTCTAATCCGTTTCCCCACTTTGGTTCGCCTACTTCCCAAGGCATGTCGCCGAGTATCACCTGCCTGCCGGCAGCCACCGCCTGTTCATCCTGGTAGGTCGCGCGCGTGTCCCGCGCGACGACCTGGCCGCTTGAGCAGCGGACGTCGCCTTGCCACAAGGCGATCTCTCGTCGTCAGTACTTGAGCCGGATGGATCGTTTCCAGCATGGACGTTCGGGCGCGAACTTTAGGACCAAGGGGACGCGAGATCAATAAAAAAATGCCGCGATTTCGCCTCCGCCTGTCGCACCGCCGGATTGACCTGCTCAGCCTTTACCCCATGTGCATGACAGTGGGATGTCCCCGTCCGCCCAGCGTTCAATCGGATGGATGAAAAACGTCCCGCGCAGCCCTTGCGCCTACACCCGGAACGCGCCGATCAGGCGTTTCAGCTGAGTCACCTGGGCGCCCAGTTCGCGGCTGGCCCGTTCGGTCTGGCTGGCGCCTTCCGCGGTGCGCTCGCCGGCCTGGTTGATCTCGACGATGTTCTGGTCGATATCGTGGGCCACGGCGGTCTGTTGCTCGGCGGCGGCGGCGATCTGCTGGTTCTGGTCGACGATCATGCCCACCGCGCCGAGGATATTCTCCAGTGCCTGCTGCACCTGCGCCGACTCGTTGACCGTGCCATCGGCGGTATGGTGGCTGCTGCCCATCGCCTTCACCGCCGCATCGACGCCGCCCTGCAGGCGCAGGATCATCTGTTCGATCTCGGCAGTGGATTGCTGGGTGCGCTTGGCCAGCGTGCGCACCTCGTCGGCCACCACCGCGAAACCGCGCCCCTGCTCCCCGGCACGAGCGGCCTCGATCGCCGCATTGAGCGCCAGCAGGTTGGTCTGTTCGGCGATGCCCTTGATCACATCCAGCACCTGGCTGATCGAGGCGCTGTCACTGGCCAGGCGATTGATCGCCGCCACCGACTGGTCGATCTCGCCGGCCAGGCGCTGGATGCTACCCACCTGCGACTCGACCAGGCTGCGCCCGCTGAGGGTTTCCTGGTTCACGCTGTTCGCGCTGCTCACCGCCATCGCCGCGCTGCGCGCCACTTCCTGGGCGGTAGCGGCCATCTGGTTCATCGCCGTGGCCACCTGCTCGATCTGGCTGCGTTGCCCGGCTACCGCCTGGTTGCTTTCGGCCGACACCGACTCGACGCGCAGGGTCTGCCGCTCGACCTCGCCGACGGTCTGGCTGACCCGCTCGATCAGGTCGTGGATCTTCGCCACCGATTCGTTGAACGATTGTCCCAGCTCGCCCAGCTCGTCACGGCTGCGGGCCTGGAAGCTGACCGTCATGTCGCCGCCGGCGACGCGCTCCATCATTCGCCCGAGATCCTTCAGGGTGGCGCGGGTGGAAACGTAGAAACCGCCGTAGAGGTATAGGATCGCGGCGAAAACCACGGCCAGCGCGGCGACTAGCAACAGCATCTGCGTGCGCACCTGTTGCAGGCGCTTTTGCAACTGGGTATCGAGATAGCCGAGAACGGCGTCGTCGAGCTGGTAGGTCTTGTCCATCGCCGCGCTGACCTGATCGTAGAACTGCGTCCACGGGGTATCCAGCGTCTCGGCCACGATCACCCGGTCCTCGAACAACTGCCCCAGGCTCTTCAGGGTCTCGCGACTGGCCTGGGCGGCCTCCTCGAGCAGCTGTGGGCTGCCGGCCAGGGACTCCTGCAGCTTCAGGCCATACTCGCCGTGCAGTTTCTCGAACTCCAGCAGCAGCTCGTCGAGCCGCGCGCTGGAGGACGAATTGAGGAAACCCTGGCCCAGGGAGTAGGCGCCGATGGCGCGCCCCTTGCTGATGGCCGCCGTCACCTCCGGCGTTATCGAGCCGACCAGCTCGCTGAGCTGGCGCACCTGGCGCTGGCTGTCCTGGCTGAGCCCGGCCTGGGCGATGAGCAACTTGATGAATACCTGTGCGCTACCGAGCAGCTTCTCCGCCCGTGCGCCCTTGCCCTGCAGGGACCCTTCGGCCTCCACGGCCTGCAAGCCGTTGAGCAACCGGTCGCGCTGGGCCTCGAATTCGGCTACCGCCGCACCATCCTCGCTGAGCGGCGCCAGCGCCTCGAGCCGCCCGCGCAGCCCCTTCTGGACGTCCGCGATGCGCGCTTCCAGATCGCCGGCCTTGCCGGACTGGCCGATGACCGCATTGATCTGCAACAGATCGTTGAGGGACTCCAGGCTACGCCGGATCTGAAGTCCGCTACCCAGCAGCGTCAAGCTCTGCAGTTCGATCCGGGTGTCGCTGAACTGGCGATAGGCATCGCGCACCAGATAGAAGCTGGTGATCAGCAGCGGCAGGAAGAACAGCACGCTGATCAGGCCGAACTTCATGCCGAAGCTGAGCCGGTTCATCAGCGCGATGGCGGGATAGAGTACGGTCTTCACCCAGACGTCTCCTGATTGTTCTTATCGTTCTGAGAGATGCCGCCGCGTGGCGACATTGACGCACGGAGTCCGCTCGGTAATGGCCTTTCGAAATCATGCGGACACGTTCACCTGTGTACCCGATATCGGCCTGGTGTTCTGTAACTTAAGGTTAACGGGGAATCGCAGGCGGATTCCCCGTCGCTGCGCTCAGAGGAACAGCGCGCAGAAGGCGAACACGGCGTACCAGAGCACGGCCGCGCGCACCAGCAATTGCCAGAGCGCATCCAGGCTGGCGACGCCGGCGGCACCCAGTTCGACCGCTTCGACATCGCTGGCGACCCGTCCGGCCTTGCCCAGCAGCGCGGCCGCCGAGATGTCCCAGGCCAGCAGCCAGTGCAGCAGCACGCGGATAACCGCGAGGAAGTTGCCGACCAGGGCGAAGCTCAGTACCAGCGCACGCACCGGCAACCAGTCGAGGATATGCCGGACGCGCGCCGCCTGTTCGCGCAACGCCGGCTGGCGGGCGTGCTCCAGCGCCAGTGCCAGCAGGCGATAGGCCAGGGCCGCCACCGGGCCGAGCAAGGCATACCAGAAGATCACTGCGAAGAAGCTCTGGTAGCCCTGCCAGAGCAGATGGCCGTGCACCCGGCCGATCAGTTCGCTCTCGCTGCCGCCCAGGATCCCCAGATCGCGTTCGGCGACATGGAAGGCAGCCTGGGCCTCCTCGCGCCGCCAGGCGTCGCGGAACGGCCCGAGGTCGGCCATGACGTCGCCGCGGCCGAGACTGTAGACCACCACCAGAAGATGCAGCGGAAGGCTCAGCCAGCCATAGGCCAACGGCTGCAGCAATGTCAGCAACAGGGCCAGCGGCAGCAACGGCAGGACTACCGCGAGCAGCAGCCCCAGCCAGGAGCGGCGGGACACCGAGGGCAGGTCCTCGACCAGGCTCAGCCAGGCGAGCCAGGCGCCATCGCGCTGGATACGCCGGCGCCAGCCGGAGAACTTCTCCAGCGCAAGGGCCAGCAGCAACACCAGGAACGTCATGTTTCCTCCTTGGAATCGGTCAATCCGGCGCGGTAGCGCGACCAGTCGAAAGCCTCGCCGGGATCGGTCTTGCGCTCCGGGGCGATATCGCAGTGGCCCTGGATGCGTTCCGGGGTGATCCCCGGGAAGGCCGCGCGCAACAGCCGCGTCAGCCCGGCCAGGGCAGTGTACTGCGCGTCCGTGTACGGTTCCGTGTCGGTCCCCTCCAGTTCGATGCCAAGGGAGAAGTCGTTGCACGCCTCGCGACCGTCGAAGCAGGAAACCCCGGCATGCCAGGCGCGGTCGTGACAGGAGACGAACTGGGTGATGGCGCCGTCGCGTTCGATGAGGAAATGCGCGGAAACCGTCAGGTGGCGGATCTCCTCGAAATAGGGATGTTCGTTCGGGTCCAGGCGATTCTGGAAGAACGCCTGGACCTTACCGGTGCCGAACTGTCCCGGCGGCAGGCTGATATTGTGGATAACCAGCAGCGACACCGCGTCCCCTTGCGGACGCAGGTTGAAATTCGGTGAAGGGCAGTGGCGGACGCCACGGACCCAGCCGGTAACGGAATCGAAATGCATACGGGCTCCTGAACGAGCCCCCACTCTAATCCAGCGGCGCCGGAATGACGATCAGGCGGGCTCTGGATCGGCCGCTTCGACATGCGTCGAGGAAAGGTATTACCCGCAAGAAAGAAAAGACCCGGCATCCGCCGGGTCCTCGAGAAGCGGCTAGGCGCCCTTGAGGCGCCGCAGGTTGCCGATCACCGACTCCAGGGCCCGGTCGAACAGCAAGGCATCGTCCAGCAGGCGTACCGCCTGCCGGCGAAACTCCACCGCCAGGCCCATGCGGGTCTTTTCCAGGACCTTCATCCCGGTGCGATTGACGAAGATGTAGCGACCGGTGGGCCGGATCACTGCCGCCAGCTTGCAGCGCAGCTTGTGCTCGGCGTCCTCCTGGATCTCCACCCAACTGCCGACACGCAGCGCATCGACCCGCAGCAGTGCCTCGTCGTTGTCCGGCAGGCGCACTTCGCTCTCAACAGGCGCCGGGGCGGCGTCCGGCGAGGTCAGGACGATTTCTTCGACCACCCGCAGCATGACCGGCGCCCGGGGCTTTTCCGCGGCCGTGCCCGGGCTCGCTTCGTCGAGCAGGGGGCTGTCCGCGACCGCCGCCTCGCCGCGCTTGTCGCGCTGCAGACCCTGGACATGCAGGGTTTCCAGCTGGCTGAAGAATTCTCCGGTGGAAAACGGATCGAAGGCTGCGCTGGCCAATCCCTCACGCAGCGCCTTGAGCAGGCCAGGCACACGCTCCAGCAACTGTTGGCGGGACAGCGGATCGTCATGCGGGCCGACGCTCCAGATCAGCTCGTCCATGGTATCCAGGGCCTCCCGCCACTCGGCCGAAGCCTTGCCATGCTTGAGGCAGATCAGCAGCATCACCTTGCTCCAGGCATCCCGCAGCAGGCGCACCACCACCTCCGGCAGGACCTTGCCGAGCAGTCGCTGGTTCAGCACCTGCTCCACGTCCTGCCGAGCCAGTTCGGCCTTGGCGCGGCCTTCCTCGGCGTCGCGGGTGCGCTGCTCGAGGAGCTCGCTGCGGCGGCGCTCGTCGCCGGTGAAGGCAATGAAGTCCTCCAGCAACTCGGCGAAGATCGCCGGGTCGTCGACGAAGTCGTTCAACAGCCGCATCACGACCTGTTCGATCTTCTGGTACAGGCTGTCGCGCCGGGCATCATTGTGTTCGGCCCAGCCCAGCGACGCGGATGCGATCTCGTTGAGCAGGCGACGCGCCGGATGGCTACCGCGGCTGAAGAAGGTCTTGTCGAGCAGGGCCACCTTGAGCATCGGGATCTGCATCCGACCGATCAGGGCCTTCAGCGAATCAGGCAGGGTGCGGTCATCGAGAATGAATTCGAACAGCATCGACACCAGGTTGATGACGTCATCGTCCACCTGGCCGACCACCCGAGAACGGCCGCTCTTGTGGCTGACCCGCTGGAGCAGTTGGTCGACCCCGTCGCGGACGTCGAACTCCGCGGCGCCGGGGCCCGGCAGGTGCTGCTGCAGGTGGGAAAGCAGGCGCATCAGGTCGTTGCTGGAAATCGGCGCGGCATTCTCAGGCGTTTCGCGACGGTAGAAGGAAGGATTGTCGCGGACCTGCGCCAGCAGTTCCTGCAGCGCGCCGAAGACTTCCTGCTGGCCGCCGTCGAGTAGCGCAGCCTGTGCCTGCAGGGTCCCGGCATCGCGTACCGCTTCGGGACGGACAGCGGGCTGACGCCGCGGCAGTGCGGATTTGAGTTCCGGCAGCACGCCCGCAGCAACCAGGATCTGGTTGGCCTCGGCGTACAACTGGTCGCAATGGGCCAGGACGTACTTCTCGAACAGCTTGAGAATGATCAGCTTGACCTTGATCTCGACGCCGAGCCCCTGGCAGGCATCGAGGAAAGCCGCGGTCAGCGGACGCGGAGCGAGGGGATTGCTCTTCTCGTCGACCTTCCGGCCGACCAGGGTGTTCAGGCGGGTGCTCAGGTGGGCCAGCGCGGTGGCATCGCGGCTCATCACCCGCGCCACCATCGCGTCCACCGCGACGGACTCCTCCAGTTCCTCGTTCTGTACCAGGCTGAGGCTGTCGAAGGACACGGTATCCAGGGTCGGCACGGATTTGCCGGACTGTACCTGGTTGAGCGCCGAGAACTCCTCGAAGACCTTCTGCAGGTAGACCCGCTCGATACTCTTGCGCTTGAGGCGCAGGTCGCGCATGGCTTCGAAGAAAGCGTTCTGTTCGAGGTTGCTGGTGGCTCGGTCGGCCATTTCGAAGAGGGTGTCGTCGGCGTTGTCGAACAACGCCTGCAACGCCTGTTTCAGCTGCAACGCCGCCTTGTCGCGCACCTGCACGAGGATGACCGGCAGGCGCCCCGCTCCGGCGTTCGGCGACGGCTCGGAAGCGACCCTGGTCAGGTGCACCACATTGGCATCGTTCTGCATCGGGACTCTCCTGCCACCCTCGCGGCCGCGCATGGAATGGCAAAAATCGGGCACAGAGGATCGATTGGCGTCGTCCGTAACGTCAATTTCCAGGCGTCAAAAACAAGTATCTACATTCATTATAGAGATACTTTCAAATCTAGATAGAGGGTTTTCCTATAGACATGACTCTCTTCACACAAGCGAAGGCCGATGAATGGCGGCCGTACCGACCGGCGCCCAGGCAGGCACAGACGCCGTCCGCTGCGCTCCGTATAATCGCCCGATCTCGTACAGGAGCCCGCCATGCCTAACCTCACCCTTGCCGACCTCCAAGGCGAAATCCAGGCCAACGTCCGCACCGCCCTGGCGGAAGACGTCGGCGGCGGCGACCTTACCGCTCAGTTGATCGATCCACAGCGCGAGGCCGAGGCCCGGGTGATTACCCGCGAGCACGCGACGATCGCGGGCCGCGCCTGGGTCGACGAGGTCTTCCGCCAGGTCGATCCCCGAGTGCTGGTGACCTGGCAGGTGGAGGACGGCCAGCGAGTCGAGCCGAACCAGATGCTGTTCCAGCTAAAAGGTCCGGCCCGCGCCCTGCTCACCGGCGAGCGCAGCGCGCTGAACTTCCTCCAGCTGCTTTCCGGTACCGCCACCCGCAGCCAGCACTACGCCGACCTGGTCGCCGGCACCGCGGTGAAGCTCCTCGACACGCGCAAGACCCTGCCCGGCCTGCGCCTGGCGCAGAAGTACGCGGTCACCTGCGGCGGTTGCCACAACCATCGCATCGGCCTCTACGATGCCTTCCTGATCAAGGAAAACCACATCGCCGCCTGCGGCGGTATCGATCGGGCAATCGCCGAAGCCCGGCGCATAGCACCCGGCAAGCCGGTGGAAGTGGAAGTGGAGAACCTCGATGAACTGCGCCAGGCGCTGGAGGCCGGCGCCGATATCGTCATGCTCGACGAACTCAGCCTGGACGACATGCGCACCGCCGTCGCCCTCACCGCCGGCCGTGCCAAGCTGGAAGCTTCCGGCGGAATCAACGAGGGCACCCTGCGCAACATCGCCGAGACCGGCGTCGACTACATCTCCATCGGCACCCTGACCAAGGATGTCAGGGCCGTCGACCTGTCCATGCGCCTCACCCTCTGAACGAATCGCAGGCAATAAAAAGCCCCGCCGAAGCGGGGCTTTTTTATGCGACTGGTGCCGGATAGAGGAATCGAACCCCCGACCTTCTCATTACGAAAGCGATAAAGCCTCTTAGAGCATCAATCACTTACTTTATAAATCAGACACTTACTGTCCTGTTGTATCCCACAAATCGGCTCCGTATAGTGGAAATTGCACCCACCATGCACCCACGGCCCCCATGAAAGCCAAACTCACCCTCTCCCTGCTGAACTCGCTGGAAACCACCGGTACGACTTACGAGGTTCACGACACCACGGTAACGGGGCTATTCGTGCGCGTAACAGCGTCTGGACACAAAGCCTACGTCGTGACATGGGGAAGGGCCAAAAAGCGCACCTTGGGCCGCGTAGGTGTCCTGACGCTCGATCAGGCACGTAAGGAAGCACTCCAGTACCTGGCCGAAGCCCGCGAACATGGGGAGCCCCTGGCGGTGACACAGGGCCGGCGGTCCGCAAACTCCCTAACCCTCCGCGACTTCATTGACGATCATTACTCGCCCTGGATGGCCACCAACCTCAAGAGCGCCGACAAGACCCTGAACCTGCTCAATGTCGGCTTCGCCTCCATCATGGGCAAGCGTTTAAACGAGATCAGCCAGCGCGACCTTGAATCGCAGCGCATGGCCTGGCTGAAGGCCGGGAACACCGACAGCACGGCGAATAGGAAGATGGCTTCGATGCGTGGGGCCCTGTCCAGGGCCATCGAGTGGGGCTTTCTGACCGAGCACCCGATGACACGCCTCAAGCAGCTCAAGACCGACCGCAAGGGCCGCATCCGTTACCTGCTGCCCGACGAAGAGGCTCGCTTACGCCAAGCTCTGGACGACCGCCAAGAGACGATCCGCGCCGAGCGCGACAGTGCAAACAAGTGGCGGGAAGAGCGCCACAAAGCACGTCTACCCGACTTAAGGGAAGTCGCGTTTCCCGACCACCTCAAGCCCCTGGTGCTGTTATCGCTGAATACCGGGATGCGCCGAGGCGAAGTGTTTAACCTGACCTGGGCAGACATTGACCTGGAGAACAAGCTAATAACCGTCGAAGGCGACACTTCGAAGTCAGGACAAACCCGACATATCCCGATGAATAAGGAAACGGTAGCGACCATTGAGGGATGGAGAAAGCAACATCCCCGCAATTCCGGGTATGTATTTCCCGGCAAAGACGGCAAGCGGCTGGATAACGTAAAGAAGTCTTGGGATGGGCTTTTGAAGCTGGCGCGAATTGAGAGCTTTCGGTGGCATGACTTGCGACACACGTTTGCGTCGAAGCTGGTGATGGCCGGCGTTCCCCTGAACACCGTTCGCGACCTGCTAGGCCACTCAGACCTAGCAATGACGCTGCGTTACGCCCACCTGGCACCAGATAGCAAGGCGGCAGCGGTGGAGCTTATCTAGCCTAGTTCTTGAAGAAAATAGTGTGAATGAAGCCTTTGTAGTCAATTTCGATATCTGGATTTTTCTTTATAAAGTCCACATACCGTTTTAGAACGTTTTCCGAGCTTCCAAGTGTTAGCGTATCTATACTTGGCAGCTGCTTTGACTTTACAACCCCCCCGCACTTCTCATCAAAAATCTTTTCCTCTCCTCTAAATATTGATGCTGGCCTAGCCAAGTCCTCAAGAATGATTTCACACATTATTTTATCATCCTCAGACACTGCGTCCGGGACAAGTATAAACAGCCGAAGCTTGAACAATAAAGCATTGTCCGTATATATGGATTCCATTAATTCTTTTAGGTTTATACGGCCATTAACTATTTTCTTTTCCTGAATAAAATTAGGCGCTGGTAATTCTGTCTCCGAAATTGCCAAAGAGAGCAGATCCTCAATTACAGCAGTAGCTGTTTTTCCATTGAGCGCAGCCAATACATCAAGCGTTGACCTGACAAATGGAGTGGTCCGCAAGTGAATTGTCTCTGACCTTTTTCTAACAGCCATTGATCGACCTCCTATCACGTGGTGACGCGAGACTGCCACACGAAGCCACGTCAACACAACTGGATGTGTTGACACGATATGTGGTGCCACAATAGAGTGTTGCCACCTGGCACCTCCCAACCCCGCCAGGCAGGAGAACCCCAATGACCCAAGCAGCACCCCTGGCCCCTCTGGCCGTATCCCCCGAAGACGCTGGCCGCATGAGCGGACACGCCCGTAGCGCGATTTACGAAGCACTGGCGAGCGGCCAACTGCCCTCGTTCAAGTCTGGTCGCCGCCGCCTGATCCTTGTTACTGAACTGAACGCATGGCTGCACCGCCTGGCCAAGGAGAACGCCCGATGAACACGAACGCACCGCAGACAATTGAGTGCCCGGTCTGTGACTGGCTGGAAAACTTGGAAGGTGATGACTGGAACGCCGCGTGCGAAGAGATCGCGGCTTTCGCCAAGCAAGGAGGGAAGGAAGTGCCTGAACAGAGCGGCAACTCTGTCCAGGCGATGACTGTACTGGGAAGCAGAGTCAAGCCTAGTGTGGCAGGCCGAGTGGGATGTGACAACCGTTCCCCCACCGCCCTGGCAGCTATCGCTACCCTCGGCGCGGAGCTGATCGCTTACCGGGTCAACCGTCGCCCCGAGCAACGCACCCACCTGCTGGCGCTGTTCCGCCGTGCAGCCCGTATCGGAGCCCTTTGTGCGAGTGATCGCGCCACCCTGCGGGCCAGCCTCTTCGCAGGTCAGGAGGTGTCCCATGCGTAACCTGGTGAAGCTCTCCGACTCCATCGGCGGCAACCTGACCGGCGCGGGCTTCGCCTTGGAAACCATCGCCAACCTGCTTGGTGCCGACGGTTGCGAACACTTCCTCAACAAGGACCACATCAACGGTCTGGTCCATGCGGTCCTGACGATCTCGGTCTACGTCAAAGACGCTGGTTACGACCTGTGCGAGGCAGCCGAGATTGCCCAGGAAGGAGGTGTCCAATGAGCATTCGTCCCCTCGAGCGGATCGCCGACGACGCGGTGGAAGCTGTGAGCTATGGTCGGGAGCAGACTCAGTGGCTCGCTGCTCTGGCGGCGGCTATCAAGCTTGACCTCCGGCACGGCAAAGGCGTCCATGCCGAGGCCCTGGCCGGTCTGTCGCACTACTTGAGCTATGACTGCGCGAACTACCTCGACTGCGAGGTCGAGCGCCTGCGCAAAGAGCTTGATGCCGCGGGAGGTGCCCAGTGATTCGGTACTACTGCATCCAGGCCCGCGACAAGACAGCATTCCCCTACGGCAAGGCCGGCCCGATCCGCACCCTGGTTGAGGCAAGCCGGGCCCTGCGCATGCTGCGGCGCGAGCACCCCGGCCAGGCGCTGGAAATCTACGAGTGCGTCTGGTTCCTCGGCGTGGGCGAGTTGGAGTGGGACGAGCGATTCGCCCCCAAGCGAGGTAAGCGCAAAGCCCCGGCGCCCAGGCGCGCATCCAGGGCGGCGGTTCAGACTCCCGCCCTCTCCCCCGGCCTGACCAGCACCGCCCAGGAGGCCTAACCATGACCAATATCCAACAGCGCCGCGAGGCGCTGACGGGATCGGCTTGCCCGGAGAGCGCCGCCCAGCCGGTCGAACTGTTCTACGTCCATCACCCCGAGGTCAGCCGTGCGCTGCTCGGCCCCTTCCTCTCCCGTGCCGATGCCGAGTGCGGTCGGAAACTGCTGCGCAGCGCTGATGCCGTTGTCAGATCCGCCCTGATCGATGAGGTCAGCCAGTCCACTCGCTGGCATGCCTGGAACAACGGTGAGGTCTGCCGCGCCTTCTTCCAGAGGCAAGAAAGGGTGTCTGCGGCATCCCCATCGCCGAGACAGAGTCGAGATGCTGTGACGGCGAATGCGCCTGAATCGCCAGCCCCGAAGAGGCGGCGAAGCAACGACAGGTTCCTGAAAAGCGGAGGAACCAATTGCCGCCCGGATGAACACGGGAACGCGCAATGACCTGTATCGACAGAGCAAGGGTGTAGGGGCGAATAGGCGTGGCCAGAACCCTGAGAAAGTCAAAGGGACGCAACCCAGCGGGAACCTTCGCAGCCTTGCCGCACGTGGTGATGGATAGCGAAGACTTTCGGTCCCTATCAGGAGGTGCGCTCAAGGTGCTACTGGGTTTGCTCCGGCAGTACCGCGGCGTGAACAACGGCGATCTCAGCGCCACCTTCGCCAGTGCGAGCGAATGGGGCATCGGAAGCAAGGCCACCCTCGCCAAGGCCCTGGAAGAGCTTCAGGAGCGCAACCTAATCATTCGCACCCGAGAGGGCAGGTTTATCAAGCCAGGTGGCTGCTGCGCACTGTATGCGCTCACCTGGCGCCCTATCGATCCGTGTGACGGAAAGATTGAGGTATCGCCTACCACTGCCCCACCACGCAAATTCAGCCTCGAAAGAGCAAAACACCCGGTACAGAAACTGTACCGACAGGGTACAGAAACTGTACCCATGGAGGGCTGACGGACCATGAAAAACACGCTCATGGGTACAGAAACTGTACCGATGGAGAGGTTTCACTTGGTACAGAAACTGTACTCCTTCTTAGATATACCAGGCGCAGCCTGGGATTTAGATCTTCTGATCTACCTCTTTTGCAGTTCAAGAAAGCCCTCAGATGTGCGCGGCATCCGCATCCTCGCTGGCGCTGGAGCCGATCTGGCGCGAGCCCACATCATCCAGGGCCGGATCAACCCTCAAGGTGAGGTCGAGCCATTCGACCCGGCCAGCGATATCGACCTGCTGCGCGAGACCGCTGAGGCCATCGGCAAGGCAAGGCCGGCCCCCATCCCTGGCCTGAACGACCGCGCCAACGACGCTTGGGAGCCTCTGCTGGCCATTGCCGACCTGGCCGGCGACCACTGGCCGAAGTCGGCCCGCAACGCTGCCATCGCCCTGCACGGGCTGGAAGGTGAATCTCCTAGCATCGGTGCCGAGCTGCTGGCAGACGTAAAGGCGGTGTTCGAGGCGAAGAGCGCCAGCAAGGTATTCAGTGCCGATCTGCTCGAGGCACTGGTTGCCGATGAGGAGGCGCCCTGGGCGACCTGGAACCGAGGCAAGCCGATGTCACCCCGACAGCTCTCCGCAAAGCTGGCTGATTTCGGTGTGAAGTCGGGGACTGTCCGCGTCGGTGTCATGACGAAAAAGGGCTACTCCCTCGAGCAGTTCCGTGACGCTTTTGATCGATACCTTTCCCCTAGCACCCCCGTCACAAGCGTCACATCGGCACAAGCCAGTAACGGCGCGGCTTCCAGCCAATCTGGAAGCGTCACACTGCCCCCATCCGTGACGGATAAAAAACAGCTGAAAGCCACGGCTGGCGCGGGCTGTGACGATGTTACGGATAAAACACCCCCTACAAGGAAAGGGACAGGCAAGGCAAAGGCGACTCCCCACGATGAAACCGACCGGGAGGAGTTCTGATGTCTGCTCTCGACTTCCTCACCGAACGCGGTTTCGCCGCCCGCATCAGCGGCAACAAGGTCAGCATTTCACCCGGTAGCCGGCTCACCGAAGAGGTCCGCCAGTACGTCCGCCGGCACCGCCTCGAACTGCTCGCCGAACTGGGCTCGATGGATGGCAAAACGCGCCGCATGCACTGGGCGATCACGCTGGGCGGCAAGCCGCTCTGCACGATGATCACGCCGCCCCTGACATTCGAAGAGGCCCTGATCGAAGCGCGCTGGCTCTGGCCCGGTGCTGGGATCACTGAGTAACACCGACCCTGCGCTGGCCGCAGGGCTGGCGCTTACTTCGACCTATGGAGGTCACATGAAAGCTGCAACCCAGAAACACCCGCGGTCCAACCGCACTGAACAACTGCTCCAACAGCGAGGTGAATACCTGGAAGAGATCGAGCAACTGGAGGCACGAGTCCCAGGCTTGGAAACCAAACTCGCTGAACTGAGAAAGAAGGTCGTGCATACCACCTCGCATCACATCGGCAACGGCAGCCATGAGGTGATGGATGATCTGTCCAGCACCAGAGCGCGCATCAATGCCCTACGCGGCCACGTGCAGGAGATCGAGCGCAGCTTGGAGCTTGTCGAGAAAGCCGAGTCGGCGGCTGCCGCTATTGCCCAGGCCATGGAGCTGATCAATACCGAACAGCGCCTGCAGGCGTCGCTGCAAGCACGAATCGAACAGGCAGCAACGCGAAGCCAGGGCATCGAAGAGGAAATTGTCACAGCGCAGTCCGCGGCAGAATCGGCTGAGCAAGCTGCCGGCCATGCGCTCGCGCAGGCAGAGGACGCCAAGGCCGAGAAGGCTGCACGTACGCAACTGGAGAAAGCTGTGGAGCTGGCGCTGGCGACCGAGGCCATCATCCGCGTAAAGCGCCGCACCATTGAGACCATGGACGGCGAGGTGGCCAACATGAAGCAGCAGGCCGCCGACTCTAGGCAGCGCGAACAGGTGGCCAAGGCTGCGCTGTCGGAGGCGCTGTGGAGCAAGTACGCCGAGGAGTGGAACGCTGCAGCCAAGACCTTGGCCAACATCGGCGCTCACCTGGTCGCGGCGGATCGGATCAATGGAGGCTGGGGGACGCACCTGACGAAGCTGCACATCCCGCTGTTCGGCACGCTGGACCGGGAAACCCTCACCCGCACTGAAGTGGTGGACGCCTCCGATGAAGTTTCACTGGATGATCTGGTGAAGGGCACGGCATAAGCCCTGTAACGAAAAAGCCCGGCCAGTAGCCGGGCTTTCTACATCGAGTCAATCACTGCCGTCAGGAGCGGCTAATCGAAAGATCCTCTACACCAACCGCCGCCAATCGTGAGTCCACCAACTCATCCACTGAAGCGTTCGACCCAGGACCTTTGTGGTCTGCATCAGGCGCACCTAGGTGGTTCGCGAGCAACACCTTCACCTGCAGATCCGGTAACCCACCGGCTCCTTCCATCACGACGACCTTCGAATCGTCGCCAACCCTGTAGCTAACTACCGTCGCCATAGCCTCGTCCGTGAAGAGTGGATGTCTGGCGACGATAGCATGACGCGATTTTAGGGAGGGACCCTGACCAGCCTCCCCTACCGCGGGGAGGCGTCGAGCCGCGCGGTAAGGCAGAAATTTTCGATTTTTAGGATGCTCCACCACAGGCCACCTTGCGCCTTGCTGAAAACCACGGCTGACAAGGGCTGCAGCGTTTTTTATCGCCTGCACAGGGTAGCATTTTGCGATTTGTCGATGTACAGGGCGTGGGCTGCCCCAAAAGCTCTGAAAGACCCATGCTTACTGGCTTTAAGCACGTTTTTCCTGGTTCGGGCGTTGTGCATTGCTTGCTATCCACAAAAGCGTTCACAGGAATCGTATTTTCGGCCGGCTTTCGATACGCTCCAATTTCACAAGGGAGTGAAAGTCAGGAGGCATTTGTGCAGAACGACGAAGCAATGAATGGTGACGAGCCGGTGGTTGAAAGCGATGCGCTCCTTTCCGGCGTCGAAGACATCGAAGACGATCAGCCCTACGAAGCAGTTGGGGAGCGAAAAGTACTCATCCAACAGTATGATTATGCTGTTAGAACTTTGATGGATATGATTATTGAAGGTGATCTACAGCTTGACCCTGACTACCAGAGAAATTATCGCTGGGAGGACAAAAAGGCATCGCGCTTCATTGAGTCAATCGCACTAAATATTCCTGTTCCAGTTTTCTATTTTGCAGAAGAGCCAGATGGAAGATTCAGCGTTATCGATGGGCAGCAGCGCCTAACTTCTCTTTTTCGATACATTCGCCCTAATGATCTTGATGTCTTGTTCGAGGGTAAGGCTGTGGAGCCGCTTGTTTTAGAAGGGCTTCAAATTCGCAGCGATCTCAATGGCAAGTCCTACAACTCCCTATCTCGCGAGGACCGCTCAACGATCACCAAAAGGCCTGTTCGCTGCATCGTGGTACTAAACGAGTCAGACTCTACTTTGAAGTTTGAAGTATTCGAGAGGTTAAACACGGGCAGCGCAAAGCTAACAGACCAAGAGGTTAGGAACTGTATCTATCGCGGAGGTCTGAACACCCTTATAAAAGAACTATCCAGCAATATTAAGTTCAATGAAATGCTGAACCTCCCAATTGCATCGCAAAAGAATATGAAGTCTGCGGAATTGGTGCTTCGCTTTATTGCCTACAAAGATCTCAATGATGAAACCAGGTATAACGACAACTACAATGAGTACCTAAACCAGTTCATGGAGGAGAATCGAGAGATTGGACCCCAGCGTCTGGGTCAAATCAAAAATTGCTTCGAGTCAACTGTAGATATCCTCCACAGTGCATTGGGGCCAGGCGTGGCATTTAGAAAGCCATCCAACCTACAGAACCCAAACAATGGGGGGTTTGCACAGAACCTCATCAATGGCTCTATTTTTGAGTCTCAAATGGTATCGGTGGGCCGGCTAGTCGACAGTGGAGTTTCAGTGCCTGACGATATCCGAGACCGCATACTCGCGGCGTTCGCCATCAGGGACTATAGCGACTCCATTTACCAAGGCACCGCGCAAAAGCGAAAGGCTATCAAGAGAAGCCGCGTATTGACTGAACTTCTGACTAACTAAGAGATCGGCAATGGACTGCTATACCAATTTCAGAGAGTCGATAACGGAAGTTCTGCTAATCGCCGCATCCGCTGAAGACTCCTTGGCAGACCGGAGTCCTCAAGGCCGTCTCCAGGGGAATGCAATGGCGCGCGCAGGATTAGTGCTTTTATGCGGCTATCTTGAGGGGTATATCAAGGACATCGTAGAGGAGTTCATTGAAAGTTTGAATGACGAGAAAGTAGGAGTTAATGAGCTTCCTCCATATTTGTTTTGCAGCATAATTGAGCCTCTTGCTGCCTCTCATAAAAAAAGCCCGGGAAGCACAATACTAGAGGACTTTAGGAGCAGCGTAATAAACAACCAAGCACAAAAGCTTGACTCCAAGAGACTCTCAAAGACCGGTGGAAACCCAACGGTAGACACAATTGAATCAATATTCTTGAATATTGGAATTCCGCAAATCATTGATAAACTTTCAATTAGTGATTACGGTGTGACGTCAACCTATACGCAAGAGAATCAAGCCGATCATCTTCGATCGGAAATAGAGGAAGCTCTTAAAGAAAGCACGGGCACCGAAAGTGCGGTTGTGCTAGAAAGCATATTGTCGGTTATCAATAAGAAATGGACGCCCACTACCAAGCGTAGAAAAGTTGGGTACGTTAGCGGGATAGAAGAGTTATTGAAGCGCAGAAATCGTATCGCGCACGGCGAAAACAAGGACCAAATCACGCCTGCAGAACTCTTTGATGCAATAGCGATGGTAGACAGCCTGACTAATAGTATAAATGTCTTAGTTGACTCTCTACTAGACGGACTGACTAACGTTAAGCCAGCGACTGTGCTGACTGTTTGATGTATTGCCTCAGAATTGAAGTACTTTTCCTAAAATATGAAGAACTCCTTAAGCCGTGGGAGCTTGAGGACTTAGCGCCCCTAACTCATACCAACCGAATGAGAGTAATTCGAACTCTCGCTAGCAGGTCTCGGCGCCAGGTTTTGAGCCAGAGATTTAGGTTTAGATGGATCAGAATTGGACCATCTTTCGCCGGAGTGTCGCCGCAGGGCAGGTGTAAGCAGATCTGCTCGCATCTCTGCCCCACCCACAGTCATCGCCGCTTCAGTCACGCGCCTACCGTGATCCGGATGGAATAGGCGCGCAGCATTCCCAGGCCCCTGGCGTCAGACACTCCAGCCAACGGCTGTAGAGCGTCAAATATATGCGAGACAGATGTTTATCTAAGTCCCCCTCCACCCTCAACGGATGTGGCTTTCAGAGCGATTCAGGAATTTCTCTGATAAAGGCTGAAGGGCGGTGCTCGCCCGCAGGCCGCCACAGTCTTTTAGCTGGAGAAAGGCTCAGCGGACACAACGACGGGAGGTGGCTGGCATCGCTCAGGCGTTGCGGCGGTGACGGGCAGACCTGAAGGACTCTCGGCCTGACATGGATCAGATGTGAGCCATCGACTTCCCCAGTTTGAGGAAGTCGATGCAGGCACCAGGTTGCCACAATCAGTGGAGACCCCCAGGCCTCCCAGGGCGGTACCAATGACGTGCAAGTCACGGGGGGCCCCTAGGGAATCTGTAATCGCTGAGGGTAATTCGAACCCCGGTCTCTACCTACATACAGAATTTTTTCGGGGGTTGGTTGTTGTTTAGTCGTAGCGCTGTAACCCGCGTCGTTGCTGGCTTTCGTCGATTCAATACAACAACCAAAGGGGTAGGCGCTTCCGGTTCTCATCAGCAGCAGACCCAGCAGCCATGCTGGCTTTCAGGAGAAACCGGAACCGGCTTATCGTCAAAGAATTCTGCATGTAGACCGAAACCGAGAGTCCGCGCATCCGTATCCACGCGATTCACCTAGGGGCCCCACGGTTTGATGTGAAGTACGTCGCGACCTTCTGGACGGCTAGGGCCCTTTGAAGAGCACGAGCGGGGCGCCCCGCAGTTACATACCCGGCTATCCGGAGATGTTCCAACAGAGATGATCCCTCCAGTTCCGGATGCACTCGCCATTGGCTGAAGCCCTGACTTGCAGCCGGTTGGTTTGAACAAGGTGTGCAATGGCACATACTTGACCACCTGATTGCATTCGACTTGCCCCATCATTTGCATCGGATCAGACCATCACACTGCGCAGCCATAACCGGCAGAGAACGGCGAGATGGGTCATTGGCTTGGCTCCGTTACCTCTTGCTTGAAAATGCGAAAGCCGCGCGCCTGATAGTTTCCAAGTGCAGCCGGATGGTCGAATGTACAGGTATGCACCCATACCCGCGTTGTACCAAGCCATTGCCATGCTGATTCGATGGCATGGCTCAACAGCGCACCGCCGAAGCCGTGCCCTAGAAACTGAGATGCCAGCCCGAAGTAACGGATTTCGGTGTTGCAGCCGTCAGGCCGATACAGTTCGTAGTAGCCAGCGATTGCTCCGCGGTGATAGGCCACCCAGGTCCGATGGCAGTCCTGCTCGACAAGTGTCTGCCAATCGGTATCGCTCCAGACATCCAGATCTCCCCATTCCCAGGGTGTTCCAACCAACTCGTAGAGAAACCGATTGAATGCTGCCTGAGGCACTTCACATTCGATGATCTGAAGATCGTGCGGCTGTGGCTTTGCTCTCAGCGCGGCAGCCGAGGTCATTTCCAGGTAGTAAGTGGTGTAACTCCGGTCCATCAGTAGATTCCCCATATGCCCTGGAGGCTGTTGGGCAAGCATGCTCGCAGCCGCCCCTCTCCGTCATCACCCATTCAAACCTGCTCCCAGCCGGTTTTACCTCGCAGGAGCCGAACCAACGATGGTGGACGATACTGCACCGCTTGCTGAAGTCTCGAACCGCGTCCACGGCGGTTTGATGCCGGATTGTCCAGCAACAGTAAAAGGGGGGCGCGCCTCGCTATGCCCTTGGGGTCGAAGAACGCTACCCCAGCAAAACCGGCAAATCGCCGGTTTGGACCTGCGCACCAGTCGGACGCCGCACGTACGCTTGTCCCCGCGCGCTCAAATCCTCCAGATTTGGGTATTACGAAACTTTCGTAATAATCATGCCCTCAGTTTTGAGGCTATGCTGAGCCCGCAGAATTGCCCGGTCTCTGGCGAGTTGGCTGCTCCCGATGCGGGCGTGATGGTGATCCGTCACGGACCTGTCACAGTGTGACAGGCAGTGCCTCGACTGGGCCGGATCATCGACTTGGCTGAGGCCTTACGCTTGTCCGGCAGCCTGCGGTTGCGCAGTTGCCACTCCATAACCTGGCCCAGGATTTCTAGGCCGCCAGCCACGCTCGACGCCGACGAATCGACCGTCAGCCGCGTGATCACCTCGGGCAGCATAGCGACCAGGCCGGAGAGCGTAAGGGCCGGATAGCTCCCACCTTGCGCCAGGCCTCGCCGACCACCATGAACCACTACCGCCGGCGAGGAATCGGCGCCCGACGTCATGGAGGACTGGATGACCGGCACCGAGGTGGCACGCTCGCGCGGGATCTGCGAGCTGTCGAAGGGCGGCAACCAGGCGATCGAGACGCGGCGCATCCCGCTTTTCCAGAAGGACGACGGGGTACCGGGCCTGGTGCAGCCGGGAATGCTGGTCGAGGTGAGGGACGAACAGGCGAGCTGGCGCGGGCTCTGCCTGGCCACCGATATCTCGGCCGAGGGGGTAGGGGCTAGCCGCGTATGGCAGACCCTGCGCATCGAGCGCCACTACCCGGGAGGTTCCTGATGGCGACGGTCAACCCCTGGCGTCGGTTCATCGGGCTCTTACCGGGCGGCGCGCGCACGGTGGGGGAGGTGATCGACGTCGACGAGGGCGCCGGCACCTGCCGCGTCCGCCTGCGAAACAACGTCGTGATCGCGGCCCGGGGCACGGCGGTGCCGGCCGGGCAGATGGCGTTCATCAGCGATGGCCTGGTGACCGGGCCGGCGCCGCAGCTCCCCCAGTTCGATATCGAGGTTTGAATGAGCCGAGCCGACCAGCTTGTAGGCATGCTGGTCGTACCCGGCATCGGAAAAACTCATCTGGGTTATGCGGCAAGGCTCAGATTCAGCGAGAACTGTATTTCAACAGATCGACCAAGGCTTCCCGGATCTATTCTATTACTTATCTTCTATAATGCTAGACTCTGCTCCTTCGAAACCGCTTAACCAATGTGGCTCATCAAGGAAGTACTTGGTTACAGTAAATCCGTCAGGGAACTCTTTGAACCCTGGGAGTTTTAGGTATTTGGGGATTTCTGAGTTTGCCCTATCCTCTGTGCTGAATACTCCTAGAAGCTTATAGCTTTCACTTTCAGAGTCTCCGTATGTAT
This sequence comes from Pseudomonas sp. 18-147, assembly GCF_051048045.1. Classification (NCBI taxonomy): domain Bacteria; kingdom Pseudomonadati; phylum Pseudomonadota; class Gammaproteobacteria; order Pseudomonadales; family Pseudomonadaceae; genus Pseudomonas; species Pseudomonas sp. 18-147. The sequence continues at coordinate 5,364,955 of NZ_CP182296.1, forward strand.
GGTGGAGTATGAATACGTTATTCATCAGTGCCTCCATTTTTTAGGAATTTGATTACTTGGGGTCTATGAACGATCTGTCACCCCACTTTTTGATCTGGTTGTATTCAGATCCTGGTCCGTCTTTCCAGTTACCTTTTCCATATTTTTGATCCATGATGCGTTTGGCAAAGTCTTTCCCTGATTCGCCTTGATATGGCCTATCCCCTTTTGCCCAGCTTGGAACGTCTTTAGCTCCTGCCTTTCCTGAAACTCCTGGCTTGTTGACTTTCCAAGGACCTTTGGGGCCAAGTGGAGGCGCAATTCCCAAGACTGGGGTCTGTACTTCGTAGGTCCAAAGGCAGTCGGAGGCTTTAAACACACGAAAGCCATAGACCATATTCCCCCATAGCCATCTATCAATGCTACTGTTCACAGACTCCTGATAAGCAAGAGCATCTGCTCGTGCCGCAGCCTCTGTTGCAAACATATCCCCTGGAGCCAGTCCTAGTGGATCTGAAAGTCCGAGTGGATTTCCCTCTACATATCCATATGTATTTAACCCTCCTACCAACCCAATCGGATCACTCTCCACATACCGCCCAGTCTCCGGATCATAGTCGCGGAAGTAGTTGTAGTGCAGCCCGCTCTCCGCATCGTAGTACTGCCCGGGGAAGCGCAGGTTGACCTGGGTGCTGCCCTGGCTCAGCGCTTCGCCGCGGCCGAAGGCGTCGGACTGCCACTGCCAGGCGATCTGGCCGCTGGCGTCGGTGGCCAGGCGCGGGGTGTCGAGGTGGTCGCCATGGAGGTAGAGCAGGGTCGGGTTGCCGACCTTGCCCTGGGCGTCGTAGTCGGCGTCGATGGTGGCCAGCGGCAGGCTGTCCAGCCACAGGTAGTACTGGGCTCGCAGTTTCCGGCCGCTGCCGTCGTGTTCGGCTTCGCCGAGCAACTGGCCGTCGGGACCGTAGAGGTAGGTGGTGACGCTCTCGGGGGTGAGCTTGACGATGCGCTGGCCGAGGGCGTTGTAGCGGTATTCGGCGACCTGCTGGCCGTCGAGGCTGACGCTTTGCAGGCGGCCCTGGGCGTCGTAGGCCAGTTTGCGCGCGGCGCGGTCCTGGGTGAGGTTGCCGGCGGCGTCGCTGGTCACCGCTTGCGCGCCGATGGCGGTCAATCGGTTGCTGTCGGGCGCGTACTGGTAGTCCTGGCTGCTGGCGGTACCGCCTGAGGCGGGGTTGTCGCTGCGTTGGGTGCGGTTGCCGACCGCGTCGTAGGCATAGCTGCGCCCGCCCTGGACGCCGCGTTCCTCGGTCAGGCGGTCCAGCGGGTCGTACTGGTAGTCCAGGGTGCCCCAGAGGCTGTGGCGGTGCTGCTGGATATTGCCATTGGCATCGTGCTGGTAGTCGCTCTGCCAGGGGCCGACCTTCTGCCGCAGCAGTTGGTAGTCCTGGTCGTACTCGCGGCTGAGGGCGATGCCGTTGCCCCAGGTCAGGCGCTGCAGCGGGCCGAAGGGCAGGTAGGCGATCTGCCCGACCAGGGGGCTCGGCGCCTTGTCGCCTACTGCCAGGGTCACGCTGGCGACCTGGCCGCCGGCGTTGCGCGGGTAGCCGATGGCGAGGCCGGAGGGGTAGCCGATCTCCAGCAGTTGGTTGGCCGCGTCGTAGCGGTAGGTCACGCGGTCGAGCAGGGTCTGCTGGTCGAGGCGGATGCTGCGTACCTGCTCGACCAGGTTGCCGCGCTCGTCGTAGCGGTACACCAGGCTGTCGCGGGCGCCTTCGATGGCGCCCAGGCGGCCGATGCCCTGGTTGCCGTCGGCGGTAAGGTCGTAGCGGTACTGTACGTCGAGGCTCGGGTCGCTCGGCGAGCGGCGCTCGACCAGCCGATTGAGGGCGTCGTAGCGATACTCGGTGACCGCACCGCGAGCGTCGGTGCGGCGGATGACGTTGCCGGCGGCGTCGTGCTCGAAGGTGGTGGTGCCGCTGTCCGGGCTGACCAGTCGGGTCAGGTTGCCGAGGCCGTCGTATTCGTAGCGGGTGGTGACGCCGCGCGGGTCCTTGACCTCGGTGAGGTTGTCCTGGGCGTCGTAGGCGAGTTGGGTCTTGCCGCCGAGAGGATCGCTCTGGCCGACCAGCCGGTCGAGGGCGTCGAAGGCCTGGCTGTGGGCGAACTGGCGCGGGTTGGTTTCGCCGACCGGATTGTCGTTGAGGTCGTAGGCGAAGCTGCGTGTCTGGCCGCCGGCGCCGACCGCGCGGAGCAGCCGGCCAAGCTCGTCGTAGGCCCATTGCTGCTGGCGCACCAGGCTGCCGCTGGCGTCCTTGATGCGCTGGGCGGTGCGATTGCCCTTGGTGTCGACGTCGTATTCGAGGCGTTCGCCGAGGTTGTTGCCGATCGCCACCAGGCGCCGTGCGTCGTCGTATTCGTAGCTCAGCCAACTGCCGTCGCCACGGGTGACGCGGGTGATCTGGCCGACCGCGTCATAGTCGAAGCGGGTGGTGCTGCCGGCGGTGCTGACGGAGGCCAGCCAGCCGTCGACGCCGGTGTAGGCGAGGCTGCTGGTGACGCCGTTGGCATCGGTGATGCTGCCGGGCTTGCCGCGCTCGTCATAGTCGCCGAGGCGGGTGACTTGGCCGAGGGCGTTGGTCACCTGGGTCAGGTTGCCGCGACTGTCGTAGGCATAGAGGGTGACGTCCTGCACATCGGTGCGCGGACCGTCGGCGCGCTCGATCAGGCCGAGGGCGTTGTAGCTGTAGCTCCAGGCGCGCTCGGCCGCCTGCGCGGGCAGGGCCAGGGCGCAGGCCAGGGCGAGGGCGCCGAGACGGGGGAAGTATGGGGGGATGCGCATGGGTGTCGTCCTTGTCAGCGGATGGTGACGGTCTCGCCGGTCTTGCGTCCCTCGGCGTCGTACTGGTAGCGGGTGATCCGGCCGGGCTCGCTGACCTGCACCGGGAGGAACAGGGTCGGGTGCCAGTCGGTTGTGATGGTGCGCGCCTGCGCAGTGCCGGCGGCCTCGGTGCGCGAGGTCTCCAGGCCACGGGCGTTGTACTGGTAGGTGGTCAGGTTGCCGTTGTTGTCGCGTTTGCTGGTGAGTAGACCCTGGTCATCGTAGGTGAAGGTGGAATTGCTGCTGGGGCAGTTGGGAGAGGGTTCGCCTTCGATGGCGACGATGCGCTTGATGCCCAGGATCACCTGGAAGCGGTAGGTGGCCTGCTTGCCGTATTCGTTGGTGACGGTGGTGGAGCCGTCATCGTTGTAGGCGAGGGTGACCTTTTCGGCGCCGTTGGCGTGTTCGCTGGAGATGGCGCGGCCTTGGTCGTCGTAGGTCCAGGTGGCGAAGCGGCGATTGTTGTTATTCAGGATGCCTGTAAGTAGTTTTATGTTCCTCGGGTCGTCATAGAGGTACTGTGTTTTCGTGCTGTATTGCCCATCTGTTCGTGTTACCGAAGTGAGTCGCTGTTCCTTGTCGTATGTATACTCAATGGATATACCCCCTGTCTGAGCGCGAAGGAGTTGATGGTTGGCTCCCTCCGAGAGAACGAGTTTGTTGCCATGCTCGTCGCTAATCGTAAGATTAGCGCCTCGCTCTACACGATACTTGCGACCTTCCTTGGTGGTGAGTTTAGTGAGTATTCCATTCTGGTCGAACTCCATCACTTCGTTGAGTTCGGAGGTGTAGCTAAACTTTCCTGGTAACCGGCTAAGCCTGCCCAGGTCTGTGATGGAGGTTAGATCTTTTCCGGATCCCGTGAACTCCGAGACTTTTCCGTTTTCGCGGTAGAGTAGGAAGCTATCATCCTTGCGTGTTATACGCGCAGAATACGAGTGTCGCCACAAGCCGTCCAGGCCGTTGTAGTACCGGCTCAACGGGATCGGAATACTTAAGTCGTGTTCAACTTGGTATTTATTGCCATTGGCGATATTGACCGGATTTCCTGCGCAGCCCTCTGGTGGAGGCGGTCCCTTTTCGGGGCCGTTTTTATCTGGAAGCTTACAGCCAGAGTCATCCATTTCGTAACCGGGGCGACAATCACAACTGCCTGTTGCCGCATTATATTCAGCACCTAAAGGACACGAATCGCCAAATCTAGAGATAGCTCCAACATTTCCAGAGTGCGCACTTCCAGAAGGATCCGTGCCACGCGCAAAGCAATCAAAAGCCCTGTCATTTCTTCGCACAGGCTCCACGGATTCGATCCAGTTAGTTCTCGACTTGAAATAGTCGAACACAGCAGCGCACGCCGACGACGGTGAGCTGTAGCTCCCCCCAGAAACAGCAGAAGGAAATACCAAAACCCAATAAAACTGTTGTGCATTAACGTCCCGAGCAAAGAATAGCGGGGGCAATAAGCACGCCATAAAAAGCGACATCCTAAGGGCTGATATACGTGTCTTAGTCCTCATCTATCCTTTCTCCGGGACAACAAAAAGCCCGGCCCGCAACTGCGAAACCGGACAAACATGGGGCGGAGTGATTCGTGGACGTGCTTCACTCACCCATCCCACTCACTCGCGTCTCGCTGTTAGAAGATCGAACGGATTTGATGAGCACCTACAAAGAACCTCCATTTCCTGCCACATCCCTGTTCGCAATGAAGCCCCCCTCGATCATCTACCCGGCTTACTATTCGCCCCAAATCCATTGCCGATCATAGCCGGCAGTCGAGTTTCGTATAGATGTTCACTGTATTCCGTGAGCCAGTCTTAAGAACCGAGGGCGTTTACGAAAATTTCTGTCCGTGAGCCAGACGGGAGCAAGCGCGCGGCCAAGGTGATTAAGCCAGGAATCTACCGACCTCGGACGAGGTGGCGCAGTCGGCCTGCCCTGTCGGCCACCGTCGGGGCAAACCTCCAGCGGAGGACGGACACCTTCGCCACTGGCTGAAGTGTCGAACCGCTAGGGCAGCCCGCCTGCATCCTGCCCAAGGGCCTGCGCGATCCGCAGCCCCTTTTGGACACACTGTCCGATTTGTGTAGTGCTTGGCCGCTGCCCCAACAATGGTGGATGGGTATGCTCAAAACTGAGCACACCCAGCCGCCGTTCAAATGCGGGTGGCCGGGCTTGATGCCGGATCATCCGTCTTCAGATTGAGGTCCGATAATCGGACTTCCCAGGATACCCAGAAAGCTTTGGGCGTCCGCCCCCATTGGGGGAATACCTGTCACGGAGATAGATTTCAACGAATGTCGGCGACGCATCGGCAAATGGGGGGGCTGCCCCGTTGGCCCCGGGGTCGAGAAACACTACCTCGGCAAAACCGCTAAATCCGCTGTTTTGGATCTCCTGCAATGCAGGTAAAGCCTCCGGCATCTCGCCCAGGCAAAAGGACGCAAAACGTTGTTTTGACTGCGGATGAATTTCGTCGGAACAACCAGCCGAACGCCATGCGTACGCTTGGCCCGCGCGCCCCTGATTCGGAGTATTACGAGAATTTCGTAAAACCCTCACGCCGGACGGCTGAAGCCACCACTACGAAACTTTCGTAGTGAACATGCCCTGAATTTTCAGGAGATGATCGAGCGACCGTGCCCGCAATTTTGAGGAGACGGTCAGGCCCCGCAGAATTGCGGCCTCTGGCGGGACGTCCGCGGAGTTTCCACTTCGGATGCGGACAGGTCACGCTCCTGTCACAGGGGCAGGTCATGCACCTGAACGCGTTTCAGAGGCATTGCCTGAACACTGCCTAGGCCATGCCCGGCGCATGCCTGGGCATCAACGTTGGAGCAACGTTGGCTAACGGTGGACTAACGTTGATCGCGTTACCGGGCGAGATGGTTCCGAACTGAGCCATTGACTAACGCGGCGTTATCTCACAACCACCAATGGGGGGAAGTGAGAAAATCCCACCTTGCCGGACCAATCGCCAGGGGATCGACGATGGATCGGCCCCCGATACGGGCGCAAAATCGTGCCCGTCGCATGTGCCAGAGGCTTTCCCGCCACATCAGCCGAATTTTCGGCATGTCTCAGCCAGGGGGCTGCAATATTTTTGCACCCTCCCCCGAAGACACGTGCCGTAAGTCCTCCCGGCACATCGGCTGATTTTCCAGCCGATCTCCAGCGCCTCATTCGCCCGACTGTAATCTGCCGGAAGAAACCTTCGACACGAGGTCTCGTCGAGCCCAGCCCTCGATGTAATGGTAGCGGGCTAGAATTACCCGGGTAACCACAATGAGGATGTGTTCACGATGAAGGTAAAAGATCTGATCGATCAACTCTCGAAGCTGGATCCAGAACTGCTCTTGGTAGGCTATTCGGAGGATGAAGAGGTGCGCGAAGTCGGCCAGCTCGTTCGGCTTTTCGATATACGGGCCGTCACCGCCGAACAGTGCAACCGCAGTCGCGATGAGAGCGGGAAAGCGAGGATCGAGCTTACCGGGAGCGACGCAGGCCACCCGGTTGCCCTGCTGGAACTGACGACAGACATTTGAGCTGGCCGGCATAGAAAAGCCCCGCCTGAACGATTCAGGACGGGGCTTTCTTTTGGGGCTTCTGCACCCACCATGCACCCATGGCAGCTACTGCATCAGGGCATCAAGTGGCTGGAAGTCCCGGTTTTACTGGTGCCGGATAGAGGAATCGAACCCCCGACCTTCTCATTACGAATGAGCTGCTCTACCGACTGAGCTAATCCGGCGGCGGCGGTAAGGTATCACTCAACTGGAATGATCTCAATACCGATCGACACCAATCAACAAAAACAGCTATTAAGGCTTATTACAACCCTTAGGAATAAACATCTCTTCCTGAGTAGAGGTGCAAGTCCATACACCTTCAGCAGTACGATTCAAAGTAATTGCCGTGCCCGCATTCTTCGGACTGGACTGACCAGTTGCAAAAGTAAATTTTACAGTACCATCGCCTGTGTCTTTAATATCTACAGCTACGGTACCAAGTTTATTTGCCTTCTCATCAATACCTACATAGGTGGTATCTGCAGTAGAAGCTGTAGTACCGATCAGAATTTTGCTACCAGCAATTCCACGCGACAGCGACTCTTCAACAGTAGTCTTCAGCGGGTTGATCGTCGCCAGCGCCGAAGCACCTTCCGAACGCGCAACATAGTTCTGATACTGGGGAATGGCAATTGCCGCCAGGATACCGATGATCGCAACCACGATCATCAGTTCGATCAAGGTAAAGCCTTTTTGAGCTTTCATGAATCTCTCCGTTGATTATGTATAGGCCTAACGCCTGAACCTCAACAAGCACTTACCATGCCAAATATCAAACCGCGCCACGATCAAGGAAACTGGGTTCCTTTCTCGATGAGAGTCAAACTTAAAACGGACAGGATGTGACATTTTTTGACAGCTGGATTTCCTCGATTTGGCAGCCCCTGTTATCTGCGTTATAAGGCACCTCAATAGCCCTTCTGCGATTCCTTCCCCATGAACGACAGCATCCAACTGAGCGGCCTGTCCCGACAGCTCGTCCAAGCCAATCTACTCGACGAAAAGACCGCCGTGCAGGCCCAGGCGCAGGCGCAGCGCAACAAGCTGTCGCTGGTGACGCACTTGGTGCAGAGCAAGCTGGTAAGCGGCCTGGCCCTGGCCGAATTGTCCGCCGAGCAGTTCGGCATCGCCTATTGCGACCTGAATAGCCTGGACAAGGAAAGCTTTCCGCGGGACGCCATCAGCGAAAAGCTGGTCCGCCAACACCGGGTCATCCCTCTGTGGCGGCGCGGCAACAAGCTCTTTGTAGGCATCTCCGACCCCGCCAACCACCAGGCCATCAATGATGTCCAGTTCAGCACCGGCCTGACGACCGAAGCGATTCTGGTCGAAGACGACAAGCTTGGCCTGGCCATCGACAAGCTGTTCGAAAGCGCTACCGACGGTCTCGCAGGCCTCGACGATGTCGACCTCGAGGGACTGGATATCGGTAGCGCGGACAAGTCCACCCAAGAGGATGCCAGCGCAGAAGCGGACGACGCACCTGTAGTACGTTTCGTCAACAAGATGCTGCTGGATGCCATCAAGGGCGGCTCTTCCGACCTGCACTTCGAGCCCTACGAGAAGATCTACCGGGTGCGCTTCCGTACCGACGGCATGCTCCACGAAGTGGCCAAGCCGCCGATCCAGTTGGCCAGTCGTATCTCTGCTCGTCTCAAGGTAATGGCCGGCCTGGATATCTCCGAACGACGCAAACCGCAGGACGGACGGATCAAGATGCGCGTCTCGAAGACCAAGTCCATCGACTTTCGCGTCAACACCCTGCCGACCCTGTGGGGCGAGAAGATCGTGATGCGGATCCTCGACTCCTCCAGCGCACAGATGGGCATCGACGCCCTCGGCTACGAGGAGGACCAGAAGGAACTCTACCTGGCCGCACTCAAGCAGCCGCAGGGCATGATCCTGGTCACCGGCCCCACCGGCTCGGGCAAGACGGTATCGCTATACACCGGCCTGAACATCCTGAATACCACCGACATCAACATTTCCACCGCCGAAGACCCGGTGGAGATCAACCTGGAAGGCATCAACCAGGTCAACGTCAATCCGCGCCAGGGCATGGACTTCTCCCAGGCGCTGCGCGCCTTCCTGCGCCAGGACCCGGATGTGATCATGGTCGGCGAGATCCGCGACCTGGAGACCGCCGAGATCGCCATCAAGGCGGCGCAGACCGGGCATATGGTGATGTCCACCCTGCACACCAACAGCGCCGCCGAGACCCTGACCCGGTTGCTGAACATGGGCGTGCCGGCGTTCAACCTGGCGACCTCGGTGAACCTGATCATCGCCCAGCGCCTTGCGCGGAAACTCTGTTCGCACTGCAAGAAAGAACACGAGGTGCCGAGGGAAACCCTGCTTCACGAGGGCTTCCCGGAAGACAAGATCGGCACCTTCAAGCTTTATTCGCCGGTGGGCTGCGACCATTGCAAGAACGGTTACAAGGGCCGTGTCGGTATTTATGAAGTAGTTAAAAACACCCCGGCCCTGCAGCGGATTATCATGGAGGAAGGCAACTCCATCGAGATCGCCGAGCAAGCCCGCAAAGAAGGCTTCAACGATCTGCGCACCTCAGGCCTGCTGAAAGCCATGCAGGGGATCACCAGCCTGGAGGAAGTCAACCGCGTGACCAAGGATTAATCCATGGCGGACAAAGCGTTAAAAACCAGCGTTTTCATCTGGGAGGGCACCGACAAGAAAGGCGCCAAGGTCAAGGGCGAACTGACCGGGCAGAATCCCATGCTGGTGAAGGCCCATCTGCGCAAGCAAGGCATCAATCCGCTCAAGGTACGCAAGAAAGGTATCTCCCTGCTGGGCGCAGGCAAGAAAGTGAAACCCATGGACATCGCCCTGTTCACCCGGCAGATGGCGACCATGATGGGCGCTGGCGTTCCCCTCCTGCAATCGTTCGACATCATCGGCGAAGGCTTCGACAATCCCAACATGCGCAAGTTGGTGGATGAGATCAAGCAGGAAGTGTCCTCGGGCAACAGCCTGGCCAACTCACTGAGAAAGAAACCACAGTACTTCGACGAACTCTATTGCAACCTGGTCGATGCCGGCGAGCAATCGGGCGCCTTGGAAAACTTGCTGGATAGAGTCGCGACCTACAAGGAAAAAACGGAATCGTTAAAAGCAAAGATCAGGAAGGCGATGACTTATCCTATCGCCGTCATCATCGTTGCCTTGATCGTCTCCGCCATTCTTCTGATCAAGGTCGTTCCGCAGTTCCAATCCGTATTCCAAGGTTTTGGCGCAGAGCTGCCTGCATTCACTCAAATGGTCGTAAATTTATCCGAGTTCCTACAGGAGTGGTGGCTTGCCGTCATCGTTGGTGTGGGGGCGATTGGCTTTACCTTCAAGGAACTGCATAAACGCTCGAAAAAATTCCGCGACACACTCGACAGAACGATCCTCAAACTTCCCATTTTCGGAGGCATCGTCTACAAATCTGCGGTCGCCCGTTATGCACGGACCTTGTCCACGACCTTCGCCGCGGGTGTTCCCCTGGTCGATGCGCTCGACTCCGTCTCCGGAGCGACCGGCAATATCGTGTTCAAGAACGCGGTCAGCAAGATCAAGCAAGACGTTTCCACCGGCATGCAGCTCAACTTCTCCATGCGCACCACCAGCGTCTTTCCCAACATGGCGATCCAGATGACCGCCATCGGCGAGGAGTCCGGTTCGCTCGATGAGATGCTGAGCAAAGTCGCCAGCTACTACGAAGAGGAAGTCGACAACGCCGTGGACAACCTCACCACGCTCATGGAACCGATGATCATGGCCGTTCTCGGCGTACTGGTTGGCGGTCTGATCGTGGCCATGTACCTTCCGATCTTCCAACTCGGCAACGTCGTCGGATAACTGATGCCCCTCCTCGACTACCTGGCCAGCCATCCGCTGGCCTTTGTCTTGTGCGCCATCCTCCTTGGCCTGCTGGTCGGCAGCTTCCTCAACGTCGTCGTGCATCGCCTGCCGAAGATGATGGAGCGCAACTGGAAGGCCGAAGCCCGCGAAGCGCTCGGGCTGGAGCCGGAACCCAAGCAGGCGACCTACAACCTGGTGCTGCCGAATTCGGCGTGCCCGCGCTGCGGCCACGAGATCCGCCCCTGGGAAAACATCCCGCTGGTCAGCTACCTGGCGCTGGGCGGCAAGTGCTCGTCCTGCAAGGCCGCCATCGGCAAACGTTACCCCCTGGTGGAACTGGCCACCGCGCTGCTTTCCGGCTACGTCGCCTGGCATTTCGGCTTCACCTGGCAGGCGGGCGCGATGCTCCTGCTGACCTGGGGCCTGCTGGCGATGAGCCTGATCGATGCCGATCACCAACTGCTGCCGGACGTGCTGGTGCTGCCGCTGCTCTGGCTGGGCCTGATCGCCAACCATTTCGGCCTCTTCGCCAGCCTCGACGATGCGCTGTTCGGCGCGGTGTTCGGCTACCTGAGCCTGTGGTCGGTGTTCTGGCTGTTCAAGCTGGTGACCGGCAAGGAGGGCATGGGCTACGGCGACTTCAAGCTGCTGGCCATGCTCGGTGCCTGGGGCGGCTGGCAGATCCTGCCGCTGACCATCCTGCTGTCGTCGCTGGTCGGGGCGATCCTCGGGGTGATCATGCTGCGCCTGCGCAACGCCGAAAGCGGCACGCCGATCCCCTTCGGTCCCTATCTGGCGATTGCCGGGTGGATTGCTTTGCTCTGGGGTGATCAAATAACCCGGACCTATCTGCAATTCGCCGGATTCAAATGACCCAACCCTGGATACTAGGCCTCACGGGCGGTATCGGCAGCGGCAAGAGCGCAGCCGCCGAGCATTTCATTTCCCTCGGCGTCCACCTGGTGGACGCCGACCATGCCGCCCGCTGGGTGGTGGAGCCGGGGCGTCCGGCCCTGGCGAAGATCGTCGAACGCTTCGGCGACGGCATCCTCCTGCCCGATGGCCAGCTCGACCGCGCCGCCTTGCGCGAGCGGATCTTCCAGGCGCCGGAGGAACGGCGCTGGCTGGAGCAATTGCTGCACCCGCTGATCGGCGCGGAGATCGTCCAGTACCTGGCCAGGGCCGAATCGCCCTATGCCATCCTGGTCTCGCCGCTGCTGGTGGAGTCCGGCCAGCGCCAGATGACCCACCGCGTGCTGGTGGTGGATACCCCGGAACATCTGCAACTACAGCGCACCATGCTTCGCGACAAGGTCTCCGAGGAGCAGGTGCGCTCGATCCTCCAGGCCCAGGCCCGGCGCGACGAGCGCTTGAAGCACGCCGACGACGTGCTGGTCAACGACGGCGACCTGTCCCACCTGCAGCGTGAAGTCGAACGACTGCACGCCTTCTACCTGACCTTGCGAGGAGGCCGAGCATGAGCCAGCCCCTGACCGTGGAGTGCCCGACCTGCGGCGCGCCCGTCGAATGGAAAAGCGACAACAAGTACCGCCCCTTCTGCTCCGACCGCTGCAAGCTGATCGATCTCGGCGCCTGGGCCGCCGAGGAACATGCGATCCCCGGCGACACCCTGGAAGACGACATCTTCTCCGCCGACCTGCCGCCTCGCGAGCATTGAACGCAACGGGCCAGCCAATCCGGCTGGCCCGTTCCTTCAGGGGCGCATGAAAGCGTAGTCGCGCTGGTCGTCGAGATTCTCCGCAAGAAACTGCAGTTCGCTGGCCAGGTCGCCAGCATCGCGCTCCGCCCGGTTCAGTTCGACGATTGCGCTGAGCAACGCGCGCAGGCGCATTGCCCGGTCCGCCTCGTCGCTCTTCGACAGCAACTCTCGCAGGCCCTCTCGGGCCCATTCATGGACACCCATGTTCCGCTCCTCACCTGGGAAAACGGCAGGATCGCGGCCGGCTTCGTCCGAAACACTGACGCAAGTCAGCCGCTGCCCGCCATGAACCTGGCGAATGACTGGTCATCAGGGCTTGCGCTCTTCGTCCTTCCAGGGCGCCTGCAGGTAGCGCGTGCGATTGAAGGTTTCCAGCCACTCCGGGTAGTAGACCACCAGGCCGGTGATCACCGTGCCGTTGATGAAGGCCTCGGGGAACATGATCAGCCACAGGTAACCGGCGAAGTCCTCCAGCCAGGGCGGCATCGGGAAAAGGCCGTCGATCCAGACCACGCCAAGGCCGAGCAGCAGGACCACCACCGCGGTGAGGGCCGCCGGGAAGAAACCGCAGCAGAAGATGTAGACGAACAGGTTGCGCGGCTGGCGCTTTTCCACGAACAACGCCGCCAGCTCCGCGATCAGCGCGGGGATCGCCACCAGCAGCACGCCGTTGACGCCGATCGCCAGCCAATCCTGGCGGCCGAGCAGGCACAAGCCCAGTTGCGCCACCAACCCCACCACGATCGCCAGCGGCCAGTCGAGCAGCAAGGTGACGGCGGTCATGCCGATGAAATGGAAGGACAGCCCCGATTCGAAGTCCCGGCGCACCAGCCAGAGCAGGAACAGCCCGAGCATGGTACCGAACACCAGGTGCTGGCGGCGGGTATCGCTGACCAGCTCGACCCAGGGCGCGCGCCAGGCGGCGAGCAGCAGCACCGGCGCATAGATGGCCCAGCCCAGTTCCAGGCTTTCCGCCGACAGCAACTCGGCAGCGATCACGGCTGCAGTTGTTCCAGGGCGATGCGCAGGGCCACCGGCGAATCCAACTGGCGGGTTTCCAACACGCGGCGCTGCTCCAGCCTGACCCAGAGCACCTTGCCCTCGTCCGAGGCATAGCGAGAAGCGATGGCCGCGTCGCGATCGAGCAGCACCGGATAACTGTAGTCACGCATGGCCGGCACCGCGAAAAGCCGGGAAATCAGCGCCGGCATGCGGCTGATGTCCGCCAGGAACAGCGCGTGGCGCGCCTCCAGGTAGCCCTTTGGGCGTTCCGCCAGCGCCGCCTTGACCAGCTTCGAGCCGTCCATGTCCCGCGCCACCAGCAGGACCCGGGTGGAGTCGTCCAGCGAGTGCGCCTTTTCGAACTGGTCCTGCAACGTCCAGGGCTCCAGGGTGGAGCCCTTCTCCACGGCCAGCGCCAGGCCGGGCAGCAGCATGCCCAGCAGAACCCAATGCAATCGTTTCACGCGTGTCCCTCCCGAGTGGAAAATACCTGGATGTCCTTGCGCCGCTCCCAGCCCGACTGGGCTCGCCAGAATGCCTGTGCCTCCTCGGCGGCATCCAGGACGAAGACATGGGATTTGCCGATCCCCTCCCTCGCCAGACGCGCCAACACCTCGTCGAGCATCTGCCGCGCCAGCCCCAGCCCTCGATAACCGGGATCGACCACCAGGTGCTGGAGGTAACCACGGCGACCGTCATGCCCGGCCATCAGGCAGGCGATCACCTCCCCTTCGGTTTCGACCAGCAGGCTCAGCCCGGGGTTGCGTTGAAGATAGGCGAGGAAGAAGGGATAGGCGTCCTCCGCACGGAGGCGAATACCCGGCGTTCGCGACCACAGCGCGAAGAGTGCCGGGTGATCGGCGGCGATGACGCTGCGAAGTTGCATCGGAACGGCTCCGGCCCAAGGGGAACGGCAGTGTACACCGAGCCTCGCCGCTGGCGCGCTCCGGGACGGATTGTCGCGGCCGGAGCGCCTGTGGGCTGGAAAGCGGGCCCGCCGGCAGACTAAGCTGAGCCCATGAACGAAGCGGATTATCTGCGCCTGCTCACCCGTCAGGCCGAACAAGCCAACGACTTCCTCTCCAACGCACGTAAATGGGACCGCGAGCGCTGGGTCTGCCAGCGCTTCCTCGAGGCCCTCAACGTGCCCTATCGCCAGGAGGATTTCGCCGCCCCCGGGGAACAGCCGCCGGACGTCCTGTTCAAGGGTGCCGGCTTCGAGGTGTTCTTCGTCCTCGATGAAGGTCGCCGGCTGAACGAGGAGTGGCGCGAGGAACTGACCCGTCGCCGCCAGGCCGTCAGCCTGCGCCAACTGATCCGCCGCGAAGAGCGGCCACAACGGATCGCCGCCGCCGAGCTGCAGGCACGGCTGGCGCCAACCCTGCGCAAGAAGGCGCACAACTATAGCGAGCGCGGCATCGACCACGGCGAACTGGACCTGCTGGCCTTCGTCAACCTGAAGCGCGCGGTGCCCGATTTCAATACGCCCTTCCCGCCGCCCACCGAATACCTGCGCCAAGGCTGGCGCTCGCTGTCGATGGTCGGTCCGACCTTTGCCCGGGTGCTCTTCGCTCACTCCGGCGCCCCCGAATTCCTGCGCGCCAACCTCGGCCGCAGCATCCTGTTCGACGCCGGGGTAGGCCTGTGAGCGAAGGGCGGGTGAAGTGGATCGGCGTGCGCTCCGGCAGCCGCGCGCCGATCCAGGAACTGGAGGCGGTGGAGGCACGGCGCGGCCTGGGACTGACGGGCGACCACCCGCACCCGCCGCGCCAGGTCACCCTGGTGCAATGGGAACATATCGAGGCCCTCGGTACCCTGCTGGGCAGGCCGCTGTTGCCCAACGAGATGCGCCGCAACATCGCCGTCGCCGGCATCAACCTGCTCAGCCTGAAGGACCGTCGCTTCCGCCTCGGCGGCGCGCTGCTGGAAACCACTGGCTGGTACCAACCCTGCGGACGCCTGGAAAAGCACATCGACCACCGCACGCTGAAAAGCGTGCGCGAACAGGGCGGCATCACCGCGCGGGTGATCGGCAGCGGAGTGATCCGCCTCGACGATCCGCTGGTGATCGAGCCCCCTGTCTGTCTAGAATGACCGACATCGAAAACGGAGGCCTGCCATGTCCAGCCGACTGAGCCCCGAAGACCAGCAGAAGGTCGAGCAGTACCTCGCCTCGCCGCTGCACCAGGTCGAGCGTGCGCCGTTCCGCCCGTGGTTCCTGATGTTCGTCCTGCTCGCCGTGGTCATCGGCCTGGGCCTGCTCAGCCGCCTCCTCAGCTACCTGGCCTGAGTCGTCCGGTCGAGCCACGCTCCCGACGACCGCCTCACGGAATTCCCACTATGAGATATCCACATGTCCCATCGCATCGTGATCGTCGGCGGCGGCGCCGGCGGGCTGGAGCTCGCCACCCGTCTCGGCCGCACCCTGGGTAAACGCGGCAAGGCCCAGGTCACCCTGGTCGACGCCAACCTCACCCACATCTGGAAACCCCTGCTGCACGAAGTCGCCGCCGGCTCGCTCAACTCCTCCGAGGACGAGCTGAACTACGTCGCCCAGGCGAAGTGGAACCACTTCGAATTCCAGCTCGGCCGCATGCAGGGCCTGGATCGCGCCGGCAAGCGGGTCCGCCTGGCCGCACTGGTGGACGAGAATGGCGTTGAACTGGTTCCCGAGCGCGACATCGCCTACGACACCCTGGTGATCGCCGTCGGCAGCACCACCAACGACTTCGGCACCGAGGGCGCTGCGGAACACTGCATTTTCCTCGATACCCGCGCCCAGGCCGAACGCTTCCATCGCCAGCTGCTCGGCCAGTACCTGCGTGCGCATACCGGGCACGACGCGAACAACAACGCAGTGAGTATCGCCATCATCGGCGCCGGCGCCACCGGCGTCGAACTGGCTGCGGAACTGCACCACGCTGCGCAGATGCTGGCCGCCTACGGGCTCGACCGGATCCGCCCGGAAGACCTGCACATCAGCCTGGTCGAAGCCGGCCCACGGGTGCTGCCGGCGCTGCCCGAGCGTATCAGCCAGCCAGTGCACCAGACCCTGAGCAAGCTCGGCGTACGGGTGATGACCGGCTCCGCGGTGAGCAAGGTAGATGCGGACGGCCTCTGGACCGGCGACGGCGAGTTCGTCCCGGCGACGCTCAAGGTCTGGGCGGCAGGCATCCGGGCTCCGGCCTTCCTCAAGGAACTCGACGGCCTGGAAAGCAACCGTATCAACCAACTGGTGGTCCGCCCGACCCTGCAGACCACCCGCGACGACGACATCTTCGCCTTCGGCGACTGCGCCGCCTGTCCCCAGCCGGCGCAACCGGGAGAGCAACCGCGCAACGTGCCGCCGCGCGCCCAGGCCGCGCACCAGCAGGCCTCGCTGCTGGTGAAATCGCTACGTGCCCGTCTCGAAGGCAAGCCGCTGGGCGAATATCACTACCGCGACTACGGTTCGCTGATCTCGCTGTCGCGCTTCAGCGCGGTCGGCAACCTGATGGGCAATCTGATGGGTAGCGTCATGCTCGAAGGCTGGCTGGCGCGGATGTTCTACGTATCGCTATACCGCATGCACCAGATGGCGTTGTACGGTCCGCTGCGCACCGCGATGCTGATGCTTAGCGGCCGCCTGCGCAGCACCGAGCCACGCCTCAAGCTGCACTGAGCCATTACGCCCCGTTTGCCGTCGGCGCGGGGCGTTCCTTCAACAGCGAAGCTGGCGCAACTGCGCCAGCCGACTGGCGGTACGCTGCATGTCCGCAGGCAGGTCGCTGCCCTCGACCAGGTCCGGCAGCGCCTTTTCGGCACTCAGGAAAAAACGCCGGTCATTGTCGTAAAGGACGTCGACGAGATTGATGAAGCGCTGCTGGGCGGCGACCGAACAGCGCGCCATCGGCGGTACGCCCTCCAGCACCCAGGTAGAGAAGCGTTCGCCGAGGGCAAGGTAGTCCATCACCGCGGTTGGCGCCTCGCAAAGGTCGGCGAAGGCGAACCACACCAGGTCGCCGCACACCGCGCGCGCCTGCAACGTCCTCGCGCCGCTTTGCAGGGTCACGCGTTGCGAGGGCTCGGGCGCGGACAAGCCCAGCTCGTCCAGGCAAGCGCATGAGGCTGGCCAGCAATACCCGCCGCTGGCATAACCGGAAGCGATCTCCTGCCGCGGCGAAATCGTCCGGTAGTCCCGGGCGCCGGCTACTTCCAGCACTTCCATGCGCGTCTCGATCAACCGGATCGCCGGCAGGAAGCGTTCGTGGTAGAGCGGATTGGGCAGCAGTTGCCGCGGCGCGTAGTTGGAGGTGCAGACCAGGGTGATCTTCCTGCGGAACAGCTCCCTGAACAGGCGTGTTATCAGCATCGCGTCGCCAATGTCGTGGACATGGAATTCGTCGAAGCAAAGCAGCCGGCAGTCTCCTAGCAGTTCGTCGAGCGCACCGCCCAGGGCATCGGGCCGCCCCTGGCGGCGGAACATGCCGTCATGAAGCCGGCGAAAGAACGCATGGAAATGCGTCCGGCGCAGGCCCTGCAAATCGGCGCTGCGAAAGAAGCCATCCATCAGCCAGCTCTTGCCGCGCCCGACCGGCCCCCACAGGTAGAGGCTGCGCGGCGCTTGCCGGAATAGCGACGGACCTCGACGCAAGCGCTCCGCCAATCGATCGAGATGAAGAATGGCATTGCCCTGGGCTGCGTCCAGCACATAGCCGCCCCGTTGCGCCTCTTGGTGGAAATAGCGGGCTACGGGCGTTTTGGGCTTGGTGCCGGTCATGGGTGAACGCCGCGAAAAAGAACCGAAAGACACACGCCGTTGATGCTCAGCCTGAGAGGGACCGTAAACCGAGACGGAATTCTAGCGCTGCGTCCTGCCCATGCTCCAGCCGCCAGATCGAACGGCGGGCGATAGTCGGACAGGCGCTTTGATCATGACCGCCACGGTCGCGATACGGAATCGCGCTCAGCCGCTACTTCCGCCCCACTGTTTCCGCCGCTTCCGCAGCCGAGCCCGTTATCACCGGAGTTTTTTCCTACAGCAGTCCTCCCAGTCCCCTACGAAAACCAAGAAGTTCTACCGGCCAACGCCAGAAAACTACGATTGTCGCCGTTTCAGCCTCGCCCCAGGCTATCGCCCACTCGATTCTCCGCCTTGAAACCGATCGTTCTGCACATGCCTGCGGATATCGGCTTCTTTTCCCTGCAAGAACCGCGCTCCGGGCCGATTGACCATGCATCCAGCTTTTCCGCGTAACCAGGCTAGCCTTTCTTTCCCGCCGCCCTCCCCAAAGCCTTCCGGCAGTTCCACTTCGATCGTTCAATCCCTCAGGGCCGGACCGCTGCTCCGTACGGGCCTCATGGGAATGGCCATGTTGTCGTCCTGCCTTGCCAATGCCGCCCCGGATGCGGGGCAGGCGCTGCGTGACGTGGAAAGCCGACGCCTGAACCTGCCCGCGCCGGTGGAACTGGACGCCGAGCGCCCCAGCCCCGAGGACGGCGTATCACGGGCTGCCGAAGAGGGCGGCCCGACGGTGCTGGTCAAGCGCTTCCAACTCAGCGGCAACAGGCAGTTCGACGATCGACGCCTGCTGGCGCTCCTGCACGACCTGCCGGGCCAGGAACTCAATCTGAGCCAATTGCACGCCGCCGCCGCCCGCATCGGCGATTTCTATCAGGAAAAGGGATATGTGCTGGCGCGCGCCTTCCTCCCGGCACAGGAAATCCAGGATGGAACGGTACGCATCGAAGTGCTCGAGGGACGCTACGGCAGGATCGAACTGCACAACACGTCCCGAACGCTGGACCGCGTTCTACTCCGCCCCTTGAGCGCACTCGAACGAGATACCGCGGTCCAGGGCTCGGAGCTGGAGCGTGCGCTTCTGCTCCTGAGCGACATTCCCGGCCTCCAGGCCAAAGGCACCCTGCTGCCGGGCCAGGCGCAGGGAACCACGGACTTGCGCGTCGAGGCCCGCCCCGGCCCGCTGGTCGGCGGCAGGCTGGAGGCAGACAACTATGGCGGCCGCTACATGGGGGAATATCGCCTGGGAACCACCCTCGACTTCAACAGCCCGCTGCGACTGGGCGACCAGGCGAGACTGAGCCTGCTGGGCAGCGACCGGCACCAACGCTACTACCGTGCAGCCTATCAACTGCCCCTTGGTTCCCGAGGCACGCGCATCGGACTGGCCCACGCCGAGACGACCTATCGACTGGTACGCGATTTCTCGCGCCTGGATGCCCATGGCCGGGCCATTACCGACAGTCTGTTCGTCAGCCAGCCCCTGCTGCGTAGCCGTAGCTTAAGCCTGTCCACCCAGTTGCAATATGAAAACAAGCGACTTCGCGATGACCAGGAGCGTACCGGGAGGCATAGCCGCAAGGAGATCCGCCTGTGGACCGCCAGCATCAGCGGAAACGCCCAGGACCGCTTGTTCGGCGGTGGACAGAGCGGCTTCTCGCTGGCCTATGCCCACGGCCAGCTCGCCATCGACTCCGCCGAAGAGCGGCTGCTGGACCGCTACACCATCGGTACCGCCGGCAGCTTCGACAAGATCATGCTCAACGTCGTACGCCTGCAGCACCTGGGCGACCGCCTGCAGTTGTTCGCCCAACTCAACGCCCAGTGGAGCGGCGGCAACCTCGACAGCGCGGAACAGTTCGACATGGGCGGCCCCTACGGCGTTCGGGCGTTCCCCCTGGGCAGCTACAAGGGCTACGGCGACGAAGGCTGGCAAGCCAGTGCGGAGCTGCGCTACAGCCTGGCTCCGGGCTGGCAGCTGAGTTCGTTCGTCGACCAGGGCGCGGTGAAATTTCTCAAGCACCCCAACACCACGGAAGGCAATCGCAACCGCATGGCCGCCGTCGGCAGCGGCCCAACCTGGTACGGAACGGATCACCAGGTCAGCCTGACCGCCGCCTGGCCCCTGAGCCAGGAAAACAACATCGAGCCCGAGCGCACTCCCCGGCTGTGGCTGCAAGCGACCCGCTACTTCTGAGCAAGCTCCCGCCCGCCATGCCGGCGGGCCCCACTGAAAGGAAAAGCCATGAACAAGAGCTATACGCTGGTCTGGAACCAGGCCACAGGCTGTTGGAACGTCGCAAGCGAAGGTACCCGTCGGCGCAGCAAGAGCGGACGCGGCAAGGCGCTCGTAGTCGCCGGAGCGTCACTGCTCGGCCTGTTCTGCCAGGCCCCCGCCTTCGCCCTGCCCAGCGGCGCCACGGTCGTTTCAGGCGATGCCGGATTCCAGACATCCACCGATGGCCGGCATATGGTCATCGACCAGCAGAGCCACAAGCTGATCACCAATTGGAACGAGTTCAGCGTCCGTGCCGATGAGCGGGTCAGCTTCCACCAGCCGGGCCAGGACGCCGTCGCCCTGAACCGGGTGATCGGCCGCAACGGCAGCGATATCCAGGGGCGGATAGATGCCAACGGCAAGGTCTTCCTGGTCAATCCCAACGGCGTGGTCTTCGGCAAGTCCGCCCAGGTCAACGTAGGCGGCCTGGTGGCTTCCACCCTGGACCTGGCCGACAGGGACTTCCTCGCCGGCAACTACCAGTTCTCCGGCGACTCCGGCGCAACCGTAAGCAATGCCGGCAGCCTGCAAGCCAGCGAAGGCGGCAGCATCGCCCTGCTGGGCGCCCGGGTCAGCAACGACGGCGTGATCCAGGCGCAACTCGGCGACGTGGCCCTGGGCGCAGGCCAGGGCATCAACCTCAATTTCGACGGCGACGGCCTGCTCAACCTGCAGGTGGACAAGGGCTCGGTCGACGCTCTCGCACACAACGGCGGCCTCATCCGCGCCGATGGCGGCCAGGTGCTGATGAGCGCCCGCAGCGCCGACAGCCTGCTCAAGACCGTCGTCAACAACCAGGGCACTCTCGAGGCCAGGACGCTACGCAGCGCGGAAGGACGCATCGTCCTCGACGGCGGCGAACAGGGTACCGTGCGGGTGGCCGGCAAGCAGGACGCCAGCGCCATCGGCGGAGGCAATGGCGGCCTGGTGCTGAACCAGGGCGCGAACGTCGAGATACAGCGAACCGCGCAGGTGGACACCCATGCCGACCAGGGCGCAACCGGCACCTGGAGGATTCTCTCGCACGAGGTCAGCGTAGCCGCTGTCGGCCAGGCAAACGCTGCCGGTGATGGTTCCGGCCAGGTCCATGTAGCGCAGGGCCCAGCCGGGGCCAATGCGTCCGATAGCAACGGCGTGACCATCGTTCAGCAGCAGCCGGCCGTCGACCTCGCCGCCGGCGCCAACGGTACCTCCGCAGTGCAGAGCCAGAGCGGCGCCAACATCGGCTCGGGCGCAAGTGGCATCAGCGTCGTGCAAAGCCAGAACAGCCCCAATATCGGCGCGGGCGCCAATGGCATCAGCGTCGTGCAAAGCCAGAATGGCGCCAATATCGGCGCCGGCGCGAGTGGCATCAGCGTCGTGCAGAGCCAGAACAGCCCCAATATCGGCTCGGGCGTCAATGGCGTGACTGTCGTGCAGAGCCAGAACGGTGCCAATATCGGTTCTGGCGCAAGTGGCATCACCGTTGTGCAAAGCCAGAATGGCGCAAATATCGGTTCAGGCGCGAGTGGCATCAGCGTCGTGCAGAGCCAGAGCGGCCCCAGCATCGGCTCGGGCGTCAATGGCGTCACAATCGTGCAGAGCCAGAGCGGTGCCAACATCGGCCCCGGCGTCAGCGGAATCGATGTCGTCCAGACCCAGACTCTCCCCAACCTGAGCCCAGGCGCCAATGGCTCCAGCATCGTCCAGGTCCAGACGCTACCCGATATCGCCGCCGACGCCGGCAATGTGCATGTCGTGCAGGTCCAGACCGGCGGTAACAAGGTCTTCGGCAACTCCGCCACCAACGTCAGGTCACGTACCGTTCAGGCCCGGAGCAACGAGAATGTCGGTTCCGGCCTGGCGAATCCAAGCAGCGCGGGAAAAGGCCCGACGTTGCATGCCGATACCCTGGCCCGCAACCTTTCCACAAGCAACGTCGAAGTGGTCGCCACCCGGGGCAACGCGCATGTCGGCGCGCCGCTGTCCTGGGACAGCGGCAACGGCCTGACGCTAACCGCCGAGCGCGGGGACCTCAGGATCAATGGCGCGCTGACGGCCCAGGGGGAAAACGCCAGCCTTACTCTCAATGCCGGGCAGCGCCCTCTCCGTATCGACGACAGCCTCTCTCTCACTGGCCAGGGAGCCCGGGTCGAATTCAATTCGGACAAGGGTTATGCCCTGGCCGAAGGCACCCGGATCACCCTGTCCGGCAAGAACGCAGGATTCCGCGCCAATGGGCGGGACTACAGCGTGATCCAGGACCTGCAGCAGTTGCGCGGCATCGATAGGGACCTGGGCGGCAGCTATGTCCTCGGCAATCGAATCGCAGGCGGCAACTCCAGCTTCCTGTCGATAGGCAACGCGAGCGCCTTCGGCGGTACCTTCGACGGCCTGGGCAACACCATCGATAATCTCGCCGTCTACGGCACCGGCGCCTACTCCGGCCTGTTCAGCGTCAACCGGGGCACCCTTCGCAACCTGAACCTGGAACGCATTTCCGCCGATGGAGCACAGGCCACCCACTACAACGTCCAGGTCGGTAGCCTGGCCGCCGTCAACCTCGGTCGCATCGACAATGTGAACGCCAGCGACATCCGTATCGCCGCGGCCTCGCAGCTGAACAGCCTCGGCGGGCTGGTCGCGCTGAACCTGGGCAGCATCGACAACGCCAGCGCCAGCGGCACGCTGGTCGGCAACCGCCACACCTATGCTCTGGGCGGACTCGCAGCCGAAAACATCAGCACAGCCAGGGGCGTGGCCAGCATCTCCAACAGCCGGGCCGATTTTGCCATCTCCGGCCAGTTGAAGGACCATGCCAGCCACTACGGCGCGGGGGGCCTGGTAGGCAGGAACCGCGGCGGCCTCATCCGCAGCAGCGGCAGTCAGGGAACGCTGTCGCTGAGCGGTCACGGGATGAACCTGGGAGGACTGGTCGGATACAGCTCCGCCGGCGGACTGGCGGACGTTTCCGCCTCCGTCGACGTCTCAGGCAACGGACAGCGCGGCCTGTACGGTGGGCTCATCGGCCTCAACGTAAACAGTGGTATTGCCCACGCCACGGCCAGCGGCAAGGTCCGGGGCACAGACGCGGAAGCACTGGGCGGGCTGATCGGCCGGAACCTGAACGCGGCCATCAACAACGCCAGCGCCCATGGCGATGTCAGCCTGCAAGCCGGTCGCTACCTGGGAGGCCTGATCGGCCACAACCAGGCAGGCAACCTGGCCAACGTCAGTGCCAGCGGCAACCTGAGTGGTGGGTCGCTGCTCCAGGCCGGCGGCCTGATCGGTCTCAACGCCAATGCCTCGCTGGTCAATGCCTCCGCCAAGGGCAATGTCGCTACCCGCGGAGCAGAAGCGGTTGGCGGTCTGCTCGGAGAAAACCTGTACGGCTCCGTCATCAACGGTTCCGCCAGTGGCGAAGTCACCGACGGCAGCGGCAAAACCCTGGGTGGCCTGATAGGGTCCAACCTCGGCGGCAATCATTCCAACCTGAAGGCCTCCGGGTGGGTAAACGCAGGGGCGAACAGTGACGTGGGAGGGCTGATCGGCCACAACCGGGGCGGCAACCACAGCACCCTGGCGGCATCCGGCAATGTCACCGGGGGCAAGGGCAGTCGCGTCGGCGGACTCGTCGGCTATAACGATGCCGCCTCGCTGACGAACGTCTCGGCTTCGGGCAACGTCAGCGCCAGTGGTTCCAGGGCCATCGGCGGGTTGATCGGCAGTGACCTGCGAGGTTCGCTGATGCTCGCCAGCAGTCATGGAATCGTGAACGACAAGACCGGCCACAACCTGGGAGGGTTGGTCGGCCGCGGTGAAAACACCTCGATCCGCTCCGCCAAGGCCAGCGGTGCGGTGAGCGGAGGCGCCGGGATCAGGGCCGGCGGACTGGTCGGCTCCCTGGAGGGCTGGCAGGCTCTCATCCTGGGGGCCTCGGCCGGCGGCGATGTGACGGCGGGCTACGATAGCTATATTGGCGGGCTGGTGGGCTTCAGCACCGCCACCATCAGCGGCGCTTCCGCTTCCGGCAAGGTCGGAGGCTCGGGTCTGCTGGGCGGCCTGGTCGCCTGGAACCAGGGGAATGTCATGGGTTCTTCGGCCAGCGGCAGGCTGGAGCCACAAATCCCCAACCAGATCCATGGCGGACTGATCGGCATCAATTTTGGCTGGCAGTCCTGGAACTCGGTATACGGGGCTGCGGCGACCGTTCCAATGATAGGTCGCCACTACAACCTGTGAATCGATTCTCCCGGTACCCGTACCGGGAGGCTTCCTGTTCGATGGAGCGGCCGGGCCTCAGGGCCCGCCGCCTCCAGACGCTCGATGAATGCCATGCGGGAAGGCCAGGCGTCGGAGAAACAGGGCTGGAAGAGCGGCCCCTCCTCCTTCCCACAGGCCAGCATTCGGAAAATAAGGGTACAGAAACGAAAAAGCCCACCTTCGCAGGTGGGCTTTTTCGTCTTGAATATGGTGGGTCGTGTAGGATTCGAACCTACGACCAATTGGTTAAAAGCCAACTGCTCTACCGACTGAGCTAACGACCCAAGTATGAGGTGGTCGGGGTAGAGAGATTCGAACTCCCGACATCCTGCTCCCAAAGCAGGCGCGCTACCGGACTGCGCTATACCCCGATTGGAAGTTGGCTCCGCGACCTGGACTCGAACCAGGGACCCAATGATTAACAGTCATTTGCTCTACCGACTGAGCTATCGCGGAACGTCTTTCTTCCAACCCTGGACGCTTCCGGTGTTGCTGGATTCGCGTCTCAGAGGCGCGCCATTTTACGGATGCGCGCGGGCATGTCAACCCTCTGATCCAAAAAGTTTTTCTTCTTTTTCCACGAGCGGCAAAACGGCCCTTCCACTGCATGCGGCAGCGCTCTCGCTCCTACCGGACGCCCATGAAAAAGCCCCGCCGAAGCGGGGCTTTCCCTGTCCGTCCACGAAGAGGTCAGGCGAAGACGATCTCGTCTCCTTCCAACTTCGCCGAGATACTGGCACCCGGCGCGAATTTGCCGGCCAGGATCAGTTGCGCCAGCGGGTTCTCGATCCAGCGCTGGATGGCCCGCTTCAGCGGGCGTGCGCCATAGACCGGGTCGAAGCCGACGGCGATCAGCTTGTCCAGCGCCTCCTGGCTCAGTTCCAGGCTCAGCTCGCGCTCGGCCAGGCGCTTGCGCAGGCGACCGAGCTGGATCTCGGCGATGCCGGCGATCTGCTCGCGAGCCAGCGGCTCGAATACCACCACTTCGTCGATCCGGTTGATGAATTCCGGACGGAAGTGCGCATTGACCGCGTCCATCACTGCGGCACGTTGCGCCTCGCGGTCGCCGGCCAGCTCCTGGATCTGTGCCGAACCGAGGTTGGAGGTCATCACCACCACGGTGTTGCGGAAGTCCACCGTACGCCCGTGACTGTCGGTCAGGCGTCCGTCCTCGAGCACCTGGAGGAGAATGTTGAATACATCCGGATGGGCCTTCTCCACCTCGTCCAGCAGCACCACCGAGTAGGGCTTGCGGCGGATCGCCTCGGTCAGGTAGCCGCCTTCCTCAAAGCCGACGTAGCCCGGAGGCGCGCCGATCAGGCGGGCCACCGAGTGTTTCTCCATGAACTCGGACATATCGATCCGCACCAGCGCCTCCTCGGTATCGAAGAGGAACTCGGCCAGCGCCTTGCACAACTCGGTCTTGCCCACCCCGGTCGGGCCGAGGAAGAGGAACGAGCCGCTCGGCCGGTTCGGATCGGCGAGGCCGGCGCGCGAACGGCGCACGGCGTTGGACACGGCGACTACCGCCTCGTCCTGGCCGATCACTCGCCGATGCAGCTCCTGCTCCATGCGCAGCAGCTTCTCGCGCTCGCCCTCGAGCATCTTCGACACCGGGATACCGGTCCACTTGGAAACCACTTCGGCGATTTCCTCGTCGGTCACCTTGTTGCGCAGCAACTGGTTCTCGGTCTTGCCGTGCTGGTCGACCATCTGCAGGCTGCGTTCCAGGTCCGGGATGGTCTGGTACTGGATGCGCGCCATGCTCTCGAGGTCGCCCTTGCGCCGCGCCGCCTCCATCTCCTGCTTGGCCTGCTCGATCTTCTGCTGGATCTGTGCCGAGCCCTGCACCTCGGCCTTCTCGGACTTCCAGATCTCCTCGAGGTCGGCGTATTCGCGCTCGAGCTTGACGATATCCTCCTCCAGCTTGGCCAGGCGCTTCCTGGTGGCTTCGTCGTCTTCCTTCTTCAGCGCCTCGCGCTCGATCTTCAGCTGGATCAGGCGTCGGTCGAGACGATCCAGTTCCTCCGGCTTGGAGTCGATCTCCATGCGGATGCGGCTGGCGGCCTCGTCGATCAGGTCGATGGCCTTGTCCGGCAGTTGCCGATCGGTGATGTAGCGGTGCGACAGCTTGGCCGCGGCGATGATCGCGCCGTCGGTGATGCTCACCCCGTGGTGCACTTCATAGCGTTCCTTGAGGCCACGGAGGATGGCGATGGTGTCTTCCTCGCTCGGTTCGTCCACCAGCACCTTCTGGAAGCGGCGCTCCAGCGCGGCATCCTTCTCGATGTACTGGCGATACTCGTCGAGGGTAGTAGCACCGACGCAGTGCAGCTCGCCGCGCGCCAGAGCCGGCTTGAGCATGTTGCCGGCGTCCATGGCGCCTTCCGCCTTGCCGGCGCCGACCATGGTGTGCAGTTCGTCGATGAACAGGATGACCCGGCCTTCCTGCTTGCCCAGTTCGTTGAGGACCGCCTTCAGGCGTTCCTCGAACTCGCCGCGGAACTTGGCACCGGCGATCAGCGCCCCCATGTCCAGGGCCAGCAGGCGCTTGTCCTTGAGGCCGTCCGGCACTTCGCCGTTGATGATGCGCTGGGCCAGGCCCTCGACGATGGCGGTCTTGCCGACGCCGGGTTCGCCGATCAGCACCGGGTTGTTCTTGGTCCGCCGCTGCAGGACCTGGATGGTCCGGCGGATCTCGTCGTCGCGACCGATCACCGGGTCGAGCTTGCCTTCCTCGGCGCGCTTGGTCATGTCGACGGTGTACTTGTCCAGCGCCTGGCGCGACTCCTCGACGTTCGGGTCGTTCACCGCTTCGCCGCCACGCAGGTTGGCCACGGCATTCTCCAGCGCCTTGCGCGACACGCCCTGGCCGAGCAGCAGCTTGCCGAGCCTGGTGTTCTCGTCCATCGCGGCCAGCAATACCAGCTCGCTGGAGATGAACTGGTCGCCCTTCTGCTGGGCCAGGCGGTCAGCCTGGTTGAGCAGGCGTGCGAGATCCTGGGACAGGTTCACGTCGCCGGTCGGGCTCTGGATCTTCGGCAGCGCGTCGAGTTCTTTGTTGAGGCCGCTGCGCAGGGCGGCGATATCGAAGCCGACCTGCATCAGCAGGGGCTTGATCGAACCGCCTTGCTGCTCGAGCAGGGCGGAAAGCAGGTGCACCGGCTCGATGGCCGGATGGTCATGGCCAACGGCCAGGGACTGGGCGTCGGAGAGCGCCAGTTGCAGCTTGCTGGTCAAACGGTCTATTCGCATGGGTCGTCCTTCCTTCTATAGAGCGGGCCGGAACGATGGGTGTCCCTGATGAAGAAAAGCCCGCCGAGATGACTCAGTAGATAAGGGCGATTTTCCGCGGTTCAAGCGACCGGACCGTGACATCGGTCAGTTGCCGCCGGATAACCTGCGCGGGCCTAGTCCTGGAGCCAGACCAGGCTGGCAAAACGGCCGGTACGCGACGAGCGGCGGTAGGAATAGAAGCGCGCGGTATCGCTGAAGGTGCAGAAGCCGCCGCCATGCACGGCGGTGACGCCATGGGCGCCCAGGCGGATCCGCGCGAGTCGGTAGATGTCGGCCATGAAGCGGCCCGGATTGGCGCTAGGTACGAAAGCCGAGCGCGCCTCGGCGTGCGCAGCGACGAATGCATCGCGGACCTCGCCGCCGACCTCGAAGGCCTGCGGGCCGATCGCCGGCCCCAGCCAGACCAGCAGTTCGTCGCCGGGCACGCCCAGGCTGTCCACCGTCGCCTCCAGCACGCCCGCCGCCAGCCCGCGCCAGCCGGCATGGGCCGCCGCCACGCGGGTGCCCGAGCGGTCGCAGAACAACGCCGGCAGGCAGTCGGCGGTCATGATCGTACAGGCGACGCCCGGCATCGCGCTCCAGCTGGCGTCGGCCCTGAGCACCCGGCTCGGGTCGGCCTCCACCACCGTCACTCCGTGCACCTGGTCCAACCAGCTCGGCCGGCATTCCAGACGCTCGGTCAGGCGTCGGCGGTTTTCTTCCACGGCGCGCGGATCGTCGTCGACGTGGGCGCCGAGGTTCAGACTGTCGAAGGGGGCCTGGCTGACCCCGCCACTGCGCGTGGTCACGCAGGCCCGCACACGGGCCGGCGCCGGCCAGTCGGGGGTCAGCCAGGCGTTCATCCGACGAACGCCTCGCGATCCTGGCGCAACAGGCTGAGCAGCCAGAGGAAGTCTTCCGGCAGCGGCGACTCCCACTTCATGCGCACGCCGGTGGCCGGGTGATCCAGTTCGAGGAAGCGCGCGTGCAGCGCCTGCCGGGGGAACTCGCGAAGAGTCTGGACCAGGGTCTGGCTGGCCACCGGGGGAATCCTGAAGCGCCCACCGTAGACCGGATCGCCGACCAGGGGATAGCCGATATGGCTCATGTGCACGCGGATCTGGTGGGTACGCCCGGTCTCCAGCTTGACCCGGGTATGGGTGTGCGCACGGAAGCGTTCCAGCACGCGGTAATGGCTGACCGCCACCTTGCCGGCGTCGACCACCGCCATCTTCTGCCGCTGCACGCCATGCCGTCCGATCGGCGCATCGATGGTGCCGCCGGAGGTGATCACGCCGATCACGATCGCCTCGTAGATGCGGCTGACCGACCGTGCCTGCAGTTGCGCCACCAGCTTGGTGTGGGCCTCCAGCGTCTTGGCCACCACCATCAGGCCGGTCGTGTCCTTGTCCAGGCGGTGGACGATCCCGGCGCGCGGCACATTGGCGATGTCCGGGACATGGTAGAGCAAGGCATTCAGCAGGGTGCCGTCCTGATGGCCGGCAGCCGGATGGACCACCAGGCCGGCGGGCTTGTCGATCACCAGGATGTGCTCGTCCTCGTAGACGATTTCCAGCTCGATGTCCTGTGCGAGCCACTCGCCCTGGGCTTCCTGCTCGGCCTCCAGGACCAGTTGCGCGCCGCTGTGGACGATGTCGCGCGGGCGCAGCACGGCGCCGTCGACGGTCAGGCGTCCGTCCTTGATCCAGCCGGCCAGACGGGAGCGGGAGTGTTCGGGAAAAAGCTGGGCGGCGATCTGGTCGAGACGCTGGCCACCCAGCTCGAACGGCACCTCGGCCGCGCGTTGAATCATATCGGACATGAGTAGGAGACGATGCTCAGCGCGGCTTTTGGAATCGGCTACGCGCTGTGGTTAAATACGGGGTCTTTGTCCCAGGGGGTGCCTGGGGCGCCAATCATAACAGACGGTTGAGGCCAAGCCGACCGTCCCAGGGACGCAAGCCGCCATGCAAGTGAAACACCTGCTGCTGATCGCCATCCTCGCCCTCACCGCAGCCTGCTCCTCGAACAAGGAGACTGTCGACGAGAACCTGAGCGAGAGCCAGCTGTACCAGCAGGCGCAGGACGACCTCAACAACAAGAGCTACAACAGCGCCGTCACCAAGCTGAAAGCCCTCGAATCGCGCTATCCCTTCGGCCGCTACGCCGAGCAGGCCCAGCTCGAGCTGATCTACGCCAACTACAAGAACATGGAGCCCGAAGCCGCCCGCGCCGCCGCCGAACGCTTCATCCGCCTGCATCCGCAGCACCCCAACGTCGACTACGCCTACTACCTCAAGGGCCTGTCCTCCTTCGACCAGGACCGCGGCCTGCTGGCGCGCTTCCTGCCGCTGGACATGACCAAGCGCGACCCGGGTGCCGCCCGCGACTCCTTCAACGAGTTCGCCCAGCTCACCAGCCGCTTCCCCAACAGCCGCTACGCCCCGGACGCCAAGGCGCGCATGGTGTACCTGCGCAACCTGCTGGCGGCCTACGAAGTGCACGTCGGCCACTACTACCTGAAGCGCCAGGCCTATGTCGCCGCCGCCAACCGCGGTCGCTACGTGGTGGAGAACTTCCAGGAAACCCCGGCCGTCGGCGATGGCCTGGCGATCATGGTCGAAGCCTACCGTCGCCTGGGTCTCGACGACCTGGCCAGCACCAGCCTGGAAACCCTCAAGCTCAACTATCCGGATAACGCCAGCCTCAAGGATGGCGAGTTCGTCGCCCGCGAAAGCGAGGCCGACACCCGCTCCTGGCTGGCCAAGGCCACCCTGGGCCTGATCGAAGGCGGCGAGCCGCCGCCGCACATGGAAACCCAGGCCGCCAAGGACGTGATCAAGCAGTACGAGGATGCCGAGCGGGAGATCCCCGCCGAACTGAAGCCGGAAAACCAGGATCACAGCGCCGACGACGAGAAGCCGGAGAGCGATGACGACGAAGACTCCGGCCGCTCCTGGTGGAGCTACATGACCTTCGGTCTCTTCGACTGATCGCACGAAACACCGAAGGGAGGCGCAGGCCTCCCTTCTTTTTGCCCGCCGCCATGCCTCTTCCAGCGCCAAACGCCGCACAGCCTGGACCTTCCCGGCTGGGATCGAGCCGGCGGCTTGGCTAAACTGCAGCTTTCTCCAGCCTCCGAGATCACCATGGGCCTTTTCCGCCTCCTGTTCTGGATCGCCCTGATCGCCATCGCGTTCTGGCTCTGGCGTCGCTTTACCCGTCCCACTCCGCGCCAGCAGCAACGTCCGCAGGACGAGCCGAGCGCATCGCCGATGGTCCGCTGCGCCCATTGCGGCGTCCACGTGCCGCAGGCCAACGCCCTCGCCCACGAACAACGCTGGTATTGCAGCCAGGCGCACCTGCGCCAGGACCAGGGCGACCGTGCGCGCTGAACGGCTACGGCTGAGCGAGGAGCAGGGGCAACGCATCCTCCGTCTGTACCACCTGTACCGCCTGACCATCGGCCTGGTACTGGTCCTGCTAATCTCCAGCGAACTGGAAGATCAGGTCCTCAAGCTCGTCCACCCTGAACTGTTCCATGTCGGCAGTTGGTGCTACCTGGTCTTCAACATCCTGGTCGCGCTGTTCCTGCCGCCGTCGCGGCAATTGCTGCCGATCTTCATCCTCGCGCTCACCGACGTGCTGATGCTTTGCGGCCTGTTCTACGCAGGTGGCGGCGTGCCCAGCGGCATCGGCAGCCTGCTGGTGGTGGCGGTGGCCATTGCCAACATCCTGCTGCGCGGGCGCATCGGCCTGGTCATCGCGGCGGCGGCCAGCCTCGGCCTGCTCTACCTGACCTTCTTCCTCAGCCTGAGCAGTCCGGACGCCACCAACCACTACGTCCAGGCCGGCGGCCTCGGCACCCTGTGCTTCGCCGCCGCGCTGGTGATCCAGGCTCTGGTGCGGCGCCAGGAGCAGACCGAAACGCTGGCCGAAGAACGCGCCGAGACGGTCGCCAACCTGGAGGAACTCAACGCATTGATCCTGCAGCGCATGCGCACCGGCATCCTCGTGGTCGATAGCCGTCAGGCCATCCTCCTCGCCAACCAGGCCGCCCTCGGCCTGCTCAGGCAGGACGACGTGCAGGGCGCCAGCCTGGGCCGCCACAGCCCGATGCTGATGCACTGCATGAAGCAATGGCGCCTGAATCCCAGCCTCCGTCCGCCGACGCTCAAGGTGGTGCCGGATGGCCCGACGGTGCAACCCAGCTTTATCAGCCTCAACCGCGAAGACGACCAGCACGTGCTGATCTTCCTCGAAGACATTTCGCAGATCGCCCAGCAGGCGCAGCAGATGAAGCTGGCCGGTCTCGGCCGCCTGACCGCCGGCATCGCCCATGAGATCCGCAACCCGCTGGGCGCGATCAGCCACGCCGCCCAACTGCTGCAGGAGTCAGAGGAACTGGATGCCCCGGACCGACGCCTGACGCAGATCATCCAGGACCAGTCGAAGCGGATGAACCTGGTCATCGAGAACGTCCTGCAGCTCTCCCGTCGCCGCCAGGCCGAACCGCAGCAGCTCGACCTGAAGGAGTGGCTTCAGCGGTTCGTCGACGAATACCCCGGCAGGCTGCGAAACGACAGCCAACTGCACCTGCAGCTCGGTGCCGGCGACATCCAGACCCGCATGGACCCACACCAGTTGAACCAGGTGCTGAGCAACCTGGTGCAGAACGGTCTTCGCTACAGCGCCCAGGCGCACGGGCGCGGCCAGGTCTGGCTGAGCCTCGCGCGCGACCCGGAGAGCGACCTGCCGGTGCTGGAAATCATCGACGACGGTCCCGGCGTACCGGCGGACAAACTGAACAACCTGTTCGAACCCTTCTTTACTACAGAAAGCAAAGGCACCGGCCTGGGCCTCTATCTCTCCCGCGAGCTCTGCGAGAGCAACCAGGCACGGATCGACTACCGCAATCGCGAGGAAGGCGGCGGCTGCTTCCGCATCACCTTCGCCCACCCGCGCAAACTCAGCTGACGGAAGCCGCACGCATGAGCCGACAAAAAGCCCTGATCGTCGACGATGAACCGGATATCCGCGAACTGCTGGAAATCACTCTCGGCCGCATGAAGCTGGACACCCGCAGCGCCCGCAACGTCAAGGAAGCCCGCGAGTTGCTGGCCCGCGAGCCGTTCGACCTGTGCCTCACCGACATGCGCCTGCCGGACGGCAGCGGCCTCGATCTGGTCCAGTACATCCAGCAGCGCCATCCACAGACCCCGGTGGCCATGATCACCGCGTACGGCAGCCTGGACACCGCGATCCAGGCGCTCAAGGCCGGTGCCTTCGACTTCCTCACCAAACCGGTCGACCTCGGTCGCTTGCGGGAGCTGGTGGCAACCGCCCTGCGCTTGCGCAACCCGGAAGCCGAGGAAGCGCCGGTGGACAACCGCCTGCTCGGCGAGTCGCCGCCGATGCGCGCCCTGCGCAACCAGATCGGCAAGCTGGCGCGCAGCCAGGCGCCGGTCTACATCAGTGGCGAGTCCGGTAGCGGCAAGGAGCTGGTGGCGCGCCTGATCCACGAGCAGGGGCCACGTATCGAGCGGCCGTTCGTGCCGGTGAACTGCGGCGCGATTCCCTCCGAACTGATGGAAAGCGAGTTCTTCGGCCACAAGAAAGGCAGCTTCACTGGCGCTATCGAAGACAAGCAGGGCCTGTTCCAGGCCGCCAGCGGCGGCACCCTGTTCCTCGACGAAGTCGCCGACCTGCCGATGGCCATG
The DNA here is from genome assembly GCF_051048045.1 of Pseudomonas sp. 18-147. Classification (NCBI taxonomy): domain Bacteria; kingdom Pseudomonadati; phylum Pseudomonadota; class Gammaproteobacteria; order Pseudomonadales; family Pseudomonadaceae; genus Pseudomonas; species Pseudomonas sp. 18-147. Next base: position 5,398,260 of record NZ_CP182296.1, read on the forward strand.
CAGGTCAAACTGCTCCGGGCGATCCAGGAAAAGGCCGTGCGCGCGGTCGGCGGCCAGCAGGAGGTCGCCGTCGACGTGCGCATCCTCTGCGCCACCCACAAGGACCTCGCCGCCGAAGTCGGCGCCGGGCGCTTCCGCCAGGACCTCTACTACCGCCTCAACGTCATCGAGCTGCGCGTACCGCCGCTGCGCGAACGCCGCGAGGACATCCCGCTGCTCGCCGAACGCATCCTCAAGCGCCTGGCCGGCGACACCGGCCTGCCGGCCGCCAGGCTGACCGGCGACGCACAGGAGAAGCTGAAGAACTACCGCTTCCCGGGCAACGTCCGCGAGCTGGAAAACATGCTGGAGCGCGCCTACACCCTGTGCGAAGACGACCAGATCCAGCCTCACGACCTGCGCCTGGCCGATGCGCCGGGTGCCAGCCAGGAAGGCGCCGCGAGCCTGAGCGAAATAGACAACCTCGAGGACTACCTGGAAGACATCGAGCGCAAGCTGATCATGCAGGCGCTCGAGGAGACCCGCTGGAACCGCACCGCCGCGGCCCAGCGCCTGGGCCTGACGTTCCGCTCGATGCGCTACCGCCTGAAAAAGCTGGGCATCGACTGAAAGTGAAAAGGCCTGTCCGAAGACAGGCCTTTTGGTTTTCGCTCCTCAGAGGCGACCAGCCGGGGCGTAGGGGACCGGGTCGATGATCGGTTCCCGCCCGCTCATGAGATCCGCCAGCAGACGGCACGACGCCGGTGCCAGGACCAGCCCGTTGCGGTAGTGCCCGGTATTCAGCCAGAGCCCGTCGAAGCCAGGCACCGGACCGATATAGGGGATGCCTTCGGGAGAGCCCGGGCGCAACCCTGCCCAGTGGGCCACCGGCTGCATGTCCGCCAGTTCCGGCAACAGTTCTGCCGCAGACGCCCTGAGGCTTTCCAGCGCCTCGTCGGTCGGCGTCTTGTCGAAGCCCGAATGTTCCAAGGTGCTGCCGATCAGGATGTGGCCGTCGCGCCGCGGAATCGCGTAGCGCCCCTTGGCCAGCACCATGCGCGGCAGGAAATCCGCCGCGCACTTGTAGAGGATCATCTGCCCTTTCACCGGTACCACGGGCAGTTCCAGGCCAAGCGGCTTCAACAACTCGCCGCTCCAGGCGCCCGCCGCCAGCAGCACCTTGTCGCCACGGATCTCGCCACGCGAGGTCGCCACGCCGAGCACTCGATCGCCGTCGCGCAACCAGCCGCGCACCTCCGTCTGCTCATGCAGTTCGAGATTGGCGAATTGTTGCAGGGATGCCCGCAATGAGCGCGCCAGGCGAGGATTGCGCACATTGGCCACGCCCGACATGTAGACCGCCCGCTGGAAGCCGGCGCCCAGCCCGGGCACCGCCGCGTAGGCCTCCTCGATCGGCACTTCCTTCAACGGCCGGGTGTGCTTGCGTGCCCACTGCAGTGCCTCGGTCTGGTCGTCCAGGTCCAGCCAGTACAGGCCAACGGTATGGACCTCGGGATCGAGCCCGGTCTCGTCGAGCAAACGTTGCCCCAGGGCCGGGTAGAAGTCCTGCGACCAGTGCGCCAGGGCGGTCACCGCCGGGCTGTAGCGCCACGGATAGAGCGGCGAGACGATCCCGCCTCCCGCCCAGGATGCCTCACGCCCACTCTCGCCCCGCTCCACCAGGGTCACCCGCAGTCCGGCGAGCGCCAGCTCCCGGGCGGTCAACAGGCCGATGACGCCAGCGCCCACTACCACAACTCTTTCCGACACCAGGGCCTCCACGATCACACAGGGGTTGCAGAAAAGTCGGTCATACGCCTCATCCCGCAGCTGATTGAGGCAACGGGGAAAATCCGGCGAGATACGACCGTCGCGGAATGATACGAGCAAAAGGACCGCCTGCCATGGTCGAAAGGTCGCAGAGAGCGTTGACGCTCACCGAGCTGCTGTTTGCGCTGGTTCTGCTGGGAATACTGGGAAGCCTGGCGCTGCCCGGGATGGCAGCCTGGCTGGACGGCAATCGCGAGCGAAGTGTGTTGCACGAGCTGAGCGCGAGCATCCAGCTGGGCAGAACCCATGCCGTCGCCTACCAGCGCCCGGTGACGCTCTGTCCGTCGACCGATGGCCGTCACTGCGGCAGCGACTGGGGAGAGGGCTGGCTGCTTGCGGAAGACGGTGGGGAACGGCTTCTCGTGGGACGCGCGCTTGCAAAGAAGGAAAGGCTCCGCTGGAACCGTTCGAACCGCCTCAGGTTCCTCCCCAGCGGCCAGCTCAACATTCACAACGGGCGGTTTCTGCTCTGCGGAAGGCATACCGTTGCCTGGCAACTGATCCTCAACCGGCAGGGCCGGCTCCGTACCGCGAGCGCCAGGGAGAACCGGGAGAAACGTGAGCTATGCAGCACTTCCGGATGATCATGGACCAGTTGTCCTGCCCCACGGGCCGACCGTCAACGACCGCAAGACGCTCCCAGGCCCGTTTGGCATGCTTTCCAGGCGTAGACCCCCTGGAGCAACCGCATGTCATATCGTTCCAACTCGACCGGCTTCACCCTGATCGAGTTGCTGATCATCGTCGTCCTGCTGGCCATCATGGCGAGCTTCGCCATTCCGAACTTCAAGCAGCTGACAGAACGCAACGAACTGCAGAGCGCCGCCGAGGAACTCAATGCGATGCTGCAGTACGCTCGCAGCGAAGCCGTGTCCCAGAGGCGCGCGATCAGCATCCAGGCGCTGAAGGACAAGGACTGGGGCAAGGGCCTGAGCATAGGTGTCCTGGCCTCCGGCTCGATCGCCGCGCCCCTGCGCAAACACGACGGCTTCCGTGCCGCCACGCTGACAGCGAAGGAAAAGAGCGCCGTGGAACATCTGACCTTCACGGCCAACGGTACCCTCGTACCGCCAACGGAACGAACCTTCGCCATCTGCCAGAACGGCAAGACCGACGGGGGCCGCGTGCTGAGCATCAGCCAGGCCGGCCGGATCCAACTCGAACCTTCCTCCAAGGCGCCCCAGTCATGCTATTGAAATCGCGACACAGGTCGCTGCACCAATCCGGCTTCAGCATGATCGAAGTGCTGGTCGCCCTGCTGCTGATCAGCATCGGCGTGCTGGGCATGATCGCCATGCAGGGCAAGACCATCCAGTACACCGCCGACTCGGTCGAGCGCAACAAGGCAGCCATGCTCGGCAGCAACCTGCTGGAAAGCATGCGGGCGAGCCCGAAGGCGCTGTACGACGTCAAGGACCAGATGGCCACGCAATCCGACTTCTTCAAGGCCAAGGGGTCGGCGTTCCCCACCGCGCCGTCCTCCTGCACGCCATTGCCCGACGCGATCAAGGACCGCCTGGGATGCTGGGCGGAACAGGTGAAGAACGAACTGCCAGGCGCTGGCGACCTGCTGAAGAGCGACTACTACATCTGCCGCAGCTCAAAGCCGGGCGACTGCGACGGCAAGGGCTCCATGCTGGAAATCCGCCTTGCCTGGCGCGGCAAGCAAGGCGCCTGCGTCAACGCCGCCGACAGCAGCGCCGACACCTCCCTCTGCTACTACACCCTCAGGGTCGAGCCATGAGCATGAACAACCGCTCCCGACGGCAATCGGGCCTGTCCATGATCGAACTACTGGTGGCCCTCGCCATCAGCAGCTTCCTGATTCTCGGGATTACCCAGATCTACCTGGACAACAAGCGCAACTACCTGTTCCAGCAAGGCCAGGCAGGCAACCAGGAAAACGGACGCTTCGCCATGATGTTCCTGGACCAGCAACTGGCCAAGGTGGGTTTCCGTAGGCGTGCGGACGACCCCAACGAGTTTGCCTTCCCGGCGCAGCAGAAAACCGCCTATTGCGAGGCATTCAAAGCCGGCTCGACCCTGGTGCCCGCCGTGGTCAAGGCCGGCCAGAGCGGATTCTGCTACCGCTATCAACCGGCGCCAGGCGAAGCCTACGACTGCGAAGGCAACTCGATCACCACCCCTAGCGATCCCTTCGCTACCGCCCAGGCCATCACCGCACGCGTTCTGTTCGTTCCCGCGACCGCCGATGTCCCCGGCAGCCTCGCCTGCTCCGCGCAGACAATCAAGGAAAAAGGCCAGGAGATCGTCAGCGGCCTGGTCGACTTCAAGCTCGAGTACGGCGTCGGCCCGACCATGGCCGGCAAACGCGAGGTGGAAAGCTTCGTCGAACAGGCCAACATCGCCGACCGTCCGGTGCGTGCCCTGCGCTACTCCGCGCTGATGGCCAGCGACAAGAACCTGCGCCAGGGCGACAGCAAGACCCTGGACGATTGGATCACGCTCTACCCCTCGTCCAAGACCAGCCTGCAAGGCAACGACAAGGACCGCCTCTACCAGATCGCCAAGGGCAGCCAGACACTCAGGAATCTCGTGCCATGAACAACTTCCCTGCACAACAGCGCGGCGCCACGCTGGTCATCGCCCTGGCGATCCTGGTGATCGTCACCCTGCTGGCGGTCTCGAGCATGCGCGAAGTGGTACTGGAAAGCCGCATCACCGGCAACGTCATCGAACAGACTCGCTTGCAGAACGCCGCCGAGTCCGGACTCCGCGAAGGCGAGCGGCGCTTCGTCAACACCCTGCGTCCGCCGGAGCCCGGCACCGGTTGTACGGCCGACAACGTGGCCCGCCCCTGCCTGCTGGACCTCGCCGCGCTGAACCTGAAGCTGGCGGACACCCACCAGAATCCGGTCGGCGTGCTGAAGGGCATCGCCAATACCTGGATGAGTTACCGCGGCAGCGACATCAGCAGCGCGACCACCGCGGGCACGCTCTACAGCGTGCAGTGGAACAACCTGCCCATTCCCTCGGGCGGCCAGGTCAACGAAGCGGAAAGCCCCGAATACGGCAACCTGATGCGCGGCATCGGCACCTTCTACTACGAGACCAATAGCGTCGCGCGCAACCAGACCAACAGCGAAACCGTCCTGCAGACCGTTCTCGCCCGTCTCTATACCAACTGATCGAGCCTCGCATGAAATCGGTACTCCACCAGATCGGCAAGACCTCGCTGGCAGCCGCGCTCAGCGGCGCCGTCCTGCTCTCCGCCCAGACCACCCACGCCGCCGCCCTGTCGGTCAGCCAGCAGCCGCTGATGCTGATCCAGGGCGTCGCCCCGAACATGCTGGTGACTCTCGACGACTCGGGCAGTATGGCTTATGCCTATGCACCGGATAGCCTGGTCAACAGCCGCAACAACGTCTATTTCGCGTCGAACAGCTACAACCCGATGTACTTCGACCCGAATACCCAGTACAAGCTGCCGAAAAAGGTGACCCTTTCCAATGGCCAGATCCAGGTGCAGGACTACTCCAAGCCCAGCTTCACCGCGGCATGGCGCAACGGTTTCACTCAGGAAGGCCGGGTAAACCTTTCCCGTGACTACAGGCCAACGGTGCAGTACCAGGGCGGATCGGGAGCAGGCACCGAGTCCAGCATCGACTGGTACGGGGCTCCTGCCTTCTACTACCAATACAGCGGGGGCCGCGGTTGCAGCCTCACCACTTCGAGTTGCTACACCCGTGTGGAAATCAGCGGCGCGGCCCAGCAGCAGAACTTCGCCAACTGGTACTCCTTCTATCGTACCCGCGCCCTGGCCACCCAGACCGCCGCTAACCTGGCGTTCTACAGCCTGCCTGAAAACGCCCGGATCAGTTGGCAACTACTGAACAGTTCCTCGTGCCTGATCGGCAGTGGCTCCAGTAACTGTTACAACAACTACCTGAGAGACTTCACCGGGCAACATCGGGTGAACTTCTTCAACTGGCTGGAGAACCTGTCGGTCGGAGGTGGTACTCCGCTGCGTCAGGCCATGACTCGAGCAGGGGAGTTTCTCAAGAAGACCGGCGTCAACGGCCCCTATGCCTATCGACCTGGTACCCAGACCTCGCCGGAATACAGCTGCCGTGGCAGCTATCACATTCTGATGACCGATGGTCTTTGGAACAACGACTCGGCCAGCGTAGGCAATGCCGACAGCACGAGTCGTAGCCTCCCCGATGGCAAGAGCTACAGCAGCCAGACGCCTTACAGGGATGCTGCGTCCAATACCCTGGCCGACCAGGCCTTCCATTACTGGGCCACCGATGCCCGGCCGGATATCGACGACAATATCAAGCCGTACATTCCCTACCCGGACCAGGCCAATCCCTCGGCGGAGTACTGGAATCCGCGCAACGATCCGGCGACCTGGCAGCACATGGTGACCTATACCCTGGGCCTGGGCCTGACCACCAGCCTCACCAGCCCGAAGTGGGAGGGTTCCACCTACTCCGGCGGCTATGACGAAATCGCCGCCGGGCGCCTCAGCTGGCCGAACGCTTCGAATAACCATAGCAACAACGTCTATGACCTGTGGCACGCCGCAGTGAACTCCCGGGGCGAGTTCTTCAGCGCCGACTCGCCGGACCAACTGGTCGCGGCCTTCCAGGACATCCTCAACCGAATTTCGGGCAAGGACCTGCCGGCATCCCGCCCCGCCATCAGCTCGTCCCTGCAGGAAGACGACACTGGCGACAAGCTGACCCGCTTCGCCTACCAGACCAGCTTCGCCAGCGACAAGAACTGGGCTGGCGACCTGACCCGCTACAGCCTGACCACCCAGGACAAGGCCACCGTGCAGACCAAGCTGTGGAGCGCGCAGAGTATCCTCGACGCGATGCCCAACGGTGGAGCTGGCCGCAAGATCATGATGGCCGGATCCGGTACCTCGGGCCTCAAGGAGTTCACCTGGGGCAGCCTCAGCGCCGACCAGCAGCGGCAGTTGAACCGCGATCCGGACCGCAACGATGTCGCCGACACCAAGGGCCAGGACCGAGTGGCCTTCCTGCGTGGCGATCGCAGCAAGGAGAACAGCGACAACTTCCGCACCCGCAACTCGATCCTCGGCGATATCATCAACTCCTCGCCGGCGACGGTCGGCAAGGCCCAGTACCTGACCTACCTGGCCCAGCCGATCGAGCCCAGCGGCAACTACTCCACGTTCGCAGAAGCACAGAAAACCCGTGCCCCGCGGGTATACGTCGGCGCCAACGACGGCATGCTGCACGGTTTCGATACCGACGGTAACGAGACCTTCGCCTTCATCCCAAGCGCGGTCTTCGAGAAGCTCCACAAGTTGACCGCCCGCGGCTACCAGGGCGGCGCCCACCAGTTCTACGTCGACGGCTCGCCGGTGGTCGCCGACGCCTTCTTCGGCGGCGCCTGGCATACCGTGCTGATCGGCAGCCTGCGCGCCGGCGGCAAGGGTCTGTTCGCCCTCGACGTGACCGACCCCGCCAACATCAAGCTGCTCTGGGAAATCGGCGTGGACCAGGAGCCCGACCTTGGCTACAGCTTCCCCAAACCCACGGTCGCCCGGCTGCACAACGGCAAGTGGGCCGTGGTCACCGGAAACGGTTATTCCAGCCTGAACGACAAGGCCGCGCTGCTGATCATCGACCTGGAGACCGGGGCCATCACCCGCAAACTGGAAGTCACCGGCAGGACCGGCGTACCCAACGGTCTATCCAGCCCTCGCCTGGCAGACAACAACAGCGACGGCGTAGCCGACTACGCCTACGCCGGCGACCTGCAAGGCAACCTCTGGCGCTTCGACCTGATCGCCGGCAAGGTCAACCAGGACGATCCGTTCAGCCGAGCCAACGACGGCCCGGCGGTGGCCTCGAGCTTCAGGGTGTCTTTCGGTGGCCAGCCGCTCTATTCGGCGGTCGACTCCGCCGGCGCGGCGCAAGCGATCACCGCCGCGCCCTCACTGGTTCGCCATCCGACACGCAAGGGCTACATCGTGATCTTCGGTACCGGCAAGTATTTCGAGAACGCCGACGCCCGGGCCGATACCAGCCGCGCCCAGACGCTCTACGGCATCTGGGACCAGCAAACCAAGGGCGAAGCCGCGGGCAGCACACCCCGACTAACGCGCGGCAACCTGCAGCAGCAGACACTGGACCTCCAGGCCGACTCGACCTTCGCCTCGACCGCTCGCACCATTCGCATCGCCAGTCAGAACCCGGTCAACTGGCTGAACAATGACGGCAGCACCAAGCAGTCCGGCTGGTATCTGGACTTCATGGTCAACGGCACCCTGAAGGGCGAGATGCTGATCGAGGACATGATCGCCATCGGCCAGGTGGTGCTGCTGCAAACCATCACCCCGAACGATGACCCCTGTGCCGACGGCGCCAGCAACTGGACCTATGGCCTCGATCCCTATACCGGCGGTCGCACCAGCTTCACCGTGTTCGACCTGGCACGCCAGGGCGTCGTGGACTCGAAATCCGACTACAGCTACAACAAGCAGAACGTCGCGGTATCCGGTACCGAGCAGAAAGGCCTGGGAGGCTTGACGCTGAGCACCAACGAACAGGGCAATCCGGAAGTCTGCTCCTCGGGCGAATGCCTGACCGTGAACCCCGGTCCGAACACCCGTGGCCGCCAGAACTGGCGCCCCATCGAAGGAAAGAACTGATATGAAAGTGCTGCCTATGCTGCTGGCCCTGGCCGTTCCCGGCCTCTGCTGGGCCGAAGATCCCCAGACCTTCGAAGGCGCTGGTGTGGTCTTCGAAGTCCAGGTCGAGAAGAACCTGGTGGACATCGACCACCGGCTCTACCGCCTGCCCAACAGCACCGTCAGGAACGGCATGCCCAGCCTGTTCCAGGTCAAGCCGGGCTCCGTGGTGTCCTACTCTGGCACCGTCAGCCAGCCGTGGTCCACCATCACCGATATCTACATTCACAAACAGATGAGCGAACAGGAGCTGGCCGAGATGATCGAGAAAGAACAGCCCCGCCAGGACGGGGAGGAGCAGCCCCGATGAGGACAAGACAGAAGGGCTTCACGTTGCTGGAAATGGTGGTGGTAGTGGCGGTGATCGGCATCCTCCTCGGCATCGCCATTCCCAGTTACCAGAACTACGTGATCCGCTCCAACCGCACCGAGGGCCAGGCGCTGCTCTCGGACGCGGCCGCGCGCCAGGAACGCTACTACTCGCAGAACCCCGGGGTCGGCTACACCAAGGACGTGGCCAAGCTGGGCATGAGTTCGGCCAACTCGCCGAACAACCTGTACAACCTCACCATAGCGACGCCCACCAGCACCACCTATACCCTGACCGCCACGCCGATCAACTCGCAGACCCGCGACAAGACCTGCGGCAAGCTGACCCTCAATCAGCTCGGCGAACGCGGCGCAGCCGGCAAGACCGGCAACAACAGCACCGTCAACGACTGCTGGCGCTGAAACGAAAGAGCCCCTCTACGAGAGGGGCTCTTTCATTGCGCACGGTTCACAAAGCCTTGACCCGCAGTTCCTTGGGCATCGAGAAGGTAATGTTCTCCTCCCGCCCCTCCAGTTCCTGCTCCTCCGACGCCCCCCACTCGCGTAGCTGGGCGATCACGCCGCGCACCAGCACTTCCGGCGCGGAAGCGCCTGCGGTGATTCCGATGCGACGCACACCGTCGAACCAGCCGCGTTGCATGTCCTCGGCGCCGTCGATCAGGTAAGCCGGCGTGCCCATCCGCTCGGCGAGTTCGCGCAGGCGGTTGGAGTTGGAACTGTTGGGGCTGCCCACCACCAGGACCATGTCGCACTGGTCGGCCAGTTCCTTCACGGCATCCTGGCGGTTCTGGGTGGCATAGCAGATGTCGTTCTTGCGCGGTCCCTGGATCTGCGGGAACTTGGCGCGCAGGGCATCGATGACCTTCGAGGTGTCGTCCATCGACAGGGTCGTCTGGGTCACGTAGTGCAGGGCTTCGGGCTTGCGCACCTCCAGCGCGGCGACGTCGGCCTCGTCCTCCACCAGGTAGATGGCACCACCGTTGCTGGCATCGTACTGGCCCATGGTGCCTTCCACCTCGGGGTGCCCTTCATGCCCGATCAGCACGCATTCGTGGCCGTCGCGGCTGTAGCGCACCACTTCCATGTGCACCTTGGTCACCAGCGGGCAGGTCGCGTCGAAAACCTTCAGGCCGCGCCCCTCGGCTTCCTTGCGGACCGCCTGGGAAACGCCGTGGGCGCTGAAGATGACGATGACGTTGTCCGGCACCTGATCGAGTTCCTCAACGAAGATGGCGCCGCGCTGGCGCAGGTTGTCCACGACGAACTTGTTGTGCACCACCTCGTGACGCACGTAGATCGGCGGGCCGAAGACATCGAGGGCACGGTTGACGATCTCGATGGCGCGATCCACGCCGGCGCAGAAGCCGCGGGGATTGGCGAGTTTGATTTGCATGGCGGTCTCGTGGGCGACGCGGTGATTGGACGAATGAACCTTGCTACCGCCCTCCCCGCTTGGGAAGGGCGCAGCGACCGACGGTTCAGGCCGGCTGGACGTCAATGATCTCGACTTCGAAGGCCAGGGTCTTGCCGGCCAGCGGATGATTGAAGTCGACGGTCACCTGCTGCTCATCGAACGCCTTGACCACGCCCGGCAGTTCGGTCTTGGCCGCGTCGTTGAAGATCACCAGCAGGCCCTCGGCCAGCTCCATGTCCTGGAACTGATCGCGCGGCATGATCTGCACGTTCTGCGGATTCGGCTGGCCGAAGCCCTGTTCGGGAAGAATGCTCAGGGTCCGCTTGTCGCCAGCCTTCAAGCCGAACAGCGCCTGTTCGAAGCCCGGCAGCAGGTTGCCGTCGCCGACCTTGAACGAGGCCGGCTGCTTGTCGAAGGTGCTGTCGACGACGTTGCCGTCCTCCAGCTTGAGGGCGAAATGCAGGGTGACGCGGCTCTCCTGGCCAATGCGGGTCGACTCAGCCATGGGCGGCTTCTCCGGATTTCTTCGATCTGAACATGTCGAGCGCCAGCATGACGGCGCCGACGGTGATGGCGCTATCGGCCAGGTTGAACGCCGGGAAGTACCAGCGGTTCTGCCAGTGCACCAGGATGAAGTCCACCACGTGGCCAAGGACCATGCGGTCGTAGAGGTTGCCCAGGGCGCCGCCGAGCACCAGCGCCAGGGCGATGGCCAACCAGGTCTCGCCTTTCTTCAGGCGTTTCAGCCAGACCACCAGGATCGCGCTGACGACGATGGCGATCAGGGCGAACAGCCAGCGCTGCCAGCCCGAGCTGTCGGCCAGGAAGCTGAAGGCGGCACCGGTGTTGTAGGCCAGGGTCCAGCTGAACAGATCGGGGATCACCACGATCTGCTGGTACATGCTCAGTTCGGCCTGGAAGAACGCCTTGCTGAGCTGGTCGAGGACGAACACCAGCACGGTGATCCACAACCAGGGCAAGCGCCCGAAACGATCGACCTCAGGCATAGTGGCGAACCTCGCCGCTGCCTTCGATGTTCTCGATGCAGCGACCACACAGGTCAGGATGCGCAGCGTGCTGACCGACGTCCTCGCGATGGTGCCAGCAACGACCGCACTTGGCGTGGGTCGACTTGACCACTTTCAGCTTGAGGCCGGCGACTTCGCTGTCCACCGCGTCGGCCGGAGCCGCCGACAGCGGCGCCAGGGTCGCGGTCGAGGTGATCAGGACGAAGCGTAGCTCGTTGCCCAGCTTGGCCAATTGGGCCTGCAGCGCGTCTTCCGCATACAGGGTGACCTCGGCCTGCAGGTTGCCGCCCACGGCCTTGGCCGCGCGCTGGTTCTCCAGCTCCTTGTTGACCGCGGCCTTCACCGCCATGACCTGTTCCCAGTACTGGCGATTCAGCGTCACGTCGGCCGGCAGTTCGCTGAGGCCGTCGTACCAGGTGGCGAGCATTACCGACTCGGCGCGCTCGCCGGGCAGGAACTTCCAGACTTCCTCGGCGGTGAACGCCAGGATCGGGGCGATCCAGCGCACGAGGGCCTCGGCGATGTGGAACAGTGCGGTCTGGCAGGAGCGCCGGGCGACGCTGTTGGCGCCGGTGGTGTACTGGCGGTCCTTGATGATGTCCAGGTAGAACCCGCCCAGCTCCTGTACGCAGAAGTTGTGCACCTTGGAATAGACGTTCCAGAAGCGGTACTCGCGGTACGCCTCTTCGATCTCGCGCTGCAAGAGCAGGGCGCGGTCGACCGCCCAGCGATCCAGGGCCAGCATTTCCTGGGGCGGCAGCAGATCCGTGGCCGGATCGAAACCGTTCAGGTTGGACAGCAGGAAGCGCGTGGTATTGCGGATCCGCCGGTAGGCATCGGCGCTACGCTGGAGAATCTGCTGGGATACCGCGATCTCGCCCGAGTAATCGGTCGAAGCCACCCACAGGCGCAGGATGTCGGCGCCCAGGGTATCGATGACGGTCTGCGGCACCACGGTGTTGCCCAGCGACTTGGACATCTTGCGGCCGGACTCGTCGACGGTGAAACCGTGGGTCAGCAACTGGCGGTACGGCGCATGGTTGTCGATCGCGCAGCCGGTCAGCAGCGAGGAGTGGAACCAGCCACGGTGCTGGTCGGAACCTTCCAGGTAGAGATCGGCGACCGGGCCGCTGGCATGGCCGATCCGGTGGGAACCACGCAGCACGTGCCAATGGGTGGTGCCGGAGTCGAACCAGACGTCCAGGGTGTCGTTGATCTTCTCGTACTGCGCGGCCTCCTCGCCGAGCAGCTCGGCGGCGTCGAGCTTGAACCAGGCTTCGATGCCTTCCTTCTCGACTCGCTGCGCGACCTCTTCCATCAGCTCCACGGTGCGTGGATGCAGTTCGCCACTGGCCTTGTGCAGGAAGAACGGGATCGGTACGCCCCAGTTGCGCTGGCGCGAGATGCACCAGTCGGGACGCCCGGCGATCATTCCGTGCAGACGCGCCTGGCCCCAGCCCGGGACGAATTCGGTCTGGGTGATGGCTTCCAGCGCTCGCTCGCGCAGGGAAGCACCCTGCCTGGGCTGCTTGTCCATGCCGACGAACCACTGCGCGGTGGCGCGATAGATCAGCGGCGTCTTGTGCCGCCAGCAGTGCATGTAGCTGTGATTGATGGTTTCGTGGGCCAGCAGGCTGCCGACCTCTTCCAGCTTGGCCACCACGTTGGGGTTGGCCTTCCAGATGAACTGGCCGCCGAAGAACGGCAACGAGTCGACGTAGACGCCGTTGCTCTGCACCGGGCTGAGGATGTCGTCGTTGCTCATCCCGTAGCGCTTGCAGGTATAGAAGTCGTCTTCGCCGTAGGCCGGCGACGAGTGGACGATACCGGTGCCGGCATCGAGGGCCACGTAGTCGGCCAGGTACACCGGCGACAGGCGCTCGTAGAACGGATGGCGGAAGTTGATCAGCTCCAGCGCCTCGCCCTTGGCGGTGGCGACCACCTTGCCCTCGCGCTGGTAGCGCGCCAGGCAGGACTCGACCAGGGCCTCGGCCAGCACCAGGTAGCGATCGCCGGCATCGACCAGCGCGTAGTCGATCTCCGGATGCACGTTCAGCGCCTGGTTGGCCGGGATGGTCCAGGGCGTGGTGGTCCAGATGACGATCTGCGCCGGCTTGTCCAGGGCCGCCAGGCCGAAGGCCGCGGCCAGCTTGTCGGCATCCGCCACCGGGAAGCCGACGTCGATGGTCGGCGACTTCTTGTCGGCGTACTCGACCTCGGCCTCGGCCAGCGCCGAACCACAATCGAAGCACCAGTTGACCGGCTTCAGGCCCTTGAACACGAAGTCCTGCTTGACCATTTCCGCGAGGGCGCGGATTTCGTTCGCCTCGTTGGCGAAATTCATGGTCTTGTAGGGGGTGTCCCACTCGCCGAGCACGCCCAGGCGAATGAAGTCGGCCTTCTGCCCTTCGATCTGCTCGGCCGCGTATTCGCGGCACAGTTCGCGGGTCTTGTCCGCCGGAAGATTCTTGCCGTGGGTGGTCTCGACCTTGTGCTCGATGGGCAGGCCGTGGCAATCCCAGCCCGGCACATAGGGCGCGTCGTAGCCCGCCAGGGTCTTGGAGCGAACAATGATGTCCTTGAGAATCTTGTTGACCGCGTGACCGATGTGAATGCTGCCGTTGGCGTACGGAGGGCCATCGTGCAGGACGAACTTCGGACGGTCGCCGCCAATGGCCCGCAGCTTCTGGTACAGACCGATGTCGTTCCAGAACTTCAGGGTTTCCGGCTCGCGCTGGGGCAGGCCGGCTTTCATTGGGAAGGCGGTTTCCGGAAGGTTTAGCGTCGCTTTGTAGTCGGTCATCTCAGGGCCTGTTCAGGATCTCTTCAATCAAGCGGTTGGCCCAGCCAGTAGGCCCGGGCGGCGGCGATATCCGCGAGAATCGCCGCCTTGAGTGCCTCCAGGGAGGCAAAACGCTGCTCGTCGCGCAGCTTCTGGTGGAAGGTCACCTGCAGATGCCGGCCGTATAGATCGCCGGCGAAATCGAGCAGGTGCACTTCCAGATGGGGACGGCCGTCGCCGTTCACCGAAGGGCGGGTGCCGATGTTCGCCACCCCCTGGCAACGCTGGCCATCGACCAGCGTACTGACCAGGTAGACCCCGTTCAACGGCGCCTTGCGCCGTTTCAGTTGAATGTTGGCCGTGGGCGAGCCCAGTTGCCGGCCGAGTTTCTGTCCATGCAGGACCCGTCCGCTCAGGCTGAAGGGACGCCCCAGAAGGCGCTCGGCGAGATGCAGGTCGCCCTCGGCCAGGGCCTGGCGGACCCGCGTGCTGCTCACCCGCACACCGTCCAGTTCGACGGTGGTGGCCGCCTCGACGGTGAACCCCTGCTCGCGACTGGCGTTCACCAGGAAGGCGAAGTCACCGGAGCGGTCGCAGCCGAAACGGAAATCGTCGCCCACTTCAAGATGCCGCACCGCCAGTCCATCGACCAGGACCTGGCGGACGAACTCGGCTGCCGACAGCTCGCGCAAGCGGCGGTTGAAGGCCAGGCAGAGCACCACGTCGACGCCCTGCCCACGCAGCAACTCGAGCTTCTCGCGCAGGCGGGTCAGACGCACCGGCGCCGAATCGGGGGAGAAGAACTCGCGCGGCTGCGGCTCGAAAATCACCACGCAGCTGGGTACGCCCAGCTCCAGCGAGCGCTCGCGCAGACGCGCCAGGATAGCCTGGTGCCCGAGGTGGACGCCGTCGAAGTTACCGATGGTGGCGACGCAGTCCCCGGCCAGGGGCTGCAGGTTGTGTAGTCCGCGAAGCAGCTGCATAGCACGCTTATTGCTCAGAAAGTGGTCGATTATACGCGTACCGGGCGCCGGACAACAGGCAAAACGGCATGATCCCGCCGCCAGCCCGGACGCGCTTCACAGCACCGCCCGGCGGGAAAAGTCGCGCAGGCGGAAACCCAGCAGCGCGAGCATACCGAAATAGGCCAGGAGACCGGCAACCACCAGCAGGCCGAGGCGCAGGAATCGCTCCAGCATGGCGCCCTGCTCCCAGGCCGGCAGCCAGTGCATCGTGGCCAGCAGCACCGCCGACATCGCCAGCACCGCGACCACCAGCTTGACCAGGAACTTCGCCCAGCCCGGTTGCGGCAGGTACAGACGCTGCTTGCGCAGTTGCCAGTAGAGCAGGCCGGCATTCAGGCAGGCGGCCAGGCCGATGGACAGGGCCAGGCCGGCATGCTGAAGCGGGCCGATGAAGGCCAGGTTCATCAGTTGGGTGGAAACCAGGGTGAAGAGCGCGATCTTCACTGGCGTACGGATGTTCTGCTGGGCATAGAAGCCCGGCGCCAGAACCTTGACCAGGATGATGCCGAGCAGGCCGACGGAGTAGGCGACCAGCGCGCGCTGGGTCATCGCCGCGTCCACCGTGGTGAACTTGCCGTACTGGAACAGCGAGACAGTCAGAGGTTCGGCGAGGATCGCCAGGGCCAGCGAACACGGCAGCACCAGCAGGAAGCACAGGCGCAGGCCCCAGTCGAGCAGGCGCGAGTACTCATGGCGATCCTTGTTCGAATAGGTCTTCGCCAGCATCGGCAGGAGGATCGTCCCCAGCGCCACGCCCAATACGCCGGAAGGCAGCTCCATCAGGCGGTCGGCGTAGTACATCCAGGACACCGAACCGGCTGCCAGGAACGAGGCGAAGATGGTGTTGATGATCAGCGAGATCTGGCTCACCGAGACCCCCAGGATCGCCGGCAGCATCAGCTTCATCACCCGCCAGACGCCGCTGTCCCTGAGGTTCAGGCGCGGCAGCACGAGCATGCCGATCTTCCTCAGGTGCGGCAGTTGATAGAGGAGCTGCAACAGGCCGCCGGCCAGCACCGCCCAGCCCAGCACCATGACCGGCGGATCGAAATAAGGCGTGAGGAACAGCGCGAAGCCGATCATTGCGACGTTCAGCAGGGTCGGCACGAAGGCCGGCACCGAGAAGCGGTTCCAGGTGTTGAGGATCGCGCCGGCGAGGGACGACAGCGAGATCAGCAATATATAAGGAAAGGTCACCCGCAGCAGGTCGGTGGTCAGGGCGAACTTTTCCGGGGTATCGGCGAAGCCCGGCGCGGTGACCCAGATAACCCAGGGTGCGGCGAGGATGCCGAGCGCCGTGACCAGCGCCAGCACCAGCGTGAGCAAGCCGGAAACGTAGGCGATGAAGGTCCGCGTCGCCTCCTCGCCCTGCTGGTTCTTGTACTCTGCCAGGATCGGCACGAAAGCCTGGGAAAACGCCCCCTCGGCGAAGATCCGCCGCAACAGGTTAGGCAGCTTGAAGGCGACGAAAAAGGCGTCGGTGGCGAGGCCGGCACCGAAGATCCGCGCCAGGATGGTATCGCGGACGAAGCCGAGGACCCGCGACAGCATGGTGATGGAACTCACCGCCGCCAATGATTTGAGAAGATTCATGGATGTCGGGCTGCCGGCATGTCGAAATTGATCCTGTCCAAGACCGCGACCGGCCGGGCCGGTTCATCGCGCGAGTGCGCCCTCGCCGCCGAACGGCGGTCCGCAAGGGCGCGCCGAGTGTAGAATGCGCGCCGGAATAAATCACCCGCAAGAAAGCAGGCGACATCCGTCGCCGATCTTTCCGGCCGCATGCGCAGCCCCTTGACAACCCCTGGAGGCGACGGCATTATTCGCGGCCTTAATTTGTTCGCTATTTACCCAGTTTTTTTCGAGGAGCTCGACGGTGGCCAACACACCTTCCGCCAAAAAACGCGCCAAACAGGCTGAGAAGCGTCGCAGCCACAACGCCAGCCTGCGCTCCATGGTGCGCACCTACATCAAGAACGTCGTGAAAGCCATCGACGCCAAGGACCTGGAAAAAGCCCAGGCCGCCTTCACCGCCGCTGTACCGGTGATCGACCGCATGGCTGACAAAGGCATCATCCACAAGAACAAGGCTGCTCGTCACAAGAGCCGTCTGAGCGGCCACATCAAGGCCCTCAGCACCGCTGCCGCCTAAGGCACGCCTTGCTCGAATAAAAAACCGGCCAATGGCCGGTTTTTTATTGCCCGCGACTCGCTCGCTTCAGCGAGCGGTCGGCCATGGCATGAGGGGAATCGCCGTCACCGCGTTCTGCGGACTACCTTCGATCACCCGGTCGCTGTAGACCAGATAGACCAAGGCATTGCGCTTGCGATCGAAGAAGCGCACCACCTGCATGCTTTTGAACACCAGCGAAGTGCGCTGCTTGAACACCTCTTCGCCATCCTTGAGTTCGCCACTGAACTGGATCGGCCCCACCTGGCGACAGGCGATCGACGCCTCGGCGCGATCCTCCGCCAGCCCCAGGCCGCCCTTGACCCCACCGGTCTTGGCGCGCGACAGATAGCAGGTCACGCCCTGCACCTTGGGATCGTCGAAAGCCTCGACGACAATCTTGTCGTTCGGCCCGACCCACTTGAACACCGTGGAAACCTCGCCGATCTCCTCCGCCCCGGCAAGCGCCGGCAACAGCAGCAGACCACCCAGCAACCCCGCGAGCTTGCGCATTCGCCCTCTCCTCAGACCAGAACCAGATTGTCGCGATGCACCAGCTCCGGCCCATCCACGTAGCCGAGCAAGGCCTCGATGGCATCCGTCGGCTGACCGAGGATCTTCTGCGCCTCCAGCGCACTGTAGTTGACCAGGCCGCGTGCCACTTCGCGCCCGCCCTGGTCCACACAGACCACCATCTCGCCGCGACGGAAGCTGCCCTGGACCGCCTTGACCCCAACCGGCAACAGGCTCTTGTGATCCTGGCTCACCGCCTTCACCGCCCCATCGTCCAGCACCAGGGTGCCGCGCATCTGCAAGTGGCCGGCCAGCCATTGCTTGCGCGCCGCCTTGCGACTGCGATCAGGGGTCAACAGGGTGCCGAGGCGTTCGCCGGCGCGCAGGCGGTCGAGGACACGCTCGATACGCCCGCCGACGATCACCGTATGCCCGCCGGAACGCGCCGCCAGGCGCGCCGCCCGCAGCTTGGTCTGCATTCCGCCGCGCCCCAGGGCGCCGGCACTGCCGCCGGCCACCGCATCGAGCTGCGGATCGTCGGCACGCGCCTCGTAGATCAGTTGGGCATCGGGATTGTTGCGCGGATCGGCGTCGAACATACCGTCGCGATCGGTAAGGATCACCAGCAGGTCGGCCTCGACCAGGTTGGCCACCAGTGCCGCCAGGGTGTCGTTGTCGCCGAAGCGGATCTCGTCGGTGACCACCGTGTCGTTCTCGTTGATCACCGGGACCACGCCCAGCTCGACCAGGGTCCGCAGGGTGCTGCGGGCGTTCAGGTAGCGCTTGCGGTCGGAGAGGTCGTCATGGGTCAGCAACACCTGGGCGGTCTGCAGGCCATGCAGGGCGAAGCTGGACTCCCAGGCCTGCACCAACCCCATTTGCCCCACCGAGGCGGCGGCCTGGAGTTCGTGCATCGCGCTAGGTCGGGACACCCAGCCCAGGCGGCTCATACCGGCGGCGACGGCGCCGGACGACACCAGCACCAGCTCGATGCCGGCGCAATGCAGCGCCACCATCTGCTCGACCCAAACGGCCATGGCATTGCGATCCAGCCCACGGCCATCGGCCGTCAGCAGGGCGCTACCGATCTTCACCACCCAGCGCCGCGCGCCAGTCACCTTGTCCCGCATACCCTCAACCTTAGAAGCCCAGGCTTCGACTCTTCAGCCCCGCCGGCCCGCCCGGCGGGGTATCACGCCATCAGGGAACGTAGAAGATCTCCGGACCGTCGCCGTCGTCTTCCTCATCATCGAAATCATCGTCATCCACCGCACCGGCGTTCTTCAGACCCGAACGCCGCAGCGCGCGCGCATCGTCCAGGGCCTGCAGACGGGCCCGCGCCTCGCCCTCGATACGCCGGTCGAGTTCGGCCAGTTCCTCGGCATACTGCGGATCTTCTTCCAGGCGCAGGGTACGCTCGTCGAGATAGCGCATGATGTCCTGGCTGAGCGCCTCGGTGCCATCGCGCTCCAGGGCGGAGATCACATAGACCGGGCCTTCCCAGCCCAACCGCTCGATCACCGCCTGCTTGCGCGCCTCGCGCTCGGCCGGATCGAGGATCTGGTCCATCTTGTTCAGCACCAGCCAGCGCTCGCGCTCGGTCAGCGCCGGACTGAAGCGACCCAGCTCGCGAACGATGACCTCGGCGGCATCGGCCGGATCGCTTTCGTCCAGCGGCGCCATGTCCACCAGATGCAGGAGGATGCGGGTCCGCGCCAGATGCTTGAGGAAGCGGATGCCCAGCCCGGCGCCTTCGGCGGCACCTTCGATCAGGCCGGGAATGTCGGCGACCACGAAGCTCTTGTAGCGACCGACACTGACCACGCCGAGGTTCGGCACCAGGGTGGTGAACGGATAGTCGGCCACCTTCGGCTTGGCCGCGGACACTGCACGGATGAAAGTGCTCTTGCCGGCATTCGGCAGTCCCAGCAGGCCGACGTCGGCCAGCACCTTCAGTTCCAGCTTGAGGTCGCGCGCCTCACCCGGCTTGCCCGGGGTGGTCTGGCGCGGCGCCCGATTGGTACTGGATTTGAAACGGGTGTTACCGAGGCCGTGCCAGCCGCCCTGCGCGACCATCAGCCGCTGACCGGGCTCGGTCAGGTCGCCGATGATTTCCTGGGTATTGGCGTCGATCACGGTGGTACCGACCGGCACCGGCAGGATCAGGTCGTCGCCCTTGGCCCCGGTGCAGTCCTTGCTGCCGCCGTTCTCGCCGCGCTGGGCATCGAAACGGCGGGTGTAGCGATAGTCGACCAGGGTGTTCAGGTTGACGTCGGCTTCCAGGTAGATGGAACCGCCGTCGCCACCGTCGCCGCCGTTGGGACCGCCCTTTTCGATGAACTTCTCGCGACGAAAGCTCATGAGGCCATTGCCGCCGTCACCGGCTTTCACGTGGATTGATACTTCATCGACGAATTTCATGGATACGCCTCCCACCACGAGGGCGGGTTAACAGAAAAAAACATAGGATACAGGATGCCCCGAAAGCAGGGCATGGCCGGAAGCCGGCGCAGAAACAAAAAAGCCCCGTCGCGAGACAGGGCTTTTTCAGCGAGCTATTGCTTAGGCAGCAACGATGCTCACGTATTTGCGACCAAAGGCGCCTTTGGTCTCAAACTTGACCACGCCGTCCACTTTCGCGAACAGGGTGTGGTCCTTGCCCAGGCCAACGCCGTAACCGGCGTGGAATTTGGTGCCGCGCTGACGAACCAGGATGTTGCCAGCCTTTACAGCCTGGCCGCCGAACAGTTTCACGCCAAGGCGTTTACTTTCTGAGTCGCGGCCGTTGCGGGTAGAACCGCCAGCTTTTTTGTGTGCCATGAGTCATATCCTCCAGAAAGGAATTAGGCCTGAATGCCGGTGATCTTGATTTCAGTGAACCACTGGCGGTGGCCCTGACGCTTCATGTGGTGCTTACGACGGCGGAACTTGATGATGCGGACCTTGTCGTGACGGCCGTGGGAAACCACTTCAGCGGTAACCTTCGCACCTTCGACGACCGGCAGGCCGATTTTCACGTCTTCGCCATTGGCAACCAGCAGGACGCGGTCGAAATCGATCGCTTCGCCGGTAGCGACGTCGAGTTTCTCGACCTTGAGGAATTCGCCTTCGGTGACTTTGTGCTGCTTGCCACCGGTAACAATCACTGCGTACATGTGTATCTCCGTTAAACCTGCTCACCCGACGCTTTATAGAAGTAGGAATCGGCCGGCATGGCTGCATGGGGTCGGATCGGACGCCCGTGCAATTGCGTAAGGCAGGGTATGCCAAGGAAGTTCAGGGCCCGCGATTGTACGGAAAGGTCCAGGCCGAGGCAAGTGCCACGGGCCTTTCCTTGACAGTCCCCCCCCTGCCACCTAGCATGCCGCGCAATCTTTGTGGAGCTATTGTCACTGATGCAACCCCAGGCCTTCTACCGCGTGGTGGCGGAAGATTTCACCGCCGTCGACGGGATCATCCGTCGCCAACTCACCTCCCGCGTTCCCCTGGTGGAAAAGATCGGCGACTACATCATCTCCGCCGGCGGCAAGCGCCTGCGCCCGCTGCTGGTCCTGCTCGCCGGCAAGACCCTGGGCTACAAGGGCGACGACCTCTGCCTGCTGGCCGCCACCATCGAATTCCTGCACACCTCCACTCTGCTGCACGACGACGTCGTCGACGCCTCCGGCCTGCGCCGCGGCCGCTCCACCGCCAATGCCCTGTGGGGCAACGCGCCGAGCGTGCTGGTAGGCGACTTCCTTTATGCCCGCTCCTTCGAAATGATGGTCGAGCTGGGTTCCATGCCGGTCATGCGCATCATATCCCAGGCCACCCGGGTGATCGCCGAGGGCGAAGTGCTGCAATTGTCCAAGGTACGCGACGCCAGCACTACCGAAGAGACCTACATGGAAGTGATCCGCGGCAAGACCGCGATGCTTTTCGAGGCCTCGACCCACAGCGCCGCCGCGCTGTGCCAGGCCGGCGAGGAACAGTCCGAGGCACTGCGCCGCTTCGGCGACTACCTGGGAATCGCCTTCCAGCTGGTGGACGACCTGCTCGACTACCGCGGCGACGCCGCGACCCTCGGCAAGAACGTCGGCGACGACCTCGCCGAAGGCAAGCCCACCCTACCGCTGATCGTCACCATGCGTGACGGCACCGAGGAGCAGGCCGCGCTGGTACGCAAGGCCATCCAGCAAGGCGGCAGCCAGGACCTGGAGAGCGTCTGTGCCGCCGTCGAGGCTGCCGGCGCCCTGGACTATACCGCCAACCTCGCCCGCGACTACGCCGCCCGCGCCATCGCCTGCCTGGATACGCTGCCGGACAACGAATACCGCTCCGCCCTGGTCGAACTCAGCGAATTCGCTGTCGCCCGGACCCACTGAACCAGGCTCGACTTGTGACGAACGCCGCCGTTTTCACGGCGGCGTTTTCGTTTTGCGACGAAAGGCACGATCAAGACTTGCTATTACGATAATAAGAATTATTCTCATCTCACAGTCTTGTCACGGAGATGAGCGCCATGACTTATTTGATCGATGCCTGGCTTGATCGGCCACACCCCTACCTGCGGATCCTGCACCGGGAAACCGGGGAAATCTGC
This sequence comes from Pseudomonas sp. 18-147, assembly GCF_051048045.1. Taxonomy (NCBI): domain Bacteria; kingdom Pseudomonadati; phylum Pseudomonadota; class Gammaproteobacteria; order Pseudomonadales; family Pseudomonadaceae; genus Pseudomonas; species Pseudomonas sp. 18-147. Next base: position 5,420,604 of record NZ_CP182296.1, read on the forward strand.
GCAGTCCTGGAAGAAGACGCGCTGGACGAACTGCGTGACCAGGGCGGCCTGGACCTGCACGAGTTGAACTCGAGCGAACCGCTGATCCTCAAGGAGCTGGTACGCAACCTGTTCCTCTTCTGCTACGCCCGCGCCCTGCGCTGAGCCTTTGCGATGACGCCAGGACGCGTCATCCGTGCGCCGCTGCCCGGGAGGCGGATCGCACGAACGGAGGCAAAGGCGCCTCCGGCCGGTTCCGGGAAGGTCACGGACGACCTTCCCGGAGTCACTTTCCTCATGTCCCGGTCTTTCCGCAACGCCTCGCCCGAGCACGCCGGCAGCCCCTCGCCGCGATAGGGATTCCTGCCTGATCCACATCAAGCCGACCTCGCCTGAAAGCCGTTACAACAGCGGCGTGACCGTCGTCCTGTCGACGGCCGCATAACGAAAAAAAGAATGGACCGTGGCCGAGGGGACCGCCCCAGGCCTACGCCTAAGGATGAGGAAATGCCTGCTTCTTTCCCGCGCCTCGGCTTGCTCGGCGCACTGTGCTCCATCGTTCCCCTGCTCCATGCCAGCGAACCGACCACGGACGCTGCGCTCATCGAAAAAGGCCGCTACGTGGCCCAGCTCGGCGACTGCATCGCCTGCCATACCGGCCCGCAGGGCGCGCCGATGGCCGGCGGCCTGGAGCTGAAGACGCCAATGGGTACCATCTACTCGACCAACATCACTCCCGACCGGGAGACCGGCATCGGCCGCTACAGCTTCGAAGAGTTCGACCGCGCCATGCGCAAGGGGGTGACCGCCGAGGGAGTGAATCTCTATCCGGCGATGCCCTACCCGTCCTACGCCAAGATCAGCGAAGAAGACATGCGTGCACTGTACGCCTACCTGATGCACGGCGTGCAACCCGTCACCCAGGCGAATACGCCGAGCGCGATGAGCTGGCCGTTCAACCAGCGCTGGGGCCTGTCGCTGTGGAACTGGGCGTTCCTCGACGACGCGCCGTTCACCCCCTCCAGCGACGCGGGCCCGGTGATCAACCGCGGCGCCTACCTGGTACAGGGGCTCGGCCACTGCGGCGCCTGCCATACTCCGCGCGGCATCGCCTTCCAGGAAAAAGCCATGAGCGAAGCCGGTCGTTCCGGGCAGTTCTACCTCGCCGGAGAAACCGTCGAACAATGGCAAGCCCTGAGCCTGCGCAACCTGTGGACGGTGGAGGACACCGTGCAGTTGCTGAAGACCGGGCAGAACCGCTTCGCCACGGTGTCCGGCAGCATGACCGATGTCATCCACCACAGCACCCAGCACTTCAGCGACGACGATCTGCTGGCCATCGCCAGCTACCTGAAGTCCCTGCCGGCCGGCAAGGACGACCTGCCCATGCCCGACAGCGAACGCCCACTGGCAGCACCGGTCGACCTGTACAGCTCGCGGGGCGGTCTCGGCTACGCGCAGTTCTGCTCCGACTGCCACCGCAAGGACGGCAGCGGCGTCCCGGGCATGTTCCCGCCGCTGGCCGGCAACCCCACGGTCGCTTCGGCCAACCCGAGCACGCTACTGCATATCACCCTTACCGGTTGGAAAACCGCGCAGACCGCAACCCACTCGCGGGTCTACACCATGCCCGGCTTCGCCCAGCTGGAAGACCGCGAAATCGCCGAGATCCTCAACTTCGTCCGCAGCAGTTGGGGCAACCAGGGTTCGTCGATCGATGCCGGCCAGGTGAAGAAACTGCGCCAGCGGATCGAGGCCGGCAACGGCCCGGCCACGACCTTCGTATCTCCACGCCTGGCGGACATGCTCGCGGCGCCGAACGCCGAACAGGTGGTACGCGGCATGCGCCTGCACCTGGAGACCCGCGAGCTGCTGCCGGCGAACGTCGGCAACCAGTTGAACTGCACCAGTTGCCACCTGAACGCCGGAACCGTAGCCGACGGCTCGCCCTTCGTCGGCGTCTCGGCGTTCTTCCCCAGCTACGCGCCACGGGCGGGCAAGGTCATCGGCCTGGAGGAACGCATCAACGGCTGCTTCCGGCGCTCGATGAACGGTAAGCCTCTGCCGCCGGACTCTGCCGACATGCAGGCGATGGTGGCCTACTTCGACTGGATGAAGAACAACACCCGGCCGCAGGACAAGGTCGCCGGCCGCGGCGTCGGCAAGGTCGACCCGGCGCTGAAGCCCGACCCGGAGAACGGCCGCAAGGTCTACGCCCGACAATGCGCGGTGTGTCATGGCGAGAATGGCGAGGGGCTGAGGAACAGCGCCGGCGAGATGCTCTTCCCACCGCTGTGGGGCGACGAGTCGTTCAATATTGGCGCCGGCATGGCGCGGACCTTCACCGCTGCCGCCTTCGTCAAGCACAACATGCCGATCGGCTTCCAGGAACGCTTCCCGCTCGGCCAGGGCGGCCTCAGCGACCAGGACGCAGTGGACGTCGCGGAGTACTTTTCGCACCAGCCGCGCCCGGACTTCCCGGACAAGATCAAGGACTGGCCGAAGGACAAGCGTCCGCTGGATGCCCGCTACTGATGCCGCAATGAAAAACGCCCCGTCGATGCGTCGACGGGGCGTTTCGCTCCTTCCTGGGGCCGATGCGCCTCAGAGGATTTCCAGCAGTTCGACGTCGAACACCAGCACGCTGTGCGGGGGAATGCTGCCGACGGCCTGGCCGCCATAGGCCAGTTCGCTCGGTACGTGCAGGCGCCACTTGGAGCCGGCGTTCATCAGTTGCAGCGCTTCGACCCAGCCGGCGATCACGCCGCCCACCGGGAACTCGGCCGGCTGGCCGCGCTGGTAGGAGCTGTCGAATACGGTGCCGTCGATCAGGGTGCCGTGGTAGTGGGTGCGCACGGTATCCTCGCGGGAAGGCTTGGCGCCCTCGCCAGTACTCAGCACTTCGAATTGCAGGCCCGAGGGCAGCACGGTCACGCCTTCGCGCTTGGCGTTCTCGGCCAGGTAGGCGCGGCCTTCGCCAGCGGCGGCTTCGGCCTTGGCCTGGGCTTCGGCCTGCATGCGTTCGCGGATCACCTGGAAGCTGGCCGACAGCGCCTCGCCGGAAACCCGGCTGTCGATACCTGCGAACGCATCGGACAGGCCGGCCAGGACTGCGTCCAGGGTCATGCCCGGAACCGGATTCTCGCGCAGTTGGTCGCCCAGTTGACGGCCGATGCCGTAGCTGACACGGGCTTCGTCAGTGGTCAGGTTGAGTTCGCTCATGGCGCTGCTCCGCTGTGGGGTCGAAAAAGGGCGGCCAGCCTAGCACAGAAGGCCCTTCCCCCCTACCGGCGCAGCCGCTTGTGCTCAACCCTGGCGGATCGACAGCGGCAGCCCGCCGATAAACGAACCCGACTCGGCCAGGAGTCCACACATCTCGTCATCGACATCGGCGCACACCAACTCCACCGGAACCCTGTTCAGCCCGCGCAGTACCTGGCGCGCATGCTCCACGGAGCGCAGGCTGACCGGCTGGCCGAGATCGTCCTCCACCGGATAGGCGCGGTCGCCCATCTGCGCCTCCAGGACATAGATGCCGCCCTCCAGCGACACCAGGTGCAAGGCGTCGATATGTCCGGCCTGGACCCGGCCGGCGAGATCCTGCATGTTCATCGCGAACCTCTCGAGGTTGCGCAGGCAGCGGAAGCCTCCAGGTTTCCGCCAACCGCCTCGGTCCCGACAGCGCCGGCCCGATTCCCGGCATCGTCCGGCCGGCAGGCCCCGACGATGCGAAGGACGCCCGCTCCCGGCGTCCGCCCGATATCACAGGAAAGTCTTGCCCAGGCGGCAGGCAACGCAAGCCGGAAACGCCGCCGCCCGTCCGTTTTACAACGGCCGGGCGGCGCGAGCGAAACACTGGAGAGGGTCGTCAGTGACGGGTCTGCTTATCCAGGTAGCCCATGGCGAACGCCGAGAGCACGAAGGTCATGTGGATGATCACGTACCACATCAGCTTGTTGTCCGGCACATTCTTCGCGTCCATGAAGATGCGCAACAGGTGGATCGAAGAGATCGCCACGATGGAGGCGGCCACCTTGTTCTTCAGCGAGCCGGAATCCATCTTGCCCAGCCAGCTGAGCTTTTCCTTGCCTTCGTCGATGTCCAGTTGCGAAACGAAGTTCTCGTAGCCGGAGATCATCACCATGACCAACAGGCCGCCAACCAGAGCCATGTCGATCAGTGAGAGCAGGACCAGGATCAGGTCGGCCTCGGCCATCGCGAAGATGTTCGGGATGACGTGGAATATTTCCTGGAAGAACTTGATGGTCAACGCCAGCAGCGCCAGCGACAGGCCCATGTAGATGGGAGCCAGCAGCCAGCGCGAGGCGTACATGGCGTTTTCGAAAAAGCGTTCCATGGTCTCTTGTGTGTATGTGCAGGGGAAAATGGGGCGGCGAGTATAACGCAGCGGCCGGCGGTTTTTATCCAGAAAATCTGTGGATAAATATGTGCACCGAGCCGGGATGGATCCCGCCAGCGATGATGGCACGGGGCCTCGGCCGGATTGCTCAGGCTTTGCCCAGGCGCCGCTCAGGATTCCGGGCGAAACAGGTAGTCGCCGACATGCGGCCGTCGTTCGCCATTGAGTCGGCGCAGTTCGCCCTGCAGGTGCAGGCGCCAGATCGGCGGGTCGACGGCTTCGATATAGCCTTGCTGGGCCAGGCAGTCGGCAATCGCCTGCAACACCCCTTCGGCCACCAGCGGTCCGTGGAAGGGGCCCTGGGCCTTGATCGCCGAAGGCTGGGAGCCGGACATGCCGGCGGCGCAAAGCAGGGTCCAGAGTCCGTTCTCTCCGGCCAGCGGCCTGACCACGCATTCGATTCGCGTGGTCAGCCCCAGACAAGGGCGGATGAGGCAGAGGTTACGCGGCATGGCGGCATCCTCACGGGGGTTCCCAGTTTTGAGCCTACACCTGCCGCCAGGTTCCGCATAGCGCCGGCGGGAACTTGTCCACAGGGCTGAAACGCACGAGGGCGGGGCTTTCCAGCCCCGCCCTCGACAGGTTCCGACAGCGCGCCAGGCTCAGTCCTTCTTCGCCGCGGCCTTGTCCTTCGCCACGAAGGTCTCTTTCTCCGCCGGTTTGTCCTTTTCCTTGTCGTCCTCTTCCATGCCGAGTTCGGATATCTCCTGCAAGCGCGCCACGACCAGATCGTTCACGCTGCCTTTCGGGAAGCGTCCCTTCTCGTCCTGGGCACCGACCGGCTTGCCCACCAGCAGCGCCAGCGCCTCGTCCACCTCGCGCACCGCGTAGACGTGGAACTGCCCGGCGCGCACCGCCTGCAACACGCGCTCGTCGAGCATCAGGGTAGTGACGTTGGCGCGCGGGATGATCACACCCTGCTCGCCGGTCAGGCCGCGCGCTTCGCAGAGGCGGAAGAAGCCCTCGATCTTCTCGTTGACGCCGCCGACCGCCTGCACCTCGCCGAACTGGTTGATCGAGCCGGTAATGGCGAAGCACTGCTTCAAGGGCGTCCGCGACAGCGCCGAGATCAGCGTGCAGACCTCGCCCAGCGAGGCGCTGTCGCCGTCCACGTAGCCGTAGGATTGTTCCAGGGCAATGCTGGCGGAGATTTCCAGGGGGAACTCCTGGGCGTAGCGGCTACCCAGGTAGCCGGTAAGGATCATCACGCCCTTGGAGTGGATCGGCTGGCCGAGGTTGACTTCGCGCTCGATATCGACGATGCCGCTGCTGCCCGGATAGACGGTCGCGGAAATCCGCGCCGGCACGCCGAACACCGAGTCGCCCACCTCCAGCACGGTCAGTCCGTTGCACTTGCCGACCGCGGCGCCAGCGGTGTCGATCAGGATGATCCCCGCCAGCATGTCGTCGAGGATCCGCGCCGACACTCGTCCGGTGCGGGTCTGCTTGGCCTTGAGGGCACGCTCGATGTGGCCGAGCTGGATCACCTCCTCGTTCGCCAGCTGACGGATGAAATCGGCTTCGCTGACCAACTGGAACAGGTCGCCGATCCGTGCCGAAAGCCGCCCCTGGTGCTCGGCCAGGCGCGCGCTGTAGGTCGCCAGTCGCGCCACCGCCGCGCCGCTGAGGGGCGCCATGCCCTCTTCCGAGGTGCGCGTCTTGAGCAACTGTGCGAACTGTTCGAGGCTGTCCTCGCCCAGCGGGATGTCCTCGTCGAAGTCCACCAGCACCCGGAACATCTCCTGGAAGTCCGGATCGAGGTCCTGCAGGGTGTAGTAGATCTGCCGCGAGCCGATGATGATCACCTTCAGTTGCAGCGGGATCACCTGGGGGGTCAGGGAAACCGCAGCCAGGCGGCCGAGTTCGGCCAGCGGCGACTCCATCTTCAACTGGCGCGACTGCAGGGCACGCTTGAGCGCGTCCCAGACGAACGGCTCGCCAAGCATCTTTTCCGCTTCCAGGATCAGGAAGCCGCCGTTGGCCCGGTGCAGCGCCCCCGGACGCAACTGCCGGTAGCTGGTGTAGAGCGCCCCCTGGTCCGAGCTGTACTCGATGCGGCCGAACAGGTTGTCGTAGGTCGGGTGCGACTCGAACACCACCGGCGCGCCGCTGGTCGCGTGGTGGACGATGGCCTGGTTCGGCGCGTACTGCTCGATCAGCCCTTGCTTGCGCTGGGCGTCGGTGCGGCTGTCGTCGACCAGTTGGTCGACCACGGTCTTCAGCAGGTTCAGTTGCATCGCCTGCAGGTAGGCGCAGACGCCCGGGTTGTTGTTGTACTTCTCCACCAAAGGCGCCAGCAGGGGCTGCAGGGCCAGGGTGATGGTTTCCTCGTTGAGCTCGCGCAACTGGTTGCTCGACTCGCGCTTCCACTGCGGCAGGCTCGCCAGTTCCTCGTTGAGGTACTCCTCGAGGGCGGCGATATCCTTGTGGAAACGCTCGCGCTCGGCTTCGGGCAACTGGGCGAATTCGGCCTCATCGAGGGCCTTGCCGTCCTTCATCGGGGTGAAGGCGACGTTGGCGCTGTCGCGGTACAGCGCCACGTCCTTCTCCAGGGCGCGCCGCTCCACCGAGTCCAGGGCGCGGTCGTAGCGCTGGTTGAAAGCGCGGTCGACGGCGTTCTTCTTCTGCTGGTAGGCCGGATGCTCGAAGACCGCCGGGAAGGTCGACATCAGGTTGTCGATCAGACGGTCGATGTCGGCGCTGAATTCGGTCGCGCTGCCCGGCGGCAGCTCGATCACCCGAGGTTCGCGCGGCTCGTCGAAATTGTTCAGGTAGACCCAGTCGGAGGGCGTGGCGACGCGCTTGCCCTCGGCTTGCAGATAGCGTTTGACGAAGGAGAAGCGTCCGGTCCCCGGCTCGCCCATGACGAATACGTTGTAACCCGGACGCGGCATCGCCACACCGAACTGCAGCGCCTCGACCGCACGCTCCTGGCCCAGCACGCCGCGGAAGGGCTCCAGGTCATCGGTGGTGTCGAAGGCGAATTGCTCGGGAGCGAACGGGCGGGTCAGTTCTTCTGGCGCCAGGCGCAGGCCGGCAGCGACGGAATCGGGCATCGGGAATCCTTGCATCGGGCGGCAGATCGCCGCGGGGTGTCGTCGCCCGCATTCTCCCCCCAGCCTCGCGCCACTGACAAGGCGCGGATGGCGCTATCTCACCGATGTACCAGGTCGGCGCAGCGCAGGCAGTATTCCGCCGCAGGCAGGGCGGCCAGGCGCGCCGGTTCGATAGCCTCGCCACAGCGCTCGCACTGGCCGTAGCGACCTTCCGCCAGGCGCAGGCGGGCCAGGCCGACCTGGCGCATCCCCGCCTCCGCCTCGGCGAGCAGGCCTTCGAGCACTTCGTCGTTCTGGCGCTGCACCGCCTGCTCGGCAAAGTCCGGCGAATGGCTGCGCGCCAGGTCCCGGCGGATCGCCGCGGCGCGTGCCGCGTACTCGGTCGCCAGGGTTTCCAGGGCGGTAGCGGGGTCGAAAGCGCTCATATCCACCTCCTGCATGAGGAACGGCTGACCAAGGCCGGTTTCGCTCAGACCGACCAGAACTTTCCCAAGTCTGGACGGTTCCAAGCGGATTGCCGCTGACGCCGGTCAATTTTCGCCCGGCATTGCGCGCTGCCACCCATTCGGTGCCTTGACACCCCGGTGGCATTCCGAAAAGCTCACGGCGTCGCTGGCCCGCTCCAGATGGCTCCGATCCACCTCAAGAGAGAACAAACGATGAAACGGATTCTGCTCGGTACCCTGTTCGCCGCCGCCTCCTTCAACGCTTTCGCCGACGCTCCCGGCGGCGCCGGCTGCGGCTGGGGCAACATGCTCTTCAAAGGCCAGCGCGGCGTGGCCACCCACGTGGTCGCGGCGACCACCAACGGCACTTCCGGCAACAACACCTTCGGCATGACCACCGGCACCAACGGCTGCCATACCAACGGCGCGCTGTCCTATGGCGGCAAGCCCCTGCTGGTGCTCGGCAGCATGATGGACGAGCTGTCCGAAGACATGGCCAAGGGCAATGGCGAAGCGCTGACCACCTATGCCGTGGTGCTGGGCGTGCAACCGCAGGACCGCGAGCACTTCGCCGCCGTCACCCATGAGCATTTCTCCGAGATCTTCAACAAGTCCGACGCCACCGCCGCCGACGTCTATGCCAACACCCAGGCGATCCTGAAACAGGACGCCCGCCTGGCCAAGTACGCCGAGCAGGCCTGAGCCTCGCCGCCTGCCCGTTCGCGGGCAGGCCCCTTTCCCCAAGCATTAAGCCTTGCCGATGCCGAAACGCCTGTTGCCCTGGATGGCGCTGTGCGCCTGCTCCCCCCTTCTGGCTGCGCCCACGGTTCCCGAGGCCCGCCTCCAGCAACTGGCCGCCGATCCCTACTGGATCGCCCTCGGCCACTACGAACGCGGCAAGCTCGGCGGTTGGCGCAGCTACGTCGACGACGAGCGGTTCTTCCTCGCCGACAACGGCGAGAGCCACCCGGACGCCGAACTGGCGGCCACGCTAAAGGCGCTCTATGCCTCGCCCAGCCTTGGCGACAAGCACGCTCAGTGCGTCTACCCGGCGCGCACCCGCTGGCTGCGCCAGCAACTGCAACTCGACGACCTGCCGCAGCCGCAGTGCGGCGAATACGACAACTGGTACCGCGACATCAACCCGCACAGCGCGGTGCTGGTGTTCCCCGCGGCCTACCTGAACAGCCCGTCGTCGATGTTCGGCCACACCCTGCTGCGCATCGACCAGGCCGACGTCACCAGCAACAACACTGCCCTGCTCAGCTACGCGCTGAACTTCGGCGCCTACATCGAAGGCATGGACAACAGCATCCTCTATGCCTGGAAAGGCCTGATGGGCGGCTATCCCGGCCTGTTCGCGCTGGTCCCGTACCGGGAGAAGCTGGCCGAATACAGCCGCCTGGAGAACCGCGACCTCTGGGAATACAAGCTGAACCTGACGCCCGAGGAGACCGGGCGCATGGTCGAACACGTCTGGGAACTCAAGCAGGTCCGCTTCGACTACTACTTCTTCGACGAGAACTGTTCGTTCCGCCTGCTCGAACTGATGGAGATCGCCCGCCCGGGCATCGAGCTGACCGAGCAGTTCCCGCTTACCGCGATCCCCACCGACACCGTCCGCGCGGTGAAGAACGCCGGGCTGATCGAGCGCATCGACTACCGGCCGTCGCGCGAGAAGGAACTGCTCGCCCGCGCCGAACCGCTCGACCATGCCGAGCGCGACTGGGCCAAGCGCCTGGCGGACGACGACAGCCTGCTCGACGCTCCCGACTTCAAGGCCCTGCCGATGCCGCGCCAGGCGCTGATCCAGGACGCCGCCTTCCGCCTGGTGCGCTACCGCGCCACCGGTCAGGCGCGTGACAGCGGCATCGCCTCGCGCAGCTACAACCTGTTGCGAGCGATCAACCGCAACCCGCCGCCGGACCTCCAGGTCGAGCGCCCCGGCCAGCCGGAGGACGGCCACGAGTCACGGACCTGGCAGTTCGGCGTCGGCAGCCGCGATGACCGCGCCTTCGCCGAATACGGCCTGCGCATGGCCTACCATGACCTCGCCGATAACGCCTATGGCTTCCCCCTCGGCGCGCAGATCGAGATCGGCCAGCTCAAGCTGCGCCAGTACGAAGGCAACCGCTGGCAGTTGCAGAATCTCGACCTGGTCACCATCCGCTCGCTGACCCCGCGCAACCAGTTGCTCAAGCCGCTGTCCTGGCAGGTCGCCGGCGGCCTGGAGCGGGTGCCGGGCGAGGACGGCGACGAAAACCTGGTCAGCCATCTGAACGGCGGCGCCGGCGGCAGCTGGATGTTCGGCGACGACCTGCTGCTCTACGCCATGGGCACCGCGCGGATCGAGAACAACAGGGACTTCGCCGCCGCCATCGCCCCGGCGGTGGGCTTCGACAGCGGCCTGCTGTGGCGCAACCCGCTGGGCAACCTGACCCTGGAGGCCAAGGGCGACTACTTCCACAACGGTGAAGTGCGCCGCAGCCTGGGCTTCGTCCAGCAGGTGGAGCTGGGCCGCGACCTCGGCCTGCGCCTGAGCGCCGAACGCGAGTTCAGCCATGTCGGCAAGCCGATCAACGAGGTGAAGCTGGAGCTGCGCTGGTACTACTACTGAGCCAGCCTCCGGCGCACCTCCATCAGGGCGAAGCCGAGCAGGTTGAGGCCTTGCCAGGTCGCCGGCTCGGCTGCCAGGGGATCGCTCGCGGCCAGGCCGATGCCCCAGATCGCGTCCACCGGGCTGGCCTCGACCAGCACCCGGTCGGCGGTGCCCAGAAGGTATTTCTTCAGCGAAGCGTTCTGGCCGAACTTGCCGAGGTTGCCTTCGATCACGATTTCCACCCGCTCGGCGTTCCAGCGTGCCTCGTCGAAGCCGGCGACTTCGCGGCCGAGGGCCTTCGCCTCGCCTGGGCTGCGCGCCGCCAGGATGCGCTCGAGCAACCTAGGGTCGTCGAACAAGCGTGCCTTGGCCGCCATCATGTAATGCTCGGCGCTGGCGTAGCGCACCCCGTCGAGCTTGAACGAAGCCTCGTACCACTGGCTGAAACAGCTCTTGCCGACCTTGTCATCCGTCGCCGGGCGATGTCCCCAGAAATACAGGTATTTGAAGCTTTCGCCGGCCGCGCAGCGCTGGCGCAGTCGCTCGACGTCCATTATCTCGCTCATCGGCATTCGTCCCTGGAGCCCGTGAAAAGACGCCAAGGATATCCCGAAGTGGTGTTCAGGCGCGTATCTGCGCCCAGTCCAGGCCGAAACGCGCCAGGTACTTGCGCAGCCGGTCGGCGTCGTTGGGGTTGCGCTTGTCCTGGCGCGAAACGGCGAACAGCCGGCGTCCCGCCTCGGAAAGGGTCTTAGCCCCGCGGCACACCTCCAGCACCGCCTGCAGTTGCAGGCGGTCGAACAGATCCAGGGCCTCCACCCGCTGCCCCAGCAGATCGGCCAGTGGCTCCCGGCCCGCATCGAGCCCCCAGGCCTGGCGCAGGCGGAGGATCTCCTCCTCGACCAGCGCCTCGTCGATCCGCCCGCTGTCGGCCAGGGTCGCCATCCGTGTGATGGAAGCCGACAGCTCGCGGAAGTTGCCGGCCCAGCGCGCTTCGCTGGAACCGGCGAAGGCCAGGTAGCGACGCTTGGCCTCCAGGTTGAAACGCACCTGCCGCCCTTGCTCGCGGGCGTGCCGCTCCAGTTCGAAGTCGATGTTCGGCTCGATGTCCTCGCGGCGTCCAGCCAGGCCCGGCAGCTCGAAGGTCCAAAGGTTGATGCGGGCGAACAGGTCCTCGCGGAACAGGCCTTCGGCCACTCGTCCGCGCAAGTCGCGGTGGGTCCCGGCGATAAGCTGGAAGTCGCTCTCCACCTCACGGTCCGAACCCAGCGGGAAGAAGCGCTTCTCTTCGATAGCCTTGAGCAGCATCGCCTGTTCGTCGGCGCCCAGCTCGCCGATCTCGTCGAGGAACAGCATGCCACCGTCGGCTGCGCGCAGCAGGCCTTCGCGCGCATTCTGCGCGCCGGTGAAGGCGCCCTTGACGTGACCGAACAGTGCCGACATCGCGCCGTCGCCGCGCAAGGTGGCGCAGTTGACCTCGACGAAACGCCCGTCGAGCTGGTGCCGGCTGCGCTTGAGTTCATAGATGCGCCGGGCGAGGAACGATTTGCCGGCACCGGTCGGCCCCACCAGCAGCATGGGTGCCCGCGAACGCACGGCGACCCGCTCGATCTGCTCGATGGAGCGGTTGAAAGCGGCATTGCGCGTGGCGATTCCCGACTTGAGAAAAGCCAGGCTTTCCTCCTGTTCGCGGCGGAACCGCGAGGCGATGCGGTCGTAGCGGGACAGGTCGAGGTCGATCAGCGTCGCCGAGCCCTCGGGATGGCGCGCCTCGTCCTTGCGCCGCGACGGCGAGGTCTGCACCAGCCGGGCCGGCAGGTAGCGCGCCTCGGTAAGGAGGAACCAGCAGATCTGCGCGACATGGGTCCCGGTGGTGATATGCACCAGGTAGTCCTCGCGCTCGGTGTCGAAGGGGTAGGCGCTGACGAAATCGTGCAGGGCGCCATAGACCTCCTCGAAGTCCCAGGGGTTGCGCAGTTCCATCTGCTGCAGGCGGACCTCGGTATGCGGCGACACCGCGGCGATGTCGGCGCGAATCCGCTCGGCCAGGCCGAGGTCGCGGGCGTCGTTGCCGTGGATCAGTTCGAGGCGGTCGATCAGCAGGTCCGGCTGCTGGCACAGGCCGATGCTCGGCCGCCACTTTTGCCAGCGCGCCGCGCCCTTGCCGAGACGGTCGAGGGTGGCGCCGATGAAGCCGATGGCGACCGTGCGTTTCATCACTGCTTATCCTTCAAGATAAAGATCGATATGAAAATATATAGAAATAGCCAGGCATCTCTCCATCGAATTCGCCGACGAAGCGCAATAAAAAATTTATTCACCTTTAAAATCAAACAGTTAAGCAAGAAACAGTCACATCCATAAAAACCTGGCACGCCGCTCGCTATATCCATTTCGACCGCATCGCCCATGCAGGCCGACGGGTCGGGACTCCAGTCCCGCCGGTGCCCGAGCCCACCCCTGGTGTCGGCGTCGTGCATGCCGCCCGCAACAACGACGGTCATTCGCGAATGACGGCAATGCCGCTTCGCGGTTCGATAGCTCAGCCTGGTAGAGCAACCATCCACGAAATGGTCTGTCGCGGGTTCGACTCCCGCTCGAACGTTGCCTTAACGGCAATCACTCAATGGCAACACCCGCCGGTGTGGCCGAGGCGAACTGCGCAAGCGGCCAGGAAGGCCGGAGAACGCAAGGGAGCCGAAGCCGCCGCCGGCCCGTCCGGCCCGCGGTTCGGGCACGGGGCAAGGCAGGCCGGGGATCGAGGGAATCGATCGTATGGACAGGACGTCCGCCAGGCCAACCTCCTCCGCGCTCCACCCACGACGCTCGACGGGCCGGCAACACCGGCACCACGGAAGAATGAAAGGAATGAAGAGATGAAAATGCTGAAGCGCTTTATCGTGAAGAAGAACGAACGCGGCCTGCTGTATTCCGAAGGCGACTTCCTCGCCGTGCTCGAACCGGGCAGCTACCGCCGCTTCGATCCGTACGACCGCCTGAGCCTGGAAAGCTTCAGCCTGAACACCCCGCAGTTTGAACACCGCCTGGCCGGCTACCTGCGGCAGAGCGAACCGCAACTGGTGGAGCGCTACTTCACCCGGATGGACCTGGGCGACAACGAGGCCGGCCTGCGCTACGAGGACGGCGTGCTGGTGGAGTTGCTCGCACCGGGCAGCCGCCGACTGTACTGGAAAGGCCAGACCGAGCAGCGCCTGGAGCGCATCGACCTGACCCAGGACTATCGATTGTCCGCCGCGCTGGTCGCCCAGTTGCACCAGCCGAACCTGCGCGACCGCGCCCTGGCGGGCCTGGACGCAGTGTTGCTGGTCCAGGTGCCGGCGTTCCAGGTCGGCGTGCTCAAGGTCGACGGCGCCCTTGCCGGCCTGCTGCAAGCTGGACAATACGGTTTCTGGCGCTACAACCGGCAAGTCAGCGTGGAACTGGTCGACACCCGTATCCAGGCGCTGGAGGTCAGCGGCCAGGAGATCCTCACCCGCGACAAGGTCAGCCTGCGCCTGAACCTCGCCGCCAATTGGCGCTACAGCGACGTGCTCACCGCCTTCTCGCGGCTGAGCAAACCGCTGGAGTATCTGTACCGCGAACTGCAGTTCGGCCTGCGGGCGGCAGTGGGCACCCGTACCCTCGACGAACTGCTGGAGAACAAGCAGTCGATCGACGAAGCGGTCAGCGCCCACCTGGCCGCCAAGCTGGAAGACAGCGGCCTGGAAGTGAGCGGCCTGGGCGTACGCGACATCATCCTCCCGGGCGAAATGAAGACCCTGCTGGCGCAGGTGGTGGAGGCGGAGAAGGCGGCCCAGGCCAATGTGATCCGCCGCCGCGAGGAAACCTCGGCGACCCGCTCGCTGCTGAATACCGCGAAGGTCATGGAGGAAAACCCGACCGCGCTGCGTCTGAAGGAACTGGAAACCCTGGAGCGAGTGGCCGAGCGCATCGACCGGATTTCGGTATTCGGTGGCCTGGACCAGGTATTGAACGGACTGGTCACGCTGAAGCAGGCCTGATCACGAACGATAGCCGCGCCGTCGACAAGACGGCGCGGAGCACAAGGAAAGCACGATGAAAGACATGAATATCCTCGAAGTGGCCGGCGGCAAGCCGATCAAGCTCTGGACCCAGGGCGTCCCGGTGGAGGAGGAAGCGCGCCAGCAGTTGCTGAACACGGCGAAGATGCCCTTCATCTTCAAGCACCTGGCGGTGATGCCTGACGTACACCTGGGCAAGGGCTCGACCATCGGTAGCGTGATCCCTACCCTCGGCGCGATCATCCCGGCCGCGGTGGGCGTGGATATCGGCTGCGGAATGATCGCCGCGCGCACCTCGCTGGTCGCCGCCGACCTGCCGGACAACCTGCACGGCCTGCGCAGCGCCATCGAGCAGGCGGTACCCCACGGCAAGACCTTCGGCCGCCGCGACCGCGGCGCCTGGCACGAGGTACCGGAGGCCACCGACCAGGCATGGAAGGCGCTCGCCGGTCGCTTCAAGGCGATCACCGACAAGCACCCGAGGCTGGAGAAGACCAACAACCGCCAGCACCTGGGAACCCTCGGCACCGGCAACCACTTCATCGAGGTCTGCCTGGACGAGGCCGACCGCGTCTGGTTCATGCTGCACAGCGGTTCGCGCGGGGTCGGCAACGCCATCGGCAACCTGTTCATCGAACTGGCCAAGGCGGACATGCGCCAGCACATCGCCAACCTGCCGGACAAGGACCTGGCCTACTTCGAGGAAGGCAGCCGGCACTTCGACGACTACGTGGAAGCGGTCGGCTGGGCCCAGGATTTCGCCCGGCAGAACCGCGCGCTGATGATGCACGCGGTGATCGAGGCGGCGCGCCAGGTGATCCGCAAGCCGTTCGAAGCCAACCTGGAGGCGGTCGATTGCCACCACAACTACGTGCAGAAGGAGCGCCACTTCGGCCAGGAGGTACTGGTCACCCGCAAAGGCGCGGTGTCCGCGCAGAAGGGCCAGCTCGGCATCATTCCCGGCTCGATGGGGGCGAAGAGCTTCATCGTCCGCGGCCTCGGCAACCAGGAAGCGTTCTGCTCGTGCAGCCACGGCGCCGGGCGGACCATGAGCCGGACCAAGGCGAAGAAGGTCTTCAGCGTCGCCGACCAGGCCCGCGCCACCGCCCACGTCGAATGCCGCAAGGACGCCGACGTGATCGACGAGATCCCGATGGCCTACAAGGACATCGACCGGGTCATGGAAGCCCAGCGCGAGCTGGTGGAAGTGCTGCACACCCTGCGTCAGGTGGTGTGCGTGAAAGGATGACGGGCGCCCTGTGGCGCCCGCTGGGGAAGAATCGAAATGAACAGGGAAGAACGCCATCCGCTCCCCGCCGCCATGCGCGAGCGGGTACTGGATGAGCTGGAACGGATCGAACGCGAGCACGACGTAGTCGTGCTCTACGCCTGCGAGTCGGGCAGCCGGGCCTGGGGCTTCGCTTCGCCGGACAGCGACTACGACGTACGCTTCGTCTATGTGCATCAGCCCGAGTGGTATCAGCGCGTCGAGGAACCTCGCGACGTGATAGAACGCCCGCTGAGCGACGAGCTGGACATCAGCGGCTGGGAGCTGCGCAAGGCGTTGCGCCTGATGCGCAAATCCAACCCGGCCCTGCTGGAGTGGCTCGGCTCGCCGCTGGTGTATCGGGAAGAGCCTGGCGTGCGCGAGGAACTGCTCTGGCTGGGCAACGCCTTTCACTCCGTACCTGGCAGCCGCCATCACTACCTGTCGATGGCACGCAAGAACTACCGCGGCTACCTGAAGGGCGACAGCGTCCGGCTGAAGAAATACCTCTACGTCCTGCGCCCGTTGTTCGCGGTGCGTTGGCTGGATGCAGGCCTGGGCTTGCCGCCGGTGGCGTTCGAGAGGCTAGTGGAAGCCACACTGGACGACCCGTCGCTGCGCGAAGAGCTGGATGCCCTGCTGAGCCTCAAGCGTCAGCGCGACGAATCGGCCTACGGCCCTCCGCGCCTGGCGCTGCAACGCTTCATCGAAGCGGAGTTGCTCCAGGCCGAACGAGGGGCCGCCCAACCAACCGGCGCGCGCCAGGACAGCCGACTGCTGGATCGCTACCTCCACGACAAGATATGGCAATACACAAGGGAAACCTCATGAGAAAGGACCTCATCGAACTCGACGGCAGCGAAGGCGGCGGGCAGATCCTGCGTAGCGCCCTGAGCCTGTCGATGACCAGCGGCCAGCCGCTGCGCATCCGCAACATCCGTGGCCGGCGCAGCCGTCCGGGGCTGCTGCGGCAGCACCTCACCGCGGTGCGCGCGGCGGCGGAAATCTGCGCGGCCGAGGTCGAGGGTGCCGAGCTCGGCTCACGCGAGCTGGCGTTCCGGCCCGGTGCGATCCGCGCCGGCGACTACGCCTTCGCCATCGGCTCCGCCGGCAGTTGCTCGCTGGTACTGCAAACCCTGCTGCCGGCGCTGCTCGCGGCCAACGGCGAAAGCCGGGTGAGGATCAGCGGCGGCACCCACAATCCACTGGCGCCGCCGGCGGACTTTCTCCGCGACAGCTGGCTGCCGCTGTTGCAGCGGATGGGCGCGGAAGTCGACCTGGAACTGCTGCGCCACGGCTTCGTACCCGCCGGCGGTGGCGAGCTGCTGGCGCGGGTACGCCCGGCACGCTGGCGGCCGCTGCAACTGGAGCATCCCGGCGCGGCGCTGCGGCGCCAGGCGCGGGCGCTGCTCGCCGGGATTCCCGGGCACGTCGGCGAGCGTGAGCTGGAGAGGGTCCGCCAGCGCCTCGGTTGGAGCGACGAAGAACGCCAGCTGGAGTTCCTCGCGGAGGACCAGGGGCCGGGCAACGCCCTGCTGCTGCGGATCGACTGCGAGCACATCTGCGCGATCTTCTGCGCCTTCGGCCAGGCCGGCGTCAGCGCCGAACGGGTGGCGGAACAGGTCGCGACGCAAGCCATCGGCTGGATGGAAAGCGGCTGCGCGGCGGACGAGCACCTCGCCGACCAATTGCTGCTGCCCATGGCCCTGGCCGGCGCCGGCAGCTTCACCACGCCGCGGCTGAGCGCCCATCTGCAAAGCAACTGCCGGGTTATCGAACGCTTCCTGCCGGTGAGGATCGGCGACCAGGCGCTGGACGGCGGCGGTCATCGCATCGTCATCACATCGGCTTGACGAATTCCTCACCAATGCCGACCTAGACTCGCGCCGGACCTGCCAGCGGGCCCGGCGCGAATCTCCGGGAGCCCCATCCCGGCGGTCGAGGAGTCCCGGCCATGTCTTCTTCGCGTCTCGGCGTGCTTGTCCTCGCCCTGATCCTGCTCACCGCCACCCTGCTCGGCGGCTGCGAAAGCACCCACCAGTACCTGCTCGCCAAGGGCTACCCGCCCGCCTATGCCGACGGTTTCGACGATGGCTGCGGTAGCGGCCGCCAGGCGGCCGGCTCGATCAGCGGCGAATTCCGCAAGGACGTCCCCCGCTACCTGCGCGAGGCGATCTACGCCAGCGGCTGGGGCGACGGCTTCGAGCAATGCCGGTCGATGGCGCGGAGCGAAGAGCGGCGGCGTTTCGAGGAGCGCCAGTGGGACGACCGCGACGACGATTGGCAGCGCGACCGCGACCGCGCGTTGGCCCGGGCCTTGCGCGAGCGCTGAAGCACGCTGCGACAACCATCCGCAGCACCGATCCCGGTGCGCTTGATCCACGTCAAGCCGAGCAGCGCGCCGCTGGCCTCTCCTCACAGGACCGGTTGTAACGCCTGATAAGGAGAAAAAAAGATGCAGTCCTCGCAACTGCTCCCGCTTGGCAGCCTGTTGCTGTCGTTCGCCACGCCCCTCGCCCAGGCCGATGCCCTGCACGACCAGGCCAGCGCGCTGTTCAAACCCATCCCCGAGCAGGTCACCGAGCTACGCGGCCAGCCCATCAGCGAGCAACAGCGCGAACTCGGCAAGAAACTGTTCTTCGACCCGCGCCTGTCACGCAGCCATGTGCTCAGTTGCAACACCTGCCACAACGTCGGCACCGGCGGCGCCGACAACGTACCGACGTCGGTCGGTCACGGCTGGCAGAAGGGGCCACGCAATTCGCCGACGGTCTTCAACGCCGTGTTCAATGCCGCGCAGTTCTGGGATGGCCGCGCCAAGGACCTGGGGGAGCAGGCCAAGGGTCCGATCCAGAACAGCGTCGAGATGCACAGTACCCCGCAGTTGGTCGAACAGACCCTGGGCAGCATCCCGGAATACGTGGACGCCTTCCGCAAGGCCTTCCCCAAGGCCGGCAAGCCGGTCAGCTTCGACAACATGGCGCTGGCCATCGAGGCCTACGAGGCGACCCTGGTGACTCCGGACTCGCCCTTCGACCTGTATCTCAAGGGCGACGACAAGGCCCTCGACGCACAGCAGAAGAAAGGCCTCAAGGCATTCATGGACAGTGGCTGCAGCGCCTGCCACAACGGCATCAACCTGGGCGGCCAGGCCTACTTCCCGTTCGGCCTGGTGAAGAAGCCCGACGCCAGCGTGCTGCCCAGCGGCGACAAGGGCCGCTTCGCCGTGACCAAGACCCAGAGCGACGAGTACGTATTCCGCGCCGCGCCCCTGCGCAACGTCGCCCTCACCGCGCCGTACTTCCCTTCCACAGCGGCCAGGTCTGGGAACTCAAGGACGCGGTGGCGATCATGGGCAACGCCCAGCTCGGCAAGCAGTTGGCGCCGGACGACGTGGAGAACATCGTCGCCTTCCTGCACAGCCTGAGCGGCAAGCAGCCGCGCGTCGAATATCCGCTGCTGCCGGCCAGTACGGAGACCACGCCGCGTCCCGCGGAATAACCGCCACAAGGAAAAACGGGGCTCCCCTGGAGCCCCGTTTTTCCTCTATGGGACGACCTCAGACCACGCCCTGCGCCAGCATCGCATCGGCGACCTTGACGAAGCCGGCGATGTTCGCCCCCTTCACGTAGTTGACCCGCCCCTGCTCCTCGCCGTACAGCAGGCAGGCATGGTGGATCGACTGCATGATGCCGTGCAGCTTGGTATCCACCTCGCCCTCGCTCCAACGCAGGCGCATGGCGTTCTGCGACATCTCCAGGCCGCTCACCGCCACCCCGCCGGCGTTCGACGCCTTGCCCGGCGCGTAGAGGATGCCGGCCTCGAGGAACAGGTCGACGGCTTCCAAGGTCGAGGGCATGTTGGCGCCTTCGGCGACACAGACGCAGCCGTTGGCCAGCAGGCGCCGCGCATCCTCGGCATCCAGTTCGTTCTGGGTCGCGCAGGGCAGCGCGATATCGCAGGCCAGGCCCCAGGGCCGGCGCCCTTCGAGGAACTGCAGGGAAAACTGCTCCGCCATCTCGCGGATGCGCCCGCGGCGCACGTTCTTCAGCTCCATCAAGTATTCCCACTGCTCGTCGGAGAGCCCCGCCTCGGCATACAGGGTGCCTTCGGAATCGGACAGCGAGATCACCTTGCCGCCCATTTCCATGACCTTGCGCGCCGCGTACTGGGCGACGTTGCCCGAGCCGGAGATCGCCACCCGCTGGCCGTCGAAGCCGCGGCCACGGTCCTTGAGCATTTCCTGGGCGAAGTAGACGCAGCCGAAGCCGGTCGCCTCCGGGCGGATCAGGCTGCCGCCGTAGCTCAGGCCCTTGCCGGTCAGCACCGAGGTGAACTGGTTGGACAGGCGCTTGTACTGGCCGAACAGGTAGCCGATCTCACGCGCGCCGACGCCGATGTCGCCGGCCGGCACGTCCAGGTCGGCGCCGACGTGGCGGTACAGCTCGCTCATGAACGACTGGCAGAAACGCATCACCTCGGCGTCGCTCTTGCCCTTCGGATCGAAGTCGGAGCCGCCCTTGCCGCCGCCCATGGGCAGAGTGGTCAGGGAGTTCTTGAAGACCTGCTCGAAGGCGAGGAACTTCAGCACCCCGAGGTTGACCGAGGGATGGAAGCGCAGGCCGCCCTTGTAGGGGCCGATGGCGCTGCTCATCTGCACCCGGTAGCCACGGTTGACCCGTACCCGGCCCTGGTCGTCGACCCAGGGTACGCGGAACAGGATCGCCCGCTCGGGTTCGACGATGCGTTCGATGATGCCGGCTTCCAGGTAGTGCGGGTTGGCCTCGAGGAACGGCCAGAGGGAACGCAGCACCTCTTCCACCGCCTGGTGGAATTCGGGCTGATCGGGATCGCGCCGCTTCAGGCGCTCGAGGAAAGCGTCGACGGATTGCGTCATTTTTCTCACCGGTTTCTAGTTTTGTGAACAATTTTTTGCGCGTGACTCTAACAAGCCAGGCGGCACCTAGAAAGTGCGAAATGACGCATTGATGAATCTTTATGGTGCAAAACTGAAACTTTCCGGGTCCGCCAGAACGGCTCGGGCCAGAGCACGCGCCCGGAACCAGGCTGCCTCCCGGGCTGGCCACGCACTGTTGAAGGGCGAAGAAAGCACCGTTCGCGTGCATCCCGGCGCCAGATGCGAAAGGGCCTCCGCCGCCAGGGGGAGGCCCTTCCTCTACCTACGGCCGGGTCTAGAAGTCGTAGGTCGCGGACAGGCTGAACACCTGTCCCTTGCTGGTTGCCCTGCCATCCAGCCGCCCGCCGCCCAGGCGATCCTGGTTGACCGTCTTCAACGGCACCTCCTTGACGAATTGCCGCGAGTAGGCCGCGTCGATCGACAACTCCGGCATCGACTGGAAGCGATAGCCGGCGCCCAGGGAGGCGAAGTAGCGATCGCCGTCGGGAATCCGCGGATCGCGGGTGGCATTGTGGGTCGGCGTCTGGTCGTAGGCGACCCCGGCGCGCATGGTCCACTGGTCGGTCACCTTGTAGTCGCCGCCCACCGCCAGGGTCCAGGTGTTCCGGTAGGTGTAGGGGATGGAGACGATCGTGTTGCCGTGGGACTTGAGGGTCAGGTCCTGGAACGACGACCACTCGGTCCAGGTGGCGCTGGCGCCCAGGCTCAGACGGTCGTTGAACTGGTGTACCCAATCCAGCGAGGCGTAGGCGGGGATATCCAGGCGCGCCGAGGCGGAAGCGCCCATGCGCAGGTCCAGGCCCGGATAGGCCAGGCCCGGGGTGCCGCCCTCGATGGCGCCCTCGGTCAGCCCACCGTCGTGGTCGTAGAGGTTGTAGTGACCCTTCAGCTTGTTGCGGATCTTCGCGTGGTAGGCGAAGCCCAGGGTGTCGCGGTCGGTCGGCTTCCACACCGCGCCGGCGAAGAAGCCGGGCGAGGTGTTGTCCACCTTGACCCGCATCAGCGCGGACGAGTTCGAGGCCGGGAACGGAATCCCGCCCATGCCCGGGGAGTTGGCGGCCGAGGCATAGAGATCGAGGTTCTGGCTGACGAAGCCGGAGGTGCGCTGGATGATCACCCCGGCGCCCAGGGAGAAGTTGTCGTTGACCTTGAACGACAGGGAGCCGGTCAGGCCGATCGTCTCGATCTTGGTGTCCACCGCGAAATCGCGGCCTTTCCAGTTCGGGTCCCAGGTGCTGCGCATTCCCATCGGAACGACCTGGCTCAGACCGAAGGCGAAGCGGTCGTTGATCGGTACCACCAGGAAGCCGGTCGGCAGCCACGCGCCGAATCCGGCCTGGCCGCCATCGTTGGTACCCAGCTCGGGGGTGCCCGGCCCGTCCTGGTAGCCGCCGGTCATGGGATTACCCTGGTAGTCGTAGGCATTGCCGTTGTACTTGATGTCGATATCGGCGTAGTTGATCGTCAACTGGGCGATCCGCTTGTCGATGAAAGCCATGGCCGCCGGGTTGTTGAACGCGGCGCTCGGATCGTTGGGAAACAGCGAGCCGCCTGCCATCGCACGGCCCCAGCCCGCCGTGTTGGTGGTCGGCACCATGAAGCCGCCGGCTTGCGCCTGGGACGTGCCGAACAATCCGCCGACGATCAGGGCGCAGAGCAATGGCAATGGTTTTCTGGCAAACAGGCAGGAAATATCGTTTTTGTTGTTCAAGGTTTCACCCCTGGTGGCTGCTAGTGCACGGGGCACGATGGTCGGCCTGCTTGAGCGTCCTGGCGGACACCCTCCCCCAGGCCGTTTTCCATGTGCGAACGAGGTTCTGCGCCGCTTCCGGCGGAAACTCCCTCGGACCTGCCGGCCCGCGAAGGACGCCTGGCAGCGGGAGCGCGAAACCGCTGGCGCCGAAGGCGCCAGCGGCAGCCCGGATTACGGGTTGACTACGAAGGCCGGGGTCGGCTGCACACTCAGGCTGTTGATCTTGCAGTTCCCAGCCAGCGACTGATTGCTGGCGCTGAGGGTATTGGTGGCGTTGCTCCAGGAACCGTTGACGGTGCTCGGGCCACAGGTAGAGGAGAGAATCTTGAAGCCGACGCCATCGACCTTGCCGGCGGTGGTGCTGGAGACGGTCAGCTTCCACGGCAGGCCGGTCATCTGCGGCACGCTGCACAGGGTGTTGCTGCCGCTGACGGTGACGCTGTCGATCGAGGCATAGGAACCATCGGCGGCTGTCGTGCCCTTGAAGGTGATGTTGCAGGTCACTGGCAGATTGAGCGACGCCGGCGAGCTCACGCTGATGGTGCCAGGTGCGGTGAAGGCCGAGTTGACCGGGGTGATGGTGGCCGCGCTGGCCATGGACGAAACGCTCAGGCAGAGAGCAAGAGCAGCAAAGGACGGCAGGGACTTGATGGATTTCATTGTTTTGTATCCTTCCAGTGAGTTGGCAACGCTCGCGGTTGCCGAGCCTTGATCATGCGGCAGGATCGTCGCCGACCCGCCCCCACGACCACCTTGTGCCTTCCCGTCCGTTCCACCTGCCAGGCGAACCACACCACCCGCCTTGACCGTGCGTACCGGGATTCGGGAGAAGCTTTACCTCATGAGTCCTATCCGGTGCCGACGCTGACGGTCCCCACGACGAGCCGGGACAGACCGGATATCGGAAAGATCCGATAGGTTTGCCAACCCGCCGCACCTCGGAATGCCCGCCTGGCCGACCTCCGCGAACGCAGGCCTGACAGGGCTGGCAAACACCGCGAGGGGGCAGTGGACCAGTCAACGACGGGGGCCAGAGTACGGTCAGCGCGGCTCTGGAAAAGCCTAGCGAAAGAAGGGGGTTGCCCCTCCGAAGAAAGATCGGTGAACACCGTGGAGGGCGAACGAAGCGTCGTCGCGAAGGAATCCTGATACCTCTGTCAACATCCGCGTCGGGAAGAAACGCACCATGACGGGGCATACCTACCAGAATTTGCAGCTCGCGAAGCGACCCAGCCAACCCAAAGTTAGGTTGCCAACTATCAGTCGGACGAGGACGGCACGCGAACGAGACCCGGCTGCAACTCGAACACCTCCACGCCCTCCGGCGTGGAGCGTCCGATCTTGACCTGTTGCGCCATCACGCTGGCGCCGGGAGCCTGGCGAACGTCCACGAACAGCCGGTCACCCTCGTGGCGTATCGCCTCCGGCGGCACGACGATGGCCTGTTCGTTGCGATAGGTGGTGACCGTCAGCTTGGCGCTCATTCCCAGACGAATCTTCTGCAACTGGCGGGGATCGAGCGGCGCTACCGATACCGTCACCTCGAACTGCGGGCTGCCTCCCTGGGCCATGCCGGGCAGAGCCTGACCACCGAGGGCGGCGATGACGCCCGCCAGCGTGGTGCCCTCGAAGCCGTCGCCACTGATTTCCACCGCCTGCCCTTCGCGCAACTGGTTGATATCCAGTTCGGAAACCTTCGCAGATACCTTCAGCCGCTCGACGCTGGCCAGGCCGAACAACGCCTGGCCCTGTCCCAGCTTGCTACCGGCCTGCACCGGTTCGCGGCTGCCCTGCTCGCCAGCCAGGCCGGGCGCCGCGACGACGATACCGGCAAAGGGCGCGCGCACCGTACGGCCATCCAACTGGGCCTGCAGCGTCTCGTATTTCACGCTGGCGTTGGCCAGGTCCATTTCGGCGATCTGGCGATTCTCGCCCTGCCCCTTGGCGCGGGTCGACTCCACTTCCCGCCGGGCCGCCTCCAGGTCCATGCGCTGCTGGCTGGCCTGTTGTTCGAGATCGTCGAGTTCGTTGCGCGGGACGATCCCGCGCTGGAACAGCTCGCGGGTCTCGCGCAACTTGCGCTCGGTGCTGCTCTGCGCCAGCTGCGCGCTGCGCAGGGCACGACGGACCCGCGCCATGTCCTCGCCACGCTCCCAGTCGCGCAGGTCCTGCAGGGTGCGACGGGCCTTGAGCAACGCCGACTGTGCCTCGCGCACCTGCACGGCGATCTCGCGGGTGTCCATGCGCAGCAGCTCCTGTCCTTCCGCGACCCGCTGTCCCGGCTCCACCAGCAGCGCCTCGACATTGCCGGCGAAGGGCGCCGCCAGAGTCACCACGCGCCCCGGTTCCAGGCGTCCGACCAGGCCGATCTGATGCACCAGCGGGGCCGCCCGTACGGCGACCCAGCGCTCCCCTTCCGTGCGTTTCGCGGTGCCGCCGGCGAGGACCAGCCAGGCCAGCGCCGCGACAACCGCCAGGCCGGCGGCGAGCGGCAATGCGGGCCGGCGCAGGAAGGAAAACCGGTCAGTGGTCATTGAGCGAAATCTCCCAGCTATCCAGGGTCATGCCGACGATCAGGTCGAGCTGCGTCTGCGCATTGAGAAACGAGATCAGGGCATTCAATTGGGTGTTCTCGACGTTGCGCAGGTCGGTCTCGAAGCTCAGCACCTGGAAGTTGCTCGAACGCCCGACGCGCAGCTTTTCCCGCTCGATCTCCAGCTTGCGCCGCGACAAGGCGGTGGCGCGCTGGGCGATCTGGTACTGGCGCCAGCGCGTGCCGAGGTCGCGCACCGCATCGATGACGTTCTGCTCCAGGGTCTGCCGGGCATCCTCGATCAGGATCTTCTGGTTCTCCACGTCGACCTGGGCGCGCACCTCGGCCTGCCGGCGGCTGAGGTCGCCGATGGGAATTTCCACCTGTACCCCGGCGTAGCTGTCCCAGCTGCGTGAATTATCGCCACCGCCCTCGCTGTAGCGGTCGCGGATCTGGCTGGCGCCGCCCACCAGCGAGACATCCCACAGGCGCTGGTTCTTCGCCAGCACCAGGTTGAGGTCGGCCTGGCGACTGCCGATCAGGCGTTGCAGGTATTCCGGTTGCTGCTGCAGGGCGGTCCTGATCGCCTGCTGGCGGTCGACCTCGATCGGCGTGGCGGCCAGCGCATCGCTGGCGCGGATCTGCGTCGACAGGTCCAGCGCCAGCAGTTGCAGCAGGGCCAGGCGTGCGCTGTCGACCTGGTTGGCGGACTCCTCGACGTTGAGCTCCTGGCTGGCGACGTCGGCCTCGGTCTGCACGATCTCGAATTCGGCCATTCGCCCGGCGCGGATCATCGCCCGGTTGACCTCGAGCAGCTCCTGGGTCCGCGCCAGGGCTTCGCGAGAGATGCGCGCCTGCTCCTGGGCGCGCAGCAGCTCCCGGTAGGCACCGATGACCTGGCTGATGGTCTGCGACACGCTGGCCTTGAGTTGCAGGCGATTGGCGTCTTCGGAGAGACGTGCCAGGCGCAGCGGCGCGGTGGTGACGTCCCAGCCCGCATCGCGCAGCAACGGCTGGACGACGGTCAGGTCGAGGCCATCGCTGCGGTAGCGCCCGGCCTCGTCGGCGGTGCGGAACTGCTTCACCCAGGCCAGGCTGAAGCGAGTGCCATATTCGCCAAGCAGGGTCGCGGTGGGCGAGACATTGCTGGTCCTCGTGCGGTCTTCGGTGGCGCGGTTGGCGCGATAGTCGCCGCGCACCACCAGCTTCGGGTTGAAGGCGTCGGCGGCGACCCGCAGGTCGAACTTCTGCGCGATCCGTTGCAGGTAGGCGCTACGGATTCCACGGTTGTTGCGCAGGCCAAGATAGACCGCGTCGCTCAGGCTGAGGTCGATCACCTGCTCGCTGAGCAGTACCGACCTGCCCTGCTCGCGGGCCATGCTCGGTACGTCCGGACTCAGCGCCGGGTTGACGCTGGCCGCCACCGGAAGAGCGGCGACCAGCCACAGCACGCCCAGGCCCCACCTATTCATCGCGCAGCGCCTCGACCGGTTGCAGGCGAGCCGCCGAGACCGCCGGATAGAGCCCGAAGAACAGCCCCACCAGCAGGGTACTGCCCATCCCCAGCGGCAGGGCCGCGTAGGCCAGGGAGAAGGTCCAGCCGGAGAACCTGGCGTAGAGATACGCAGCCGCCACGCCGAGCACCGCGCCCGACAGCGCGCCCGCGGCGGTCAGGGTCACCGCCTCGATCAGGAACAGGTTGCGGATGTCCCGCTGGCGCGCGCCCAGCGCCATGCGCACGCCGATTTCCCGGCGGCGTTCGGCGACACTCATCAGCATCACGTTCATAACCCCGACGCCGCCGCCGAGCAGGGAGATGATCCCCAGTCCGGCCAGCAGGTAGGTGAAGGTCCGGGTCTGCCGCTTGAGTCCATCGAGCACCTGCTGCGAGACCTGGACCTGCGCCTCGTGACCGGGCAACCGCGCCGTCAGGGCCGCGCCCAGGGCCGCGCCGACGCTATAGACGTCCGCTCCCGGCGAGACCCGCGCCACCACATGGCTGACCTCGGCGGCCGGCTGCAGGCGCGGCATGCCCGGCGCCGGCACGAACAGCGAGTCGTTGGCGGCGAACGGCAAGAGGGCGGCGCTGGCCTGCGGCTGGAGAATGCCGATCACGCGGAACAGATAGTCGTTGACCGTCAGTTGCTCGCCGAGGCGCAGCGGATCGCCGGGCGCCCCCAGGGCCTCGGCGATTGTCGCGCCCACCACCACGTAGGTGTCGTGATCGTCGAAGCGCGAGAGGAAACGTCCTTCGCGCAGCCGCAGCCTGGCGGCAGCCGCGAGCCCGGCGCTGGCGCCGACGATACTGGCGTTGCTGGTGCGTCCGTGAAAGGTCACCGGCGCCGAGTACAGGCCCAGCGCCGCCAGGTGCTCCAGACCGGCCACGTCGCGGAGCAGCGGTTCGGTGTCGAGCGACGCCGGCATCGGCATCGGCGCCTGCGGGGCGAACGGGAACTGCACCACCAGGGTGTCGGTGCCCATGTCCTTGAAGATGCTCATCGCTTCGTCGGTCGCGTTGCTGCCGATGTTCAGCATCGCAATCACCGATGAACAGCCCATGACGATACCCAGCAACGCCAGCAGCGAGCGGCGCCCCAGCCCGCGAAGACTGGCGAGGGCCTCGTGAAGCAATTGCCGGGGCGACGGGCTGGCGCTCACCGGCAGGCCTCCGCCAGGTCCTCGTGCACCTCGCCATGCCGCACTGTCAGTTGGCGCCCGAGACGGGCGGCCAGGCTGGGATCATGGGTGACCACCACCAGGGTCACCTGGCGCTCGCGGTTGAGGGTGAGGAGCAGCTCCAGCACTTCTTTCGCGGTGCTCGCGTCGAGGTTGCCGGTTGGTTCGTCGGCGAGGATCAGCGCCGGCTCACCGACCAGCGCGCGAGCGATGGCGACGCGCTGCCGCTGGCCGCCGGAGAGGTCCGCCGGACGATGGCCGGCGCGCTCGGCCAGGCCGACCCGGGCGAGCATCGCCTCGGCCCGCTCCAGTGCCTCGCGGCGCGGCATCCCTCGATAGCTCAGGGGCAGCGCGACGTTGTCCAGCGCGTTCAGCCGCGGCAACAGGTTGAAGCTCTGGAAGACGAAGCCGATCAGGCGGTTGCGGATCGCCGCCAGTCGGTCCCCGTCGACGCTGAAGATGTCGTGCTCGGCGAAGCGGTAGGCACCGCTGTCCGGGCGGTCGAGCAGGCCTAGGATATTCAGCAGGGTGCTCTTGCCCGAGCCCGACGCGCCGACGATCGCGCAGCTTTCTCCGGGAAAGATGTCCAGGCAGACGTCTTTCAGTATCTGCAGCGGCTGCCCCCCCAGGAGGTAGCCCTTGCCGATCCCCCGCAGGGAGATCAATGATTCGTGCTTGTTTGTTGTTGGCATTCGCACCCGACCGCTCGCATCCCTTCAAGGCCCGCCCGGTCGTACCGCCGCAAGGCCGGCGATACAGGCCGAACGGCCATACTGCTGATGATGGAGACAGCGCACAAGCCGCCACCACCGGCAACGCTACCCCGAGGCGCCAGCGCCGAGCGAAGGTAGCGGCTGGTCCGCCCGGCCAATGCCGGTACTCGATTCCGCCGGGCTTCGCCATATGGCGCGGCCTCTCCGGGCAGGCGGTATTGAGCGCACGGATCGGCTGCGCAGACCACTAGCAGAGCTGACACCATCGCAGCCGTCGATGCACCCCCATCTTTAGTTAGGTGAAGGCTCAGGCATGCTGCGTGGGAGCCTCCCCCGGGTACCGCCGATGGAGGTGTCCCTGCGCAGTTCCCATGTTCCCCAGCGCATGGCTCGTTGAATTCCAGGCATGAAAAAACCGCCGGCCGGCAACGCCGGCGGGCGGTTTCTCGAGGGTGCGCTTACGCCAGTTTCTTGTAGCGCACGCGGTGCGGCTGGGCCGCGGCGTCGCCCAGGCGCTTCTTGCGGTCCGCCTCGAACTCGGTGTAGTTGCCTTCGAAGAAGGTCACCTTGCCATCGTCCTCGTAGGAGAGGATGTGGGTGGCGATCCGGTCGAGGAACCAGCGGTCGTGGGAGATCACGATGGCGGAGCCGGGGAAGTCCAGCAGCGCCTCTTCCAGCGCACGCAGGGTTTCCACGTCGAGGTCGTTGGACGGTTCGTCGAGCAGCAGCACGTTGCCGCCCTGCTTCAGGGTCAGGGCCAGGTGCAGACGGCCACGCTCACCGCCGGAGAGGTCCTTGACGAACTTCTGCTGGTCGGCGCCCTTGAAGTTGAAGCGACCGACATAGCTGCGCGACGGGACTTCGTAGTTGCCGATCTTGATCTGCTCGAAACCGTCGGAAACCTGCTCCCACACGGTCTTGTTGCCTTCCAGGCTGTCACGGCTCTGGTCGACGCTGGCGATCTGCACGGTCTCGCCGATCTCGATGGTGCCGGAGTCCGGCTGCTCCTTGCCGGTAAGCATGCGGAACAGGGTCGACTTGCCCGCGCCGTTGCCGCCGATCACACCGACGATGGCACCCTTGGGAATGCTCAGGGACAGGTTGTCGATCAGCACGCGGTCGCCGTAGCCCTTGGTCACATTGTGCAGTTCGATGACCTTGTCGCCCAGGCGCGGACCGGCCGGGATGTAGATCTCGTTGGTCTCGCTGCGCTTCTGGAATTCCTGCGACTGCAGTTCCTCGAAGCGCTGCAGGCGCGCCTTGGACTTGGCCTGGCGGCCCTTGGCGCCCTGGCGTACCCACTCCAGCTCGGCCTTCATGGCCTTGGCGTGGGAGGCTTCCTGCTTGGCTTCCTGGGCCAGGCGGGCGGCCTTGGATTCCAGCCAGCCGGAGTAGTTGCCTTCGAACGGGATGCCATGGCCACGGTCGAGTTCGAGGATCCAGCCGGCGACGTTGTCGAGGAAGTAGCGGTCGTGGGTGATCGCCACCACAGTGCCGGGGAAGTCGTGCAGGAAATGCTCCAGCCAGGCCACCGAGTCGGCGTCCAGGTGGTTGGTCGGTTCGTCCAGCAGCAGCATGTCGGGAGCCGACAGCAGCAGACGGCACAGCGCTACGCGGCGCTTTTCGCCGCCGGACAGGTGCTCGACCTTGGCATCCCACGGCGGCAGGCGCAGGGCGTCGGCGGCGACTTCCAGCTGGCGTTCCAGGTTGTGTCCGTCGGATGCCTGCAGGATCGCCTCCAGCTTGGCCTGCTCGGCGGCCAGGGCGTCGAAGTCGGCATCCGGCTCGGCATAGGCGGCATAGACCTCGTCCAGCCGCGCCTGGGCCTGCTTGATCTGGCCGACGGCCTCTTCGACGATGTCGCGCACGGTGGCCTGCGGGTCCAGCTTGGGCTCCTGCGGCAGGTAGCCGACGTTGATCCCCGGCATCGGCCGGGCCTCGCCTTCGATCTCGGTGTCGACGCCGGCCATGATCCGCAGCAGGGTGGACTTGCCCGCGCCGTTCAGGCCGAGCACGCCGATCTTGGCGCCGGGGAAGAACGACAGGGAGATGTCCTTGAGGATTTCACGCTTGGGCGGAACGATCTTGCCGACCCGATGCATGGTGTAGACGTACTGAGCCAAAACGAGCACCTCATGAAGAAAAGGAAAAAAACTCGGCCAAGTATATGACAGACCGAGAGAAAGCTGGCCAGCCACCCCGGTTTTCGTGGGGCGGGGCGCTTTGCCGGCGGATGTTCGCCGTCCGATTCCAGGCCGCTACGGTGACGCTGAGCAGCGTACTGGCCGCCCTTACTGTCTCCGCTACCCTCGTCCTGTCAAAGGCGTTCTGCCTGAGCGAGGCGGCGACCATCGCCC
Organism: Pseudomonas sp. 18-147; assembly: GCF_051048045.1. Taxonomy (NCBI): domain Bacteria; kingdom Pseudomonadati; phylum Pseudomonadota; class Gammaproteobacteria; order Pseudomonadales; family Pseudomonadaceae; genus Pseudomonas; species Pseudomonas sp. 18-147. The sequence goes on from NZ_CP182296.1 coordinate 5,451,364, forward strand.
CGTGCGAGGTCTGGGTGGGCCTGGCACTGCTCGCGGCCATGGTGCTGCCGCTCAAGACCTGACGCGAAGCAAGGCGTGGGGAGATCCAGCCTGCTACAATTGATCCAAATCAGTCTCAAAAGAACAAAAAAAACCTCAAAAATGACACTCGCTCCCAGATCCGCCCAGCTACCCGACTCCCCGCACAGGGACAGTCTCGACCCAGCGCCAACCCCGTCGTCTCAGGACCAGCGCCTGCTCAAGGCCTTGGCCACCGCGATGGTCAATCATCCGCGCGCCACCATGGGAGAACTGGCGGAACTGGCAGGAGTGAGCAGGGCAACCCTGAACCGTCATTGCGGTACCCGCGAAGGTCTCAAGCGGCGCCTGGAAAGCCATGCCAGGAGTACCCTCGAACGCCTCACCCACAGCGCCGCCCTGCAGCGGCTGGAGCCGCGGGAAGCGCTACGCGAGCTGATCCGGGAACACCTCGCCCAGCGCGACCTGCTGGCGCTGCTGATGTTCGAGCAGAACCCGGGACGCCAGGCCGGGCATGGGGACGCCAGTTGGCAGTCCTATGTCGAAGCCCTGGACGCCTTCTTCCTGCGCGGCCAGCAGAAGCGTGTGTTCCGTATCGATATCAGCGCGGCGACCTTCAGCGAACTCTTCATCGTCCTGATCTACGGCATGGTCGATGCCGAGCGCCGCGGTCGCGCGGCCAGTGCCGGGTTGTCCGCCACGCTGGAGGAGCTGTTCCTGCGTGGCGCGTCGAACCCCGCACAACCTGCCAGCCCTTGAGCGGGCGGCAGTTGCCACCCGCTAGCACCGTTTCCCACACGTTTACCCGCTCAACTCCTGCCGCCTCGATGTACCACCAGGCTCCGTCCCTCGTCCCAGCCTCCGCCGAGCGCGCGGAACAGGTCGACCAGGGCGATCTGCCGCTGGGTGCTGCCGTCGATGAAGGCGATCTCGTTGAGGAAGCTGCTGCGCTGCGCATCGAGGTAGCGCAGGTGGTTGTCGACGCCACTCTCGTAGCGTGCCTTGGCCAGCTTCAGGGCTTCGTTGCTGCTGTTCGCCAGGGCGCGCAGGGCCTTCTCTTCGCGACGCAGGGTATCGCTGGCCGCCAGGGCGTCGGCGACCTCGCGGAAAGCGGTCTGGATGGTCCCCTCGTAGGCGGCCACCGCCGAATCCTTGCGCGCCTCGGCCAGGCTCAGGTTGGCACGGTTGCGCCCGCCATCGAAGATCGGCAGCGTCAGCGTCGGCAGGAAGCTCCAGGAGCGCGAGCCGCCATCGAACAGGCCGGACATTTCCGCGCTGGAGGTGCCGAAGCTGCCGGTCAGGCTGATGCGCGGGAAGAACGCCGCGCGCGCCGCGCCGATATCCGCGTTGCGCGCCCGCAAACGATGTTCGGCGGCAAGGATGTCCGGGCGTCGCTCGATCAGCTCGGACGGCGTGCCGGGAGCGATGTCCTGCAGCAGCTTCGGCCGCTGCCCCGGACTCCGCGGAATCGCCTGCGCGGCATCGTCGCTACCCAGCAGCAACACCAGCGCGTTGAATGCCTGCTGTTTCTGCCGCAGGTTGCGCTCCTGCTCGGCGCGCGCCTGCTCCACCAGGCCAAGGGCTTCCTGGTAGTCCAGCGCGGTGGCGGCGCCGGCCGCGCGGCGCTGGTCGATCAGGGCGAAGGAATACTCGCGGCTGACCAGGGTCTGACGGGTCAGCGCCAGGCGCCGCAGGGCGCCGTCATAGCTCAGGTAGGCCTGGCTGACCTCGGCGACCAGGGCGATCCGTGCCGCGCGCGCAGCCTCCTCGCTGGCCAGGTACTGTTGCAGGGCTGCGTCGGTCAGGCTCTTGACCCGACCGAAGAGGTCCAGTTCGTACTCCGGCAGGGCCAGCCCGACCTGGTAGCTGCTGGCCACTTCCGAGCGATTGCCGGCGGACAGGTCGGCCGGCTGCCGCTGGCGGTTGCCGGTGGCAGCGGCGTTCAGGCCCGGAACCCGGTCGGCGCGCTGGATTCGATACTGCGCGCGGGCCGCCTCGATATCCAGGAGGGTCTGGCGCAACGAGCGGTTGTTATCCAGGGCCACGTCCACCAGGCGGCGTAGTTCGGCATCGACGATGAAACTCTTCCAATCCAGCGTGTCGATCGCCGCGCCCTGGCGCTGGGCGGCGGCGCCGCTCCAGCTGTCGGCCACCGGCGCGGCGGGACGTTCGTAGGTCGGCGCCATGGAGCAGGCGCCGAGGGTCAGGGCGATCAGCAGCGCCGATACGCCGAATGCAGGTTTGCGCATCTCGTTCACTCCCCGGCCGAAGCGGCCTGTTCGATGGGTGCCGGCTTGCTGCGCAGCAGCGACAGCAGCCAGACGAAACAGATAGGTACGAACAGCACGCCGAGGAAGGTGGCGCTGAGCATCCCGCCGATCACTCCGGTGCCGATGGCACGCTGGCTCGCCGCGCCGGCACCGCTGGCCAGGGCCAGGGGTATCACGCCGAGGATGAACGCCATGGAAGTCATGATGATCGGCCGGAAGCGCAGGCGCGCGGCCTCGATGGCGGCGTCGCGCAGGCTATGCCCCTGCTCCCAGAGTTCCTTGGCGAACTCGACGATGAGGATCGCGTTCTTCGCCGAAAGACCGATGATGGTGATCAGGCCGACCTTGAAATACACGTCGTTGGACATACCGCTGACCATCACCGCGAGCACCGCGCCGATGGCGCCGATCGGCACGATCAGCATCACCGACAGCGGGATCGACCAGCTCTCGTAGAGCGCCACCAGCAACAGGAACACCACCAGGATGGCGAGGGCGAACAGGCTGGTGGCCTGCCCGGCGGAGACCTTCTCCTGATAGGACAGGCCGGTCCACTCGTAGCCGATGCCGGCCGGTAGCTGCGCGGCCAGGCGCTCCATTTCCGCCATGGCTTCGCCGGTGCTGAAGCCGGGCGCGGCGTCACCGACGATGCGGATCGACGGGTAGCCGTTATAGCGCACCAATTGCACCGGTCCCTCTTCCCATTTCACGCTGACGAAGGCGCTGAGCGGTACCAGGTTGCCAGCAGCGTTAGGCACGTATAGCTCGAGCACGCTTTCCGGGGTCATCCGGTTGCCCTGTTCGGCCTGGATCACCACCCGCTGTTGGCGCCCCGCATTGGTGAAGTCGTTGATCACCTCCGAGCCGAAGGCAGCGGACAGCGTGCCGCTGATGGTCTCGAAGCTCACCCCCAGGGCGCGGGCCTTCTCCCGGTCGATCAACAGGCGCAGTTGCGGCGCTTCGGCCAGTCCTTCCATCATCGCGTAAAGGAATTTCGGGTTGGTCTGGATCTCGCCAAGAAGAGTATCGCGAGCCTGCAGCAGCGCTTCGCGGCCGACCCCGCTACGGTCCATCAGGCGCAATGCGAAGCCGCCGGAGTTACCCAGACCGTTGATCGGTGGCGGCGACACGGCCATGACCGTGCCATCGTCGGGCAGCGCGAAATGCTCGTTCAGCGCGGCGATCTCGGCGGCGGCCGACTGCTCGGCGCCTCGCTCGGACCAGTCCTTGAAGGTCGGGAAGGCCAGCGCGGCATTGTCGCCCTGGCCGGAGAAGCTGAAGCCCGAGATCAGGAACACCGAAGCCACCGCCTCGCGGGACTTGAGGAAGCGCTCAAGCTCCTCGCCGGTGGCATCGGTGCGCACGCGCGAAGCACCAGGCGGCAGTTGCACGTCGACCACCATGTAGCCGAGGTCTTCCGCCGGCACGAAGGCTTCCGGCAGGCGCAGGTAGAAGTAGCCGAGCATGGCCACCAGGCCGGCGTACACCAGCATGAAGCGTCCGGCGCGCGCCACCAGCTTCGAGTTGAGCAGCGAATAGCGCTCGGTGACGCGGGCGAAGCCACGGTTGAAGGCGCCGAAGAAGCCGCGCTTCTCGTGGTGCCCTTCGGGAATGGGCTTGAGCAGCGTGGCGCACAGCGCCGGGGTGAAGGTCAGGGCGAGGAAGCCGGAGAACAGGATCGAGACCGCCAGCGACACCGAGAACTGCTGGTAGATCACCCCCACCGAACCGGCCATGAAAGCCAGCGGCAGGAACACCGCCGAGAGCACCAGGGTGATGCCGACGATGGCGCCGGATACCTGCTTCATCGCCTTGACCGTGGCCTCGGCCGGGGAAATCCCCTCCTCCGCCATGATCCGCTCGACGTTCTCCACCACCACGATGGCGTCGTCCACCAGGATGCCGATCGCCAGGACCATGCCGAACATGGTCATCATGTTCACCGAGAACCCCAGCAGGTACATCACCATCAGCGTACCCAGCAGGCACACCGGCACCACGATGGACGGGATCAGGGTGTAGCGGACGTTCTGCAGGAACAGGAACATCACCAGGAACACCAGGACCATCGCTTCGATCAGGGTGTGGATCACCTTCTCGATGGCCACGTCGACGAAGCGCGAGGTGTCGTAGGGCACGCTGTACTGCATGTCCTCGGGGAAGAACGCCGACAGTTCGGCGAGACGCTGTTTCACCAGGATAGCGGTCTGGATCGCGTTGGCCCCGGGCGACAGCTGGATCGCCCCGCCCACGGTAGGCGTGCCGTTCAGTCGCGAGGAAATGTTGTAGCTCTCCTTGCCGAGTTCCAGGCGAGCGACATCGGCGAGCCGGACCAGCGAGCCGTCCTGGTTGGCGCGCAGCACTACCTGGCCGAACTCCTGCGGATCGTCCAGGGTGCCCTTCACCGCCAGGGTCGCCGTCAGCTCCTGCGCGGAACTGCCCGGTGCGCTGCCGAAGGCGCCGGCCGGCACCTGCACGTTCTGCCCGCGGATGGCATTGCTCACGTCGTCGATGGAGAGGCCGAAGCCCACCAGCTTCTGCGGATCGATCCAGACCCGCATGGCCGCCTCGGAAGAGAAGAATTGCAGCTTGCCGACGCCCGGCAGGCGCCGCAGCTCGTTGTTGATATTGCGCGCGGCGTAGTCGCCGAGGGCGGTGGTGTCGCTGCGCTGAGCGCCTTCCTTGTAGCTGAGCGCATAGATCAGCAGGAAACCGGCGCTGGTCTGCTCGACCTGCAGGCCCTGGGTCAGCACCGCCTGCGGCATGCGCGCCTCGGCTTTCTTCAGGCGGTTCTGCACGTCCACCTGGGCCAGGTCCGGATCGGTGCCCGGCTCGAAGGTGACGACGATCTCGGCGGTGCCGTTGGAGTTGTTGGTCGACTCGAAGTAGAGCAGGCCCTTGGCGCCGTTCAGCGACTCCTCGAGCACACTGGTGACGGAGTCCACCAGCACCTTCGCCGAGGCGCCGGGATAGGTGGCGGTGATGGTGATCTGTGGCGGCGCGACATTGGGGTACTGCGCTACCGGCAATTTGGAAATGACCAGCAGGCCGGCCAGGGAGATGAACAGGGCCACCACCCAGGCGAAGTTCGGCCGCTTGATGAAGAATTCGGACATCGGAAAATCCTCGGGGCGAACCCGCCCTTACTGTTGCGGCGCAGATGACTGGGCTTGCGCCTGGGCACCATCCGGCTTCGGCACGATCTTCACCCCCGGCTGCACCGCAGCCAGGCCGCCGACTATGACCCGGTCACCCGGCTCCAGGCCCTTGGTGATCTGCCAGCGCGAACCCTGCATGACGCCGGTACCGACGCTGCGCGCCTCGGCGCGCTCGTCGGCGCCCACCACCATCACCTGGGCGCTGCCGTCGCTGGAGCGGCGCACGGCCCGTTGCGGCACCAGGATCGCCTGGTTGTCGATGCCCTGGGGCGTACGTACGCGCACGTACATGCCCGGCAGCAGGACCCCGTCGGGGTTGGCGAACTTGCCGCGCAGGGCGATCTGGCCGGTGCCGCGATCCACCGCCACGTCGGCGAACTGCAACGCGCCCTGGCGCTCGTAGGGCGTCCCTTCGACGCGCAGGGTCAGCGCCTGGCTGTCGCCGGCGGCCAAGGTGCCTTTCTTCAGGGCGTCGCGCAGGCGCAGGGCCCCGGCCGCGGTCTGGGTGAAATCCGCATAGATCGGATCGAGCTGCTGGATGCGCGCCATCAGCGTCGCCTCGCCCTGCCCGACCAGCGCGCCCTCGGTCACCAGCGCGCGGCCGATGCGCCCGGAGATCGGCGCAGTGACCGAGGCGTAGCCGAGGTTCAGGCGCGCGGTCTCCAGGTCGGCCTGGGCCGAGCGGGTCGCCGCCTCGGCGCTGCGCAGGTCGGCGGTGGCGGTATCGAAGTCCTGCTGGCTGACCGCCTGGATCTTCACCAGCGGCTCGTAGCGACGCACCCGCGCCTGCGCCTCGAACAGCACCGCGCGGTTCCGCGCCAGCTCACCCTCGGCGCGCGACACCGCAGCCTTCAGCGGTGCCGGATCGATCTGGAACAGCAGGTCGCCAGCCTTGACGTCGGCGCCCTCCTCGAAGCGCTTCCGCACGACGATGCCGGCCACCCGCGCGCGCACCTCGGCGACCCGCACCGGTTCGATCCGCCCAGGCAGTTCCGAACTCAGCGCCAGGGGCTCGGCCTGCACCGTCAGGACCTCCACCGGCAACACCATTTCGGCGGCCTCCTGTCGCTCTTCCGCCGGCCCACAACCCGCCAACGCGATGGCCATAGCCAACGCCCCGATCCTTCCTATTGCACGCAAATCAGCCATGACACACCCGACCGTTGATTGAAAACGGATCGAATGGTACTTTTTCGAGCTAATTGAGTCAATATTGTCTCAAATGATCTTTTGAAAGCTAATTCCTTTGGACGCGAGGCCAGTTTTCTGCACAATGCGCACAATCAGAAAAACCAACCGGGACCCATCGATGACCCTGATTTCCCATGACGAGCGACTCATCAAGGCGCTGGCAGTCGCTATCGTCGACCGCCCGCGAGCGACGCTGAAGGAACTGGCCGAGGCGGCCGGCGTAAGCAAGGCCACCCTGCACCGCTTCTGCGGCACGCGGGACAACCTGGTGCAGATGCTCGAGGACCACGGAGAGACCGTACTGAACCAGATCATCCAGGCCTGCGACCTGGAGCATGCCGAGCCTCTGGAGGCGTTGCAGCGCCTGATCAAGGAACACCTCACCCACCGCGAGCTGCTGGTATTCCTGGTATTCCAGTACCGCCCGGACTTCCTCGACCCGCACGGCGAAGGCGCACGCTGGCAGTCCTACCTGGAAGCGCTGGACGCCTTCTTCCTGCGCGGACAGCAGAAAGGCGTGTTTCGCATCGACATCACGGCGGCCGTGTTCACCGAACTGTTCATCACCCTGGTCTACGGCATGGTCGATGCGGAACGTCGCGGACGGGCGGCCAGCTCCAATTCCGCGCATACCCTGGAGCAGATGTTCCTCCATGGCGCCTCCAATCCGGCGCGCTCCTGACCCTTGCGCCCGCGGCGGCGCCCCTCTCGTCGCCGCATGGCACGGACCGATCCGCGTGCCGCCGACTTCGGCCGCCCGGAGGCCTGCTCGACACTCGGGAAGATCAGTCGTCACCGGCCCTGCGACAAAGTGCCTCGACAGCCGGAAAGGACCGTGACGCTCGTCGGCGATACTGGCACTTGGCCTTGCTTCCGGGCATCCTAACTGTCTACCGAATCACACCTCCCCCAGGAATTCCGGTCAGTGTCGACCCCCTCGCTAACCCCGTCGCCGCCTCCCGCCGGCGACCCACTGACCGTACCCGACCGACCGGCAGCCAAGGCTGGCCTGCTGTTGCTGGTCCTGTTGATGCTCGGCCTGCTGCTCTGGCAGATGAGCCAGGAGCTGCGCCAGCAGGAACGCTTCGAACACGAGCGGGCCGCGGCCCAGCTCGATCGTCTCAACGACCGCCTGTCCCTGACCCTCGAACTCAAGGCGCGCACCGCCCTCGCCCTGCTCCCGGGCGTGCCCCCCAGCGAGCGTGGCGAGATACAGGGCAGGCTGTTGCCGCGCATCAGCGATGCGCTGCCGCAGGTGCGCCAGTTGCAATGGGTGGACAGCGCCCCGCAGACGGACAGCCCGTCGCCGGAAACGACGCTGCCCGAGCAGTTGCGCCAGCACGCCGGCTCCGGTCTCTACCACTATTGCCTCGACCCGCGCGACGGCGAATCCCTCTACCTGACCCTGCGCGAACCCGGCAGCCGCCGCGACAGTGGCTTCTGGCTGTTGCACCTGGCCAGCGACAGCCTCGCCCAGTGGAGTCCCGACCTGCCCACCGGCAACCTGCTCTGGCGCCTGGAAGACCAATACGCCGGGCGGGTGCTCTGGCATACCCCGGGGAGCACGGCGCTGCTCGACGACATGCAGACCCTCGGCGTGGAACCGCTGCGCAACAGCGACTGGCAGCTTCGCGGACTCTACGACAGCACGCGAGTGCGGCTCGGCCTGCTGCCGGGAATCGGCGGCGAGCTGGCGATCTTCCTCCTGCTGGTCGGCGTCACCGTGTACATGCTGCTGCGCCTGCACCGCGAGCAACAGGGCCTGCGCGCCATGACCCTGGCCTCGCAGCGCAGCCTGCGCCAGGCGGCCACGGCACTGGCGGCGATCGACGAGCGGGTGCTGGTGACCCGCGCCGACGGCCGCCTCAGCTACCTCAATCCCCAGGCCGAACGCCTCTTCGGCATCAGTTCGGCCCAGGCCCGCCAGCATCACCTGCTGGGCCTGCTGCCGGACCTCGAGCCAGGCTGGCTGACGGACGCCGGTGGCGACGGCGAGACCCGTAGCGAGTTGCTGCCGCTGCGGGTACGCGGCGAGCCGCGGACGTTCACCCTCAGCCGCCATCCGCTGGCCAGCTATCCGGCGCTCGCCGACCAGGCCTGGACCCTCCGCGAGCAGATCCTCCAGGGCGGGCAGGTCTGGGTGTTGCGCGACGTCACCGAGGAACAGCACGCCCTCGGCGTCCTGGAGGAAACCCGGCGGCGCTACCAGGACATCTTCGAAGGGGTCGGCGTGGCCCTCTGCGTGCTCGACCTCTCCGCCCTGCGCCAGGCTCTTGTGGAGCAAGGCTTGGACAGCTGCGCCGCACTGCGCGCCTGGCTCGCCGGCGAACCCGGGCGGCAGCAGGCGCTGCTGGAGCGGATCCGCATCACCGAGATCAACGATGTCAGTCGCCGCCTGCTACAGATCGATTCCACCGAACAGGCCTGGCAGCGCTTGCTCGACCACGGCCCGCTACAACCGGACAGCCTGCGCCTGCAGGTGATCGAGGCGCTCATCGAGCGCCGGCCGGTACTCGAACTTGAAGCCACGCTGCGCTGCGGCAAGAGCACGCCGCGGCACCTGTGGTTGCAACTGCGCCTGCCGGAAAACCCCGGCGAATGGCATGCGGTGACCCTCAGCCTGTCCGACGTCACCAGTCGCAAGGAAGTCGAACTGTCGCTGATCGAGCGCGAGAAGTTCTGGTCGGACGCGGTCCAGGCGGTGCCCGATACCCTCTACATCCACGACCTGCACGCGCGCCGGGTGATCTTCAGCAACCATCACCTGGGCCAGCAGTTGGGCTACAACCAGGAAGAACTGGCGCGGATGGGCGAGAACTTCTGGGAAACCCTGCTGCACCCCGACGACCAGGAATACTACTGGCGCATCCGCAACCTGCAGCACGTGGTCGGCGACGGCCTGCTGCTCGACAGCCAGTTGCGCTGGCGCCACCGCGACGGCCGCTGGCACTGGTTCGACATCCGCGAGCAGGCCTTCAGCCGCGACCGCAGCGGTCGCGTGGCGCGCCTGATCGGCGTGGCCAAGGACATCACCTTCACCGTCGAGGCGAACAACGCGCTGCGCGAGAACGGCCGACGCTACCGCATGCTGGCGGAAAACATCAGCGACGTGATCTTCTCCACCGACGCCGAACTCAACGCCAGCTACGTCAGCCCCTCGGTACAGCACGTGTTCGGCTACAGCCCGGAATGGGCGCTGCTCAACGGCCTCCATCAGACCGCCACCAACCCGCGCCAGCTCGGCCGCCTGAACGGCCTGCTGCGCCGCGTGCGGCACGCCATCGGCGACCGCCAGAAGCTCGCCGAGCTGCGGGAAAACCCTGGCCAGCATCTGTTCGCCCTCGACTGCCTGCGCGCCGACGGACGCAAGATTCCCATCGAACTGCGGATCGTCCTGATGTGGGACGAGCACGACCGCTTCGAAGGCCTGCTCGGCATCGCCCGCGACATCAGCCAGCAGCGCCGCGCCGAACGCGAGCTGCGGATGGCGGCGACGGTATTCGAACACTCCACGGCGGCGATCATGGTCACCGACCCGGCCGGCTACATCGTCCAGGTCAACGATTCCTTCTCGCGCCTGACCGGCTACAGCCCGGCCGACGTGCTCGACCAGCAGCCGCGCCTGCTCACCGCCGACCGCCAGGAAGCCAACCAGCTCAAGCACGTGCTCGCCAGCCTGCAGCACAGCGGCAGCTGGGAAGGCGAGATCCTGCAGAAGCGCAAGACCGGCGAGCTCTATCCATCCTGGGTCGGCATCACCGCGGTGCGCGACGAGGAAGGCGACCTGGTCAGCTTCGTCTGCTTCTTCAGCGACATCAGCGAGCGCAAGGCCAGCGAGCGGCGCATCCACCGCCTGGCCTACTACGACGCCCTCACCCACCTGCCCAACCGCACGCTGTTCCAGGACCGTCTGCATACCGCCCTGCAGCAGGCCGAGCGCAACGGCCAGTGGGTGGTGCTGATGTTCCTCGACCTCGACCGCTTCAAGCCGATCAACGACTCCCTCGGCCACGCCGCCGGCGACCGCATGCTGCAGGAAGTGGCGACCCGCCTGAGCGCCTGCGTCAGCCAGGACGATACCGTGGCGCGCATGGGCGGCGACGAATTCACCCTGCTGCTGCCTTCCCAGGGCGACCGCGAGATCGCCCTGAAACGGGCGATCCAGGTCGCCGAGCTGATCCTCGGCCGTCTGGCCCGGCCGTTCACCCTGGAAGGCCGTGAATTCTTCGTCACCGCCAGCATCGGCGTGGCCTTGTCGCCCCAGGACGGCGCCGAACTGAGCCTGCTGATGAAGTACGCCGACACGGCGATGTACCACGCCAAGGAGATGGGCAAGAACAACTTCCAGTTCTACCAGGCCGAGATGAACGCTCGCGCCCTGGAGCGCCTGGAACTGGAAAGCGACCTGCGCCGCGCCCTTGAACTGGGCGAGTTCGTCCTCCACTACCAGCCGCAGTTCACCGGCGACGGCCGCCGCCTGACCGGCGCCGAGGCCCTGCTGCGCTGGCAGCATCCGCGCCGCGGACTGGTTCCGCCGAGCGAGTTCATTCCGGTGCTGGAGGAGATCGGCCTGGTGGCCCAGGTCGGCGACTGGCTGCTGGCGGAAGCCTGCAAGCAGTTGCGCAGCTGGCACAAGGCCAAGGTGCGGGTGCCAAAGGTCTCGGTGAACCTCTCGGCACGGCAGTTCGCCGATGGCCAGTTGGGCGAGCGGATCGCCGCGATCCTCTACGAGACAGGCATCCCGCCGGCATGCCTGGAGCTGGAACTGACCGAAAGCATCCTGATGAGTGACGTCGCCGAGGCCATGCAGATCCTCTCCGGGCTCAAGCGCCTCGGCCTGGCCATCGCGGTGGACGACTTCGGCACCGGCTACTCCTCGCTGAACTACCTCAAGCAGTTCCCCATCGACGTGCTGAAGATCGACCGCAGCTTCGTCGACGGCCTGCCCCACGGCGAACAGGACGCACAGATCGCCCGGGCGATCATTGCCATGGCCCACAGCCTGAACCTGATGGTGATCGCCGAGGGCGTGGAGAGCCAGGCCCAGCTGGACTTCCTTCGCGAGCACGGCTGCGACGAGGTGCAAGGCTACCTGTTCGGCCGGCCGATGCCCGCCGAGCAGTTCGGCATGCTCTACGCCAGCGACGTGCTGTTCATGTTCAACGAGGGCTGAGCCGCCGTGCGGCGCGCTTGAGCGCCGCTTGTCCGCGACATGATGGCCTTTCATGTGCCAGCACCCGCCGCATGGGTTAGAATGCGCGCCTTTTCCCAGCACCGATCCTTATGAGGACCGCCATGTTCAGCCGTGATTTGACCCTCGCCCGCTACGATGCCGAACTCTTTGCCGCGATGGAGCAGGAAGCCCAGCGCCAGGAAGAGCACATCGAGCTGATCGCCTCCGAGAACTACACCAGCCCGGCGGTGATGGAAGCCCAGGGTTCGGTGCTGACCAACAAGTACGCCGAAGGTTATCCGCACAAGCGCTACTACGGCGGCTGCGAGTACGTCGATATCGTCGAGCAACTGGCCATCGACCGCGCCAAGCAACTGTTCGGCGCCGATTACGCCAACGTCCAGCCGCACGCCGGCTCCCAGGCCAACGCCGCGGTCTACCTGGCCCTGCTGTCGGCCGGCGACACCATCCTCGGCATGAGCCTGGCCCATGGCGGCCACCTGACCCACGGCGCCAGCGTCTCCTCCTCCGGCAAGCTGTACAACGCCGTGCAGTACGGCATCGACGCCAATGGCCTGATCGACTACGACGAAGTCGAGCGCCTGGCCGTGGAGCACAAGCCGAAGATGATCGTCGCCGGCTTCTCCGCCTATTCCCAGGTCCTCGATTTCGCCCGCTTCCGCGCCATCGCCGACAAGGTCGGCGCCTACCTGTTCGTCGACATGGCCCACGTCGCCGGCCTGGTCGCCGCTGGCGTCTACCCGAACCCGGTGCCGTTCGCCGACGTGGTCACCACCACCACCCACAAGACCCTGCGCGGTCCGCGCGGTGGCCTGATCCTGGCGCGCGCCAACGAGGAGATCGAGAAGAAGCTCAACTCCGCGGTATTCCCCGGCGCCCAGGGCGGTCCGCTGGAGCACGTGATCGCGGCCAAGGCGGTGTGCTTCAAGGAAGCCCTGCAGCCGGAGTTCAAGACCTACCAGCAGCAGGTCCTGAAGAACGCCCAGAGCATGGCCCAGGTCTTCCTGGACCGCGGTTTCGACGTGGTTTCCGGCGGCACCCAGAACCACCTGTTCCTGCTCTCCCTGATCAAGCAGGACATCACCGGCAAAGACGCCGACGCCGCCCTCGGCCGCGCGTTCATCACCGTGAACAAGAACTCGGTCCCGAACGACCCGCGCTCGCCGTTCGTCACCTCCGGCCTGCGCATCGGTACCCCGGCCGTGACCACCCGCGGCTTCAAGGAAGCCGAGTGCCGCGAGCTGGCCGGCTGGATCTGCGACATCCTCGAGAACATGGGCGACGAGTCCGTGGTCGACGGCGTACGCGAGAAGGTCAAGGCGATCTGCGCCAAGTTCCCGGTCTACGGCAACTAGGCGACAAGGCAAGACGAAAGAGCCCGGCAAATGCCGGGCTTTTTCATTTCCTCCGAGGGAGGAGGCGCCGGGTAGCGTTATCGCCGGTCCTCGACATGGATCACCGCCAAGGCCTCGGCATCCTCGCCCCGCCGGGAGCGGCCGTGCATGCCGACGAGCAGCTCGCCGGCGTCCTCCTCCAGTTCCTCGCGAGGGACGAAGGTAAGGATGTCCGGGTGATGCCCGGTCACCACCCAGCCGCGGCCGTTGTCCAGGGTGATCACACCGAAGTCGCCCGCCGGCGTGCCGACCTGTACCGCTCCCCACTCGGCCAGCAATGCCCGCGCCTGGGCCGCGAGGTCCGGCTCCGGCTGCGTGAGGATCACGCAAGTGCCCTGGGCGAACAGCACCCAGGATTTGTCCGCGCCACGGAGGCGCCGATCAATGCGTTCCTGTCCATTTCCACGCTCCTTTGGCGTCGATGCGCCTCAGCGGCCTTCGACGATGCGTTCGAAGCCCTCGCGGATACTGTCCTCCGGCAGGTTGTCGCCGATGAACACGATCACGCTCTCGCGCGCCTCGTCGTCCCGCCACTCGCTATCCCAGTCGAAGCCGTAGAGTCGCAGCACGCCCTGGAACACCAGGCGACGCGGCTCGTCGGCGATGTTCAGCACGCCCTTGTAGCGCAGCAGGGAATTGCCATGCCACTGCAACAGGTCGTCCATGAACTCGCTCAGCCTTTCGAGATCGAGCGGCGTGTCGCTGCGCAGTACCAGGGTGCCGATGCGATCGCGGCTGTCCTTGGCTGCCACCGCTCGCAGCGGGCGCAGGCCGATGCCAGGACCGAGGTCGGCGTTGAGGTTGAAGCCACGTACGTCGAGCAGGTGCGCCAGGTCGATGCGGCCGTGCTCGACCACATGCACCAGCGCCCTCCGGTTGATCCGTTGCAGGCGCTGGCCCAGGGCCTCGAAGGTGGCGGCGTCGACCAGGTCGGTCTTGCTCACCAGGATGCGGTCGGCGAAGCCGACCTGGGCCTGGGCGATGGTTTCCTGCAGGTGACGCTCGGCGTTGGCGGCGTCCACCAGGGTGATGATGCCGTCCAGCACGTAGCGCTGGCAGAGTTCCTCGTCGGCGAAGAAGGTCTGCGCCACCGGCGCCGGATCGGCCAGGCCGGTGCACTCGATCACCAGGCGGTCGAAGTCGATTTCGCCGTTGTCGCGGCGCTCCAGCAGGAGGAACAGGGCCTTTTCCAGGTCGGTGTTGATCGAGCAGCAGACGCAGCCATTGGACAGCGTCATCACCTGCACCGGCTCGACGCCGAGCAACTGGCCGTCGATCGGCGTCTCGCTGTACTCGTTCTCGATCACCGCGATCTTCATGCCGTGCTCGGCCTGCAGCAGGTACTTGAGCAGGGTGGTCTTGCCGGCGCCGAGGAAGCCGGTGAGCACGGTGACGGGGATCGGGGCGTGGTTGTCGTTGGCTACTTCGGACATGCGCAACTTCCAGAAAAGACGCGGGCCACGTCAGACGTGGCCCGCGGAAGGATGGGGATTCAGCAGCAGCGGATCGGCCGACCCTTGCCGCCACCGTAGCGCGCCTCCTGGCGCTCGCGGAAGAACTCCTCGTAGGTCATCACCGGCTTGTCCGGGTGCTTGTTGCGCATGTGTTCGACATAGGTGTCGTAGTCGGGCATGCCGACCAGCATCCGGGCGGCCTGGCCCAGGTATTTGCCCATGCGGCTGAGGTCGTTGAACATGGCGAGTTCCTCGTTAAGGCTCCCCGGCGAACCGGGGAGCGCGGCCGGTCAGGCGTCGGGGATGGGCTCGAACGGGGTTTCCTTGTCGGTCCGCTCGCTCTTGCCCCAGGCCGCGATGCCGACCTTGATGGCGTAGAACAGTACGCTGAAGACCACCAGCAGGAACAGCACGGTCAGACCGGCGTTGATGTAGGCGTTCAGCACCACGTGCTGCATCTGGCCGATATCCTTGGCCGGCGCCAGCACCTGGCCGGCATCCAGCGCGGTGGCGTACTTCTCGCCAAGAGCGACGAAGCCGACCGCCGGGTTGCTGTCGAAGATCTTGATCAGGCCCGCGGTGGTGGTGCAGATCAGCAACCAGGCCGCTGGCAGGATGGTGACCCAGACATACTGCTGGCGCTTCATCTTGATCAGGACCACAGTGGCGAGCATCAGCGCGATGCCGGCGAGCATCTGGTTGGAAATGCCGAACAGCGGCCACAGGGTATTGATCCCGCCCAGCGGGTCGACCACGCCCTGGTACAGCAGCCAGCCCCACAGCGCCACGCAGCCGCCGGTGCCGATGATGTTGGCGGTCCACGACTCGGTCTTCTTCAGCGCCGGCACGAAGTTGCCCAGCAGGTCCTGCAGCATGAAGCGCCCGGCACGGGTGCCGGCGTCCACCGCGGTGAGGATGAACAAGGCCTCGAAGAGGATCGCGAAGTGGTACCAGAAGGCCATGGTGTTCTCGCCCGGCAGCACCTGGTGGAGGATGTGCGCGATCCCCACCGCCAGGGTCGGCGCGCCGCCGGCACGGGCCAGGATGGTGGTCTCGCCGATGTCCTGAGCGGTCTGGGTGAGTTGCTCCGGCGTGATGGCGAAGCCCCAGCTGCTGACGGTCGCGGCCACCGCGTTGACGTCGGCGCCGACCACCGCCGGCGGGCTGTTCATGGCGAAGTAGATGCCCGGCTCGATCACCGAGGCGGCGACCATCGCCATGATCGCCACGAAGGACTCCATCAGCATGCCGCCGTAGCCGATGTAGCGGGCGTCGGGCTCGCGGTTGAGCAGCTTCGGCGTGGTCCCCGAGGAGATCAGCGCGTGGAAGCCGGACACCGCGCCGCAGGCGATGGTGATGAACAGGAACGGGAACAGGCTGCCTTTCCAGACCGGGCCGGTGCCGTCGGTGAACTGGGTCAGGGCCGGCATCTTCAGTTCCGGCATGACGATCAGGATGCCGATCGCCAGGCCGATGATGGTGCCGATCTTGAGGAAGGTCGACAGGTAGTCGCGCGGCGCCAGCAGCAGCCACACCGGCAGTACCGAGGCGACGGCGCCGTAGCCGATCAGCATCCAGGTGATCTGGATTCCACTGAAGGTGAAATGCGGCGCCCATTCCGGACTGGCCGCGACCTGCCCGCCGAGCCAGATCGAACCGAGCAGGAGGAACACCCCGATGATCGAGATCTCGCCGATCCGGCCGGGGCGGATGAAGCGCATGTAGAC
Organism: Pseudomonas sp. 18-147; assembly: GCF_051048045.1. Classification (NCBI taxonomy): domain Bacteria; kingdom Pseudomonadati; phylum Pseudomonadota; class Gammaproteobacteria; order Pseudomonadales; family Pseudomonadaceae; genus Pseudomonas; species Pseudomonas sp. 18-147. The sequence goes on from NZ_CP182296.1 coordinate 5,467,770, forward strand.
GCCCATGAACAGCGCGATGGGAATGGTCGCGAGGACGGTGAACATGCCCCAGGGGCTGTCGGCCAGAGCCTTCACCACGATCAGCGCGAGCACCGCGAGGATGATGATCATGATCAGGAAGGCGCCGAACAGCGCGATGGTCCCGGCCACCTGGCCCATTTCCTCGCGCACCAGCTCGCCCAGCGAGCGGCCGTTGCGACGGCTGGAGATGAACAGGACCATGAAGTCCTGCACCGCGCCGGCGAGGACTACGCCGGCGATCAGCCAGAGGGTGCCGGGCAGGTAGCCCATCTGCGCGGCAAGGACCGGACCGACCAGCGGACCGGCGCCGGCGATGGCGGCGAAGTGGTGGCCGAAGAGGATGTGCTTGTTGGTCGGGACGTAGTCCAGGCCATCGTTGTTGAGTACCGCGGGAGTGGCGCGGTTGGGGTCCAGTTGCATCACCTTGCTGGCGATGAACAGGCTGTAGTAACGGTAGGCGACCAGGTAGATGGCCACCGCCGCCACCACGATCCACAAGGCGTTGATCGCTTCGCCACGACGCAGGGCGACGACGCCCAGGGCCGCGGCGCCCACGATCGCCACCACCAGCCAGGCGAGGTGACGTAGCAGGCTATTGTTATTGTTCATAGTGTTTGGCTTCCGACAGATGGAGGGCGCAGTTCTGCAGCGAAAATTCTAGCCGCGAACCGACCAGGGGTCATACGACCTTAGTCTAGAGCGGTTACCGCGCGATGGCGGTAGGCGCAATGTCGCAGGAATCCGCCGGAAAAGTCCATGGCCGACAAGGGCCGGCCAGGCGAAAACGCTTCGGCGCGACCTTGCCCTCTCCGTAGGAAGCGCCCTGGGAAAACGCCGCATGCCCAAGCCGTTCGTCTGCCGTGGCAACGAAGGCGGCAACCTCCGGCGGGCAGGCCGCGCACACGAAAAAGCCCGCCGTAGCGGGCTCTTTCCTGGGCCTGAAGTCTCAGGCCGGTTGCTTGGCGTAGCGCGCCAGGGTGCCGTCGCGACTCATCACCGCCAGGGTGTTGCTCAGGACCTGTTCGCCCGTCGCATCCTTGCTCGCGAAGATCTCGCCGAAATGCTGCTGGGTGACCTGGGCGAAGTGCGCCCGGTCCTTGGCTTCCACGCCGAGCAGCACGGCATAGGCGTCGAGCGCTTCGCCCTGGCCCTTGGCCATGTCCTCGGCGATGTTGTCGAGCATCCCGTTCATGGCGAAGATCGAGCGGCCGCCGTAGCCCAGGCGTGCATTGGTGTTGCAACCGTTGGTCCCGGAGGTCATGCCGAAGGTGGCGTTGCCCGAGGTACCGTTGGTGGTGGTGGCCAGCAGGTGCGGGAACAGGCCGCGCTGGCCCTCGAACACCATGTTGCCCCAACCACAGCCATTACCGCCTGCCGCGTCGGCGTGTGCCGTCATGCTGCCCAGGCTCAGCAGCCCCAGAACCAACCCCTTGCTCAAAAGTCGCTTGTCCATGTCTGCGCTCCGCAGTTGTATTTTGGAGAAAAACGCTTTAGCAGCTTTGGCGAGACTTGACGAACTGTCAAACTCGGACACATGCCGCCGATCCAGCCGCACAGGCGGGGACGGACGGCACCGCCGATCGAATTCCGCCACTTCCCCGCCGGCATGGCTTGGCTATAGTGGTATCCAGCAGCGCGCACCGAGGGATCGCGACATGAGTGACCAGCACGACGAACGTCGACGTTTCCACCGGATCGCCTTCGACGCCGACAGCGAGATCCTCCAGGGCGAACGGCGCTGGGAGGTCTTGCTCCACGACGTCTCCCTGCACGGCATCCTGGTCGGCCAGCCGCAGGACTGGAACGGCGACCCGCAACGGCCCTTCGAGGCCCGCCTGTACCTGGGCCTGGATGTACTGATCCGCATGGAGATCAGCCTGGCCTGGGCTCGCGACGGCCTGCTCGGCTTCGAATGCCAGCACATCGACCTCGACTCCATCAGCCACCTGCGCCGCCTGGTGGAACTGAACCTGGGCGACGAGGAACTCCTCGAGCGCGAGCTGGCCCTGCTGGTCAGCGCCCACGACGACTGAGGCGGGTCACTCGAAGAGGGCGTCCAGGGCCTGCTCGAGGCGCGTCACGGCGATCACCTGCAATCCCGCCGGCGCCTCCTTCGGCGCGTTGCCGAGGGGTACGATGGCACGCTTGAAACCATGCTTGCCGGCTTCCTTCAGGCGCTCCTGGCCGCTCGGCACCGGACGCACCTCGCCGGACAGCCCGACCTCGCCGAACACCAGCAGGTCGTGCGGCAGCGGGCGGTTGCGCAGGCTGGACATCACCGCCGCCATCAACGCCAGGTCGGAGGCGGTTTCCAGCACCTTGACCCCACCCACCACGTTGAGGAACACGTCCTGGTCGTAGGTCGGGATACCGCCGTGCCGGTGCAGCACCGCCAGCAGCATCGCCAGGCGGTTCTGGTCGAGGCCCAGGGTCACCCGCCGCGGATTCGCCAGGTGACTGGTGTCGACCAGCGCCTGGACCTCCACCAGCATCGGCCGCGAGCCTTCCCAGGTGGCCATCACCACGCTGCCGGGCACCGCTTCCTGGGCCCGCGTGAGGAAGATCGCCGAAGGGTTGCTCACTTCCTTCAGGCCTTTGTCGGTCATGCCGAACACTCCCAGTTCGTTGACCGCGCCGAAGCGGTTCTTCACCGCCCGCAGCAGGCGCAGGCGGCCGTCTGATTCGCCCTCGAAATACAGTACGGTGTCGACCATGTGTTCGAGCACCCGCGGGCCGGCCAGGGCGCCTTCCTTGGTCACGTGGCCGACCAGGAAGATCGCCGTGCCGCTCTGCTTGGCATAGCGCACCAGCATCGCGGCGCTCTCGCGGACCTGGGCGACGCCACCCGGCGCCGATTGCAACTGCTCGGTGAAGATGGTCTGGATCGAGTCGATCACCATCACCCGCGGCTGCTCCTGGCGCGCGGTGGCGATGATGGTTTCGATGCTGGTCTCGGTCATCACCTTGAGCTTGTCTTCCGGCAACGACAGGCGCCGCGCGCGCATCGCCACCTGCTGCTGGGATTCCTCGCCGGTGACGTACAGCGCCGGGACGCGGCTGGCCAGGTTGCAAAGGGTCTGCAGGAGAATGGTCGACTTGCCGATGCCGGGATCGCCGCCGATCAGCACCACCGAACCGTCCACCAGGCCGCCGCCGAGAACCCGGTCCAGTTCGGTGGAGCCGGTCGTGAAGCGCGGCATTTCCTCGACGCTGACCTCCGCCAGGGTCTTCAGGTTGGCCTGCTGGCCGGCCCAGCCGCCGCGGCCGGAGCCGCTCGGCGCGGCCTCGACGACGGTCTCCACCAGGGTGTTCCAGGCCCCGCAGTCCGCGCACTGGCCGGCCCATTTCGGGAAGGTCGCGCCACACTCGGTGCAGCCGTACATGCGCTTGGCCTTGGCCATGGGAACTCCTCTCGCGGGCAAAGCGCAGATGATAGCCGCTGGCTTGATTCCGATCAGCCTCGATCGACCGCGCTTCGCGCGACACTGATGGCCGGACAAGGAGACTTCCATGCGCACACTGCTGTTCCTGCACCTGCTGGGTGCCGCGATCTGGGTCGGCGGCCACCTGGTCCTGGCCCTCGGCATCCTCCCCGGCGCCCTGCGCCGCCGCGATCCCCAGGCGATCCGCGCCTTCGAGCAGGTCTACGAGCGGATCGGCATCCCCGCCCTGCTGCTGCAGGTGGTCAGCGGCCTGTGGCTGGCCAGCCTGTGGCTGCCGTTCGACCACTGGTTCGGCGCCACGTCGGTGGCCCGTGCCCTGCAGCTCAAGCTGCTGCTCCTGGCGGCGACCGCCGCCCTGGGCGTGCATGCGCGCCTGCGCCTGATCCCGAACCTGGACGCCGAGAGCCTGCCGAAGCTGGGCTGGCACATCGCCGCGATCACCCTGGTGGGCCTGGGTTTCGTCGCGGTCGGACAGAGTTTCCGTTTCGGCGGCGCCTTCTGAGCATGCCCACATGAAAAAGGGCGCCGGAGGCGCCCTTTTTCATGCCGTTGTCGTGAATGAATCAATGGCCTTTTCCGTTGGCCTTCCTCAGCCTCTCGGCGATTTCGTCCTTGAGTTGCACCCGTTGCTGCTTCAACCCCTGCAGCGCCAGGTCGTCGAGGGGTTCGCGACCGCCCTCGACCTCATAGATGCGCTTGTCGAGGCTCTCATAGTCCGCCGCCAGGCGAGTGAAGTGGGCGTCGTTGCCATGAAGTTGCTTCAGTTCGGCATGAAAATCCGGAAACTCCCGGGAAAGCGGATGTTGCTCGAGCGGCATGACGGACCTCCTCTGACGTTGTATACGACACCTCCAGACTAGCCCAGCAGGCCTCCTCCGAACATTGCCCCCGATCACCTCGCCGCCGCAGTGCCGTTCAGTTCGCCGCGTCGCAGGCTTTCCACGCTGTTGCCCAGCGCATCGCGGGCGCCAAGGTCGGCACCGCGCGCCGACAGCGCCTGGAGCAGCTCCTCGCGCTCGAACAGCGCCGCGTACATGGCCGCGGTCTGCCCTGCGCCGTTGCGCTGGTCGGGGCTGCATTGCGCGCCGATCAGGCGCCGGGCGATGCGGACCTCGCCCTTGAAGATGGCGCCCATCAGGGCGGTGTTGCCGCGCGCATCCTGGACGCAGGGGTCGGCACCGGCCTCCAGCAATTGTTCCACCGCTCCGCCATGGCCGTGGTAGGCGGCCAGGATCAGCCCGGTATAGCCCTTGGCATCCTGCACATCGAGGTCGAAGCCGGCCTCGACGAACTCCTTCAGCATGGCCTGGTCACCGCGTCGGGCGGCATCGAAGAAGTAGTCGCGCAACCGCGCTTCGACCTCGACCCCATGCACCTCGCCAGCTTGCGCGGCCAGCGCCGCGAGCAGCAAGCCTGCCAGAATCCAACCTCGCATCGTCGTCATCTCCCACCAAACCGATAGAGGAAGGGCGGCCTGGATGGCCGCCCCGGTTGCGATCAATCCTGGAGCTTCGCCGCCAGTTGCCGGACGCGCTGCAGATCGGCCCCGGCCACCTTGGCCAGGCCCGTGCCGTAGTCGCTGTCAGCCTTGTAGAAGTAGGAAAGCATGATGTACTTGCTCTCGTCGTCGGTGATCGCCAACGCCCCGCCGAGACTGGCGATCAGGTCGGCCTGGTCCTTCTTGCCGTAGGAGCGGAACAGCTCGCCGGTCTGCTTGAAGTTCTGCTCGCGCTGGATCTTCGCCTGCTGGGTGGTGCCGCTCAGCGGGGTCCGCACGTAGCGGGCGCTGGCCTGCTCCTCGCGCGGATCGAGCCGGCTCGGCTGGTAGTTCACCCCGCTGGTACTGTGTCCGGCGTTCAGCGCGCCGTCCTGGTTGACGGTATTGACCTCGCTGCGCGGGCGGTTGACCGGCAGGCCCAGGCCGTTGGCGCCGACCCGGTACATCTGGGTATCGGCGTAGGCGAACAGCCGTCCCTGGAGCAGGCGATCCTCGGAGGGCTCGATGCCCGGCACCAGGTTCGACGGCGCCATGGCGACCTGTTCGGTTTCCTGGAAGAAGTTGTCGACGTTGCGGTTCAGCACCATCTGGCCGATCTTGCGCTCGGGAATGCCCGGCCAGATCTTGGTCGCGTCCAGCGGGTCGAAGTCGAATTTCGCCAGGTCCTCGGGCTTGAGCACCTGGATGTACAGGTCCCATTTCGGGAAGTCGCCCTTCCGGATCGCGCTCACCAGGTCATTGGTCATGTGGCTGTAGTCGCGCCCCTGGACTTCCGCCACCTGTTTCGGATCGAGGTTCTTCTGGCCCTGCAGGCTCTTCCAGTGGAACTTCACGTAGTGCACTTCGCCCCTGGCGTTGACCAGCTTGTAGGCATGCACGCTGTTACCGTCCATTTCCCGGTAGCTGGCCGGGGTGCCCTCGTTGGAATACAGCAGGGTCAGGGTGCGGGTCGCCTCCGGCACGTGGGAGAAGAAATCGAAGCGTCGCGAGTCGTCGTCGAGGTTGCTGCGCGGGTCCGGCTTGAAGGCATGGACCATGTCCGGGAACTTGATCGCATCGCGGATGAAGAAGGTCGGGAAGTTGTTGCCCACCAGGTCCCAATTGCCGTCTGCGGTATAGAACTTGGTGGCGAAACCGCGCGGATCGCGCAGGGTTTCCGGGGAGTGGTGGCCGTGCACCACCGCGGAGAAGCGCACGAATACCGGGGTCTTCTCGCCCTTGCGGAAGACCTTGGCCATGCTCAGGTCGCTGATATCGGCACTGGCGACGAACTCGCCATGGGCGCCGGTGCCGCGGGCATGCACCACGCGTTCGGGAATACGCTCGCGGTCGAAACGTTGCAGCTTCTGCAGCAGTTGCACGTCCTGCAGCAGCACCGAACCGTTGGGCCCGGCGGTCTGCGAGTTCTGGTTGTCGCCCACTGGCGCACCGTTGTCACGGGTCAGGGTCGCGGCCTGCACGGACAGCGACAGGAGGCTGGCGGTCAGGCTTGCCGCCACCAGCAGGCGGCCGGGACGGAAGGCGTTCAGGGAAGGGTTCATGGAAGAGCTCCTAATGGCTTGTCAGGCGTCTTGTTGCGCCCGACCAAGGTAAGGAGCGCCGCCGGCGACGCTAAATTGAAAAACCTCACCGCGCCGATTAGGAATATCAATGCGCCCATGAATCGCAAAAAGAAATAAAAAAGACCGCCAGCCGAAGAAAGCCCGCGCTGGTGCACCAGGCACTCCCAGTTCGCTCGCCGGTAAACGAGTTCACCTTCGTTATTTGCCTGCGAAGTTAGGTCGGAGAACCTCGCCACTCCAACTTCAACTTCCGGCATCTGCATGGCGCAGTTCCAAGTTGCCGAAGTTGCTTTGTCTTCTTTCTTGGCGAATTCCTGAAAATCGACATGAGTGTAATGTTTTTCCTCTAAACTTCGTTTCTCCCCACAAGACCCGACGCAAACGTATGCCTTGCGAATTTTCGCGTTGCCGGGGGGAACCAAAACACCAATCTTCCAGCCTGAGCAACTTGCCGAAGGCTGCATTAGACTGCCTTTACCTATTAGCGAAATACAGGGAGTGAACCCATGGGTCTTCTGAGTGAATTCAAAGCCTTTGCCGTCAAGGGCAATGTCGTGGATATGGCTGTCGGTATCATCATCGGCGCGGCCTTCGGCAAGATCGTCTCGTCCTTCGTGGGCGATGTGATCATGCCGCCGATCGGACTGCTGATCGGCGGAGTCGACTTCTCCGACCTGGCGATAACGTTGAAGGCCGCCGAAGGCGACGTGCCGGCGGTGGTGCTGGCCTATGGCAAGTTCATTCAGACCGTACTCGACTTCGTCATCGTGGCCTTCGCCATCTTCATGGGGGTCAAGGCGATCAACCGCCTCAAGCGCGAAGAAGCCGTCGCGCCGTCCGAACCGCCAGTGCCGAGTGCCGAGGAAACCCTGCTGACCGAGATCCGCGATCTGCTGAAAGCCCAGCAGAACAAGTCGTGATCGCGTCGGCGGAACAATGAAAAAGGGCCCGAACGGGCCCTTTTTCATTGCCGGACAACACGCCGGGCGGCGGCGCTATCCGCCGCTACTGCGCGGGCAAGCACCTACCAGTAGTTCTCCACCGCCACCTGCCCCGGGCGCCGCGTCAGACTGAGGTTCATGCCGCGAGCCTTCAGCACGGCGCGGGTGTCCTCGATCATCTGCGGGTTGCCGCAGAGCATCACCCGCGAATGCTCCGGGGTCAGTTCCAGGTCGGCGGCACGCTCCAGATCGCCGTTCTCGATCAGCGTGGTGATACGTCCGTTCAGGCAACCGGGTACCTGCTCGCGGGTCACCACCGGAATGAACTGCAGCTTGTGGGCATGCTCGGCCAGGTATTCGCGCTCGGCGAGGCCGGCGATCAGCTCGCAGTAGGCCAGCTCCTTGCTCTCACGCACGCTGTAGACCAGCTTGATGCTTTCGAAGCGCTCCCAGACCTCGAAGTCCTGCAGGATCGAGACGAACGGCGCCACACCGGTACCGGTGGCCAGCAGCCAAAGGTCACGACCATCCACGAAGCGGTCGAGGGTGAGGAAGCCGAAGGCCTGGCGATCGACCAGCAACTGGTCGCCCTCGCGCAGGCGGCTGAGTTCGCTGGTGAACTCGCCGTCCGGGACGACGATGGAAAAGAAGTCGAGGAATTCGTCATGAGGCGCCGAAACCATCGAGTAGGCGCGCCAGACGATACTGCCGCTGGGCTTGTACACGCCGAGCCGGGCGAATTGCCCGGCGCGGAACCGGAATCCCGCGTCGCGGCTGGTACGCAGGGTGAACAGGTTGGGAGTCAGAGGCTGCACGTCGAGCAGCGTCTGGCGGGTGAATTTCTCTTCGCTGGCGGTCATGGTCCGCTCCGGATACCGATACTCCCCTAGTGTCCCGCAAAGCACCCGGCAGAAACACCCGCAAGGCTTGTGGCTATCCCCGCTAACGGGAATAGCCAGCGGCCGATCAGCGCTTGCGGTTGACCACCTGGGCCGCGCGCAACACGTCACTACCGATCTGCGCCTCGTAGTTCTTCCACAGCGGCTTCATGGCGTTGCGCCAGGCCTCGTGCTCTTCCGCGCTGAGGCTGACCAGGCGGCTCTTGCCGGCTGCCAGCAGGTGCTCGCGCTCCTTCTGGTTGAGCGCTTCGGCTTCCTTGTTCACCACCAGGGTGACCTCGTCGACGATGCTCTCCAGTTCGGTGCGGGTCTGGTAGGGAATGCCGGTCCAGAACGCCGAACTGGTGATCAGCATGTAGCTGAGCGCGCCGTGATTGGTCTCGGTGATGTACGGCTGCACGCTGTCGATCTTCTGTCCGGCGAGGTTCGACCAGGTGTTCTCGGTGCCCTGCACGCTGCCGGCCTGCATGGCCTTGAGGGTCTCGGCGTAGGACAACTGCTTGGCGGTGGCGCCGAGCATGGCGAACTGCGCTTCCAGCACCGACGACGGCTGGATACGGAAGACCAGGCCCTTGGCATCGTCCGGCCGGTGCAGCTCGCGAGTGGCGGAAAGCTGCTTCATGCCGTTGTTCCAGTAGGCCAGGCCATAGATACCGTGCTTGGCCATGGAGCGCAGCAGTTCGCGGCTCTTGTCGCGCTTCTGGAAACGCTTCAGGGCCTCCAGGTCATCGAACAGGAACGGCAGGTCGAACACCTGGAGTTGCTTGGTATAGGGCTCGAACTTGGACAGCGAGGTGGCCAGCATCTGCACCTTGTTGGCGCGCAGGGCCTCGATCTCGTCGGCGTCGCCGAACAGCGTCGAGTTGGGGTAGACCTCGACCTTGACCTTGCCCGGCAGACGCTCCTCGGCAAGCTTCTTGAACAACAGCGCCCCCTTGCCCTTGGGCGTGTCGTCGGAGACCACATGGGAGAACTTGATCACGATCGGGCCGGCGTCCTCGGCATGGGCGACGGCGGAAACGGCGAACAGTGCGGCGAACGCCACACCGACAAACGGCTTGAACATCGATGTACCTGTGCGATGGCAACGACGAGCCCCGCGACGGCTCGCACGGGTCTCGTTCGGGAAACGGGTTGGGTGACGGTCACCGCTCGAAGTGGCGAAGGCGCCCGTCCAGGCGCTACCGGGTCATGACAGGCGCTATCGAAGCCCTAGCCCGGTTATTATTGGCGTGCCCGGCTGGATGACTCGTCGGTAAGGAAACGACTAACCAGAGCCGGGTAAAGAATTTTTCGGCATATCCGTGTGCCGCACAAGCTGGAGAACTCCAACCAGCTCTCAGTTTCGACAGATTGTTAATTGACGAGCGGGATTCGCCCCGCCGGGAACCCGATGCCTCTATTCGCCACCCCCTTCGCCCAGCTCGACCTGGTCCGCCAGCCCGAGCAGGACGGCGAGCCCCTCCAGGCGTTCGACGCCGCCGACGAATACCTGCTCAACCAGTTGCACGAACGGGGCGTGACGGCGCAATGCCGGGTGCTGGTCCTCAACGACGCCTTCGGCGCCCTCGCCGCGAGCCTGGCGCCGCACGTCCAGGTCACCAGCAGCGGCGATTCGCACCTGGGCTTCCTCGCCCTGCGCAAGAACCTCGCGCGCAACGGCCTCGACCTGGGCTCGGTGCGCTTCGTCCCGGCCAGCGAAACCGCCGTGGGGCCCTTCGATCACGTACTGGTCAAGGTGCCGAAGACCCTCGCGTTGCTGGAGGAGCAACTGATCCGCCTGCACGGCCAACTGGCACCGGGCGCGCAGGTCGTCGCCGCGGGGATGGTCAAGCACTTGCCGCGCGCCGCCGGCGACCTGCTGGAACGCTACATCGGCCCGATGCACGCTTCGCTGGCGGTGAAGAAGGCCCGCCTGCTGATCGCCGAGGCAGCGGAGCGCCCGCAGCCGCGCTCGCCCTATCCGACCCGCTATCGCCTGGAGCAGCCGCCGCTGACGCTGCTCAACCACGCCAACGTATTCTGCCGGGAGGGTCTCGACATCGGCACCCGCGCCTTCCTCCCGCACCTGCCACGCAGCCTCGGCGCGCTACGCGCCGCCGACCTGGGCTGCGGCAACGGGGTGCTCGGCATCGCCTACGCGCTGCTCAACCCGCAGGCCGAGCTGGCCCTGGTGGATGAGTCGTACATGGCCGTGCAGTCGGCGCGGGAAAACTGGCGAGCGGCGCTGGGCGAGCGGCCGGCGACGTTCCGCGCCGACGATGGCCTGGCCGGCCAGGCGGCGGGCTCGCTGGACCTGGTCCTGTGCAACCCGCCGTTCCACCAGCAGCAGGTGGTCGGCGACTTCCTCGCCTGGCGCATGTTTCTCCAGGCTCGCGATGCCCTGGCGGCGGGCGGCGAACTGTGGATCGTCGGCAACCGCCACCTGGGCTACCACGCCAAGCTCAAGCGGCTGTTCCGCGGGGTCGAGCAGGTCGCGGCGAATCCGAAGTTCGTGATCCTGAAAGCGGGAAAATAGTCAGCCGAGCGCCGCCGGGGTGTCCACGTCGCGGAGTACGCCCGGATCGTCGCACGGCACCTCGCACCAGGCCGGACGATGGGCCTGCAGCACACGGCGCGCGCCCTGGTCGCCGTCCAGTTGCGCAAGCGCGTCCCAGAAAGCGCGGCCGAACAGCACCGGATGGCCGCGCTGACCGTCGTACAGGGGAAACACGATGGCTTCGGGAGTGGCCATCGCGGCCAGACGCTCGAGGGTATCGGCGGCGATCCAGGGCATGTCGCCGAGCAGGACGGCGATGGCCCGGGCCGGGCTGTTCCTCGCCGCCGCGACGCCGGCGGCCAGGCTGTGGCCCATGCCCAACGATGCATCGAGGCTGTGGACAAGCCGCTGCTGCGCCGGCAGGCCCAGGCTCGCCGGGGTGTCTCCGGCACGCACCACCACCCGCACCTCGGCGAACGCCTCGCGCGCCCGCGCCACGCTGGCCGCCAGCAGGGTCGTGCCATCAGCCAGGCGCGCCAGGCGCTTGTCGCTGCCGAAGCGGCGCCCCTGCCCGGCCGCCAGGACCAGGCACAGCACCTCGTCGGCGGCGACCATCAGAGCCGCTCGCGGGGAATGCCGTTGCGGATGCGGAGAATGTCCGCCAGCACCGCCAGGGCGATTTCCGCCGGCGTCTTGCTACCCAGGTTGAGGCCGATCGGCGCGTGGATCCGCGCCAGTTCGGCATCGCCCAGGCCGCCGATGCGCCGCAGGCGCTCGAAGCGTTTCTCCGAGGTCGCCCGCGATCCCATCACGCCGATATAGAAGGCTTCGGTACGCACCGCCTCGAGCATCGCCAGGTCGTCGATCTTCGGATCGTGGGTCAACGCCACCACCGCCGTATCGGCGTGGCAACCGCCGTCGGCGATGAACAGCGAGGGCAGCTCGCGACGGATCTCGATGCCCTCCAGCAGCACGCCGCGCAAGGCTTCTTCGCGCGGGTCGCAGAGGATCACCTCGAAGCCCAGGCCCTTGCCGAACTCGGCGCAGGCATGGGCGACGCTGGAATAGCCGGCCAGCAGCAGGCGCTGGGCAGCGCCGACGCGCAAGCGCACGCACTCGCCGTCGCGTTCAGCCCGAGGGCCGTGGCTGGAATCGTCGCGCAGGCTGCGCGCGCCGCTGCCCAGCTCGACCTCGCGCAGCAGGCGGCGCTGACCAAGCAACGCCGACTCCAGCTCGCGCAGATGGGCCTGGACATCGCAGTCCGGCGCCAGGTTTTCCACCAGTACGTCGAGGATGCCGCCGCAGGGCAGGCGGATGTTCGAGTTCGGGTCGTCGCCCTCGCCGTAGCGCACGATCACCGCGGGATCGGGGAAACCGCCGGCGGCGACCCGCTCGAGGAAATCATCCTCGACGCAGCCGCCGGACAGCGAGCCGATCCATTCACCGCTGGCGTTCACCGCCAGCAGCGATCCCGGCGCGCGGGGCGCCGAGCCGTAGGTCGTGAGCACGGTACAGAACCACACCCGTTCGCCGCCCACGGACCACTTCAGCGCCTTGCGGACCACCTGTAGATCGAGGTGTTGCACGATTCACTTCACCTTGACGGTATGCGCCGAAGCGCTCTCCATCTTCAATTGCGCGACCTGTTGGGGACCGAGGTCACCGGGCAATCCGCCCCAGGTCTGACGCAGGTAGTTGAGCAGGTCCGTGAGTTGCTCGTCGTCGAGTTTCCCGGCGAAACCGGGCATCGGTTGCATGCGTTCGAAGCCGGTGAACTGCTGTTCGACGATGCCGTCTTCGATCACTCGCAACAGATTACGCGGGTCTTGCAGGCGCAGGGTAGTGTTGCCGTTCATCGCCACCGCGATATGCGGCTTGCCCTCGCCTTCGCCGCCGTGGCAGCCGGCGCAGACGTTGAGGTACTGCTGGCGACCGCGCTTGCCGCTGTCGTTCAGCTGCGCCTCGGGCAGCGCCTGGACCACCTTGGCCGGCGGCGGCTGGTCGCCGAGCAGGTAGGTGGCCATGGCTGCCAGGTCGCTGTCGTCGAGGTGCTGGGTGCTGTGGTGCACCACCGGGAACATCTCGTTGAACATGCTGCCCTGGGCGCTCATGCCGTGCTTGAGGAAGCTCGCCAGGTCCGGCTGGGTCCAACCGCGCGCGGCAAGGTCGCCGGGCAGCAGGCTGGGCGCCAGGTAGCCGTTGAGCAGGCCGCCGCTCAGGCGCTTGTCCTGCTCCAGGGCGCCGGCCAGGTTGCGCGGGGTATGGCACTCGCCGCAGTGGCCGAGCACCTCGACCATGTACTGCCCGCGCTTCCAGGCCTCGCTGCGCCCTTCCTCCGGCTGCAAGCGCACGCTCTTGCCGTAGAGCAGGTTCCAGCCGGCCAGGCCCATGCGCACGTTGAACGGGAGGCTCAGGCTGGTCTGCGGCGCCGGCCGGGCGATCGGCTCCTGGGCCATCAGGTAGGCGTAGATGGCGTCGGCATCCTCGCGCTCGATCAGGTGATAGGAGGTGTAGGGCATCGCCGGATAGAGGTAGGCGCCGTCCTTGCGCTTGCCCTCGGTAAGAGCGGCGAAGAACTCGTCGGCGCTGTAGGCGCCGATGCCGTGTTCCTTGTCCGGGGTGATGTTGGTGCCGTAGATGGTGCCGAACGGCGACTGGATCGGCAGCCCGCCGGCGAACGGCGCGCCGCCCTCGGCGGTATGGCAGGCCATGCAGTCGGCGGCGCGGGCGAGGTATTCGCCGCGCTTGACCAGCGCCGCGTCGGCGCCGGCGGCGGAGGCCAGGAACGGCGACAGCGCGGCCAGCGCCAGGGCGAGGCCGGAAAGGGTCCGCTTCATCCTCAAGCCTCCTTGACCAGGCCGAGTTCGTCGAGCACGTCGCGGGTGGCGCTGTAGTAGCGCACGTAGCCGGTGCAACGGCAGATGTGATGGCCGAGGCTGTCCTCGATCGCCTGCTCCAGCTCGCTGCGCTTGATCGGCTGGCGCTGGGCTTTTTCCACCAGCACGGTGGCGGCGTTGACGAAGCCCGGCGCGCAATAGCTGCACTGGAAGGCGAACTGGTCGACGAACTTCTGCTGGATCGGGTTCAGCTCGCGGATGTCGCCATTCTCGTCGCGCTGGGCATGGCCCTCGATGGTGCGAACCTTCTTGCCGTCGAAGTAGTGCGCGCCGGTGATGCAGGTGCGCACTTCCTCGCTGGTGCCGTCCGGATTGTCGACGATCACCACGCAGGCATGGCAGATGCCCTGGCCACAGCCCAGGCGCGAGCCGGTGAGGTTCTGGTATTCGTGCAGGTAGTCGATCATCGGCAGGTCTTCGGCGACCTCCACCGGACCGACGGCTTGACCGTTGAGGGTCATCTGGAGCTTGCGGTTAGCCATGGAGGGCCTCCTTGATGCGGGCGGGAGTGATGGGCAGGTCGCGGACGCGCTTGCCGGTGGCGTGCGCCACGGCGTTGGCGATGGCGCCGACCACCGGGATCATCACCACCTCGGCGATGCCCTTGGCCGGATCGGTCGGCGACAGCGGCGGGAGGATCTCCGCCGTCTGGTTCCAAACCGCCACGTCCTTCGCCCGCGGCAACCGGTAGCGGTTGAAGTTCCAGTCCCCTTCCGCAGGGCCGCCCTCGTAGAGCGGCATTTCCTCCAGCAGCGCATGGCCGATACCCATGGCGATGCCGCCCTCCAGCTGGCCCTTGACCAGCTCCGGCACCAGCACCCGGCCGCACTCGATCCAGGAATGGTGGTCGAGCACCTGCACCTCGCCGCTGCCCTTGTTCACCTTCAGCTCGACCAGGGTCGCCACCGGACTGTAGTAGGTGACCATCGCGTTGTTCAGCTGGGTCGCCGGATAAGCCGGATTCTGCCGGTCGAGCAGGTGGAAGCCGGCGCTGTTCATCATCGCCTTCTTCACTCCCGGCGCGCCGTCGCCGTACTTCACCGCCATGGCGTCGAGCGGCAGGCGCTCGCGCACGCCATCGATGACGAAGTCCGCCTCGGCCCAGCTCCAGCGGTTGAAGCCGTGGACGCTGACGCCGGTGACCAGGCCCATCTCGTGGGCCTTCTTCGCCAGCTCGGTGAAGGGAATCGGCGCCAGGCCGTTGCCGGTCAACTGGCCGTCGACCCATACCGCGTTTTCGCGGCGCACCACATAGGGATTGGCCTGGCCGCCGAACGGACCGCTGCGCCACAGCTCCAGGGCCGCCGGCCACAGGCCGTGGTTGAACAGCACGCGCGCGGCTTCGCGGGTGGCGTGGCTGAAATAGAACGCCGAGTTGGTCGCCGACGACGGCGAGGCCAGCTTGCCGACCCAGCGCGGATCGCGTAGCGCGGCGTCCTGCTCGGCCTGGCTCATCAGGTAGGGATTGCCCTTGGTGGTGAGCCGCAGCTCGGGCCATTCGGTCTCGGCGGTCTTCACCTCGTCCGCCGGACGGCCGAGGAAGTCGCCGACCACGAAGGCCTGCGAGGTGGACATCCCGGTACCGATCTCGGTGCCGATGTGGCGCAGGCTGATGCGCCCGTCGGCGCTGAACTCGATGCTCGCCATCGGCGCCTCGGCACCGGTGCCGAAGTCCTTCTGGCAAATGGCGAAGCCGACCCCATACCAGTTGTCCGGGTCCTCCGCGTCGAAGCGCTTCTTGCGTGCGTCGCGGTCCTTCCAGACCTCGTGGGCAGCGGCCTTGTCGAGGATCTCGTGCAGGCGCAGGGCACCGGCCGGGACCGCGCCCTGGGTGTTCTTCATGCCCGAGCGCAGGGCGTTGCGACGACGCAGGTCGATGGCGTCGACGCCCAGCCGGCCAGCGATCTCGTCGACCATCATCTCGGTCGCGGCCATGGTCTGCAGGGTACCGTAGCCGCGCATCGAGCCGGCCTCCACGCCGCGCGAATGATAGGCGGTGACCGCCAGGTCGTTCTGCGGCATGTAGTAGATCGACTGCGCGGCGGTGGCGCCCACCGCCGCCACCGAGGCGCTGTAGTTGGCGCGCCCGCCGCCGTCGGCGCTCATGTCGGCGCGGAAGATGCGGAAGCCGAGGTCGTTCCTGTCTACCGCCAGTTGGTAGCGGATGTCGAACGGGTGGCGCTTGATGCCGCTCTGGAACTGCTCGTAGCGGTCGTTGGCCAGGCGCACCGGCACACCCTCGCCATACAGCGCGGCGAGCGCGGCATAGAAGACGAAGATGTTGTTGTCCTTGGAGCCGTAGCCGACGGTATAGCCCGGATGGATGTTGAGCTTCTCCAGGGCGAAGCGCGACGGCTTGATCATGTGCACGCTTTCGTAGGCGACTTCGAACGGGCACTGGGTGGCGACCACGAAGTGCAAGGTCTTGCTCGCCGCGTCGTACCAGCCGTTGCCGTTGTCCGGCTCCAATGCCGCCGGCTCGATCGATGGAGTCTTGTAGCGCTCGTCGAAGACCAGCCAGTCCTGCGGCGGGTTTTCCAGTTGCTCGGCCATGCGCTTGGCATGGAACAGCCCCTGCTCGGTGAGGTCGCCGTGCAGCTTCGGCTCGCTGGTCCATACCGGTTTGCGGTTGAGGATGGTGGGGAACAGCATCGAGTCCTTCAGGCTGGAGAACTCGTCGTCCTCGTAGGGCGTCTTGCCGCCGACCCGGACGAAGCGATAGCTGCCGTAGGGATCGCCCTGGTACAGCGGGGCCTGGGCGCCATAGCGGATCGCCTTGTCGTTGAACTTGAGCTTGAGCTTGGCCCGGCGGAAGCGCTCGAAGTCGTTCCAGATCAGGATCGCCACCGGATGGCCGATGAACATCGGCACCTTGCCCGGCGGCAGGAGCGGATCGGGCGAATGCGCCTCGGGGAAGACGATGCCGTCCTTCTCCAGGTCGGCGGCGGTGACGATACGGTCCGGCTGCAACTCGGCGCCCAGCCAGGAAAGGTCGTGGCCTTCGTAGATGCGGTCGGCGCGAACGGTCTTCAGCAACATGGCGTGGCCTTGCTGCTGCGGCCAGCCGGGCATGTCCCTGGCGCGGATATCGCGGGCGAACACCTTGTTGCCGCAGACCTTGGACAAGGCGTCGTTACGGAAACGGACCTGGCCGTTGCCCGCCATCCAGCGCTGGGCGGAAACGGTCACCTGGTTCTCGAACAAGGCAGCGAACGCCTGGCTGCCGAGCGGCGCCAGGGTGACACCCACGCCGGCGATCAACCCGCCCTGGAGAAAGGCGCGCCGGGATATATCACGGTTGGACATGCAAGTTCCTCTGGGTGGTACGGTTCCCACCCATGTCGTTATTCAGGCTTGAACAGCTCGTCCGGACGGACGAGGTGGAGCACGCAGGCGGAAAAACCTGACTCAGGAGTTAATTTTAGCGACAAGTCGCACCCGAGGAAAAGTCCCGTCTACCGCTGGAAGGACCCATGGACACTCGACTTTGGTCGCCTGCCAGGCCGGCTCCAACCTTTTCGTGCGCTTCTCTGAATCTTCGATTTCGGCAATGGCAACAGCCAAGAGGTAACCACATGTTACTCTCCGCCCTCCTCTCGAAACGCCCGACCCCAGCATGTCCAGCCAACCCAGCTCCCTGCTCCGCCATCGTCCCTTCCTCGCCTTCTGGCTGGCCCGCGTCTGCACCGCCAGCGGCTTCCAGATGCTCACCGTGGCCATCGGCTGGCACATCTACGAACTGACCGGCAATGTCCTCGACCTGGGCCTGGTAGGCCTGGTCGAATTCCTCCCGCGGGTACTGTTCATGCTCCACACCGGGCATGTTGCCGACCGCTACGACCGACGCAGGATCGCCGCCCTCTGCCAGGCCGGCCAGGCCCTGGTGGCGGTGGCACTGGTGCTCGGCGCGGCTTCGGGAGAGATCACCCGCAACATGATCTTCGTCCTCGCCTTCGCCCTCGGTACCGCCCGCGCCTTCGAAATGCCGACCACCCAGGCGCTGCTGCCGAACCTGGTACCGGCCGGGCTGTTCCCGCGCGCGGTGGCCGCTTCGGCTTCGGCGATGCAGGCGGCGACCATTGCCGCCCCGGCCCTCGGCGGCCTGCTCTATGCGTTCGGTGCCTCCTGGGTCTACGTGCCGACCGCGACTCTCTACGTCCTCGCGTGCGTCCTGACGCTCAGCCTGCCGGTACGCAACCAGCCGCTCACCCAGGGCAAGGCCACCCTCGACTCGCTGCTCGCCGGCATCCGTTTCATCCGCAGCCGACCGGACATCTTCGGGGCAATCTCCCTCGACCTGTTCGCCGTGCTCCTCGGCGGCGCCACCGCCCTGCTCCCGGTGTTCGCCAAGGACATCCTGCTCACCGGGCCCTGGGGCCTCGGCCTGCTGCGCTCGGCTCCAGCGGTGGGCGCCCTGGCGATGTCGTTCTGGCTGGCGCACTTCAGCATCGAACGCAACGTCGGGCGGATCATGTTCCTCTCCGTGGGCATCTTCGGCCTGGCAACCATCGCCTTCGGCCTGTCGAAATCGTTCTGGCTGTCCCTCGGCGTGCTGGTGGTACTCGGCGCCGCGGACATGGTCAGCATGGTCATCCGCGGCGCCTTCGTGCAGCTCGAAACCCCCGACGAGATGCGCGGCCGGGTCAGCGCGGTGAACGGCCTGTTCATCGGCGCCTCGAACCAGCTCGGCGAGTTCGAGTCCGGGCTCACCGCACACTGGTTCGGCACGGTACCGGCAGTGGTCCTCGGCGGGATCGGCACCCTGGTGGTCACCGGAGCGTGGATGAAGCTGTTCCCTAGCCTGGCGCAACGCGACCGCCTGCACTGAGGCCAATGCCGTCGCGCGTCGCTGCCCCGACAGCGGCGTATCGGCGATAACGCCTGGGGCGTTATCCGTCCTCCCCATGGAACACCGCACCTTCTCGGCAATAAGAAAGCCCGGCATCGAGCCGGGCTTTTCTCGCACCTTGCGGCGTGATCCGCGGTGTCAGGCGGGGCGCCGCATCTCCCGATGCAGGCGGTCGACGGTGCGCTCGCTACCGTTGTCGGCCAGGCGCAGATCGACGCGCCCCATGTCCTTGTGCAGACGGTCGACGGTCTGTTCGCTGCCGTTCTCGGCCAGGCGCGCCTCGCGGCTGGTCATGTCGCGGTGCAAGCGATCGATGGTCTGCTCGCTGCCGCTTTCGGCGACCCGGCGTTCTTCCTGGACGCGCGGCGCCTGGGTCTTGCGCAGGCGCTCGAGGGTACGGTCGGAACCGTCGGAGGCGATCAGTTGTTGGGCACCGCGCAGGGCGATGGATTCGACCCGCGGTGCGGCGAAGGCGGCATTGGCGGTCAGGGTAGCAAGGGCGATGGCGAGGATCAGCGGGCGTTTCATGGCAGTGGCTCCAGGTATTCGTTACGTGGGGCCATTCTCTGTTCGGGAAACTCGATTGGAAAACGAAGCGCGCCAATAGTATTCATCGACGTTTGAAATAGTGCGAATAACCGCTCTAGCACAGCAGTTACAGCAAGAATACGCCTCTCCGACCGACCTCGACACGGATTGACGGCATCGATATGAAGAATCGAAGAAATCGAAAGTTTGAAAAAAACACTCGGAATTGAGCACGGACCTCCCTCTCCGCAGAACCGGAGAGGGGCTCCGTCAGCAGCCTCCGGAACGGAGGCCGGCAGGGTTCAGAAGCGCGCCACCACGTTGAACAGGACCCGCGTCTCGCGCTTCCCATCGCGCTGGTCGGCTGGCTCGCCGATGACCTGGCGGGCAATCTCCGGGTTGAACGACAACTGGTCGGTGAGGTTGAAGCGCACCCCGGCACCGATCGAGCCGAGCTTCTGCTGCTCGTCATCGTCCACGTCGAGGTTGTAGGTCTTGCCCCAGTCGTAGAAAGCGTAGGCCTGGTAGCTGCGCAGCCAGCTATAGCCCACCGCCTGGCCATAGCGCGGTTCGAGCTTCAGGGCGAAGCCACGGTCACCGGTGATGTTGCCCGGGGCGAAGCCGCGACCGATCCCGCTGCCGCCAACGCCGAAGCGCTCGCTCGGCAGCAACGGGTCGAAGCTGTACTGCCATTGCAACTCGCCATACACCGACCAGGGTCCGCCGAGCCCTTGCAGACGCCCGATGTTGCCGTTGAGATAGACGAAACGTCCGTCGGCCACTTCGCGGGAACGACGTTCATCGTCCTTCTTGGTCGCGCCCCACATGTCCAGGCCGATGTTGTTGCGCACCTCCGCCAGGTTGATGCCCATCCAGCGGTCGACCCAGTCATAGGTCAGGCGTTGCTGGAACACCCGCACATGGTCACGACCGGGGTTCGAGGCGTCGCTGGCGAAGTCGCGCAGGCGGGTCTCGGTATCCTTCCACTGCAACGCCAGGCCGCCGCTCAGGTTCTGCGAGCGCGAGCGGATGAAGGGATGGTTGTAGGAAATGCTGCCTTCGGTGCTCTTGCTGACGCTGTCGAAGGGGAATACCGAGTCCGGGATGTCCGGGTTGACCTTCGAATAGGAACCCATGATCTGCAGGGTATCGCCGGCGAACATGCCGCCCAGCGGCAACGTGCCGCGCAACTGGATGTAGCGGGTGGCATCGCTGAACGGCGAGATCGCACCGAGCACGTCGATCTGCTCGTAGAAGCCCAGGCGGGAGAACTCGGTGGCGCCGAAGGCCAGGGTGGTCGGGTCGGTGTAGTGCGAACCGCGGTTGTCGAGGCTGACGAAGCCTTCGTATCGCTGCTGCTGCAAGGCCACGTCGAGGTTCGACGAGCCCAGCGCCTGACCCGGGCTGAGCACGCTTTGCACGTTGACCCCCGGCAGGTCGCCGACCAGCAGCAGGCCGCGCTCCAGGGTATCGGCATCCAGCGGACGTTTTTCGGTCAGCGGTGCGAGCAGTTCCTCCACCCGCACCCGCGGCCCATCGACGGTTCCCTTGATCTGCACGTGTTCGAGGTAACCCTCGATCACCTGCAGGCGTACCTTGCCGCCCTCGATGCTCTGCTCCGGCACCACTACCTGGGTCAACAGGTAGCCGTCCTGGCGGTACTTGGCGGTGAGGCGGTTGGCCAGGTCGACCAGTTCGGCCAGGGACACCTGCTTGCCGAGCATATGCTGGTAATAGGACTCGAGCACCGCCTTGTCATAGCGGGTGTTGCCTTCGATGCGTATCTCGCGCAGTTCGAAGCGGATCTGTTCGCTGCCTTGCGGCGCGACCTGCTTGGGCACCACCAGCGGCGCCTCGGGCTTGGCTTGCGGCTCGCTGCGGGGCTTGAAGCGTTCATCGAGCTGGGATGGCTGTACAGTCCCTGGCAACTCCACGGCGGCGGCGGAAGCAGCCAGCATCCCGCAGCCACAGAGCGTCACCCAGCGAAGCGTCCATTGCGAAGGTTTCATCATTCACCTCGGGCAGATGACGCACTACCGCCCGGAGACGATAGTGCGCATTGCGAAAAGGGTTAGAAATTCAGAGGCTTGTTGAAGCAGCTCCAGTAGTCGGCCAGGTAGCTCTGGTTCGAGCAACCCGCCCCACTCTCGGCCTCTGCCCTGAGCGGACGATCGGTGAACTGCCCCACCCGCTTGGCGCTGGCGTCCTCCGCCGGACCCGCGGCGGTAGCCGGCAGCAGGTTAGGATCGCTGACGTCCATGCCCAGAGCGTAGGCGCGCAGGAACGGGTTTTCGAGGAACGGGTTTTCCAGCGTGGTGGTGCGGTAGACCGCATCCCCGGGAGTATCCGGATCGCGCCCCTTCTGCAGTTCGCGCAAGTCGGAGAGCGCTGCCAGTTGCCCCAGGTCGCCCGGCGTGACCGGCAGCGGCAGGATGCTCAGCAGGTTGCCCTGGTAGTTGAGCTGGTAGTTGCCGCTGGTGAGGGCAAGCCCACCCTGGAGGATGTCGTACTGGCCTACGGCTTCGCCGCCCACCCGACCGAGCCCGCCGGCGAGCACCTGACCGGCGCTATCGCCATTCTTCAGGCCGGAAACCTGATAGGTCAGCGCCGGGTCGGCGGTGCCGACCTGCTTGCTCTTGGCATCGGCGAATACGTTGAGCAGCGCCTTGGTGATGGTCAGGTCATTACCCTGGTAGGCCAGGTCATAGTTGCCACTGGTCAGCACCAGGCCGCCCTGGTTGATGCCATACACACCCACGTTCTCGCCTGCGTCGCGGTTCAGCCCGCCGGTCAGGATCGAGCCGGCGCTGTCACCGTTCTTCAGGCCGCTGACCTGGTAGGTCAGGCTCGGGTCAGCGTCGCCATAGACCTTGGTCTTGCCGTCGGCGATCACATTGAGCAGCGCCTTGGTGATGGTCAGGTTGTTGCCCTGGTAAGCCAGGTCATAGTTACCGCTGACCAGGCCCAGTCCACCCTGGTTGATGCCGTACACGCCGACATTCTCGCCAGCCACGCGGCTCAGGCTGCCACCGTTGAGCACCGCGCCAGCGGTATCGCCGTTCTTCAGGCCACTGACCTGGTAGGTCAGGCTGGGATCGGCATTGCCGTAGACCTTGGTCTTGGCGTCGGCGATCACATTCAGCAGCGCCTTGGTGATGGTCAGGTTATTGCCCTGGTAGCTCAGGTCGTAGTTACCGCTGTTCAATGCCAGGTCGCCCTGGTTGATGCCGTACACGCCGACATTCTCGCCAGCCACGCGGCTCAGGCTGCCACTGTTGAGCACCGCGCCAGCGGTATCGCCGTTCTTCAGGCCGCTGACCTGGTAGGTCAGGCTCGGATCGGCATCGCCGTAGACCTTGGTCTTGGCGTCGGCGATCACATTCAGCAGTGCCTTGGTGATGGTCAGGTTATTGCCCTGGTAGCTCAGGTCGTAGTTACCGCTGTTCAATGCCAGGTCGCCCTGGTTGATGCCATACACACCCACGTTCTCGCCTGCGGCGCGGTTCAACCCACCGGTCAGGATCGAACCGGCGGTATCACCGTTCTTCAGGCCGCTGACCTGGTAGGTCAGGCTCGGATCGGCATCGCCGTAGACCTTGGTCTTGGCATCAGCGATCACATTCAGCAGTGCCTTGGTGATGGTCAGGTTGTTGCCCTGGTAAGCCAGGTCATAGTTACCGCTGACCAGACCCAGGCCACCCTGCTGAATCGCATAGTTGCCTACGTTTTCGCCGGAGACACGAACCAGGCCGCCGCCATTGAGCACCGCGCCAGCGGTATCGCCATTCTTCAGGCCGCTGACCTGGTAGGTCAGGCTCGGATCGGCATCGCCGTAGACCTTGGTCTTGGCGTCGGCGATCACATTCAGCAGTGCCTTGGTGATGGTCAGGTTATTGCCCTGGTAGCTCAGGTCGTAGTTACCGCTGTTCAATGCCAGGTCGCCCTGGTTGATGCCATACACACCCACGTTCTCGCCTGCGGCGCGGTTCAACCCACCGGTCAGGATCGAACCGGCGGTATCACCGTTCTTCAGGCCGCTGACCTGGTAGGTCAGGCTCGGATCGGCATCGCCGTAGACCTTGGTCTTGGCATCAGCGATCACATTCAGCAGTGCCTTGGTGATGGTCAGGTTGTTGCCCTGGTAAGCCAGGTCATAGTTACCGCTGACCAGACCCAGGCCACCCTGCTGAATCGCATAGTTGCCTACGTTTTCGCCGGAGACACGAACCAGGCCGCCGCCATTGAGCACCGCGCCAGCGGTATCGCCATTCTTCAGGCCGCTGACCTGGTAGGTCAGGCTCGGGTCGGCATCGCCGTAGACCTTGGTCTTGGCGTCGGCGATCACATTCAGCAGCGCCTTGGTGATGGTCAGGTTATTGCCCTGGTAGCTCAGGTCGTAGTTACCGCTGTTCAATGCCAGGTCGCCCTGGTTGATGCCGTACACGCCGACATTCTCGCCAGCCACGCGGCTCAGGCTGCCACCGTTGAGCACCGCGCCAGCGGTATCACCGTTCTTCAGGCCGCTGACCTGGTAGGTCAGGCTCGGATCGGCATCGCCGTAGACCTTGGTCTTGGCGTCGGCGATCACATTCAGCAGCGCCTTGGTGATGGTCAGGTTGTTGCCCTGGTAAGCCAGGTCATAGTTACCGCTGACCAGACCCAGGCCACCCTGCTGAATCGCATAGTTGCCTACGTTTTCGCCGGAGACACGAACCAGGCCGCCGCCATTGAGCACCGCGCCAGCGGTATCGCCATTCTTCAGGCCGCTGACCTGGTAGGTCAGGCTCGGGTCGGCATCGCCATAGACCTTGGTCTTGGCGTCGGCGATCACATTCAGCAGCGCCTTGGTGATGGTCAGGTTGTTGCCCTGGTAGCTCAGATCGTAGTTGCCGCTGTTCAATGCCAGGTCGCCCTGGTTGATGCCGTACACGCCGACATTCTCGCCAGCCACGCGGCTCAGGCTGCCGCCGTTGAGCACCGCGCCAGCGGTATCGCCATTCTTCAGGCCGCTGACCTGGTAGGTCAGGCTCGGATCGGCATCGCCGTAGACCTTGGTCTTGGCATCGGCGATCACATTCAGCAGCGCCTTGGTGATGGTCAGGTTATTGCCCTGGTAGCTCAGGTCGTAGTTCGCGCTGAGCAGGCCCAGTCCACCCTGGTTGATGCCGTACACGCCGACATTCTCGCCAGCCACGCGGCTCAGGCTGCCGCCGTTGAGCACGGCACCGGCGGTGTCGCCGTTCTTCAGCCCGGACACCTGGTAGGTCAGTGCCGGATCGGCATCGCCATAGACCTTGGTCTTGGCATCGGCGATCACATTGAGCAGTGCCTTGGTGATGGTCAGGTTATTGCCCTGGTAGTTCAGGGTGTAATTGCTGCTGACCAGGCCCAGTCCACCCTGGTTGATGCCGTACACGCCGACGTTCTCGCCAGCCACGCGGCTCAGGCTGCCGCCGTTGAGCACGGCACCGGCGGTATCGCCGCGCTTGAGACCGGAGACCTGGTAGGTCAGCGCCGGATCCAGGTCGCCGTAGACCTTGGTCTTGGCATCGGCGATCACGTTCAGTTGTGCCGGGGTGATGCGCAGGTCGTTGCCGACGTAGCTGAGGGTGTAATTGGCCGTGTTGAGGCCCAGCCCGCCCTGGAGTATCCCGTAGTTGCCGACGTTCTCCCCGGCCACCCGGCCGAGGTTGCCGCTCAGCACGCCAGCGGCGGTATCGCTGTTCTTCAGGCCACTGACCTGGTAGGTGAGGGTCGGATCGGCGTCGCCATAGACCTTGGTCTTGGCGTCGGCGCTGACGATCAATTGCGCCGGCGTGACGGTCAGCTTGCCGTCCTGGCGCACCAGTTGGTAACGCTGGCTGAAATACTCGCTGCCATTGGCGTTACCGGTGATCGCGTACTGCCCGACATTCGACGCCTGGGTCGCCGTGGTGCTGGCGGTCGCCTGGTAGAGGTCGTTGAACTGACTGTTGACGTAGGCGTCGATGGCGTTGATGCCGGACATCGTGGCCGTCAGAGTCGGATTCACATCACCGTAGACGCGGGTAGCGTCATTGGCGGTCAGGGTGGCGGTCTGCTGGCGGGAAAGGATGTCGCCGGCAGTGGTGGTGGTCTTGAACATCTCCACCTGGGCGCGCTCGGCGAAGCTGTTGAACGCTCCCTCGCGCATGAACAGGTCCAGGCGGGTATCGACGCGGCTGGTCTTGCCGCCGAGGCCGAAGATCAGTTCCTCGGTCAGGCCGGTGCCGACGTCGTACTGCAGCTCGTCGGTCACGCCGATCACGCCGCCGAAGCCCTTGACGCCCCAACTGGTGCCCCAGTTTCCGGTCCAGGTGGTGACGCTGCCGTTGCCGGCGGCGACGGTGAACCCGCTGGGCGCACCGCCGTTCGGGGTGGCGGTGACGTTGCTGCCGTTGACCTGGTAGCGCAGGTTGGTCACCAGGTAGTCCGACGAGTCGTTGGTCGGGAAACTGGCGGAACCGCTGACCCGCCGATAGGGCAGCGCGGTGAACACCAGGCGGTCGAACTCGCTGTTGCCGTCGGCGGTCAGCGTGTAGTTGCCGGTGGTGCCGACGCTGTTGGCCTCGAGAATCCGCGTGCCGACGCTGGAGACGATGTTCTGCGCGGTGCCGGTCATGCTCTGGTTGATGAACGGATCGAACACCGTGCCGCTCGTGGTCACGCCGGTGGCGTTGCTCTGCCGGTACTTGAGCGTACCGTTGAAGGTCTGCAGCGCCAGGTTGCCGGCGTAGTTGTCCCAGGAAGCCAGGTCGATGCTACCAGCGCGGCCGGCGAGGTTGGCGGCGATCAATGCGGTACCGGCCTGCTGGCTGATCTTGCCGGCGGTGCTGGTCTGCATCCACAGGGTGCCGCTGCCCAGGTCGACGATGCCGCTGGTCTGCGGCGTGCCGCCGCTGAGGAAGCTGATGTTGCCGCCGGCGCGGATTGCCAGGCTGCCGTTGCGGAACAGGATCGGCGCAGAGATATCCACCGCACCGGCAGGTCCGGTGGCGATCAGCTCCAGGCCGCGACTGGCGCCGCCCAGGTTGCTGGTGATCAGCGGCGCTTCCACCGACAGCCGGTCGCTGGCGCTGAGGGTCACCTTGCCGCCTGCCAGCGCACCGGTAACCACCGAGGCATTCACCGTCGCGTCGCCGCTGGCGCCGTTGGCGCCCCCCACCGAGCCGGAGGTGCCGCCGGATGCGACGATGCGCAGGGTGGTCGGGTCGAGCAGCCAGGTGCCACCGTTGCCGTAGGGTGCGGCGACGCTGACGTAGGCGCTGTCGGCGATGCTCAGGTTGACCTTGCCGGAGGTCTCCACCAGGCCGCCGTTGCCGCCCTGGGCGCCGCCGCGCGCGAGGATCCGCCCGTCCATGCGGGTATTGCCGTCGGACCAGACCACCGCCAGGCCGCCATTGCCCTTGCCGGTAGCCGAGACGTCGATGCTGGCGCCCTTGGCCAGCGTAGCGTTCTTCGCTCGTGGCAACTCGCCGCGGCCCTGGAAGTCGCCGCCGATGCGCACGCTGCCGCCCTGTGCGGCGCCGCGGGCGTCGATGCTGGCGGTGCTCGCCAGGGCCACCTGCTGCCCGCTGACCAGCACGTCGCCGCCGCTCTTCGGACCGCTGACGTCGATCTTGCCGGCGACCTGGATGTCCCCGGACTTGCTTACCAGCGCTACGCTGCCCTCGCGCACCTCGGTGCCGCGGGCGAGGATCACGCCGGACAGGTTGACCGCGTTGTCGACCACCCGGGAAGCCTGCTCGGCGGTGATCAGCACGCTACCGCCGTCGGCCTGGATCGCGCCGCCGTTGCTGACCAGCGCCTGGGCATCCTGCGGCTTGCGGGTAACCGGGTCGGTCACGGCGATGGACACCAGGCCATCGCCGTAGAGGTCGATGGTCGCGGCGTTGCCGGCGGCCATCGCCACGGTGCCGAGACGGGCGTTGATCACGCCGTTGTTGGCCACGGACGGCGCGACGAAGGCCGCCAGGCCTTTCTCCGCGACGCTGATGCTGCCGTCGTTGACGATCCGCGCGTCGGGGTTTCCGGGCTGGTCGAAGATCAGCTTGCCCTGGCGGAAGTGTTCGTCGCTGATGTTCGCCGTGGTGGTGATCAGGGAGCCCACGTCGACCTTGGCCGAGCCGCTGAATACCACGCCGTTGGAGTTGTAGATGATCACCTGGCCGGGCGCGGAGATGCGCCCGGCGATCACACTTTCCTGGCCTGCGGTGACCCGGTTCAGGGTCGACGAGGTCACGCCGGGCTGGTTGAAGCGCACCGCCTCGTCGGCGGAGACGTCGAAGCCCTTCCAGTTGATGATCGCGCGCTGGGTGCTCTGGTCGATCAGCGTGGTCTTGCCCTGCTGGCTGATCTTGATCTCGTTGGGGTTGAACTGGGCACCGGTAGGTGCCGCCATGGCCGCGTTGATGCTGGCGATGGCGAACATGAGGGTGCTGCTGGCGGCAAGGACGAAACGCCCTTCCCTACCAGCTTTCGAAGAGGTGCGCTTGCCGCGCTGGCTATCCGGACGGACCATGAAAATCTCCCTATCTGCGTGGCGCACGTCAGTTTTCCAGCACTGCATTTCGTCAGTTAAATGACGAAAATCTGAGAAGCAATTCACATTGCGCCTTGTGTGCCAAAAAAATGCCTTTCAGATCAAAAATTGTCCACTTGAAAGGGCGACCGTTCGTCGGAGTGACTCAAAAATGACACTACAGAGGTTAAATATGTAATACCGTCAAAAAACTGACAATACTTTCTGGATAATCACTGTCAAGAAAACCGGAAGACCTCCCTGGCACGCGGGTTTGCTAGGCTAGGCAGCCCCCGTCCGCTGCCGCCAAGGAACCGTCCATGAGCCATGCCCTGCGCGCCGTTTTCCTCGACCATGCCTCCCTCGACCTCGGCGATCTGGACATGCGTCCCCTGCACGCCGCCTTCGACGAGCTGCAACTGCATGCCGCCAGCCAGCCGCAGGAAGTCGCCGCGCGGCTGCACGGTGCGCGGGTCGCGATCAGCAACAAGGCGCCGATCGACGCGCAATGCATCGCCGCCTGCCCAGAGCTGGAATTGATCCTGGTCAGCGCTACCGGCACCAACAACATCGATCTCGCTGCCGCTCGCGAGCGCGGTATCGTCGTCGCCAACTGCCATGGCTACGGCACGCCCTCGGTAGCCCAGCACACCCTCGCGCTGCTGCTGGCCCTGGCTACGCGCCTGCCGGACTACCAGCAGGCGGTACGCAGCGGCCGCTGGCAGCAATCCAGCCAGTTCTGCCTGCTGGACTTCCCCATCGTCGAACTGGAAGGCAAGACCCTCGGCCTGCTCGGCCATGGCGAACTGGGCGGGGCGGTGGCGAGGCTGGCGGAGGCGTTCGGCATGCGTGTACTGCTCGGTCAGTTGCCAGGACGGCCCGCCCGGGCGGACCGCCTGCCGCTTGGCGAACTCCTGCCACGGGTCGACGCCCTGACCCTGCACTGCCCGCTGACCGAGGACACCCGCGGGATGCTCGGCGCCGCCGAACTGGCGCTGATGAAGCCTGGCGCCTTCCTGGTCAATACCGCCCGTGGCGGCCTGGTCGACGAACAGGCGCTGGCCGACGCCCTGCGCGGCGGCCACCTGGGCGGCGCCGCCACCGACGTGCTCAGCGTCGAGCCGCCGAGAAACGGCAATCCGCTGCTGTCCCCCGACATCCCGCGCCTGATCGTCACCCCCCATAACGCCTGGGGCAGTCGCGAGGCGCGGCAGCGCATCGTCGGCCAACTGGCGGAAAACGCAGAGGCATGGAAGGCCGGGCGCGCCCTGCGGGTAGTCAACGCCGGCTGATACGGCGCTGCGGGCACCGCGCACGGATGAACGGCGATCCTCGCCGACAATCCATGCGGGTATGCCAGGCCCAAGCCTGTTAAGATTTCCCATTTTTTCCGGAGCCCGCATGGACCCTCGCAGTGAAGTGCTGCTGCGCCAGCGCCACCTCTTCGCGACCCCGCTGCTGCTGGCCGGCCTGCCCGCCGACGACCTGCTCGCCGAGCTACCGCAGGCCCAGGGCTGGAGCTGGCACGCCGGCGAGCAGGCGCAGTTGGACGCCCGCTTCCCCGACCGTAGCCGTTTCGACACGCGCGCGCCGACCGGCGCCTGGACTTCGGCCGTTCTGTTCCTGCCCAAGTCCCGCGAACTGACCGACTACCTGCTGGCCAGCCTGGCCGCCCGCCTGCCCGGCGGCGAACTCTTCCTGGTCGGCGAAAAGCGCGGCGGGATCGAGCGCGCGAGCAAGCAGTTGGCCGCCTACGGCAAGCCCCGCAAACTGGATAGCGCGCGGCATTGCCAGCTCTGGCAGGTGCGTATCGAACAGGCGCCGGCCGAGCCCGACCTGCACGCCCTGGCCCAGCGCTACAGCCTGCCGCTGGCCGATGGCGAGCTGCAGGTGGTGAGCCTGCCGGGGGTGTTCAGCCATGGCCGCCTGGATCGCGGCAGCGCGCTGTTGCTGGGGCAACTGCAAGCCCTGCCCGGCGGCCATCTGCTGGACTTCGGCTGCGGTGCCGGGGTACTCGGGGCGGTCCTCAAGCGTCGCTACCCCGCCAGTCGCCTGAGCCTGCTCGACGTCGACGCCTTCGCTGTCGAGAGCAGCCGACTGACCCTCGCCGCCAACGGCCTGGACGGCGAAGTGATCGCCGCCGACGGCATCGACGGCGCGCCGCGCGAACTCGCCGCGATCGTCAGCAATCCGCCCTTCCACCAGGGCGTGCACACCGACTACCAGGCCTCCGAGCGCCTGCTGCAACGCGCCGCCGAGCACCTGGCGCCGGGCGGCGAACTGCGCCTGGTCGCCAACAGCTTCCTGAAGTACCCGCCGTTGATCGAACGCCACCTCGGCCCCTGCCGGACACTCGCCGAAGGCGACGGTTTCCGCATCTACTCCGCCCGTCGCTCCTGATTTCTGCCTGGAACCCTGTGAATGAAGCTTTTCCTCTCCCTGCCCGCACGCCCGCAGCCAGACCCTTCCATGGCCACCCGCCGGGAGGCCGCCGATGACTGACCTGAACGCCAGCCAGGGCCAGCAATTGCGGCGGGTGCTCAAGCCGCGCCACCTGAACATGATCGCCATCGGCGGCTCCATCGGCACCGGGCTGTTCGTCGCCTCCGGGGCCACAGTGGCCACCGCCGGGCCCGGCGGTGCGCTGCTTTCCTACGCCCTGATCGGGCTGATGGTGTACTTCCTCATGACCAGTCTCGGCGAGATGGCCGCCTACATGCCCGTTTCCGGCTCGTTCTGTACCTATGGCAGCCGGTTCGTCGAAGATGGCTTCGGTTTCGCCCTCGGCTGGAACTACTGGTACAACTGGGCGGTGACCATCGCCGCGGAGCTGGTGGCAGCGCAACTGGTGATGAGTTTCTGGTTCCCCGAGGTGCCGGGCATCTACTGGAGCGCGATCTTCCTGGGCATCATGTTCGGCCTCAACGTGATTTCCGCGCGCGGCTTCGGCGAGAGCGAATTCTGGTTCGCCCTGATCAAGGTAGTCACGGTGGTGATCTTCATCGGCGTCGGCCTGGCGACCATCTTCGGCATCATGCATGGCGTGGAGTCGCCCGGCTTCAGCAACTTCACCATGGGCGACGCGCCCTTCGTCGGCGGCTTCCAGGCGATGGTCGGGGTGGCGATGATCGCCGGCTTCTCGTTCCAGGGCACCGAACTGATCGGCATCGCCGCCGGTGAATCGGAAAATCCGCGGAAGAACATCCCGATCGCCATTCGCCAGGTGTTCTGGCGCATCCTGATGTTCTACATCCTGGCGATCTTCGTGATCGGCATGCTGATTCCCTACACCGACCCGAACCTGCTGAAGAACGATGCCAGCGACATCAGCGTGTCGCCCTTCACCCTGCTCTTCGAGCGCGCCGGCTTCGCCGCGGCGGCCGGGGTGATGAACGCAGTGATCCTCTCGGCGATCCTCTCCGCCGGCAACTCCGGCATGTACGCCTCGACCCGGATGCTCTACAACCTCGCCCTAGAGGGCAAGGCACCGCGCCTGTTCTCCCGCGTCTCGCGCAGCGGCGTGCCACGCAACGCGCTGTACGCCACTACCCTGGTCGGCGCCCTGTGCTTCCTCACTTCGGCCTTCGGCGACAGCACCGTCTACACATGGCTGCTGAACACCTCGGGCATGTGCGGCTTCATCGCCTGGCTGGGCATCGCCATCTCCCACTATCGCTTCCGCAAGGGTTACCTGGCCCAGGGCGGCCGCCTGGAAGACCTGCCCTACCGGGCCAAGCTGTTCCCCTTCGGCCCGCTGTTCGCCTTCGCCCTGTGCATGGTCATCACCCTCGGGCAGAACTACCAGGCGCTGGTGGGCGAACGCATCGACTGGATCGGCCTCCTCGCCACCTATATCAGCCTGCCGCTGTTCCTGGCGATCTGGCTGGGATACCGCTGGAAGAAGCGCGCACGCTTCGTTCGCTACCACGAAATGGACGTCAGCCCGACCAATACCTGACTCACCCTGCCGCCCAGCGATTCCTCGCGGATCGCTGCGGATGCCGGCACGTTTCCTTGCGATCAGGCTCCCTCGCCGCCCTCCCGGACGAAAGTTTCCGTCCCGGGCTTGCCCAAGCCGCCCGGCTTGGGCAGAATGCGCCCCGTCCTAGGGGAGTAGTCTCCCGCGAGCGCCGCACCGGCCTCGCCCGGCACGCGTCAACACACTTGGTCCGCAGACCATGGCGCGCGCGACCCAAGCCTGCCCAGACAGGCCAAGGGTTTGACAAGACCTATGACACGCACGATCTGACCCGGGGCGGGCAGATGGCGCGTGTCATGGTGATTGGTCGACCCGCCCCTTAGGAAGCCTGATGGAATCGCTGTTCGTCCCTACCCTCATCGTTGCCCTCGCGGAAATCGGCGACAAGACCCAGTTGCTGGCACTCCTGCTCGCGGCGCGTTTCCGCAAGCCGTGGCCGATCATCGCCGGCATCGTCGCCGCCACCCTGGCCAACCATTTCGCTGCCGGCGCGGTGGGCGCCTGGGTCGCCAGCTTCTTCTCGGAAGCCACCCTCAGTTGGATCCTCGCCGCCTCCTTCATCGCCGTCGCCCTGTGGACGCTGGTACCGGACAAGCTCGACGACGAAGAGTCCGGACTGAAGAAATACGGCCCCTTCCTCACCACCCTGATCGCGTTCTTCCTCGCCGAGATGGGCGACAAGACCCAGGTCGCCACGGTCATGCTGGCCGCCCAGTATCCGCATTTCTGGCTGGTGGTGATCGGCACCACCCTGGGCATGCTGATCGCCAACGTACCGGTGGTACTGATCGGCAACCTGGCCGCCGACAAGCTGCCGCTGACCCTGATCCGCCGCCTGGCCGCGGCCGCCTTCGCCGCACTTGGCCTGTACGCCGCCTGGCACGCCGCGCAATTGACCGGCTGGCTCTGAAGGACTGCGCCGCCGGGCCCGGGATGGCTGGGCGGCCAATGCAAAATGCATAGGAACGGCTACAGTTCAGGCAGGCACCGGATGCCTGCCCCACCACTCGCCCTCGAGAGCCGGAGATGCCCTCACACGACCTGAAACGACTCGCCCGCCATCACATCGAGCTGTCCTGGAACAAGGGCCGCATGGCGTTGGTGGAGCAGTTGCACAGCAAGGATTTCCTCTACAAAAGCTCGTTCATCGGCCGTCCCCTGGATACCGCCGGCTATATCCGCCTGCTGCAGGACATCCGCACGGCGATGCCGGACCTGGAGGTCGTGGTCGAAGACTGCATCGGCGAGGAACGCAAGGTGTTCACCTGGAGCACGCTGATCGGCACCATCGTCCGGCCGACCCTGGGCTATCCGGCCAGCGACAAGGTGCTGAGCATTTCCGCGATGGGCTTCTGGGTGTTCAACCCGCAGGGCCAGTTGCAGGAGCTGTGCACCATGTTCGACATGGAGAGCTTTCGCGCCCAGCTGGGACTGCAGACCCGACCCTTCGCGGAAAAAGCGCTGCCCTAGCCAACCGTCCTAGGCATTGAAATAGCCGTTGTCGCGGAACCAGTCGATGGCGCGCAGCAGGGTGTCGTCGAGGGCGGTGGTGGAGAAGAAGCCGAGTTCCTCGCGGGCCTTGCGTCCATCGAGGAACTGCCCGCCAGCCATCACCTCGATGGCGGTTTCGTCGAGCAGCGGCAACTGGCCGCTGACCCGGTAGCGCAAGCGGCCCAGGGTGGCCAGCGCGCGAGCCATGGCCATCGACATCGGCTGCGGCGCAGGCTGGCCGAGCAGCTCGGCGATGCGCCGGGTCAGGTCGGCCATTTCCAGGTTGTGCCCGGTCAGCAGGTAGCGCTCGCCGATACGCCCGCGCTCAAGGGCCATCAGCAGTCCGCGCCCGGCTTCGGCGGCATCGATGACGTTACGCTGGCCGGCGACGTAGTGGGTCATCTCGCCATTGCCGATGGCGGTGATCACGCGCCCGGTAGTCGGGCCGATGTCCAGTTCGCCGAGTACCATGCCGGGAATCCCGATCACCACCGGCAGGCCGTTGCGCGCCTGCTCCCGGGCCTGCTCGTCGAGCGCCCATTTGCACAGCACGTAGGAACTCTTGCCGCTCGGCAGGCTGTCGTAGAACAACCCCTCGTGGCCCGGTAGTCCCTGGGGATGGCGGGGCATGGCATATGCCGAACCGACATAGAGGATGCGCGGCACCCTGGCCTGCAGGCAGGCGGCATAGAACGGGTTGGTCTGGCCCAGCGCGCTGGCCACTTCCTCCTGCCAGCGGCGCGGCCGCGAAGGATAGTAGCCGGCGCTGAAGATCACCCCGTCGAGGCCGCGCAGGGCGCGTTCCAGGCCGGCGTGGTCGAGCATCTCGGCGACCCGGCACTCGGGCTCCAGATAGGCGAGACGCTGGATCTGCGAAGAAGGACGGTGGATCAGCACCAGATCGTGACCGGCGGCCCTGATGGCGCGCGCGGCGTGATGTCCCAGCAGGCCGGTGGCTCCGAGTACGGCGTATTTCACATGAGCTCCAGGGCGTGAGAGTGGCTGTTCGTCCACGGGTCCCGCAAGCGGGTCGGCCAGCAGTCTAGGCCGAACACCGGCGAGATACCAAACAGCAGGTTACGGAAATACACAACAGGCGTTTCCGATGGTAAGCCTGTCGGCGCGCCGGCCGCCCCCCGCGACCGCGCGCCCTGGCCTCACTTGCCGCGCCTGGCCTGCTGGTACAGCGGCATCACCTTGGGAATCGCGGCCTGGAGATTGGCCATCCGCGAACTGTCGGAGGGGTGGGTGCTGGTGAACTCGGGCTGGCTGGCGCCGCCGCTGGCCCTGCCCATCTTCTGCCAGAGGGTGATCGCCGCTTCCGGGTTGTAGCCGGCGCGGGCGGCCAGCTCGAGACCGATCAGGTCGGCTTCGTTCTCGTTGGCACGACTGTTGGGCAGGGTCATCAGGTAGTCGACGCCGGTATTGGCCAGTTGCAGGCTTTCCTGGCCGAGGCCGGCCAGGGCGCCGATCTGGCTGGCCACCTGCACGCCGTAGGCCTTGGACATGGCCTCGCGCCCATGCTCGCGCAGGGCGTGGGCGATCTCGTGGCCCATCACCGCGGCTATCTCGTCGTCGGTGAGCTTCAGCTTGTCGATCAGCCCGGTGTAGAAAATGATCTTGCCGCCGGGACCGCAGTTGGCGTTGAGCTCGTCGCTCTTCACCACATTGACTTCCCAGTTCCAGCCGGTGGCGTCCGGGCGGAAGGCGGCGGTCTGCGGGATCAGCCGCTGGGCGATCGCCTTGACTCGCCGCGCGTCGGCGCTGCTGGTATCGAGCACGCCGGCGCTTTTCGCCTCGCCGAGAGTCTTCTGGTACGACTGGGCGTACATCTGGTCGACTTCCTGGCTGGACAACATGCTGAACATGTATTGCTTGCGGTCGACGCCGACGGCGCCGCCACTGGTGGTGTTCACTGCCTGGCAACCGGCGAGCAGCAGCGCGCCGGCGAGGGTGGCGAATCGGAAGGGATGAGCCATGGTCCTTTGTTCTCCTCTGAAGGCCGAGCGCATGGTAGGCCGCGCCTCGAACGCGGGCAACAGCCGTTGGCGAGGAAATCTCCGACGGCCGATTAAGGATTTGCCGTCCTCCTGCCGATAAGCTCCTCAGAGACAATTCCAACAAGGGTCAGAAGTCCCATCATGAAGCTCAAGTCGATCCAGTTTTCTGTCGCCGCCCTCGCCGGCGCCAGCGTTCTAAGCGTCGTCGTGGTGCTGGTGCTGTACGCCCTGTTCGCCGGCGCGCGAACGCAGGAGCTGGTGCAGCAACGCACCCAGGGCCTGTTGGAGAAGGTCATCAACGAGCGCCTGGTGGCCCTGGCCCGCGCCCAGGTCAGCCAGATCCAGCGCGAGTTGGAGTATCCGCTGACGGTGGTCCACGGCCTGGCCAACAGCACCCGCCTGCTCGGCGAGCCGGGCGCCGACGGCATGCCGCAGCTGAACGCCAGCCGCGACGAAATCTCCGCGCTGCTGCGCAGCACCGTGCAGAACAACCCCAAGCTGCTCGACACCTTCATGGCCTGGGAACCCAATGCCTTCGATACCGATGCCGCCTTCGCCGGGCAACCCGGCAAGGGCTACGGCCCGGACGGCCGCTACCTGCCCTGGTGGTATCGCGGCGCCGACGGCAAGCCGATCGTGGAGGCCATGGCCGACAGCATCGATAGCGAAAAGCTGCTGCCCACCGGGGTGCGCGAGAACGAGTTCTATGCCTGTCCGAAAGAGAACAAGCGTCCCTGCATCATCGACCCGGCCCCTTACGAAATGGGCGGCAAGACCGTGATGATGTCGTCCTTCAACGTGCCGATCATGGTCGGTGACCAGTTCCGCGGCGCAGTCGGTGCCGACCTCTCGCTGGCCTTCATCCAGGACCTGCTCAAGCGCGCCGACCAGCAGCTCTACGATGGCGCCGGGGAAATGGCGCTGATCGCCAGCAACGGCCGCCTGGTGGCCTACACCCGCGACGACAGCAAGCTCGGCGAGCCCGCCGGCAGCGTCCTCGACGGCAACGAAGTGGACAACCTGAAAAACCTCACGGTCGACCAGCCGCTCTACGACATCGACGCCGAGCACGGCCACATCGAGCTGTTCCTGCCTTTCACCATCGCCGACAGCGGCGTGCGCTGGACCCTCATGCTGCAGATTCCCCAGGCGGCGGTATTCGGCGAACTGCAGCAACTCCAGGGCGAGCTGAGCGACCAGCGCCAGCAGGATATCCTCGGCATGAGCCTGGCCGGCCTGGTGGTAGCGGCCCTCGGCCTGCTGGTGGTCTGGCTGGTCGGCTACGGCATCGCCCGGCCGCTGCGCCAATTGGTCGGCATGCTCGACGACATCGCCCAGGGCGAAGGCGACCTCACCCGCCGCCTGAGCAGCGAGCGCGCCGACGAGCTGGGCTCCATCGCCAAGGGCTTCAATACCTTCCTTGGCAAACTGCAGAACATGATCGGCCAGGTGGTGCAATCGGTGCAGAAGGTCAGCGACTCCTCGGAGCACACCGCCGACATCGCCATCCGCACCAACCAGGGCGTGCAGCAGCAACTGGCGGAGATCGAACTGGTGGCCACCGCGGTCCACGAGATGACCGCCACCGCCCAGGACGTGGCGCGCAACGCCACCCACGCCGCCGAGGCAGCCAACCACGCGGACCAGGCCGCGCACCAGGGCAAGCAGATCGTCGAAAGCAGCTCGGCGGCGATCCAGGCCCTGGCCAGCGAGATTGGCCGCGCGGTCGGAGTGGTGCAGAACCTGGCCAAGGACAGCGAAAACATCAACGCGATCCTGGTGGCGATCCGCGGTATCGCCGAGCAGACCAACCTGCTCGCCCTCAACGCCGCCATCGAGGCCGCCCGCGCCGGCGAGCAGGGTCGCGGTTTCGCGGTGGTGGCCGACGAGGTACGCAACCTGGCGCAGAAGACCCAGCAGGCCACCGAAGAAATCCAGAGCATGATCCAGCAGTTGCAGCAGGGCACCCGCGACGTGGTGAAGGTCATGCAGGACAGCCAGGAGCGCACCGACGACAGCGTGCGCCATGCGCGCCAGGCGGCCGAGGCGCTGGAATCGATCACCCAGGCGGTATCGGTGATCAACGACATGAACACCCAGATCGCCAGCGCCGCCGAGGAGCAGAGCGCGGTGGCCGAGGACATCAACCGCAACGTCGCCAACATCGGCCAGGTCGCCAACCAGGTGGCCGGCGGCGCCGACGAGGCCTCGCAGGCCAGCGCCGAGCTGACCCGCCTGGCCGAGCAGCAGCGGCGCCTGGTGAATCAGTTCAGGGTCTAGCGTCAGGCCGGGGTCAGGCACTCCGGCCCGTCGGTTTCAGGCTTGTTGACGAAGCCGGCCAGGGCCACGCTGCGCAGGTTCGGCTGGGGCTTGGCGAGCAGGCTTATCAGCGCCGGCAGCGGCGTGTCCGGAGCCAGCCAGGTATCCTGCTCGGCCTCGTCGAGCAGCAGCGGCCGGCGGAACTCGGCGGCCGCCTGGGATACCTGGGCCACGCTGAGCCAGGTTTGTCCATGCACCGGATAGGCCTCCCAGATGCCGGCGAAGAATAACAGGCGCTCGCCGGTGGAGACCCAGTACGGACGCTTACGCACCCCACGCCATTCATAGAAGCCGTTGGCCGGCAGCAGGCAGCGGCGCTGCTGGAACGCCTCGCGGAACATCGGTTGCTCGGCGAGGGTTTCCGCCCGCGCGTGGCTGGGCGTACGCGACAGGTCGGTGAGCCAGGCCGGGGTCAGCCCCCAGCGCGCCAGGTCGGCGCGGCGCGCACCGGCGTCCTCGCGAACCATCAGCACCTGGTTCGCCGGAGAAATGTTCCAGTGCGCCCGCCAATCCGCCGGAAAGCCCGGCAGGGCCGCCAGCGACGGATTCCAGCGGAACAGGGCGTAACGACCACTCATGCTTGGCACTGCCTGGTGAGGGAAAGCCGCACAGTGTAACCCGAAGCGCCACACTGGCCTTGCCGAACGCAAGCTGAATGAAACCCAATCTTAACTTGACGCGCCTATCCTCCAGGCTTAAGGTGCCGCCCGCATTCTGTAACCCACACAGGAGTCCTGCATTGGACAACAGCCCTAGTCGATTGCGACAGGTCCATCCGGCGAGCTAGTCCAGCAGAACCCTCTGCCACTGCCTCGCCGAACATGGCGGACAGTGGCGATCCGCATCCCGTCCGGGATGACGCATCCCCATTTTCCCTTCGTGTCCCTTCCCTCGCGCCAACGCGCAGCGGGAAGCCGCGGTCCTGCGCAATCCATCGTCCCTTATCCGCGCGGACCGTCGGCCCGCGCCAGCTCCGGCCGTCGGCCGGCAACGAGGTGAAACATGGATTGGAAAGTATTTCTCCTGCGTGTCGCGGTCGCGCTGGTCCTGGGCGCCCTGATCGGCGCCGAACGCCAGCTGCGCCAACGCCTCACAGGCCTGCGCACCAACGCGCTGGTCAGCACTGGCGCCTGCCTGTTCGTGCTGATGACTCAGGGCGTGCCCGGCCTGGCCGGCGACGCTTCACGGATCGCCGCCTATGTAGTCTCCGGGATCGGCTTCCTCGGCGGCGGCGTGATCATGCGCGACGGCCTCAACGTGCGCGGCCTGAACACCGCAGCCACCCTCTGGTGCACCGCCGCCATCGGCGTCCTGTGCAGCATGGGCCTGCTGCTGGAGGCCACGCTCGGCAGCCTGGTGGTGCTCTGCGCCAACATCCTGTTGCGCGACATCGCCCAACGCCTGAACCGCCAGGACGTGTTGCCGGCCAGCGAGGCCGAGCAACGCTACGAAGTGCAGATCGTCTGCCGCGCCGAGGACGAGATCCAGGTTCGCAGCCTGATGCTGCACAGCCTCGGCAGCAGCGACCTGCGCCTGCAATCGCTGCACAGCGAGGATCTGGACAACCCGGCCAAGCTGGAAGTCCGCGCCGAACTGCTCGGCACCCCCGAAGCTCCGGCGCAGCTGGAACGCCTGGTCAGCCGGGTCAGCCTGGAGAAGGGCGTCAGCTCGGTGCGCTGGCAGGTCTTCGAACTGGCGGCCGACTGAGCGGCGGCCGCCTCAACACAACAGGCTGCCGGGGCCGCAGGGCTCCGGCGGCTCCTCGGCCAACGGGGCGGCGGCGTTGTAGGCGAGGATCAGTTCTCGCGCCCGCTCCGTCTGCTCGTCCGCCACCAACAACGCCAGCAGTCCGCCAGGCGGCAGTTCGCCGATGGCGCCGACCAGGTGGCGGCCGCTGACATGGGCGGCGATCCCTTCGCTGGCGAGCATTCCCACCAGCATCTCGGCCTCCAGCAGGTCGGCCGGCTCATATACGCGCTGCATCAGTCATCCTCCCGGCGGACGTTCAGTGACCAGTCCTGCCCATCGGTGCGCAGGTCGAACAGGATCGGCCGGCAGCACACCGGGCAGTCCTCGTAGTACTGCTGGTCGCCGGCGCTCAGGTCGAGCAGCGCCTCGGCCGGTTCCCCGCAGTAAGGGCAGCTATAGGCCTGGCTTTCGAGCATCGCTGCACCCCCTATGAGTTCCGTTTATAATCGCGCGGTTCAATTTTCGGCCACCCCCTTGGGCGGCCTTCGCAGCATCCATATGGAACCAGAAAGCATGATGGGCGAGTTCGAAGCCATCCGACCCTACAGTGACGCCGAAGTCCCCGCGGTATTGCAACGCCTCCTGAGCGACGACGCCTTCCTCGGCGCCCTGGTCCGCTACCGCTTCCCGCGCCTGGCCGGTCCCCTCGGTTGGCTGCTCAAACCTCTTATAGCCCATCGCCTGGCCCGCGAGGTCACCGGCATCCGCAGCGTCGCCACGCTGCAGGACAAGTTCGAGCCCTACGTCGACCACACCATCGAGAAGGCCACCGATGGCGTCACCTACTCCGGGGTCAATCGCCTCAAGCCAGGCTGCGCCTACCTGTTCATCGCCAACCACCGCGATATCGTGATGGACCCGGCCTTCGTCAACTACGCCGTGTACCACGCCGGCCTGCCGACCCCGCGCATCGCCATCGGCGACAACCTGCTGCAGAAATCCTTCGTCAGCGACCTGATGCGCCTGAACAAGAGCTTCATCGTGCACCGTTCGCTGAGCGGCCGGCGCGAGAAGCTCGCCGCCTACCAGACGCTCTCCGCCTACATCAACCACTCGATCCGCGAGGACCGCCAGTCGGTGTGGATCGCCCAGGCCGAAGGGCGGGCCAAGGACGGCGACGACCGTACCGACTCGGCGATCCTCAAGATGTTCCACATGAGCCGCAAGGACGAACCCTTCGCCGAAATGGTGCGCGCCCTGCATTTCATCCCGGTGTCGATCAGCTACGAATACGACCCCTGCGATCTGGCCAAGGCCCGCGAGTTGCACACCCGCGCCAGCACCGGCGAGTACCGCAAGGCGCCGGGCGAGGACGATGCCAGCATCGCCCTGGGCATCACCGGCTACAAGGGCCGCGTGCACATCAACTTCGGCGCCGAGCTGGAGGGCGAGTTCAGCGACGCCAAGCAGCTGGCCGCCGAACTGGACCGGCAGATCCTCGGCAACTACCGTCTGTTCCCGGTGCACTACCTGGCCTACGAGATGAGCGAGAACCGCGACCCGGGCCTCGCCGTCCCCACGGCCGAGAGCCTGTTCGGCAGCGAGGAGCTGGAGAAGGCGCGCAAGGAATGGAACCGCCGCCTGGAGCAATGCCCGGCCGAGCAGCGCCCCTGGCTGGTGCTGCAATACGCCAACCCGGTGCTCAACCAATACCGGATCAAGCAGCAATCCTGAAGACGAAAGCCCGGCGCCGCCGGGCTTCTCCATCGGGCAACGGCTTCGAACCCGCAGGCGATGGACGGATAACCGCGATACGCTTATCCGCGTGCGGTTCGGCTCGCCGAGGCAGGGCTCTCAGAGCCGCGTGCTGGCCCAGCTGACCAGCAGCGCCAGGCCCAGGCAGGCGGTGCCGAATCGGTAGAAGAACAGGTTGATCCGCAGGGTCGCCTCGTCCATCGGCAATGCCGCCTCCCCCGCCTCGCCCTCCGCGGCCCAGCGCGCCAGGGCGCGACGCTCGCGTGCGCGGGTGGCCAGCAGCAGCCAGGCGCCGGCGACACCGAAGAACAGCGCAAGGCCGTTCACGGCCTGCGCGGGATGGGCGAGGAACAGCGCCCACAAGGCTTGCAAGGACATCGATAACCTCCGCAACAGGACCACACGCCGGGGCTACCGAATAACGCCTTGGGTGAGCTGATGACAGGACGGACCGTCGGGGACGGCGGGGAAGGACTGGTCGAATTCTATCCAGAATGCATGAGCGACGGCCAGCGGCACCCGGGTTGTCGCGACGAAGCGCAGCGGTTAGCAGCAATCCGTCTAAAAAAGGCGCGGCCTCGCCAGAGTGACCGACTAGTCTGAAAGTGCTTTGCCGGTCACAGAACCCCACCCAGGCAAACGACAACACAGGAGAGTCGTCATGCTGGAAACCGCACCCCACGAACATAACTATCTGATCGACCACCTGGACGAGATCGAGGCCGTGATCGTCGATCTTTCCTTCAATGTCCAGGACGACCGCTGGCTGGTGTACTGCACCGCCTGCGGCCATGAACACCTCGACCTGCCTGAGACCGACGAACGCATCAGCATCGGCGAGCCGGACCCGTTCCACCAGGCCGCCTGAGTTTCCCGAGCGCATGAAAAAGCCCGGCATCCGCCGGGCTTTCTCGTTACCGCCGGCTCATTGCTGGCCGAGGGTCTGAGCGATGGTCGGGTCCTTGAACACGCGGGTCAGGGCGTCGCTGAGCACCTCGCTGACCAGCTTGCTGTTGGTCGCCTGGTTCGGCGCCATGCCGAAGCGCTGGTTCAGCGAGGCGCCATAGCGACCGGTGTAGCGCCGGCTGCTGTTCTGCACGTCGGCGCGGAAGGTCGCGGTGATGTCGGCCTGGGTGACGTAGACGCCGTCCTTCGGCGACTGGTACTTCAGCTCGGCCAGGGTCAGGGTCAGTTGCGGCGCGTTGTAGGCGTTGGCCGAAGGCGTGTAGCCGAGCAGGCGCACGGCCGTCTCGGCCTGGGCCTGGAGCTTGGGCACCACGTCCTCGCTACGGACGGTCAGGGTGCTGGTATCGGCGTAGAGGCCGCCGCGAGTGCCCAGGGACGGGCCGGGACGGCCATCGACCACCTTGACCACCACCGGCTGGCCATGGCCGACTGCGGTCAACGGTCCTTTAAGGACCGGTTGCGGGTCCAGTTGTTGCGGGCTCAGGGCGCAGCCGCCGAGAACCAGGGCGCTTGCGGTCATCAGGCTGAGCAACAGGCGATGCAGCATGCTCATCTCTCCATGGGTTGGGCACGAATGGCCGGCAGTATAACGGCGCCGCGAAAGCACCGCAGCATTGCCTTGGACGTTCGCCACGGGGCGCGGTTCCTCGCCTGTGGCAGGTGGCGCAGGGCACGCATGCCCGGCGTTTGGCAGATACGGCGCGGCGGATTGTCCCAGGGGGCTTTCGCCGGCGGGCACTTCGTGACCGGGAATGGGAAAAAAGTCTAAGGAGCGGGGTATTTTTTGATTTTCACCGTTATAATCGCCCCCCGATTATAAGGACGCCTCCTGATCGGGTTCCGGCCCCCGCGCCATCCCCCCACAGAGAGCCGCCAGTAGAGCGCTGCCCCATGAGGCAGACGCCCTGAAACGCCTGTAGCGAGTTTTTCGGCAAGGAATGCCGCATGACCCCGCACGATTCTGCGAAGGCATGCCCGCGACAGACGAGCCCTTCCGGCCCATGTCTCCAAAAGAGCGTGGATCGAAGGTATTTCACTACTTCACGAGAGTGTGGCGAGCAATGAAGAGTTTTGCGTCGGTAAGTGCGCCATTAGCGCTTGAAACAGCCCCCCGCAGACGCGACCGCAGCGGATACCTCATGACCAGAGCCTGACGGCCCGTTCCGTCGCGAATGTGCTTGCACGACCGGATGCCCGCATGGGCCAGCCAGGCTGCCAGATCGCCAGCCCCGCGCCCGGCATCCATAGGCGATGACGCCCGGCGTCCCGCCGTTGTTGCGAAGAATCGGACATGACGGCTCCCTCCGCCGCTGCCTGCCGGCCCGTACCGGCCTCGGCCCCGCCCCGTCTGTCGTCAATTTGGTGCTGAAGATTTTGGAGAAGCGTTAATGGCGCAAAACGATCACGAAACAGTCGACATGCTGCTGGTAGGCGCCGGCATCATGAGCGCGACCCTGGCGGTCCTGCTCAAGGAACTCGACCCCAACCTGAAGATGGAAGTCGTCGAACTCCAGGAGTCCGGCGCGATCGAAAGCTCCAACCCGTGGAACAACGCGGGCACCGGCCACGCCGGCCTGTGCGAGCTGAACTACACCCCGCAGTCGGCCGACGGCAGCATCGACATCAAGAAAGCCGTGGGCATCAACACCATGTTCGAGGTGTCGAAGCAGTTCTGGTCGCACCTGGTCGCCAAGGGCACCTTCGGCTCGCCGAAGACCTTCATCAACCCGGTACCGCACCTGAGCTTCGTGCGCGGCAGTGAAGGCATCGCCTACCTGAAGAAGCGCTTCGAATCGCTGACCAGGCACCACGCTTTCGAGACCATGGTCTACTCCGAGGACAAGGCCACCCTCGCCGAGTGGATGCCACTGATGATGCCGGGTCGTCCGGCCGACGAAGCGATCGCCGCGACCCGCGTCGAGGGCGGTACCGACGTCAACTTCGGCGCCCTGACCAACCAGCTCCTGCAACACCTGGCGCAACAGCCGGGCGCGCAGATCCGCTACAACCAGAAGGTCACCCACCTGCGCCGCGCCGATAACGGCTGGCGGGTCACCGTCAAGGACACCCGTAACGGCGGCGACCGCGAGATCCAGGCACGCTTCGTCTTCCTCGGCGCCGGCGGCGGCGCCCTGCCGCTCCTGCAACTTTCCGGCATCCCGGAAGGCAAGGGCTTCGGTGGTTTCCCGGTGAGCGGCCAGTGGCTGCGCTGCGACAACCCGGAAATCGTCAAGCAGCACCAGGCCAAGGTCTACAGCCAGGCCGAGGTCGGCTCGCCGCCGATGTCCGTGCCGCACCTGGACACCCGCGTGGTGGACGGCAAGAAATCCCTGCTGTTCGGCCCCTATGCCGGTTTCTCCACCAAGTTCCTGCGCCATGGCTCGTTCCTCGACCTGCCGCTGTCGGTACGCCCG
Organism: Pseudomonas sp. 18-147; assembly: GCF_051048045.1. NCBI lineage: Bacteria > Pseudomonadati > Pseudomonadota > Gammaproteobacteria > Pseudomonadales > Pseudomonadaceae > Pseudomonas > Pseudomonas sp. 18-147. Next base: position 5,512,039 of record NZ_CP182296.1, read on the forward strand.
GGCAACATCCTGCCGATGCTCTCGGTGGCCCGCGACAACATGGACCTGACCCGCTACCTGATCGGCCAGGTCATGCAGTCGCCGGAACAGCGCCTGGAAGCCCTGCGCAAGTTCTACCCCGAAGCCAGGGCCGAGGACTGGCGCCTGGAAGTCGCCGGCCAGCGCGTGCAGATCATCAAGAAGGATCCGAAGAAAGGCGGCATCCTGCAGTTCGGCACCGAGCTGGTGGCCGCCCACGACGGCTCCATCGCCGCCCTGCTGGGCGCCTCGCCGGGCGCCTCGGTGACCGTCTCGATCATGCTCGGCCTGATCGAGCGCTGCTTCCCGGAGCAGGCCCGCTCGCCGGAGTGGAGCGCCAAGCTGAAGGAAATCTTCCCGGCTCGCGAGAAAGAGCTGGAAAGCGACGCCGAGCTGTACCGCAGCGTCAGCAGCCGTTGCAGCGAGGTGCTGGAACTGACCGCGAAGAACGACGTGCAGGCCCCGGTCAACGCCGAGTGAGCCGCGCTACGGAACAAGCCGCCTTCGGGCGGCTTGTTCATTTGTGGAGTCAGGCGCCGGCCTCGCAATTGATCATCCAGGACACCCCGAAACGGTCCACCAGGGTACCGAAACAGGGCGACCAGAAGGTCTTGCCCAACTCCAGCTCGACCCGCCCGCCGTCCTCCAGCAAGGCGTCATAGCAGCGCCGCGCCTGCTGCGGGTCGCGGGTATTCAGTGAAAGGGAAATCCCGGAGATCGGCTGCAACGCCGGCCCGTGCCCGTCCGAGGCCATGATCTGGCTGTCGCCGATCTGCAGGTTGGCGTGCATCACCTTGTCGCACCAGCCTTCGGGCACCACCACCGGACCGGGCGCCTCGTCGAAACGGAACAGGAAACTCACCCTGGCACCGATGGCGTGTTCATAGAAACGCAGGGCCTCTTCGCAACGGCCGTTGAAGCAGACGTAGGGCTGGACGTACATGGGAACCTCGGCAGGCTGTTTTTCCTGTGAGTGTAGAAAAGCAGCAGCCGACAGGCAGCCTCTCGCAGAGCGAATAACGCAGTCCTGGCCATTCGCCCTTCCCCGCCGCCCTGGCGATCCGCGACCGCGGCGGGGCCCGCGCGGCGTCTATCGACCCTTGCCACCACCAGCCGCCATTCGGATGCTGGCGTTCTCCGACGGGCGTGACTCGGCGGACCGCGCAACGAAAAAACCCGCCGAAGGGCGGGCTTTTCGCTGCATGGCCGGCTCAGGCGCCCTTGGCCGCCTGCAGCGCTTCGATGTAGGGCACGGCCTGGCGCTGGTCGGCGACCAGGGCGACGAAGTCGTTGCCCTTGGCGTCGCGCGCGTCGAGATCGTAGCCGGCCTCGCGGAAGAAGGTGAGGAAGCGCTCGAAGTCGTCGATGCGCAGACCGCGATAGGCCTTGATCAGCTTGTGCAGCGAGGGGGGGGTGTCGTCGGCCGGCTCGACGCCGAGGAACAGCTTGATCGACTCGTCACTGATCTCTTCGCCAATGATCTGTTTCTTGTCTTTGCGCATCGCTTTCTCTCAACGGCTCTGGGGCCGGGCTCGCCCGGCGCGGGATAAGGCCAGGCAGTTTACTCCCGGCGCGCGGCGAGGCTCAACGCGCGCGTACCGCGCCGGTGTGCAGGTCCGCCCAGACATGGCCGTTGGGATAGGCGAGGAACTGGCAATAGACCGTCTGGTTGCGCAGCAGGTCGAGCAACGCCGGGTACTGCGCCAACGGGTAGTTGAGCGTGAGGGTGCGGGTCCCGGCATCGTAGACCGGCTTCTTCAGGCTCTTGCCTTCGCTGTCGAACTGGATCAGCACCTGGGCCAGGGTCGCGCCCTTGCTCAGCGGTTTGCCCTTCAGGCGCAGCAGGGTCGGCGTGGTGATCGGGATCGGCTGCTGGTTGGACTGCCGCTGGTTGCCCAGCACCACGCTGTACTCGGTGATCTGGATCAGTTGCTGCTGCTCCGGCGCCTCCTGGCGCAACTGGCCGTCGTCGGGCGGCAGGAAGCGCGCGTGCATCGGGGGATTCTCGGCGGCCAGGCCGGCCAGACTGACGAACAGGAGCAGGGAGCCGCACAGGCTACGGGCGAACATCGGGACCTCCGGACAGGGCGAGCCGGCACTCTAGCATGGCTGCCGACCCGCCGCCGAAGCGAAGCGCTCAGGCGAACTGGGCGCGCATCCAGTCCCGGTAGGCCGGCGCATCGGCGCTGCCTTCGGCAGGCGCCCAACTGGCGAACTCGCCTTCGCCGAGCGGGCGGTAAGGCCCGGCCTTGCATTCGAACAGGATGCTGTCCGGCTCCAGCACCACCAGGGCATGGAACACCCCGGGCGGCAGGTCGACACCGGGGCAGTCCCCAGCGGCGCTCAACTCGCGCTTGTCGAGGAGTTCCCCGTCCTCGGCGAAGACCAGCAGGCCGAGACGGCCCTTGAGCACGATCAGCGCCTCGGCCTTGCCCGCATCCAGGTGCCGGTGCGGCGGGATGTAGGTATTCGGCTGGAGGCCCACCGCCATGCGATGGCAGGGCTCCTCCATGCGGTGGAAGTTGTGATGCTGGCGACCACGCGGCGCGTTACCCGCCCCGCTCGCCAGTTCGGCGAACAATTGCTGGTCGAGGTAGCGCGGTCCGGCCATCTCAGAGCCCCTTGACCGCGAAGATGCCCGCGGCGTTGCGCCAGTAGCCCTTGTAGTCCATGCCGTAGCCGAACACGTAGCGGTCGGCACAGTAGAGGCCGGTGAAGCTGGCCTTGAGGTCAGGCCGGGCCTTGCGCTCGTGTTCCTTGTCCACCAGTACGGCGGTGTGCACTGCGCGTGCGCCGGCATGCTTGCAGAAGTCGATGATCGCCGAGAGGGTGTGCCCTTCGTCGAGGATGTCGTCGATGATCAGCACATCACGGTCGATGAAGGAGATTTCCGGCTTGGCCTTCCAGAACAGTTCGCCGCCGGAGGTCTCGTTGCGGTAACGGGTCGCATGCAGGTAGGACAGTTCGAGGGGGAAGTCGAGCAGCGGGAGCAGCTTGCCGGAGAAGATCAGGCCGCCGTTCATCACGCAGAAGACCACCGGGTTGGTCTCGCCGAGATCGCGGTTGATCGCCTCGGCGACGCGACCGATGGCTGCCTCGACCTCGTCGTTGTTGAACAGGCAGTCGGCTTCCGCCCTGACTTGGCGGATGTGCGCGAGATCGACGGACATGGTGCTTCTCCCTGGCTGGGCTGAGAAAAAGTCGGCAAAGGTACTCATCCGGTCGCCATCGGGCAACCCCCGGCGGTCGAGTGCGAATCAGAATAATGGTCCAGACTGTGCGGAATGCATTACGCTAGCGCAATTTTTTTGCCCGCCCCCCGTTGGAGACAGTCGCCCATGCCCGTACATGAGATCCGCCACCCCCTCATCCGCCACAAACTGGGCCTGATGCGCCGTGCCGATATCAGCACCAAGAACTTCCGCGAACTGGCCCAGGAAGTCGGCGCCCTGCTGACCTACGAGGCGACCAAGGACCTGCCCCTGGAACAGTACGAAATCCCCGGATGGGCCGGCCCGGTGACGGTGGAGAAGATCTCCGGGAAGAAGATCACCGTGGTGCCGATCCTGCGCGCCGGCATCGGCATGCTCGACGGCGTGCTCAGCCTGATTCCCGGCGCCAAGGTCAGCGCGGTCGGCGTCGCCCGCAACGAAGAGACCCTGGAAGCACGCACCTACCTGGAAAAACTGGCGCCGGACATCGCCGAGCGACGCTCGCTGATCATCGACCCGATGCTCGCCACCGGTGGCTCGATGGTCGCCACCATCGACCTGCTGAAGAAGGCCGGCAGCAAGGAAATCCGCGCCATGGTGCTGGTCGCCGCCCCCGAGGGCATCGAGGCGGTACGCCAGGCCCACCCGGACGTGATCATCTATACCGCCTCGATCGACGAGAAGCTCGACGAGAACGGCTACATCATTCCGGGCCTGGGCGACGCCGGCGACAAGATCTTCGGTACCAAGCAGAAGGAAGCCTGAACATGGGCGATGCCTTCCAGGAGCCGCTCTGGCGCCAGGTGCTGTCAGGCGCGCAGATGCTGTTCGTCGCCTTCGGCGCGCTGGTGCTGATGCCGCTGATCACCGGTCTGGATCCCAACGTCGCGCTGTTCACCGCCGGCCTCGGGACCCTGCTGTTCCAATTGGTGACCGGGCGCCAGGTACCGGTGTTCCTCGCCTCCAGCTTCGCCTTCATCACCCCGATCATCCTCGCCAAGGGCCAGTTCGGCCTGGCCGCGACCATGGGCGGGGTAGTCGCCGCCGGCTTCGTCTACACCTTCATGGGCCTGGCGGTGAAGATCAAGGGCACCGGCTTCATCGATAAACTGCTGCCGCCGGTGGTGATCGGCCCGGTGATCATCTCGATCGGCCTGGCGATGGCGCCGATCGCGGCGAACATGGCGATGGGCAAGGCCGGCGACGGCAGCGAGTTGCTGCCGTACCGCACCGCGATGATGATCTCGATGCCGGCGCTGCTCACCACCCTGGTGGTGGCGGTATTCGGCAAGGGTATCTTCCGCCTGGTGCCAATCATCGCCGGCGTGCTGGTCGGCTTCGCCCTGTCGTTCGTCTTCGGCGTGGTCGACACCGCCGCGATCGTCGCCGCACCCTGGCTGGAACTGCCGAAATTCACCGCGCCGGAATTCAACTGGCAGGCGATCCTGTTCATCGTCCCGGTGGCCCTGGCCCCGGCCATCGAGCATATCGGCGGGGTCATCGCGGTGGGCGGCGTCACCGGCCAGGACTACCTGAAGAAGCCCGGCCTGCACCGCACTCTCCTCGGCGACGGCCTGGCCACCTCGGCTGCCGGCCTGTTCGGCGGACCGCCCAACACCACCTACGCGGAAGTCACCGGCGCAGTGATGCTGACCAAGAACTACAACCCGAAGATCATGACCTGGGCGGCGGTGATCGCCATCACCCTGGCCTTCGTCGGCAAGTTCGGCGCGATCCTGCAAAGCATCCCGGTACCGGTGATGGGCGGCATCCTCTGCCTGCTGTTCGGCACCATCGCCTCGGTCGGCATGAACACCCTGATCCGGCACAAGGTCGATCTCTCGGAAGCACGCAACCTGGTGATCGTCTCGGTGACCCTGGTGTTCGGCATCGGCGGCGTGCTGATCGGCAGCGGTACCGGCCCCGACGACATCGGCCTGAAGGGCATCGCCCTGTGCGCCATCGTCGCCATCGTCCTCAACCTGTTGCTGCCGGGCAACGACGGCTGGCAGAACAAGGCGCTCGACGAACAACACAAGGATTCACACTGAAAACAACGGACGGAACACTTCGCTGTTCCGTCCATTTTCCACCCGCCACGTTATTTTCAAAAGCATGTAGCCAATCGCTTACTACTTTGTAATTAAACTTCCCTGTATTTTCCAAATAATCACGTCATCTAACTGGCAGAGGCTTATTCGCGCTGCTATATAGCCAGTCAAGCATGACTGGCGAGCCGCTCTGCGCCGCACCCGGCGCGTCGCCAGCCATGAACTTCGAGTTTGGCGGATATATAAGGCCGATCATTTAAAGTCGTGGGAACTTTATTTATCCGCCAACATCGTCCTGCGCCACCGACATTCGTTATCGACAGGAAGTTAGAGATGAATAAACGCACTCCGGCAGTCTTGTTGTTCTGTGCCTGCGCCAGCCTGCTGGGCACCGCCCAGGCCGCCGGTACGCTGATCGGCCAGGTCGGCGTGCAGATGGTCATCGGTGCCGGCTGCACCATCATCAACGGCAGCGTCAGCGGCGGTATCAACCAGTGGGGAACCCTGGACTTCGGCAGCCATTCCGACCTTACCAACGTGGTCGACGCGCAGACCGTCGGCACCAGCGGCAATATCCAGATCCAGTGCAGCACCGGCCTGACCCCGAGCCTGACGGTGAACGCAGGCCTGCACGCCAGCGGCGGCCAGCGCTACATGCAGAACACCACCACCACCAGCAGCACCATCGCCTACAACATCTATTCGGACGCCGCGCGCAGCGCGCTGATCCAGGCCAACACACCGGTGGACATTTCCTCGGTCTCCACCGGCACCGCAGTCAACATCCCCCTCTACGGCCGCGTGGTGCCCACCGGGCAAAGCACGCCCACGCCGACGGCGGGGACCTACACCGACACCCTGCTGGTCACCATCGCCTGGTAAGACGCGCCGCCAGGCGCGGCGCCGGGCAGCATGGTCCTGGGGGGACCGATGAGCCTGAACCGCTACCTCGCCGGAGGACTGCTCTGCCTGCTCGGCTGCAACCCGGCAAACGCGCAGACCGCCACCATCGTCCTGAGCGCCACGCTGCTCCCGGCCTGCGAAGCGGGTAGCGTCGGCAGCGGTGGCGCGATCACCTTCGGCACCCTCGACTTCGGCCAGTACGCCTCCCTGAACAACGCCATCAGCGCCACCAGCCAGCAAGGCGCAGGCTCCATCCGGGTCAAGTGCGTCAGCGGCCAGACCTATGCGATCACGCTCGACGGCGGGCTCTACGGCAGCGTCGCCACGCGGCGCATGGCGAACATCGCCAACACCGCCCTCACCCTGACCTACAACCTGTACAGCGACCGCCCCGGCGGCATCGTCTGGGACAACACCACCGGCGTTGCCGCCACCGGCAACGGCAACGACCAGTGGTATCCCATCTACGGCCTGGTGCCGGCACAGACCACGCCGGTCGCCGGGACCTACCGCGACACCGTCAACGTGACCATCAGCTGGTGATGCCGATGTCCAGCCGGCGTCTATTCCTGCCGCTTCTCCTGCTCCCGCTGCCGAGCCTGGTCGCGCATGCCGATCCATCGCCGATCAGCCGCGCATTCCAGGTCCAGGCGGTGGTCGCCAACGGCTGCGCCTTCGGCACCGCCATCAGCGACAACGCCTATGACCTCGGCACCCTGAGCTTCGGCACCCTCGGCAACCTGGCCAGTCCGGTTAACGTCGCCAGCAGCTCCGGGGCCGGCTCCATCGTCCTGACCTGCACTCCGGGAATGACCGTCTCCGTCGCCCTCGACTACGGGGTCAATGGCGGCAGCAGCAGCCAGCGCTACCTGAAGCGGGTGAGCGGCAACGAGACCCTCGCCTACCAGCTCTACCAGGATGCCGCCTACTCCCAGGTCTGGGGCAACGGGGCACTCGCGCGGACCATCGCCAACTTTCCCGCCAGCACCCAGACCTACACGGTATACGCGCGCCTGTTCGCGGTCGGCAGCCTGCCGTCCGCCGGCAACTACCGCGATACCGTCACCGTCACCCTTTCGTTCTGAGCCGTCATGGAGGATCACATGCCCAGTCCACACCTACCTCTCCGCCCCAGCCGCTGGCTTGCGGCGCTGCTGGCGCTGCTCCTGGGCGGCCCGGCACAGGCCGCCAGTGCGGTGCTGATCTGGCCGATCAACCCGGCCATCGAAGCCGACCAGCCGGCCACGGCGCTGTGGCTGGAGAATCGCGGCAAGCAACCGGTGACCCTGCAGGTGCGCGTGCTCGGCTGGTCCCAGGCGGATTTCCAAGACGTCTATCGCAACCAGCAGGCAGTGATTCCCAGCCCGCCCTTCGTCAAGGTCGAGCCGGGCCGCCGGCAACTGGTCCGGCTGATCCGCCAGGGCGGCCAGCCCAGCACGCCGGAGGACGCCTACCGGGTGCTGATCGACGAAGTGCACGACGGCGACGCGGGGCAGACGCAACGAAGCCCCGGTCTCGCCCTGCAGTTCCAGATGCGCTATTCGGTACCGCTGTTCGTCAGCGCCGACGGCGTCTGGACCCAGCCGCGTAGCGATGTCGAGCGCGACCCGGCCGACGCGACCCGGCCGAAACTGGCCTGGCGGCTGGTCGAGGAACAGGGCAAGCGTTACCTGCAGGTGCGCAACGAGGGTAGCGTGCACGCCCGCCTCAGCCATGTCCGCTGGGAGGGCAACGGCCGCAGCCTGGCGCTGCTGGACGGCCTTCTCGGCTACGTGCTGCCCGGCCGGCAGATGCGCTGGCCGCTGCCGCCGGGGCTGCTGCCGGACTCCGGCATGACCCTGAAACTGCAACTGGCGGACAACGACGCGCCGATCAGCGTTCCCGGGTACTGAGGCGGACGTCGGTCCCGTGCCTCGCCCGTGTCAGCGGCGCTCTCGCCGCCACCGCTCGCTACTGATCGGCCTGGCGCTGCTCTCCCCTGTCCATGCGGCGGACTACCTGGCCGGACTGCCGCCGCCGCAACCCGCTCCGTCCGGCGGCGGCAACGTCCTCTACTACCTGGAACTGGTGATCAACGGCCGCGACAGCGGCCAGGTGGTGCCGGTCAACGCCGCCGATGGCCATTACCTGCTCGACGCCGCGGCCCTGCGCGAAGCCGGCGTGCGCCTGCCTGGCAACCCCGCCGGACAGGTCGCGGTGGACGCCCTGCCCGAGGTCCGGGCGGACTATGACAGCGCCAGCCAGCAACTGCACCTGCAAGTGCCGCCGGACTGGCTGCCGGAGCAGCGCTTCGACGATCCCGGACTGGTCGCCCGTGCCCCGGCGCGCAGCAGCCTCGGCGCGCTGTTCAACTACGACCTGTACTACTCGGACCCCGCCGACGGTGCCACGCCCTGGCTTTCCGCGCTGCTCGAGCAACGCCTGTTCGACGGCTTCGGGGTGATCTCCAACACCGGCGTCTACACCCGCTATTTCGGCGACGCCGACAACCTCGACAGCCGCTACCTGCGCTACGACACCTACTGGCTGTACAACGACGAACGCAACATGCACAGCTACCAACTGGGCGACTACGTCAACGGCGCGCTGAACTGGACCACCCCGGTACGCATGGGCGGCTTTCGCTTCGCCCGCAACTTCGGCGTACGTCCGGACCTGGTCACCTATCCGCTGCTGCGCTTCGACGGCCAGGCCGCAGTGCCCAGCACCGTCGACCTGTTCATCAACGGCTACAAGGCCAGCAGCGCCGACCTGCAACCCGGTCCCTTCGCCATCAGCAACGTGCCGTATATCAACGGAGCCGGCGAAGCCACGGTGGTGACCACCGACGCCCAGGGCCGACAAGTGGTGACCAGCCTGCCGTTCTACGTATCCAACACCCTGCTGGCGCGCGGCCTGAGCGATTTCGACCTGTCCGTCGGGCGTCTGCGCGACGACTACGGCCTGCGCAACTTCTCCTATGCCGACAATGCCGCCAGCGGCATCTATCGCTACGGCGTCAGCGACCGCCTGACCCTCTCCACCCACGCCGAGGCCGCCAGCGACCTGCGCCTGCTCGGCATCGGCGGCGACATCGCCGTGGCCACCTTCGGCACCCTCAGCCTGGCGGCCAGCGGCAGCGACGGCCAGGGCGACAGCGGCCAGCAATACCTGCTCGGCTACTCCTACTATTCGCGACGGCTCGGCCTCAGCCTGCAACACATCGAGCGCAGCGCCGGCTATGGCGACCTCGGCACCCTGGACGGCGAGTACCAGTTGAGCCGGCGCACCGACCAGGCTACCGCCAGCCTGACCTTCGACGAGCAGGGCACCATCGGTACCGGCTACTTCGACATCCGCGCCCGCGACGGCAGCCGCACGCGCCTGGCCAACCTCTCCTACAGCCGCCCGATCGGCAGCCGCAGCAGCTTCTACCTGGCGCTGAACAAGGATCTCGACGGCGACGGCTACAGCGCGCTGATGCAACTGGTGATTCCCTTCGACATCAACGGCCTGCTGAACATCGGCGTCACCCGCGACAGCGACCGGCGCTACAGCGAGCGGGTGATCTGGAGCCGCTCCACGCCGAGCCAGGGCGGCCTCGGCTGGAACCTCGGCTATGGCGGCGGCGCCAGCCGCTACCAGCAGGCCGACCTGACCTGGCGCATGCAGAACGTGCAACTGCAGGGCGGCCTCTATGGCGAGACCGGCAACTACACGCGCTGGGCCGATCTCAGCGGCTCGCTGGTATGGATGGACAACGCCGTGTTCGCCAGCAACCGGATCAACGACGCCTTCGTCCTGGTCAGCACCAAGGGTTATCCACAGGTGCCGATCCGCTACGAGAACCAACTGATGGGCAGCACCGACGACAACGGCCACCTGCTGGTGCCCTGGGTCGCGGCCTACTACCCGGCGAAGTTCCAGATCGAGCCGCTGGACCTTCCGGCCAACGTCAGCGCGCCCGAAGTCGAGCAGCGCGTGGCGGTACGCCAGGGCAGCGGCCTGCTGCTGGATTTCCCGATCCGTGCCGTAGTCGCCGCCAGCATCAACCTGGTGGACGAGCGCGGCGAACCGCTGCCGCTGGGCAGCCAGGCCGAAGAAACCGGCAGCGGCCAGCGCGCCAGCGTCGGCTGGGACGGCCAGGTCTATTTCGAAGGATTGCAAAGCGACAACCAGCTACGCGTGGTCCGCCCCGACGGCCGGGCCTGCCAGGCACGCTTCCGCCTGGACACGCGCAAACCCACCGTCAGCCAGGTCGGCCCGCTGACCTGCTCGGCCCCGATCGGAGATACGCCATGAGCCGCCACTCCACGTCCGCCTGCCTGCTCGGCTTCGCTACGCTCTGCGCCAGCCCGTTGCTGCTCGCCGCCTGCACCACCAGCTCCGGCACCGGCAATTTCGGCAGCCTGAGCTCGTTCACCGTGGCCAGCACCGCCCAGACCATCACCGGCACCACCGGCTTCAAGTGCACCGGCAGCCTGTTGTCGATCCTCAGCACCAACACCATCGACGCGACCATCGCCAGCACCGCCAATCCGCTGGGCACCACGCCGCGGCTGTACAACGCCGCCAGCGGCACCTACCTGCCCTACAGTATCTGCAAGGACAACGGCTGCGGCACCGTCTACAACGTCGGCTCGACGGTACGCTGGAGCAGCACCACCTTCCTCGGCATCCTCGGCCTGTTCAACGCCACCGACGGCAGCCTGCCGCTGTACCTGCGCACCGCCACCGGGGTGACCCTGCCGGCCGGCACCTATACCGATACCATCGGCCTGAACTGGGCCTGGCACCTGTGCGCGGCGGGCATCGGCCCAGTCTGCGTATACGACGACGGCACCGCCAGCAGCAGCGTCAACGTTACCCTGACGGTGCTCAAGGACTGCTTCATCGACAGCGCTCCGGACCTCAGCTTCGGCAGCGCCGCGCTGGTCTCGGCCTTCACCGCGGTGAACCAGAACATTGGCGTGCGCTGCACCCTGAACGCCACCTATACCATCGGCTTCGACAACGGCAACAACTTCAGCGGCGGCTGGCGGCGAATGCTCAGCGGCGCCAACGCGATCCAGTACAACCTCTACAAACCGGGAGACTCGACGGTCTGGACCACCAGCAACACCCAGGCAGGCACCGGTAGCGGCGCCGCGCAGAACGTGCCGTACCGGGCCATCGTCAACCCGGCCCAGGGCAACGTCCCCGCCGGTACCTACAGCGATACCGTGCGGGTGATCCTCACCTACTGAGTCAGGCCGGCTGCCGGGACGCCTTCCAATCCTCGCCGCCCTCGCCTTCCCGTCGCAGGCTCCAGTCCTTCAGGTGCTCCAGGCTGGCGCGATAGGGCTTGAGGCCGATCCCCAGCAGGACTACCGCACCGAGCACCGCGGCCAGGGTCACCAGCAGCAGCGAGTAGCGCAGCGCCATGTCGTCGGCGAAGACGAAATCGGTGACCAGCGCCACCGCCGTCGGGCCCACGCCGAGACCGAACAGGGTGACCACGAACAGGTAGATCGCCGAGGCCTGGCCGCGCATCGAGTTGGGCATGATCTCCTGGATCGCCGCCGGGGCCACGCCGAACGGCATGCTCAGGAAGAACACCGTCGGCGCCATCAGCGCCGCCGCCCAATTGGCGTTGTCCAGCAGCGGATAGACCAGGGTGAAGGGAATCACCGCCCAGGCGGCGAGCAGCCCGACGCGCATGTTCGCGTCGCTACGCCCGCGCTTCGCCCAGTAGTCGGCCAGGCGCCCGCCGAAGACGATGCCGAGACAGCCGAACACCGCGACGATGCTGCCGTAGACCACCCCGACATGACCGGCGTCCCAGCCGTGGGTGCGGACGAAGAAGGTCGGCACCCAGGCGCCGCTGCCGTAGCCGGCGAAGGACAGGCAGGCGAAACCGAAGTTGTGGCAGAGCACGGTCTTGCGGTTGGCCCGCAGGTAGGCGCCGACCTCGCCCAGCGGCACCGCCACGCCTGCGCCGACTCCGCGCCGGGCCGGCTCGCGGATCGCCAGCAGCAACAGGCAGAAGAGCACGCCGGCGGCGCCGAGGATGAGGAAGATCAGTTGCCACGGGCGCACCTCGCCGAACAGCGGCAGATGCACGTCGCCCTGGGCCGAGGCGAACTTGATCACCAGCCCGCCGAGCAGGAAGGCCAGCCCCGAGCCCAGGTAGATGCCCATCGAGTAGACGCTGATCGCCGTCGCCCGACGCTCGCGCGGGAAGCTGTCGGCGATCAGCGAATAGGCCGCTGGCGACAGCGCCGCCTCGCCGACCCCGACGCCGACCCGGAAGGTGAGGAATTGCCAATAGCTGCGCGCCAGACCGCAGGCCGCGGTCATCGCGCTCCACACCAGCACGCCGAACAGGATCAGGCCGCGCCGGCTGCGGTTGTCGGCCATGCGTCCGAGCGGGATACCGCAAAGGGTGTAGAACAGGGCGAAGGACAAGCCCATCAGCAGGCTCATTTCCGTATCGCTGATGGCCAGGTCGCGGCGGATCGGGCCGACCAGCAGGTTGAGGATCTGCCGGTCGATGAAGGACAGCACATAGGCGACCATGAGGATCGCCACCGTGGTCCAGGCCGCAAGGTTGGAGGGATAGCCGTTATTGTTGTTATGCATGCCGAACTCCTGGACGCCGCCGAAGCGGCGGATGCGAAGGGAGGGTCGACAGGCAGGATAAGCCGGCAACATCCGGGCTTATACCCAGGGCAAGGGACTATAGAACTGCTGAATGCGGGAAGCGGGTTCCGGCGAATGACCGCCAGGTCATTCGCCGCCGCATGCGCTCAGAGCCTGTCCAGCATCTCGCGAGCTGGGCGGGGAAGCGGAGCTGACGAGCGGCAAATGAGCACTTCAAAGCCGTCATACCGCGCCGCGCAGCGGATCATGAACAGGCTCTCAGAGCGGCCTGGCCAAGCGCCCGCTCATCTCGGCCAGGGCGCCGACCCAGGCGGGGTGGTCGTTGAGGCAGGGAATCAGCACCAGGTCCTCGCCGCCGGCACTGATGAACTGCTCGCGGCCGCGCATGCCGATTTCCTCCAGGGTCTCGATGCAGTCGGCAACGAACGCCGGACACATCACCAGCAGGCGCTTCACCCCGCGCTGCACCAGTTCGTCGAGCTTGGCGTCGGTATAGGGCTCGATCCACTTGGCGCGCCCCAGGCGCGACTGGAACGACACCGACCAGCGCCCCTGCTCCAGGCCGGCGCGCTCGGCGAAGGCCTCGGCGGTGCGCAGGCACTGGCTGCGGTAGCAGAGGGCGAGGGCTTCGGGGCTGACGTTGCGGCTGTTCTCGGCCAGCAGGTCGTGGGCAGGATCCTTCACCAGCTTGCGGATGTGCCGCTCGGGCAAGCCATGGAAGCTCAGCAACAGATGGTCGTGGGGCTGCTGCAGGTACGGACGCACGCTTTCCACCAGGGCATCGAGGTAGACCGGCTGGTCGTAGAACGGCGGCAGCGTGCTGACCTCCAGGCCCAGGCGATGGGCGGCGATCACCCGGCGCACCTCCTGTTCGGCGGTGGTCGTGGTGCTGTCGGCGAACTGCGGATACAGCGGCGCCAGGGTCACCCGCCGGATACCGCGGCGCGCCAGGTCGAGCAGGACCTTCTCGATGGCCGGCTGGCCGTAGCGCATCGCCAGTTCCACCGGCCCATGCGGCCAGTGCGGCTTCATCGCCTCCTGCAGGCGACGACTGAGGACGATCAGTGGCGACCCTTCGTCCCACCAGATCGAGCTGTAGGCGTGCGCCGATTCGGCCGGACGCTTGATCAGGATCAGCGACACCAGCAGGCGCCGCAGCGGCCAGGGCAGGTCGACCACGTAGGGATCCATGAGGAACTGGTCGAGATAGCGGCGGACATCCTCCACCCGGGTCGAATCCGGGGAGCCCAGGTTGAGCAACAGCAGGGCATTCTCGGTCATGCCTGATCCTTTCGTCGGGCGTCCAGGACATCGGCCAGCGCCACGTCCAGGTCGGTGAATTGAAAACGGTAGCCGGCGTCCTGCAAGCGTTGCGGCAAGGCTCGCTGGCCGCCGAGCAGCAATCCGGACATTTCTCCCAGCCCGAGGCGCAGGACGAACCCGGGGGTCGGTATCCGCGCCGGCTTGTGCAGCGCCCGGCCCAGGGCCTTGGCGAAATCGCGGTTGCGCACCGGGTTGGGAGCGCACGCATTATAGGGACCGCTGGCATCGGGCCGCCGCAAAAGAAAATCGATCAGCTCGATTTGATCCTCGATATGAATCCACGGCATCCATTGCCGGCCGTCACCCAGCGGTCCGCCCAGGCCGAGCCGGTAGAGCGGCAACAGGCGCCCGAGGAAGCCGCCCTCGGGGGCCAGCACCAGGCCGGTGCGCAACAGCACGACACGGGTGCCGAGCTTCTCCGCCTCGCGGGCGATCTGCTCCCAGGCGAGGCATAGCTCGCTGGCGAAATCCTCGCCGGCCGCCGCCCCCTCCTCGGTCACCGGGCGCTCGCCGCTGTCGCCATACCAACCCACCGCAGAACCCGATAACAGAAGGTCCGGGCGCTGCTCGCGAGCGTCCAGCCATTCCACCAGGCGCTCGGTAAGGCGTACCCGGCTTTCCCACAGCAGGGCCTTGCGCTTGTGACTCCAGGGTTTGTCCGCGATCGGCTCGCCGGCCAGGTTGACCACCGCGTCGAGCGGCTGGTCGCCGTACTCGTCGAAACGATCGATGCCGCGCACGCCGACGCCGCACAGCGATTCCACCTGCTGCGGCCGCCGGCTGAACACGGTCAGCCGGTGTCCGGCCTGTCGCCAGCGGGCGCACAGACGGCGCCCCATCAGGCCGGTACCGCCGGTCAAGAGAATGTGCATGGCTGTCTCCTCGTTTTGCCTGCGTGCCCTTTCAGTCTGGACCCTGGACATCGATCTGCCCGATGACCGTGCATCCTTCCCCCATTCCGGCGTTATCCTGTGGATGGAAGATCCGTCGGCTCCGGCCGGGGAACCCTGGCGTCGTTTTCGACTCAGCCAAGGAACAGGGCTTGCATCGCACTGGTGCCTTAGTGAACGGCGCCAGCCGTCTATTCTTCAGATAACTCGGTTGATACTTCCGAACGGAACGTCTGAAGGTTCGACAGGCCAGGAAGCGAGCCGTGCGCCGCAGGCGCGCCATCGGCGCGATGCAAGGTGCGCCTCGAAGCACGCGCAATACTGTACATTAAATCAAGCTTGTACAAGAAACCTGATTCGCCTGTCCAGACGCTACACAACCAGAGAGGCATGTCATGAGCGTCCCCATCGCCATCATCGGTACTGGCATCGCCGGGCTTTCCGCCGCCCACGCATTGAGATCCGCCGGCCAGACCGTACAACTGTTCGACAAGGGCCACGGCAGCGGCGGCCGCATGGCCAGCAAGCGCAGCGAGGCCGGCACGCTGGACCTCGGCGCGCAATACTTCACCGCCCGCGACCGGCGCTTCCTCGACGCCTTGCAACACTGGCGCGAGGAAGGCTGGGTGGACGAGTGGAAACCCGCTCTCTACCAATACCGCGACGGCCAGCTGAGCCCCTCCCCGGACGAGCAGCCACGCTGGGTCGGCATCCCACGGATGAGTGCGATCACCCGCGCCCTGCTCACCGATCTGCAAGTGGTCTTCTCCTGCCGCATCACCGAGGTCTTCCGCGGCAAGCAGCACTGGCACCTGCAGGACGCCGAGGGACAGAACCACGGTCCGTTCAACCAGGTCCTGATCGCCATCCCCGCTCCCCAGGCCACGCCGCTGCTGGCCAGCGTGCCGAAACTGGCGGCCACCGCCGCGAGCGTGGTCATGGAGCCGACCTGGGCGGTGGCGCTGGGCTTCCGCGAGGTACTCGACACCCCGGTGCAGGGCTGCTTCGTGCACGACAGTCCGATCGCCTGGCTGGCCTGCAATCGCAGCAAGCCGGGGCGCGACACCACCCTCGACACCTGGGTGCTGCACGCCACCAGCCAGTGGAGCCGGCAGCACATCGACATGGCCAAGGAGGACGTGGTCGAGCACCTGCGCTGCGCCTTCGCCGAAGTGATCGGCTGCGCCGTACCGGAAGCCGCCTTCAGCATCGCCCACCGCTGGCTCTATGCACGCCCGGCGGAGGCCCACCAGTGGGGCGCCCTCGGCGATCCCGACCTGGGCATCTACGCCTGCGGCGACTGGTGCTCCAGCGGCCGCGTCGAAGGCGCCTGGCTCAGCGGCCAGGAAGCCGCGCGGCGCCTGCTGGAACATCTCTGAGGGGATCGGGCCGTCGCCTGGCGGCCCGATGTGACAAGAAAATACCTATACAAATACATTGACCTGTACAAGATAAGTTCTAGGATGTGTCGTATGACCGCCTGGCTGTCGAGCTGCGCGCGAACCTCCTTTCCCCTCGGGAGACGACACCGATGCACGAATCTCACCCTTCCCTGACGCCCCGACTCGGCATCAGCGCCTGCCTGCTCGGCGAACCGGTGCGCTTCAACGGCGGCCACAAGCGATCCGCGCTTTGCGAGGAACTGGCGCGACACGTCGAGTTCGTCTCCTTCTGCCCGGAACAGGCCATCGGCCTGGGCACGCCGCGCCCGGCGATTCGCCTGGAAGGCACTCCGGAAGCCGCCGAGGCGCGGAGCCGCGACGGCCTGGCGGTCGGCGGAGCGCTCGCCGAATATGCGCGGAGGGTGGCGCAACGGGCGGATACGCTGGACGGTTTCATCTTCATGCAACGCTCGCCGTCCTGCGGGCTGCAACGGGTCAAGGTCTATCCAGAAGGCGGCGGCGCGCCGCGCGCCGAAGGCCGTGGACGCTTCGCCGCAGCCCTTTGCGAAGCCTTGCCGGAGCTACCGGTGGAAGAAGAAGGCCGGCTGCACGATCCGGTCCTGCGGGAGAACTTCCTCACCCGCGTGTATGCCCATGCCCACTGGCAGGCCCTGCGCCAGCGCGGCCTCAGCCATTCGGCCATCGTCGCCTTCCATAGCCGCTACAAGTACCAGTTGCTGGCCCATTCGCCGGAGCACTACCGCAGCCTCGGCCGCCTGCTCGGCGAAGCCGGCCACTACCAGCCGGAAGCCCTCGGCACTCGCTACTTCGGCGAGCTGATGCAGGGCTTGCGCCGCTGCGCGACCCGCGGCAGCCATGGCAACGTGTTGCTGCACCTGAGCGGCTACCTGAAACGCGACCTCGCAACCGAAGACAGGCGTGAATTGCGCGAGCTGATCGAGCAATACCGGCATGGCAGCGTGCCGCTGGTGGTACCGCTGACCCTGCTAAAGCACCACTTCCGTCGCCACCCGCATGCATACATCGCCCAGCAGGCCTACCTGCAACCGCACCCGACCGAACTCGGCCTGCGCAACGCGCTCTAGGATTTCCCGATGAACTCGCCCCACCTCGAACGCGGCGGCCTGCCGATCCGCGAAGTCACTCGTCTGACCGGCGTCCATCCGGTCACCCTGCGCGCCTGGGAGCGCCGCTATGGCCTGGTGGTGCCGCAACGCACCGGCAAGGGGCACCGGCTCTACAGCGAAGAGCAGGTCGAGCGCATCCGCCGGATACTCGTCTGGCTCGAGCGTGGCGTCGCCATCAGCCAGGTGCGCGCGCTGCTGGAGCGTCCGGAGGAAACCCCGGCGGCGGATGTCGAATCCCCCTGGGAACGCCTGCACGAACAGCTGCTGGACGCCATCGCCGCGCTGGCCGAGCGACGCCTCGACGATCTGTTCAACCAGGCCGCGTCGCTCTATCCGGTAGCGACCCTCTGCGAAAAGCTTCTGCAACCCTTGCTGCAGCACCTCGAACGACGCTGGCAGGGACAGTTCGGCGCGCGCATGGAGCGGGCCTTCTTCTTCTCCTGGTTGCGCAGCAAGCTGGGCGCCCGCCTTTATCACCAGCAACGGCTGCAACAGGGCGCGCCGCTGCTGCTGGTCAACCAGTCCGAGCTGTCGCTGGAACCGAACCTCTGGCTGTGCAGTTGGTTGCTCGGCAGCGGCGAGGTGCCGCTACAGGTCTTCGACTGGCCGCTGCCACCGGCCGAACTGGCCCTGGCCTGCGAACGCCTGGAAGCTCGCGGCGTGTTGCTGTACGCCAGTCATCGCCTCAATCCGGAGCACCTGCCGCGCCTGCTGGCAGGGGTGAGCTGCCCGGTGGTGCTGGTCGGACCGGCCGTGGAGATCCAGCGCGAAGCCTTCGAAACCCTGGCGCTAACTGGCCTGCTGCTGGCGAGCACGCCCCTGGAAGCCCGCCGCCTGCTCGGCGAACGAGGTCTGTTGAACCCATGAACGGACTTCCGATGAACCTGATCTGGTTTCGCTGCGACCTGCGAACCACCGATAACAGCGCGCTCCTCGCCGCCGCCGATGGGCGCCCTTGCGTGGCTCTCTACCTGCTCAGCCCGGCGCAGTGGCGGGAACACGACGATGCGCCCTGCAAGGTCGACTTCTGGCTGCGCAACCTGGGCGAGCTGCAACGCCAGCTCGCCGCGCTGAACATCCCGCTGCTGGTGCGCGACTGCGGCCACTGGCGGCAAGCCCCGGAAGTCATCGGCCGGCTCTGTCGGGAGCTGGGAGTCGGCGCGGTACACGTCAACCAGGAATACGGGGTGAACGAGGAACGCCGCGACCAGGCCGTCGGCCAACGCCTGCGTGAACAGGGCGTGGCCTTCCACAGCCACCTCGACCAGCTGTTCTTCGCCCCCGGCTCGGTGCTGACCCGAACTGGCGGCTATTTCCAGGTGTTCAGCCAGTTCCGCAAGGTCTGCCACGAACGGCTGTACCAGGCCCTGCCGGGTGTCCGCCCGCGTCCGCAGCCCCAACCACCGCACGCGCTGGCCAGCGACCCGCTGCCGGATGCCGTGCCCGCCTTCCCGCGGCCGGCCGATAGCTTGCGCCGCCTCTGGCCGGCAGGCGAAGAGGTAGCGCAGGAACGCCTGCGCGACTTCGCCGACCAGCACCTGGCCGACTACCATGAACGGCGCGACTTCCCGGCGCTTCCCGGCACCAGCCAACTGTCGCCCTACCTGGCCGCCGGCGTACTCTCACCCAGACAATGCCTGGACGCCGCGCTGGTTGCCAACCGCGGCGAGTTCAGCGGCGGCCAGCAAGGCGCCGCGACCTGGATCAACGAGCTGCTCTGGCGCGAGTTCTACAAGCACATCCTGGTCGGCTACCCCCGGGTCTCCCGGCACCGCCCCTTCCGCGAGGAGACCGAAGCCCTGCGCTGGCGCCAGGCCCCGGCGGAACTCGAAGCCTGGCAACAGGGGCGCACCGGCATACCGATCATCGACGCGGCAATGCGCCAGTTGCTCGCCACCGGCTGGATGCACAATCGCCTGCGGATGGTGGTAGCGATGTTCCTCAGCAAGAACCTGCTGATCGACTGGCGCGAAGGCGAACGCTGGTTCATGCGCCACCTCATCGACGGTGACCTGGCGGCGAACAACGGCGGCTGGCAGTGGAGCGCATCCACCGGCACCGACGCGGTCCCCTACTTCCGCCTGTTCAATCCGCTCTCGCAGTCCGAACGCTTCGATCCACGCGGCGAGTTCATCCGCCACTGGCTGCCGGAACTGGCCGGCCTGGAGCGCAAGGCGATCCACGATCCGTCCAGCCTGGGGCTGTTCGCCGGGGTCGACTATCCACGGCCGATGGTCGACCTGAAGGCCAGCCGCGAACGGGCGCTGGCGGCTTTCCGCAACCTGCCGCCGCGCGATGGTCGCGCGTAGGGCGCGTCAGCGAGCTATCGCCTCCCGCCAAATGGCTCGCTCTTTCCATAGGGCGGCGCGGCGTGGCGGAAGAATCGCAGCCATGAAAAAGCCGGGATGAACCCGGCTTTTTTCGCCCGTGCCGACTAGATCGGGATCTTGTAGAACAGGCTGTAGGACTCGATACCGTCGTTCGGCTGTTTCAGGCCGGCGTTGGAATAGTGGATCGCCCGAACGCCGACCGACTGGCCGTTGGCGAACTTCAGGCCGGCGCCGATGCGGTCTTCGAAGTTCAGGGAGGAACCCAGGTTCTGGTCGCCGACACGGGTGCCGGAGAACGCCGCCACGCCGATACCGGCCTCGATGAATGGCTTGATCGAGTCGCCGGCGAACTCGTAGACGAATACCGGAGCAAACGACAGCGAATGCTTGCCGGCGCCTTCATCGCCACCTTCCCAATAGGTGTAGCCCGCATCCCAGTAGCCGGTCAGGCGCCCGGTGGAGGTCTGCCACCAGCTCTTGTCCCAATCCCAGCTCAGGCCCAGGCGATAGGTCATGCCCGACTGGCCGGTCGCACCGACGGCGGCCGAGACGTCCGCCGCCTGGGCGGACGCCACGTGGACGGAGGAAAGTGCGGCCAGAACGGCCAGCGGAAGTAGTTTCTTCATTGAAACGTCCTTTTCGAAAGTTGCATGAAAGCCCCCGCATTCAAGCTGCGCATTATAAGAGCGCACTTACTAAAGCAGATACTAGACCAAACGCTTTAGTTCAAAAAATCGCTGACACGTCTGCCAGGAACGACTAAACGACTAATTTTCCTACGCTTTCCGGGCTTCCCCAGAGGATCGGCAGGATCCTTTCCATCTCCTCCGGCAGCGCGCTGGTCCAGAAACGCGGCGTCGCGGCCTGGCCAGAGGCCAGTAGCGCCCGCGCCGACAATACGCGCTCCAGCTGCCGGGCGACAGCCGCTCCCGTATCGATCACCGCCATCTCCGCCGGGATCAGCTCGGCCAGCAGGGGTTTGACGAAGGGATAATGAGTACAGCCGAGGATCAGCGTATCGCAGCCCTGTTCGAGGATGGGCGCCAGCAGGCGTTCCAGCAGTGCCCGGGTTTGCGGCCCATAGAGATCGCCGGCTTCGATGCGCTCGACCAGCCCCGGGCAGGGCTGGGTGAAGACCTGTACGTCGCTGGCGAAGCGGTCGAGCAAGGCGGCGAAACGCGCGCTCTTCAGAGTTCCGGTGGTGGCCAGGACGCCGACCCGACCGTTGCGGGTGGCCGCCGCGGCCGGCTTCACCGCAGGCTCCATGGCCACCAGCGGCACCTGCGGATAACGTTCGCGCAATTCCGCCGCAGCCGCAGCCGTCGCGGTATTGCAGGCCAGTACCAGAGCCTTGGCGCCCTGCTCCAGAAGGAAATCACCGATCCGCTCGCAGCGTTCGCGGATGTACTCCGCGCTCTTCTCGCCGTAGGGCACATGGGCGTTGTCGGCGACGTAGAGCAACGATTCGGATGGCAGGCGCGCGCGAATCTCACGCAATACGCTGAGCCCGCCGACCCCGGAATCGAAAACGCCGACCGCGGCCGACTCAACCGCCATGGCGTTGCCCGCAGACGGCACAGGAAGGATCGCGACGCACCCGCAATTCGCGGAAGCGCGTGCCGAGGGCGTCCACCAGCAGCAGGCGGCCCACCAGCGGTTCGCCGAAACCGGCCAGCAGCTTGAGCGCCTCCAGCGCCTGCAGGCTACCGACCAGCCCCACCAGCGGACCGATCACGCCGGCCTCGCTGCAGGTCAGCTCGGCCTCGCTGCCGTGCCCGTAGAGGCAGTGGTAGCAGGGGCTTTCGTCGCGGCGGGTATCGAATACCGAAAGCTGGCCCTCGAGACGGATCGCCGCGCCGCTGACCAGGGGCTTGCCGGCGCGCACGCAGGCGACGTTGACCGCCTCGCGGGTGGCGAAGTTGTCGGTGCAGTCGAGCACCAGGTCGACCGCCGCCACGGCGGCATCGAGGGAGTCCTTGTCCAGCGCGGCGCTATGGCTGACCAGGCGGATCTGCGGATTCAGCGCGCCCAGCCGGCGCATCGCCGACTCCACCTTGCCGACACCGACGCTGGTGCCATCGTGGATGACCTGCCGTTGCAGGTTGGTCAGGTCGACCGTATCGAAATCCGCCAGGTGCAGCTCGCCGACCCCGGCCGCGGCCAGGTACAGCGCCACCGGCGAACCCAGGCCGCCAAGACCGACGATCAGTGCGCGGCTGCGCTTCAGGCGCAGCTGGCCCTCGACGTCGACCTGCGCCAGCAGGATCTGGCGACTGTAGCGCAGCAGTTCCTCGTCGCTCAGCATGCCCATTGTCCGAGAGTGATCCGCTCGTTGCCGCCGAGGTCGCGCAACGTATGTACCCCGGCGAAGCCGCGGGCGCCGAGCAGTTCGCGCACAGCCGCCCCTTGATCATAGCCGTGCTCGAGCAGCAACCAGCCTTCGTCCAGCAAATGCTGCGGCGCCTGGGCGACGATCTGGCGGATATCGTCGAGGCCATCGCTACCCGCGACCAGCGCGCTCTTCGGCTCGAAACGCACGTCGCCCTCGCTCAGGTGCGGATCGCTGGCAGGGATATACGGCGGATTGCCGACGATCATCCGGAAGCGTCGGCCATCGAGAGCGGAGAACCAGTGGCTGCGGCGCACCTCGACGTTCTCCAGGAGCAGCCGCTGGCGATTGCGCTCGGCCAACGCCACGGCCTCTTCCACGCGGTCCACCGCAGTCACCGTCCACAGCGGCCGTTCGCTGGCCAGGGCCAGGGCGATGGCGCCGGTGCCGGTGCCCAGGTCGAGCACGGTAGCGGTGTCCGCCGCGAGGGTCGCCAGCGCGGTTTCCACCAGCAGTTCGGTGTCCGGGCGCGGGATCAGGGTGTGTGGCGCGACCTCCAGGTCCAGGCTCCAGAAGCCCTGGTGGCCAAGTATGTAGGCCACCGGCTCGCCGTTGCGCCGACGGGCGATCCAGTCGTCGAACAGCTCGTTGGCCTCGCGCGGCACGATGCGCTCCGGCCAGGTACGCAGGAAGCTGCGCGGCTTGCCCATCGCCGCCGCCAGCAGCAACTCGGTGTCGAGCCGGGCGCTGGGCGAATCGGGCAGTTGGGAATCCTTGAGAAGGGTACAGATAGTGGTCATGTCAGTCGCCCAGGGCCGCCAGTTGATCGGCCTGGTATTCCTGCAGCAGCGGCTCGATCACCTGTTCCACCGCGCCCTCCATCACCTCGCCCAGGGAGTACAGGGTGAGGTTGATGCGATGGTCGGTGACCCGCCCTTGCGGGAAGTTGTAGGTACGGATGCGCTCCGAGCGGTCGCCCGAGCCCACCAGCAGCTTGCGCGTGCTGGCGATCGCCTGCTGCGCCGCGGCCTGCTGCTGGTCGTTGAGCTTGGCCGCCAGCCAGGCCATGGCCTTGGCGCGGTTCTTGTGCTGCGAGCGCTCTTCCTGGCACTCGACCACGATGCCGCTGGGAATGTGGGTGATGCGCACCGCCGAGTCGGTCTTGTTGACGTGCTGGCCGCCGGCACCGGAGGAACGGTAGGTGTCCACCCGCAGGTCGGCCGGGTTGATCTCGATCGCTGCCTGCTCGTCCGGCTCCGGCAGCACCGCGACGGTGCAGGCGGAAGTGTGGATCCGGCCCTGGGATTCGGTTTCCGGCACCCGCTGCACGCGGTGCGCGCCGGACTCGAACTTGAGCTTGGCGTAGACGTTGTCGCCCTCGACCCGGGCAATCACTTCCTTGTAGCCACCGTGCTCGCCCTCGTTCTCCGACAGCGTCTCGACCCGCCAGCCCTGGCGCTCGGCGTAGCGCGAATACATGCGGAACAGGTCGCCGGAGAAGATCGCCGCCTCGTCGCCACCGGTGCCGGCACGGATCTCCAGGAACACGTTGCGGCTGTCGTTGGGATCCTTCGGCAGCAGCATGCGCTGCAGGCTGTCGCCGAGGGCGGCGAGGCGGCCGCGCGCTTCGGCGACCTCCTCCTCGGCGAGGTCGCGCAACTCCGGGTCGCTGTCCTTGAGCAACGCCTGGGCACCCTCGAGGTCGGCCTGCACCTTGCGGTAGTCGCGGAACGCCAGGATCACCGGTTCGACCTCGGCGTACTCGCGGGAATAGGCGCGGAAGCGGGTCTGGTCACTGATCACCTCGGCGTCGCCGAGCAGCGCCGTCAGTTCTTCGTAGCGATCGCTGAGGACATCCAGCTTTTTCAGCAGAGAAGCTTTCATGCAGGCATAGGTACCGGTCAGTGGCGCGGCGCGCCCTCGTCGAGGGCGAACAGCTCCTGGGCCAGGGCCAGCGCGTCGATGCGGCCCTCGGCGGACATTTTCTTCATCTGCACGCTGGGCGCGTGCAGCAGTTTGTTGGTCAGGCCGCGGGCCAGCTGGGCCATCACCTCGGCGGGGTCGGCACCGTTGGCCAGTTGCCGCTGGGCCTTGCCCAGCTCCTCATCGCGCAGGCGCTCGGCCTGCTGCCGATAGGCGCGCAGCACGTCCACCGCGGCCAGTTCGCGCAGGCGCTGCATGAACTCGGCGACGCCGCTGCCGACCAGTTCCTCGGCGGCCTGGGCAGCGCCCTGGCGGCTCTTGAGATTCTCCGCCACTACTTCGTGGAGGTCGTCGACGCTATAGAGGTAGACGTCGTCCAGTTCGCCGACTTCCGGCTCGATGTCGCGCGGCACGGCGATGTCGACCATGAACATCGGCTTGTGCTTGCGCTGCTTCAGCGCGCGCTCCACGGCGCCCTTGCCGAGGATCGGCAACTGGCTGGCAGTGGAGCTGATGACGATATCGCTGTTGGCCAACTCCTCGGGGATCTCCGAAAGCAGCACCGCATGGGCGCCGAACTGCTCGGCGAGCAGGCTGGCGCGCTCCAGGGTGCGGTTGGCCACCACGATGCGCTTCACGCCTTGCTCGAACAGGTGGCGCGCGACCAGGGTGATGGTCTCGCCGGCGCCGATCAGCAGCGCCTGGCTGCGGTGCAGGTCGCTGAAGATCTGCTTGGCCAGGCTCACCGCGGCGAACGCCACGGACACCGGGTTCTCGCCGATGGCGGTATCGGTGCGGACGGTCTTCGCCGTACTGAAGGTGGCCTGGAACAGGCGGCCGAGCAGCGGACCGACGGTGCCGGCCTCGCGCGCGACGGCGTAGGCCGACTTCATCTGGCCGAGGATCTGCGGCTCGCCGAGGACCATCGAGTCGAGGCCGGAGGCCACGCGCATCATGTGGCGCACCGCGTCTTCGTCCTGGTGCACATAGGCGCAGGCGCGCAACTCGTCGAGGGTCAGGCGATGGTAGTCCGCCAGCCAGGCGAGCACGTCGTCCGCGGTCGGATGGTCGATCTCCAGGTAGAGTTCGCTCCGGTTGCAGGTCGACAGGATGGCCGCCTCGCGGCTGGTGGTCAGGCGGCAGAGCTGCTGCAGCGCCTCGACCATCTGTTCCGGAGTGAAAGCCACGCGCTCGCGGACAGCCACCGAGGCGGTCTTGTGATTGATGCCGAGGGCAATGAAGGCCATGCAGGATCGCTGAGCTAATCGGGGAAACGCGCAATTCTCCTACTTCGCCAAGGGCAGGACAACCATTGCCGATGTATTGACCCCATAGACAGCTTCGTCGACGCCCGTCCCGGCCCCCTTGGGCTTGCCGGACGGCTTATGTCATGATGGCGCCACCCTCGCAGGTTCAAGGCCGGCTTTCTTCCTCTATGAACAAATCCCTTGCGCTGCTGACCGTCACGCTGCTGCTCGGCGGCTGCCAGTCACTTATCCACAAGACTCCCGATGGCACCCCGCCGGTGGAAGACACCGCGGTCGAGACCAAGGCCAAGCCGGAAAAGTACGCCTCCTTCAGCGAGGACAGCCTGTATTCGCTGCTGGTGGCCGAACTGGCCGGGCAGCGCAACCGCTTCGACATCGCCCTGAGCAACTATGTGGTGCAGGCGCAGAAAACCCGCGACCCCGGGGTTTCCGAGCGCGCCTTCCGCATCGCCGAATACCTCGGCGCCGACCAGGAAGCCCTCGACACCTCCCTGCTCTGGGCGCGCAGCGCGCCGGACAACCTCGATGCCCAACGCGCCGCCGCGATCCAGTTGGCCCGCGCCGGGCGCTACGAGGAGTCCATGGTGTACATGGAGAAGGTCCTCAACGGCCAGGGCGACACGCACTTCGACTTCCTCGCCCTGTCTGCCGCGGAGACCGACCCGGATACCCGCGCCGGCCTGCTGCAGAGCTTCGACCACCTGTTGAAGAAATACCCGAACAACGGCCAGTTGCTGTTCGGCAAGGCCCTGCTGCTGCAACAGGACGGCCGCCCGGACGAAGCCCTGACCCTGCTCGAGGACAACTCCGCAAGCCGCCACGAAGTGGCCCCCCTGCTGCTCCGCTCGCGCCTGTTGCAGAGCATGAAGCGCAGCGACGAGGCCCTGCCGCTGCTCAAGGCCGGGATCAAGGAACACCCGGACGACAAGCGCGTGCGCCTCGCCTACGCGCGCCTGCTGGTGGAGCAGAACCGCCTGGACGACGCCAAGGCCGAGTTCGCCGGACTGGTCCAGCAATTCCCCGACGACGACGACCTGCGTTTCTCCCTGGCGCTGGTCTGCCTGGAAGCCCAGGCCTGGGACGAAGCCAGGATCTACCTGGAAGAACTGGTCGAGCGCGACAGCCACGTCGACGCCGCCCACTTCAACCTCGGCCGCCTCGCCGAGGAACAGAAGGACACCGCGCGTGCCCTCGACGAGTACGCCCAGGTCGGCCCGGGCAATGACTTCCTCCCGGCGCAACTGCGCCAGACCGACGTCCTGCTCAAGGCCGGTCGCGTCGACGAAGCCGCCCAGCGCCTGGACAAGGCGCGCAGCGAGCAACCCGACTACGGCATCCAGCTGTACCTGATCGAAGCCGAGGCGCTGTCCAACAACGACCAGCAGGAAAAGGCCTGGCAGGCCATCCAGGAGGGTCTGAAGCAGTACCCGGAGGACCTCAACCTGCTCTACACCCGCTCGATGCTGGCGGAGAAGCGCAACGACCTGGCGCAGATGGAAAAGGACCTGCGCTTCGTCATCGCCCGCGAGCCGGACAACGCCATGGCCCTCAACGCCCTCGGCTACACCCTGGCCGACCGCACCACCCGCTACGGCGAGGCCCGCGAGCTGATCCTCAAGGCGCACAAGCTGAACCCGGACGACCCGGCGATTCTCGACAGCATGGGCTGGATCAACTATCGCCAGGGCAAGCTGGCCGACGCCGAGCGCTACCTGCGCCAGGCGCTGCAGCGCTACCCCGACCACGAGGTCGCCGCGCACCTGGGCGAAGTCCTCTGGGCCCAGGGGCGCCAGGGCGACGCCCGGGCCATCTGGCGCGAATACCTCGACAAGCAGCCCGACAGCGACGTGCTGCGCCGCACCATCAAGCGCCTGACCGGCGCCGAGACTCCTTGAAACCATGCGTCTACGTCTTTTCCTCGCCGCCTCCGCGCTGGCCCTGCTCAGCGGCTGCGCCGGCCTGACCTCCCACGAAGCCCTGGAAGGCCAGGGCGATGCGCAGACCTGGAAAACCCACAAGCAGCAGCTCAGCGAGCTGGATGCCTGGCAGATCGACGGCAAGGTCGGCATCCGCGCCCCGCGCGACTCCGGCAGCGGCACCCTGTTCTGGCTGCAGCGCCAGGGCTACTACGACATCCGCCTGTCCGGCCCGCTCGGCCGCGGCGCAGCACGCCTGACCGGGCGTGAAGGCGCGGTGAGCCTGGAGGTCGCCGGGCAGGGCCGCTACCAGGCGGAGTCCCCGGAAGCACTGCTGGAAGAACAACTAGGCTGGCGCCTGCCGGTCTCGCACCTGCTCTGGTGGGTACGCGGCCTCCCGGCGCCGGACAGCAAGAGCCGCCTGACCCTCGACGCCGACAGCC
This sequence comes from Pseudomonas sp. 18-147, assembly GCF_051048045.1. Taxonomy (NCBI): domain Bacteria; kingdom Pseudomonadati; phylum Pseudomonadota; class Gammaproteobacteria; order Pseudomonadales; family Pseudomonadaceae; genus Pseudomonas; species Pseudomonas sp. 18-147. Next base: position 5,539,796 of record NZ_CP182296.1, read on the forward strand.
GCCTGGCGCGCCTGGAACAGGACGGCTGGCAGATCGAATACACCCGCTACGCCGAACAGAACGGCTACTGGCTACCCGAGCGCCTGAAACTGCACGGCCAGGACCTCGACGTCACCCTAGTGATCAAGGACTGGCAGCCGCGCCAGCTCGGCCGCTGACATGAGCGTGCGCCTCAGCCTGCCAGCCCCGGCCAAGCTCAATCTGTTCCTGCATATCCTCGGCCGCCGCGACGATGGCTATCACGAGTTGCAGACCCTGTTCCAATTCCTCGACCACGGCGACGAGCTGCATTTCGAAGCCCGCCAGGACGGCCAGGTACGCCTGCACACGGAAATCGCCGGGGTGCCGCACGACAGCAACCTGATCGTGCGCGCCGCGCGCGGGCTGCAGGAAGCCTCCGGCAGCCCGCAAGGCGCCGACATCTGGCTGGACAAGCGCTTGCCCATGGGGGGCGGCATCGGCGGCGGCAGCTCCGACGCCGCCACGACGCTCCTGGCCTTGAACCATCTCTGGCAACTCGGCTGGGACGAGGACCGCATCGCCGCCCTGGGCCTGCGCCTGGGCGCCGACGTGCCGGTCTTCACCCGCGGACGCGCGGCTTTCGCCGAGGGCGTGGGCGAAAAGCTCACCCCGGTGGACATCCCGGAGCCCTGGTATCTCGTCGTGGTTCCGCAAGTACTTGTCAGCACAGCAGAAATTTTTTCAGATCCACTGTTGACACGCGATTCTCCCGCCATTAAAGTGCGCACCGTTCTCGAGGGGGACAGCCGAAACGACTGTCAGCCGGTAGTCGAGAGGCGTTACCCAGAAGTTCGTAACGCTTTGATCTTGCTAAACAAATTTGTTTCAGCTAGATTAACCGGCACTGGAGGTTGTGTGTTTGGGAGCTTCCCAAACAAAGCTGAAGCTGATAAAGTCTCGGCCCTTCTTCCAGGCCACCTTCAGAGGTTCGTCGCCAAAGGAAGCAACATCTCGATGTTGCACCGGAAGCTGGAAACTCTGGTCTGAGAAAGGAATGCCGAAACGGCATTCGAGCAATACCACAGGGGCGTCGCCAAGCGGTAAGGCAGCAGGTTTTGATCCTGCCATGCGTTGGTTCGAATCCAGCCGCCCCTGCCATTTTCCTCTTCTGTATTTCATCCGGATCCCTTCGGTCGACACAGGTACCTGTAGCGTGTCCAAGATGATGGTCTTCACGGGGAACGCTAACCCCGATCTTGCACGACGCGTCGTGCGTCAGCTGCACATTCCTCTTGGCGATGTTTCAGTTGGCAAATTCTCCGATGGCGAAATCAGCGTCGAAATCAACGAAAACGTCCGCGGCAAGGACGTATTCCTGATTCAGCCGACCTGCGCGCCGACCAACGACAACCTGATGGAACTGGTGGTGATGGCCGATGCCTTCCGCCGCTCCTCGGCCACTCGTATCACCGCTGTCATCCCCTACTTCGGCTATGCCCGCCAGGATCGCCGTCCGCGTTCCGCCCGCGTGGCCATCAGCGCCAAGGTAGTGGCCGACATGCTGACCGTCGTCGGGGTCAACCGTGTCCTCACGGTCGACCTGCACGCGGATCAGATCCAGGGCTTCTTCGATATCCCGGTAGACAACATCTACGGTTCCCCCGTGCTGGTGGACGATATCGAAGACCAGCGCTTCGAGAACCTGATGATCGTCTCCCCGGACATCGGCGGCGTGGTGCGCGCGCGCGCCGTGGCCAAGTCCCTGGGCGTTGACCTTGCGATCATCGACAAGCGTCGTCCCAAGGCCAACCAGTCCGAAGTGATGCACATCATCGGTGACGTCGAAGGCCGTACCTGCGTACTGGTAGACGACATGGTCGATACCGCCGGCACCCTCGGTCACGCCGCCAAGGCCCTGAAAGAGCACGGCGCCGCCAAGGTCATCGCCTACTGCACCCACCCGGTGCTGTCCGGCCGTGCCATCGAGAACATCGAGAAATCCGTACTGGACGAGCTGGTGGTGACCAACACCATCCCGCTGTCCGCCGCTGCCCAGGCCTGTGGCCGCATCCGCCAGCTGGACATCGCTCCGGTCGTTGCGGAAGCCATGCGCCGGATCAGCAACGAAGAATCGATCAGCGCGATGTTCCGCTGAGGCCCAGCCTCGACGAACGCGCCTGAACGAAAACGCCCCGCTCCGGCGGGGCCTTTGAAATCGCCCGAACGCTGGTCGCAAGCGTTCGGGCGCATTGTTATTTTTGGAGATACACAATGGTCGACTTTATTCTGAATGCCCAAGTGCGTTCCGATCTGGGGAAAGGTGCGAGCCGCCGCCTGCGTCGTAACGCCGGTCTGGTTCCTGCTGTCGTTTACGGCGGCGACAAAGAGCCCCAGTCCGTAACCCTGGAACTGCGCGAAATCGCCAAGCTCCTGGAAAACGAGGCTGCCTTCAGCCACGTGATCGCCCTGAACGTTGGCGGCGCCAAGGAAACCGTACTGATCAAGGCCCTGCAGCGCCATCCGGCGAAAGGCTTCGTGATGCACGCCGACTTCCTGCGCGTGGTCGCCGACCACAAGCTGACCGCCCACGTACCGCTGCACTTCATCAACGAAGAAGTAGCCGTTGGCGTCAAGCAAGCCGGTGGCGAGATCTCCCACACCATCTCCGAAGTCGAAGTTTCCTGCCTGCCGAAAGACCTGCCGGAATTCATCGAAGTCGACATGGCCAAGGTCGAGCTGGGCCAGATCGTTCACCTGTCGGACCTCAAGGCTCCGAAAGGCGTCGAGCTGGTACAACTGGCCCACGGCAACGACCTGGCCGTTGCCAACATCCACGCTTCCCGCGTGGTGAAGGAAGAAGGTAGCGAAGAAGGCGCCGCCGAGTAATTCATTACTCGATCGCCTTTTTATAGAGAGGGGCTCCCGTCGTGACTGCCGTACAACTGATCGTTGGCCTGGGAAACCCGGGTCCTGAATACGACCAGACCCGGCATAACGCGGGGGCCCTTTTCGTTGAGCGCCTGGCGCATGCCCAGGGCGTCAGCCTCGTGGCTGACCGCAAGTATTTCGGCCTGGTCGGCAAGTTCAGCCACCAGGGCAAGGACGTTCGTCTGTTGATCCCGACCACCTACATGAACCGCAGCGGCCAGTCCGTAGCGGCGCTGGCGGGATTCTTCCGGATCGCCCCGGACGCCATCCTGGTGGCCCACGACGAACTCGACATGCCCCCTGGCGTCGCCAAGCTCAAGACCGGCGGCGGACACGGCGGGCACAACGGGTTGCGCGACATCATCGCCCAGCTCGGCAATCAGAATTCTTTCCATCGCCTGCGGCTTGGCATCGGCCATCCGGGGCACAGCAGCCTGGTTTCCGGTTACGTGCTCGGCCGCGCACCGCGCAGCGAGCAGGAACTGCTCGACACCAGCATCGACTTCGCCCTCGGCGTGCTGCCGGAAATGCTCGCCGGGGACTGGACCCGGGCGATGCAGAAGCTGCACAGCCAGAAGGCCTGAACCACTTTTCTAGCGCCTGTCTGAGCGCGAGGGACATAGCATGGGATTCAACTGCGGCATCGTCGGCCTGCCCAACGTCGGCAAGTCCACCCTGTTCAACGCCCTGACCAAATCCGGTATCGCGGCGGAAAACTTCCCGTTCTGCACCATCGAGCCGAACAGCGGCATCGTGCCGATGCCCGACGCGCGCCTGAACGCCCTGGCCGAGATCGTCAAGCCCGAGCGCGTACTGCCGACCACCATGGAATTCGTCGACATCGCCGGCCTGGTGGCGGGCGCCTCCAAGGGTGAGGGCCTGGGCAACAAGTTCCTCGCCAACATCCGCGAGACCGACGCCATCGCCCACGTGGTGCGCTGCTTCGAAGACGACAACGTGATCCACGTGTCCAACAGCGTCGACCCCAAGCGCGACATCGAGATCATCGACCTCGAACTGATCTTCGCCGACCTCGACAGCTGCGAGAAGCAACTGCAGAAAGTCGCCCGCAACGCCAAGGGCGGCGACAAGGAAGCCCTGGCCCAGAAGGCCCTGCTGGAAAAGCTCATCCCCCACTTCACCGAGGGCAAGCCGGCGCGTTCGCTGCTGAAGAACCTCGGTGACGAGGAGAAGCGCCTGGTGCGCAGCTTCCACCTGCTGACCAGCAAGCCGGTGATGTACATCGCCAACGTCGCCGAGGACGGCTTCGAGAACAACCCGCACCTGGATGTGGTGAAGGCCATCGCCGAGGAAGAAGGCGCGGTGGTGGTGCCGGTGTGCAACAAGATCGAAGCCGAGATCGCCGAGCTGGAAGACGGCGAAGAGAAGGACATGTTCCTCGAGTCCCTCGGTCTCGAGGAACCCGGCCTGAACCGTGTGATCCGTGCCGGCTACGGCCTGCTCAACCTGCAGACCTACTTCACCGCCGGGGTGAAGGAAGTCCGCGCCTGGACCGTCCGCGTCGGCGCCACCGCCCCGCAGGCCGCCGGCGTGATCCACACCGACTTCGAGAAAGGCTTCATCCGCGCCGAAGTGGTCGCCTACGACGACTTCATCCAGTTCAAGGGCGAACAGGGCGCCAAGGAAGCCGGCAAATGGCGCCTGGAAGGCAAGGACTACATCGTCAAGGACGGCGACGTGATGCATTTCCGCTTCAACGTGTAATCCCCTTCCCGTCCCAGGAAAGCCCCGGCCAAGCGCCGGGGCTTTTCGCTCCTACCCCTCCCCATCGCCCTCTCTCCGGCGATCCGACCCCTTCCGTCTAAACGATTGAAAGATCAGAAAATTATCTAGCCCCAGGGGTTGACAGCCCCGCCCGAGATACGGAAAATGCGCGCCACTCGGCTACATAGCTCAGTCGGTTAGAGCGCAGCATTCATAATGCTGATGTCCCAGGTTCAAGTCCCGGTGTAGCCACCATATTTTTCAAGGGGTTAGCGCAAGCTAACCCCTTTTTGTTTTGGTCGGCAGACTACAAACCGACTACAAACCGTCTACGCCCCCCTTTACCGATTTACGGTTCGCATAAAAAAGCCCCGCATCTGCGGGGCTCTACGATCAACGTCACTGCTATCCGTGAGCAAGCAGCGGCTCAATCTCATGTTCGATCTGCTTGCCATTCGCCGCATAAGCAGTTGCTAACGAATACTCACTCTGGAGATTCATCCAGAACTGAGCGGACGTATCAAAGTAACGCCCCAGACGAATCGCCATATCTGCGGAGATACCACGCTGCTCACGAACGATATCGTTCACTGTCGGAGCGGAGACTTTCAAAGCGCGTGCTAGAGCAGCTGGAGAGATATCAAACTCCATCAGAAACTCATCGCGCAATATTTCCCCAGGATGGATGGGGCGCATACCATTGGTAGCCATGGTCCACCTCCTCAGTGGTAATCAACTATTTCGACTTCTTCGGGACCCGCATCCGTCCAGACGAAACAGACACGCCACTGGTCATTGATCCTGATGCTATGTTGGCCCGCCCGCTTTCCCTGCAACGGCTCCAACCGGTTTCCAGGTGGAGAGCGCAGGTCTCGAAGCTCCCTAGCCGCATGAAGCATTGCGAGCTTACGCGTAGCGACTGTGAGGATCGCTCCCCACCGCCTCGAAAGACCCGTCTCAAAAAGCTGACGAGTCTCGTCGCAGCGAAAGGTCAGAATCATTCATTAACCCTTAACGTTAAGCGTTAATTTCACTACAGACTACCACAGATCCTCATGTGGTCAATTTGTAGCCAGACTGAGTAATCGGAGAAAAGCGCATCGCCGATTCCAAGTGCTCCGGCGACAGATGTGCATACCGCATCATCATCGAGGAATGCCCGAGGATCCGCTGTAGGGCCACGCCATGCGCAGCGCCCCGTGTCAGGCATTTCATCTTGCTTTGGATGCCAGGCATGCCTCATTGAAACAGTTCGAATCATTTGATAATCATTATCGATTTGTTTAGCTTTGCCGCCCATCAAAACAACAGCAACTCGGAAATCTCCTCATGCCCCGCTCCATCCCTTTGCGCCCGGCTCCCCTGGCGCTTTCCCTGTCCCTCTTCGCTTCGTTTTCCGCTCCTGCGCTGGCTGCCGATCCGGTGGAGCAGCAGATGGTGGTGATCGGCTCGCGCGCGCCGACCAGCATCAGCGAGTTGCCCGGCACGGTCTGGGTGATCGAGCGCGAGCAACTGGACCAGCAGACCCAGGCCGGCGTGCCGCTGAAGGAGGCGTTGGGACAATTGATCCCGGGCCTGGATATCGGCTCCCAGGGTCGTACCAACAACGGCCAGAACCTGCGCGGACGCAGCGTACTGGTGATGATCGACGGGGTGTCGCTGAACAGTTCACGGGGCATCAGCCGGCAGTTCGACTCCATCGACCCATTCAACATCGAGCGCATCGAGGTGATGTCCGGCGCCAGCGCGGTGTACGGCGGCGGCGCCACCGGCGGGATCATCAACATCGTGACCAAGAAGGGCGTCGGCGGCGACACTCGCTTCAACACCGAGCTGGGCGCCCGCAGCGGCTTCCAGAGCCATGAGGACCACGACCTGCGCGCGGCGCAGTCGATCAGCGGCGGCAACGACCTGTTCAATGGCCGCCTGGCCATCGCCTACCAGAAGAACGGCGCGGCCTACGACGGCAGTGGCGACCAGGTACTGACGGACATCACCCAGACCGACCTGCAGTACAACAGGTCGGTAGACCTGATGGGCAGCCTTGGCTTCACTTTCGCCAATGGCCACAGCCTCGATCTCGGCCTGCAGTACTACGACTCCGGCTACGACGGCGACCGCGGCCTCGATCTCGGGCGCAACTTCGATGCCCTGCGCGGACGGGCACCCTATTCGATCAAGGGCGGCGTCGACCTCGACCGCGAGCCGGAAAGCAAGCGCCATCAGTTCAACGCCACCTACCATGCGCCGGAAGTGCTGGGTCACGACCTCTACCTGCAGGCCTACTACCGCAACGAGAAGATGGCCTTCAACCCCTTCCCCACCATCCGCTACAGCAATAGTGGCGCGATCAACTACGGCACTTCCTACTACTCGGCCTCGCAGCAGGACACTGACTACTACGGGATGAAACTGGCCCTGGTGAAGACCTGGGAGCGCGCCAGCCTGACCTACGGGGTGGACCTGGACCGGGAAAAATTCACGTCCGACCAGATGCTCTTCAACCTGCCGCTCGCCGCCGCCAGCGGCGGGCTGGTAGCCAGCGAACAGGCCAAGCTGGGCCGCTACCCGGACATCGATACCGACAGCCGCGCCTTCTTCCTCCAGGGCAGTTGGAAGGCCACCGACGACCTGACCCTGAGCGCCGGCGTGCGGCGCCAGTCGATGAGCACCGACGTCAGCGACTTCGTTGCGGCGAACCAGCAGATCCTCATCGCCAACGGCCTCGGCAAGACCGCCGACGCGGTTCCGGGCGGGAGCAAGGACTACGACGTCAACCTGGTCAACGTCGGCGCCATCTACAAGCTGAACCTGCAACAACAGGTCTGGGCCAACTACAGCGAAGGCTTCGAGCTGCCGGATCCGGCCAAGTACTACGGTTTCGGACGCTACGGCGCAGCCGACGGCAATGGCCACTACCCGCTGTTGCAGGGGGTCAGCGTGAACGACTCGCCGCTGGACGGGATCAAGACCAAGCAGGTCGAGCTGGGCTGGCGGCACACCGACGGTGCCCTGGATACCCAGGTGGCGGCGTTCTATTCCTGGTCGGACAAGAGCATCAAGTACGACTCGAAGACCCTGGCGGTGCTGCAGCAGGACACCAAGAAGCGCAACTACGGCCTGGAGGGCCAGGCTACCTACTGGCTGGACGATCACTGGCAGGTCGGCGTCAACGGCCTGGCCATCCGCTCCCAGGAGAAGGTCGACGGCCGCTGGCTGAAGCAGGACGTGACCTCGGCCAGCCCGTCCAAGGCCGGCGCCTTCGTCGGCTGGAAGGACGACCAGCGCAGCCTGCGCCTGCAGGGCGTGCGCACCTTCAACCTGAACGACGAGCCGGGCAACAAGATCGACGGCTACGCGCTGTTCGACCTGCTCGGCACCCAGGCGCTGCCGGTGGGCACCCTCACCGCGGGCATCCAGAACCTGCTGGACAAGGACTACACCACGGTCTGGGGACAACGCGCGCAGGTCTACTACGGCGGGCTCGCACCAGCGGGACTGTTCGACTACAAGGGACGGGGGCGGACCTACAGCCTGACGTATAGCGTGGAGTTCTGAAGCCGTCCTCGACAGTTCCCCTGTCCCTCCAGAGAGAGGGGAACGCGCAGGGAAGAGCTTCCGCCTCCCTCAGCAGCAACCGCCCAGCGGACTCAAGCGATACTGCGGCGGCAACTGGTCGAGGCCGCTGACGGTGACGTTAAGGTTTTTCCACAGGCCATCCTTGATCCCGTAGATGCAGCCATGCACGGACAGCGACTGGCCGCGGTGCCAGGCGTTCTGGACGATGCTGGTGTGGCTGACGTTGGCCACCTGCTGGATCACGTTGAGCTCACAGAGGCGATCGACGCGCTCTTCCTCGGTCGGCAACTGCTCCAGGTGCTCGCGGTATTCGTAGGCGAGGTCGCGAATGCTGCGCAGCCAGCCGTCGATCAGGCCGAGCTGATCGTTGTGCAGGGAGGCGCGCACGCCGCCGCAGCCGTAGTGGCCGGTGACCAGGATGTGCTTGACCTTGAGCACGTCGACGGCGAACTGGATCACCGACAGGCAGTTGAGGTCGGTGTGCAGCACGACGTTGGCGACGTTGCGATGGACGAACAGGTCGCCGGGCAGCATGCCGACGATTTCGTTGGCCGGCACCCGCGCGTCGGAGCAGCCGATCCAGAGGTACTCGGGGGTCTGCTGGCGGGCCAGCTTGGCGAAGAAGTCCGGGTCTTCCTGCTTGATCGCTTCGGCCCAGCGGACGTTGTTCTCGAACAGTTGCTGCAAGTCGCTCATGGCATGCCCCTCGTTTGACCGGTGCAGCACCTTACGGAAGGCGATGCCCGTTTGACAAGCGTCATAGCGCGGCGTGGCTACGCCACCAGCGCTGCTGCGCCAGCGGCTGCATGGCGACCTGATCATGCCAACAGGCGTGCCAGGCTGCGGCGTCCTCTGCCAGGCGCGGCCAGTCGGGCTGTTCGAGGTCGGCGAAGAGTTCCCGTTCCAGCCAATCGCGGCCGCTGCGCAGGAGCCGGCGGAAGGCACGGTCGGTGAGCGCGCGGCGGTGCACCGCCTCGAAGCGCCACCAGGGGGACTCCTGTACCGCCTCGCGCGGCTGGCTGAGCACGGCGGTGCCGGAGGCCGGATCGAAGGACAGCGGCTGGAACAGTCCCAGGCACGGCGCCGAAGTACCGGTGGCGGCCAGCAGCGGGCCGTCGTCGCGCAAGCGGGCGACCAGACTGGCGGTGGTCTGCGAAGGCCGCCAGAAGCTGCCGGCGTGCATGCATACCTGGCGGTTGTTGTGGCGGCGGAAGTGGTCACCGCGCGGGCCATGGTGGCGCAGCGCGGCGAACAGCGCGTGCCAGTCCGGCTCGCCAGGCAGACTGTCGAGGAAGCGCTGGTTGATCCGACAGCGCCGGTGCGCGCCGCCGACCCAGGGTAGCAGGCGGGTGTCGAAGACCCGCGCGAAGTGGAAGTCGCCGCGACCATCCCAGCAGCCCTGGCGGCGAGCCTGGTCCTCGAGGTCGCGGCTGCACAGGTCGAATTCGTGGCCAAGGGTCAGGGCGTTGGAGATGGCCCAGCGCTCGACCTTCTTCGCCGCCCACAGGTTGCCGGCGGTTTCCAGCACCCAGGCTTCGCCGGGGTCGGCGATGAGGAAGCTGTTGTCGTAGCGGATGCGCTTGTCGCGGTAGCCGGCCGGGCCGCCCTGGCCGTAACGCTGCAACAACCCGGTGATCACCTCTAGCGCCTCGCGGGCGCTGGCGCCGCGCTCCAGTCCCAGGCGCAGCAGGTCCATGCCGAGCAGCGCGGTGCCGCGCTGACGGGTCAGCTTGGTGAACACCGCTTCGTTGCCGATGGCCACGCCGTGCTCATTGACGCCCATTTCCGCGCCCCAGATCCAGCTCGGCTGGCTGATCACCAGCGCATGTCGCTGGGCGGTCTGGGGAATGTCGAGATAGGTGGTGCGCAAGCGCGCTTCCGGATCGTTGCGCACCGCCGGCAGGCGCAGCAGACGCTGCGGTTCGGCGGGCTCGCGGTCACTGTTCTTGGCGAACCAGGTCTGGCCCTGGTGGCGAAGGATCAGGGTGTCGCACATGGGGGCTCCAGTCTGCGCATCCTGCCACCGGCCGCTGTCGACCTGACTTCGCACTCCCGCGAAGGGTTACCGCATGAAGGGACCTGCCTGCGGTATGCAGGCGAGAATCGGAATGCTGGTAAGGGTACGGCGGTGCCAGAAGGCCAGCCAGCTACTCCAAGTGATAGCTAGTTGCCGGCAGGGAAGCGGAGCAAGCCTCAGTCGAACAGGGTACAGGCCATGACCAGGGCGTCTTCGCGCCCGCCGACGGCGGGGTAGTAGTCGCGACGGCGGCCGATCTCGTTGAAACCATAGCGTTCGTAGAGGCGGTAGGCGGCCTGGTTGGAAGCGCGCACTTCGAGGAAGCATTCGCGAGCCTGGTGGCCGGCCGCCTCGCGCATCAGGTGTTCGAGCAGGCGCAGACCGAGGCCACGCCCCTGGCTTTCGGGCTTCACCGTGATATTCAGCAGGTGCGCCTCGTCGAGGATGATTTGGATGACGCCATGGCCGACCTGCTGGCTACCCTCGAACATCAGCCAGCAATGGTAGTTCTTCAGGCCTTCGCTGAAGATGCCACGGGTCCAGGGGTGGCTGAAGGCGGCATATTCGATTTTCAGCACGGCATCGAGGTCCGCCTCGGTCATCGGGCGGAAGGAAATCGCATCGCTCATTGAATCTCGCTCGACCAGCGCTGACGGACACGGCGCATGGCGCGCCACAGCTCGCCCTTGAGGGCGGGTTCTTCCATGAGGGCTTCCAGGCCCGGCACGGCCCAGGTTGCGCCCAGACCGTCCACCTGCAGTTCGCGGAACAGGCTGCCCTCGTCGCCCTCGCCGGCGAAGCGGATCGCCGGCAGGCCGACCAACCACAGGCAGCGGCTACGCTCGCTCTCCTCCATGCGCGCGGCGACGAAGCTCTGGACGAACTCCAGGGCCGCCTGCGGCCCCTGGTCGAGATTGCCGCGCGCCAGCAGCGGCCAGCGTACCGGTTCGCCGATCAGCCGCGGGCTGTCCGGCAGGCCGGCGGCGCGCAGCAGGTCGCGCAGCAGCAGGTAACCCGGATCGCGGCTGGCGAAGGGTTCGCCGGTGGGCAGTTCGACCAGCAGGGTGCAGGAGCCCGCCTGCAGCAGTTGCAAGGCGAAGCGCGGCGGCGGGGCCTGGACCGCCGGCGGCTCGGCCGGGGCCTCTTCGACCGGCTCGGCTTTCTTCGCCGCCGGGGCGCCCGGCTTCGGCAGGCTGATCGGGATCCCCCGGCCTTCCACGGGCGCGGCGGGAGCCACGCTCGGCGCGCTGGCCGGCGCCTCGGCTTGCGGGACGCGGGCCTGCGGCGCATCGATCGCGGCGCGCGCACGCACAGGCACCGCCGGCTCTTCCCGGGGCGGGGTCTCCAGCAACTCCGGCCGCGAGGGTGCGGCGAACGGCAACGGCTGGCGGGGCAGCCAACTGGTTATCTGCATCGCGCCCAGGAAGGCGCGGCGACGCTGTTCTTCGATCAAATCTCGGGCACCGGCAATTAGGCGATGCGCGGGGACGGTTTCGCCCCCGGCGTTCAGGCAGGCAATGATAGCGGTTCTTCGACCTCGGCGGAGCGGCTTTGTCCCGCCATGCGACGGTTCGCCCTCAACGCGGGGCGACGGTGAAGATATTGACGTTGCCCTGCAGCTTGAGGGTGCCGTCGATGCGTGCGCTGACCAGGTTGGTCTGCACCAGCCCGGGATCGGTACCGCGCGCCTTGTTGGCGCCAGCGATGGTGAAGCTCAGGTCCTGGAAGCTGGTGTCCTTCAGGCCGACGCGCAGCACCGGGCGGTTGAAGGCGGCGCCGTCGCCGCCGAAGCCGTCCTTGATGGTCACCACGTCCAGGGTGACTTCGTCGAAGCTGAACTTGCCGCTGATATCGTCGATCACCAGGTAGTTGTTGCCGCTGCCGGCCGGCTGGATCGCCAGGCGCGCGCCGCAGCCGCCGGCGCAGCGCGTCTGCGAAGGATTTTCCTGGAGATTGAGCGAGGCGCTGATGCTGATCCCGGCCTGGCCGACCACGTCGTCCAGATCGCTATCGCCCAGCGAGCGCAACTCGGCCCCGGCCGAAGCGCTGAACAGCAGCGCCAGCGCCGCGAGGATGCCGATGCCGCCTGCCAGTGGATGAGTCTGCTTGGCCATGTGCTGCGTACCTCGTTTCGCGCCGCCACCTCAGAGGTTGTGCGACGTCACCTTCAGGTAGTTGAAGCTGAGCCCGGATATCTCGTTGCGGCCCATGTTGTAGCCGCCGGTCGGTACCTGCCCGTAGCCTGGCCGGGTACCGCCGATGTTGAGGTTCTCGATCACCAGGCTGGTGCGCGGCGCATTGGCGTAGAAGTCGGCGGCGTTGGCCAGGGTCAGCTTGGGCAGTTCGAAAGTGAAGTTGCCGTCGGCGGTGACCGAGAACAGCAACGGCTGCGACTTCCCGTAGCCAAGCGCGACGCTGGCATAGGCGTTGGTCAGGTAGACGGTGCGCGCGGCCTGCTCGGCGGCGCTGACGCAACTGGGCGAGCCTGCACCGCAGGACATGATCTCGAAAGTCTTGGCGTAGAGGTTCAGGCGCATCTCGCCAACCAGTTGGCTGCGCGCGTTGGCGCCCCAGAAGCGCAGGTAGGACCCGTCCATCGCCAGTTCGGAGAAGTCCAGGTTGAGCACATCGGTGCGCGTGGAAGTGACGCCGAAGTCGAAGCGGATGCCGGCGTCGACCTTTTCGCTGGCCCGACTCGAGCAGTTGCTGCCGGCACCGGCGTAACCAGCGATGCACGGCTGGCCACCGGCGCCGCTCACCAGGCTGGGGAAAGCCAGCTCGATCACGTCCGCGGTGTCCGGCAAGGTGCTGACCACCCGCCCGTCGTCGAGCTGGGTGGTCAGCACCGAACCCTTGGCCAGATTCAGCTTGAACGGGAAGTTGAGACGGCCGAGAGTCACCGGCGCCAGGGTGCTGCCCTTGTTGCTGCCAGTGGCGGCGACGTACAGCTCCTTTACCGTGATCGGCACGTTCTGCCCGGTGGCGGTGTTGGTCACGCCATTGATCGCGATGGTGGCCTTGTTGCCGTCGACCATGGCGCTGTCGAGGACGAAGCCGATGCCGGCGCCCTGCACGTCCGACAGTTGCTCGTCGTCGAGCGCTGTCATCTCGGCATGGGCGAAGGGGGCGGCCAGCAGGGCCGCGAGCAGGCAGGCGCGACTCATCTCAGCAGCCCTTGTTCAGGCCGCCCAGGCAGGTGTCCTGCCGTGGAATGCCATTGAAGGCCTGACCGAAGTCGACCTTGATTGGCGCCGTTCCATCGGCGTTGCGCGACATGTTGAGGAAGGCACCGGCCAGCGCGGCGACCAGCTTGGAGGGATCCTGCTGGTCGCGCCACTGGACGTTCTGGCTCTGCATCGAGATGAAGAAGCCTTTCGACGAGTCGATGAAGTTCTGCGCGTTGTTCGGATCCACGGTGCCGATCGGGAACGACTGGTACTGGGCCAGGTTGAAGCAGGTCTGGGCGCCCATCAGCTTGCAGTCGTTGGAGGTGAGGAAGGGCAGTAGGACGTTCACCAAGCTGCCGATGATGGTGCTGTCGTGCATGTCCAAGGCTGTGCCGTTCTTCAGGCCGATCATGGCAGCGCGGATCGGGTCGGGGTTGCCGGAGCTGTTCACCAGTTCGGCCTGGGCGGTGTATTGGGAACTGCCGGTGAGGGTGATGGCGGTCTTCGCCGCCAGGCAGTCGAGGGCCAGCAGGCCGCAGGAAATGCTGCCGCCCAACTGGCTGCCGGTGCCGTACAGGTCCACCGGCACGTTGCCGGTGAGGGTCTTGATATCGCCCGAGAGGTAGCCCTTGGCTTCGCCGAAACCGATACGGATGCCGACCATCTTGCTGCCGTCGTAGGCGAACTCGATGTAGGGATTGCTGATGAGGAACGGGTTGATCGCGCCGGTGGCGTCGTTGACCGTGCCCAGGGCGAAGTTGTCGATGGCGATGTCGGCACTGCCGGCAAGCTCGCCGCTGCGGTTGTACTGGCCCAACTGCAGCTTCTTCATGTTCAGTTGGGTCTCGATGTCGGCGCCGAAGTTGATGCGGGTGAAGTTCAGTCCGTTGGCGGCGTCGGTAGTGAGGTTGATGAAGGCCTGGCCGACCACGTCGGAAAGCTGGTCGTCGTCCAGCGACTCCATCCTCGCCTGGGCGGTGGCAGCCAGCAGACCGGCGCCGCAGAACAGCGCGCAACGCAGCAGGAAGGGCAGACGACGGGACATGGGCTCACCTCTTGTTCTTCTCGTGGCCGACGGCAGAGACACTGCGACCTGTAGTCACTATAGAAAGCCCCGGGCGAATCGGGGCCGACCCATAGTCGAGAAAAAACGCCGAACGACGCGGTCGCAGCGCTCGCTGCAGCGGATGAGCGGTCGCTCGGCCAGGATGGATGTTACCCATCGTCACACGGGGGTAACGTCAGCCCTTCACTGCTGGCGGAACAGGCCGATCAGATGGTCGGCGATGGCGCCCTTGATGGCGTTGAGGCTGAGCAGGGAGTGTGCGCTGAGGCGGGCGGGGTTGATCCGGTGCAGGTGCAGCGAGGGCATGCGCGCTTCGTACTCGCGCAGGTCGCCCTTGACCAGGATCGGCAGGAACACGTCGTCGTGAGCCTGGTAACGCTGGATCAGCAGTTTCAACCCTTCCTGGAACGGCAATTCCTTCGACGCCACCAGGCGGTGCTCGCCGGGAATCTTCAGGTAGAGCCCGCGATAGCCCATGGTCTCGCCCGGCAGGATATGGATCCCGGTGGGCTCCACCGCGGCCAGCGGGATATCGTGGAAGGTGTCGTGCCAGGCCTGCTCGCTGGGCAGGATGGTGATGCCGCCATGGTCGCTCTCGGGAATCACGAAGCTGTAGTTGCTGTAGAGCTTCTCGACATAGGCCGAGTAGATGCACAGGCGGTTCTCGAAACGTTTGAGGAAGGCGATCGCCTCGCTGCGGTTGGTGATGGCATCCAGGTCCCAGGCAAGGTCACCCTGGTTCTGCAGTTCGGCCCAGCGGGCCTCGGCGTAGGCGGCGTCGTTCAAGAGTCGGCATTCATTTGGAATAGACAGGCCAGGGGACTTCAGCAGAAAGCGTGCCAGCCCCTGGAAGCCCCATTCCCCGGACCAGGCGGGGCAGGAAAGTCCTTACGCAGTCATAAACTGCCGCTTTTCGACACTTCGGTGATAGCCAGATGCCATCCACCGATACCGGGCCCGTACCTGCGCCGCAGACGTGTCGACGGCCTGCATCGCACTCATCGGCGGCGTCTGCGTCGCCCGTGCCTTTGCAGTACAATCGGCGCTTTTTCCACGGACCGGCCCTCCCGATGATCGACCCCCGACGCGTACTGCGTGCGCTTGCCGAACACTGGGCCCTGCTCGAGCCTCTCTGCGAGCGCTTCGATGCCGGCACCCTGAGCCTGGCGGAACTGCGCAGCCAGTTGAACACCCAGTTACCGGAAAGCAACCCGGCGGAAATCACCGCCCTGCTCGACCAGTGGATCCGCCTGGATATCCTGGTCCCGGTGGCCAAGAGCCCCAACCGTTTCGAGCTGAACGCGCAGATCCACGACTTCCTCGCCTACCTGCGCCACGAGCATCGCCTTGGTCTGTGCCTGGAGATCGAGGCCTACCTGCGCCATCTGGAGCGCCTCGCCGGGTACATCCAGGACGCCTTCGAGACCCGCGACAGCCAGGACCTGGCGCGCCAGCTGCGACTGCTCGACATGCGCGTGCGCGATGTACTGAAGAAGCTCGGCAATGACGAGCAGGCACTGATCGGCGTGGCCGAGCGGGCCAAGACCAGCGACCGGCAGATTCCCCTGGCGCAGCGCTACGCGGAGGTCCTGGCGACCTGGGACGAGTACGTCGAGCCGATGATCCAACTGGTCAGCGCCGACGGCGCCTTCGAGCAGGGCGTGCGGCGGGTCGAACAGGTCCTGCTGCGCCTGCTCGGCGAACAGCAGCGCCTCGGCCACCTGGTCGACGACGACCTGGTGCTGCGCACCCACGCGCGCATCCTCGAGATGCAGACCAACGCCCAGCTGACCTTGCGCCGCGCCCGCGAATTATTGCTGCCGCTGCGCGAGGAAGCGCGCCGGCACAACGCGGTGACCCGTGGCGCCGCCCTGGCGCTGGCGGCGATCCGGCGCAAGGGCCTGGATGCCGTGCCGCAGGCGGCGATGCCGCTATTCACCCGGCCGCAGAGCACCTTCCTCGGCACCGCCTCGCAGGTCGAGAGCTACGTCTTCGCCCTCGCCCGCTTCGAGCCGAAGCCGGCGCAGTTCCCCAAGTCCAGCGGCACGCGCAAGAGCAACGGGCCGACGCGACCACCGCGGACCGCGCGGGAAATGATCGAGCGCTGCCAGGCGGCGCTGCCGCTGCCGGACCTCATGCAATGGCTGCTGGCCCAGGAACCGGACGGCGCCACCGACGAGTTGCTCTACTGGTTCTCCCGGCTGTCGCGCGACGCGCGCTTCCAGCGCGAACGCCTGCAACGCCGCGAGTACGAAACCACCGAACATTGCGTCAGCCTCTGCTCCTTCGCCCTGAACCCCGCCGCCAAGGACAAGGGCCAGGCCAGGGACGCAGACACCCTTTCCGCGAGCGAAACCCATGCATCTTGATCTCTCCGAACTGACCCAGCTCGCGCCGATCTTCCGCGAGCTGTTCAAGGGCTACCACATCAGCCACCGCGACCCCGAGCTGTACACCCAGCTGTCCTCGCACCAGGACCAGTACCGCGGCCTGTTCCGCGCCATGGGCTTCGAGCTGGTCTGCGACACCCGCGGCTTCTACTACTTCGTCCCGGAGCAGGTCGGCGCCCAGGTGAACAAGACCGCCCAACGCCTGGCGCTGTTCACCTTCATCCTCGTCGAACACCTCGCCGACCAGGGCCGCGACCCGCTGTCCGTGCTGGACGGCGGCAGCATCGGCCGCGAAGAGCTGCCGCCGCTGCTGGAGAAATACCGCGACCTGTTCCTCCAGGCCGAGGTGCAGACCCAGGAAGAACTGGAAGAGAAGGTCATGCGCCGCCTGACCCAGCTCGGCTTCGCCTCCGAGGACAGCGGCGTGTACCGCTTCATGCCGCCGATGCACCGTTTCCTAGACGTCTGCCTGTCGGTGCAGCAGGACCGCAACCTGTCCGCCAGCCTGCACGCCGACCTGCCGTTGCAGACGCCGGTGCTGGTCGATGACGGCGAGATCGAACCGCTGATGGCCAGCGACGAAGAATTGTCCGAAGAGAGCGAGGAAGACGCCCTCGCCCGCGCCATCGCCGAAGAACACGCGCAACAGGAGGCTGACGCATGAGCCAGACCCGCTACGGCATCCGCCGCTTCGCCCTGCTCAATACCGCCGGCTACAGCCTGGGTATCTTTCCGCTGGAAAACCCGCTGTCGATCTACGGCGCCAACAACCTGGGCAAGAGCGCCTCGATCAACGCCCTGCAGTTCCCGATCCTTGCCCGCCTGTCGGACATGAGCTTCGGCAAGTACAGCATGGAGCAGTCGCGGCGCTTCTACTTCGCCTCGGACACCAGCTACATCCTCCTCGAACTGATGCTGCCCCACGGTCCGCACGTGATCGGCGTGGCCGGGCGCGGCCCGGGCGGCGGCTTCGGCCACCAGTTCTTCGCCTACGCCGGCGAGCTGAGCCTGGACCACTACCAGAAGAACGGTACCTGCCTGCGCCAGCGCGAGCTGTTCGCCAACCTCGAGCGCGAAGGCATCAAGGCCTACGAGGTGAAGCCGGAAGAGCTGCGCCGCCTGCTGGTCGGCGGGCACACGTCGATCCCGCTCGACCTGACCATGATCCCGCTGCGCTCCACCAGCGAGCAGAGCCTGAAGACCTTCCGCTCGCTGTTCATCAACCTGCTGCACATGCGCGAGATCACCGCGGCCAAGCTCAAGCAGCTGTTCCTCGACGCCTTCGAGCACAGCCTGCGCTCGGGTAATGTCGACTACATCGCCGCCTGCGAGGAGGCCTTCCGCGACGTGCGGCGGATGGAGCAGGACTACCAGGCGCTGGTCGCCGCCGGCCCGCTGGTGGAAGCCCTGGCCAACGGCGTGACCCAGCGCGACGTACTGCGCGGCAAGATGCACCGCCTTTCACCGCTGCTCGACAGCCTGCTCGGCACCTGGCACGACTACGCCGGGGCGCGCCGCGAGGAACTGCTGATCCAGCACGAGCAATACCGCGCCGAGCAGGACGGCCTGCAGAACGAACAGCGTGGCGGCACCCAGGAGCTGATGCGCCTGGAGCGCGAGATCGCCGGCATCCAGCGCTGGCTCGGCGAGCTGTCGGTGCTCAAGACCCGCTTCGCCCTGGTCGACGACGCCAAGGTCCTCGAACAACAGCTGCTCGCCGCCAAGGATGCCCACGACGAACTGGCCGGCGCCCTGGCCCATTCGCGGCAGTTCTCCAGCGAAGACCTGGAAGAGCGCCTGCGCGACCTGGAAAAACGCCTGAAGAACGTCCGCCAGCAGCTCGAACACGCCGACAACAACAGCTACGCACGCCTGCGCGAGGAGTTCAGCCAGCAGGACGTGGAACGCCTGATGCGTCTGTTCAACGGCGCGCTGTTCAGCCTGCCGCTCGGCGAGAACGGGGTGAACCTGGATGACGGCGACGTCTGGGTGAAGAGCGTCGAAGCCATCCTCGACCACTTCAAGGGCGAGCATTTCGAGGCTCCCGGACTGAGCATCGACCTGTCGCACATCGAACCGCCGGCGTTGCAGGCCCTGGCCGACCGCGCCGCCCTGCGCGACCAGAAGGAACGCCTGGAGAAGGAGCTGAAGCAGCTCAAGACCCAGCAGAGCGTCGCTGCCGACCGCGCCGCGAGCAAGGCCCAGGCGGAGAAGCTGTACCAGGACGTGCTGGATGCGCAGAAGGCCCTGGAAGACTTCCGCCGCACCCAGACGCTGACCGCCGAGGAGCCCGAGAAGCTCGCCGAACTGGCCCAGCTGGAGGCGTCCCAGGACGAGCTCAAGCGCTCCAGCGACGCCTTCGCCGAGCGCGTCCAGCAGCTCTCCGCGCGCCTGCAATTGGTGGCCCGGCAACTGGGCGACCTGGAGGCCAAGGAGCGCACCCTGGAAGATGCCCTGCGCCGCCGCCAGCTACTGCCGGCCGACCTGCCCTTCGGCACGCCGTTCATGGAGCCGGTGGACGACTCGCTGGACAACCTACTGCCGCTGCTCAACGACTACCAAGACACCTGGCAGGCGCTGCAGCGCATCGACGGGCAGATCGAGGCGCTGTACGCCCAGGTGCGCCTGAAGGGCGTCGCCAAGTTCGATAGCGAAGACGACACCGAGCGCCGCCTGAAGCTGTTGATCAACGCCTACGCGCATCGCCAGGACGAGGCCCTGACGCTGGCCAAGGCGCGCCGCGCGGCGGTCACCGACATCGCCCGGACCCTGCGCAACATCCGCAGCGACTACGACAACCTGGAACACCAGTTGGCCCTGTTCAACCGCGAGATCAACAAGCGCCAGGTTTCCAACCTGCAGAGCTTCCGCATCGTCCTCGCGCCGAACAAGGATGCGCTCAAGCACATCGACCAGATCATCCACAGCGCCGGCCAGTACGAGGAAGGCGAGAACCTCTCGGTGTTCGACCTGACCCAGAGCGCCGAGCAGGACGCGAAGAACGAGGAGGCCAAGGAATACCTGGCCCGCCTGGTCGCCGCCAACCACAACCAGTTGGGCCTGAAGGACCTGTTCGAACTGGCCTTCGAGATCACCAAGGTCAACGGCCAGCCGATCATGCACACCGACATCGACGGCGCCGCCTCCAACGGCACCACCATGACCATCAAGGCGCTGACCAACATGTACCTGTTGCTGCACCTGATGGACCGCGAGCAGGCCGGGCGCGTGCGCCTGCCCTACTACCTGGACGAGGCGGCGGACATCGACGAGCGCAACCAGGCCGCGCTGCTGGAGACCAGCCTGCAACTGGGCTTCGTGCCGATCCTGGCGAGCGTGAAGCCGCAGGTTTCCGCACACGTGGCGATCGACCTGGAAGGCGGTAGCGGCCCGAACGGCATCTATATCGACGAAGCGGACTGGAAATACATCCGTCGCCGGGATGCCGCCGCCAGCGGCGAAACCCGCGCAGCCAGCGAGCCGGAGGAAGCCGGCGAACCGGCGTGAAGCGTCTGCCACGGCCCTGCCTGACAGGGCCGTGGACTTTTCCGATAGGCCCGAGGCTCCCGCGAAGATATAATTGGTTACATTCGCATTTGTAACCCACGGGGAGAATCCATGCCTGTTCGACTTCTCAACCGTTTCCGCCACGCCGCCCTGGCGTGCCTGCTCGGTTCGCTTTCCCTCAATGCGGCGGCCGATCCCGTCACCCTTACCCTCTACAATGGCCAGCACGCCGCCACCGGTATCGCCATCGCCAAGGCCTTCCAGGACAAGACCGGCATCCAGGTGAAGATCCGCAAGGGCGGCGATGGCCAACTCGCCAGCCAGATCACCGAGGAAGGCGCGCGCTCGCCGGCCGACGTGCTCTACACCGAGGAATCGCCACCGTTGATCCGCCTGGCCAGCGCCGGCCTGCTGGCCAAGCTGGAGCCAGAGACCCTGGCCCTGGTCGAGCCGGAGCACGCCGGCGGCAACGGCGACTGGATCGGCATCACCGCCCGCACCCGGGTACTGGCCTACAACCCGAAGAAGATCGACGAGAAGGATCTGCCGAAGAGCCTGATGGATCTTTCCGATCCGTCCTGGTCCGGCCGTTTCGGCTTCGTGCCCACCAGTGGCGCCTTCCTCGAACAGGTCGCCGCAGTGATCAAGCTCAAGGGCCAGGAGGAAGCCGAGGATTGGCTGACCGGCCTGAAGGCCTTCGGCTCGATCTACACCAACAACGTCACCGCCATGAAAGCCGTGGAGAACGGCGAGGTCGACATGGCGCTGATCAACAACTACTACTGGTACACCCTGAAGAAGGAAAAGGGCGAGTTGAACTCGCGCCTGCACTACTTCGGCAACCAGGACCCGGGCGCGCTGGTCACCGTCTCCGGCGCCGCGGTGCTCAAGTCCAGCAAGCACCCCAGGGAAGCCCAGCAGTTCGTCGCCTTCATGCTCAGCGAGGAAGGCCAGAAGGCGATCCTCAGCCAGTCCGCCGAGTACCCGATGCGCAAGGGGATGCAGGCCGATCCGGCGCTGAAGCCGTTCGCCGAACTGGCCCCACCGAAACTGACCCCGGCCGATCTGGGTGAGGCCAGCGAGGCCCTCAGCCTCGAACGCGACGTTGGCCTGAATTGATCGGCGCCGCCTCCACGCCCGTGCGCCTGCGCACGGGCTCGCGCCGGCGAACGCCATTCTGGCTGCTCCTGCCGGTCCTGCTCCTAGCCCTGCTGGCCAGCCTGCCGCTGCTCTACGTCGCGGCCAAGGCCTGGGACGCCGGCTGGCACAGCGCCTGGCAACTGCTCTGGCGCCCCTACGTATTCCGCTTGCTGGGCAACACCCTGTGGCTGATGTTCGGCGTGACCCTGCTCAGCGCCCTGCTCGGCCTGGCCCTGGCCTGGTGCGTGGAGCGCAGCGACCTGCCGGCGCGGCGCTTCTGGAACGTGGTGCTGTGCCTGCCGTTCGCCATCCCCGCCTTCGTCAGC
This sequence comes from Pseudomonas sp. 18-147, assembly GCF_051048045.1. NCBI lineage: Bacteria > Pseudomonadati > Pseudomonadota > Gammaproteobacteria > Pseudomonadales > Pseudomonadaceae > Pseudomonas > Pseudomonas sp. 18-147. The sequence continues at coordinate 5,561,602 of NZ_CP182296.1, forward strand.
AGTTTCACCTGGGTTTCGCTGAGCCCGATGTACGAAGGCCTCGGCGGCGCCATCCTGGTCATGACCATGTCCAAGTATCCGCTGGTCTACCTGCCGGTAGCAGCGACCCTGCGCGGCATCGATCCTTCCCTGGAGGAGTCGGCGCGGATGCTCGGTCTGTCGCGGCGCCAGGTGTTCCTGCGGGTCACCCTGCCGCTGCTGCGCCCGACCCTGGCCGCCACCGGACTACTGGTGGCGCTGCACATGCTGGTGGAGTTCGGCGCGCTGTCGATCCTGCGCTACCAGACCTTCACCACAGCCATCTACCAGGAGTTCGAACTGGAGTTCAGCAACGCCACCGCGGCGATGCTCTCCTCGGTACTCCTGGCACTGTGCTTCCTGCTGCTCTGGCTGGAGTTGCGCATGCGCGGCCGCGGCCGCCTGGTACGCACCGGCCAGGGCAGCGCGCGGCGGGCCGAACGGGTCCGCCTGGGGCTTGGCAAGTGGCCGATCCAGGCGCTGCTGGCGACGCTGGTGCTGGTCGGTACCGGTATCCCCCTGGTGATGCTCGGTTATTGGCTGTACGAAGGCTCCTCGGCCAGCTTCCCGCTGATGGAAATCGCCTCGACCCTGCTTTCCTCCCTGTCGCTGGCCTTCGGCGGGGCCCTGCTCAGTTGCCTGCTGGCGCTGCCGGTAAGCATCCTGGTGGTGCGCTACCCCGGCGCCCTGGCGCGCTGGACCCAGCGCCTGCCGTACCTGCTGCAAGCGTTGCCGGGACTGGTGATCGCACTCTCGCTGGTGTACTTCTCGCTGCACTACCTGCCAGCCACCTACCAGACCACCGGCTTGCTGCTGGTCGCCTATGCCCTGCTGTTCATGCCGCTGACCCAGGCACCGATCCGCGTGGCCCTGGAAAAGGCCTCGCCGCAGTTGGAGGAAGCCGCCCGCACTCTCGGCCAGACGCCCTTGATGGCCTTCCTGCGGATCACCCTGCCGATCATCTCGCCGGCCATCGGCGCCGGCTTCGTGCTGGTGTTCCTCGACACCATGAAGGAACTGACCGCCACCCTGGTGCTAGGTCCCACCGGGCTGTCGACCCTGGCCACCTCGGTCTGGGTGCACACCGCCAACCTGGAGTACGCTGCCGCCGCACCCTACGCCGCGCTGCTGATCCTGATCTCCGGCTTGCCGGTGTACCTGCTGACCACCCGGGCGCATCTCAGCACTCACTGACACCCACTTCCCAGCAGGCAGGCATGAACGAAAACGCCGCTTACCCAGGTAAGCGGCGTTTCTTTTTGCCGGTCCGACAATCAGCGGCGGGCGGTTTCCTTCAGAGGAATCTTCGGCGCCCACTCCAACCATTCGTCATTGGCCGAATCGAACAGGGCGAAGGTCTGCCCCGGCTTGGCGGGCTCGCCCATCTGCGCATTGTTCGGGGTGGCGAAGGCAATGCCGCCCTCCATCAGCGCCTCCATCGACTCGGTGCGTAGCGACAGACCCTTGAACAGGCTGGCGTCGACGCCGAAGCCGCTGGCATTCCAGAAACGGCTGCCGGTACGCACCAGCGGTACGTAGCGCGGTTCGATGAGGATGCTGATCAGCACCCGGTCGGCCTGTTCGCCCAAGGCCAGGTCGACGACCTTGCCCACCGGGATCTGCCGGTAGGTCACCAGGTTGCCCGGCTTGATCGAGCCCTTGCGCGGCGCACTGAGGGTCAGCCGCAGGCCGTTTTCCCGACCCAGCAGGTTGGGTGCTTCGGCGAGAGTCTGGAAGCGTGCCTGGCGCTCGCCCGGCGTGCTCGACGGCAGCGCCTCGATATAGGGGCCGCTGACCAGGGTTCCGAGGTTCTCGGTACGCAGCAGGCCGAGCGCCGGACGCACCACCCAGAAGCGGGTTCCGCTGCGGGCGACGCGCTCGCCGGCGGAAGTCAGGCGGGCCTTCATCAGTACCCCGGAGAGGTCCGGGTTCAGCTCGACGCTTTCGATCTTGCCGATGTCCAGGCCCTTGAAGCGGATCGGCGTGCCTTCGCGCAGGCCGTCGGCATTGTCGATGCTCAGCTGGATTTCCACGCCACGGGCCATCGCCGCCTCCTCGCTGTCGAAGAGGGTGAAGCGACGCACCTTGGTCACGGTCGGCGCCTTCGGATCGAGGGTGTCGAAGGAAATCCCGCCGGTGATCAGGGTCTGCAGCGACTCGCTCTTCACCTGCACGCCGCTGAGGTTGCCGGTCAGGGTGATCCCGCTGGAGTTCCAGAAGCGCGTCGAGGTATTCACCAGGTGCGCGTACTCCGGCTCGATGTGCACACCCACCACCACTCGCTGGCGGTCGCGCGACAGCTGGTAGCTCTGCACGCTGCCGACGCGGACCTGGCGGTAGAGGATCGGCGCGCCGATATCGATCGAGCCGAGCTTGTCGCTGGTCAGCACCAGGTGCAGGCCGGGCGCGTCGGTGTTCAGCGGCGGCGCTTTCGGGCGGATGGTGAACTCGCGACTCGGCGCGCCGCTCTTGGCGAAGCGCACATCGATGTAGTTACCTTTCACCAGGGCCTCGAGGCCGGTGATGCCGGCCAGGGAGATGCTTGGCTTGACGGTCCAGAATTCGGTGCCTTCCAGCAGCATGTCCTCGACCCGCGGATCCATCGCCAGGTCGGCAGTGGCGCTGCTGTAGTCCTTGCCCATGTCGATCGACTTGACCAGGCCGACCTGCACGCCGTTGAACATCACCGGGGTGCGCCCTGGATCGATACCACTGACGTCGTTCATCTTCAGCTTCACGCGCAAACCGGCCTGGGCCGCGTCGTAGTCGTCGTACAGGCGGAACGGCTTGCTCGGATCGGTCGGCGGGCTGTCGGTGCGGTTCTCCGGGGTAGAGAAGGCGATACCGCCGGCGACCAGGGTCAGCAGCGACTCGCTGTGCACCTTGAAGCCGGACAGGCCGCCGGAAATGGAGATGCCGCTGGCGTTCCAGAATCGCGTGTGCTTGCGCACCAGGTCGGCGTAGGCCGGCTCGATGTGCACCTTGATCTCGATGGTCCTCTGGTCATCGCCTAACTGGAAGCTCTTCACCTGGCCGACCTGGATCTGCCGGTAGAACACCGGGCTGCCCTGCTCCAGGGAGCCCAGGCGATCGGCCTTGAGGGTCAGGTGCAGGCCGGGCAGCTTGTCGGAAAGGGGTGGCGGCTCCTTCAACGCGGTGAAGTAGCGTTCTTCCTTCTCGCCCTTCACCGGATCGACCGCGATGTAGACGCCGGAGACCAGGGTTTCCAGGCCGGTGACGCCAGCCAGGGAAACCCGCGGCTTGACCAGCCAGAAGCGGGTGTCCTTGCTCAGGTACTCCTGGGCTTCCTTCTTGATCTCGATGGTCGCGACCACGCCCTTGATGTCCTTGCTGACATGCAGGTCGGTCACCTTGCCCACCGAGATGCCCTTGTACAGCACCTCGGTCTTGTTGGCCTGGATCCCGTCGCCGCTCTCGAAGCGAACCTGGATGTCCACGCCAGCCTGGTCGAAGGCACGCCACGCCAGCCAGGCACCGATGGCCAGGGCCACCAGCGGCAGCACCCAGATCGCCGACCAGTTCGAGGTCTTGTGTTTCTTCGGACTTGGCAGATCACTCATTCTCGTCATCCAGATTGGTGTTGTCCCAGATCAGCCGGGGGTCGAACGTCACGGCGGCGAGCATGGTGAGCACCACCACGCTGGCGAAGGCGGCGGCGCCGAGGTTGGCCTCGATGCTCGCCAGGTTGCCGAAATTCACCAGCGCCACGAGGATGGCGATGACGAAGATATCGAGCATCGACCAGCGCCCGATCCATTCGATGAAGCGATACATCAGGATACGCTGGCGGGCCGACATCGGCTGGTGCCGCTGTACCGAATAGAGCAGCAGGGCGATGCCCACCAGCTTGAAAGTAGGAACCAGGATACTGGCGACGAACACCACCATGGCGATGGGGAACATGTCGGCATGCACCAGTTCGACCACGCCCTCCATGATGGTGGCAGGCATTCCGCTGCCGAAGAGGTTGACCGTCATGATCGGCAACAGGTTGGCGGGTATGTAGAGAATCGCCGCGGTGATCAGCAACGCCCAGGTGCGCGTGAGGCTGTTTGGGCGCCGGGCGTGCAGCACCGCACCGCAGCGGCTGCAACGCGGATGCTCGTCCCCGTCGGCGCGATTCAACTGGTGGCACTCGCCGCACACCAGGATTCCGGCATCAAGCGCGCGCATCGTCGTCCTCGCCGCCCAGCGCTTCCCATACCTGGTGCGGCGACATGGTGACCTCCAGCCAGACCTGGGTGAACAGCAGCGCCACGAAACAGGCCAGGCCGATGCCCAGGCTGAGGTCGGCCATGTCGATCAGCTTGACGATGGAAACCAGGATACCCATGAGGTAGACCTCGAGCATCCCCCACTCGCGCAGATGGTGATAGCCGCGGTAGAGCAGCATGCCGATGTGACGGGCGATGCCGAAACGCACGCTGATCATCACCAGCAACTGGCAGAGCAACTTGACCAACGGGATCACCATGCTGCACAGGAATACTAGGATGGCGACGCCCTGCATGCCACTGTCGTAAAGACCGAGCACTCCCGTCCAGACCGTATCGCTGCGGGTCTGGCCGAGCAGGCTGAGATTCATGATCGGCAGGAAATTGGCTGGGATATAGAGAAATAGCGCCGTCAGAACCAGCGCGAAGCAACGGCGTTTCCATTGATGGCGATGCGCGGCCAACTCGAAACCGCAGCGCGGACAATTGGCTTTCTCGCCCGGTCCCAGGGGTTCCCGGCGCATCAACAGATCACACTCATGGCAAGCAACCAGTTCTTCCAGGGGAAGATCCTGCAGGCCACGGACATCGGTATCGGACATGAATGAGCTCGGCTGGATTTGTCGGCTATTGTAGACGAGCGCACAGTGCAAATCGCGTCTCCCATGCCCTCGGAAGTACGCCGCCCGGCAGCTCTCGAAGTTTTTCGATTACCGTCCGCAGCGCTGCTGGCTTGCCACTTTTCCGCGCGCAAAAGCAAAACCCCTGGTCATCGCTGACCAGGGGTTTTGGGATAGGAGCTTGACGATGACCTACTCTCACATGGGGAGACCCCACACTACCATCGGCGATGCGTCGTTTCACTTCTGAGTTCGGGAAGGGATCAGGTGGTTCCAACGCTCTATGATCGTCAAGCAATTCGGTTGGATATCCGTTCGCTTGGGCTTACGTCTATCCGGATTCAGGTATGTGATTTCAAGGTGTTTGCGGTTCATGCGAACTTTCGGTTCGTCGACTTCACCTTACAACACACAATCGTCAGATTGTTTGGGTGTTATATGGTCAAGCCTCACGGGCAATTAGTACTGGTTAGCTCAACGCCTCACAACGCTTACACACCCAGCCTATCAACGTCGTAGTCTTCGACGGCCCTTCAGGGGAATCAAGTTCCCAGTGAGATCTCATCTTGAGGCAAGTTTCCCGCTTAGATGCTTTCAGCGGTTATCTTTTCCGAACATAGCTACCCGGCAATGCCACTGGCGTGACAACCGGAACACCAGAGGTTCGTCCACTCCGGTCCTCTCGTACTAGGAGCAGCCCCTCTCAAATCTCAAACGTCCACGGCAGATAGGGACCGAACTGTCTCACGACGTTCTAAACCCAGCTCGCGTACCACTTTAAATGGCGAACAGCCATACCCTTGGGACCGGCTTCAGCCCCAGGATGTGATGAGCCGACATCGAGGTGCCAAACACCGCCGTCGATATGAACTCTTGGGCGGTATCAGCCTGTTATCCCCGGAGTACCTTTTATCCGTTGAGCGATGGCCCTTCCATACAGAACCACCGGATCACTAAGACCTACTTTCGTACCTGCTCGACGTGTCTGTCTCGCAGTCAAGCGCGCTTTTGCCTTTATACTCTGCGACCGATTTCCGACCGGTCTGAGCGCACCTTCGTACTCCTCCGTTACTCTTTAGGAGGAGACCGCCCCAGTCAAACTGCCCACCATACACTGTCCTCGATCCGGATCACGGACCAGAGTTAGAACCTCAAGCATGCCAGGGTGGTATTTCAAGGATGGCTCCACGCGAACTGGCGTCCACGCTTCAAAGCCTCCCACCTATCCTACACAAGCAGGCTCAAAGTCCAGTGCAAAGCTACAGTAAAGGTTCACGGGGTCTTTCCGTCTAGCCGCGGATACACTGCATCTTCACAGCGATTTCAATTTCACTGAGTCTCGGGTGGAGACAGCGCCGCCATCGTTACGCCATTCGTGCAGGTCGGAACTTACCCGACAAGGAATTTCGCTACCTTAGGACCGTTATAGTTACGGCCGCCGTTTACCGGGGCTTCGATCAAGAGCTTCGCTTGCGCTAACCCCATCAATTAACCTTCCGGCACCGGGCAGGCGTCACACCCTATACGTCCACTTTCGTGTTTGCAGAGTGCTGTGTTTTTAATAAACAGTCGCAGCGGCCTGGTATCTTCGACCAGCCAGAGCTTACGGAGTAAATCCTTCACCCTAGCCGGCGCACCTTCTCCCGAAGTTACGGTGCCATTTTGCCTAGTTCCTTCACCCGAGTTCTCTCAAGCGCCTTGGTATTCTCTACCCGACCACCTGTGTCGGTTTGGGGTACGGTTCCTGGTTACCTGAAGCTTAGAAGCTTTTCTTGGAAGCATGGCATCAACCACTTCGTCATCTAAAAGACGACTCGTCATCAGCTCTCGGCCTTGAAACCCCGGATTTACCTAAGATTTCAGCCTACCACCTTAAACTTGGACAACCAACGCCAAGCTGGCCTAGCCTTCTCCGTCCCTCCATCGCAGTAACCAGAAGTACAGGAATATTAACCTGTTTCCCATCGACTACGCTTTTCAGCCTCGCCTTAGGAACCGACTAACCCTGCGTCGATTAACGTTGCGCAGGAACCCTTGGTCTTTCGGCGTGGGTGTTTTTCACACCCATTGTCGTTACTCATGTCAGCATTCGCACTTCTGATACCTCCAGCAAGCTTCTCAACTCACCTTCACAGGCTTACAGAACGCTCCTCTACCGCGTCACTTACGTGACACCCGCAGCTTCGGTGTGTGGTTTGAGCCCCGTTACATCTTCCGCGCAGGCCGACTCGACTAGTGAGCTATTACGCTTTCTTTAAAGGATGGCTGCTTCTAAGCCAACCTCCTAGCTGTCTAAGCCTTCCCACATCGTTTACCACTTAACCACAACTTTGGGACCTTAGCTGGCGGTCTGGGTTGTTTCCCTTTTCACGACGGACGTTAGCACCCGCCGTGTGTCTCCCATGCTCGGCACTTCTGGGTATTCGGAGTTTGCATCGGTTTGGTAAGTCGGGATGACCCCCTAGCCGAAACAGTGCTCTACCCCCCAGAGTGATACATGAGGCGCTACCTAAATAGCTTTCGAGGAGAACCAGCTATCTCCGAGCTTGATTAGCCTTTCACTCCGATCCACAAGTCATCCCCTACCTTTTCAACGGGAGTGGGTTCGGTCCTCCAGTCAGTGTTACCTAACCTTCAACCTGCTCATGGATAGATCGCCCGGTTTCGGGTCTATACCCAGCGACTAAACGCCCTATTAAGACTCGCTTTCGCTACGCCTACCCTATACGGTTAAGCTTGCCACTGAATATAAGTCGCTGACCCATTATACAAAAGGTACGCAGTCACCTAACAAGTAGGCTCCCACTGCTTGTACGCATACGGTTTCAGGTTCTATTTCACTCCCCTCTCCGGGGTTCTTTTCGCCTTTCCCTCACGGTACTGGTTCACTATCGGTCAGTCAGTAGTATTTAGCCTTGGAGGATGGTCCCCCCATGTTCAGACAAAGTTTCTCGTGCTCCGTCCTACTCGATTTCACTTCAAAGATCCTTTCGCGTACGGGGCTATCACCCACTATGGCCGCACTTTCCAGAGCGTTCCGCTAAAATCAATGAAGCTTAAGGGCTAATCCCCGTTCGCTCGCCACTACTAAGGGAATCTCGGTTGATTTCTTTTCCTCAGGGTACTTAGATGTTTCAGTTCCCCTGGTTCGCCTCTTGCACCTATGGATTCAGTACAAGATACCTAGGTTATCCTAGGTGGGTTCCCCCATTCAGAGATCTCCGGATCAAAGTCTGTTTGCCGACTCCCCGAAGCTTTTCGCAGGCTACCACGTCTTTCATCGCCTCTGACTGCCAAGGCATCCACCGTATGCGCTTCTTCACTTGACCATATAACCCCAAGCAATCTGGTTATACTGTGAAGACGACATTCGCCGAAAATTCGCGCTTGAACTCGCAAATTTTACCTTGACTTGAATGATCACCAGTGAAAGAGATCATTCAGTCTTACTTCTATCACATACCCGAATTTTTAAAGAACAGTTCTGGTGCAAAGACCAGAAATCAATGTTCATCCACGAACATTCATTTCTGAGCTTTCGACGATTGTTTTAGATGGTGGAGCCAAGGAGGATCGAACTCCTGACCTCCTGCGTGCAAAGCAGGCGCTCTCCCAGCTGAGCTATGGCCCCGTATCGGATCACGCAGCACACCAACAATTGGTGGGTCTGGGCAGATTCGAACTGCCGACCTCACCCTTATCAGGGGTGCGCTCTAACCAACTGAGCTACAGACCCAATCGTCTAACCAGTGAATCAAGCAATTCGTGTGGGAGCTTATGAAGAAGCTGAGATCTTCGATTAAGGAGGTGATCCAGCCGCAGGTTCCCCTACGGCTACCTTGTTACGACTTCACCCCAGTCATGAATCACTCCGTGGTAACCGTCCCCCTTGCGGTTAGACTAGCTACTTCTGGAGCAACCCACTCCCATGGTGTGACGGGCGGTGTGTACAAGGCCCGGGAACGTATTCACCGTGACATTCTGATTCACGATTACTAGCGATTCCGACTTCACGCAGTCGAGTTGCAGACTGCGATCCGGACTACGATCGGTTTTATGGGATTAGCTCCACCTCGCGGCTTGGCAACCCTTTGTACCGACCATTGTAGCACGTGTGTAGCCCTGGCCGTAAGGGCCATGATGACTTGACGTCATCCCCACCTTCCTCCGGTTTGTCACCGGCAGTCTCCTTAGAGTGCCCACCCGAGGTGCTGGTAACTAAGGACAAGGGTTGCGCTCGTTACGGGACTTAACCCAACATCTCACGACACGAGCTGACGACAGCCATGCAGCACCTGTGTCTGAGTTCCCGAAGGCACCAATCCATCTCTGGAAAGTTCTCAGCATGTCAAGGCCAGGTAAGGTTCTTCGCGTTGCTTCGAATTAAACCACATGCTCCACCGCTTGTGCGGGCCCCCGTCAATTCATTTGAGTTTTAACCTTGCGGCCGTACTCCCCAGGCGGTCGACTTATCGCGTTAGCTGCGCCACTAAGATCTCAAGGATCCCAACGGCTAGTCGACATCGTTTACGGCGTGGACTACCAGGGTATCTAATCCTGTTTGCTCCCCACGCTTTCGCACCTCAGTGTCAGTATCAGTCCAGGTGGTCGCCTTCGCCACTGGTGTTCCTTCCTATATCTACGCATTTCACCGCTACACAGGAAATTCCACCACCCTCTACCGTACTCTAGCTCAGTAGTTTTGGATGCAGTTCCCAGGTTGAGCCCGGGGATTTCACATCCAACTTGCTGAACCACCTACGCGCGCTTTACGCCCAGTAATTCCGATTAACGCTTGCACCCTTCGTATTACCGCGGCTGCTGGCACGAAGTTAGCCGGTGCTTATTCTGTTGGTAACGTCAAAACAGCAAGGTATTAACTTACTGCCCTTCCTCCCAACTTAAAGTGCTTTACAATCCGAAGACCTTCTTCACACACGCGGCATGGCTGGATCAGGCTTTCGCCCATTGTCCAATATTCCCCACTGCTGCCTCCCGTAGGAGTCTGGACCGTGTCTCAGTTCCAGTGTGACTGATCATCCTCTCAGACCAGTTACGGATCGTCGCCTTGGTAGGCCTTTACCCCACCAACTAGCTAATCCGACCTAGGCTCATCTGATAGCGTGAGGTCCGAAGATCCCCCACTTTCTCCCTCAGGACGTATGCGGTATTAGCGCCCGTTTCCGGACGTTATCCCCCACTACCAGGCAGATTCCTAGGCATTACTCACCCGTCCGCCGCTGAATCCAGGAGCAAGCTCCCTTCATCCGCTCGACTTGCATGTGTTAGGCCTGCCGCCAGCGTTCAATCTGAGCCATGATCAAACTCTTCAGTTCAATACTGCTTGGGTTTTGAGAAAACCCTAAACTTGGCTCAGCAATCGCATTCTCTTAAAAAGAGATAAAACTCTCGAATTCACGAGTGTTACTTGCGCTGCTGATAATCTTGCGATCACCAGTCTTACATCACAAGCACCCACACGAATTGCTTGATTCGACTTGTTAAAGAGCAGTTGGCCAAGGCTTTCGTCTCAACCGAGGCCGCGCATTCTACAGCAACCTCTCGTTCCGTCAAGCGTTATTTTCGAAAATTTTCTTTTCTACTCAACCGCTTGCGCCGACCTTCAAACTATCTTCCAATCAGCGGGAGGCGCATTCTACAGCGTTCAAATTCGCTGTCAAGCACCTCGATGAAGCTTCGTTTCGACCCCCTTTCGGGACCGAACCGCTGCGGCGAACAACCTGCCGGAGCGCTTCACCACCCCCTGGAAGAGAATCCGTAAACCCTTGATTTTCAAGCATTTACTCTTCGTCGTCGCCGGGAGTGGTGCGCATTATAGGGAGATAGAAACTGGCGTCAACACTTATTTGAAACTTTTATTACGAAACACCGGGACGAGTTCGAAGCCTGGGCAGGCGGCGAGCGATCGAGGGTAGCCGCAGCAGCATGAGCGACGCACCAACCACAGCGTACAGGGTCCACTCCTCCAGGTCTGCCCGCACCACCCAGAGCATATGCAGCAAGCCGAGCCCAAGGATCAGGTAGACCAGGCGATGCAGCTTCTTCCAGCGACTACCGAGCTTGCGCATGGCGAAGCGGTTGGAAGTGATCGCCAACAGGAACAGGCAGATGAATCCAAGCATTCCCACGATGATGTAGGGACGCTTGCTCAACTCGATGCCCAACTGCCCCCAGTCCAACCCCAGGATGAACACGCAGTAAGCGCTCAGGTGCAGCAGCACATAGGTGAAGCACCACAACCCCAACTGGCGACGCACGGCAATCCAGCCCGGCCAGCCGCTCAGCTTCTGCAGTGGCGTCATCGCCAGGGTGAGTAGCAGCAATACCAAGGCGCCCAACCCTAGTCGATCGACCAGGGTCTTGCCTGGGTCAGGTCCGAGGGCAAAGATCCAGGCTTGGTACAACCACCAGGCCGGCACTGCCAGCGCCCCCAGGAATACCGCAAGGCGCAGATACCAGTAGCGCATCAGTAGTACTTCCTCAGATCCATGCCGCTATAAAGGGAAGCGACCTCGCTCCCGTAGCCATTGAACATCTGCGTATCCCGTACATTGGGGCTGAACAACCCACTGGGCAGGCGCCGCTCGCGAGCCTGGGACCATCGCGGGTGGTCGACCTGCGGATTGACGTTGGCATAGAACCCGTACTCGTTGGCGGCAATGCTTTCCCAGGTGGTCTTCGGCTGCTCACGGACCAGACTGATACGCACGATGGACTTGATGCTCTTGAAGCCATACTTCCACGGCACCACCAGGCGCAACGGCGCGCCATTCTGGTTGGGCAACAGCCGCCCGTACATGCCCACCGCCAGAATTGCCAGGGGATGCATCGCCTCGTCCATGCGCAAGCCTTCCATATAAGGCCAGTCGATCACCGAGAAACCGGAGCGTTGGCCGACCATCTGTTCCGGACGCTGCAGGGTTTCGAAACGGACGAACTTCGCCTGCCCATTGGGTTCGACCCGCTTGAGCAGGTCCGCCAGGGGAAAGCCCAGCCAAGGGATCACCATCGACCAGGCTTCCACGCAGCGCAGCCGATAGATGCGCTCTTCCAGTTGGTAGGGTTTGACGAAATCCTCGAGGGCATAGGTACCCGGCTTGCCGACCTCGCCGTCGATCACCACCGACCAGGGCTCGGTCTTCAGGGCCGAGGCGTTTTCCGCCGGGTCGCCCTTGTTCGGCCCGAATTCGTAGAAATTGTTGTAGTGGGTGGCGTCCTTGAATGGCGTGATCGCCTCCCCCTGGACATCCACCGCCTGCCAGCGGGTCTGCGGTAGCTTTTCGGCGAACCAGCCCGGCGCCGGCACCGGCTCGACGCCGGTATAGCGCTGTTCGTCGGCAAAGCCCAGGCGCGGCAGGCCGCTGGCCAGCGCCAATCCGGCGAAGGAAGCACCGAGCAGACGCCGACGGGACAGGTAGAGGGTTTCGGACGTGACTTCCGACTCGGAACAGTCGGAACGGGAGGGAATCTTGATCAGCATGACGGGCTCCGCAATGACCAGCTTTGTGCCAGTAGACTACGGAGCCCGTTGGAAATTACATCAGCTCGGCTGCTTCCGGCGACGCAGCTGCAGCAGGTATTGCACAGGACCGGAGGCCGCGTAGGCAAGGAACAGCAACAGGAGGATGCGCGGCGGGTCGGTAAAGACCACGGCGAAGGCCAGCACCACGATAAGGATCGCCACGAACGGCACCCGGCCGCGCAGGTCGAGATCCTTGAAGCTGTGGTACTTGATGTTGCTGACCATCAGCACACCAGCGGCGGCGACCAGCAGGGCGACGAGGAAGGCAACCTTGGCGCCCTGGATCTCGAAATCGCTGAACGCCCATACCGTGCCCGCCACCAGCGCCGCGGCGGCCGGACTGGCCAGGCCGATGAAATAGCGCTTGTCGGCCTTGCCGACCTGGGTGTTGAAACGAGCCAGACGCAGGGCGGCGCCCGCAACGTAGATGAAGGCGACCATCCAGCCGACCTTGCCGAGGCTGCCAAGCGCCCATTCGAAGGCGACCAGCGCCGGCGCCACACCGAAGGCGACCATGTCCGACAGCGAGTCGTACTCGGCGCCGAAGGCGCTCTGGGTGTTGGTCAGGCGAGCCACACGGCCGTCCAGTCCATCGAGGACCATGGCCACGAAGATAGCGATGGCGGCGTTGGCGAACTGGCCGCTCATGCCATTGATGATGGCGTAGAAGCCGGAAAACAGGGCCGCCGTGGTGAACAGGTTGGGCAGCAGGTAGATACCGCGGTGACGAACCTTCCGCCCTTCAGCGTCGTGCCCTTCTTCTATATGTTCGTCGATGGGCAGCAGGCTTTCTTCGTCGGAGGCCTTGTTCGGCTCCTCGGGACGTTCACTCATGGACAATTCCTTGGGAACTGATGGGGTACGAATATGCCGGCAGCACTTCTGACTAGGAAGACAACTCCGCCGGCCCAGGCTTTATACCAGATCGCCAGGCAAGAACGAAAAAACGCGGCCGGGGCCGCGTTTCTTCGTCTGTCGCCGGAGCCGCTTAGTTCTTGCTCTTGTCGACGATCTTGTTGGCTGCGATCCACGGCATCATCGCGCGCAGCTTCTCGCCGATCTGCTCGATCGGGTGAGCGGCGTTGTTGCGGCGGTAGGCAGTCATCGACGGGTAGTTGGCCGCCCCTTCGGTAATGAACATCTTCGCGTACTCGCCGTCCTGGATGCGCTTCAGGGCGTTGCGCATGGCAGCACGGGACTCGGCGTTGATCACCTCCGGACCGGTTACGTACTCACCGTATTCGGCATTGTTGGAGATGGAGTAGTTCATGTTGGCGATGCCGCCTTCGTACATCAGGTCGACGATCAGCTTCAGCTCGTGCAGGCACTCGAAGTAGGCCATTTCCGGCGCGTAACCGGCTTCGACCAGGGTTTCGAAACCGGCCTTGACCAGCTCGACGCAACCACCGCAGAGAACGGCCTGCTCACCGAACAGGTCGGTTTCGGTCTCGTCCTTGAAGGTGGTTTCGATGATACCGGTACGACCGCCGCCGACGCCGCAGGCGTAGGACAGGGCGACGTTCTTGGCGTTGCCGGAAGCGTCCTGGTAGATGGCGATCAGGTCAGGGATGCCACCGCCCTTGACGAACTCGGAACGCACGGTGTGACCCGGGGCCTTCGGCGCGATCATGATCACGTCGAGGTCGGCGCGCGGGACGACCTGGTTGTAGTGGATGGAGAAGCCGTGAGCGAAGGCCAGGGTGGCGCCCTTCTTCAGGTTCGGCTCGATCTCTTCCTTGTACAGGCGGCCCTGGAACTCGTCCGGGGTGAGGATCATGACCACGTCGGCTGCGGCGACGGCGGTCTTCACGTCGGCAACCTTCAGACCGTGCGCTTCGGCCTTGGCCACGGTGGCGGAGCCGCTACGCAGGCCCACGGTGACGTCGACGCCGGAGTCCTTCAGGTTGCAGGCATGGGCGTGGCCCTGGGAGCCGTAGCCGATGATGGCAACTTTCTTGCCCTGGATGATCGAGAGGTCACAGTCTTTATCGTAGAAAACGCGCATGGGAATTCCCCTTCAGTAAGGCCTCGCGGGCCTGCTTTCAGTTCAGATGCTCAGAGTCTTGTCGCCACGGGCGATGCCGGTGACGCCACTGCGGACCACTTCCAGGATCGACGCGGTGCCGATGGCCTGGATGAAGCTGTCCAGTTTGTCGCTGGTACCCGCCAGTTGCACGGTATAGACGCTACTGGTGACGTCGACGATCTGCCCACGGAAGATATCGGTGGTGCGCTTGACCTCGGCGCGCTGGGCGCCCGTGGCCTTGACCTTCACCAGCATCAGCTCGCGCTCGATATGGGCGCTTTCCGACAGATCCACCAGCTTGACCACTTCGATCAGCTTGTTGAGGTTCTTGGTGATCTGCTCGATCACCTCATCGTGCCCCACGGTGGTCAGCGTCAGACGCGACAGGGTCGGGTCCTCGGTCGGCGCCACGGTCAGGCTTTCGATGTTGTAGTTGCGTTGGGAGAACAGGCCGACCACACGGGACAATGCGCCTGGCTCGTTTTCCAGCAGCAGGGAAATGATGTGTCGCATGATCAGGTACGCTCCGTCTTGCTCAGCCACATGTCGCGCATCGCGCCGTCACGGATCTGCATCGGATAGACGTGTTCGCTGGCGTCCACCTGGATGTCGAGGAAGACCAGGCGATTCTTCATGGCGAACGCCTCCTCCATCTTCGGCTTCAGATCCTTCAGGTCGGTGATGCGCATGCCGACATGCCCGTAGGCTTCGGCAAGCTTGACGAAGTCCGGCAGGGATTCCATGTAGGAATGCGAATAACGGCTGTTGTACTGCATGTCCTGCCACTGGCGGACCATGCCCAGGGCACCATTGTTCAGGTTGACGATCTTCACCGGCAGGTCGTACTGCAGGCAGGTAGACAGTTCCTGGATATTCATCTGGATACTGCCCTCGCCGGTCACGCAGGCGACATCGTCGTCCGGGAAGTTGAGCTTGATGCCCATCGCCGCCGGGAAGCCGAAGCCCATGGTGCCGAGACCGCCGGAGTTGATCCAGCGATTGGGCTTGTTGAACTTGTAGTACTGCGAGGCGAACATCTGGTGCTGGCCGACATCGGAGGTGATGAAGGCATCGCCATGGGTAACCTCGTAGAGCGTCTCGATGACGGTCTGCGGCTTGATGATGCTGCCGTCGCCCTTGTCGTACGGGAACAACCCACGGTTACCACGCCACTCGTCGATCTGCTTCCACCAGGCAGCCTGGGCATCCTGGTTCGGGGTCTCGCCGATTTCCCTGACGATCGCGACCATTTCGGTGAGAACGCTGTCCACCGGGCCGACGATCGGGATGTCGGCCTTGATGGTCTTGGAAATCGACGCCGGATCGATGTCGATGTGGATGATCTTGGCGTTCGGGCAGAACTTCGCCGCGCCGTTGATGACCCGGTCGTCGAAACGCGCGCCGACCGCGAGGATCACGTCGCTGTGATGCATCGCCAGGTTGGCGGTGAAGCTGCCGTGCATCCCGAGCATGCCGAGGAACTGGCGGTCCGCGCCGGGATACCCGCCGAGGCCCATCAGGGTGTTGGTCACCGGCAGGTTGAGCATCTGCGCCAGCTCGGTCAGCGGCGCCGCGGCATTGCCCATGATCACGCCGCCGCCGGAATAGACCACCGGGCGCTTGGCGGCCAGGAGCATCTCGGCGGCCTTGCGGATCTGTCCCGAGTGACCGCGAACGGCCGGGCTGTACGAACGCAACTTGACCTTCTTCGGATAGGAATATTCGAACTTCTGCGTCGGGTCGCCCATGTCCTTCGGAATATCCACGACCACCGGCCCCGGACGACCGGACTGCGCCAGGTAGAAGGCCTTCTTGATCACCTCGGGAATTTCCGAGGGATGCTTGATGATGAAGCTGTGCTTCACGATCGGCCGGGAGATCCCGACCATGTCGGTTTCCTGGAACGCATCGGTACCGACCATGTTGCTCGGCACCTGGCCCGACAGGATCACCATCGGGATGGAGTCCATGTATGCGGTGGCGATACCGGTGATGGCGTTGGTCGCGCCCGGGCCGGAAGTCACCAGCACGACACCGGGCTTGCCGGTGGCGCGGGCGTAGCCGTCGGCCATATGGGTAGCCGCCTGTTCGTGGCGCACCAGGATGTGGGTCACGTCGTGCTCCTTGAAGAGCGCGTCGTAGATATGCAGGAGGGCACCACCCGGGTACCCGTAGATGTACTTAACGCCTTCGTCGCGCAACGAGCGGACGACCATTTCAGCGCCAGATAAAAGCTCCACGTTTTCACCTCTAGAACGCTATACGGCCACCCAGGGGCGGGCGACCGAAATTCGGTTGGCTGCCCGGCAGAGCATGGGTGACGGTAGTCACCGGCTACGTCAACTGCCGATTGAGCAAACTTGGAAGGGCGCCTGGTGTTACGGAGCTCTTCCACCCAGCGCGAGGTAACGCGAAGCAGGGTGTAACTTTCGGCGCGGGTAGGCACCTCATGGTCTGCCGGAGAGGGGACTGGGTTGCAGACGGCCCGCTACAGCGAGCTTGGATTCTTCGCATTCGTCGAACGCAAGTCAAGCTTTATTCTGAAAATTATCAAAAAAAATTCCAAGGAAGCTGCCATACCCTTCCATAAAAAAGCTGATCAATGACCAAAAACAGATTTTATGGCTATAAAATTCCGATTTAGAGCAAACTTTTCCAAAATGCCCATGATTCCCGCGAGGACTTGCCACGGCGAGGCCGTCTCCGGCGGCGGTTGTGATGCCGTGCAGCATGCCGCGCTGGCGGATTTGGTTATAGTTAGCCGCAGTTAGCGCATTCCAAGGACTCCGCATGCGACGCATGATCCTCCCGGCCAGCTTGTTGCTCGCCCTCTCCTCTTTCGCCATGGCCGCCCCGATCTACAAATGGGTCGACGCCGAGGGCGTCACCCACTTCGGCGCACAACCGCCGCAAGGTGCGCAAGCGACCACGGTGAATACCCAGACCGCCCCGCCGCCGGACAACTTCCCCCTGCCCCCCTCGACACCGGCACCGACCATCCAGCAGAAACCGGCCGATCCCGAGCAGAAGGCGATCGACGACAAGGTGAAGCAGCAAGTGGCGAAGGAAGAGGCCGAGCGCAAGCAGTTCTGCGAAGAGACCCGCAACAACCTCGCGCAACTGAAGAACAACCCGCGCGTAAGGGTCGACGAAGGCAAGGGCGAACTCCGTCGCCTCGGCGAGGAAGAACGCCAGGAGCGAATCGCCAAGGCCGAAAAGGCGATCCAGGAGAATTGCCGCTGAGGCGAACACAGCCCCGTCCCGCAGCATGGGGCTGATCCGACTCTCCGCCTTGCTTGAAGCAAAGAAAAACCCGGCCTGTAGCCGGGCTTTTCTTTACTGCCGAAGTCTCATGACGGCCCGCCGATCAGCCGGTCGAACTCGCCAAGCGCCGCCAGCAGGCCGGCGACTTCCTCGCCACGCTGCGCATAGGCCACCTCGGCCATGGCCAGGATACCCGAGGCTTGCGGCAAGGCGCTGTCGCTTTCGAGAATCAGCTTCATCCGTGGCAGGAAGATCCATTGCAGCCATTGCTCGAGCGCCAGCGTATCCACGCAGAACGGCTCGGGGCTGGCCAGCGCTTCCGGGGCGGGGCGGCTTTCGCTCCACCAGCCGAGGGCACGCAACTCACGCTCGATCAGCAACAACTGGTCGGCCAGCGCATAGACCCGTCGATCCATCAGGAGCTGACCTTGGCCTTCTGCCGGGCCAGCGCAGCGCCGGCGGAGTCTCCCTGCTTCTCCCGCGCCTGGGCGATCAGTTCCCAGAGCCCGGCCTGCAAGGCCGGCCGGCCATTGGCGTAGCTCAAGCCACGGCGCGCGACCTGCTCGGCCTGGGCCGCATCGCCCTGGGCCAGGCGCACCTGGGCCAGGCGATAGAGCACCTGCGGCTCGCGCGGAGCGATGCGCTGGGCTCGCTCGAGGCTGGCGGCGGCGCTGTTCAGGTCGCCGCTGCCCTGCTGTTGCTGGGCGGTTGTGAGCATCGCCAGGACCGGCCCGTCCAACTGCTCGTCGGCCGCCAGGCTGCCGGCCGAGCCGGAGGCCGGAATGCCGGTGGGCGCGGAACGACTGGCGCCGCTGGGCGGCATGTTGTAGCTGCCACCCAGCGGTGGCGTGGAGGCGCTGCTGGGCGGAGCCTGGTACTGGGTGCCGGTGCCGAGCGGAGCGCTGCTGATCGGCGCGGCGCCGGACTGCGCCGGGAAAGTCTGGATCGGTGCGGAATTGGCGCCCTGCGGCACCATCACCACCACGCCGGAGTCGCCGCCCTGGGGAATGCCCTGGGTGGCGGCGCCTTGCTGGGTACGCGGTACCTGGGTACGGGTGATGCGGAAACCGCCGCTTTCCTGGTTGGAAACCGGAGTGCCGGAATCCACCACCGGGATCGCCCCATGCTGCGGGCTGGCACAGCCCGCGAGCAGGGCACTGCCGGCAAGCGCGGCGAATACGAAAATCTTCTTCACGTCAGGTCCTCTCGGATCAATTCAGCCAGCCACGTACCCAGTCCATCACCTCGCCGGCGGGGTTCTGGCTCCCGCAGCCTGGGCCCTGGGCGGGCTCGCTGCCACGAATATAGGGCATCTGTACGGCATTCGGGCAATCCGCCGCCGAGCCCTGCCCGGTCTGCGCGTCGACCCAGGCCATCACCACGTTCTCCGGCATCGGCATTTCCAGCGATTGCGGATGCGCCTTGCGCATGAAGCTGGCCCACACCTGCAAGGCACCGGTGGCGCCGGTAAGCGGCGTCTTGCCGTTGTCGTCGCGACCGAGCCAGACCACAGCCTGGAGGTCGCCGCCGAAACCGGAGAACCAGCTATCGCGCGAGTCGTTGCTGGTGCCGGTCTTGCCGGCGAGGGTCAGCGACGACGGCAATTGACTGTACACCGAACGCCCGGTGCCTTCGCGCATGACCCGTTGCATGGCGTTCTGCACCAGGTAGACGGCGCCCGAGTCGAAGCGCTGTTCGACCTGGAACGGATAGCGCTTGAGCGGCTGGCCGTCGGCAGTGAGGACGCTGCGGATCCCCCGCAACGGCGTGTTGAAGCCGCCGCTGGCGATGGTCTGGTACATGGTGGCGACCTCCATCGGACTGAGCGAACCGGCGCCCAGCAGCATCGAAGGATAGGCCGGCCAGTCACGGTTGATACCCAGCCGGGCGACGGTCTGCAGCACGTTGGGCACACCGACGTCGAGGCCGAGCTTGGCGGTGGACAGGTTGTAGGAGTTTGCCAGGCCCTGGTACAGGAAGATCGTGCCATGCGAGCGCCGGTCGTAGTTCTGCGGTCGCCAGACCTGGCCGTCCTGGCCTTTCACCGCGAAGGGCTCGTCCTGCACCCAGGTGGTCAGGGTGTACTTGCTCGGCCGCTCGAGAGCGGTCAGGTAGACCGCCGGCTTGATCAGCGAACCGATCGGCCGCACCGCGTCCAGGGCCCGGTTGAAGCCGGCGAAGCGCGGGTCGCGACTGCCGATCAGGGCCTGGATCTCACCGGTTTCCGGATTGGTCACGACCATCGCCGCCTCGACCTGGTCGACCCCCTTGCGCCCACTGAGACGCTTGAGCGTTTCGTTGACGGAGGTCTCGGCCTTCTCCTGCAGGATCGGATCGAAGCTGGTGAAGATGCGCAGCCCTTCCTCGGTCAGGTCCTCGTCGCGGTAGTCCTGGCGCAACTGGCGCTTGACCAGGTCGAGGAAGGCCGGATAGGAGCTGTCGGCCATGCTGCCCTGCCGGGTAACGCCGAGCGGGCGCTGCTTGGCGGCGTCGACTTCCTGCTGGGTCGCCACGCCCTGCTCGGCGAGCACGTCGAGCACCAGGTTGCGCCGCGCCAGCGCACGATCCGGGTAACGCCGCGGGTTGAAGTAGGACGGTCCCTTGACCATGCCGACCAGCAGCGCCACCTGGTCGAGCTTGAGCTCGGCCAGCGGCTGGCTGAAGAAATACTGGCTGGCCAGGCCGAAGCCATGGATCGCTCGTTGCCCATCCTGGCCGAGGAACACCTCGTTGAGATAGGACTCGAGGATGTCGCGCTTGTCGTAGTGCAGTTCCAGCAGCACCGCCATCATCGCTTCGTTGATCTTGCGGCTCAGACTGCGTTCGTTGCTCAGGAAGAAGTTCTTCACCAACTGCTGGGTCAGGGTGCTGCCGCCCTGGCGCAGCTGGCCGGCCGTGGTGTTGACCCACACCGCCCGGGCCACGGATTTCAGCGACACGCCATGGTGGTTCCAGAAGTCGCGATCCTCGACCGCGACCAGGGTGTCGATCAGGTAGGTCGGCACCTGATCGAGCTTGACCAGGATGCGATCCTCATGGTGCGCCGGATACAAGCCGCCGATCAGCAGCGGCTCAAGGCGCGCCACCGCCAGTTCCTTGCCGTTGGCCTGGCTCAGCCCGCTGACGTAGTTGCCGTTGAAGCGCACGCGCACGCGCTGGGCCGGTTCCGCGCCTTCGTAGAACTGGAAGCCACGGGTATTGAGTTCGACCGCGCTGGCCGCCACCGATACGGTTCCAGGGCCGCTCACGCTGGGCTCGCGACGGTAGCCGAGGGCGTCGAGTTCGCGCAGGAAGTCTTCCCTGCTCAGCTTCAGGCCGTTGAACAGCTCCAGCGGGCGGGCATAGACCTTCGCCGGGATGGTCCAGCGCCGGCCGGAGAATTTCTCCTGCACCACGGCATCGAGATAGATGGCGAAGCCGGCGAGGAGCACCAGGCCGACGAGGCCGAGCTTGAGAGCCCAGCCGAGCCATTTGTTCAGGCCGGGTGCCGGGCGTGCTTTGCTGTTACGGGAACGGGGGGATCGGGGACGCGTCATGGCGGCGCATTATACGTACTTTATCCACAGCGGACAGACACCGCATCGGCGGCATCCACGGTCTGCGCGGCCCCGGTGGATAGACGCGGCGGCAGCGCGGCGCATTCGACCGGCGATCCGGCAAATGGTTGCTATCCGCCAGCGAGGTTTGCACTGTCACCCCTTCCCGCCATAATGCGGGTTTTCGCATATTTCAGAGGCAAGGATATCCCGTGAGCCAGACCCTGATCGCCGCCCTGCAGAACCCGGCCCTCTACCCCCACCCGGTGGAGCGCTTCGAGGTCATCGAGACGCACATCTCCTGGGTCCTGTTGACCGGTCCCTACGCCTACAAGATCAAGAAGCCGATGGATTTCGGCTTTCTCGATTTCACCAGCTTGGACAAGCGCCGCTTCTATTGCAACGAAGAGCTGCGCCTGAACCAGCGCCTCACCGACGATCTCTACCTGGAGGTCCTGCCGATCACCGGCAGCGAAGAGGCGCCGCGGATCGGCGGCGACGGCGAGGCAATCGAATACCTGCTGAAGATGCGCCAGTTCCCGCAGGACAACCTGCTGGCGGCAATCCAGGGCCGCGGCGAACTGTCCAACCAGCATATCGACGAACTGGCCGAGCAGATCGCGCACTTCCACCAGAACACTCCGAAGGTGCCGCTGGAGCACCCGCTGGGCACCGCCGAGTCCTGCATGGCGCCGGTGCGGCAGAATTTCGAGCAGGTTCGCCCGCTGCTCAAGGACAAGGCCGACCTGCAACAGCTGGATGCCCTCGAAGCCTGGGCGGAAAGCAGCTTCGAACGCCTGCTGCCGGTGCTCCAGGAGCGCAAGGCGAAGGGCTTCATCCGCGAATGCCACGGCGACATCCACCTAGGCAACGCCGCGCTGATCGACGGCAGGGTAGTGCTGTTCGACTGCATCGAATTCAACGAGCCGTTCCGTTTCACCGATGTCTGCGCCGACTTCGCCTTCCTCGCGATGGACCTGGAAGATCGCGGCCTGAAGTGCCACGCTCGACGCTTCGTCAGCCTCTATCTGGAACACACCGGCGACTACCAGGCCCTGGAACTGCTGAACTTCTACAAGGCCTACCGCGCCATGGTCCGCGCCAAGGTCGCGCTGTTCAGCCTCGGCTACCAGACCGATGCCGTGCAGCGCGCCGCGACCCTGCGCCAGTACCGCAACTACGCCAACCTGGCGGAAAGCTACAGCGCCATTCCCTCGCGCTTCCTGGCGGTCACCCATGGTGTCTCCGCGGTCGGCAAGAGCCAGGTGGCCATGCGTCTGGTGGAGGCTCTGGGCGCCGTGCGCCTGCGCTCGGATGTCGAACGCAAGCGTCTGTTCGGCGAGCAGCCGGAACACGACAGGGGCCAGTTCGCCGCCGGCATCTATAGCAGCCAGGCCAGCGAAGCGACCTATGCGCACCTTCACCAGTTGGCCGCGAAGATCCTCCAGGCCGGCTATCCGGTGGTGATCGACGCCGCCTACCTGAAGCAGAATCAGCGCCAGGCCGCTTGCCACATCGCGGAAGAAACCGGCGTGCCGTTCCTGATCCTCGACTGCCAGGCACCCGAAGCGGTGATCGCCGGCTGGCTTGCGCAACGCCAGGCGGAAGGCAAGGACCCGTCCGACGCGACTCTCGACGTGATCCGCACCCAGCAGGCTACCCGCGAGCCGCTGACAGCGGCGGAGACGGTCCAGAGCAAGCGTGTAGACACCCACGACGCGGCCAGCCTCGACGGGCTGGTCGACGGCATTCGCCAGCGCCTGCCCGGTCTCTGAACGAACTGCCACGGCGCCCGCCCCTCCAGGGCGGGCGCCGTGCCGCTGCTCTTCTATACTCACGGCGAGCCTTCTGCGCAGGACGCCGCCCATGAACTCGCCCCGTCAGCTCGACTCGCCGCTCTACCAACTGCTCCACGCCGAAGACATCGAAGGCTTCAACCGACAGAAGCCGGCCGACGGCTGGATCGACCTGGCCGGCGGCGACTTCCGCGGCCTCGACCTGCGTCTGTTGGATGCCGCCCGCGTCGACTTCAGCGATGCCTATTTCCGCGGCGCCGACCTGCGCGGCGTGGATCTGCGCGAGGCGCGCCTGGAGGGCGCCAGCCTGGCCCATGCGCAGATATCCGGTACGTATTTCCCGTTGCGCCTGGCGCCGGACGAGATCCGCATGTCGGTGAACTTCGGCACCCGCCTGCGCTACCTGCCGGAGCCCTGAGAAGCGGAAGGACCACGCCAGGCCACGTTTTGCCGGGAGGCCGCTACACTTCTGGCAGGTACCCGGCCGGCTGAGGATCGGTCCCGGACCGCCTACGCCGGATCGTAAGGGCGAAGGCCGCTCGCGTCGGCCATCTCGCTCCATCGCGCCGGCCCTGTCGGCTCCGGACCGGTTCCAGGCAGTTCCGCGCCATCACGCTTCTGAGCGGCATCGCAAGGACCGACGATGAACGACGAACTGCTGAACCTGAAAAACCTCGGGAAAACCTCGACCCAATGGTTGCATGCCGTGGGTATCCACAGCGCCACCGATCTGCGTCGGCTCGGCTCGGTGGGAGCCTATCGCGCGGTCCGCGCGCGCGGCTTCCGAGCCTCGAAAGTCCTGCTCTATGCCATCGAAGGCGCACTCCTCGACGTTCACTGGAACGAGCTGTCCCCAGACCACAAGGCCGCACTGCTCGGCGAGCTGGAGACTTTCCCCGTGCGAAACAAGAGCTAGCTCACACCTGCCACGGGAAGATATTTACTCCCCCCCGGGCGCCCACCTATCGTCTCGTGGACGTTCGTACCTCCTCTCCCGACCAGGCAGCTCAAGGAAATGGCCATGTATCTACTCGGCGAGCAACCGGCGTATGCCGACCAATTGATCAATCGCCTGCAGGGAATCCCTCACCGCTTGCTCGAAGGCCTGGCACCCAGCGGCCCCGCCCTGGAACTGGAACGTAGCGACGACTTGGAACGCGAGCTGCCCGCCGACCAGGTATTCCTGGTGGAAAGCGGCCTGCTGCATGCGCTGGTCGACGAACGCCCACTGTTCTACCTCCAGGAAGGCGACCTCCTCGGACTTCGACGCGGACTCGAGCTCCCCGCCTGCCGGCATGCCAACGAAGAGCCGATCCGCCTGCTGCCCTATTCGCGCGATGCGCTGCTCCAGCACATCCATGCTGACCAGGAACGTCAGGAACTGCTATTGCAGTACCTGATCGGACAGACTGCCCTGCTCGGCGATGCGCTGGCGCACCTGAAGCAGCCGGAAGTCCGCCCGGCCACCGGCTTCCGCCACTTCGCCGCGGGCGAGGCGCTGATCCGCCAGGGCGACGATGCGGATCATGTATTCATCATCATCGAAGGGCACGCCGAAGCGCTGGTGGACGGCCAGAAAGTCGGCGATGTGCAGAAGGACGAGATCTTCGGCGCCATGGCCGTGTTCACTCGCGAGAAACGCAGCGCCACGGTGGTCGCCAGCGAACCCTGCACGGTGATGGTGATTCCCAAGGAGCAGTTCCTCGGCCTTATGCAGAACAACCCGCGAATCGCCCATAGCCTGATCGAAGGCATGGCCCGGCGGATAGACCTGCTTAACCGGGAAGTGACCCAACTGCGCCTGCGCCGCAGCGCCTGAGGCCCATTCCAGAGGGCTCGCGACTAGCTAGCAGAAAAGTTTGGCGAAAGCGTTTGACATGGAAATGAGAATCATTATTATATCACTCAACTGGTCGCGAGATCAGCCGGTAAGCTGAGAGACCCACGCAGTCGGACTCTTCAGATTATCTCCTCATCAGGCTAATCACGGTTTTTGACCCGGCACTTTGCCGGGTCTTTTTTTGCCTGCGATTCGGCCGGAGACGACCGTTCATCGGCTGGCGATGGAATGAATGAGAACCGGCTTGACCTGATAATGAGAATAGTTATTATTACAACAACTGGTCGCGAGGCCAGCAGGTAAGCTGAGAGACCAAGCAGTCGGACTCTTCAGATTATCTCCTCATCAGGCTAATCACGGTTTCGACCCGGCACTTTGCCGGGTCTTTTTTTGCCCGCGAAAACGTAGCGCGATACACGGCTCCAGGCCTCGCGCCCTTCCTTCAACGTGCCTTCTTCATCTCCGCGCAATAGTCCTTGTCCGGCTGTGCCGGCGTGTACCAGGCGTAGTCGGCCTCACGCGTCGTTACCGCCTGCCCGGCCTCGACCAGCATCAGTACCTGCGCACCCTTCTCCGCACCAAGGTCGCGCAGGTGGACCGGTACGCCGAGGTCGCGCCGGGCGTGGAAGCTGCCGGCGACGAGCATCGCCGGCAGTGGCGCATCGCGAAGACGCTCGGCCATACGGCGGTCGCGTTGCTGCTGGACGGCGAGCATCGCCGGCAATTGATCGTCGGGAAGCATGCCGCAGTGGGATTCGCGAATCTGCGCAAGCAGCGGCAGGCGCACGCTGTCACGCCTGGAGGCCGTTCCGGGAAGCGGCGGTCGCTCCCTGTAGATGCGCATGATCTCGCTCCGCTGGAGGTTCGCCGCCAGCAACGGCGCGGGTTGCGCAACCGTCCAGGACACCAGGGGTCCGTACTGCGTCCAGTCCCAACCTTTCTGCCAGTCCAGGGCCTGCTCCAGGTTCGCCACCGGCTTGCCGGTCCCGAGTTGTGCGCGGACCGCATCCACCCGTGGTTGCTGGCCGGGATCGAGCATTTCCAGCAGCAGGCTGCCCTGTGCCCGATATTCGCCCAGGGCCTGCGCCAGCCACAGTTCCACGGCATGATGATCGGGATTGTCGTGCTTCTCGCCGACGATCACTCGCGGCGCGGCCGCCAGGCGTGCGACCAGTTGCTGCGGGCTCAGCGTCACGCCGCTGCGCAATTCGACTATTCGTCCCGTCTGCGGATCGTCGCGCCCTTCCGGGCTCTGCCAATCAGGCAGCGGCGGCAGTTGGGACTGGCAGCCGCCCAGCAGCAGACAGAAAGCGAACAGGCGAATGCGCATGGCGACTCCTTCAACGGGCGACGATCAGCGGATGACCTCGCTCGGGATGACGCTGGACCAGGACCTCGAGGCCGAACACCGCGCGCAACGGCTCGGGGCGCAGGACTTCCTCGGGCGTACCGAGCAGGTGCGGGCGACCATTCTGCAACAGCAGCAGGCGGTCGCAATAGCGCGCGGCCAGGTTGAGATCGTGGAGGATCACCAGCACCGAGGCACCGCGGCGGGCGAAATCATGCACCGCCTGCAGGGTGGTGTGCTGGTGCAGCGGGTCGAGCGCCGAGGTCGGTTCGTCGAGCAGCAGCACCTGCCCCGGCTCGCCCGGCCACAGCTGCGCCAGCACCCGCGCCAGGTGCACGCGCTGGCGTTCGCCGCCGGACAGCGCCAGGTAGCTGCGCCCGGCCAGATGGCTGGCGTCGGCCGCCGCCAAGGCCTCGGCGACGATCTGCACATCGCGCTCGCGGCCGCTGGAATGGGGCAGCCGACCGAAGCCGACCACCGCCTCCACCGGAAAGGCGAAGCCCAGCGACGAACTCTGCGGCAGCACCGCCAGGCGCTGCGCGCGAGCGACGCCCGGCCAGTCGTCGAGGCCGCGCTCGTCGAGCAGCACCAGCCCTTCGGCCGGCTCCAGTTCGCCACAGAGAGCGCCAAGCAAGGTGCTCTTGCCAGCGCCGTTGGGGCCGAGTACGCCGAGCATCTCGCCAGGCCGCAGCTCCATTTCGAGGCCTTCCAGTACAGTCTTTCCGCCACGGCGGATGGACAGGTTCTCCACGCGCAGCATCAGGCCCGCCCCCGCAATAGCAGATAAAGGAAGAACGGCGCGCCGATCAGTGCCGTGACGATGCCGATCGGCAACTCCGCCGGAGCCAGCGCCAGGCGCGCCAGCAGGTCGGCAAGCAGCAGGAGAATGGCGCCGGCCATCATCGAGGCCGGCAGCAACGTCCGATGATCCGGACCGGCAACCAGACGGATCAGGTGCGGCACCACCAGGCCGATGAAGCCGATCATCCCCGCCGCCGCCACTGCGGCGCCGACGCCGAGGGCAGTGCAAAGCACCAGTTCGGCCTTCAATCGCTCGACGTCGAAGCCCAGGTGACGGGCCTCGGACTCGCCGAGCAGCAGTGCGTTCAGCGCATCTGCCCGGCGCGGTAGCCAGCAGGCCACCAGCAGCGCCACCAGCAGCAGCGGCCAGAGTCGTGGGTAGCTGGCGCCGTTCAGGCTGCCCAGGTTCCAGAAGGTCAGGGTACGCAAGGTGGCGTCATCGGCGAGATAGGTAAACAGTCCGATCACCGCGCCGGACAGCGCGGTCAAGGCGATCCCTGCCAGCAACATGGTGGCCACGCTGGTCTGGCCATCGCGGCGGCCAAGTCGATAGACCAGCCAGGTCACCCCCAGGCCACCGCCGAAGGCGCACAGTGACAGCAGGTAAGGCGCGAGGAACGCCGGCAAGCCACCCAGCGAGGCGCCGAACACGATGGCCAGCGCAGCGCCGAGGGCCGCGCCGCTGGACACCCCGACCAGCCCTGGATCGGCCAGCGGGTTGCGGAACAGGCCCTGCATCGCCACCCCGGACAGCGCCAGCACCGCGCCCACGGCCAGGCCGAGCAGGGTCCGCGGCAGGCGGATCTGGCCGAGGATCATTTCCGCCTGGGCCAGGCCCGTTCCATCGAGCGGCAGCCCGGCCAGGCGCAGCGCGGCGCGCAGGGTATCGCCCAGCGGCAGGCTGACGGGACCGAGGGCGAGGGACAACCAGAGGACCAACACGAGCGAAATCCCCAGCGCACCGAACAGTGCGCGGGGGCGAACAACCGATTTCAATGGGCGGCTTCCGTACTCAGCGGTTTCGCGGAAGGATAAAAGGCTGCGGAGAGAGCCGCCAGGCCATCCGGCAGACGCGGACCGAGGCCGCCCACCAGGAGCGTCGGGTCAAGCACCAGCAGACGTCCGTCACGCGCCGCGCGGGTTGCGGCGAGGCCGGGGTTCTGCTTGAGCAGCGCGGCACGCGCCGCATCACCTTCGAGGCTGCGGTCGGCGATCACCACCGCGACCGGATCGAGCGCTGCCAGGGCTTCCACCGAGATCGGCTTGTAACCCTCATGGGTAGCCAGGTTGCGTGCTCCGGCTCGGTTCAGGACCCAATCGCCGCCGGTATTGCGCCCGGCTACCAGCAACTGACCGCCGGCGTTGCCGATCACCAGCAGGACGCCCGGGGCCGGCTGACTCTTCTGCGCGGCCGCGATCCAGTCCGCCTGGCGCCGCAGCCGCTGACGATAGTCAAGTTCGGCGGCCTCGGCGCGCTGGGGCACGCCGAGCCAGTCGCCGAGCTTCTTCAGGTTGCTTTCCAGTGCCTCCAGATCCGGCTTGGCGGAGAGGGTCTCGACCCGCACGCCGGCGCCTTCGAGCTGCTTGAGTACCGGCGGAGGCCCCATTTCCTCGGTGCCGATGAGGATATCCGGACGTAACGCCAGCACGCCCTCGGCAGCCAGTTGGCGCTGGTAGCCGACGCTCGGCAACTGTTTCAGCGCCTGCGGATGCTGGCTGGTGGTGTCCACCCCGACCAGCTTGCTCTCGCCGCCCAGCGCCACCACCCATTCGCTCAGCGAGCCGCCCGCGCTCACCCAGCGTTGCGGCAGCTCGGCGGCCTGGGCCATGCCGGTGCCGAGCAGGATGCCCAGCGCCAACCCGTTGAATAGTCGATCGATACGCATGATCTCTCCTCAGAGCGCCTTGAAGGATTCGGCCAGTTCGCGCCAGTCGTAGCGCTCGGGCTCGCCGGGCTTGCGCGCGCCGAACAGTTGCACGATCAGTTCGCCGTCGGCGTCGAAGGCCTCCCAGCTGGTTACGATGCCATCGGTGCTCGGCTTGCGCACCCGCCAAAGTTCGGCGATGCCGGTGGTCTTCAGGTGCAGGTTGAATTCCGGATCGAGCACGTTGAACCAGTCGTCCAGCCACTTCAGGTTGCACACAGGCCCGGTATGGATCTGGATGCAGTGGGCGTTGCCGACGAACACCATGATCGGCAACCCGCTTTCGGCCGCCGCTTCGAAGAGTTTCGCCAGGTCGCCATTATCCAGGCGCTCGGCCCATTCGCCGCCAGCCAGGCGCAGCGCCTGGGTGCGCTGCGCGCCATGCTTCTTCAGCAGGGCGTGGAAATGATGGGTGTCCTTCAACGCGGCCCAGCCTTCGCGCAAGGCGGCGGCATCGATCTGCGCATCGACGAGCGAAGCAGCCGGCGCGCGGGGTTCGCGCAGGGCCAGCACGGCATCCTGCTCGGCAGCCCGCAGGCGCTCGACCAGCGGTTCCCAGGCGCGGACGTCGCTGGCCTCGGTAAGGAACACCTTGTGCACCGCCACGCCCTGCTGGTCGAACACCTGGATGCTGCGCTGGGTACCCCGCGCTGTCTCCTCGGCAATGGCGAAGACAGCGTTCCACCCCCCCAGGAACAGGCGCAGGTCGATATCCGGCGAGACCACCAGGCCCATCTGCCCATTGGCAGAGACCGTCACCTCGCGATACGGCCCCTTGCGTTCGTGGACGCAATGCTCGTTGCGGGTCAGCGCCATGATCGGCCCCAGTTCGCCGAGCGCCGGCAGCAAGGCGGCCCAGTCCGGCCGCAGGCGCACGGCATCAATGCCGACCCGGCTGGCGACCAGCTCGCCTTCGCTGACCTGCAACAGCGCGGCGGCGTCGCGCGCGCGTAGCTGCGGTCGCTCGGCGCGCAGGTCCTGCCAGGCGCGGTAAAGCTCGGCAGGGGAATGGGAAAGGCTGGGAGTGCTGCTCATCGACGGTTCCTCGGGCATATCCGGTTCGGTCGCGCTACGCGCAAAACAGGTGAACTTTGCCACAAAACGCATATCTGAATCCATTTGATAATTATTTGCATTAGCGTTTTTCTGGCAGTACCTTGTGCGCCCGACGTCCCCCTGGCTATTCGCCACCGGCCCGACCCAAGGAGTCCCACATGCCGCTCTCCCCGCCCTTCGCCCTGCGCCCCTGCCTGGCCCTGCTGTTGCTCAGCCCTTCCCTGGCTCTGGCGGGGAACGCCGTCCCGCTGACCCCGACCACCATCACCGCCACCCGTACCGAGCAGGCAGTGGATTCGGTGCCGAGCACCGTCAGCGTGCAGACCCGCGAACAACTGGACCGGCAGAACGTCAACAACATCAAGGAACTGGTGCGCTACGAACCGGGAGTCTCGGTCGGCGGCGCCGGCCAGCGTGCCGGGATCACCGGCTACAACATCCGCGGCATCGACGGGAACCGCATCCTTACGCAGATCGACGGGGTCGAACTGCCCAACGACTTCTTCAGCGGCCCCTACGCGCAGACCCACCGCAACTACGTCGATCCGGACATCGTAAAGCGCGTGGAGATCCTTCGCGGCCCGGCCTCGGCGCTGTACGGCAGCAACGCCATCGGCGGCGCGGTGAGCTACTTCACCCTCGACCCGTCGGACATCATCAAGGACGGCAAGGACGTCGGCGCCCGGCTGAAGGCCGGCTACGAGTCGGCCAGCCACTCCTGGCTGACCTCGGCCACCGTCGCCGGCCGCGCCGACGACTTCGACGGCCTGCTGCATTATGGCTACCGCCAGGGCCACGAGACCGAATCCAACGGCGGCCACGGCGGCACCGGGCTCTCGCGCAGCGAAGCCAACCCGGAAGACGCCGACAGTTACAGCCTGCTCGGCAAGCTGGGCTGGAACTACGCCGAGGGCAGCCGCTTCGGGCTGATCTTCGAGAAGTACAAGAGCGACGTCGATACCGACCAGAAGAGCGCCTATGGCGGCCCGTACGACAAGGGCAAGCCGGCCATCCCGCCGAGCATGCTGCCGGGCGGCATGTACCAGTGGCGCAAGGGCAACGACACCCTGACTCGCGAGCGCTACGGCCTGGGGCACCATTTCCTGCTCGACAGCCCGGTCGCCGATCGCATCCAGTGGAGCCTGAACTACCAGTTGGCGAAGACCGACCAGGCGACCCGCGAGTTCTACTACCCGATCACCCGCAAGGTCCTGCGTACCCGCGACACTACCTACAAGGAACGCCTGTGGGTCTTCGACAGCCAGTTGGACAAGAGCTTCGCCATCGGCGAGACCGAGCACCTGCTGAGCTACGGGATCAATCTCAAGCACCAGAAGGTCACCGGCATGCGCAGCGGCACCGGCACCAACCTGGACACCGGCGCGGACAGCCCGCGCGATGCCCTGGAACGCAGCAGCGACTTTCCCGATCCGACGGTGAAGACCTACGCCCTGTTCGCCCAGGACAGCATCAGCTGGAACGACTGGACCTTCACTCCCGGCCTGCGTTACGACTACACGCGCATGGAGCCGCACATCACCGACGAGTTCCTGCGCACCATGAAGCAGAGCCAGAACACCGCGGTCGACGAGTCGGACAAGAAATGGCACCGGGTTTCGCCCAAGTTCGGCGTGACCTACGACTTCGCCCAGCACTACACCTGGTACGGCCAATACGCCCAGGGCTTCCGCACGCCCACCGCCAAGGCGCTGTACGGTCGATTCGAGAACCTGCAGGCGGGCTACCACATCGAGCCTAACCCCAACCTCAAGCCGGAAAAGAGCCAGAGCTTCGAGACCGGGTTGCGCGGCAAGTTCGACGAAGGCAGCTTCGGCGTAGCGGTGTTCTACAACAAATATCGCGACTTCATCGACGAAGACGCCCTGAATACCGATAGCACCGGCGGCAACGGCCAGACCTTCCAGTCCAACAACATCGAGCGGGCGGTGATCAAGGGCGTCGAGCTCAAGGGCCGCCTGGAGCTGGGCGCCTTCGGCGCGCCGCAGGGACTCTACACCCAGGGCAGCGTGGCCTACGCCTACGGTCGCAACAAGGACAACGGCGAGCCGATCAACAGCGTCAACCCACTCACCGGAGTGTTCGGCCTGGGCTACGACGAAGCAGACGGCAACTACGGCGGGCTGCTCAGCTGGACCCTGGTCAAACGCAAGGATCGCGTCGACGACAGCACCTTCCACACCCCGGATGGCACCGCCAGCCAGTTCAAGACCCCGGGCTTCGGCGTCCTCGACCTCAGCGCCTACTACAGGCTGAGCAAGGACCTGACCCTCAACGCCGGTCTCTACAACCTGACCGACAAGAAATACTGGCTGTGGGATGACGTGCGCGGCTACGACAGCGTCGGCGAGGCTTCGGCGCTGGCCCCGGCCAACATCGACCGACTGTCCCAGCCAGGCCGCAATTTCGCGGTCAACCTGGTCTGGGACATCTGACCCGTTACCCCTTCGCACACGGAAGTGCCCCCATACCCAGCGCCTGGCCATGCCGGGCGCTTTCCATGCCACAGGTGAAAGCCGTCCTCCGGATCAGGGATAATGATCCCGGCAAACGGAGCGCCCATGATCCACCTGTGTCCCTCTTCCCATCTCGCCGAAGGCAACAGCCGCGGCTTCCTCGTCGATGAGCGGCGGCTGTTCGCGGTGCGTCGCGACGGCCGCGCCTACATCTACCTGAACCGCTGCCCGCATCGCGGCATCCCGTTGGAGTGGCAGCCCGATGCCTTCCTCGACGACAGCGCCAGCCTGATCCGTTGCGCCAGCCACGGCGCGCTGTTCCTCATCGAGTCCGGCGAGTGCGTCGCCGGCCCCTGCGCTGGCGAGCGCTTGCGCGCCCTGCCCTGCCGGGAAGACGCCGAAGGCCTCTGGGTGGAGCTGGACGACTGACCCAACGGGGGATGGGCGGCAAGCCGCGTGGCAACGGCTAGGCTTGCGGCACAAAGATAAAAAAGAGGAAGGAACGCGCCATGCGCCGATTCAGCCTGCGCTTCGTCCTGCTGCTCCTGTTCGGCCTGCTGCTCTATGCCTGCCGCAATGAACCGGGCCCCGTACGGCTCGCCCCTGGCGTAACAGCGGCGGATTACCGGACTTTCTTCATCCAGGCGGTACGCGCCGAGGGGCACCGCATCGACTTCGAGGAGCGTTTCGATACGGCCGTGCGCCGCGCCCTGGAGGCCAAGGGCTATCGCTACCACGCGGAACACGGCGACCTGCGGGTGATCTACGCCCTCGGCCTGCAACGCCAGCCGGGCCTGGAAATGCGCCCGGTGATCACTCAGGATGGCGTCTTCACCCAGACCCAACTGACCGAAGACACCGAGGCCAGGCTGGCGCTGCGTATCCTTGACGAAAGCAACGGCAGGGTCCTTCTGGAAAGCGTGCTGAGCCGCCAACTGCACGATCCGGCGCTGACCCAGGAAGCGTTCGACCGCGGCGTCGCGCAGTTGCTGAAGGACTTCCCGAGCCGCAGTCAACCTTGAATGTCACAGGCCGTCGAAGTCGTCCTCGCGACGCTCGGCGCTCTCGCCGGGTGCCGACAGCCGGGGCGGCCGCCGTTGCAGCCACCACAGGGCGGCGATCCCCAGGGCAGCCATTGCGCCGCGGAACAGCAGGCCGAACAGGTTGCCGTCGGCCTCCATCCCGCCCTCGATCCAGGCAATCAATAGCCGCGACAGGGTCAGGATCGATTGCAGCAGCACTACCAGGATCAACGCCGGCTGCACCAGCGAAGCCCGGCGCAGGGCGAACAGCAGGAACAACGCCAGGGCGAACTGATGGCCGCCATAGAACACCCGCGCATCGCTGACCGCCGAAGGCTCCATCAGCAGCATGCCACTGAGATTGGCCATCTCGTAGGGACGCACCCAGTACAGCACTCCCAGCGCGCCCCATACCAGCGCCTGAACCAGCAAAACCAAACGGGCGAAGAGCATCCCCTTTCTCCTCGGGCCTGTTGCCCCAGCGGTCAGTTCGACACCGGCGGCGAACGCCCCGGCAACCCTAAGGACAGCAGACCCAAACCGCGCCGACGAGTTCGCTGCGACAATCCGTCCCTGCCCAACGGCAACCCGGCGCGGCGGGCAGCGCATCGCTTCGTCACAAGTGGATACAGCTCACCGGCTGGGTGGCGGCGGGTGCCAGCGGTATGCTCCCGGCATTCGCTCGCAGCAAGGAGAATCCCATGCGCCGCTTCGCACCCCTGGCCGTCCTGGCCGCCACCCTGCTCCACGGCTCCCTGGTCCAGGCCGCCGAACCGCTGGCCATCGACGTCCACCGCGACGCCAACTGCGGCTGCTGCAAGGACTGGATCAAGCACCTCGAAGCCAACGGTTTCAAGGTCACCGACCATGTGGAAGCAGACATGAGCGCAGTCAAGAGCCGTCTCGGCGTGCCCTACAGCATGGGCTCCTGTCATACCGGAGTGATCGACGGCAAGTTCGTCGAAGGCCACGTGCCGGCAGCCGACATCCTCAAGCTGCGCGAACGCGCCGACCTGGTCGGCGCCGCCGTACCGGGCATGCCGGTCGGCTCGCCGGGCATGGAAATGGGCGACCGCCAGGACGCCTACCAGGTCGTCGGCCTGACCAGGAGCGGCCAGGCCTCGGTACTGGCGGAGTACCCGGGACGCTAACGAAAACGCCGTTTTCCCCAGGGAAAACGGCGTTTTTCCTTGTAGCAGGACGTGAGGATCACTCCGCCAGGCTATCGACCTTCCTCTGCGGCGACAGCAGCCCGTCGGCGCGGAACATCGCCTTGATCCCGCGCACCGCCTGGCGCAGGCGGTCGCGGTTCTCGATCAGGGCGAAACGCACATGATCGTCGCCGTAGTCGCCGAAGCCGATCCCCGGCGACACCGAGACCTTGGCGTCCTGCAACAGCTTCTTGGCGAACTCCAGCGAGCCCAGATGCGCGTAGGGCTCGGGGATCTTCGCCCAGACGTACATCGAGGCCTTCGGGTTCTCCACCATCCAGCCGGCCTCGCGCAGCCCCTTCACCAGGACGTCGCGGCGCTGCTGGTACTGCCGGGCGATATCGCGGACGCACTGCTGGTCGCCTTCCAGAGCGGCAATGGCCGCCACCTGCAGGGGCGTGAAGGTGCCGTAGTCGTGGTAGCTCTTGATCCGCGCCAGGGCCGAGACCAGCTCGGGATTGCCGACCATGAAGCCGATCCGCCAGCCGGCCATGTTGTAGCTCTTCGACAGGGTGAAGAACTCCACGGCGATATCCTTGGCACCCGGTACCTGCATGATTGACGGCGCTTTCCAGCCGTCGTAGACGATGTCTGCATAGGCCAGGTCGTGCACGACCATCACGTCGTACTGCTTGGCCAGCGCCACCACGCGCTCGAAGAAGTCCAGCTCGACGCACTGCGCGGTAGGGTTGGAGGGGAAACCGAGAATCATCATGCGCGGCTTGGGAATCGATTCGCGGATCGCCCGTTCCAGCTCGTTGAAGAAATCGATGCCCGGCACCAGCGGCACCGAGCGCACCTGGGCGCCGGCGATCACCGCACCGTAGATGTGGATCGGATAGCTCGGGTTGGGCACGAGGATGGTGTCGCCATGGTCGAGGGTCGCCAGCATCAGGTGCGCCAGGCCTTCCTTGGAGCCGATGGTGACGATGGCTTCGCTTTCCGGGTCGATCTGCACGTCGTAGCGGTCACGGTACCAGTGCGAGATGGCCCGGCGCAGGCGCGGGATGCCACGCGAGGTGGAGTAGCCATGGGTGTCTTCGCGCTGGGCGACGGTGCAGAGCTTCTCGACGATATGCGGCGGGGTCGGCCCGTCGGGATTGCCCATGCTCAGGTCGATGATGTCCTCGCCACGGCGGCGAGCGGCCATCTTC
This sequence comes from Pseudomonas sp. 18-147, assembly GCF_051048045.1. Lineage (NCBI taxonomy): Bacteria > Pseudomonadati > Pseudomonadota > Gammaproteobacteria > Pseudomonadales > Pseudomonadaceae > Pseudomonas > Pseudomonas sp. 18-147. The sequence goes on from NZ_CP182296.1 coordinate 5,597,471, forward strand.
AGTTCGGCGGTGATATTGAAAACGTAGGGGGGAAGGCGGTCGATGCGCGCGAAACGGCGCGCAGGGCGTGATTCAGCCATGCTGTCCTCGGAGTAACGTAAGCGCCCGGAACCGTCCGAGCGACGCCGACCGCTGCGGCGGCCTGGAAAGCGCCAGCCAGGCGCTTTCTTGTCGGCGAACATAAAGGCCGATAGGCTGCTTGTCGAGTCCCCCCTCGCGTTTTTCATTCCATTTCACAGGAAAAGGCCCATGTCCCGACGCTACTGGCAACTCGATGTGTTCGCCGAGCGTCCGCTCACCGGCAACGGCCTGGCCGTATTCGACGACGCCAGCGCCCTCGATGACGCCGCCATGCAGGCCTGGACCCGCGAACTGCGCCAGTTCGAGTCGATCTTCCTGCTGCCGGGCGACGACCCACGGGCCTTCCGCGCACGGATCTTCACCCTGGAGGAAGAACTGCCGTTCGCCGGCCACCCGCTGCTCGGCGCCGCCGCCCTGCTCCATCACCTGCGCGGCGGCGACAACGAACAGCACTGGACGCTGCACCTGGCCAGCAAGTCGGTGGCCCTGCGCAGCGTGCGGGCGGGCAGCGGTTTCTACGCCGAGATGGACCAGGGCCGCGCCGAATTCGGCGCCACCCCGGACGCCGGGACCTGCCGCTGGTTCGCCGAAGCCTTCTCGCTATCGGCCAACGACCTGTCCGGGCATCCGCCGCGGGTGGTGAGCACCGGCCTGCCCTACCTGCTCCTGCCGGTGACCGCCGAGGCACTGGGTCGAGCCCGTCAGGTCAACGATTTGCAAGAAGCCCTGGATAAACTCGGCGCGGCGTTTGTCTATCTGCTCGACGTCGACGGGCGCGAGGGCCGCACCTGGGACAGCCTGGGGCTGGTGGAAGACGTGGCTACCGGCAGCGCTGCCGGTCCGGTCGCCGCCTACCTGGTGGAATACGGGCTTGCCGCGCGCGGCGAACCCTTCGTCCTGCACCAGGGACGCTTCCTCGAGCGGCCGAGCCGGCTCGACGTCCAGGTCGCGACAGACGGTAGCGTCAGGGTCGGCGGCCACGTCCAACTGCTCGCCCGCGCCGAGCTGCTGACCTCGGCCTGACGGTCGGGGTGGCGCTGGCGGCGGACGACGACAACACTGAAGAAGCGAAACGTACAGGAGAACCGCCATGCTCTGGCGCAAAGGACGACGCAGTGACAACGTGATTGATGCCCGGGGCGAAGGAGGCGCAGGCGGCGGTGGCGGCATGCGCATCGGCGGCAAGGGCCTCAGCCTGGGTGGGGTGGCCATCGTGGTGGTGGTCGGCCTGCTGATGGGCCAGGACCCGATGCAGATCCTCGGGTCGCTGCTCGGCCAGATGGACAGCCCGGCGCCGGCCACCCAGCAGCAGGCCGGCGGTCGGGCCCCGGCGGCCAATGACGAGCAGAGCGAGTTCGTCCGCTCGATCCTCGGCGACACCGAGGACACCTGGGAACAGATCTTCGCCAGCGGCCAGGCACAATACCAACAGCCCAAGCTGGTGCTGTTCAGCAATGGGGTGAATTCCGCCTGCGGCTTCGCCTCGTCGGCCACCGGGCCGTTCTACTGTCCGGCCGACCGCCGGGTCTACCTCGACCTGGAGTTCTTCCGCGAGATGGAACAGCGCTTCTCCGCCGCCGGCGACTTCGCCCAGGCCTATGTGATCGCCCACGAGGTCGGCCACCACGTGCAGAACCTGATGGGCATCTCGGCCAAGATCAACGCAGCCCGCCAGCGCGGCGCGCGCATGGAGGGCGCCAACGGCCTGTCGGTACGCCAGGAACTGCAGGCGGACTGCTTCGCCGGGGTCTGGGCCAACCGTGCACAGCAGCGGCTGAACTGGCTGGAGCCGGGCGACATCGAGGAAGCCCTGAACGCCGCCAACGCCATCGGCGACGATCGCCTGCAACGCCAGGGCCGCGGCATGGAGGTGCCGGATTCCTTCACCCATGGCTCCTCGGCGCAACGCATGCGCTGGTTCAAGACCGGCTTCGAGAGCGGCTCGCCGGCCAGTTGCGATACCTTCAAGGCCCAGACGCTCTGAGCCTCGCCGCCAGCCGGGCGCTTAGCGCCCCGGCTGGCTTCCCAGCGCATTCAACTGATCGGCCAGTTCCCTGGCCTCGTAGACCGAAGCCAACCCGTCGAGATAGACCTTGCCGTTGCGGATCGGCTCGCGCACCCGCGGCGCCAGGCGCAGGCGCCCGTCCACCAGTACCGCGAGAGTGCGCCCCCGGGCCTCGCCGGTCAGCGCGGCCAGGCGGCGGGCGGCCGGTTCGGTGAAGGTGACTTCGACGCCGGGTCGACCGTTCTGGTCGTACAGGACCTCGGCGCGGAGTACGTCAGCCTGGGTCAGGCTGGGCTTCAGCGCCACCAGCATGGCCTTGCCCTGCGGGTCGGCCAGGGTGCGGAACGCCGCGGAAGGCGTGCTGGCGGTGGCATAGACCCCGAAGCTGTGCTGCGGGATCGGCAGCGGATCGCTGGCGCAGGCGGCCAGCAGCAGCGCCAGGCCCAGCGGAAGGAGTGCGAGTTTCGAGCGTTTCATGATGAGGTACTGCAGAAAACCTGGGCGGAGCGTCCGTCCGGACGCCAACGCCTATGTTAACGCCGCCCGCGCCGGGCGGGCGAGCAGGCCCTTCCGCGAAGCGACGATCGACTAGACTGGCGGAAATTCACCCATCTCCCGCGAACTGGTATGATGCGCGCCTTTTCGAGCCGTATGAACCCCACGCAGGCCGCCGCGAGGCCCCTGGCGTGCGTGGGTCGTTTCATGCGGCTCGCGCATTTTCGGGACTCAGCCGTCTGCCGGGATCGTTCGCGATACCGCGCCGACGAGACAGCGATGCAACGCCCGCCACGCGGAAATTCGGTTTTCCCTGGTCGGCGGCCGGCTCCGCGGCCGGCCACTTCTGCTGGCGCCATGGGGATCGTTGCAGAGCACATTCAGGGGAATCCAACATGCTGGAAAAGCTGTTTCAACTAAAGGCGCACAACACCACGGTGCGCACCGAGATCCTGGCGGGGATCACCACCTTCCTGACCATGGCCTACATCCTCTTCGTCAACCCGAGCATCCTCGGCGAGACCGGCATGGACAAGGGCGCGGTGTTCGTCGCCACCTGCCTGGCAGCGGCCATCGGCTCGACCATCATGGGCCTGATCGCCAACTACCCGATCGCCCTGGCCCCCGGCATGGGCCTCAACGCCTTCTTCACCTACACCGTGGTGCTGCACATGGGCCACAGCTGGCAGGTCGCGTTGGGCGCAGTGTTCATTTCCGCCACCATGTTCTTCCTGCTGTCGATCTTCCGCATCCGCGAATGGATCATCAACAGCATCCCCCTGCCGCTGCGCTCGGCGATCGCCGCCGGCATCGGCCTGTTCCTCGCACTGATCGCCCTGCAGAACGCCGGCATCGTGGTGGACAACCCGGCAACCCTGATCGGCATGGGCGACCTGACCAAGCCGGCGCCGATCCTCGCCACCCTCGGCTTCATCCTGATCGTCGCCCTGGAGGCGCGTAGCGTCACCGGCGCGGTGCTGATCGGTATCCTGGTGGTCACCGCCATCGCCATCCTGCTCGGCGTGACCCAGTTCGGCGGCGTGGTCTCGATGCCGCCGTCGCTGGCGCCGACCTTCCTCCAACTGGACATCAAGGGCGCGCTGGACATCGGCCTGGTCAGCGTGATCTTCGCCTTCCTCTTCGTCGACCTGTTCGACAACTCCGGCACCCTGATCGGCGTCGCCAAGCGCGCCGGACTGATGGGCAAGGACGGCCACATGCCGAAGATGGGCCGCGCGCTGATCGCCGACAGTACCGCCGCCATGGGCGGCTCGCTGCTGGGCACCTCGACCACCACCAGCTACATCGAGTCCGCCGCGGGCGTCAGCGCCGGCGGCCGCACCGGCCTGACCGCCATCGTCGTCGCCATCCTGTTCCTCCTCGCGCTGTTCTTCGCCCCGCTGGCCGGCAGCGTACCGGCCTTCGCCACCGCCCCGGCGCTGCTCTTCGTCGCCGTACTGATGGCCTCGGGCCTGGCAGAGATCGACTGGGAAGACATCACCGTCGCCGCGCCGGTGGTCGTCACCGCGCTGGCCATGCCGTTCACCTATTCGATCGCTACCGGCATCGCCTTCGGCTTCATTTCCTGGACCGCGATCAAGGTGCTGTCCGGGCGCTGGCGCGAACTGAACCCGGCGCTGGTGATCCTCTCCGTGCTGTTCGTGATCAAGCTGGGCTTCTTCAACGCATGAGCCGTCCACAGTTCGACCCCAGCGCCTACGCCGCGCAACTGGAAGACAAGAAGTCCCGCCTCGCCGGATTGCTGGCCCCGTTCGCGGCACCCGCGCCGGAGGTCTTCGAGTCGCCGCGCGAGCATTACCGGCTGCGCGCCGAATTCCGCCTGTGGCGGGAAACCGGCAACGAGAAGCGTCACTACGCGATGTTCGAGCAGGGCGACAAGCACACGCCGATCCTGATCGAGAATTTCCCCATCGCCAGCCGCCGCATCAACGAACTGATGCCGCGCCTGAAGGCGGCCTGGGCCGACCCGGCGCTGGGCTTCAAGCTGTTCCAGGTGGAGTTTCTCACCACCCTGGCCGGCGACGCGCTGATCACCCTCTGCTACCACCGGCCGATCGACGACGCCTGGCGACAGGCAGCGGAAAAGCTCGCGGCGGAACTGGGAGTGAACCTGGTGGGGCGTTCGCGCGGCAAGCGCATCGTCGTCGGACGCGACTATGTGGAGGAGGAACTGTCGGTCGCCGGCCGGCGCTTCCGCTACCGCCAGCCCGAGGGGGCTTTCACCCAGCCCAACGGCGAGGTCAACCAGAAGATGCTCGGCTGGGCCTACGAGGCGCTCGGCCAGCGCGACGACGACCTGCTCGAACTGTACTGCGGCAACGGCAACTTCACCCTGCCCCTGGCCACCCGGGTACGCAAGGTGCTGGCCACCGAGATCAGCAAGTCCTCGGTCAATGCGGCGCTGGCCAACCTGGCCGACAACGCGGTGGACAACGTCAGCCTGGTGCGCCTGTCGGCCGAAGAGCTGACCCAGGCGCTGAACGAGGTTCGCCCGTTCCGCCGCCTGGCCGACATCGACCTGAAGAGCTACACCTTCGGCAGTGTCTTCGTCGATCCGCCACGAGCCGGCATGGATCCGGACACCTGCGAGCTGGCCCGACGCTTCGAGCGCATCCTGTACATTTCGTGCAACCCGGAAACCCTGGCGCAGAACATCGCCCAACTGCACGACACGCACCGGATCAGCCGCTGCGCGCTGTTCGACCAGTTCCCCTACACCCACCACATGGAAAGCGGCGTCCTGCTCGAACGCCGCTGAGCGAGTGGCCGCGCCCCACGGCGCGGCCGTGCCTCAGAGTCGCACCGGGAGGCGCCGCGCCAGGTGCAATCCTTCCGTCGTCACCTCGGCGCCATAGGCCAGCACCTCGACGCCCGCTTGCGCCGCCTCGCGCAACGCCTTGCCATAGGCTGGATCGATCTCGTCGGCGGGGCGCACCGCCTCGACCCCGGAAAGGTTCACGCAGTACAGCTGCACCGCGCGGATCCCCTCCCGCGCCAGCGCCGCCAGTTCGCGCAGGTGCTTGGCGCCGCGCAGCGTCACCGCGTCGGGAAAGGCCGCCACGGCGGTTTCGTCGAAGCCCAGGGTGACGCTCTTCACCTCGATGAACAGTGCGCCCGTGGGGTATTCCAGGCGAAAGTCGGCGCGACTGTTCTCCACGCCGTAGGCCACTTCCCGGCGCAGAGCGGTGAAACCGGCAAGCTCCGCGATGTCCCCGGCCAGCAGCGCCTCCTCTACCAGGCGGTTGGCCCGCGCCGTGTTGACGCAGGCCAGGCGGCCCTGCGGAGTCTCGCTCAGCTCCCAGGTCCCCGGCAGCTTGCGCTTGGGGTCGTTGGAGCGGCTGAACCAGACCCGGCAACCTTCGCTCATGCAATTGAGCATCGAACCGGTATTCGGACAGTGGATAGTCAGGCGCTCGCCGCCGGCGCTCTCGATATCGGCGAGGAAACGCTTGTAGCGACGCAGCAGGCGGCCTTCTTCCAGTGGCTGCTCGAAACGCATCAGGGCCGCCAGTTCTTCAGGCCGCGGGCGATCCGCTCCACCGCTTCCTGCAGGCGCGGCAGGTTCTGGGTATAGGCGAAACGCACGTGGTGGCCGGCCTGGTGGCGGCCGAAATCCAGCCCCGGAGTGAAGGCCACGTGCTCGGTCTCGATGAAGTGCTTGCAGAAGGCGTAGGCATCGCCGCCGAACGCGCTGATATCGGCGTAGAGATAGAAGGCGCCTTCCGGCTCCACGGCGATTCCGAAACCTAGCTCGCGCAGGGCCGGCAGGAGGAAGTCGCGACGGCGGGCGAACTCTTCGCGACGCTCTTCGAGAATGGCGATGGTGGTCGGCTCGAAACAGGCCAGCGCGGCCTGCTGGGCCATGCTCGGCGCGCTGATGTAGAGGTTCTGCGCCAGCTTCTCCAGCTCAGGCACCGCCGCTGCCGGCGCCACCAGCCAGCCCAGGCGCCAGCCGGTCATGCCGAAATACTTGGAAAAACTATTCAGGACGAAAGCGTCGTCGTCGACTTCCAGCACCGACGCGGCGTCCACGCCATAGGTCAGGCCGTGATAGATCTCGTCCACCACCAGGTGCCCGCCGCGGGCCTTCAAGGCGCCCGACAGGCCGGCCAGTTCGTCGCGATCGAGCAGGGTCCCGGTCGGATTCGCCGGCGTCGCCACCAGAGCGCCTACACTGTCTGAATCCCAGTGCCGCTCGATGAGATCCGGTGTCAGTTGGTAACGGCTGTCCGGCCCCACCGGCACCAGTTGCGCGGCGCCTTCCACCAGGCGCAGGAAATGCCTGTTGCACGGGTAGCCCGGGTCGGCGAGCAACCAGTGGCGGCCGGGGTCGACCAGCAAGCTGCTGGCCAGCAGCAGGGCTCCGGAACCGCCCGGAGTGACCAGCACGCGCTGTGGGTCGAGGTCGACCCCGTAGCGTTCGCCGTAGAATTTCGCGATCGCCTCGCGCAGCGCCGGCAGGCCGCGGGCGGCGGTGTAGCGGGTATGCCCGGCGGCCAGGGCGGCGCGCCCGGCCTCGACGATCGGCTCAGCCGTGGTGAAGTCCGGCTCGCCGATCTCCAGGTGGATCACATCGTGGCCGGCGGCCTGCAACTCGTTGGCCCGCGCCAGCAGGGCCATGACATGGAAAGGCTCGATGGCCCGACTGCGCGCGCTATAGGAGGTAGCCATGGATATTCCGAACTTTGCGAGGAAAAACCGATTCTAACCAAGCCATTACGCGGGCGACACCAGCCTCGACAACCGGGAGTAGCGCCAAGGTTATCGTTCTGGTAAGTTCGCCCGCTTGCGACCGCGGGGCCGGAGAGCCGGCGAGGGAACCCTGCCGCGGACAGGATTAGCGAAAGTGAGAGGCGGCCATTCATGTCCACCAAAGCAAAACAACAGAGCAGCCAGCAGATGACCCGCGGCTTCGAACCCTATCAGGAAACCAAGGGCGAGGAGTACATGAGCGAGCGCATGCGCGCGCACTTCACCGCGATCCTGAACAAATGGAAACAGGAGCTGATGGAAGAGGTCGACCGTACCGTGCATCACATGCAGGACGAAGCGGCCAACTTCCCCGATCCGGCCGACCGCGCCAGCCAGGAAGAAGAATTCAGCCTGGAACTGCGCGCCCGCGACCGCGAGCGCAAGCTGATCAAGAAGATCGACGAGACCCTGCAACTGATCGAAGACGAAGAGTACGGCTGGTGCGACTCCTGCGGCGTCGAGATCGGCATCCGTCGCCTGGAGGCGCGCCCCACCGCGACCCTCTGCATCGACTGCAAGACCCTCGCGGAAATCCGCGAGAAGCAACTCGGCTCCTGAGCCGGACCGACGGGGCGCCAAGGCGCCCCGTTTCGTTTCCGCCGTTCCCCGCCGCACCGCCCGCGCCATGACCTCTTCCTATGTAGGCCGCTTCGCCCCGACGCCCAGCGGCTACCTGCACTTCGGTTCCCTGGTGGCGGCCGTCGCCTCCTACCTGGACGCACGTGCCGTCGGCGGCCGCTGGCTGGTGCGCATGGAGGACCTCGACCCGCCCCGCGAAGTCCCGGGCGCCCAGCAGGCGATCCTGGAAACCCTGGAGCGCTACGGCTTCGAATGGGACGGCGCGGTGGAGCGGCAGAGCGAACGCTTCCCGGCCTACGCCGCAGTGGTCGAGCAACTGCTGCGCAGCGGCCTGGCCTACGCCTGCACTTGCTCGCGCAAACAGCTTGAGGGATTCGCCGGGATCTACCCGGGCTTCTGCCGCGACGCCGGGCACGCCCGCGAGGACGCGGCGATCCGCCTGCGCGTGCCGGAGCTGGAATATCGCTTCGTCGACCGCGTGCAGGGCGAAGTCCGCCAGCATCTCGGCCGCGAGGTCGGCGATTTCGTCATCCAGCGCCGCGATGGCTTCTACGCCTACCAACTGGCGGTGGTGCTGGACGACGCCTGGCAGGGCATCACCGACATCGTCCGCGGCGCCGACCTGCTCGACTCGACCCCGCGCCAGCTTTACCTCCAGGAACTGCTGGGGTTGAGCCAGCCGCGCTACCTGCACGTGCCGCTGATCGTCCAGCCGGACGGGCACAAGCTCGGCAAGTCCTACCGCTCCCCACCACTGCCCGCCGAGCAGGCCGCCGCGCCGCTGACCCGCGCCCTGCGCGCGCTCGGCCAGCGGCCGCCGGCCGAACTGGCCCAGGCCAGCGCCAGCGAGGCGCTGGCCTGGGGCGTGGCGCACTGGGACGCCACGCGCATCCCGCACTGCGCTACCCTTCCCGAGGAACGCCTGTAGCCCGCCCGGCGGCTTGCCGGCACCCACCCGCAGCCTGTAGCCTGCCGGCCCAAGCATGAGGGAAGCGGCATGTACATCTACCGACTGGTCCTGCTCCTGGTCGTGGGCATCTATCTCTTTTCCCCCGCCATCATGGACTGGTGGATCGACCCCAACGGCGCCTGGTACCGCCCGTACCTGCTGTGGCTGATCCTCATCGTGGTCACTTTCATCCTGCAGAGCCAGCGCGATGCTGACGAGCTTTAGCCTGACCCAGCTGATCCTGATCAGCGTCGCCTACCTCTCCACCCTCTTCGGCATCGCCTGGATCACCGAGCGCGGCTACGTGCCGCGCCGGCTGGTACGCCATCCGCTGGTCTACACCCTGTCGCTGGGCGTCTACGCCAGTGCCTGGGCGTTCTACGGCACGGTAGGCCTGGCCTACCAGTACGGCTACGGGTTCCTCGCCATCTACCTGGGGATTTCCGGGGCCTTCCTGCTCGCCCCGGTGCTGCTCTATCCGATCCTGCGGGTGACACGCGCCTACCAGCTGTCCTCGCTGGCCGACCTCTTCGCCTTCCGTTTCCGCAGTACCTGGGCCGGCGCCCTGACCACGCTGTTCATGCTGATCGGCGTGCTGCCGATGCTGGCCCTGCAGATCCAGGCGGTCACCGACTCGATCAGCATTCTCACCCGCGACCCGGCCCAGGAGCGGGTCGCATTCGTCTTCTGCACCCTGATCACCCTGTTCGCGATCCTCTTCGGCGCTCGCCACATCGCCACCCGCGAACGCCACGAGGGACTGGTGTTCGCCATCGCCTTCGAGTCGCTGGTCAAGCTGGTGATGCTCGGCAGTATCGGCCTCTACGCCCTGTACGGCGTCTTCGGCGGGCCGGAAGGCCTGGAAGTCTGGCTGCTGCAGAACCAGACCGCGCTGACCACCCTGCACACGCCGCTGGCCGAGGGTCCATGGCGAACGCTGCTGCTGGTATTCTTCGCCGCGGCCATCGTGATGCCGCACATGTTCCACATGATCTTCACCGAGAACCTCAACCCGCGCGCGCTGATTTCCGCCAGTTGGGGCCTGCCGCTGTTCCTGCTGCTGATGAGCCTTGCGGTACCGCCGATCCTCTGGGCCGGGCTGCGCCTCGGCGCCTCGACCACACCGGAGTACTACACCATCGGCCTCGGCCTGGCGGTGGACAGCCCGGCCCTGGCCCTGGCCGCCTTTATCGGCGGCATCTCCGCCGCCAGCGGGCTGACTATCGTGATGACCCTGGCGCTCTCGGGAATGGTCCTCAACCACCTGGTGCTGCCGCTCTACCAGCCGCCGGCGCAGGGCAACATCTACCGCTGGCTGAAATGGACCCGGCGCCTGCTGATCGTCGCCATCATCATGGCCAGCTACGCCTTCTACCTGCTGCTGGGCGCCGAACAGGACCTCTCCAACCTGGGCATAGTGTCCTTCGTCGCCACCCTGCAATTCCTTCCCGGCGCCCTCTCGGTGCTGTACTGGCCGACCGCCAACCGCCGTGGCTTCATCTCCGGGCTGATCGCCGGCATGCTGGTCTGGGCGATCACCATGCTGCTGCCCCTGATGGGGAACGTACAGGGCCTGTACCTGCCGCTGTTCGACGTGATCTACGTGCTGGACGATTCGAACTGGCACCTGGCGGCGCTGTCCTCGCTGGCGGCCAACGTGCTGGTATTCACCCTGGTGTCGCTGTTCACCGAGGCCAGCGACGAGGAAAAAGGCGCCGCCGAGGCCTGCGCGGTGGACAACGTACGCCGTCCGCAACGCCGCGAACTGTTCGCCGGTTCGCCGCAGGAGTTCGCCAGCCAGTTGGCCAAGCCGCTGGGCGCCAAGACCGCGCAGAAGGAGGTCGAGCAGGCCCTGCGCGATCTCCACCTGCCCTTCGACGAACGTCGCCCCTATGCCCTGCGTCGCTTGCGCGACCGCATCGAGGCGAACCTTTCCGGGCTGATGGGACCCAGTGTCGCCCAGGACATCGTGGAGACCTTCCTTCCCTACAAGACCAGCGAAGAAAGCTACGTCACCGAGGACATCCACTTCATCGAGAGCCGCCTGGAGGACTATCACTCCCGGCTGACTGGCCTGGCTGCCGAACTCGACACCTTGCGCCGCTACCACCGGCAGACCCTGCAAGACCTGCCGATGGGCGTCTGCTCCCTGGCCAAGGACCAGGAAGTGCTGATGTGGAACCGCGCCATCGAGGAACTCACCGGGGTCGGCGCGCAGAAGGTCGTCGGTTCGCGCCTGTCGGCCTTGCCCGAACCCTGGAAGGGCCTGCTGGAACGTTTCATCGACGCCCCCGACGAGCACCTGCACAAGCAGCGCCTGGTCTACGACGGCCACACCCGCTGGCTGAACCTGCACAAGGCGGCCATCGAGGAACCCCTGGCGCCGGGCAACAGCGGCCTGGTGCTACTGGTGGAAGACCTCACCGAAACCCAACTGTTGGAAGACAAGCTGGTCCACTCCGAGCGCCTGGCTTCCATCGGCCGCCTTGCCGCCGGGGTGGCCCACGAGATCGGCAATCCGATCACCGGCATCGCCTGCCTGGCGCAGAACCTGCGCGAGGAACGCGAAGGCGACGGCGAGCTGACCGAAATCAGCGAGCAGATCCTCGACCAGACCAAGCGCGTATCGCGCATCGTCCAGTCGTTGATGAGCTTCGCCCACTCCGGCAGCCACCTGCAGGCCCTGGAACCGGTGTGCCTGAGCGAAGTCGCCCAGGAGGCCATCGGACTGCTGTCGCTGAACCGGCGTAGCGTCGAAGTAGAGTTCTTCAACCTCTGCGATCCGGCGCACTGGGTCGAGGGAGACTCACAGCGCCTGGCCCAGGTGCTGATCAACCTGCTCTCCAATGCTCGCGACGCCAGCCCGCCGGGCGGCGCGATCCGAGTCCGCAGCGAAGCCTCGGAACATACCGTGGACCTGGTCGTCGAGGACGAGGGCAGCGGCATTCCGAAGGCGATCATGGACCAGTTGTTCGAACCGTTCTTCACCACCAAGGACCCCGGCAAGGGGACCGGGCTCGGCCTCGCACTGGTCTATTCGATCGTGGAAGAGCATTATGGACAGATAACCATCGAGAGCCCGACGGATCACCAGCGAGAAGGCGGCACCCGCTTCCGCGTGACCCTGCCGCGGCACCCTGGCCCGACGGCCGAGCTGTAGACGAGCACGTCGAGAGAGCTGAATACATGGCACATATTCTGATCGTCGAAGACGAAACCATTATCCGATCTGCATTGCGACGCCTGCTGGAGCGCAACCAGTACCAGGTCAGCGAAGCCGGCTCGGTGCAGGAAGCCCAGGAGCGCTACACCATCCCCTCCTTCGACATGGTGGTCAGCGACCTGCGCCTGCCGGGCGCCCCCGGCACCGAACTGATCAAGCTCGCCGAAGGCATTCCGGTGCTGATCATGACCAGCTACGCCAGCCTGCGTTCGGCGGTGGATTCGATGAAGATGGGCGCGGTGGACTACATCGCCAAGCCTTTCGACCACGACGAAATGCTCCAGGCCGTGGCGCGCATCCTCAAGGACCGCCAGGAGAACCGCAGCGCGGCTCCGGTCTCCGCCAACGGCGGCAAGGCCGGCGGCGAGCGCGGCGCCAGCCCGGCGGCAGCCGACGGCGAGATAGGCATCATCGGCTCCTGTGCGCCGATGCAAGAGCTGTACAGCAAGATTCGCAAGGTCGCGCCGACCGACTCCACGGTACTGATCCAGGGCGAGTCCGGCACCGGCAAGGAACTGGTCGCCCGCGCCCTGCACAACCTGTCGAAGCGCGCCAAGGCGCCGCTGATCTCGGTGAACTGTGCGGCGATTCCGGAAACCCTGATCGAATCCGAGCTGTTCGGCCATGAAAAAGGCGCCTTCACCGGTGCCAGCGCCGGGCGCGCCGGGCTGGTCGAAGCGGCCGACGGCGGCACCCTGTTCCTCGACGAGATCGGCGAACTGCCGCTGGAGGCCCAGGCCCGCCTGCTGCGCGTATTGCAGGAAGGCGAGATCCGCCGGGTCGGCTCGGTGCAATCGCAGAAGGTCGACGTGCGCCTGATCGCCGCCACCCACCGCGACCTGAAGACCCTGGCCAAGACCGGGCAATTCCGCGAAGACCTCTATTACCGCCTGCATGTGATCTCGCTGAAGCTGCCCGCCCTGCGCGAGCGTGGCAACGACGTGATGGAGATCGCCCGCGCCTTTCTGGCTCGCCAGTGCACCCGGATGGGGCGCGCGTCGCTCAGCTTCGCCCACGACGCCGAACAGGCGATCCGCCATTACCCATGGCCGGGCAACGTGCGCGAACTGGAAAACGCCATCGAGCGGGCGGTGATCCTCAGCGAGAGCCAGGAAATCCACGCCGACCTGCTGGGTATCGACATCGAGCTGGACGACCTCGAGGACGACTTCGCCGCCGACCTCGGCCTCGGCCCGGCGGGCGCCGCGGCCAGCAACCACGAGCCCACCGAGGACCTTTCGCTGGAAGACTACTTCCAGCACTTCGTCCTCGAGCACCAGGACCACATGACCGAGACCGAGCTGGCCCGCAAGCTGGGCATCAGCCGCAAATGCCTGTGGGAACGCCGCCAGCGCCTGGGCATTCCGCGGCGTAAATCAGGGGCCTCGGCCGACTCGTAACACCCTGCAACCTGTTACCGCGGACGTACCGCGTAACAGAAACCGGGTTCATCGGTAACGGGAACCCGGTTTTTTTGTGCCCTCCGCCGACCCACCGAAAACCTCAACCCCTTGATTTTACTGGGTTTCGAAAAACTGGCACGGCATCTGCTTATGTATTGGCACAACAACAATAACAAGCAACGACGAAGACAATAAAAACAACACGTAACGACTCCAGCACAACAAAAACAAAATCGCGGAGGCGCAGCTAACTGATTCTTTTGGAGAGGAGTTGCTGTCGGGACCCGTCCCGCAGCCAGTCGGAAGAAGAATAAAACTGCCTTGAGGCAGCGCACAGACTGGTTGGATCGCTCGACGATCATGGCAGCATCAGCGACCAAAGCAATCCGTTTGCTATTGAACTCCCAGCCTGGGAGATATCCCTGAAGCGACTGGCTCAAGGGACGGGTCGACAAACAAAAACAACAAGCCCGAAATCATAATAAAAACAAAGCACGCACCTACTTGGGGGGGAGCTTCGGCTCCCCCAGTAGCTTCACCCCCTCCCTCCGTTTTCCCCGTTTTTCCTTCGCCTTACACCATTTCCCCATCCAATGCTAGAATCCGCGCAGACTATGCGGCCATCCGCATGCCTTGCCAGATTCACCGCAGCCTTCCCGGCCCTCTCCCGCTTCGCGGGAACAGGATGTACGGCCCCTGTTCGTTTCTGTCAGGATGCATGGCGCAGTCGGTTCCGGCGCCCGGGACGCCCTGTGCGTCGCGGGGCCAAACATTCAACGGGTACAGAACACGCCTCGCCCGAGAGGTCCTGATAATGCCGCAGCATTACCCGACGTCCGTCCTGTTTGAGCAACGCAGGCGTGCAATCACCCACATCGTGCTCCCGATAACACATCCATGCTGAAAAAGCTGATCCAGACCATTCGTTCCCCCCTGCGCCGTCCGCGCGCCGTCCGTACAACCCCGGAAGTCATCGGTAACAACCAGCACTCCCTGCGCCGGGACCAGTTCAGCCGGAACGCCGTCAAGGTCGTCGAGATCCTCCAGCGGGCCGGCTACCAGGCCTACGTGGTCGGGGGCTGCGTACGCGACCAGATGCTCGGCATCGCTCCCAAGGACTTCGATGTCGCCACCAGCGCCACGCCGGAGCAGGTCCGCGCCGAATTCCGCAACGCGCGGATCATCGGCCGCCGCTTCAAACTGGTACACGTGCACTTCGGCCGCGAGATCATCGAGGTCGCCACCTTCCGCGCCCATCATCCGGAAGGCCAGGACGATGGCGATAGCCGCGCGTCCAGCAACGAAAGCGGCCGCATCCTGCGCGACAACGTCTATGGCAGCCTGGAAGACGACGCCCAGCGCCGTGACTTCACCATCAATGCCCTGTACTTCGACGTCACCAGCGAGCGGCTGCTGGACTACGCCAATGGCGTTCACGACATCCGCAATCGCCTGATCCGCCTGATCGGTGATCCGGAGCAGCGTTATCTGGAAGACCCGGTGCGGATGCTGCGGGCGGTACGTTTCGCCGCCAAGCTCGACTTCGAGATCGAGAAGCACAGCGCCGCGCCGATTCGCCGGCTGGCCCCGCTGCTGCGGGAAATCCCTTCGGCGCGCCTGTTCGACGAGGTGCTCAAGCTGTTCCTCGCCGGCCGGGCCGAGCGCACTTTCGAACTGCTGGTCGAGTACGAACTGTTCGCGCCGCTGTTCCCGGCCAGCGCCAAGGCACTGCAGGCCAACCCCGACTACACCGGCAAGCTGATCCGCCAGGCCCTGGCCAATACCGATGCGCGCATTCGCCAGGGCAAGCCGGTAACCCCGGCCTTCCTCTTCGCCGCGCTGCTCTGGCCGGCCCTGCCGGCGCGCGTCGCGCAGTTGCAGGAGAAAGGCATGCCGGCTATCCCGGCGATGCAGGAAGCCGCCCACGAACTGATCAGCGAACAGTGCCAGCGGATTGCCATTCCCAAGCGTTTCACCCTGCCGATCCGCGAGATCTGGGATATGCAGGAACGTCTGCCGCGACGCCAGGGCAAGCGCGCCGACCTGCTCCTGGAAAACCCTCGCTTCCGCGCCGGCTACGACTTCCTCCTGCTGCGCGAAAGTGCCGGCGAGGAAACCGAAGGACTCGGCCAATGGTGGACCGATTACCAGGAAGTCAGCGACAGCGAGCGGCGCAACATGATCCGCGACCTGGTCAGCCAGGAAGACGGCAGCGCCCCGCGCAAGCGTCGCCGCGGCGGCAACAGCGGCCGTCGGCGCCGCGGGCCGCGCAAGGAAGGCAGCGGCGGAAGCGGCGAATGATCCAGCGCGTCTACGTGGCGCTGGGCAGCAACCTGGCCGAACCGCGCGAGCAGATCCAGGCTGCCCTCGATGCCTTCGAGCGGCTTCCCGAGACCCGCCTGGTCGCCGTCTCGCCGCTCTATATCAGCGACCCGCTCGGCCCCGCCGACCAGCCGCGCTTCGTCAACGGCGTGGCGGCCCTCGACACCAACCTGGCGCCGCTCGACCTGCTCGACGCCCTGCAGGCCATCGAACTGGAACAGGGGCGCGTCCGCGACCTGCGCTGGGGTCCGCGCACGCTCGACCTGGACATCCTGCTGTTCGGCGAACAATTGCTCGACCTGCCGCGCCTGAAGGTGCCGCACTACCACATGCAGGCGCGCGCTTTCGTGCTCTATCCCCTCGCCGATCTCGCCCCCGACCTGCGCCTGCCCGATGGCCGCCACCTGCCGGAGCTGCTCGCGGCCTGTCCGTTCGAGGGCATCGAACGCCTTCCGGGCGCCTGACCCTGCCTGCCCGCCGCTGCGCGGATACCTCGCGGCGGGCTCTTCACACTGTTACCGAAAAGCTGACGAAGGACGCCGCGGATGGGCGTACACTGCGCGCGCAACCGCAGGCGGCGCGGCGTTCGGCAGTGGCAGTAACGCCGTAACAATGCGGTAACACCTGCAATTGACTTCGAGCCACCCCATCCGGACTATAAGTGGCCGTTTGCCCCGCGCCGGCTCATCACCGGCCCAACGAGGAGCCTTTCCATGCCTGATGTAACCCTGACCACCCTGCAAGGGTTGAAGCAGAGCGGCGAGAAGATCGCCATGCTGACCTGCTACGACGCCACCTTCGCCCACACCGCCAGCCAGGCCGGCGTGGACGTGCTTCTGGTCGGAGATTCGCTCGGAATGGTATTGCAGGGTCACGACAGCACCCTGCCGGTCAGCAACGAGGAAATGGCCTATCACACGGCCTGCGTGAAACGCGGTAACAAAGGTTCCCTGATCGTCACCGACCTGGCCTTCGAATCCAGCCATTCCGTGGCCCAGACCCTTGCCGACGCGGTCCGCCTGATGCAGGCCGGCGCACACATGGTCAAGCTGGAGGGTGGGGCCTGGCTGGCGGAGCCGATCGCCCGCCTGGCACAGATGGGCGTGCCGGTCTGCGCGCATCTCGGCCTGACCCCGCAGGCGGTCAACCTGTTCGGCGGCTTCAAGGTCCAGGGCCGCCAGGAAACCCAGGCGCGCCAGTTGCGCGCCGATGCCATCGCGCTGGAGCAGGCCGGCGCCGCCATGCTGCTGCTGGAGTGCGTGCCCAGCGTGCTGGCCGAAGAGATCACCCAGGCGGTGAAGATCCCGGTGATCGGGATTGGCGCCGGTGCGGCGACCGATGGCCAGGTGCTGGTCATGCACGACATGCTCGGTCTCTCGCTGACCGGCCGCTCGCCCAAGTTCGTCAAGGATTTCATGCAAGGCCAGGAGAGCATCCCGGCCGCCATCGCGGCCTATGTCCGCGCCGTCAAGGACGTGTCCTTCCCCGCCGCCGAACACGGATTCAACGCATGAACACCGTCAAGACCGTCCGTGAACTGCGCGCCGCGGTGGCGCGCGCCCGCAGCGAAGGCAAGCGCATCGGCTTCGTGCCGACCATGGGCAACCTCCACGCCGGCCATGCCGCGCTGGTAAAGAAAGCCGGCGAACGCGCCGACTTCGTGGTCGTCAGCATCTTCGTCAACCCGCTGCAATTCGGCCCCAGCGAAGACCTCGACAAATACCCGCGGACCCTCGCAGCCGACCAGGAACGCCTGCTCGAAGCCGGCTGCCACCTGCTGTTCACCCCGACCGTCGAGGAAATGTACCCCGACGGCATGGACGGGCAGACCCGCATCCATGTTCCCCGCGTCTCCGAAGGCCTTTGCGGCGCCAGTCGTCCCGGCCATTTCGAAGGCGTGGCGACCGTGGTCAGCAAGCTGCTGAACATGGTCCAGCCGGACCTCGCGCTGTTCGGCGAAAAGGATTTCCAGCAGTTGGCGGTGATCCGCAAGCTGGTCCGCGACCTCAACCTGCCAGTGCAGATCTTCGGCGAGCCGACGGTGCGTGCCGCCGATGGCCTGGCGTTGTCCTCGCGCAACGGTTACCTCGACGAGCAGCAGCGCGCCGCCGCCCCGGCGATCTACCGCACCCTGCGGCAGCTCGGCGAACGCATCCGCGCCGGCGCCGAGGACTTCCCGGCATTGCTCGCCGACGCCCGCCAGGCCCTGGAACAGGCCGGGCTGCGCCCCGACTACCTGGAAATCCGCGAGCCGATCAGCCTGCGCCCCGGGGTACCCGGCGACCGCCAACTGGTGATCCTGGTCGCCGCCTACCTGGGCAGTACGCGGCTGATCGACAACCTCTCAGTCCACCTCGATTGACGCATGCCGAGCCCCCGGTTCTCGGGGGCTTGAGCGCTCACCACGGACTCGCCATACTCTGCCGCCCCCCGCGGACCCGATAGGAGTCGCCCCATGCACGCCATAATGCTCAAAGCCAAGTTGCATCGCGCCGAAGTCACCCATGCCGTCCTCGACTACGAAGGCTCCTGCGCCATCGACGGCGATTGGCTGGACCTCTCCGGAATCCGCGAGTACGAACAGATCCAGATCTACAACGTCGACAACGGCGAGCGCTTCACCACCTATGCGATCCGCGCCGAGAACGGCTCGAAGATGATCTCGGTGAACGGCGCCGCGGCACACAAGGCCAAGGTCGGCGACCGCGTGATCATCTGCGCCTACGCACACTACAGCGAAGCCGAACTGGCCAGCCACAAGCCGCGCATGCTGTACATGGCGCCGGGCAACCAGCTCAGCCATACCAGCGAGGCGATTCCGATACAGGTCGCCTGACCTCGCCCCCTCTGGATAAAGCCCGGTTTCATCCGGGCTTTTTCATGTTCAAATAAGTGCGCCATCGAATTCCAACCAGAAGGTCAGCCATGAAGCACCACCTCACTCCGCTGGATGCCACGCAACTCGACAGTTGGCGCGCCCTGGCCGCCCATCGCCAGGAACTGCAGGACTTCAGGATGCGCCAGGCGTTCATCGACGATCCGGAGCGCTTCAAGCGGTTTTCCTTCAGCGCCTGTGGGCTGTTCCTCGACTTTTCGAAGAACCTGATTCGCCAGGACACCATCGACCTGCTGGTGAAGCTGGCCGAGGAAGCACGGCTGAGCGACGCGATCCGGGCGATGTTCGACGGCGAGGCGATCAATGCCTCCGAGCGCCGGCCGGTACTGCATACCGCGCTGCGTCGACCGATCGGCGACAAGGTGCTGGTCGATGGCGTCGACGTGATGCCGGAAGTCCACCGCGTCCTGCACCAGATGACCGAGCTGGTGGGCTACGTGCACAACGGCCTGTGGCGCGGCTATACCGAAAAGCCGATCACCGACGTGGTGAACATCGGCATCGGCGGCTCCTTCCTCGGCCCGCAACTGGTATCCGAAGCCTTGCTGCCGTTCGCCCAGAAAGGCGTGCGCTGCCACTACCTGGCGAACATCGACGGTAGCGAGTTCCATGAACTGGCCAGCCGCCTGAACGCCGAGACCACCCTGTTCATCGTTTCCTCCAAGTCCTTCGGGACCCTGGAAACCCTGAAGAACGCCCAGGCCGCACGCGCCTGGTACCTGGCCCAGGGCGGCACCGAGGAAGAGCTTTACCGCCATTTCATCGCCGTCTCCAGCAACAAGGAAGCCGCGATCGCCTTCGGCATCCGCGAGGAAAACATCTTCCCCATGTGGGACTGGGTCGGCGGCCGCTACTCGCTGTGGTCGGCCATCGGCCTGCCGATCGCCATGTCCATCGGCGTCTCCAACTTCAAGGAACTGCTGTCCGGCGCCTACAACATGGACCAGCATTTCCAGACCGCGCCGTTCGAACGCAACATCCCGGTGCTGCTCGGCCTGCTCGGCGTCTGGTACGGCGACTTCTGGGGCGCGAACAGCCACGCGATCCTGCCCTACGACTACTATCTGCGGAATATCACCGACCACCTGCAACAACTGGACATGGAATCCAACGGCAAGAGCGTGCGCCAGGACGGCACGCCGGTCACCAGCGGCACCGGGCCGGTGATCTGGGGTGGTGTCGGCTGCAACGGCCAGCACGCCTACCATCAGTTGCTGCACCAAGGCACCCAGTTGATCCCGGCGGACTTCATCGTCCCGGTGAGCAGCTACAACCCGGTGGCCGACCATCACCAGTGGCTGTACGCCAACTGCCTGTCGCAGAGCCAGGCGCTGATGCTCGGCAAGAGCCGCGAGGAGGCCGAGGCCGAACTGCGCGCCAAGGGCCTGCCGGAAGCCGAAGTGCAGCGCCTGGCGCCGCACAAGGTGATTCCGGGCAACCGACCGAGCAACACCCTGGTGGTCGAGCGCATCAGCGCCCGCCGCCTCGGCGCGCTGATCGCCATGTACGAGCACAAGGTCTACGTACAGAGCATCCTCTGGGGCATCAACGCCTTCGACCAATGGGGCGTGGAGCTTGGCAAGGAACTCGGCAAGGGTGTCTATTCGCGCCTGGTCGGCAGCGAGGAAACCCCGGCCGAGGACGCCTCGACCCAAGGCCTGATCGACTTCTTCCGCGGCCGCCATCGCGGCTGATCCGCCTCTCCCCAAAGCCCGGCCCTAGGCCGGGCTTTTTCATTCCGTCCGGCGATTGACCCCGGCGCCTTCCCCGCTCGCGCCTTTGGCACTTGAACATGGCTCTCGCCTGGCCCACCCTTGGTCGAACCTGGAGAGGGGCCGCGTGCGGTCTCTCGACACCTTGCGGAGCAGAAAAACAAAGGAAACCGCCATGTTCGAGATCAGCGTCCACCCGGTGCCGGACGCCGTCCGCCAGCGTGCCTACCTGAACGACGACGACTACCAGCGCCTGTACCGCCAATCCGTCGAGAACCCCGACGAGTTCTGGGGCGAGCAGGCCAAGGCCTTCCTCGATTGGTTCAAGCCCTGGCACAGCGTCCACCACGGCGACCTGAGGAAAGGCCAGGCCACCTGGTTCAAGGGCGGCCAGTTGAACGTCGCCTACAACTGCATCGATCGCCACCTGGAACGCCGCGGCGAACAGATCGCGATCGTCTGGGAAGGCGACAACCCCAGCGAATCCGCGCACATCACCTACCGCAAGCTGCACCACAACGTCTGCCGCCTGGCTAACGTGCTGAAGAGCCGCGGCGTGGAAAAGGGCGACCGGGTCTGCATCTACATGCCGATGATTCCCGAGGCCGCCTACGCCATGCTCGCCTGCGCCCGTATCGGGGCGGTGCACTCGGTGGTGTTCGGCGGCTTCTCGCCGGACTCGCTGCGCGACCGCATCCTCGATGCCGACTGCCGCACCGTGATCACCGCCGACGAGGGCGTGCGCGGCGGCAAGTACATCCCGCTGAAGCAGAATGTGGAAAAGGCACTGAAGGACTGCCCGGACGTCTCTACCGTGGTGGTGGTCGAGCGCACCCAGGGCGACATACCCTGGGTCGAAGGCCGCGACATCTGGTACCACGAGGCGCTCCACGCGGCCTCAGCCGACTGCCCGGCGGAAGCGATGGACGCCGAGGACCCGCTGTTCATCCTCTATACCTCCGGCAGCACCGGCAAGCCGAAGGGCGTGTTGCACACCACCGGGGGCTACCTGCTCGGCGCGGCGATGACCCACAAGTACGTGTTCGACTACCACGATGGCGACGTCTACTGGTGCACCGCCGACGTCGGCTGGGTCACCGGACACAGCTATATCGTCTACGGCCCGCTGGCCAACGGTGCCACCACCCTCATGTTCGAGGGCGTGCCCAACTACCCGGACGCCTCGCGCTTCTGGCAGGTAATCGACAAGCACCAGGTGAATATCTTCTACACCGCGCCGACCGCGATCCGCGCGCTGATGCGCGAAGGCGACGCCCCGGTCCGCCAGACCTCGCGCAGCAGCCTGCGCCTGCTCGGCTCGGTGGGCGAGCCGATCAACCCGGAGGCTTGGGAGTGGTACTACCAGGTGGTCGGCGAGAAGCGCTGCCCCATCGTCGATACCTGGTGGCAGACCGAGACCGGCAGCATCCTGATCACCCCGTTGCCCGGCGCCACTGCGCTAAAGCCAGGCTCGGCTACCCGCCCGTTCTTCGGCGTGCAACCCGTGCTGCTCGACGAGAAAGGCAAGGAAATCGACGGCGCGGGCAGCGGCGTACTGGCGATCAAGGCCAGTTGGCCGAGTCAGATCCGCAGCGTCTACGGCGACCACCAGCGGATGATCGACACCTACTTCAAGCCCTACCCCGGGTATTACTTCAGCGGCGACGGCGCGCGCCGCGACGAGGACGGCTACTACTGGATCACCGGCCGGGTCGACGACGTGATCAATGTCTCCGGACACCGGATCGGCACCGCCGAGGTCGAGAGCGCGCTGGTCCTGCACGATGCGGTGGCCGAGGCGGCAGTGGTCGGCTGCCCGCATGACGTGAAGGGCCAGGCCATCTACGCGTTCGTCACCCTGATGGCCGGCAGTCAGCCCAGCGAGGCGCTACAACAGGAATTGCTGGCCCTGGTCGGCAAGGAGATCGGCAGCTTCGCCAAGCCGGATCACCTGCAATGGGCGCCCAGCCTGCCGAAGACCCGCTCCGGCAAGATCATGCGGCGTATCCTGCGCAAGATCGCCTGCAACGAGCTGGACAGTCTCGGCGATACCTCGACCCTGGCCGATCCGGGAGTGGTGCAGGGGTTGATCGACAACCGCCTCAACCGCTGACCCGCGCAACCGTCCCGCCGCCCTGCGGCGCGGGACGGTTCCAGTCTCTCCGGCGCCTGGGTTAAGCTCGTGCCTGCCCTGTCGTAGCGAGCCCCCCATGGAAAGCGTCCGTCGCCATATCGAAAGCCAGGTGCTGAGCCTTACCGGGCTCGCCGTCGGCGGTGTCGACTTCGAGTCGCCGAAAGGCGATCCGGGCCTGTTCGGCCCCGATGCCGCCTGCTGGAAGGTCCACGGCGACTTCAGCAGCATGATGATCGGCGGCATCGGCGCGCTGCTCCTGCAGATGCTCCATCCGCTGGCCCTGGCGGGGGTGTGGGACCACTCCAATTTCCGCGACGACCTGCTCGGGCGCCTGCGTCGCACCGGTCAGTTCATCTCGGCCACCACCTACGGCCCGCTGGCCGATGCCGAGCGACTGATCGAGCGGGTCCGGCGCATCCACGAAAGCGTCATCGGCCAGTTGCCCGACGGCACGCCCTACTCCGCCAGCGACCCGGACCTGCTGACCTGGGTGCATGTCGCCGAGGTCAGCAGCTTTCTCAAGTCCTACCTGCGCTATCTCAATCCCGACCTGCCGGGCAGCGAGCAGGACCGTTACTACTCGGAAATCGCCCTGGTCGCCGAACGCCTCGGCGCCCGCGCGGTACCGCGCGACCGCCAGCAGATCGCCGCCTACCTGGAGGCGATGCGTCCACGCCTGCGTTGCGACGAACGCACCCGCGAAGTGGTGCGGATTCTCTTCAACGCACCAGCGCCCAGCACCCTGGCCAGGCCGTTCGGCGCGCTGATGCTGCGCGCAGGCGCCGAGCTGTTGCCGGAATGGGCCGGATCGATGCTCGACCTCCCGTTCAGTCCGCTACAACGCCGCCTGATCCGCGGCAGCGTCAGGCGCAGCGTACCCTTGCTGCGCTGGGCGGTGCGCAACGCTTCGATGCATCGAGCCTGCCGGCGCATGGGTCTGCCGCCGGTGAGCCACTGAACTTTCGTGCCGTGACAGCAAGAATACCCGTCCAAAGGCTCTGAAACGGCGCGAATCACGGTCGGAACCTTGAGGCCGTGCCATACTCCAACGCACCGCTTAGAACGGAAAACGAAAGAGAGCCATGCCCAAAGGACTGAAACGCGCTGTCAGCGCCCTGCTGATCACCTTCCTCGTCTATTGCCTGCTGGGCTTTCTGCTCATACCCGGCATCGGGCTGCGCGTCGCCAACCAGCAACTGGCGCAATACGCCACCGTCCCCACACGTCTCGAACGTATCGAATTCAACCCCTTCAGCCTGGAATTGACCCTCTGGGGTCTGCGCCTGGGCGAGGAGAAGAACCCCCAGCTCGCCTTCCGCCGGCTGTACGCCAACCTGCAGCTGGACAGCCTGTGGAAACGCCAGCTGCACCTGGCCGACGTCGAGCTGGAAGGTCCGCATACCGAACTGCTGTTCGACGAGAAGGGCCAGCTCAACCTGGCCAGCCTGTTCAGGATCCCGCCGAGCGAAGCGCCCGAGCCTGAACAGCCGAGCGACCCGTTCCCGCTGCGCATCGACCGCATCCAACTGGCCGAGGGCAGCCTGCACTTCCAGGACCTGCGACCGAGCGAGCCGGTGGACTTCAGCTTCGATCCGCTGGGCTTCGAGCTGCACAACCTCAGCACCCTGCCCGACGACGGCGCGAAGATGACCCTGGTCGCCACCGGCCCGAACGGCGGCCGCCTCGACTGGGAAGGCGACCTGACCCTGGTGCCGATCACGTCCAGGGGCCACCTGAGCGTCAAGGATATCCAGCTCAAGGCCTGGTGGCCCTATGTCCGCGACAATGCCCCGCTGGTGCTGGAGAACGGCGTGGTCAGCCTCTCCAGCGACTATCGCCTGGACCTGTCCAAGGACACCCAGCTGCTGCTCGACAAGGCCGCGCTGAAACTCGCCGACTTCAGCATCAATTCGCCTCAGGGCAAGCCGCTGGCCAAGCTCGCCAGCCTCGACGTGGCCGCTACCACCCTGGACCTGGCCAAGCAGGAAGTGGTGCTCGGCGAAGTCCGTAGCCAGGGCCTGGAAGCCTGGGCCGCGCGCGAGAAGGACGGCCAGCTCGACTGGCAGAAACTGTTCGCCGACTTCACTCCGCCGCCACGCAAGGCGCCTGCGCCCAAGCCGGCGGAAAACACCGATCCCGCCGCTGCCCCGGCCGACGCGGCGCAGACCACCCGCGAACCGGCAACCGACGGTGCCGCCAAGGCAGCCGCGATAGCCTCGGGCGAAGCGGGCAAGGACAGGCCGGCGGAGAAGGGCACCAGCGTCGCCGAGACGAAAAGGGCAACGGACGACAAAGAGTCCGCCAAGGCCGCGGAAGGCGGCGCTGCCGATAAAAAAGTAGCCAAGCAAGAGACGAGCGAGGCTCCGAAGACCGGCAAGGCAACCGGGCAGGAAACGGCCAAGACTGCGGAGATCGACAAGGCGGCCAACGACAAGCCGCAACAGCTCGCCGGCACTGCAAAGACGCCTCCGCCGGAAAGTACGAAAGCCGCCGCGGAGACGCCCGCCAAGCCCTGGCACATCGTCCTGCGCGACGCCCAGCTGCGCGGCTACAAGGCGCACCTGGTGGATCGCCAGCCGGCCACCGAGGTCCCGCTGGAAGTCGGCCCGCTGGACCTCGACCTGCAGAACGTCGACAGCCTCGGCAAGACCCCCTTCGACCTCAAGCTCAAGACCGGCCTCGGCAACCGCGGCCAGGTCCAGGCCAGCGGCCAGGTGGTGCTCGACCCGGTCAGCGCCAGGCTCAAGGTCAGTACCCGCGACATCGACCTGCGCGTGGCCCAGGCCTACATCTCGCCGTTCATCCGCCTGGAACTGCGCAGCGGCTTCCTTGGCAGCGAGCTGGCGGTCGACCTGAAGAGCGTCGAGCCGCTGGCCTTCAGCGTCGACGGCAGCGCCGAAGTCAGCCAGTTGCATACCCTGGATACCATCAAGGACCGCGACTTCGTCAAATGGACCAAGCTGACCCTCAACGGCCTCGCCTATCGGCACGAGGACAGCCTGTCGATCCAGAGCGTGTCCTTCGAGGAGCCCTACGCCCGCTTCATCATCAACGAAGATCGCAGCACCAACGTCAGCGAGCTGATCATCCCGCAACCGGCTAGTTCGTCCGGCAAGGCCGCCGCCGAAAGCAAGAACGCGCCGGCGAGCAAGCCGCTGGGCATCCATATCGGCGGCGTACGGATCAACAACGGCTCGGCGAACTTCGCCGACCTGACCCTGATGCCGCCGTTCGGTACCGCCATCCAGCAGCTCAGCGGCGAAGTCGGCACCCTCGACACGCGCAACTCGCAGCCGGCCAAGGTGGACATCAAGGGCAAGGTCGACAAGTACGCACCGGTGACCATCGCCGGCGAACTGGACCCATTCGACCCGCTGAAGAAGCTCGACATCACCACCAGCTTCAAGCGCGTCGAGCTGACCACCCTGACGCCCTATTCCGGCAAGTTCGCCGGCTACCGCATCCGTAAGGGGCGACTCAACCTGGACCTGCACTACCAGATCGAACGTAGCCAACTGAAGGCGGAAAACAAGGTCCTGCTGGAAGGCCTGCAACTCGGCGAGAAGGTCGACAGCCCGGATGCTGTGGACCTGCCGGTGAAGCTGGCGGTAGCCCTGCTCAAGGACACCAAGGGCAACATCGATATCCAGTTGCCGGTGGCCGGTGATCTGAACAACCCGGAGTTCAGCGTCATGCCGATCGTCTGGCAGACCCTGCGCAACCTGGTCCTGCGCGCCGTGCAGGCGCCGTTCAAGTTCATCGCCGGCCTCGCCGCCGGCGGTAACGAGGATCTCGGCACGGTACCCTTCGCCGCGGGCAGCGACGAGCTGACGCCAGAAGCCCAGGCCAACCTCGACAAGCTCGCCGATGCGCTCAAGGAGCGGCCGGCGCTGCGCCTGGAAGTGGAAGGCGTGGCCTCCGCCGCGGCTGACGGTCCCTCGATCGGCGCCAAGCGTCTCGAACTGGAATACCAGAACACCTACTACCGCATGCTCCAGCGTCGCGGCGACAAGGTACCGAGCGACGCCAAGCAACTCGAGGTACCGGAGAACATGCAGGCACCGCTGCTCGAAGGCATCTACCGGACCCGCCTGAAGCAGCAGCCACCGGCCGAGTGGAAAGAACTGGACAGCGACGAGCGCACCGCGAAGATGCGCGAAGCGGTGATCGCTTCCTGGGCCAAGAGCCAGGTGCTGCTGCGCCAGATCGGCCAGGCCCGGGCCACCCGGATCAAGGATTACCTGGTGGAGAAAGGCCAGTTGCCGGATGATCGCATCTACTTGATCGACGTCAGTTTCGCCGAAGGCGAAGACAAGGGTAATGTCGACACCCAATTGCACCTGGATAGCGAGTGATACCTTGCACAAGCGATTCGCCGCCCTCGCGGCCCCTCTGCTCCTCCTCGCCTGCGCTAGCGCGCAGGCCGACACCATGCGTTGCGGCAGCGCGCTGGTCAGCGTCGGCGACCGGGCCTTCGAAGTACAGCAAAAGTGCGGCGATCCGGATCACCGCGACGACGTCGGCTATACCCTGGGCAGCTACGATCGGCGGGAATTCAAGGTCGAGGAGTGGGTGTACGGCCCGCGCAACGGCGTGACCTACATCCTGACGTTCGAAGCCAACAAGCTGAAACGCATCGAGTTCAAGCGTTGAATCGCTCGCTTCCGCGTACCGGCCTGGTGGCGCTGCTGTCCCTGCTGCCATTGGCACATGCGCAGGCCGATTCGCTGCGTTGCGGCAGCCGCCTGGTCAGCACCGGCGACAGCAGCGCCGACGTCCTTGCGCGCTGCGGCGAGCCACGCAGCCGCGACAGCCTGGGTTATCGCGAGGTCGTCGGGGAATGGGGCAAGCGCTACGAGGTCGAGGTCCAGGAATGGGTCTATGGCCCATGGAACGGCATGCTGTATTTCGTCCGTTTCGAGGGCAACCGCCTCAGCGCCATCCAGAGCCGGCGCGGCGACTGAATCCAGCGCCCATGAAAAAGCCCCGCCGGGCAATCCCGGCGGGGCTTCTTTCTACCTGTTCACAGGCGGTCGCTGAAGTCGCGAACTTCCTGTTCGGCCCTTTCCTTGGACCAGCCATAGCGTTCCTGCAGCTTGCCGACCAGGTATTCGGCATGTCCGTCGGCAGCCTGGAGATCGTCGTCGGTCAGATCGCCCCAACGCTCCTTGATCTTGCCGGTGAGTTGCTTCCACTTACCTTTGATCACATCGGAATTCATCGGTCTTCCTCCTGGTGACGAGGGAAAAGGGATCGTTCGGCCCGGGCGCTTACTCGACCGATTTCAGGCCATCGGCGGAAACGGCTTTCACGCCCTTGATGCCCTTGGCGGTCTCGATCGCCAGGTCACGCTCGGCATCGCTCTTCACGTTGCCGGAAAGGGAAACCACACCTTTGTTGGTCTCGACCTTGATATCGACGCCACTGACATTCTTGTTGGCGATCAGGCTGGATTTCACCTTGCTGGTGATCCAGGTATCGGAAACCGCTTCTTCGGTTTTCTGCATAGTGTCGTTGGCCGCCAGGCTGATGGGTTGGGCAGCGAACGCATTGGCCATCGAGAAGCTCAGAGCAGTGGCAGTAGCAGCGGCAATAGCGAGTTTGCTGAATTTCATTGCGGTTTCTCCTATGGATTTCGAAAAACTGCAGCCATTCCTGGCGTCAGTTGCATAGTAGATATCGCAAGCGCTGTGCCAGTTTTCCTCTAAAATAAAATCCTTTAAAAACAATAGGTTAAAAAACAGGTCGGAAGCGAGACGGTTGCAGAATGCCGAATTGGCGATGACAGGGCTTGCAAAATGCAAGGATTCGCCCCCTTCGCCGAGAAGCGTGTCGCGGAAACGAAAACAGGGCCCGAGGGCCCTGTTTTCATCGATCACGACTCGACTTACACGCCGGAAGCTTCGGCGGCAGCCACGTCCTTGATCGACAGCTTGATGCGGCCACGGTTGTCCACGTCGAGCACCAGGACCTTCACTTCCTGGCCTTCCTGCAGCACGTCGGTGACCTTGTCGATGCGCTTGTCGCTGATCTGCGAGATGTGCACCAGGCCGTCCTTGCCCGGCAGGATGTTGACGAAGGCACCGAAGTCGACGATGCGCTCCACCTTGCCGACGTAGATCTTGCCGATCTCGGCTTCCGCGGTGATCGCCAGGACGCGCAGCTTGGCGGCCTCGGCGGCTTCCTTGGTTTCGCCGTAGATCTTCACGCTGCCATCGTCCTCGATGTCGATCGAGGCCTTGGTCTCTTCGCAGATACCACGGATGGTCGCGCCGCCCTTGCCGATGACGTCGCGGATCTTGTCCGAGTCGATCTTCATCTGCAGCATGGTCGGGGCGTTCTCGGACAGCTCGGCGCGCGGCTTGGCGATGACCTGGTTCATCTGGCCGAGGATGTTCAGGCGAGCTTCCAGGGCCTGGCCCAGGGCGATCTCCATGATCTCTTCGGTGATACCGTTGATCTTGATGTCCATCTGCAGGGCGGTGACGCCCTTGTCGGTACCGGCAACCTTGAAGTCCATGTCGCCCAGGTGGTCTTCGTCACCGAGGATGTCGGTCAGGACGGCGAACTTCTCGCCTTCCTTGACCAGGCCCATGGCGATACCGGCGACCGGCGCCTTGACCGGCACACCGGCATCCATCAGCGCCAGGGAGGCGCCGCACACGGAGGCCATCGAGCTGGAACCGTTGGACTCGGTGATCTCGGAAACCACGCGAATGGTGTAGGGGAACTCGTCCTGGGTCGGCAGCATGGCGGCGACGCCACGACGGGCCAGACGGCCATGGCCGATTTCACGACGACCCGGGCTGCCCATGCGGCCGCACTCGCCTACCGAGAACGGCGGGAAGTTGTAGTGCAGCATGAAGGCGTCCTTGCGCTCGCCTTCCAGGGTATCCAGCAACTGGGCATCGCGCGCGGTGCCGAGGGTCGCGACGACCAGGGCCTGGGTTTCGCCACGGGTGAACAGCGCGGAACCGTGGGTCTTGCCGAGCACGCCGACTTCGATGCGCAGCGGACGCACGGTACGGGTGTCACGACCGTCGATACGCGGCTTGCCGTTGACGATGTTCTCGCGAACGGTGCGGTATTCCAGCAGGCCGAATACGTCCTTGACCTCGGAAGCCGGGAACTTGCCCTCTTCCTCGCCGGCGAACAGGGCCACGGCCTGGTCGCGCAGCTCGCCCAGACGGTTGTAGCGGTCCTGCTTGATGGTGATGGTATAGGCCTGGGAGATCGCTTCGCCCAGCTCTGCCTTGATGGCGTTGACCAGCACGGTGTTTTCCGCCGGGGCTTTCCAGTCCCAGGCCGGCTTGCCAGCTTCGGCGGCCAGCTCCTTGACGGCACGGATCACCGCCTGGAACTCGTCGTGGGCGAACAGCACGGCACCGAGCATCTGGTCTTCGGTCAGTTCGTCGGCCTCGGACTCCACCATCAGCACGGCGTCTTCGGTACCGGCCACGACCATGTCGAGGCTGGAACTCTGCAGTTGCTCGTAGGTGGGGTTGAGGATGTAGCCGATTTCCGGATGGAAACCGACGCGGGCGGCGCCGATCGGGCCGGCGAACGGAATGCCGGAGATCGCCAGGGCGGCGGAGGTACCGATCATCGCGGCGATGTCCGGATCGGACTTCTTGTTGGTGGAAACGACGGTGCAGACGACCTGCACTTCATTCATGAAACCTTCGGGGAACAGCGGACGGATCGGACGGTCGATCAGGCGCGAGGTCAGGGTTTCCTTCTCGGAAGGACGTCCTTCACGCTTGAAGAAACCACCGGGGATACGGCCTGCGGCGTAGGTCTTTTCCTGGTAGTGCACGGACAGCGGGAAGAAGTCGCGGCCTTCGGCCGGCGACTTGGCGCCGACCACGGTGACCAGCACGCTGACGTCGTCCATGGTGACCAGTACGGCGCCGGTGGCCTGGCGAGCGATACGGCCGGTCTCGAGAGTGACGGTCGACTGACCGAACTGGAATTGCTTGGTTACCGGGTTCACGGTGTCTTTACCTTCTATGTTGCCTTGGGGGAAATCGGTGGAATGCCGGGAGTCGGACCCGAATCGATTCCTAGAAAGCGCGAAGCTGGAAGCCCGACGCCGATACCCGCCTCGTGTGCGGGTATCGACGCCAGACTTCCAGCTCCTTGCTTCAAGCTGCCGACCGGCGTCGCTTAGCGACGCAGACCCAGACGGCCGATCAGGGCAGTGTAGCGAGACACGTCTTTGCCCTTCAGGTAGTCCAGCAGCTTACGGCGCTGGTTAACCATACGGATCAGACCACGGCGGGAATGGTGATCCTTGCCGTTGGCCTTGAAGTGATCCTGCAGCTTGTTGATGTTGGCGGACAGCAGGGCTACCTGCACTTCCGGGGAACCGGTGTCGCCTTCAGCTTGCTTGTATTCGTTAACGATCTGCGCTTTTTCTTCAACGCTCAGTGCCATGATGGGCTTCCTCTGAGTGAACAGGCCGGGAATCGCTTCCCGTGTTTTAAAAGGAGGAATGACCGTGCCTGCTGACAGCCACCCTCGTATCGGTCTTATGACCGAATCAGTCGACGCGGGGCGATACGCCCGTCGTCGGTCACTTCACCGATACCGATGAAACGACCTGTGTGATCCTGCACCCGCAGCCAGCCGAACTTCGGCGCTTCCGGGGCCCGCACCGGCTGCCCGTGCAGCCAGTAGTACGCACTGTGCTCGGACAACTGCAACACCGGCCAATGCAACAGGCCGCTGTCTTCCGGCATCAGGAATTGGTCCAGCGCTTCCGGACCACCTTCGGCATGCACGCGTTCGAGCGTCTCGAGGGTGATCGCCTGGGCCAGGGCGAACGGCCCGGCCTGGGTCCGCCGCAGTGCCGCGACGTGCGCGCCGCAGCCCAGGACCTGGCCGAGATCTTCCACCAGCGTACGCACGTAGGTGCCTTTGCTGCAGGAAACGGCCAGGGTCGCACAGGGCGGCTCGAAGGAGAGCAAATCCAGGCGCGTAATAGTAACAGAACGCGCCTCGCGCTCCACTACCTCTCCTGCACGGGCGAGCTTGTACAGCGGCTGTCCGTCTTTCTTCAGCGCCGAGTACATCGGCGGCACCTGCTCTATGTCGCCACGGAAGCGCGGCAGGGCCTGTTCGAGATCGTCCCGACCGACGGTCACGTCCCGCTCGGCGAGCAGTTCGCCCTCGGCGTCGCCGGTGGTGGTGGTGATGCCCATGCGCATCACCGTCTCGTAACCCTTGTCGGCATCGAGAAGATACTGGGAGAACTTGGTCGCCTCGCCGAAGCACAGCGGCAGCACCCCGGTGGCCAGCGGGTCGAGGCTGCCGGTGTGGCCGGCCTTCTCGGCATTGAGCAGCCAGCGGACTTTCTGCAGTGCCTGGTTGGAACTCATGCCGCGCGGCTTGTCGAGCACCAGGATGCCGCTGATGGAGCGGCGGATACGCTTCACCTGGGCCACGCTCAGTCCTCGGTCTCGTCGTCGCCGTGGCGGCGGCCGTCTTCGGCCACCGCACGCTCGATCAGCGCCGACAGCTCGGCGCCGCGGCGGATGCTTTCGTCGTAGTGGAAATGCAGTTGCGGCACGCTGCGCAGCTTCATCGACTTGCCCAGCAGCATGCGCAGGTAGCCGGCGGCGTCGTTGAGGATTTCCATGTTCAGGGCGATCTTGCCGGCATCGTCCTGGCCCATGACGGTGATGAACACCTTGGCGTGCGCCACGTCGCGGCTGACCTCGACACCGGTGATGGTGACCAGGCCCAGGCGCGGGTCCTTGATCTCGCGCTGGATCAGTTGAGCCAGTTCGCGTTGCATCTGATCGCCGATACGCTGGGTACGGCTGTAGTCTTTTGCCATTTTTCAACCTGCCTCCAGCGACACCCGGTCACTGGAAAAAAAAGCGACAAACGCCCGGGACAGCTGGAAGCCGGCCCGGGCGCTGTGGTTACGCACTCGCCATCAAAGGCTGCGTGCGACTTCGACCTTCTCGAACACTTCGATCTTGTCGCCGACCTTGACGTCGTTGTAGCTCTTCACGCCGATGCCGCACTCCATGCCGGCACGCACTTCGGCGACGTCGTCCTTGAAGCGACGGAGAGACTCCAGCTCGCCTTCGAAGATGACCACGTCGTCGCGCAGCACGCGGATCGGACGGTTGCGGTGCACCATGCCCTCGGTGACCATGCAGCCGGCGATCGCGCCGAACTTCGGCGAGCGGAACACGTCGCGCACCTCGGCGATGCCCAGGATGTTCTCCCGCAGATCGCTGCCGAGCATGCCGGTCAGGGCCTTCTTGACGTCCTCGATGATGTCGTAGATCACGTTGTAGTAACGCATATCCAGACCTTCGGCTTCGACGATCTTGCGCGCGCCGGCGTCGGCACGCACGTTGAAGCCGAACAGCACCGCGTTGGAAGCCAGCGCCAGGTTGGCGTCGGACTCGGTGATGCCACCGACGCCGCCACCGACCACGCGGACCTGCACTTCGTCGTTGCCCAGGCCGCTGAGCGAGCCTTGCAGAGCCTCGAGCGAACCGCGCACATCGGCCTTGAGGACGATGTTCAGGGTCTTCTTCTCTTCCTGGCCCATGTTCTCGAAGATGTTTTCCAGCTTGCCGGCATGGGCACGCGCCAGTTTCACCTCACGGAACTTGCCTTGACGGAACAGGGCGACTTCGCGGGCCTTCTTCTCGTCGGCGACCACGGTCATCTCGTCACCGGCATCCGGCGTACCGTCCAGGCCGAGGATCTCGACCGGGATCGACGGGCCGGCTTCCTTGATCGGCTTGCCGTTCTCGTCGAGCATGGCGCGGACACGACCGTAGTTGATGCCGACCAGCACCATGTCGCCCTGGCGCAGGGTACCGTCCTGGACCAGCACGGTGGCCACCGGGCCGCGTCCCTTGTCCAGGCGCGACTCGACCACCACGCCACGGCCCGGGGCCGACGGAGTGGCTTTCAGTTCGAGCACTTCCGCCTGCAGCAGGACCGCTTCGAGCAGTTCATCGACGCCAGTACCGAGCTTCGCCGAAACCGGGACGAAGGGAGCGTCGCCGCCCCACTCTTCCGGGATCACGTCGAGAGCGGCCAGGCCGTTCTTGATGTTGTCCGGGTTGGCCTCGGGCTTGTCGATCTTGTTCACCGCGACCACGATCGGCACGCCCGCCGCTTTCGCGTGCTGCACGGCTTCCTGGGTCTGAGGCATGACGCCGTCGTCGGCCGCGACCACCAGGATCACGATGTCGGTCGCCTGGGCGCCACGGGCACGCATCGCGGTGAACGCTGCGTGGCCGGGGGTATCCAGGAAGGTCACCATGCCACGCTCGGTTTCGACGTGGTAGGCACCGATATGCTGGGTGATGCCGCCGGCCTCGCCCGCGGCGACCTTGGCGCGACGGATGTAGTCGAGCAGCGAGGTCTTGCCGTGGTCGACGTGGCCCATGACGGTGACGACCGGCGCGCGGGTGACCGCCTCGCCTTCGAACTTCAGGGACTCGGCCAGTTGTTCTTCCAGCGCGTTCTCGCTGACCAGCTTGACCTTGTGGCCCAGCTCTTCGGCGACCAGTTGGGCGGTCTCCTGGTCCAGGACCTGGTTGATGGTCACCGGGGAGCCCATCTTGAACATGAACTTGACGACTTCGGCACCCTTGACCGACATCTGGGCGGCCAACTCGGCTACGGTGATGGTCTCACCGATGTTCACTTCACGCACGATCGGTCCTGTCGGGTTCTGGAACCCGTGCTGGTTGCGCTTCTTCAGCTTCGACTTGCCACCACGACCGCCGCGACGGTAACCATCGCTTTCCTCGTCGGTGCTGCGTGGAGCCACGCGCGGAGCAGGAACCTTTTCCTTCTCCTTGACCGAGGGACGGTGCTGGGTGTGCTTGCGGTCGCGGCGGTCATCGTCCTCGTCACGCTTGGGCACGCGGCGCGGCTCTTCCTTCTTGCGCTCTTCCACGGCGGCAGGCTTGGCCACCGGTTCGGCAACCGCGACATCCGCCAGCACGGCAGGCTCGGCACTGGCAGTAGCCGCTGCTTCCTGGGCAGCCTTGGCACGCGCAGCTTCCTCGGCCTTGCGCGCTTCCTCTTCGGCACGCTGGCGGGCAGCGGCCTCTTCGGCCTTCAGACGCTCCGCCTCTTCCGCCGCGCGCTGCTCCTCGAGTTCGCGCTGGCGCTCGGCCTCGATCTCGTCGGGGCTGCGCTTGACATAGGTTTTCTTCTTGCGAACTTCGACGCTCACCGTCTTGCTGCCACCCACTTTCAGCGTGGTAGTGGTCTTGCGTTGCAGGGTGATCTTGCGCGGCTCGCTGGCGCGATCGCCATGGCTGCCTTTCAGGTGGGTCAGCAGGGCTTGCTTCTCGCTATCCGTTACAACTTGTTCGGCACTGGTGTGCGGCAGACCTGCGTCACGCATCTGCAGCAGCAGGCGCTCCACCGGTGTGTCGACCACCTGGGCCAGTTCTTTCACCGTGACTTGCGTCATGCACTTCTCTCCTCAGGCCGCGACTGCTTACTCGAACCAATGGGCCCGGGCGGCCATGATCAACTTGCCGGCACGCTCTTCGTCCATGCCGTCGATGTCGAGCAGATCGTCGATCGATTGCTCGGCCAGATCTTCACGGGTGGTTACGCCACGCAGCGCCAGGTCCAGGGCCAGCTCCTTGCTCATGCCATCGAGGCTGAGCAGGTCTTCTGCCGGTTGTGCGTCGGCGAGCTTCTCTTCGGTCGCAATGGCCTTGGTCAGCAGGCGATCCTTGGCACGGGAGCGCAGCTCGTTGACGATGTCTTCGTCGAAGCCATCGATGCTGAGCATCTCTTCCATCGGTACGTAGGCGATTTCCTCAAGAGTCGTGAAGCCCTCTTCCACCAGTACCTGGGCCAGTTCCTCGTCGACATCCAGCTCGTCGACGAAGCGCTGCAGGATATCCCCGGTCTCGGCCTGTTGCTTGGCCTGGATATCCGCCTCGGTCATCACATTCAGGGTCCAGCCGGTCAACTGGCTGGCCAGACGGACGTTCTGGCCACTGCGGCCGATAGCCTGCGCCAGATTGTCCTCGGCGACGGCGATATCCATGGTATGGGTATCCTCGTCGACGATGATCGCCGCCACCTCGGCCGGAGCCATGGCGTTGATCACGAATTGCGCCGGGTTGTCGTCCCACAGGACGATGTCCACCCGCTCTCCACCGATCTCGCCGGATACCGCCTGGACGCGCGAACCGCGCATGCCGATGCAGGCGCCCTGCGGGTCGATGCGCTTGTCCTTGGAACGAACGGCGATCTTGGCGCGCGAGCCCGGGTCACGGGCGGCGGCCATCACGTCGATCAACTGCTCGGCGATTTCCGGTACTTCGATGCGGAACAGCTCGATCAGCATTTCCGGCGCGGTACGCGACAGGACCAGTTGAGGACCGCGGTTCTCGGTACGGATCTCCTTCAGCAGGGCACGCACGCGGGTGCCAACGCGGAAGGTCTCGCGCGGAATGATCTGGTCGCGGGCCAGCAGCGCCTCGGCGTTGTTGCCGAGATCGACGATGACGTTGTCGCGGGTGACCTTCTTCACGGTACCGGAAATGATCTCGCCGACCTTCTCGCGGTAGGCATCGACCACCTGGGCGCGCTCGGCCTCGCGGACCTTCTGCACGATGACCTGCTTGGCAGTCTGCGCAGCGATGCGGCCGAACTCGATGGATTCGATCTTTTCTTCGATGACCTCGCCGACCTTCGCGCCCGGCTTCTGCTCCTGGACGTCCTCGACGGTGATCTCGGTGGCGGGGTCCTGGTAGTCCTCGTCGGCGACGACGTGCCAACGACGGAAAGTCTCGTAGCTGCCGTTATGACGATTGATCTCGACGCGCAGGTCGACCTCGTCCTCGAAACGTTTCTTGGTGGCGGTCGCCAGAGCCAGCTCCAGCGCCTCGAAAATCACGCCGGCCGGTACGCCCTTTTCGTTGGATACCGACTCAACAACCAGCAGTACTTCTTTGCTCATTGTACGCCTCGCCTTTCAATCCATTGGATCCGCGGATTCGCGTCTCAATCAAAACGGGGAATGATGTTGGCCTTGTCGATCGAATCGATCGGCAGCAGGTACTCGTGATCGTCCACCAGGACCACCACATCCTGCTCCTCCACACCACGGAGAATGCCTTGGTAGTTACGCCGCCCCTCATAGGGCGAACGCAGCCTGATCTTCACTTGCTCGCCGGCATGCTTGGCGAACTGTTCGAGGGTGAACAGCGGCCGATCCATGCCCGGAGAGGACACCTCCAGGGTGTACTCGCCGCTGATCGGGTCTTCGACGTCGAGAATACCGCTGACCTGCCGACTGACGGCTTCACAGTCATCGATGAGGATGCCTTCGGGGCGGTCGATATAGACGCGCAACACCGAATGACGACCCTGGGAAATGAACTCGACGCCCCAGCACTCATAGCCGAGCGCCTCGACCACAGGGGCCAGCAAGGCCTGCAACTGTTCTAGCTTGCTCGACACCTGATCGCCTCGCGTATGTCGTAGAAACAAAAAATGGGCGAAACGCCCATCCCTAAATTGCCACTCGGAACCGTGGCATGGACTGTCCAGCTAACAAAAAGCCCCTAAAAAGGGGCCCTGAAAAACTGGTTGCGGGGGCTGGATTTGAACCAACGACCTTCGGGTTATGAGCCCGACGAGCTACCAGACTGCTCCACCCCGCGTCAAAGCTGGTGCAAGATTATACGACCGACACCCTGATGGGTCAACCGAACCTTGCGGAGACAAACCCCGCAGGACGGGGCTTGCTTATATGGTACCGAGGAGGGGACTCGAACCCCTACAGCCTATGGCCACTACCACCTCAAGGTAGCGTGTCTACCAATTCCACCACCTCGGCAGAAACCTTTCTCTTACTTCTGTTCAGGAGCCGCCGGTACATCGCCTGCACTTTCCGCAGGCTTGGACTGCTCCTGAAGAACCGGCACATCGTCAGCGGCCGGTGCTTTCTCTTGCTTCTGCTCCAGAACTGCCGGATCCGGCAGCCCGATGTGTTGCAGAGCATCAGACTTTTCTTTAGCGAAGTACGCTAAGCCAAGGCTGGTCAAGAAAAAAACCGCTGCCAGTATACCAGTAATCCGACTCAAAAAGGTAGCGGAACCTTGGCTTCCGAAAACAGTTGCCGAAGCACCTGCACCGAAAGAAGCCCCTGCATCCGCACCCTTGCCATGCTGAACGAGGATCAGGCCAACAAGACCCAATGCCATCAGCAGATGCACGACAATTACGACCTTTTCCAGCATCTTCAGCTTCCCGCGGCACGACAGATCGCACCGAACTCATCCGCATTGAGGGAGGCTCCACCTACCAGCCCCCCATCGATATCCGGCATGCCGAACAACTCGGCTGCACTTGCCGCCTTTACACTGCCGCCGTAAAGGAGTCGCACACCTTTTGCGACCTCGGCATTTTCCGCTGCCAGTTGCGCGCGGATCGCCGCGTGCACTTCCTGGGCTTGCGCGGGGGACGCGGTCAACCCGGTCCCGATCGCCCAGACCGGCTCGTAAGCCACGACTGCGCGAGCAAAAGCTCCAACACCCAACTCGTCGATCACGCTTCCCAGCTGCCTTGCGACAACCTCCAGCGTCTTGCCCGCCTCGCGCTCCGCCCGGGTCTCCCCGACACACAGCACCGGCACCAGGCCGCACGACTGAGCCGCGGCAAACTTGCGACTCACAACCTCGTCACTCTCGCCGAGAATCAGGCGACGCTCCGAGTGGCCCACGAGGACCATGCTACAACCGACATCCGCCAACTGACTGGGAGCAGTCTCACCGGTCAGCGCGCCTTGCATCGGCTCTACGGCGCTGTTCTGCGCACCTACATCGATCGCCTTGCCGGCCAGGCCCTGGATGACCTGGCTGATGAACAAGCAAGGCGGCATCACAGCTACATCGACTCCGCTCGGCAACGCCAGCTGACGCAAGCCTTTGATCAACTCGGCCACACTGGAATGCGTACCGTGCATTTTCCAGTTACCGGCCACCAAGGGTCGACGCATGCTGTACCTCGCGGGGCAAAGTGGGCGCAGATGTTACTCAACAGTTTCCAGACTGGCAAGCAAAATCAAGCACATACCTCAGAAACAATTTTTGCCAGCTGTTCGGCGT
Organism: Pseudomonas sp. 18-147; assembly: GCF_051048045.1. Lineage (NCBI taxonomy): Bacteria > Pseudomonadati > Pseudomonadota > Gammaproteobacteria > Pseudomonadales > Pseudomonadaceae > Pseudomonas > Pseudomonas sp. 18-147. The sequence continues at coordinate 5,636,170 of NZ_CP182296.1, forward strand.
GGGCACGAACGCTAGCTTCCTCGTCGCCCTCGACCATCACCCGGACCAACGGCTCTGTGCCGGATTTGCGCAGCAGGACACGGCCGCGCCCGCCCATTTGCTCGGTGACGCGGACGCTGGCCTCCTTCACCGACGGGTGCTCGAGCGGATCGCTTTCGCCCTTGAAGCGCACATTGATCAGCACCTGGGGGCACTTGCGAATCCCCTGGCGCGCCTCGGCCAGGGTCTGGCCGCGATGCTTGAGCGCCATCAGCACCTGTAGCGCCGCGATGATGGCATCGCCCGTCGTGGTGTTCTGGCAGCAGACGATATGTCCCGAATTCTCCCCTCCCAGCATCCAGTTCCGAGCCAGCAGTTCGGCCATCACATAGCGATCGCCGACCTTCGCCCGCACGAACGGGATATGCAGCTCCTGCAAAGCCAGCTCCAGGCCGAGGTTGCTCATCAGGGTGCCGACCACACCGCCTTGCAGGCGCCCGCTTTCCTGCAGGTCGCGCGCGATGAGGAAAAGCAGTTCGTCGCCATCCACGACCGCACCGGTATGGTCGACCATCATCACCCGGTCGCCGTCGCCGTCGAAGGCGATGCCGAGGTCGGCATGGTGCTCGACCACCGCAGCCTGCAGGCCATCCAGGTGAGTGGAACCGCACTTGTCGTTGATGTTCAGGCCATTCGGGCTGGCCGCCAGCACCGTCACTTCCGCGCCCAGTTCCCGGAAGACGCTGGGAGCGATCTTGTAGGTAGCGCCGTTGGCGCAGTCGAGCACGACCTTGAGACCGTTGAAGTCGGTGCTGGTCGGCACGCTGCTCTTACAGAATTCGATGTAGCGCCCCGCCGCGTCATTGATCCGCGAAACCTTGCCGAGACGGGCGGACTCCACCACGGTCATCGGCGCATCGAGCAGTTCCTCGATCATCAGCTCGACGTCATCCGGCAGCTTGGTCCCCTGCCCGGAGAAGAACTTGATGCCGTTGTCGTCGTGGGGATTGTGCGAAGCGCTGATCACCACCCCGGCCTCGGCGTGGAAAGTCCGCGTCAGGTAGGCGATGCCGGGGGTAGGCATCGGTCCCAGCAACAGGGTATCGGCGCCGGAAGCGGAGAGCCCCGCCTCGAAGGCCGACTCGAACATGTAACCCGAGCTGCGCGTGTCCTTGCCGATCAGGACCCGGCAGTTGCCCTGCCGGCGGAAGGCCATGCCCACCGCCCAGCCCAGCTTGAGAACGAAGTCCGGAGTAATCGGAAACTCGCCAACACGACCACGGATACCGTCAGTCCCGAAGTATTTTCTGCTCATCTTTTGTCTTCCGTGCTCAATCCGCCATTTCAACGGCGGAGATCATTCGCATCACGTCGACGGTCGCCGCCACGTCATGCACTCGAATTATCCGTGCGCCCTTGGCCAGCGCCAGGGCCGCCAGAGCTAGGCTGCCGTAGAGGCGTTCGTCCACCTCCCGCCCCAGTACCTTGCCGATCATGCTCTTGCGCGAAACGCCGACCAACAACGGCAAGCCCAGGCCATGGAGTGCCTGCAGATGCCTGAACAGCACCAGGTTGTGCTCCAGTGTCTTGGCAAAACCGAAACCCGGATCCAGCAACAGCCGCTCGCGGTCGATTCCGGCCGCCACGCAGGCATTCACACGCTCCTGCAGGAACGCGCCGACTTCCGCCACCACATCCTGGTAGGCAGGCGCATCCTGCATGGTCTGCGGTTCTCCACGCATGTGCATGAGGCAGACCGCCAGGCCGCTATCCACCGCAGCATCCAGCGCACCGTCGCGCTGCAGCGAACGGACGTCGTTGATCAGACCCGCTCCGAGACGCGCAGTTTCGCGCATGACCGCGGGCGTGGAGGTATCCACCGAAATCACGACGTCCAGCTCGCGAGCGATGCGTTCGACTACCGGAGCGACCCGCTCCAGCTCCTCCGTCGGAGAAACGCTGCGCGCACCGGGACGGGTCGACTCGCCGCCGACGTCGATGAGCGTTGCGCCTTCCCGCACCATGCGCTCGGCATGCCGCAGGGCATCGTCCAGCCGGTCGTAACGGCCGCCATCGGAAAAGGAATCGGGGGTGACATTGAGGATGCCCATGACATGTGGGCGGGCCAAATCAAGAACCCGACTGCCGCAAGGCAGTCGGGTCGGGTATTGCGGATTGCTCATTCAGGGCTCTCAGTGCTCGCCGGCCGGCCCACCGATGGGAGGGGTGCTCTCGCGGCGGCCCGACTCTTCCAGGTTGGCCGGCGGGGTGCCGGTACCCGAACCACCCTGCCAGTCACGCGGCTCGCGCGGCACGCGACCGGCCATGATGTCGTCGATCTGGTCGGAGTCTATGGTTTCGTACTTCATCAGTGCGTCGGCCATCATCTCCAGCTTGTCGCGGTTCTCGTCGAGCAGTCGCTTGGCGGTACCGTAGCAGTCGTCGATGATGCGCCGGACTTCCTGGTCGATCATCTTGGCGGTCTCGCCCGACACATTGGCGTGCTGGCTGCCGGCGCTACGGCCGAGGAACACCTCGCCCTCCTCCTCCGCGTACATCAGCGGGCCGAGCTTCTCGGACAGACCCCACTTGGTCACCATGTTCCGCGCCAACTGGGTAGCACGCATGATGTCGTTGGAAGCGCCAGTGGTGACGCCTTCGAAGCCGAGGGTCATCTCTTCCGCGATACGGCCGCCGAACAGCGAGCAGATCTGGCTTTCCAGCGCGCGCTTGGACAGGCTGTAGCGATCTTCCTCGGGGAGGAACATGGTCACGCCCAGGGCGCGTCCGCGCGGAATGATGGACACCTTGTAGACCGGGTCATGCTCCGGCACCAGGCGACCGACGATGGCGTGGCCGGCCTCGTGGTAGGCGGTGTTGCGCTTCTCCTTCTCGGACATGACCATGGTCTTGCGCTCGGCGCCCATCATGATCTTGTCCTTGGCCAGCTCGAACTCGCGCATGTCGACGATGCGCTTGTTGGAGCGCGCGGCGAACAGCGAGGCCTCGTTGACCAGGTTGGCCAGGTCGGCGCCGGAGAAACCGGGCGTACCGCGGGCGATGACGGCAGGATCGACATGGTCGCCCAGCGGCACCTTGCGCATGTGCACCTTGAGGATCTGTTCGCGCCCGCGGATATCCGGCAAGCCGACCACCACCTGGCGGTCGAAGCGGCCCGGACGCAGCAGCGCCGGGTCCAGAACGTCCGGACGGTTGGTGGCAGCGATGACGATGATGCCATCGTTCATCTCGAAGCCATCCATCTCCACCAGCAACTGGTTGAGGGTCTGCTCGCGCTCGTCGTGACCACCGCCCAGGCCGGCGCCGCGATGGCGGCCGACGGCGTCGATCTCGTCGATGAAGATGATGCACGGCGCATGCTTCTTGGCCTGGTCGAACATGTCGCGGACACGGGAAGCGCCCACGCCGACGAACATCTCGACGAAGTCGGAACCGGAAATGGTGAAGAACGGCACCTTGGCTTCGCCGGCGATGGCCTTGGCCAGCAGGGTCTTGCCGGTGCCGGGCGGGCCGACCATCAGCACGCCGCGCGGGATACGGCCGCCCAGGCGCTGGAACTTGCCCGGATCGCGAAGGAACTCGACCAGCTCGCTGACCTCCTCCTTGGCCTCGTCGCAGCCGGCGACGTCAGCGAAGGTGGTCTTGACCTGGTCCTCGGACAGCAGGCGCGCCTTGCTCTTGCCGAAGCTCATCGGGCCGCCGCGACCGCCGCCGCCACCCTGCATCTGGCGCATGAAGAACATGAAGACGGCGATGATCACCAGGATCGGGAAGCTGGCGACCAGCAACTGGGTCCAGATGCTCTGCTGTTCGGGCTGCTTGCCCTCGACCACGACGTTGTTGTTGACCAGGTCGCCGATCAGGCCGTTGTCCTGGATCGCCGGGCGGATGGTCTTGAAGGTATCGCCGTCGCTACGCTTGCCGGTGATGACATAGCCATCCACGGTCACTCGCTCGACCTTGCCATCCTTGACCTGCTGGATGAAGTCCGAGTAGTTCAGCGTCTGTGGCTCGCTCGGGCTCGAGAAATTGTTCATCACGGTCACCAGTACCGCCGCGATGATCAGCCACAGAATCAGATTCTTTGCCATGTCGTTCAATTGACTACCCTCTGAAGCCGGCTCCGTCCTGGAAACCGCTTCACACGACGGCCAGACTCCTTCCGGCCAAAAGTACTACACAAGCGCCCACGCACGCAGGCGTTGTCTGTAACCCTTTATGAACCCTCGCCCGTCCCGGCACAACAGGTCATCGACCAATAGACAGGCTATAGGGTCAATCATTCCAGTCTATTCCCCGCGAAAGCCGCGTGCGAGCAGATACTGTTCCCGCGAACGATCACGCGACGACAGGGGCTTGCGCATCTGTACCTTGTCGAACATTTCCCGGGCCTGCTTGTGGTACTGGTCGAAACCTTCGCCCTGGAAGATCTTGATCAGGAAATCGCCGCCCGGCCGCAGCACACGGCCGGCCAGGTCCAGCGCCAGTTCGCAGAGATACATGGCGCGCGGCTGGTCGGCGGCCCGCACTCCACTCATATTGGGGGCCATATCGGAAATCACAAGGTCTACCGGATGGTCGCCGATCGCCTCGAGGATCCGCGCGAACACCGCGTCCTCGGTGAAGTCGCCCTGGATGAAGGTGACGTCGGGGATGCTGTCCATCTCGAGGATGTCCGAAGCGATCAGCCGACCACGGTCGCCGATCACCCGGCTGGTGACCTGCGACCACCCGCCCGGCGCGGCGCCCAGGTCGACCACGGTCATGCCCGGACGCAGGATGCGGTCCTTCTCCTGGATCTCCAGCAGCTTGTAGCTGGCACGCGAGCGATAGCCATCGCGCTGGGCCATCTTCACGTAGGGATCGTCGAAATGTTCTTTCAGCCAACGCTGGCTGGTTTTGGAGCGGGCCACGGAATACCTCTTCGGGCACCCCCGGTCGGCGGGGGCAGCATCACTTGGACTAAAACTGGGGTAAAATAGACGACTTTTTCCCAGGGGTCTGATTATGGCGCTCACTCAAGAGCAGAAGAAACAGTTCAAATCTATCGGTCACCACCTGAAACCGGTATTGATCGTAGCCGAGAACGGCTTGACCGAAGGCGTTCTCGCCGAACTCGAGCGCGCACTCAACGATCACGAACTGATCAAGGTGAAACTGGCGCTGGCCGAGCGCGACGATCGCCGCGCCCTGCTCGACGAACTCTGCGCGCAGTCGCGCAGCGACCTGGTGCAAAGCATCGGCAAGATGGCGCTGGTCTATCGGAAGAACCCGAAGCCGAACAAGAATCTCTCGAACATCAGCCGTTTCGCCGGCATCTGATGTCCCATCCAACCAAGGTCGGGAAACTTCCCGACCTGGTTCAGACGTATTCCTCGTCCCGCCCCGGTACCGGCTGCAACACCAGCAGCAGGCCACACATCGCCACCGCCAGGTAGTTGAACAGCAGCCAGCGCACCGCCTCGGGCGCCAGCCCACGCACCAGGAAGTACACCAGGCAGAGCAGCGCGACGGCGAGCAACAGCTGACCGCGAAGGTCTCGCCAAAGGCTCCTCGGCCCGTGGCTCGACACCAACACCAGCGCCTGCAGCACCGCACAGAATCCGGCGAAGCCGATCAGCAGCGGCGTCAACGCCGCGGCTACGGTTTCCACCAGCAGCGGCGCCAGTCCGGTCTTGGCCAACGCAGGCAGGACCACGAACTGCAGCAACCAGAGGCCGCCGACCCAGAACGTCTGGGCCAGCAGCCAACTGATCGCGCCTGCGCGCAACGGGGCGCGCTTAGATATGGCGAACCTCGACGATCTCGTACTCGACGTCGCCGCCCGGGGTTCTCACCAGCACGGCATCGCCTTCGGTCTTGCCGATCAGCGCACGGGCGATCGGCGAATTCACCGAGATCTTGCCACCCTTGATATCCGCCTCGTCGTCGCCGACGATCTGGTAGGTCACGGTCTCGTCGGTCTCGACATTGGCGATGTCGACGGTGGTGCCGAAGATCACCTTGCCGCTGTGCGGGATGGCGGTGACATCGATGACCTGGGCGTTGGACAGCTTGGCCTCGATGTCGCGGATACGCGCCTCGACCATGCCCTGCTGTTCGCGCGCCGCATGGTACTCGGCGTTTTCCTTGAGGTCGCCCAGTTCACGCGCTTCGGCGATGGCCTGGCTGATCTGCGGGCGCAGCACGCCCTTCAGGTGTTTCACTTCTTCTTCCAGGGCGCGGGCGCCCTGGACGGTCATGGGGAACTTGCTCATGCCTTGATTCCTGCGTGGAGATCCTGCAGACGCCGAACGGTCTTCTCGGGACCGAACTTGAGCGCCTCACAGATCGCCTGCCCACCCGCAATGGTGGTGGTGCAGCAGATCTTGTGCTGCAGGGCGTTTCGACGAATGGAGTAGGAGTCAGCGATGGACTGCCGGCCCTCGGTGGTGTTGATGATCAGGGTGACCTCGTCGTTCTTGATCATGTCCACCACGTGCGGGCGACCTTCGGTCACCTTGTTCACGCGACGCACCGGCAGGCCTGCGGCTTCGATGACACGCGCGGTACCGGCGGTGGCTACCACTTCGAAGCCCAGCGCGACCAGGTCGCCAGCCACCTGGGCGGCGAACGGCTTGTCGTCTTCGCGGACGCTGATGAAGGCGCAACCGGCGATCGGGAGGATCTCGCTGGCCCCCAACTGAGCCTTGGCAAAGGCTTCGGCAAAGCTATCACCGACGCCCATCACTTCACCAGTGGACTTCATTTCCGGGCCGAGGATCGGATCGACGCCGGGGAACTTGGCGAACGGGAACACCGCTTCCTTGACGCTGAAGAACGGCGGGATGATTTCCTGGGTGAAACCGACCTCGGCCAGGGTCTTGCCGGCCATGACGCGGGCGGCGACCTTGGCCAGCGACTCGCCGACGCACTTGGAGACGAACGGCACGGTACGCGAGGCGCGCGGATTGACCTCGATGACGAAGATATCCTCGCCCTGCACCGCCATCTGCACGTTCATCAGGCCGACCACGCCAAGCTCCAGGGCCATTTTCTTGACCTGCTCGCGGATCTCGTCCTGGATGTGCTGCGGCAGCGAGTACGGCGGCAGCGAACAGGCGGAGTCGCCGGAGTGAACGCCAGCCTGCTCGATGTGCTGCATGATCGCGCCGATCACCACGATCTCGCCGTCGCATACCGCGTCGATGTCGACTTCGATGGCGCAGTTGAGGAAGTGATCGAGCAGCACCGGGCTGTCGTTGGAAACCTGCACCGCCTCGCGCATGTAGCGCTTGAGTTCTTCTTCCTGGTAGACGATTTCCATCGCCCGCCCGCCCAGCACGTAGGACGGACGTACCACCAGCGGATAGCCGATGGCCTTGGACGCGGCCAGGGCCTCGTCTTCGCTGCGCGCGGTAGCGTTGGCCGGCTGGCGCAGGTTCAGGCGCTGGACCATCTGCTGGAAGCGCTCGCGGTCTTCGGCACGGTCGATGGCGTCCGGACTGGTGCCGATGATCGGCACGCCGGCCTCTTCGAGGGCGCGGCAGAGCTTCAGCGGGGTCTGGCCGCCGTACTGGACGATCACGCCCTTGGGCTGCTCGACGCGGACGATCTCAAGGACGTCCTCGAGGGTCACCGGCTCGAAGTACAGGCGGTCGGAGGTGTCATAGTCGGTGGAGACGGTTTCCGGGTTGCAGTTGACCATGATGGTCTCGTAGCCGTCTTCGCGCATCGCCAGCGCCGCGTGCACGCAGCAGTAGTCGAACTCGATGCCCTGGCCGATGCGGTTCGGACCGCCGCCGAGGATCATGATCTTCTCGCGGCTCGACGGGTTGGCCTCGCACTCTTCCTCGTAGGTCGAATACATGTAGGCGGTGTCGGTGGCGAACTCGGCGGCGCAGGTATCGACGCGCTTGTAGACCGGCAGTACCTTTAGCTTGTGGCGATGGCTGCGCAGGTTCTTCTCGGTGACGCCGAGCAACTTGGCCAGGCGCGCGTCGGAGAAGCCCTTGCGCTTGAGCTTGTACATCAGCTCGCGATCGATGGAGGACAGGCCGAGGGTCTTGACCTTCTCCTCGTCCTTGACCAGGTCCTCGATCTGCACCAGGAACCATTCGTCGATGCGGGTCAGCTCGAACACTTCCTCGACGCTCTTGCCGGCGCGGAAGGCGTCGGCGACGTACCAGACACGCTCGGCGCTGGGCACGGTCAGCTCGCGCTTGAGGATGCTGTCGGCCTCCGGGTCGTTCAGGTCGAGCTTCGGATCGAAGCCGGTGGCGCCGACTTCCAGGCCGCGCAAGGCTTTCTGCACCGACTCCTGGAAGGTCCGGCCGATGGCCATGACTTCGCCGACCGACTTCATCTGGGTGGTCAGGCGGGCATCGGCTTTCGGGAATTTCTCGAAGGCGAAGCGCGGGATCTTGGTCACCACGTAGTCGATGGCCGGCTCGAACGACGCCGGGGTGCGACCGCCGGTGATGTCGTTCTGCAGTTCGTCGAGGGTGTAGCCGACCGCCAGCTTGGCGGCGATCTTGGCGATCGGGAAACCGGTGGCCTTGGAGGCCAGGGCCGAGGAGCGGGAAACCCGCGGGTTCATCTCGATCACCACCATGCGCCCGGTGTTCGGGCAGATGCCGAACTGCACGTTGGAACCGCCGGTTTCCACGCCGATCTCGCGCAATACCGCCAGCGAGGCGTTGCGCATGATCTGGTATTCCTTGTCGGTCAGGGTCTGCGCCGGTGCCACGGTGATCGAGTCACCGGTGTGCACGCCCATCGGGTCGAAGTTCTCGATGGAGCAGACGATGATGCAGTTGTCCTTCTTGTCGCGGACCACCTCCATCTCGTATTCCTTCCAGCCGATCAGCGACTCGTCGATCAGCAGCTCGTTGGTCGGCGACAGGTCGAGGCCACGGGCGCAGATCTCTTCGAACTCTTCACGGTTGTAGGCGATACCGCCGCCGGTGCCGCCCATGGTGAAGGACGGACGGATGATGCAGGGGAAGCCGACCTGCTCGAGCACGCCGTAGGCCTCCTCCATGCTGTGGGCGATGCCCGAGCGCGGACAGGCCAGGCCGATATCCTTCATCGCCTTGTCGAAGCGCGAGCGGTCCTCGGCCTTGTCGATGGTATCGGCATTGGCGCCGATCATCTCCACGCCGAACTTCTCCAGCACGCCGTGGCGCTCCAGGTCCAGGGCGCAGTTCAGCGCAGTCTGGCCGCCCATGGTCGGCAGCAGCGCGTCGGGGCGTTCCTTCTCGATGATCTTGGCCACGGTGGCCCACTTGATCGGCTCGATGTAGGTCGCGTCGGCCATCGCCGGGTCGGTCATGATGGTCGCGGGGTTGGAGTTCACCAGGATGACGCGGTAGCCCTCCTCGCGCAGGGCCTTGCAGGCCTGGGCGCCGGAGTAGTCGAATTCGCAGGCCTGGCCAATCACGATGGGGCCGGCACCGAGGATCAGGATGCTCTTTATGTCTGTACGTTTTGGCATGGGACTCTCGTTGCAATAATCAGGACAGGGTTGCGGTGGCCAGCTTCACACCAAAGCCGACGAACAGGGCGCCGACGCCCGAAGTGGCGCCGGCAGCCAACCGTTGCCGCCGGCGGAACCAGGCCGCCAGCCGCACACCGGTGAAAATCAGGAAGCTCAGGTAAAGGGCGCTGACCAGTTCCAGGATCACCGCCAGCACCAGGAACGACAGGCCCGGATAGGCATAGCCGGGATCGACGAACTGGATGAAGAAGGAGATGAAGAACAGGATCGCCTTGGGATTCGACAGGCTGAGCAGCAGCGCCTTGCGGAACGGCTGGTGGACATCCACCTGTTCGGCCTGCGCCGCCGTCGCTTCGGGATTGCGCAGCTTGCGCCAGGCGCCCCGCAGCATGCCGACGCCGAGATAGAACAGGTAGGCCGCACCGAGGTACTTCAGGCCGATGAACAGCATCGGCTCGGCCTTCAGCAGGGACGCCACGCCAAGGGCCGACAGCAGCATCAGCACCGCGTCGCCGAGGAACACGCCGCAGGCGGCCCGGTAGCCGGTCGCCACGCCACGCTGGGCCGAAGTCGCGAGGACGAACAACGAGTTCGGCCCGGGCAACAGGATCACGAAAACCACACCCAGCACGTAGGTCCAGAAATCGGTTATCCCCAGGGTCGGCATGGCTCTGCTCCTCAGCGACGCTCGGCCATCGCCGAGATGAAGCGGTCGAACAGCGGGGCGACGTCATGCGGACCGGGGCTCGCCTCCGGGTGGCCCTGGAAGCTGAAAGCGACCTTGTCGGTGCGCTCGATACCCTGCAGGGTACCGTCGAACAGCGACTTGTGAGTGGCTCGCAGGTTGTCCGGCAAGGTGCTCTCGTCGACCGCGAAACCGTGGTTCTGGCTGGTGATCATCACCACGCCGCTGTCCAGGTCCTGCACCGGGTGGTTGGCGCCGTGGTGGCCGTGGCCCATCTTCAGGGTCTTGGCGCCAGAGGCCAGGGCCAGCAACTGATGGCCGAGGCAGATGCCGAACACCGGGATCTCGGTATCGAGGAATTCGCGGATCGCCTGGATCGCGTAGTCGCACGGTTCGGGGTCGCCGGGGCCGTTGGAAAGGAAGATGCCGTCAGGGTTCAGCGCCAGCACTTCGCTGGCCGGTGTCTGCGCCGGCACCACGGTCAGGCGGCAGCCGCGCGCCACCAGCATGCGCAGGATGTTCAGCTTGACGCCGTAGTCGTAGGCCACCACGTGATACGGCAGTTCACCGGCCGGGATCTCCGGGTGACTGTCGCTTTCCAGGTTCCAGACGCTGGAGCGCCACTCGTAGCGCTCGGCGGTGGTGACCTCCTTGGCCAGGTCCATGCCCTTCAGGCCGGGGAAGGCGCGAGCCAGCTCCAGCGCGCGTTCCTCGGTAGCGTCGGCACCAGCCAGGATGCAGCCGTTCTGCGAACCCTTCTCGCGGAGGATACGGGTCAGGCGACGGGTATCGATGCCGGCGATGGCGACGGTGCCGTTGGCTTTCAGGTAGTCAGGCAGCGACTGCTTGCTGCGCCAGTTGCTGGCGATCAGCGGCAGGTCGCGGATGATCAGGCCGGCGGCCCAGACACGGTTGGCCTCGGCGTCTTCCGGGGTGGTACCGGTATTGCCGATGTGCGGGTAGGTCAGGGTGACGATCTGCTGGGCGTAGGAAGGATCGGTAAGGATTTCCTGGTAGCCGGTCATGGCGGTGTTGAACACCACCTCGCCAACGGTCTGGCCGTCGGCACCGATGGCTTCACCGCGAAAAATGCTGCCGTCGGCAAGTGCAAGTATGGCTGGCTTAGTCAAGAAGACCTCCCGTAAATCAAGCCTGACTGGTCGCGCAGGTGTAAAAAAGCGGGATGACACCGTGAAGAGTCATCCCGCTTTTTTTCGATTCATGCTGCGCTGCTTTTAGTGGACACACTAAAGCTGTAGTTTACAGAATCGCGACATTCCGGTCCACCAATAAGACGACGTGCGGCAGCGCCTCAGCGTAGGCCGAGCACATCCTGCATGTCGTACAGGCCGTTCTCCTTGCCCTCCAGCCACAGCGCCGCACGCACCGCGCCACGGGCGAAGGTCATGCGGCTGGAAGCCTTGTGGGTGATCTCCACGCGCTCGCCCTCGGCGGCGAACAGCACGGTGTGGTCGCCCACCACGTCTCCGGCGCGCACGGTGGCGAAGCCGATGGTTTCCCGCGCCCGCGCGCCGGTCTGCCCCTCGCGTCCGTAGACCGCCACTTCCTGGAGGTCCCGGCCGAGCGCCTGGGCTACCACCTCGCCCATGCGCAAGGCGGTGCCGGACGGCGCATCGACCTTGTGCCGGTGATGGGCCTCGATGATCTCGATATCCACTTCGTCGCCCAGCACCCGTGCCGCGGTATCCAGAAGCTTCAGGCAAAGGTTCACGCCGACGCTGAAGTTGGCAGCGAAGACGATCGGGATATCCTTCGCCGCCTCGGCCAGCAGCAGCTTCTCGTCGGCGCTGAAGCCGGTGGTGCCGATGACCATCGCGCGGCGCGCCTTGCGGCACTGCTCGATGTTCTTCAGGGTTACGGAGGGATGGGTGAAGTCGATCAGGACGTCGAACTCCTCGCAGACCTTGCCCAGGTCCCCGGACAGCGGCACGCCGATCCGGCCGAGACCGGCCAGCTCGCCGGCGTCCGCCCCCACCAGGGTGCTATCCGGACGATCCACCGCCGCCGTCAGCCCGGCGGCACCGCCGGTCTGCTGAACGGCCTCGATCAGGTTCTTGCCCATGCGCCCGGCGGCGCCCACTACGGCTATACGTCGCATAAAACCACTCCACGCGGAACCCGGACGCGGCTGTCAGGCCGCGCCCATGGCTTTGTTTATAGGTCGTCGAAGAAACGCTTCATGCCTTCGAACCAGCCACTGGCCTTGGGCGAATGCGAGGTGTCGCTCTGCAACGACTTGCGGAACTCCTCGAGCAGCTCGCGCTGGCGCTTGTCCAGGTTCACCGGGGTTTCCACCACCACCTTGCACATCAGGTCGCCGGCGCCGCCGCCGCGCACCGGGGCCACGCCCTTGCCGCGCAGGCGGAACAACTTGCCGGTCTGGGTGCTTTCCGGAATCTTCAGCTTGACCCGGCCATCCAGGGTCGGCACTTCCAGCTCGCCACCCAACGCAGCGTCGGCGAAACTGATCGGCACTTCGCAGTACAGATGCTTGCCGTCGCGTTGGAAGATCGGGTGCTCGCGCACATTGACCACCACGTACAGGTCGCCCGCCGGACCACCCATGCTGCCGGCCTCGCCTTCGCCGGTGAGGCGGATGCGGTCGCCGGTGTCGACGCCGGCCGGCACCTTCACCGACAGGGTCTTCTGCTCTTCCACGCGCCCCTGGCCATGGCAGGAGCCACAGGGATCGGAAATCATCTTGCCGGTGCCGTGGCAGCGCGGGCAGGTCTGCTGGACCGAGAAGAAGCCCTGCTGCATGCGCACCTGGCCGATACCACCGCAAGTGGTGCAGGTGACCGGTGTGGTGCCGGGCTTGGCGCCGCTGCCGTTGCAGGTCTTGCAACCGACCAGGGTCGGCACGCGGATGGTAACGGTGGTGCCACGTACCGCCTCCTCCAGGTCGAGGTCCAGGGTGTAGCGCAGGTCCGCGCCGCGCTGCGCGCCGCCGCGCGAGCCACCGCGGGCACCGCCGCCACCGAAGAAATCGCTGAACACATCGCCGAAGATGTCGGAGAAGCTCGCCCCGCCGAAACCGGCGCCAGCGCCCCCACCCATATTCGGATCGACGCCGGCATGGCCGTACTGGTCGTAGGCCGCCCGCTTGCTGGCATCGGAGAGGACCTCGTAGGCCTCGTTGGCCTCCTTGAACTTGTCCTCGGCTTCCTTGTCGCCAGGATTGCGGTCCGGGTGGTATTTCATCGCCAGGCGGCGGTAGGCCTTCTTTAGGTCCGCCTCGCTGGCGCCACGCTCAACCCCCAGAACCTCGTAAAAGTCTCGTTTCGCCATAACCTTTCCGTCTCAATTAAGGACCCTCCAGACACGCCAACGCGGGAGCAGGCTCCCGCGTGGCGGATCATGCGTACCGGCCTGGCCGGCACGCGGGGCAGAAGCAAGCCGGGGCTTACTTGTTGTCCTTGACCTCTTCGAACTCGGCGTCCACCACGTCGTCAGCGGCTTTCGCCTGCTCGCCCTGGGGAGCGTCTTCGCCCTGCTGGGCCTGTTCGGCGTACATCTTCTGCGCCAGCGGGGTGGAAGCCTGGGACAGAGCGTTCATCTTGGCCTCGATCTCGGCCTTGTCGTCGCCCTTCACCGCCGCTTCCAGCTCGCCCAGCGCCTTCTCGATGGTCGCCTTGTCCTCGGCGGTGGCCTTGTCGCCCGCCTCGGTGATCATCTTGCGGGTCGCGTGGACCAGCGCGTCGCCCTGGTTGCGAGCGGCAGCCAGTTCCTCGAACTTGCGGTCCTCCTCGGCATTCGCCTCGGCATCGCGGACCATCTGCTGGATCTCATCCTCGGACAGGCCGGAGGATGCCTTGATCACGATGGACTGCTGCTTGCCGGTGGCCTTGTCCTTCGCCGAGACGTGCAGGATGCCGTTGGCATCGATATCGAAGGTCACCTCGATCTGCGGCACGCCGCGCGGAGCCGGCGGAATGTCGGCCAGGTCGAACTTGCCCAGCGACTTGTTCTGCGCGGCCTGCTTGCGCTCGCCCTGCAGCACGTGGATGGTCACCGCGCCCTGGTTGTCGTCGGCGGTGGAGAACACCTGCGACTTCTTGGTCGGGATGGTGGTGTTCTTCTCGATCAGACCGGTCATCACACCGCCCAGGGTCTCGATGCCGAGGGTCAGCGGGGTCACGTCGAGCAGCAGCACGTCCTTCACGTCGCCGGCCAGGACCGCGCCCTGGATGGCGGCACCGACAGCCACGGCTTCGTCCGGGTTGACGTCCTTGCGCGCTTCCTTGCCGAAGAACTCGGCAACGGTCTTCTGTACCAGCGGCATGCGGGTCTGGCCGCCGACCAGGATCACTTCATGGATATCGGAAACATCCAGGCCGGCATCCTTCAGCGCGGTGCGGCACGGCTCGATGGTGCGCTGCACCAGGTCTTCGACCAGGGACTCCAGCTTGGCGCGGGAAACCTTGACGTTCAGGTGCTTCGGACCGCTCGCGTCGGCAGTCACATACGGCAGGTTGACGTCGGTCTGCTGGGTCGAGGACAGCTCGATCTTGGCTTTCTCGGCCGCTTCCTTCAGACGCTGCATGGCCAGCGGGTCGCCCTTCAGGTTGATGCCGCTTTCCTTCTTGAACTCGTCGACGAGGTAGTCGATCAGGCGGATGTCGAAGTCTTCGCCGCCGAGGAAGGTGTCGCCGTTGGTGGCCAGCACTTCGAACTGGTGCTCGCCGTCGACTTCGGCGATCTCGATCACCGACACGTCGAAGGTACCGCCGCCCAGGTCATAGACGATCACGGTGTGGTCGCCCTTGGCCTTGTCCAGGCCGTAGGCCAGCGCCGCCGCGGTCGGCTCGTTGATGATCCGCTTGACGTCAAGGCCGGCGATACGGCCGGCGTCCTTGGTGGCCTGGCGCTGGCTGTCGTTGAAGTAGGCCGGAACGGTGATCACCGCTTCGGTGACCGGCTCGCCGAGGTAGTCTTCGGCGGTCTTCTTCATTTTCTTCAGCACTTCGGCGGAAATCTGCGGAGGCGCCATCTTCTGGCCCTTCACTTCCACCCAGGCGTCGCCGTTGTCGGCCTTGACGATGCTGTACGGCACCATCTGGATGTCTTTCTGAACCACGTTCTCTTCGAAGCGACGGCCGATCAGGCGCTTCACCGCATACAGGGTGTTCTGCGGGTTGGTGACCGCCTGGCGCTTGGCCGGCTGGCCCACCAGGGTTTCGCCATCGTTGGTGTAGGCGATGATCGAGGGGGTGGTACGCGCGCCCTCGGCGTTCTCGATGACCTTGACGTTACCGTTCTCCAGGATAGCCACGCAGGAGTTGGTGGTACCCAGGTCGATGCCAATGATTTTGCCCATATTCACTCTCCAGAAACTTTGATTCCGTGCGACCCGCCCGTGGGTCTCGTGCTCGGTTGACTACCCAGATGGGGTCGTCGCGTCGAATTTCAAGCCTGCTCGTCGATGGAAGGCGGGGTTTCCGCCGGCGCCTTGCTGACCACCACCATCGCCGGACGCAGCAGGCGGCCGTTGAGCAGGTAGCCTTTCTGGAACACCTTGAGGACACTGCCCGGCTCGGCCGAAGCGCTTTCCTGCATGGCCATCGCCTGGTGCTGCTCGGGGTTGAAAGGCTCGCCTTCCGGGTTCAGCGCCTCCACCTGGTAGCGGCGCAGGGTGTCGTCGAACATCTTCAGGGTCAGTTCCATCCCTTCGCGCATCGGCTTGATCGCCTCGTCGTTGGGATCGGACATCTCCAGGCCGCGCTCGAGGGTGTCGACCACCGCCAGCAGGTCGCCGGCGAATTTCTCCAGCGCGAATTTGTGCGCCTTCTCGACATCCTGCTCCGCACGCCGGCGTACGTTCTGCAGATCCGCGACCATGCGCAGCGCCTGGTCCTGGGCGGCAGCCAGCTGCTCCTCCAGCTCCTGCACGCGGGCGGTCAGGTCCTCGGCGGCGCCGGTGGGCTGCTCGGGGGTCTGTTGATCCAGGGTCTGCTGTTCGTCAGCCATGCCACTCTCCTTCAAAAATAAGCTGGCAAATACAAGGCGAACGCATAAGTTCGCAACGTTGCCGGCTATATGGGGACGGCTTTCCACGGTTCAAGGGGCGAGCGGCAATTGCCAGCCGGAAAAAATACTGTATAAATAACCAGACAAAACCCACGGAGCCGCCCGCCATGCTGGTTCACCTGTCCGTTCACAACTACGCCATCGTCGAGCACCTGGATCTCGAACTCGCTACCGGCATGAGCGTGATCACCGGCGAAACCGGCGCGGGCAAGTCGATCATGCTCGACGCCCTCGGCCTTACCCTCGGCGACCGCGCCGACAGCGGCGCGGTACGTCCCGGAGCGGACAAGGCCGACATTCTCGCCAGCTTCGACGTCAGCGCCATCGCCGAGGCCCGCGACTGGCTCGCCGAGCGCGACCTGGAACAGGACGGTCCGTGCATCCTGCGCCGGGTGATCACTGCCGAAGGTCGCTCGCGTGCCTACATCAACGGCACGCCCTGCCCTCTGGGCGACCTGAAGAGCCTGGGCGAACTGCTGATCGACATCCATAGCCAGCACGAGCACCAGTCGCTGCTGAAGAGCGAGACCCATCGGCGCCTGCTCGACGAGTACGCCGGCTGCCAGGAGCTGGCGCGCCAGGTGCAGCTCGCCGCGCAACGCTGGAAGCAGACCAGTCAGGAACTCGAACGCCTGTCGCGTAGCGGCGACGAACAGCGCGCCCGCCACCAGTTGCTCAGCTACCAGCTGGAAGAACTGGAAAACCTGTCCCTCGGCGAAAACGAACTGGAAAGCCTGGAGCAGGAGCAGAAGACCCTGAGCAACGCCGAAAGCCTGCTCGCCGCCTGCCGCCAAGTCGTGGAAATGTGCAGCGAGAGCGATGCCGGCAACGTCCTTTCCGCGCTCAATGCCAGCCTCAACCGCCTGACCTCGTTCAGCGGCCAGCCCGCCGCTCTCGGCGAAGCGGTCAATCTGTTGTCCAGCGCGCAGATCCAGGTCGAGGAGGCGATCGGCGAACTGAACCGCTTCGTCGACCACTTCGATGCCGATCCCAATCGCCAGCAGCAGGTCGAGGAGCGCCTGGACGTCATTTACTCCCTGGCGCGCAAGCACCGGGTCCAGCCCGCCGAACTGGCCGACCTGCAGCAGCGCCTGTTCGACGAACTGGAGGCGCTGAACGCCGACGACGAAGCGGTCGGACGCCTGGGCGACGAGCTGGCCGCCTACGCCCGGCATTACCAGGAAAAAGCCGAAGAACTGAGCCGCCTGCGCCAGGCCGCGGCCGCACCTCTTGCCGCCAGCGTGGAGCAGGAGATGCAGCGCCTGGGCATGCCCGGGGGGCGCTTCGCCATCGTCCTGCATCCCGGCGACAGCGCCGAGCCGCAGGCCAACGGACTGGAAAGCGTGGAGTTCCTGGTCAGCGCCAACCCCGGGCAGCCGCTGAAAGGGCTGGCCAAGGTCGCCTCGGGCGGCGAACTGTCGCGGATCAGCCTGGCGATCCAGGTGATCACGGCACAGACCTCGCGCATCCCCACCCTGGTCTTCGACGAAGTCGACGTCGGCATCGGCGGCCCCACCGCCGAAGTGGTCGGACAGTTGCTGCGCCGCCTCGGCGAACGCGGCCAGGTCCTCACCGTGACCCACTTGCCGCAGGTCGCCGCCCAGGGCCACCAGCACCTGTTCGTGCACAAGGAACGCGGCAGCAGCGAAACCCGTACGGCGGTCGCCACCCTGAACAAGGCCCAGCGGATCGAGGAGATCGCCCGCATGCTCGGCGGCGTCGACCTGACCAAGGAATCCCTGGCCCACGCGAAGAAACTGGTCAACCTGGCCGCCCAGAACTGAACGTTCCTTCAATGGAAAATGAAAACGGCGACCCCAGGGTCGCCGTTTTCGCATGGAACCGTTGCGCGACTACTTCTTCTTGCGCACGTAGAGCACCAGATTGTGATCGACCAGCTCGAAGCCGCGTTCGCGGACGATTTCCTTCTGGCGCTTCTCGATTTCCGCATCCATGAACTCGATCACCTCGCCGGTATCGACGCAGACCATGTGGTCGTGGTGGCCGCTATCGGCGAGCTCGAACACGGCATGGCCGCCATCGAAGTTGTGACGCACCACCAGGCCGGCGGCCTCGAACTGGGTCAGCACCCGATAGACGGTTGCCAGGCCCACGTCCTCGCCTGCTTCCATCAGCGCCTTGTACACGTCTTCGGCGCTCATGTGGCGTTGCTCGGCCGAGTCGAGCATCTGCAGGATCTTGACCCGCGGCAGGGTCACTTTAAGGCCGGCTTTTCGAAGTTCGCTATTTTCAACCATGTCTGCTTTCTCAGCGCGGGATGTTTCGCAGTATCCCGGAATACGGGTATGATCGGGCTTTTATTTGCCCAGCCAAGATAGTGGAAGTCGCTCACCGATGCAAAACGCCAAGCTCATGCTGACCTGTCTCGCTTTCGCGGGGCTTGCCGCACTCGCCGGTTGCTCGTTTCCTGGCGTCTATAAAATCGACATCCAGCAAGGCAACGTCGTAACGCAGGACATGATAGACCAGTTGCGTCCCGGAATGACCCGACGCCAAGTGCGGTTTATCATGGGCAACCCGCTCATCGTCGATACCTTCCACGCCAATCGTTGGGACTACCTCTACAGCATCCAGCCGGGCGGCGGTCGTCGCCAGCAGGAGCGCGTCAGCCTGTTCTTCAACGACAGCGACCAGCTGGCCGGCCTGAACGGCGACTTCATGCCCGGCGTCAGCCGCGACGAAGCGATCCTCGGCAAGGAAGGCAGCACCACCGTCACCCAGCCGGCCGACCAGCAGAAACCGGAAGCGCAGAAAGAAGAGCCGCCGAAACCGGGCTCCACCCTGGAACAGCTCCAGCGCGAAGTGGACGAAGCCCAGCCGGTACCGGTTCCGACTCCCGAACCTCTGGACCCCAGCCCGCAATGACGGCTGGCGTTCCACGAAAAAGCCCGGCATTCGCCGGGCTTTTTCATTTCCGCAGGAAACCCCTCGGCTAACCGCCTTCGCGTTCGCTCCGGGCCCGTGCGGCACGCTGCTTGCGCACCTCCTTGGGATCGGCGATCAGCGGGCGGTAGATCTCCACCCGTTCGCCGGCCTCCAGCACTCGCTCCTCCGGGCGTGCCAGGAGCTTGCCGAAGATACCCAGCGGGCAACCTTGCACATCCAGCCCTGGAAAGGCCTCGGCGATGCCGGAGAGCAGCACGGCCTCGCGTGCGCTGGTACCTGCCGGCACGCTCAGGCGCAGTAACGCCTGTCGCTCCGGCAGCGCGTAGACCACCTCGACGGCGATCTCAGCCATAGAGTTGCTTGGCGCGCTGGCAGAACGCGTCGACCATGGTGTTGGCGGCCTGGGTGAACAGCGGCCCGAGGGTCGCCTTGACCAGCGGCCCGGCGTAATCGAAGGTCAGGTCGAGGGTGATCTTGCAGGCCTTCTCGCCAAGCGCCTTGAACTGCCAGACGCCATGCAGTTCGGTGAACGGTCCGTTTTCCAGGTTCATCTCGATGGAAGCTCCCGGCACCAACACGTTGCGGGTGGTGAAGCGCTGGCTGAGGCTACCCTTGGCCACGGTCAGCTCGGCGCGCATCAGGCTTTCGCTCTCCTCCAGGACCTGGCTGGCCGAACACCAGGGCAGGAACTCCGGATAGCGCTTCACGTCGTTCACCAGATCGAACAGCGCGCGGGCGGGATAAGGCAACAGCGCCGAACGCTGGATATGGGTGCTCATAGAACTCTCACTTCTGCTGTCGAGCGGGCGACTCCCCAAGCATAGCCGGCGGGACGGCGGCATCCGCCACGGCGGCGCGCTGCGCCCGTCGACCGGGGCCAGGGTTCGGCAGAAAAAACGCTCAGCGCAGCCTGACGCCACTTGAAGACTTTTCTTACAAAACCTTGGCCAGCGGCCAGGAAAAGAGTGGGCATTGTCCGAAATTCACCTCTATCCCTCAAGCGCGACGCCGCCCCATAGCGGTGAAGCCGGCGACTCCCTATAATGCGCCGCCTATGGCTAAGCAGAAGAAACACCCTTCGGGGACCATCGCGCAGAACAAGAAGGCTCTGCACGACTATTTCATCGAACAACGCTTCGAGGCGGGCGTCGCCCTGGCGGGCTGGGAAGTGAAAAGCCTGCGCGCCGGCAAGGCCCAGTTGGTCGACAGCTACGTGCTGCTCAAGGATGGCGAGGCCTGGCTGCTCGGCAGCCACATCACGCCCCTGACCACCGCCAGCACGCACGTGATCGCCGACCCGGTGCGCACGCGCAAGCTGCTGCTGCACAAGCGCGAACTGGGCAAGCTGTTCGGCGCCGTGCAACAGAAGGGCTACGCCTGCGTCGCCCTGTCGATGTACTGGAAGAAGCACCTGGTCAAGTGCGAGATCGCCCTGGCCAAGGGCAAGAAGGACTTCGACAAGCGCCACACCGAGAAGGAGCGCGACTCCGATCGGGAGATCCAGCGCGCCATGCGCCACGGCAAGGACGACTGAGCGCGTCCCTGCCCGCGCCTCGCTAGTCTTCCTGCACGCTGCGCCGGCGCTGCGAGCGCTTCATCCTGCGCGCCTCTTCCTGGACCTCCGCCAGGACCTCCTGCACATAGTGGATGTGCTGGTTGGACACCTCCCGGGCCAGCTCCGCCTGACCGCTGATGATCGCGTCGTATAGGCGCTGGTGCTGCTCCATCAGTTGCGCGCGGGTTTCCGTGCGCTGCGCGTACATCCCGCCGATATTGGTCACCACGTTGCGCCGCAGCAAGTCGAACAGGCCCTTGATGGTGTGCAGCAGCACGGTGTTGTGGCTGGCCTCGGCGATCGCCAGGTGGAAGCGCGCGTCGGCGGCACCCTCTTCCGCGCTGACCTGGTCGTTGCGCGCATAGCAGGCCTGGAGCGCCTCGAAGGCCTCGGTCAGGCGCTGGTGATCGAGGGAGGTCGCACGCAGCGCCGCGTAGTAGGCACAAGACCCTTCCAGCGTGTGGCGAAACTCCAGCAGGTCGCGCTGGGCCTCCGGGTTACCTTCCAGCAGGTGCAGCAGCGGATCGCTGAAAGTCGCGCCCAGCGATTCGGTCACATAGTTGCCGCCACCCTGGCGGCTGACCAGCAGCCCCTTCGCCACCAGTTTCTGGATCGCCTCGCGCAGCGACGGCCGGGAAACCCCGAACTGCTCGGCAAGCACGCGCTCGGCGGGCAGCCGCTCGCCGGACTTCAGCGTGCCCTCCAGGATCATCGCCTCCAGTTGCGCAACGATGTCATCCGACAGACGGCGCTGCCTGACCTGACCAAATTCCATATCCCGACACCCTTACCCGAAGTTTCGTCGCAAAGCCTCTGCCATGCGCCCAGCGCGAAAAAGAGAGGAAGCGTACCGAGCCGCTCCCCGCACCACAAGCGAGGCGCCACGAGCCCCGCACGAGCATCCTTAGACAAAAGTCGTAGACGGGCAAATTGACACGCCGAACGCTCGACTCTTAACCTGAGCGCTCGCTTTTGTAAATTGGTCTTACCAATTATGCGAGCTTTGCCAGGTTCGGCTGCCCAGCGCCCTTGCACACACAGGTCTTGGCGCGTATCCGATCTGGTCACAGGCAAACCCAACAACAATTAGGGAGCCAACCCCCATGCAAGCCTGGCAACAACTCTATACCCCCCTGGGCAGTCTCGGCCTGTCGGCCGCCGCGGCCGTCATCCCGATCGTGTTCTTCTTCCTCGCCCTGGCGGTATTCCGCCTCAAGGGCCACATCGCCGGCAGCATCACCCTGGCGCTGGCCATCGCGGTGGCCATCTTCGCCTTCCACATGCCCGCCGACATGGCCTTCGCCGCCGCCGGCTACGGCTTCCTCTACGGTCTCTGGCCGATCGCCTGGATCATCGTCGCCGCGGTCTTCCTCTACAAACTGACGGTGAAGAGCGGCCAGTTCGAGGTGATCCGCAGCTCGGTGCTGTCGATTACCGGCGACCAGCGCCTGCAGGTACTGCTGATCGGCTTCTCCTTCGGCGCCTTCCTCGAAGGCGCCGCCGGTTTCGGCGCGCCGGTGGCGATCACCGCCGCCCTGCTCGTCGGCCTCGGCTTCAATCCGCTCTACGCCGCCGGCCTGTGCCTGATCGCCAACACTGCGCCGGTGGCCTTCGGCGCACTGGGCATCCCGATCATCGTCGCCGGCCAGGTGACCGGCATCGACGCCTTCAAGATCGGCGCCATGACCGGCCGCCAACTGCCGTTCCTGTCGATCCTGGTACCGTTCTGGCTGGTGTTCATGATGGACGGCTGGCGCGGCATCCGCGAAACCTGGCCGGCCGCCATCGTCGCCGGCGGCAGCTTCGCCATCACCCAGTACCTGACGTCCAACTTCATCGGCCCGGAGTTGCCGGACATCACCTCGGCACTGGTCAGCCTGGTCTCCCTGACCCTGTTCCTCAAGGTCTGGCAGCCGCAGGGCGCCAGCGAAGCGCTCGCCGCAGGCGGCGGCGCGGCCGTGGCCGGTGGCGGCTTCGGCGGGCAACGCAGCGTCGAACCGTCCGCCTACAGCTTCGGCGAGATCCTCAAGGCCTGGTCGCCGTTCCTGGTGCTCACCGTACTGGTGACCATCTGGACCCTGAAACCTTTCAAGGCCCTGTTCGCCCCGGGCGGCGAGCTCTACTGGCTGGTGTTCAACTTCGCCATCCCGCACCTCGACCAACTGGTGGTCAAGGGCGCACCGATCGCCACCAGCGCCACGCCGATCGCCGCGGTATTCAAGTTCGACCCGATCTCCGCCACCGGCACGGCGATCTTCCTCTCGGCGTTGGTATCGATGCTCATCCTGCGCATTGGAACGAAAATTGGTATTACCACTTTCAAGGAAGTCCTGGTGGAGCTGAAGTGGCCGATCCTGTCCATCGGCATGGTCCTGGCCTTCGCCTTCGTCACCAACTACTCGGGCATGTCCACCACCCTGGCCCTGGTCCTGGCCGGTACCGGCGCGGCGTTCCCGTTCTTCTCGCCGTTCCTCGGCTGGCTGGGGGTATTCCTGACCGGTTCGGATACGTCCTCCAACGCCCTGTTCAGCTCCCTGCAGTCGACCACCGCGCACCAGATCGGGGTCAGCGACACCCTGCTGGTGGCCGCCAATACCAGCGGCGGCGTGACCGGCAAGATGATCTCCCCGCAATCCATCGCCGTGGCCTGCGCCGCGACCGGGATGGTCGGCAAGGAATCCGACCTGTTCCGCTTCACCCTGAAGCACAGCCTGATCTTCGCCGCGCTGGTCGGACTGATCACCCTGGCCCAGGCATACCTATTCACCGGCATGCTGGTGCACTGACCGCGCCCTGATCGGCCGCGCGTCGGCGATACTGCGCAGGAAATGGCCCGGGGAGGCTCGCCTACGATCGTAGGCCCGGCTCCCTTGGCCATTTCCGCCGTGTCCCGCTCCACTGCGCTCGATGCAAAACCTTTCGACACAACGGAAGAGCCCAATGATCATTTCCGCTTCCACCGACTACCGCGCCGCCGCCCAACGCAAGCTGCCGCCGTTCCTCTTCCACTACATCGACGGCGGCGCCTACGCCGAGTACACCCTGCGCCGCAACGTCGAGGACCTGTCGGCCATCGCCCTGCGTCAGCGGGTGCTGAAGAACATGTCCGAGCTGAGCCTGGAAACCCGCCTGTTCGACGAGACCCTGGCGATGCCGGTGGCGCTCGCCCCGGTCGGTCTCACCGGCATGTACGCCCGCCGCGGCGAGGTCCAGGCGGCGCGCGCGGCGGCGGCGAAGGGCGTGCCCTTCACCCTGTCGACGGTATCGGTGTGCCCGATCGAGGAGGTCGCCCCGGCCATCGACCGGCCGATGTGGTTCCAGCTCTACGTGCTGAAGGACCGCGGCTTCATGCGCAACGCCCTGGAGCGGGCCAAGGCCGCCGGCGTCACCACCCTGGTGTTCACCGTCGACATGCCGGTCCCCGGCGCCCGCTACCGCGACGCCCATTCCGGCATGAGCGGCCCCTACGCCGCGCCGCGCCGCATCCTGCAAGCCATGACCCACCCGGCCTGGGCCTGGGACGTCGGCCTGCTGGGCAAGCCCCACGACCTCGGCAACATTTCCGCCTACCGCGGCAACCCGACCGGACTGGAGGACTACATCGGCTGGCTGGGCGCCAACTTCGACCCGTCGATTTCCTGGAAGGACCTGGAGTGGATCCGCGAGTTCTGGGACGGCCCGATGGTGATCAAGGGCATCCTCGACCCCGAGGATGCCAGGGATGCGGTGAAGTTCGGCGCCGACGGCATCGTCGTCTCCAACCACGGCGGCCGCCAGCTCGACGGCGTGCTGTCCAGCGCCCGCGCGCTGCCGGCGATAGCCGATGCGGTGAAGGGCGAACTGGCGATCCTTGCCGACTCCGGCATCCGCACCGGTCTCGACGTGGTGCGGATGATCGCCCTCGGCGCCGACAGCGTGCTGCTCGGCCGCGCCTTCGTCTACGCCCTGGCCGCCGCCGGCGAGGCCGGGGTGCGCAACCTGCTCGAACTGA
Organism: Pseudomonas sp. 18-147; assembly: GCF_051048045.1. NCBI lineage: Bacteria > Pseudomonadati > Pseudomonadota > Gammaproteobacteria > Pseudomonadales > Pseudomonadaceae > Pseudomonas > Pseudomonas sp. 18-147. The sequence goes on from NZ_CP182296.1 coordinate 5,660,834, forward strand.
TCGAAAAGGAAATGCGCGTGGCCATGGTCCTCACCGGGGCCAAGTCGATCGGCGAGATCAGCGCCGACTCGCTGGTCCGCGAACTGGGCGCCTGAGACGCCCACCAGAAAAGCCTGAAAACGCCCGGGGCGTGACCGTCGTCCCAGGGCCGAGGAAAGCCGATGAGCCTGCCGATTCCCTTTCTCGAGACCGTCGAGCGGCTGATACCGCGCGAACGCCGCTTCGACGACCCGCTGTCGACCCTGGCCTTCGGCACCGACGCCAGTTTCTACCGGTTGATTCCCAAGCTGGTGCTGCGCGTCGAAAGCGAGGACGAGGTCGCCGCGATCCTATCCGCCGCCTACCGCGAGCAGGTCCCGGTGACCTTCCGCGCCGCCGGCACCAGCCTCTCCGGCCAGGCCATCAGCGACTCGGTGCTGCTCGTCCTCGGCGACAACTGGAACGGCCGGGAAATCCGCGCCGACGGCGCGCAGATCCGCCTGCAGCCGGGTGTCATCGGCGCCCAGGCGAACGCCTGGCTGGCGCCGTTCGGCCGCAAGATCGGTCCCGACCCGGCCTCGATCAACGCCTGCAAGATCGGCGGCATCGTCGCCAACAACGCCAGCGGCATGTGCTGCGGCACCGCGCAGAACAGCTACCACACCCTCGCCGGCCTGCGCCTGCTGCTGGCCGACGGCACCCGTCTGGACAGCGAGGACCCGGCCAGCGTCGCGGCCTTCCGCGCCAGCCACGGCGAGCTGCTGGAACGGCTCGCCGAACTCGGCCGCGAGACCCGCGCCAACGCCGAACTGGCCGCGAAGATCCGCCACAAGTACCGGCTGAAGAACACCACCGGCCTGTCGCTGAACGCGCTGGTCGACTACGACGAGCCGCTGGACATCCTCACCCACCTGATGGTCGGCTCCGAGGGCACCCTCGGCTTCATCAGCGCGGTGACCTACGACACCGTCCCGGAACACCCGCACAAGGCCTCGGCGCTGCTGGTTTTCCCCACGGTGGAAACCTGCTGCACGGCGGTCGCGGTGCTCAAGCGCCAGCCGGTCTCGGCGGTGGAACTGCTCGATCGGCGCAGCCTGCGCTCGGTTGAGAACATGCAGGGCATGCCGGAATGGGTGAAGAGTCTTTCCGCCGGTGCCTGCGCCCTGCTCATCGAGTCCCGCGCGGCGAGCCGCACGCTGCTGCACGAACAGCTCGGGCGGATCATGGCCTCCATCGCCGAATATCCGCTGGAGAAGCAGGTCGACTTCAGCGAAGACCCGGCGGTCTACAACCAGCTCTGGCGCATCCGCAAGGACACCTTCCCGGCTGTCGGCGCGGTGCGCGAGACCGGCACCACGGTGATTATCGAGGACGTCACCTTCCCCGTCGAACGACTGGCCGAGGGAGTCAACCGCCTGATCGAGCTGTTCGACAAGCACCGCTACGATGAGGCGATCCTCTTCGGCCACGCGCTGGAGGGCAACCTGCACTTCGTCTTCACCCAGGGCTTCGACTCGCCCGAGCAGATCGCCCGCTACTCGGCGTTCATGGACGACGTGGCGCACCTGGTGGCGGTGGAGTACGGCGGCTCGCTGAAGGCCGAGCATGGCACCGGGCGCAACATGGCGCCGTTCGTCGAGCTGGAGTGGGGCGAGGACGCCTATCGCTTGATGTGGCAGCTCAAGCGCCTGCTCGACCCGCGCGGCATCCTCAACCCGGGTGTGGTCCTCAGCGACGACCCGCAGAGCCACCTGAAGAACCTCAAGCCGCTGCCGGCTGCCGACGAGATCGTCGACAAGTGCATCGAGTGCGGTTTCTGCGAACCAGTCTGCCCGTCGCGCGGACTGACCCTCACGCCACGCCAGCGCATCGTCCTGTGGCGCGACATCCAGGCGAAGAAGCGCGCCGGCGTCGACACCACGGCGCTGGAGCGCGACTACCGCTACCAGGGCATCGACACCTGCGCCGCCACCGGCCTATGCGCCCAGCGCTGTCCTGTGAACATCAACACCGGCGAGCTGATCCGCAAGCTGCGCGGCGCCGACGCCCGCCACGCCGAAGGCGCCACCTGGCTGGCGCGCAACTTTGCCGGAGCCATGCGTGCTGCGCGCTTCGCCCTGCTCGCTGCCGACGGCGCCCGGCGCCTGCTTGGCGCGCCCCTGCTGGCCAGGGCCAGCCGCGGCCTCAGCCAGGCCAGCGGCGGCCGCGTGCCGCAATGGACGCCGGCGCTGCCGCAGCCGGTACGCCTGGCGCCGCCGACCGCCCCGCTCGACGACGAGCGGCCGAGGGTGGTCTATCTCGCCGCCTGCGTCTCGCGTGCCATGGGCCCGGCCTTCGGCGACGAAGAGCGCGAGCCGCTGCTGGACAAGACCCGCCGTCTACTGGAAAAGGCCGGCTACCAGGTGGTGTTCCCGGATAACCTGGACAACCTCTGCTGCGGCCAGCCGTTCGCGTCCAAGGGGTATGCGAAGCAGGCCGACGACAAGCGCGACGAGCTGCTCGCCGCCCTGCTCCAGGCCAGCCGCGGCGGCCTCGACCCGATCTACTGCGACACCAGTCCCTGCACCCTGCGCCTGGTCCAGGGTCTGGACGATCCGCGGCTGCAGATCCACGACCCGGTGAAATTCATCCGCAGTCACCTGCTCGATCGCCTGGAGTTCATCCCGCAGGACAAACCGGTAGCGGTGCACGTCACCTGCAGCACCCAGCACCTCGGCGAGAGCCAGGCGCTGATCGACCTGGTCGGCCGCTGCACCCGCGAGGTGGTGATCCCGGAAGGCATTCACTGCTGCGGCTTCGCCGGCGACAAAGGCTTCACCACGCCGGAACTGAACGCTCACTCCCTGCGCAGCCTGAAGGATGCCGTGCAGTTCTGCGAGGAAGGCGTATCCACCAGCCGTACCTGCGAGATCGGCCTCAGCGAGCACGGCGGGATCGACTACCGCGGGGTGGTCTACCTGGTGGACCGGGTGACGCAGGCGAAGGGCGCGCCTCGGTAGGGCGAATAACCACTCGCGGTTATCCGCCGGGCCATGCTCCGCAGAAGCGGCGGATAGCGCCGCTGGCGCTATTCGCCCTACCTCACGACTCCCACCGGTAGGGCAATGAAATGGACTCCTCCCTCCTACGGCGTCAAGCGCCAGACTAATGGTGCAGCCACAAGTCCCGGAGGGGGAGTCAGCATGAACCTTAGTCGCATTGGTCTGGATCTGGCAAAACAAGTATTCCAGGTGCACGGCGTTGATCGTCACGAGCATGTGGTATGTCGTCGCCAACTCAAGCGGGCACAGGTGCGGGATTTCTTTCGCCAACTGCCGCCGTGCCTGGTGGCGATGGAGGCCTGCGGCAGTGCGCACTACTGGGCGCGCGAGTTGCGGGAGCTGGGCCACACGGTACGCCTGATCGCACCGCAGTTCGTAAAACCCTACGTCAAGGGTGACAAGCACGATGCACACGACGCCGAGGCGATCTGCGAGGCCGCCAGTCGTCCGAGCATGCGCTATGTCCCGGTGAAGAGCGCAGAGCAGCAGGCCGTGCAGTCGATGCATCGGGTGCGCAGTCGTCTAGTGCGGGCCCGCACGGCGTTGTGCAATGAGGTGCGTGGCTTGCTGGGTGAGTTCGGGCTGATCGCGACTCGACGTGGGCGAGCGGCGACGATGGCCTTGCTCGAAACGGTCATGGCTACCGAGCCGGCGCCCTTGCCGGCCCCGATGGGCGAGCTGTTGCGTGAATTGAAAGATGAATTGCAGACGCTGGAGGCGCGCATCGCTCGACTGGAGCGACAGATTCAGGCTCACGTACGTGGCGATGCCCGCATCCAGCGCCTGCTGGCGGTGGAAGGCATCGGCCCGATCAGAGCCAGCGCGGTGGCGGCATCCGCCGGTGATGCACGGCAATTCCGCACGGGCCGCCAGTTTGCGGCCTGGCTGGGCCTGGTGCCACGGCAGCACTCCACGGGCGGGCAGCAGCGCTTGGGCAACATCAGCAAGCGCGGCGATACCTACTTGCGGACCTTGCTCATCCATGGCGCCCGTGCAGTCGTGCGCTGTTGCGCCAACAAGACCGATGCCCGCAGCCGCTGGCTGCAAGGTCTGCTGCAACGGCGTCCTGCCAATGTCGTCGCCGTTGCCCTGGCCAACAAGAATGCCCGGATCCTTTGGGCCTTACTCAGCCGGGAGACATGCTACCGGCCCGGTTGAGCGTTCCTGCCACACCGTAGTTGAAACATCCACCACGATTGCTCAGTGAATGACAATGATGACGAACCGGTCGAACCGGCCTGCATGAAACCTGGTTTATACGTGGGCTCCCTGCTGCAGTGAAGCAAAGCCGTTAGGGCGATCAGGCATGTAGGCGCGCATTTCATCAGGGCTCGGGAGTTGCAACACCACTCCATGAAGCCGGATATACGGATGCAGTCGTACACAGGTTTGAAATCAAGACAAACACTGGCAAACCGGGAGGAGTCCATATACGAATAACCGCTCGCGGTTATCCGCCGGGCCATGCTCCGCAGAAGCGGCGGATAGCGCCGCTGGCGCTATTCGCCCTACGTCAGGCGAAATGGCTGCTCCGGCGTCGTCGGCCCGCGCTGGGTCGGGCAAAAAATCCGTCGTTAAGCACCTCTTAAGTCAGCCGCGCCTATCGTGCCTTCCACCGCGAGGACATCCCTCGCCGAAACGGAAGCAGGAGGCCTTCATGGCAATTCAACCGTTGCGACTCGATCCGATCACCGTGCTCGGCAAGCAACTGGTCATCGAGCTGTTCGACTGCGTCGACCAGCGCTTCGACGATATCCAGTGGATCGAGGAAAGCATGCTCGAGGCCGCCCGCCAGGCCAACGCCACCATCATCACCTCGGCGTTCCACAAGTTCAGCCCGATCGGCATCTCCGGCGTGGTGGTGATCGCCGAATCGCACCTGGCGATCCATACCTGGCCGGAGTACGGCTATGCCGCGGTCGACGTGTTCACCTGCGGCGACGTGCTCGATGGCGCCCAGGCCGTGCGCGTGCTCAGCGAACGCCTGGGCAGCCGTCGGCACCTGATCTCGAGCATGGACCGCGGCCTCGGCGGCCATCGCCTGGGGCTGCTCAGCCGCAGCCTGGCCGGCAATGGCCCGGTCGACGAAGACAGCCCGACCCTGCGCTGGGCGCTGGGCCAGGGCACGGGGGTGGCCTGATGGATACGCCGATCGAACGCGCCCCGCTGGCTCCCGACCTGAGCCAGGCCCGTTACGCCGTCGACCTCACCGGCCTGGTGCCGGCGGAGGTCGCCGCCGGGCTGCCGCCGCTGCCGCCGAACCACTTCTATTTCTATCCGCCGGACCCGCTGCTGGAAGGCGACGGCGCGATCACCGCGATCGAGGACAGCGACCCCTTCGACCAGTACGTCTACCGCCTGCGCCGGGTGCTCTACCAGGGCCGCACGCGCTGGCAGAACGTGCTGATCGCCGACACCTACAACTACGACCGCGTGTTGATGCTCGACGGCGCGATCCAGAGCGCCGAGAGCGACGAGTCGCTGTACCACGAGCTGCTGGTGCAGCCGGCCATGCTCGCCCACGACGAGCCGCGCGACGTACTGATCATCGGCGGCGGCGAAGGCGCCACCCTGCGCGAGGTGCTGTCCCATGCCAGCGTGCGGCGGGCGGTGATGGTCGATCTCGACCGGGAGCTGGTGGAACTGTGTCGCGAACACCTGTTCCAGTGGCACCAGGGCGCCTTCGACGACCCACGCTGCGAACTGCTCGCCGAGGACGGCCGGGCCTATCTCGAGCGCGACCCGTCGCTCTATGACGTGGTCATCATCGACGTCGTCGACATGCTCGACAACGGCCCGGCCCAGTCTCTCTATACCCGCCAGTTCTACGAGCTGCTGCATTCGCGCCTGCGACCGGGCGGGGTGGTCGCGGTGCAGGGGCTGGAGTTCTCCCACAGCGACGACAAGCCCCACGCGGCCCTCGCCCGCACCCTGCGCAGTGTCTTCTCCCAGGTCCACAGCTACCGCGCCACGGTGCCCTCGTTCCTCTCCTCCTGGGGCTTCCTGCTGGCTTCCGACTGGCTCGACGCGAACCACTGGCAGGCCGAGGACATCGACCGACGCATCGAACGCAAGCTCGGCCCGCTGTGGCTCGACCACCTCGACGGCGACTACCTCAAGGCCTGCTTCGTGATGGACCGGGAAACCCGCTTCCTGCTCGCCCAGCCGGGACCGGTACTGGAAGACGGCGTACCCTTCGTCGCACCGCCGGATATCGAGGAGATCGAGTTCGGCCCGGCACAATTGCCGGCCCTGGCGAGGACCTGAAGATGTCCGCCGCTCCCCTGGCCAGCGTACCGCTGGCCGTCAACGGCGCGCCCTGCCTGCTGCACCGGGTACGCTTCCGCTCCGCCGCGGACGGCGGCGGCCTGCCGCTGCTGGCCACCCTGCGCGATCCGCAGCCGGCGCTGGCCGTCCTGGCGCAACGCATCGAGCTGAGCGAAGACGCGGAACTGCCGGAGACCGCCGTCGACGACGAGCTGCTGGTGATCTTCGCCAACGCCGGGCTACAGACCGGGCACGCCTGGCGCCAGCGCCTGGAAGCCTGGATGGCCGCCGGCGAGGACGAGCGCCAGCCGACCCTGGAAGCGCCCTCGTTCGGCGAGCGGGTGCTGTGGCGCCCCGGCCGCGCGCTGGTCATCGGCAACCCCGAGCGCTGCCGGGAGCTGCTCGAAGGCCTGGCCGTCTTCGCCTGGCACGAAGGTCACCTGCGCCGCCTGGAAGGCGAGACCGCGGCGGCCTGGGAACCGGCCCAGGCCGATGTCGAACTGACCCAGCTACCGCGCCGTGCCGCCCTGCGGCGCCAGGAACATGTGAACCGGCAGGTGCGACGCACTACACTCTGGCGCATGGCCTATGCCCGCCTGGAGTCGCACCTGGAGAAGCCGCCGCTGCAACTGAACGGCGCTGTGCGCCGGCTCTACAACGAACTGGCCATGCAGGCCGAAGTGCACGATCGCCTGGCGACCCTGGACGACCGCATCGAAGTGCTGCAGGACCTCTACGAACTGGCCGCCGACCGCCTCGGCGAATACCGCTACTTCCGGGGCGAACTGCGGGTCGAATGGCTGATCGTCGCCATCCTCCTGCTGGAGGCCGGCCTGAGCCTGTGGGAATTGTGGAATCACTGAAACGAGGCTGCCATGAGAATACTGCTGGCCGAGGACGACCTGCTGCTCGGCGACGGCATCCGCGCCGGGCTGCGCCTGGAAGGCGATACCGTGGAATGGGTGACCGACGGCGTGGCCGCGGAGAACGCGCTGGTCACCGACGAGTTCGACCTGCTGGTGCTCGACATCGGACTGCCGCGCCGCAGCGGCCTGGACATCCTGCGTAACCTGCGCCACCAGGGCCGGCTCACCCCGGTGCTGCTGCTCACCGCGCGGGACAAGGTGGCCGACCGGGTCGCCGGGCTCGACAGCGGTGCCGACGACTACCTGACCAAGCCCTTCGATCTCGACGAACTGCAGGCACGGGTGCGCGCCCTGACCCGCCGCACCACCGGTCGCGCCCTGCCGCAACTGGTGCACGGCGAGCTGCGCCTGGACCCGGCGACCCACCAGGTGACCCTGTCCGGGCAGGCGGTGGAACTGGCGCCGCGCGAATACGCACTGCTGCGCCTGCTGCTGGAGAACAGCGGCAAGGTGCTCTCGCGCAACCAACTGGAGCAGAGCCTCTACGGCTGGAGCGGCGACGTCGAGAGCAACGCCATCGAAGTCCACGTCCACCACCTGCGGCGCAAGCTCGGCAACCAGTTGATCCGCACCGTCCGCGGCATCGGCTACGGCATCGACCAGCCGGCGCCCTGAAAACCGCCTACCGGAGTCCTCCGATGCCGCGTACCGCCGTCCCCTCCGTCCGCCGGCGCCTGCTGGTCAACCTGCTGGTCGGCTTCGTGCTGTGCTGGCTGAGCGTGGCGGCGCTGACCTACCACCTCTCGCTGAAGCAGGTGAACCGCCTGTTCGACGACGACATGGTGGACTTCGGCGAAGCCGCCCTGCGCCTGCTCGACCTTGCCACCGAAGACCAGGCCGGCGAGAACGGCTCCATCACCGAGATCATCGAACGCAGCCGCGAAGCGATCCAGGGTCTGCCCCTGCTGCGCCGCGAAAGCGCCCTCGGCTACGCCCTGTGGCGCGACGGCCAGCCGCTGCTGTCGAGCCTCAACCTGCCGCCGGAGATCACGGCCCAGGGCCCCGGCTTCAGCACCGTGGAAGCCCAGGGCACCCACTGGCGGGTGCTCCAGCTGAATATCGACGGCTTCCAGATCTGGATCAGCGAAAACCTGATCTACCGCCAGCACACCATGAACCTGCTGCTGTTCTACTCGCTGTTCCCACTGCTGCTGGCGCTACCGTTGCTCGGCGGCCTGGTCTGGTTCGGCGTTGCCCGCGGCCTGGCGCCGCTACGCGAAGTGCAGGCCGAGGTCCAGCAGCGCTCCGCGCGACACCTGCAGCCGATCGCCGTGGAAGCGGTGCCGCTGGAGATCCGCGGCCTCATCGACGAACTCAACCTCCTGCTGGAGCGTCTGCGCACCGCCCTCGAGGCCGAACGCCGACTGACCAGCGACGCCGCCCATGAAATCCGCACGCCACTGGCCAGCCTGCGCACCCATGCCCAGGTCGCGCTGCGTTCGGAAGACCCCAAGGCCCACGCCCGCGGCCTGCTGCAAGTCAGTCGCAGCGTCGAGCGGATCAGCACCTTGATGGAGCAGATCCTGCTCCTCGCCCGCCTCGACGGCGACGCCCTGCTGGAGCAATTCCACCCGGTCAACCTCGCCACCCTGGCCGAAGACGTACTCTCCGAACTGGCGCGCCAGGCCATCGACAAGGACATCGAGCTGTCGTTGCGCCAGGAGACCGTGCACGTGATGGGCATCGACCTGTGGCTGAAGGCGATGGTCGGCAACCTGGTGGGCAACGCCCTGCGCTACACACCGGCCGGGGGCCAGGTCGAGATCCGCGTCGAGAATCGCGCCCAGCACGCCGTGCTGCGGGTGCGCGACAACGGCCCCGGGGTCGCCCTGGAAGAGCAGCAGGCGATCTTCACCCGCTTCTACCGCAGCCCCGCCACCAGCAGCGGCGAGGGCAGCGGCCTGGGCCTGCCGATCGTCAAGCGCATCGTCGAACTGCACTTCGGCAGTATCGGCCTGGGCAAGGGACTGGAGGGCAAAGGTCTGGAAGTGCAGGTGTTCCTGCCGAAGACCCAGCCGGACGCGACGCGGCCGCCGGCCAGAGGTCCGGACAGCGGGCGGTCACATATCTGATAGCCTGCGCATTGGCCGGGAAAGGGATAGGCTAGCGGCTTCGCAACCTCCCAGGAGACCCGGATGAACATCGGTGAAGCGGCGAAGAAAAGCGGACTGACGCCGAAGATGATCCGTTACTACGAGTCCATCGAGCTGCTCCGCCCAGCCGGACGCAGCGCCAGCGGCTACCGCCACTACAACGAGAACGACCTGCATACCCTGGCGTTCATCCGCCGTTCGCGGGACCTCGGTTTCTCCCTCGACGAAGTCGGCAAGCTGCTCACCCTCTGGCAGGATCGCCAGCGTGCCAGTGCCGACGTCAAGGCCCTGGCGGCGCAGCACGTGCGCGAGCTGAATCGCAAGATCGAGGAGCTCAGCACCCTGCGCGACACCCTGCAGGACCTGGTCGAGCACTGCCAGGGCGACCACCGCCCCGACTGCCCGATCCTCAAGGACCTGGCGTCTGGCTGCTGCCACTGATATCCAGCAGCGGCCAGCGCGCCGTCCAGTTCTTCTCCCGCAGGCGCCGCCGGTAGACCTCCGGCTTGCCGGCGAAATGCGCGGTGGGCCGCACCTTCAGCGCCAGCAGGTCGTCGACGCCCAGCGGTGCCAGTAGCTCCAGGCGTTCGCCGACGAGCCGCAGCGCCACCGCCGTGCACGTTTCCGCCCAGTGGCACAGCGCATCGGCGCAATCCCGGTAGGGCCGGTCGCCGTTGCGCAGGTGCATGCGCGCCTGGTTCTTCACCGACCAGGGTGCCTCGCAGCGACGGCGCAACGCGGCCTCGAAGTCGGCGTCGGCCTGCGGGTCGAGGGCCCGCGGGGCGAAATGAAGTACGTCGATGTCCGCCAGCGGCGTGGCTTCGCCGTAGCCATGCAGATGGTCCCATACCGCGTTGCGCACGAAGCCGGCGCCGATCCAGGCGCCCTCCGGGCCGACCTCGCGCAGCACGCGGAGCAGATGCAGGCGCGAGGAATCGGCGGCGATCAGCGCGAGGATGTCTTCCGCCGTTTTCATCCCAACCGCCGCACCGGCCAGGCGAAGCGTCGCAGCAGGCTGGCCGGCAACAGGGTGATGGCCAGCCCGACGAACACCAGCGCACAGGCCAGCAGGCTGTCCAGGTCGAGGCGTTCGCCGAGCAGCAGCCAGCCGGCGAGCATGCCCGACACCGGCACCGCCAGGGCGAACGGGGTCACCAGGCTGGCCGGGTAGTGGCGCAGGAGGAAACTCCAGATGGCGAAGCCCACCGTGGTCGCGCCGAAGGCGATGTAGAGCAGCGCGCCGAAGCCGCCCCAGCTCATGTTCAGCACTGCGCGCTCGATGGCTTGCGGACCTTCGAATAGATAGGAAAGCGCCAGCAGCGGCAAAGGCGGGACCAGGCTGACCCAGCAGATCAGGCGCAGCATGTCGGTGGCCCCGGAACGCTTGGTGGCGATATTGGCGAAGGACCAGGCCAGCGCTGCGGCGACCACCAGCAGGAAGGCCAGCAGGCTGTCTCCCAGCGGCCGTTCCAGGCCGATCAGGACCAGCCCCGCCGCCGCCAGCAGGAGGCCGAACAACCCGCGCGGCGACGGCCGCTCGCCCAGCCACAGGGCGGCGATGAGGATGGTGAAGAATACCTGGCTCTGCAGCACCAGCGACGACAGCCCGGCCGGCATGCCCTGGGCCATGCCGACGAACAGCAGGCCGAACTTGACCACCCCGAGGAGCACGCCGATCAGCAGGATGCGTCCGAACGGCGCCGGCATCGGCCCGCGCAGGACCAGCAGCGGCAACGCCGCCAGGGCGAAGCGCAGGGCGCAGAACAGCAGCGGCGGGAAGTCGCCGAGGCCGACCTTGATCACGACGAAGTTCAGACCCCAGATCAGGGTCACCAGCAGGGCGAGCAGGATATGTGCAACAGGCATGGCGGCCTCCGGAAAACTTCAGGCCACGCTAGCAGTTGCGTGCGCAAGGGTCGCGATACAGTTGGCGGGAAAAAACATCCGCCAGCCGCTCACTGCAACCAGGGCGGCGGCGGTTCCTCGCGCTCGCCACGCGGCGCGTCGTCGGCCTGGCGCAGCGCCTGGCGACGCGCCTCCTCGCGCTGCGCGGCCTCGATCTCGCGGAGCACCGCGCGCACGTCGGCGGCCTCTTCGGCTTCGACGAAGGTGCCGCTGAGCGGGGTTTCCGCTGTCAGCTCGCCAGCTTCGTAGAGCGCCCACATTTCCTTGGCATAGCGGGTCTGCCTGAGTTCCGGGGCGAAGCGGCCGAAGTAGGCGGCCATGTTGCCGACGTCGCGTTCGAGCATGCTGAACGCATGGTTGTTGCCGGCCGCGTCGACCGCCTGCGGCAAGTCGATGATCACCGGGCCATCCGGACCGAGCAGGACGTTGAACTCGGAGAGGTCGCCGTGCACCAGGCCGGCGCAGAGCATGGCGACGATCTGGCGGATCAGGAAAGCGTGGTGGCGCCGTGCCTCGTCGGGCTCCAGCGTCACGTCGTTGAGACGCGGCGCAGCATCGCCGTCGGCGTCCGCCACCAGTTCCATCAGCAACACGCCATCGAGGAAATCATAGGGCTTCGGCACCCGCACACCGGCCCCGGCGAGACGGAACAGGGCCGCCACTTCGGCATTCTGCCAGGCTTCCTCCTGTTCGCGGCGGCCATACTTCGAGCCCTTGGCCATGGCCCGCGCCTGGCGGCTGTTGCGGACCTTGCGGCCCTCCTGGTACTCGGCGGCCTGGCGGAAGCTGCGCTTGTTGGCTTCCTTGTAGACCTTGGCGCAACGCAGGCTGTCGCCGCAACGTACCACATAGACCGAGGCTTCCTTGCCGCTCATCAGCGGGCGCACGACCTCGTCGATCAGACCGTCTTCGATCAACGGTTCCAGGCGTCTGGGTGTCTTCATCGGTGCTACGCGGTTCCTCGGGGCCAATGTGTAAGGCAAAGGGTCTGACGTTATACGGCAAACGCCGTGCCGAGCACAGCCGGACGCGCCGGCTTTCCGCCGGACTGCGCACCGATCGGCGTACTAGGCCGGTGGCGCGGTGAGTTCGATGCTTTCCGCCACCGCCTGTTCCAGCCGCTGCATCTCCACGTCCAGCGCCTCGGCGCTGTCGGCGTAGCACCGGGCAACCTCGGCGAAAGCGTCGGCCACGGCGACGAAGGCCTCCACCAGCCGTGGGTCGAATTCACTGCCGGCGCCGGCCTGGATCAGCAGCACCGCCTCGGCATGCGCCAGCGGCGGCCGGTAGGCGTGCCGGCTGGTCAGTTCATCGTAGCGGTCGGCCAGGGCGACGATCCGCGCCGCCAGGGGAATCCGCTCGCCCGCAAGGCCTTCCGGAAAGCCCCGGCCATCCCAGCGTTCGTGATGACTGTAGGCGATCTGCCGGGCGAAGCGGAGGAATCCGGAAGGCTGGCCGAGCCGCCGCTCGGCGCTGGCCAGGGCGTCGCGCCCGGCGCGGGTATGGCCCTGTAGCAGGGCGGTGTCGGCGGCGTCCAGTTGCCCGGGGTTGAGCAGGACCCGGTCGGGCACCGCGACCTTGCCGATGTCATGCAACAGCGCCGACTTGCTCAGCAGGTCGACAGCCTCCGGAGTCAGCTCGTCGGCGAACGCCCGCTGCGCCGCCAGGTGCTCGGCGAGCAGCCTGACATAGCGCTCGATACGCGGAAGATGGCGGCTGCGCGGGTTGTCGCGAAGATCGCCAAGGGTCGCCAGGGCTTCGATGACGGCGTCCTGCAACTGTTGCAGTTGGCGCGTGCGACGGCGCACTTCGAGTTCCAGGTATTCGCTCTTGTCGCGCAGGAAATCGGCATTGGCCTTCAATTGCAGATGGGTACGCACCCGCGCCAGGACGATCGGCGGGCTCACCGGCTTGCCCAGGTAATCCACCGCGCCCAGGGCCAGGCCCTGTTGCTCGTCGTCGCGATCGGCGCGGGCAGTGAGGAACATCAACGGGATGTCGCGGGTCAGCGGATCGGCCTTGAGCCGTCGGCAGACCTCGTAGCCGTCCATGCCCGGCATGTTCACATCGAGCAGGATCAGGTCCGGGCGCGGCTCTTCGACGGCTGCCCGCAGCCCGGCCGGGCCGCTGCCGGCGGTGCGCACGCGGTACTGCTCCTCGAGCAGCTCGCGCATCAGCAGCAGGTTGTCCGGAGTGTCGTCCACCACCAGCACGAGTTCCTGCTCGGGCCTGTCCAGCATGCTCTCCATCGCCCCTCCGGCCTTCGCTACGGGGCCGCCTGGCGGCGACCGTCATTCCGTATTGAAGACGCTGGAGACGACTTCTGCACGTCCGGTCAGGCGCCCGGGGCGACCGTTCAGGGCGTCAGGCGGAAACGCAGTGGCGAATCCTCGGCCTCGGCGCCGTTCTCGCTCTCGCCGAAGGCCCGGCGCTCGATGGGGTCCTGGCCGAAATACTCCTTGATTGGCGACTCGATGGCCTTGCCGCCGGGGCTCACGTGACTGGCGCAACCGCCAAGGAATACCAGGACCACACCGATGACCAGCGCTTTCATCTTCGTACCCCCGTCAGCCCGGCCCATCCGGGCGCTGCGCCGCAGCATGGCGCAGCCCGCCTTAGGGATCGCTTAAGGCATTCAGGCGGCGGCGCGGCTGGCGCGCCACTGGGGCAGGCCGATGAGCACCACGGCGCTGATGATCACCAGCATCGCCAGCCCCTCGATACCGCCGATCCGCTCGCCGGCGAACAGGGTGCCGAGCAACACCGCCACCGCCGGATTGACGTAGGCATAGCTGGTGGCCGCCGCCGGCCGTACGTTGCGCAGCAGGTACTGGTAGGCGCTGAAGGCGATGATCGAGCCGAACAGGATCAGGTACACCAGCGCCAGCCAGCCGCTGGTGCTCGGCCAATGCTCCAGGCGCTCGCCGCTGGCCAGGCTGCCGACCAGCAGCACCGCGCCGCCGACCAGCATTTCCGCGGCGCTGGCCATCGGTCCGGCCGGCAGCGACAGGCGCCGGCTCCACACCGAGCCGAAGGCCCAGGACGCGGCGGCGAACAGGATCAGGCCGGCGCCGGCAGGGCTGGCCTGGAGGTTCGAACCGAGGTTGAGCAGGACGATGCCGAACAGCCCGAGCACGATGCCGCCCCATTCCAGGGTGGTGTTGCGCTGGCCGAACAACTGGCTGAACAGCAGGGTGAACAGCGGCACCGTAGCCACCGCGAGGGCCGCCACCCCGGAAGACACGCCCCAGTGCTCGGCCACCGTCACCCCGCCGTTGCCGCAACTGAGCAGGAGGATTCCGACGATCCCCGCGCCGCGCCACTCGCGCCAGGTCGGCAACGGCGCGCCGCGCCAGCGCAACCAGGCGAACATCAGGCCGCCGGCGATGACGAAGCGCACCCCGGCCATCAGCATCGGTGGCCAGGACTCGACGCCGAAGCGGATCGCCAGGTAAGTGGAGCCCCAGATGAAGTACAGGGCGAAGAACGCACCGAAAAGCAACAGCGGAAGGCGACGGGCAGGCATGGAAAGCACTCGACAGGGCAGGCGGGAGAAAGACTTCATTTTATGAGGTCGCCACCCGCCGGTTAAGGCACAGCCGCTGGTTATCGGGACGTAACACTTTTCTTTCCATGGAAATCGGCCATGCTTTCCGTCGATTCGACAACCGGGACCCATCATGGACAAATACGACCGTGCGCTCCTCGCCGCCCTGATCGACAACGGCCGCCTGACCTTCGCCGAACTGGCCCGGCGCATCAACCTGTCGCCCCCGGCGGTGGCCGACCGGGTGGCCAAGCTGGAGGCCGAAGGGGTGATCACCGGCTACCACGCCTCGGTGAACCTGGCCAAGCTCGGCCTGCCCATCGAGTGCGTGATCGAACTGCGGATCACCGAGAAGGATTGCCAGTCGGTGCTCGACGAACTGGCCCGGATCCCCCAACTGACCCTCTGCCACCGGATCACCGGCGACGCCTGCGTGCTGATGAAGGCCGCCGTGGCTTCGATGCCGGAGCTGCAGGACCTGATCGACCGGCTGATGAAGTTCGGCATCAGCAAGAC
The DNA here is from genome assembly GCF_051048045.1 of Pseudomonas sp. 18-147. NCBI lineage: Bacteria > Pseudomonadati > Pseudomonadota > Gammaproteobacteria > Pseudomonadales > Pseudomonadaceae > Pseudomonas > Pseudomonas sp. 18-147. The sequence continues at coordinate 5,676,108 of NZ_CP182296.1, forward strand.
CTCGATGATCCTCTCCACCCCCTTCGCCGACCGCCAGCCGGCAAGCCTGCGGGGGCAGGACGGCAATGGCGGATGTGCGGCGTGAGCCCTACGCCGGGGTTATCCGGCAGGCGTCGGGATCCGTACTTCATCGCCGCCACGAACCCGAACGGTAGGGCGCATAACGCCAACGGCGTTATCCGCCGCAGCGGCACTCCCGGCCGATAGCGGAGCCGCCCTCACCCCAACTCTCTCCCTGAAGAGAGAGGGGATTCTCCGTACAAGCGTCGAATTCGCTGTCTCCAACGCCGCCGACGAACCCGAACCGTAGGGCGCCAGCAAAAAAAAAAGCGGTCCCGTTCGCACGGCACCGCCCAAGTCACGGAGTTGCTTACATCGTCGAGCGACAAGGCCGCTCGCCCTATTGGATTACCGCTCGATGATCGCGGTCACACCCTGCCCACCGGCGGCGCAGATGGAAATCAGCCCGCGTCCCTGCTCCGCCAGCGAGAGCAGCTTGGCCAGGTTGGCGACGATCCGTCCTCCCGTGGCGGCGAACGGGTGGCCGGCGGCCAGCGAGCTGCCCTTGACGTTGAGCTTGCTGCGGTCGATGGAGCCCAGCGGCTGGTCGAGGCCGAGGCGGGTCTTGCAGTACTCGGGGTCTTCCCAGGCCTTCAGGGTGCAGAGCACCTGGGCGGCGAAGGCCTCGTGGATCTCGTAGTAGTCGAAGTCCTGCAGGCTCAGGCCGTTGCGTGCCAGCAGCCGCGGCACCGCGTAGACCGGCGCCATCAGCAGGCCCTCCTGGCGATCGACGAAGTTCACCGCCGCCGCCTCGCCGTCCTTGAAATAGGCCAGGATCGGCAGGCCGCGCGCCTTCGCCCACTCCTCGCTGGCCAGCAGTACCACCGAGGCGCCGTCGGTCAGCGGCGTCGAGTTGGCCGCCGTGAGGGTGCCGCGCGAACCGCGCTCGAACACCGGCTTGAGGGTGCCGATCTTCTCCAGGTCGATATCCGGGCGCAGGTTCTGGTCGCGGGTCAGGCCGCGGAACGGCGTCATCAGGTCGTTCTGCCAGCCCTCCTCATAGGCCGCGGCCAGCTTGTGGTGGCTCTCGAAGGCCAGCCTGTCCTGCTCGTCGCGGGGAATCTGCCAGGTCTGCGCCATCAGTTCGCAGGACTCCCCCATCGACAGCCCGGTGCGCGGCTCGCCGTTGCGCGGGATGGCCGGGACCACGTGGCGCGGGCGGATCTTCAGCAGGCTCTTGAGCTTGTCCAGGTTGCTCTTGCCGCGGTTGGCCTCGAGGAGAATCTTGCGCAGGCCCTCGTTGACCCCGATCGGCGCGTCGGAAGTGGTATCGACGCCGCCGGCGATGCCGCTGTCGATCTGCCCGAGGGCGATCTTGTTGGCCACCAGGATCGCCGCCTCCAGGCCGGTACCGCAGGCCTGCTGGATATCGTAGGCCGGGGTTTCCGGGGCCAGGCGCGAACCGAGCACGCATTCGCGGGTCAGGTTGAAGTCGCGCGAATGCTTCAGCACGGCGCCGGCCACCACCTCGCCAAGGCGCTCTCCGTGCAGGTTGTAGCGCTCCACCAGGCCTTCCAGGGCGGAAGTGAGCATCTCCTGGTTGCTCGCCGTGGCGTACACGGTGTTCGAGCGGGCGAAGGGAATACGGTTGCCGCCGACAATGGCGACCCGGCGCAGCTGGGTCATGGAAGAACTCCTTGCTGGAATCGTTTACGCCGAGCCGAGGCTCGACCCGTTAACTGAGCGGTCAGTGGCGCACAGGCTAACCTTAGCCGGTCGCGTCGCATTGGCCGCCCTGCCGTTATCCCGGTCAGCGCGGTCAATTGCGGCGAACAGGTGGCTGCGTAGAGTTGTCCACACTGTTACCCGCGTTCCCTCGGCATCGTTGGCCGGCGGAATCCACCTTCAGCCTTGGAGCCTTTCCACCGGGAGCCCGTTCCATGACCGATCGTTACATCGCCTTCGCCAACTCCCCCGTCGGCCGCCGCCTGGTTGGCGCCGTCGGCCTTCCCTCCCCGCTGCGCCTGGAGCGCTGGCAGGCCGGCCGGGTACGGCCGGTGGACGGCCCGCTGGTGATCGGCGGGAGCGGCGCGCTGGCCGAGGCCGTGCTGCCCTTCGCCGGCAAGCTGACCGACGCGGTGTTCGCCGCCGTCGAGGGACAGTTCGAGCTGCCGCGCTGGACCGCCGAGCACAGCCCGCGGGCCAAGGCGGTGCTGTTCGACGCCAGCGGCCTGACCCGCTTCGAGCAGTTGGTGGCGCTGCGCGACTTCTTCCAGCCGGTGCTCAAGGGCCTCGACACATGCCCGAAGGTGGTGGTCCTCGGACGCCCCCCCGAGTCTCTCAAGGACCCGGTCGCCGCCAGCGTGCAACGCAGCCTGGAAGGTTTCACCCGCTCCCTGGGCAAGGAAATCCGTCGCGGCGGCAACGTGCAGTTGCTGTACGTCGGCAAGGGCGCCGAGGACCAACTGGAAGGCGCACTGCGCTTCTTCCTCTCGCCGAAGAGCGCCTACGTCTCCGGCCAGGTGATCCGTCTTGCCGCCAACAGCGCCCAGGTCCACGACTGGAGCAAGCCGCTGGCCGGCCAGCGCGCGCTGGTCACCGGCGCCGCCCGCGGCATTGGCGCGGCCATCGCGGAAACCCTGGCGCGCGACGGCGCGGAAGTGGTGCTGCTCGACGTGCCGCCGGCCAGGGAGGCCCTCGAAGGCCTCGCCGCGCGCCTCGGCGGCCGTGCCGTGGCTCTCGACATCTGCGCCGCGGACGCCGGGCAGCAACTGGTGGACGCGCTGCCTGAGGGCGTCGATATCGTCGTGCACAACGCCGGGATCACTCGCGACAAGACCCTGGCGAAGATGAGCAGCGACTTCTGGAACTCGGTGATCAACGTCAACCTCAATGCCCCGCAGGTGCTGACCCAGGCCCTGCTCGACGGCGGCAAGCTGCATGACAACGGCCGGGTGGTGTTGCTGGCGTCGATCAGCGGCATCGCCGGCAACCTCGGGCAGAGCAACTACGCGGTGAGCAAGGCCGGCCTGATCGGCCTGGCCCAGGCCTGGGCGCCGGCGCTGGGCAAGCGCGGCATCACCATCAACGCGGTGGCGCCGGGCTTCATCGAGACGCAGATGACCGCCGCCATTCCGCTGACCATCCGCGAGGCCGGCCGGCGGATGAACTCCATGAGCCAGGGCGGCCTGCCGCAGGACGTCGCCGAAACGGTGGCCTGGTTCGCCCAGCCGTCGTCCGGCGCGGTCAGCGGCCAGGTGCTGAGGGTGTGCGGGCAGAGCCTGCTGGGGGCCTGAGGCGGCCCCTAACTCCCCGGCGACGGGCAGGCGTCCTGCACCAGGAAAACACCGGTAGCCCCTTCGGACAGGCCCTACCCGCGCCCCTGCTGCCCGCGCCGGCGGAACTCCACCGGCGTCTCGCCGACCCAGCGCTTGAACGCGCGATAGAAGGTGCTCGGCTCGGAAAACCCGGTGCGTTCGACGATCACTTCGATGCGCTCGTCGGTCTTCAGCAGCAGTTCCTTGGCCAGTCGGCAGCGGTAGTCGGTGACCAGGTCGTTGAAGCGCACCCCGGCCATCGCCAGGCGTTCGCGCAGACGTCGGGCCGGCATGCCGAGGCGCGCGGCGACCTGCTCCAGGGTGGCGCCTCCGTCCACCAGCAACTCGCCGATCAGTTCGCGGACCTGGCGCACCAGGTCCAGGCGCTCCACCTCGGCCAGTTGCCGGCGCGCCAGCGACTCGTGCATGCGCAGCAGTTCCGGGGCGGCGTGGCGCGAGGGTTTGTCCAGCACCGCGGCATCGAATACCAGCGCGTAGCGCGGCATGCCGAGGATCGTCGGGCAGCCGTAGACCGCACGGTAGCGCTCCATCGGCGCGCCGGTTTCGTTCATCAGTTGCACTTCCAGCGGCTTGAACTCGCCCTCGGTGAGCGCGCCGAACAGGCGGATCACCGCGCCGGCGAGCATTTCCGGGAAGTGGCGGTTGATCGCCGGCGATTCGCCCAGCGACAGCACCGCGCGCTCGCCCTCCACCTCCAGTTGCGCCTGCAGGGTGTCGGACAGCAGGCGTACGTAGCGCAGGGAATGGCGCAGGCCGGCGCCGAAGGTATCGCTGGAGAGGAACAGGTATTCCAGGAGCAGGCCGTGGAACGCCGGCAGGTGCTCGGCCAGGTGCAGGCCGACATGCTCTTCGCCGCACTCGTCGGCGGCGGCCTTCCAGAACAGGTTCTGTGCGGAATGGGGGAAACGGCCGGCCGGCAGGCCACCCGGCGGCAGCCCGACACGGACCAGGACCCGGTCCGGATCGCAGCCGCTGGCGCGCAGGGCGTCGATCACCGGGCGCATCAGCGCTACATCGTCGGTCAGATCACGCATGGTGTTTTTTCTAGTTATCCATGGGGCGGGCCCATCTTAGGCAGCTTTGCCATCCCCTCTCAAGGAGAGGCCATAGAAATAACCCATCCCGCATGACGGAAAAACCCTCAGATCGACTAGCCGCCGGCGTGGTCGAAAATCTCGATGCAGACGCATCCCGGAGCCGATTGACCGCCCTGCCAGCGGCGTCGGCCAGGCGGCCAATGCCTGCTGCGGGTGCTCGACTAAGCTGACAGCCACCTATTTCGAGGAGATGTCCAATGCCCACCGCCTGGCTCGACCTGCCCGCCCCACCCGCCCTGCCCGGCCTGTTCCTGCGCGCCGCACTGCGCCGCGGCATCCGCGGCAAGGCCCTGCCCGAGCGCGGCCTGCGCAGCCAGGTCACGGTGGACCCGAAGCACCTCGAGCGCTACCGCCAGGTCTGCGGCTTCCGCGACGACGGCCTGCTGCCGCCGACCTACCCGCACATCCTCGCCTTCCCGCTGCAGATGGCGCTGCTCACCGACAAGCGCTTCCCCTTCCCGCTGCTCGGCCTGGTCCACCTGGAGAACCGCATCGACGTGCTGCGCGCGCTCGGCGGCCTCGGCCCGTTCACCGTGAGCGTCGCGGTGGAAAACCTGCAACCGCACGACAAGGGCGCCACCTTCAGCATCGTCACCCGCCTGGAAGACCAGCTTGGCCTGCTCTGGGTCGGCGACAGCAAGGTGCTCTGCCGCGGCGTCAAGGTGCCCGGCGAAATTCCGCCGAAAGCCGAGCAGGAGCCGCTGCCGCTGGAGCCGGTCGACAACTGGAAGGCGCCCGCCGACATCGGCCGGCGCTATGCCCGTGCCGCCGGCGACTACAACCCGATCCACCTGTCGGCGCCCAGCGCCAAGCTGTTCGGCTTTCCCCGCGCCATCGCCCACGGCCTGTGGAACAAGGCTCGCAGCCTGGCCGCCCTCGGCGAGCGACTGCCAGCCTCGGGCTATCGGGTCGAGGTGCGCTTCCAGAAGCCAGTGCTGCTGCCGGCCAGCCTCACCCTCCTGGCCAGCGCGGCGGCGGCGGACGGCCAGTTCAGCCTGCGCGGCAAGGACGACCTGCCGCACATGGCCGGGCATTGGAGCCGGCTACAGGGCTGACGCCGGTCCGCCATGCCTTGAAGCTTCGGGCGCAAAGCCCGAAGCTATGCGCCTGCTTACCGCCACCGCGAAGAATCCCCCATGGACCTGCACGAACTCACCGCGCGCCTGCACGCCATCCGCGACCGCAACGACTGGCGCCAATTCCACAGCCCGAAGAACCTGGCCATGGCCGCCAGCGTCGAGATGGCCGAACTGGTGGAGATCTTCCAGTGGCTGACGGAAGACCAGTCGCGCACGCTGTCGGCCGAGCAGCTCGAACACGCTGGCCAGGAAGTTGGCGACATCGTCCTTTATCTGCTGCTGTTCTGCGGGGAAACCGGCCTCGACCTGGAACAGGTGGTGCGCGCCAAGCTGGCCGACTGCGAACGGCGCTTCCTGCCATGAGCGACCGCCATTTCGACGAACTGGCGACGCGCTTCGCCGAAAAGATCTATGGCGGCGCCAAGGGTGCGATCCGCCTCGCGGTACTCCAGGCCGACCTCGCCGAGGCCCTCCCGGAGCGACCTCTGCGGGTCCTCGACATCGGCGCCGGGCTCGGCCACATGTCGCTCTGGCTGGCCGCTCGCGGCCACCGCGTAACCCTCGCCGAGCCAGCGCAACCCATGCTCGACGGCGCCCGCCAGCGCTTCGCCGAAGCCGGGCAGGCCGCCGAATTCATCCAGGCGCCCTGGCAGGAACTGCTCGGCCAGCTCACCGAGCCCTACGACCTGGTGCTCTGCCACGCCGTGCTCGAGTGGCTGGCCGAACCCCATGCGATCCTGCCGGTGCTGCACCAACTCTGCGCACCCGGCGGCTGGCTGTCGCTGGCCTTCTACAATCGCGACGCGCTGATCTACCGCAACCTGCTCAAGGGCCACTTCCGCAAGCTGCGCAAGGAACGCTTCGCTGGCGAGGGGCAGAGCCTGACCCCGCAGCGCCCGCTCGACCCGCGCGAGCTGGAACAGGCGCTGGCAGCGCGTTGGCGCATCGAGGCGCGCAGCGGCGTGCGGGTGTTCCACGACTACATGCCGAGCGAGTTCCAGGCCAAGGCCGAACGGCTCGACCTGGTGGAAATGGAACTGGCCTACCGCCGCCACCCGGCCTTTGCCGGGCTTGGCCGCTACCTGCACTGGCTGTGCCGCCCCCAATGAAAGGCGCAGAATGCAGTCTGAGCCTGCAAGGGCCGCCGACGTAGCGCGGCCACGGAGCGTCGAGCATGCAATCGCGACTGTTGATCCTGCCGTTACTCGCCAGCCTGGCCGCCCTCGGTGCCTGCCAGGGCGACAATCCCTACCGCGCCAGCTCTCTGCCCTACCCGCCGCAGCCGGCCACCGCGGCCAATCCCGGCCTCGATCCCGGCGCCTATCCGGCGGCGCCGCGCGACTACGCCCGCTACCGTAGCTGGAGCTGGGCCGCCGCCGGGGTCAGCGGCTTTCCCCAGGGCCTGGATGACAACCAGTTGCGCGACGCCGTCAGCCAGCAGCTCGACCAGCGCGGCCTGCGCCCGGCGCGGCCGGGCAGCGCGGGCGACCTGCAGGTCAGCGCGTTCCTGCGCAACGAACTGCGCACCCGCCAGGTCACCGACTACTACGGCGGCTACTACGGCAACTACGGCGGCTGGCGCGATCCCTGGTACGGCTATGGCGCCAGCTACCCGGTGACCCGCAGCTACACCGTGCAGGTCACCGTGGTCCGCGTCGAGCTGAACGACGCCCGCAGCGGCCAGCCGGTGTGGGGCAACAGCGCCGAGTTCGACTCCGGCGACTCCGCCAGCGAACAGGCCAAGGCCCTGCGCGAAGCGGTGAAACGGGCGCTGTCGAGCTACCCGCCGGGCTGATCGGCGAGCACCCGGCGGCGGATCGCCTCCATCTTCCTGGGCGAGTTGCTCATCACCGCGTCGGCGCCCAGGGCGCGCGCGGTGCGGTAGTCCTCGGCGGTCTCGATGCCGAACATCACCACCTTCACCGGCTCGCGGCGCACGCAGTCCATCGCTTTGCGCGTCCACAACTGCGCCGCCGGCACCTTGTAGGAAGACTCGCCAAGGGTGAAGCGCTCGGTCACCGTCAGTTCGCGGCGCAGCTCGATGCCCATCCAGGTGCCGCCGGCCGGCGGTGCCTCGCAGCGCTCGCCGAAGGCCAGGCCGACCAGGCGGTTGCGCGTCGCATCGCGGCTTTCGAACTGTCGCGCGCGGTCCGCGTAGCGCTGCGTCAGGTAGTCGTTGGCGGCCTTCTCGGTGGAATAGAAACGCACCCGCGACCAGGCCTTCTGCCGCTCCAGCTCGCCGGCCACGGCATCGACCAGCGGCTCCACCGGCAGCGACTTCATGTCGAGGAACACCGGCACCTGCGGCGGGATCGCCCGCAGCGCCTGGCGCAGCGTAGGAATCCGCAGCGGCTTCTGGCGGTAGGGATAGCTGCCGTCCTCGGCCTTGAACATATAGCCGGCGTTCAAGCGCGCCAGCTCGGCCAGGCTCGACTGGCCGACCGCGCCGGCGCCCTGGGTCAGGACCGCCAGGCCAGCGGGGCGATAGAGCACCGGGTGGCCATCGGCGCTCAACTGCACCGACAACCATAGCGCGTCGGCGCCGTTGTCCAGCGCCTTGCGGATCGCCAGCAGGGTGTTCTCCGGGTAGTCCGCGGTGCCGGCGCGATGGGCCACCAGCAGCGGGCCCGGGCCATCCGCCGGTACCACCGAGCGTGCCTCGACGCAGCCGGTCAGCGACAGGCCCAGCAGCAGGATCGCAATACTTCGATTCATTTCATTCTCCCGTCGCGCCCTATAGGGCGGGTGCTCGCCAACGTTACTTGTGGAGACGCTTCAAACCCGCGTTTCCTCTTGCCTTTCATCCGGCGCTGAGCTTGGATGTGAACTCTGACTGGAGAAAAACCATGATCCGCCGAATCCTGCTGCTCGGCCTGCTCCTCAGCCTCGCAGCCTGCGAAACCACCCAGCTCGACCGCGACTTCGACAGCTCCCGCGACTTCGCCGCCTACCGTAGCTGGAGCTGGTCGCAACCCGCCTTCGAATACCGCCCCGACGACCCACGCATCAAGAGCGACCTCACCGAGCAACGCATCCGCGAAGCCGTCGCCCAGCAGCTCGACCAGCGCGGCCTGCGTCCGGCCCAGGGCAACGCCAGGGGCGACGTCACGGTGCGCGCCTACCTGATCGTCGACGATCGCCAGGACCAGATCACCACCAACTACGGCGGCGGTTACTGGGGCGGCTACTGGGGAGGATACTGGGGCGGCCCGGCGATGGCCGAGACGCGCACCGTGAATTACAAGGTTGCCACCCTCCAGGTCGACCTGTTCGACGGCAAGGACGGCAAACTGGTCTGGCGCGGCAGCGGCGAGCAGATCATGCGCACCAGCCCGCCGAGCCCGGCCGAGCGCGAGCAGGCGATCCGCGAGACGGTGCAGAAAGTCATGTCGCAATACCCGCCGCGCTGACATGCAGCTCAGCCACCGCCCGGCGGAGACCGGTGACCTGGAGACGGTCGCCGGCTTCCCCCAGGACCGCGACGAACTCTTCTATTGCTACCCCAAGGCGATCTGGCCGTTCAGCGTCGCCCAGCTGGCCGCCGCCATCGCCGAACGCCGCGGCAGCACCGTGGCCGTGCACGACGGACAGGTGCTCGGCTTCGCCAACTTCTACCAGTGGCAGCACGGCGACTTCTGCGCCCTCGGCAACATGATGGTGGCGCCCGCCGCGCGCGGCCTGGGCGTGGCCCGCTACCTGATCGGGGTCATGGAAAACCTCGCCCGCGAACAGTACAAAGCGCGCCTGATGAAGATTTCCTGCTTCAACGCCAACGCCGCCGGGCTGCTGCTCTATACCCAGCTCGGCTACCAGCCGCGCGCCATCGCCGAACGCCACAATCCGGACGGCCGGCGCGTGGCGCTGATCCAGATGGACAAGCCCCTTGAACCCTGACACCCACGCCCAGCGCGTCCTCATCATCGTCTCCAGCGGCCCGAGCACCCCGGCCCGCTGCGCCGCGCCCTTCCACACCGCTACCCTGCTGGCCTGCATGGACGCCGAGGTGACCCTGTTCCTCAGCGGCGAAGGCGTGCAGTTGGCCCGCCGCGCCGTCGCCGACCAGTTGCGCGCGCTGGACGGCGGCGAGCCGCTGCGCCACTTCATCCGCCAGGCCCGCGAGGCCGGCGCGCGCCTGCTGATGTGCCGCCAACCCGGGGTGAACATCGACGAAAGCGAACTGATCGAGGAACTCGACGAAATCTCCAGCGGCGGCGAACTGGCACGGCTGATCCTCGAATCCGAGCGGGTGCTGACCCTATGAGCGCGAACCTGCACGGCCTGGAGTTCCCCGACGGGCTGTTCTACGCCCCGGACTACAACCTGTGGTTGCGCGAGGAAGTCGACGGCAGCCTGACCCTGGGCCTGAGCGCCTACGGCTGCGCGCTGTATGGCGAAATCTTCGCCTTCACCCCCAAGCGCGACGGCTGGCACATCGAACGCGACCGCAGCTTCGGCGTGGTCGAGTTCGCCAAGGCTGCCTCCTCGGCCCGCAGCCCGTTGGCCGGGACCCTGCTGGCGAGCAACCCGGCGGTGGTCAAGCGCCCGGCGCTGATCAACCGGGATTGCTACGGCGAGGGCTGGATGGTACGGCTGCAACCGGACGACTGGGCCTCGGCGCGGAGCGCGTTTCTCCAGGGAGACGCGGCGCGGGAGGCATTCGCCGAGCGCATGCGCCTGGATGGGTTCGATCCGCAGCATCCAGGGGTGCAGGCACTGGACTTCTGAGACTCCCGGGTTTTACCCGCACCCCGCTCGCGGAAGGCGGATAACGCCGCTGGCGTTATTCGCCCTACCCCAGCTCTCCATCGCCGCCAATCTCCCGCATATCCCCGGAGTCCGCCATGTCCTCACCCCAACCGCCCCGCTTCGACGGCCAACGCTGGAGCAACGCCGACGACGACCGCATCGAGGTGCTGCCTGCCGACCCCGCCTGGCCACAACACTTCGCCGCCGAAGCCGAGGCCATCCGCACGGCGCTGGCGCTGCCCGGGCTGGGCATCGAGCATGTCGGCAGCACCGCGGTGCCCGGGCTCGACGCCAAGCCGATCATCGACATCCTCCTGCTGCCGCCGCCCGGCCACGATCCGCAGCGGCTGGTAGCCCCGCTGGAGGGCCTCGGCTACCAGTTCTGGCGCGAGAACCCGAACACCCCGCGGATGTTCTTCGTCAAAGGCATGCCGCCCTTCGGCCATGGCCGCACCCACCATGTCCATGTCATGCCCCTGGCCCAGGCCGACCGCTACCTGCTGTTCCGCGACTGGCTGCGCAACCACCCCGACGACGCCCGCCTCTACGCCGAAACCAAGCACGCCCTGGCCCGCCACTACCCCACCGACCGCGAGGCCTATACCCGTGGCAAGGACGAGGTCGTCGCAAGGATTCTCGGCCGGGCGCTGGCGGCGACGCGGCACCCAGTGATACAGAGTGGCCTGGTAAGGGGAGAACGCGAAATGCACGCCAGGGAACTGCGTGAAACGCTGGTCGCCGGCGCGGAATCGACGCCAGGCGGCCCCGCCGATACAGCCTATTTCGAGTCGCTGCGCAGCCGGGTAAGCAAGCCCCAGGACTGAGGCGGATAGCGTGCTTCGCTCACTACTGCGACTGTGCGAGCGCGGCTTCCACCAACCTCTCGATCACCTCCCCCACCCTCCCCGGCTCGCCAACCTCCACCCAGCGCAAATGCGCGAACCGCGGATCCTCGCGCAGGCCGGTGTATTTGCGGCGGTTGCCTGCGAAGGTGGTCCATGACCAGAGCAGGATCGAATCCCTGGAGCAGAACGCCATCCGCAGCGATTCACGGTTGCCGTGGGACAGGCGGGTGCGCAGCAGGCCCCGGGCCAGGGTGCGGCGAAGGACCCGGGAGAACACCGTCCAGCGCCCGAAATTCAGCCATACCACGTGGGTGGCGCGGCCCCAGAGCAACTCGCGGACGGCGCTGTAGTTGCCGTCGGCGACCCAGCGCGGCGCCGTCGTCGCCCGCTCCACGGCGTGCTCGAAGCGTTCGTGGGGCACGGCTTGCCAGCCGGGGCCCCAGTAGAGTCGGTCGAGTTCGACATGCGTACAACCCAGCCTGGCGGCCAGCGCGGCGGAGAAGGTCGTCTTCCCGGCCCCGCTGGTGCCGACCACCACCACACGCAGCGGCGCGCCTCGCTCGGCCTCGACGCAGGTCATGCCTTGACCGCGACCAGCGTGTAGCACATCGGGATCGCCAGCGGTCCGTCCTCGTAGAGGTCGTAGAGTTCCTCGCGGTTCGAGTGCGGGTACTCCTTGAAGTGACTCAGGCGCAGGCCGGCGCCGAGCAGCCCGCCGAGGATGTCGCCGAGCGGGTGGACGTACCAGTAGCTGGCGATGCCGGTATCGCTGCCGCTGCCTTCGTAGACGATGGCCTCCCGGGATACGTGGGGCGTGTCGGTGAAGTAGTCGTTGCGCAGTTCGAACGGTCGCTCCGACTCGGGTTCGAGCATCTCCAGGAACGGGTGGGTCTCATAGATCGCCAATTGCCCGCCCGGCTTCAGCAGGCCGCTCACCGAGGCGAAGAAGCGCGCGATGTCGGGCATCCAGTTGAGCACACCGATGGTGATCAGCAGCAGGTCGAACTGACCGTTCAGCTCGGCCGGCAGCTCGTAGGCATTGGCTTCGACGAAACGCGGCTGATGCGGCGAGCGCTCGGCCAGTTGCCGCGCCTGGGCGAGGAAGGCGACGGACTGGTCGATCCCCACCGCCCGCGCGACGCCGAAGGCGTACAGCGAAAGCACTTCCCGGCCGTTGTTGCAGCCGACCTGGACCGCCGCCTTGCCGGCCAGGTCCAGATTGCGCAGCACGCCAGCCAGGGTCTCGTCCAGGCAACTGAAGCCGGTTTCCTGTACCGCCAGCGACAATTCCTGCCAGCCGCTGCCACGCAGGTGACTGTCGGCGGACGCGTCCCAGGCGCGTCGGTTGCTTTCCACCGCGTGTTCAAGATCCGTCATGCGAAAACCTCAGAAGTGTTCCCAGGAAGGCCAGCCGAGTCGCGAACCCGCAGCCCACTCAATCGCGGAATTGCAGCCCGATATGGGCTCGGCAGTCGCGTCGTTCCAGGCTGCCTTCCTGGAAAGCGCCGCAGGCGCGGTTTCTCAGAGGCAGCGTCTGTTCCACCACGGTCACCCGCACCTCGTTCGCCGGTTGGCGCTGCTCGGCGGGTCGCGGCGCCTGACGCCGGCCGTTCAGGTTGTCGGCCCCGCCTGGCGGGATGCGCCGGCGCGTCGCGGCGATCCGCCTGCATGCTCAATAGAGACCGGTGGCGCTGCCCCGCTCGAACAGCGGCACCTGGTTGGCCAGGATCATGTTGTAGCTGAGCATGAACGGCACCCCGCCGCCGCTTTCGGCGATCTGGCCTACCCAGCCGATGGGGTTGTTGAACAGCGATTCGTCGGGGCTGAGCACGCCGACGGCGGCGCTGTCCGGGTCGCCGTCCCAGGTCACGTCGCCCCAGTGCCAGCCGAGGCCACGCACGTACTGCGCGCCGATCAGCGCGCCGAGGGCGAAGACCGCCTCGTCGTCGAGGCTGCGCCCCTGCTCCCTCGCATCGCGCACGTAGTCGGTGACGGCGGCGACGATCTGCGCCGGCGTCTCGTCCGCGGCGACGCCAAGCAAGGCGAGCCCCTGTGCCTGCAGCTCCGCCAGTTGCTGTTGCAGGTCCGTTGAAAGCGGATTGATCTCGGCCATCCCTGTTCTCCCGAGGCAAGCGTGCGCACCCGTCCGTCGGGCGCGCCATGAAGCGCGTTATCTTACGGCTTCGCGGCGACGAAAGCGCCCTCCCCAGCCAAACGTAGCGCAGCCGCTAATCGCCTCTTCCCGGAAATGCTGCCTTCGGCTCTACTGGCGAATTTGTGCCATCCATACCCGAGACAGCCCCATGACGCTGATCGCCGCCGCCCAGAGCTGCGCCCACCCCGCCGACCTGCCACGCAACCTCGACGACCACCTGCGCCTGATGCGTATCGCCCAGGCACGGGGCGTGCGCCTGCTGGTGTTTCCCGAACTGTCGCTCACCGGCTACGAACCCACCGCTGCCGCCGCCCTCGCCCAGCCGGCGGACACGCCCCTGCTGCAACCGCTGCGCCAGCTCGCCGAGCAGGCACGGATGACCACGGTGGTCGGCCTGCCGCTGCGCTCGCCGAAGCATGCCAAGCCGCTGATCGCCGCCCTGATCCTCGGCGCCGACGGCAGCCTCGGCGTCTATGCCAAGCAGCACCTGCACGCGGGCGAGGAACGCCACTTCTCAGCCGGCGACGGCGGCCCCCTGCTGGAGATCGACGGCCTGCCGATGGCGTTGGCGGTCTGCGCCGACTTCAGCCAACCCAGCCACCCAGCCCACGCCGCCCGTGCCGGCGCTCGCCTCTACATCGCCAGCGCGCTGATCGGAGAAAACGGCTACCCGGCCGACTCGGCCCTACTGGCCGGTTATGCCCGCGAGCACGGAATGGGCGTGCTGCTGGCCAACCATGGCGGGCCGACGGGTGGCTGGAAGGCGGCGGGCAGGAGTGCGTTTTGGAATGAGCGGGGAGCGCTGGTCAGGGAGACGACGGGGACGGGTGAGACGCTGCTTCTGCTGGAACGGACCGAGATAGACGCTTGATCCTGTGAGACACGATGGCCGCCGAAAGCGAGCGGAGAATTGGCGGAAGGCAGTGGGAGTCGAACCCACCCAGGAACGGCTGCCGTCCCCCACCGGATTTGAAGTCCGGCCACGCCACCGGGCGTGATTGCCTTCCTCTTTGATTTGCAAGAGGTTTTCCTCGAGACGGGAGCTTATCAGGCCGGGGTCCGAAGAAGAAATACCGGATGTCATGGAAAGTCGTTCGCATGGCCGGGCGAGCAGAGCGTAGCCCAGCCTCGGAGCACTTCACAGGCGTTTCAGGCAATGGCAGTAGACGAAGTGCTGGACCCGGCCGGCGGGAGTGACGTGGTGTTCGTCGCGGTGCTCGGTGAGCTGGAAGGCGGAGCCGAACTCGGCGTGCAGTTCGTCGGCGTCGTAGCGCATGACTGGCAGGCCGCTGCATTCGGTCGGGCCGTCGGCGGCGAAGGTGGCGACGATCACGTGGCCGCCGTGGCGGACCGCCTTCATCACCTGGCGCACGTAGGCGCGGCGGGCTTCGGCAGTGGTAAGGAAGTGGAACACGGCGCGGTCGTGCCAGACATCGTAGGTGGCTTCCGGCAGGTCGACGCCGGTAATGTCGCCGGCGATCCAGCGCACCTCTTCGCCGCGCGCGCCGAGGCGGTTGCGGGCGACACGCAGGGCGGCGTCGGAAAGGTCGAGCACCGTCAGGTCGCCGAAGCCTTCGGCGAGCAGGCCGTCGACCAGGGTCGAGGCGCCGCCGCCGACATCGATGATCGCCGCCTCGCGGGGCGCGCCGATGCGTCGGATCAGGTCGAGAGACAGCGTGGCCTCGGCCTGGAACCAGCTCACCGCGTCGGACGGCTTGCTCTCGTATACCCGTTGCCAGTGCTCTCGTTCGGACATGACGACCTTCTCCGTGTTGCGCTGCGACCCATTACCCACCAAGGGCGTTAACGGCACATTAACGCCATAGGCGGTGTTGCGACAGGGCCGCTCCTCAACCGTAGGCACCGCGCAGTGACATCACGCCGCGCCTTCGCGCCGCCTGGCGGATCAGCAGTTCGCCCACGGCCAGGGCCAGCGCCACGCCGCCGACGATCTTGCCGGCGTAGGCCCAGTCCATCGGCGCGCCGGGGGTGACGACGAACAGGCAGATGCCGGCCAGCACATGCAGCGCGACGAACAGCGCCCAGAGACTGGCCAGGCGGTCGCCCAGCGGCATCCGGTAGGGCCGTGGACGCGGGTCGGCGCGGCGCAGGCGGACGAAGGCCAGGCACATCAGCACATAGGGCATCATGAAAACCATGGCGAAGATCGACAGCAGGGTCCAGAACAGTTCCTCGGCAGTGTGCGCCACCAGGCCGTAGAGCAGCAGCAGGACGATGCTCACCGCCGAGGCCAGCACCGCCGAGCCGATCGGCGTGCCGTGGCGCGAATGGACCACGCCGAACAGCGCCGGCAGCTCGCCGGCCTTGGCCGCTTCCACCGCGGCACGGTTGGTGCCCATGCTCCAGGTGACCATGTTGGTGAAGAGGGTGAACAGGACGAAGGCGCCGACCAGGTCGGCGAGCATCCCGCCGGCGCCGTCGTGGCCGTAGATGTTGTAGAGGGTATGGGCGAAGATCCGGGTGACGTCGGTTTCCTCGGCCGGTACCGCGGCCAGCACGCCGAGGGTGCCGAAGATGTTGAAGGCGCCGACGATCAGCCCGGAGATCAGCACCGCGCGCGGGATGTCGCGGCGCGCGTTGCGCATCTCCGCGGCGCTGCAACAGGCCAGCTCGGTCCCCATGATGCCATAGACCATCACTCCCAGCGCGGCCATCTGGCCCGGCGAGGACGGGACGATGGAGTCCAGGCTGAAGTCGTTGGCGAAGCCATGGTTCCAGCCGAAGTGCAGGCCGCCGACGCCCAGGGCGAGCACCGCGAGCAGCTTGAGCAGCGCGCCGAGGTTCGGCAGCCACTTGCCCAGGCGCAGCGCGACCACGTTGAACGCCGCGGTGAGCAGCGCCAGGGCTATGCCGATGGCGATCTTGCCCCAGAGGCTCAGCTCGGGGAAATAGAAGGCGCCGAGCATGCTGCCGAACAGGGTGTAGACCGAAGGCATCCACAGTGCGTTGTTGACCCAGTACATCCATGACACCCGGGCCCCCCAGCGGAAGCCGAAGGCGCTGCGCACCCAGTGGTAGACGCCGCCGTTGGCGGGGAAGGCGGTGCCCAGCTCGGAGGTCATCATGGCCATCGGCAGGAACAGCAGGACCAGCACGTAGAGCCACCAGAACAGGCTCGACGGACCGAGGGAGGAAGCCAGGGCGATCTGGTCCATGAAGAGCATCGCCGAGACCGTGTAGAGCACCACATCGCGCAACCGCAGGACCTTGTTCTTGTTGTCGTCCATTGGGGGTCTCCTGAATGTTCGGGTGGGGCGCCGGCGGCGCCCCGGCGCTTACCGGTGACCGGCGCGGACAAGATCCTCCACGGTTTCCTCGATGCTCTCGCGCAGCACCCGGACCACGGTATCGACCTGTTCGCGGGTGAGGATCAGCGGCGGCGACATCACGTTCAGGTGGACGATCGGACGAACCAGCAGGCCGCGCTTCTGCGCCCGCAGGTGGACCCACTCGCCGATGTTCAGGCTTTCCGGAAACAGCGCCTTGCTCGCCTTGTCGGCGACGAACTCGACACAGGCCATGAAGCGCATCCCGCGCACGTCGCCGACGATGGGCAGGTCGCGGAGACTTTGCAGGCGCTCCTCGAAGTAGCGGCCGACCTCGTCGGCGTGGGCGAGCAAGCCCTCGCGCTCGATGATCTCGATGTTCTTCAGCGCCGCCGCGCAGGCCACCGGGTGGCCGGAGTAGGTGAAACCATGGCTGAAGCAGCGGCCCTTGTCCGGCTCGGCGATCACCTCCCAGATGCGCCGGGAGAAGATGCACGCGCCCAGCGGCTGGTAGCCGGAGGTGAGGCCCTTGGCGGTGAGGATGATGTCCGGCTGTACGCCGAACACCGCCTGGCTGGCGAAGAAGTGGCCGAGGCGGCCGAAGGAGGTCACCACTTCGTCGGAGATGTACAGCACGTCGTAGCGCTGGCACAGCTCCCACATCCGCCGGTGGTAGCCCGCGGGCGGGACGATCACGCCGCCGGAGCCGAACACCGGCTCGGAGATGAACGCCCCCACCCGGTCGGCGCCCAGTTCGAGGATCTTGCGTTCGAACTCGTCCACCAGGCCATCGAGGAACTCGGCTTCGCCCAGCCCTTCCGGAGCGCGGTAGTAATAGGGACAGGCGAGGTGGTGGATGCGCTCGTCGAGGAAGTCGAACTCGGCCGGCCGGTCGGCGCTCTTGCCGCCCAGCGACATGCCGAGGAAGGTCGAGCCGTGGTAGGCGTTGATCCGCGTGATGACGTGCTTCTTGGCGCGCTTGCCGCGGCAGTTCTGGTAGTAGTGCATGAGGCGGATCGCGGTGTCCACGGCGGTGGAACCGCCGGTGGTGAGGAACACGTGGTCGAGGTCGCCGGGGGCCAGCTCGGCGAGCTTGCGGCAGAGTTCGATGGCGCGCGGGTTGGCCATGTCGCAGAAGGGATTGGAATAGGCCAGCAGGCGGGTCTGCTCGGCCACGGTGCGAGCCATTTCCTCGCGCCCCAGGCCGATGTTGGTGCACCACATGCCGCCCACCGCGTCGAGGTAGCGGTTGCCGGCGGTGTCGTAGATATAGGCGCCGTCGCCGGCGGCGATGTTCAGCGAGCCGTTGACGCGGTGGTCGTCGAACACGTGGTAGCCGTGCATGTAGTGGGCCTGGTCGGCACGGACCAGGTCGGCGTCGCCGAGGGGGGACGTGGCGTGCATTCTTGCGTTCATCGGGCTGTCGCTCTTCTCGGATGGATGCTCCGAGGGTGCAAGAGCACCGCGCGGCGGGCCATACCCCATTTTGGGGTAAGCGCTGGGTGCGGCCGACGCGGCTTGCTATCCTGCGGCGACAACGACAAGAACGAGCCGTACCGTCCATGCAGGCCATCGCCCCGAACGCGCTCGACCGCTGGCACGAACACCTGGCGCTGGCGATCCGGCGCCTGCGCCAACCCGACTTCCTCGCCGCGCTGGTCGACGCCATCCACCAACTGGTGCCGATCGAGTCGAGCATGATCAGCCTGGAACGCAAGGGCCACGCGCCCACCCTGCTCTACGAGCGCGGCATCGCCGAGCGCTTCCGCGAGGCGATCATCCGCCGCTACTTCTCCCGCGGCTACCTGCTCGACCCTTTCTGCCTGGCGGTGGAGGAAGGCCTTCCGGAAGGCTTCTACACCCTCGGCGAGATCGCCCCCGACGACTTCTTCCAGAGCGCCTACTACCAGACCTACTACCTCGGCGCCGGAGCGGTGGAGGACGTCTACTACATCCTCGACCTCGGCCCCACCGAGAAGCTCTCGATCTGTCTCTACAACGGCCTTTCGGCGAGCCGCTACAGCGACGCCCAGGTCGCCGTCCTCGCCGGCCTGGCGCCGCCGGTGCTGGAGCTGGCCCGGCAGTTCTGCGCCGGGCGCGCCGACCTCTCGCCGAACCCGCAGGCCGACCTCGCCCCGCGCCTTCAGGAAGTGCTGCGCGGCTTCGGTCGCGACGTGCTCACCGACCGCGAACGCGAGGCCTGCCACCTGCTGCTCAGCGGCCACTCGGCGAAATCCAGCGCGCGGCTGATGGACATCTCCCCGGAGACCGTGCGCATGCACCGGAAGAATCTCTACACCAAGCTGGAAGTCGGCTCGCAGTCGGAACTGTTCGCGCTGTTCATCGAGTGCCTGAGCCAGGGGCAGCGCGTCGGCCCCTGAGACTCAGGGCGAGACGCCGCCGAGCAACTGTTCGGCCAGCGCCGAACCCTCGCGCAGGCGACGGTCGTTGCCGATGCGGCGGGTCAGGCCGATGCGGTCGAAGTGCTCGAGGATCTGGATGCTGCGCTTGCGGCCGATGCCCAGGCGGTCGCGGAATTCCGCCGGGCGGATCAGCCCGGCGGGGTCGCGCACCTGCACGGCGATCTCGGCCAATTGACGCAGGGTGGCTTCCGGGTAGAACAGGTCGCGCACCACCTGCTGCAACTGGCCCAGGCGTGCCAGCTTGCGCAGCAGGTTGCGCATGACGGCTTCATCCTGGCGCAGCTCGCGGGCCAGGTCGCGGACCCAGGGCGGGTCGTAGCGGCCGGCTTCGAGCAGCGGCCAGAGGCGCGCGCGCAGTTGCTCCTCGCTATCGCTCAGGCGCACTTCGTGGCCGGGCAGGTGCAGCCAGGGCCCGCTGCTGTGCACATCGCCGCCGGCCAGGGCGGCGTCGAGCAGGGCGATGAACACCGGCCGCTCCAGCTGCGGCAGGGCGTAGCGACGCAGGCGGTCGCGGTCGGGACCGAGTTCGTCCGGTAGCTCTTCGTGGAAGCGCCGCAGGCCGGCGAGCAGTTGCTCGACCAGGGCGAACCAGCGCTCCCCGGCGAACAACCGGGGGCCGAGGCGGGTCTGCACCTCGACCACCTCTTCCGGCAGCCGCCAGTGCTCGCGCGGGCGGTTGAAGGATTGCACCAGGCGTTGCGGGTCGAGGCCGTTCTCGGCCGCGCCGAGCAAGGTCGGCAGCGCCTCCTCCAGGCTTTCCTGGCGCAGCGCCTGAAGCTGTGCCAGACGTGCCGGCGTTCGTCGGTTGCGCGCCGGCGCGGCGCCGTCGAGCACCCGCCCGCCGCCAAGGGTGCGCTGCGCCGACTGGTCGCGCAGCACCAGGCGGTCGCCATGCAGGGCCTGGATCGGCGCGTTCAGCACCAGTTGGGCGAAGGCGCGGTGGCCAGGCTCCAGTTGTTCGCCTTCGAGCAGGGCCAGGCGCCCGGTGACGTCCTGGGTGCCCAGGTGCAGGTGCACCGGGGTCCAGTGGGTGAAGTCGCGGAGTTCGTCGGGCAACAGGCGGAAGTCGATGTCGACCCGCGTGGTCGGCGCGTGCAGCGCGGCCTGCAGCAGCCAGTCGCCGCGCTGGATCTGTTCCAGCGCGAGGCGCTCGCCGGCGATGTTCAGGGCCACGCGCTGGCCGGCCCAGGCCTGTTGCGCGGGCCGGTTCTGCGCGTGCAGGCCGCGCACCCGCACCGGCCGTCCGGCGTTGCCGAGGAGCAGTTCGTCGCCCACCGCGACCTGTCCGGAGAAGGCCGTACCGGTGACCACGATGCCGCTGCCGGCGACGCTGAAGGCCCGGTCCACCGCCAGGCGGAAGTATCCCTCGCGGCTACGCTCGCGGACTTCGCCGGCGAGCCCGCCGAGTGCTTCGCGCAACGCCTCGACGCCCTCCCCGGTGCTGCTGGAGAGCGGGAAGATCGGTGAGCGCGCCAGCGGACCGGAGGCCAGCAGGTGTTCGACCTGGGTCCGCACCTGCTGCACCCGCAGCGGCTCGACCCGGTCGATCTTGGTCAGCGCCACCAGCGCCCGGCGGATACCGAGCAGTTCGACGATCGCCAGGTGCTCGCGGGTCTGCGGCATCAGGCCGTCGTCGGCGGCCACCACCAGCAGCACGCAATCGATGCCGCTGGCGCCGGCCAGCATGTTGTGGACGAAGCGCTCGTGGCCGGGCACGTCGATGAAGCCGGTGGGGCTGCCGTCGCCAAGGTCGGCGTAGAGATAGCCCAGGTCGATGGTGATCCCGCGTTGGCGCTCGGCCGGGCGGCGGTCGCCCTCGATGCCGGTGAGGGCGCGCAGCAGCGAGGTCTTGCCGTGGTCGATGTGCCCGGCGGTGCCGACGATCACGACAGCTCGCTCCGCAGTCGCGGCAACTGGGCGAGGAACCCCGGCTCGTCGTCGAGCTGGCGCAGATCGAGCCAGAGGGCGTCGTCGTCGAGCCGACCGATCACCGGCAGCGGCAGCCCGCGCAGGGCTTCCTCGAGGTTGCGCAGGGCGCGTCCGCGCAGGCGCCTGGGCTGCCGCGGACGCAGGCACAGCGCGGCGCTGGCCAGCCGCGCCACCGGCTGCGCGCCGCTGCCGATCATGCCCAGGGCGTCGACCACAGCGACCTCCCAGCCCTCGCCGAGCGCCTCGCCCAGCGCCGGCGCCAGACGCTCGGCCTGGGCGCGGATCTCCGCCGCCGGGCGGCTGAGCAGGCGCAGGGTGGTCAGGCGTTCGGCGAGGCGGTCCGGATCGCGGTACAGGCCGAGCACCGCCTCGAGGGCGGCGAGGGTCAGCTTGTCGACGCGCAGGGCGCGCTTGAGCGGGTTCTTCTTGATCCGCCCGATCAGTTCTCGGTTGCCGAGGATCAGCCCGGCCTGGGGCCCGCCGAGCAATTTGTCGCCGCTGAAGGTAACGATGTCGGCGCCGTCGGCCAGGGCTTCCTGCACCGTCGGTTCCTTGGGCAAGCCCCAGCGGGTCAGGTCCACCAGGGTGCCGCTGCCGAGGTCTTCCAGCAGCGGCAGGCCGTGGCCATGGGCGATGGCCGCCAGTTGCGCGGTGGGCACGCTGGCGGTGAAGCCCTGGACGCTGTAGTTGCTGGTGTGCACGCGCATCAGCAGGCCGCTGCGCGGGCCGATGGCGGCTTCGTAGTCCCTGGCGTGGGTGCGGTTGGTGGTGCCCACCTCATGCAAGCGCACGCCGGCGCGGGCCATGATGTCGGGAATGCGGAAGGCGCCGCCGATCTCGATCAGCTCGCCGCGCGAGATGATCCCTTCCTTGCGCGCCCCCAGGCTGTTCAGCGCCAGCAGCACCGCCGCCGCGTTGTTGTTGACCACGGTGACCGCCTCGGCGCCGGTGAGTTCGCGGATCAGCCCGGCGATCAGGTCGTCGCGGTCGCCGCGTTTGCCGCTGGCCAGGTCGAACTCCAGGTTCAGCGGGTAGCGCGCGGCCAGGGTGATCGCCTCGATGGCTTCGTCCGGCAACAGGGCGCGGCCGAGGTTGGTATGCAACACCGTGCCGGTCAGGTTGAACACCCGCCGCACGCGGCTGGCATGCTGCGCGGCGAGGCGTTCGCCGGCGCGCCCGGCGAGCACCGCCTCGCTCAGTTCGATCTCGGCGAGGGCACCGTGTCGGGCCGGCTCGCGCAGTTCGTCGAGCAGGTCGCGGAGGGTCGCCAGCAACGCCTCGCGGCCATAGCGCTGGTGCAGAGGAGCGGCCGCCGCGCTGCGCAGCAGGCGGTCGACCGAAGGCAAGCGAACGGAACTCATGGAGAAACCTTATCCACAGGGTAGGGTCACCGACACGCCCATCATAGACGCGTCGGCGCATGCCCGCAGCGTCTTCGGCTATTCGCCGCCGGGGGCCAGCAACAGGTTCGGCGAACGCCGCAGGTAGCCGTCCTCGGCCAGGCGCATGTCCAGCGCCAGGCTGGCCAGGTCGTCGGCAAGGGCATCGGCGTGGCGGTCGAACTCCAGGTAGAACTGCTTCAGGTAGCCCTGGCAACTGGGGCAGGTCTCGGCGCGCAGCACGGCTTTTTCCGCCGGCTGCCCGTCATGCTCCAGGGACAGGTAGGCCAGGTGCTTGCTTTCCTCGCAGTGGCTGCACTTGATTCGCACGTAGTGCCATTCGCAGGCGCACAGCGAGCAGCTCAGGTAGCGCAGGCCGGTTTCCTTGCCGCCCTGGCGGATCATCCCGGCCATCGGCGGCGAGCCGCAGGCGGGGCACAAGGTCCGGCTCTCGGTCTCGACCACCGCGCCCTCCTCCAGTCCCAGCAGCCAATGGCTCCAGGCTACTTGCAGGGCGGCGCCGAGGAACGGCACCAGGGCCGCCGGCAGGAGGTCGAACTGACCGCTGAGCAGGGCGATGGCCCAGGCCTTGCGCTGGCCTTCGTCGGCTTCGCGCAATTGTTCGAGTGCCGCGCCGACGGCGGCGTTGGCCGGCGCCGGGTAGCCCGCGAGCAGGGCATCCAGCCAGGGCAGCCAGGCGCCTTCGCGCACCAGCAGGTCGTAGGCCAGCGGCGGCATGCCGTGCTCGCGGCTCTTGCGCAGGCGCTCGGGGTCGAGCGGGGCCAGCGCCGGCGGGTTGTCCAGCAGCGCCTGCTGGAGCCGGCAGAGACCGGCGACCAGGCGCAGGTAGTCGCCCATCGGGTGCCCCTCGGCCAGTTGCAGCAGGCGCTCGCCGCGGCGGGCGAACAGGTCGCGCGACGGCTGGTGCAGGTGCGGGGGAATGTTGGCGGCGGCTTCGATCTGCCCCGGCTGAAGAATGGTGCGTGACACAGGAACTCCTCGGGTCTGCGCCGGCGGGCCGGTGGGCCGCGCCGCAACGATCGGGCGCCCGGAGGGGCGCGGAATGAATGCAAAGGCCCCATCGCTGGGGCCTCCGGTCGGGCGATGGCGACACTATACGCGTCAGTGCTCCTCGCCCTTGCCGACTTCCTTCAGCCAGCCGTTATGGTGCTTGCGCGCCCAGGCGCGGCTGACCTTGCCGTAGAGCATCGCGCCCATCGAGCCCTTGACCCAGATGCCGGCGTAGATGTGCACGATGATGCTGGCGATCAGGACGAAGGCGGCGAAGGCGTGCAGGAGCGCCGACAGGCGGATCGCCTCGATGCCGAACCAGGCACTGAAGTACTGGCGCCAGATCACGATGCCGGTGACCAGCAGGGTCAGCATGCTCAGCAGCAGCACCCAGAACAGCAGCTTCTGCCCGGCGTTGTAGCGGCCGACTTCCGGGAGGTTCTCCTCGCGGTTGCTGACCACGTCGCGCCACTGCTTGAGCCACTGGATATCGCTCTTCTGCACCCGGTTGTGGTGGGCGAAGCGCACCACCAGACCGAGGAAGAAGACGAACATCGCCAGCCCCAGGAAGGGGTGCAGGATACGCGTCCAGGGACCGCCGCCGAACAGGTTGGTCAGCCAGAACAGCGCCGGGTGGAACAGCGCCAGCCCGGACAACCCGGCCATGAAGAACAGGATCGCCACGGCCCAGTGGTTGCTGCGCTCGTTGGCGTTGTAGCGCTGGATTTCATTTTTCATTTCCGACTCCTCGAGAGCGCCGCCGCTGCCGCCGGGTCGCGGAGGACCGGCGGCAACGTCCGCGCGCAGGCTCAACGACGCTCGTGCGGGTCAAAGGTGTGTACCGACGGATCGACCTGGTGCACCGGTGCCTCGGCTTGCCCGTGGTCTTCCTCGTCGTCCGCGCGGTTGGGACCGACGCGCACATAGTGGAAGAACCCGGCGAGCACCGTGGCGCCCATGGCCAGCAGCGCCAGCGGCTTGGTCACGCCCTTCCACAGGCTGACCAGCGGGCTGACGCTCGGCTGGTCGGCCAGGCCGGCATAGAGCGACGGCTTGTCGGCGTGGTGCAGCACGTACATCACGTGGGTGCCGCCCACCCCTTCGGGGTCGTACAGGCCGGCGTTCTCGTAACCGCGGCTCTTCAGGTCGACGATGCGTTCGGCGGCGTGTTCCTTCATGTCCTCCTTGCTGCCGAAGACGATGGCGCCGGTCGGGCAGGTCTTCACGCAGGCCGGCTCCATGCCCACCGAGACGCGGTCGGAACACAGGCTGCACTTGTAGGCCTTGTGGTCCTTCTGCGAGATCCGTGGGATGTCGAACGGGCAACCGGTGATGCAGTAGCCGCAACCGATGCACTTGTCCTGGTTGAAGTCGACGATGCCGTTGGCGTACTTCACGATCGCCCCCGGGCTCGGGCAGGCCTTCAGGCAGCCCGGCTCGGCGCAGTGCATGCAACCATCCTTGCGGATCAGCCACTCGAGGTTACCGGCCTCGTTCTCGTGCTCGGTGAAACGCATCACCGTCCACGAGTCGGCCGTCAGGTCCATGGGGTTGTCGTAGGTGCCGTGGTTGTGGCCGACCTCGTCGCGCAGCTCGTTCCATTCCGAGCAGGCGACCTGGCAGGCCTTGCAACCGATGCACTTGGACACGTCGATCAGTTTCGCCACTTCCTCCTGGTTCCGCACCGAGGGCATCGGCGTGGTGGTCGCGGAGCGGGCGTGGATGTCCTGACTACTCATGTTTCACCTCACGCCTTTTCCACGTTGACCAGGAACGACTTGAACTCCGGCGTCTGGGTATTCCCGTCGCCCACGAAGGGGGTCAGGGTGTTGGCCAGGAAGCCGTTGCGCGCCATGCCGGCGAAGCCCCAGTGGATCGGGATGCCGACGTGGTGCACGGTCTTGCCGTCCACCTGCAGCGGGCGGATGCGCTTGGTCACCACCGCCACCGCCTTGATGTAGCCGCGGTTGGAGGAGACCTTGACCTTGTCGCCGGCATTGATGCCCAGCTCCTTGGCCAGCGCCTCGCCGATCTCGACGAACTGCTCGGGCTGGGTGATCGCATTCAGCCGGCAGTGCTTGGTCCAGTAGTGGAAGTGCTCGGTGAGCCGGTAGGTGGTCGCTGCGTAGGGGAACTCGTCGGCCGTGCCGAACAGTTCCATGTCGTTCTTGAACACCCGTGCCGCCGGGTTGCTGATCGCCTTGCGGTTGTCGCGGTGCAAGGGGTTCACCCCGATCGGCGTCTCGAACGGCTCGTAGTGCTCGGGGAACGGGCCTTCGGCCATCTTGTCGACGGCGAACAGGCGGGCCACCCCTTCGGGGTTCATGATGAACGGGTTCATCCCGGCTTCCGGCGGTACGTCGGCCTTGTAGTCGGGCACGTCGGTGCCGCCCCAGGACTTGCCGTTCCACCACACCAGGCGCTTCTTCTCCGGGTCCCACGGCTTGCCGCTGACGTCGGCCGAGGCGCGGTTGTAGAGAATCCGCCGGTTCGCCGGCCAGGCCCAGGCCCAGCCGAGGGTCTGGCCCATGCCGTAGGGGTCGCTGTTGTCGCGGCGGCCCATCTGGTTGCCCTGCTGGGTCCAGGAGCCGGCGAAGATCCAGCAGCCGCTCGCCGTGCTGCCGTCGTCGCGCAGCAGGGCGAAGCCCGGCAACTGCTCGCCGGCCTTGGCCAGGATCATGCCGTTGGCCGGGTCGACCAGGTCGCTCAGGGCCTTGCCGTTGAACTCCCGGGCCAGTTCGTCCGGGCCCGGTTCGTCGGGCTTGAGGTAGGACCAGTCGAGGCCGAGGATCGGGTCGGGGAAGGCCCCGCCGTCCTTGCGGTACATCTCGCGCAGGCGGTGGAACAGCCCGGCCATGATGGCGATGTCCGGACGCGCCTGGCCCGGCGGCTCGGCGCCCTTCCAGTGCCACTGCAACCAGCGGCCGCTGTTGACGATCGAGCCGTCTTCCTCGGCGAAGCAGGAGGTGGGCAGGCGGAACACCGTGGTCTTGATGCTGGCGGTGTCGACGTCGTTGTACTCGCCGACGTTGCGCCAGAACTCCGAGGTCTCGGTCACCAGCGGGTCCATCACCACCATCCACTTCAGGCGCGCCAGCGCGGCGCCGACCTTGGCCTTGTTGGGGAACGAGGCGATGGGGTTGAAGCCCTGGCAGAAGTAACCGTTGACCTTGCCCTGGTACATCATGTCGAAGTAGCGCAGCACGTCGTAGCCGGCGCCCGGCATGTCGAGCTTGGGCAGCCAGTCGTAGCACCAGTTGTTTTCCTTGGTCGCCGACTTGCCGAACCAGGCCTTCATCAGGCTGACGTGGAACTTGCCGTAGTTCTGCCAGTAGGACAGCTGTCCCGGGCGCAGCGGCTTGGCCGTGCGCTTGGCGATGTAGGCGTCGTAGTCCTGCTCGGCGTCCATCGCCAGGGTCAGGTAGCCCGGCAGCGAGTTGGACAGCAGGCCGAGGTCGGTCAGGCCCTGGATGTTGGAGTGGCCGCGCAGGGCGTTCATGCCGCCGCCGGGCATGCCGATGTTGCCCAGCAGCAGCTGGACCATCGCGCCGGTGCGGATCATCTGCGCGCCTACCGAGTGCTGGGTCCAGCCCAGGGCGTACATGATGGTCATGACCTTGCCCGGCTTGGAGGTCTCGGCGATTTCCGCCCAGACCTTGAGCATCATGTCCTTCGGCGTACCGCAGATGTTGCTCACCACGTCCGGGGTGTAGCGGCTGTAGTGCTGCTTGAGCAGGTTGAACACGCAGCGCGGGTGGGTCAGGGTCGGGTCGACCTTGGCATAGCCGTCCTCACCGATCTCGTAGCCCCAGGAGGACTTGTCCGGGTAGGTCCGCTTCTCGGCGTCGTAGCCGTTGAACAGGCCGTCCTCGAAGCTGAAGCCTTCCTTCACGATGAACGAGACATCGGTGTAGTTGCGCACGTATTCGTGCTGGATCTTGTCGTTTTCCAGCAGGTAGTTGATCAGGCCGCCGAGGAAGGCGATGTCGGTGCCGGTCCGGATCGGCGCGTAGTAGTCGGCGACCGAGGCGGAACGGGTGAAACGCGGATCGACCACCAGCAGCCGCGCCTTGTTGTGCGCCTTGGCTTCGGTGACCCATTTGAATCCGCACGGGTGGGCTTCGGCGGCGTTGCCGCCCATGATCAGCACCAGATCGGCATTCTTGATGTCGGTCCAGTGGTTGGTCATGGCTCCACGGCCAAACGTCGGGGCAAGACTTGCCACCGTCGGGCCGTGTCAGACACGCGCCTGGTTGTCGAATCCCAGGATGCCGAGGGAGCGCATCACCTTGTGGGTGATGTAGCCGGCCTCGTTGGACGAGGCGGACGCGGCGAGGAAGCCGGTGGTCAACCAGCGGTTGACGGTCTGGCCCTGCTCGTTCTTCTCGACGAAGTTGGCGTCGCGGTCTTCCTTCATCAGCTTGGCGATGCGCTCGAGGGCTTCGTCCCACTCGATGCGCTTCCACTCGCTGGAGCCGGCCTCGCGCACTTCCGGATACTTCAGGCGGTTCGGGCTGTGGATGTAGTCCAGCAGGCCGGCGCCTTTCGGGCAGAGGGTGCCGCGGTTGACCGGATGGTCGGCGTCGCCCTCGATATGGATGATGTTCTGCGCGACGTTCTTGGCGCCGTCGCCCTGGCTGTACATGATCAGGCCGCAACCGACCGAACAGTAGGTACAGGTGTTGCGGGTCTCGACCGTGTGCGCCAGCTTGAAGTGGCGGACCTGGTCGGCGAAGGCCTCCGTGGGGGCCATCCCGAGCGCCGCAAGGCTCGATCCTCCAAGGCCTATACCGCAGACCTTGAAGAATTGCCGACGGTTCATATCCATCGTGCATCTCCTGCATCAGGCAAAGGACACCCGGGACATGGCCGGATGTCTCTGGTTAAAAGATAGCCAGCCTGGCGAGGTACGCCAGCCGGGCATGGCTACGGGGCAGCGAACCCTACACGAACGCTGGGTTTTTCTGCCTTGACCGGAGTCATTACACGGCGGCGCAAACCTTGTCCAGCAAGGTGCGCGGAATCGGGACAGGTCCGAACGCCGCGAGGCGCGCGAACAGGAGGTGATATCCAGGTGCCATTAGACCAAAGACTAATGCCGGGTCGCCTAGGGCTGCGGCGACCCGGCGAGCGGATCAGAGTCCGACGTTCCTGAGGCGATTGGCATGCTGCCGATAGACCTGGGTCGGGTCGCTCTCGAACAGGCTGACCAGGCCGAGCAACTGGTTGACTTCGTCCAGATGGTCCATCCGGTAGTTGTCCTTCACCACGCTGCCCAGGTGGCTGGAGCATTGGCCGACCAGACCGTCGTTGGCCTCGCCGAACAGCAGCCCGGTCACCGCCAGGCCGGCGGAGCTCGGGTCGAGCGCATTGGTCAGGGAGCCGGTGCCGCTCATCGAGTAGTAGCGCACCCCGGCTACCGTCTCCGCGCCCTGGCCACAGGCGCTGGCCGGGATCGCCTGCGGGAAGCGCTGGTTGAACCGCGCGGTGCCGGGAGTGTTGAGACTGTTCAGGGCAGCCAGCGCGTCGCCCTTGACCCACTCGCCGCCGTCGACGATGTCGACCACCGAGAACAGCGCCTCCACCGCCGAGGCGATCACCTCGGTGCCGATCGGCCCGAGGAACTCGCTGAAGCCGGTCACCGCGTCGGCTACCGGCGTGCCCTTGTGCGGCGTGCCCATGGTGGTGACCGAGGCCACCAGTTGCGGCGCCACCCCGGCGACGTAGCGCACGGTCATGCCGCCCTGGCTGTGGCCGATCAGGTTGACTTTCTCCGCGCCGGTCAGGGCCAGGACTTCCTCCACCTGCGCCAGTAGCTGTTCGCCGCGCACCTCGTTGCTGTTCACCGGCGACTGCGAGGTGGCGAAGACCTTCGCGCCGTCCTTCTCCAGGGCCGGCACGATAGCGTGCCAGTAGTCCACCGGGCCGACGCTCTTGAAGCCGAACAGACCGTGGGACAGCACGATGGGATAGCGCGTGCGGGTGTAGTCGGTCGCAGCGTGCACGGGAAGGCTGGCGGCCAGCGCTACCAGCGCCGCCGCGAGGAACGTCTTGTTCTTGTTCATCGTCGAGACTCCGTTCGGATTGGACAGGCAGTTGGCAAGGCACGTGCTGGGCGGGCCGGAACCCCAGCCTGACAGCGCCGCCAAAGGCGTCGAGCCGTGCTTAAGTTGGGCTCCCGGCGCACGCCATTACCCCGGGTAACAGCGCCGCCGTTCCCATTCCGCCCGCCGCGCCGCAAGTGCTGTCGGAGAGCTTTCGATGCCTGTCACCCGGGGCCACAGCGGTGCAGCGCAGCGAGCACCTATCCGATCAGCCAGTCCGCCGGCTTGACCGAAATGCCTGGCGGTTCCGGCAAGCGGGCCGCATTCGGCGGCGGCGCAACTTCCTATGGTGAAGCGTCCCTGGCTACCGGAACCGCGCCATGCGCAACCCCTACCCGCCGCTCGCCGCCGCTCCCTATCCGCACCTGCTGGCCCCGCTGGACCTGGGCTTCACCCGTCTGCGCAACCGCGTGGTGATGGGTTCGATGCACACCGGGCTGGAGGATCGTCTGTGGGACTTCGGCAAGCTCGCTGCCTACTACCGCGAGCGTGCCCGGGGCGGCGTCGGGCTGATCGTCACCGGCGGCTTCGCGCCCTGCCGCGAAGGTTGGCTGCTGCCCTTCGGCAGCAGCCTCACCAGCGCCCTGGAGGTGCCCGCCCATCGTCGCCTGACCCAGGCGGTGCATGCCGAGGGCGGCAAGATCCTGCTGCAGATCCTCCACGCCGGGCGCTATGGCTACCACCCGATGGCGGTGTCCGCCTCGCCGTTGAAGTCGCCGATCAGTTGGTTCACCCCGCGCGAGCTCTCCGAGCGCGGCATCCGCAAGACCATCCGCGCCTTCGTCCGTTGCGCGCGGCTGGCCAAGGCCGCCGCCTACGACGGCGTGGAGGTGATGGGCAGCGAAGGCTACCTGCTCAACCAGTTCCTCTGCCCGCGCACCAATCGCCGCGACGACCAGTGGGGCGGCCCGCTGGAAAACCGCATGCGCCTGGCGCTGGAGATCGTCCGCGGCATCCGGCGGATCGTCGGCCAACGCTTCATCCTCTGCTATCGCCTGTCGCTGCTCGACCTGGTCGAGGGCGGCAATACCTGGGACGAGGTGCGGCGCATCGCCCTGGCCCTGGAGGAAGCCGGCATCACCCTGCTCAACACCGGCATCGGCTGGCACGAGTCGCGCGTGCCGACCATCGTCACCTCGGTGCCGCGCGCGGCCTTCGCCGAGGTCAGCGCACGGCTGCGCCACGAGCTGAAGGTGCCGGTGATCGCCAGTAACCGGATCAACACCCCCGAGGTCGCCGAATCCCTGCTCGCCACCGACAAGGCCGACCTGGTGTCGATGGCCCGGCCGCTGCTGGCCGACCCGCAGTTCGTGGCCAAGGCCGGCGCCGGCCGGGCCGAGGAGATCAACACCTGCATCGCCTGCAACCAGGCCTGCCTCGATCATGCCTTCGCCAACCGCCGCGCCACCTGCCTGGTCAACCCGCGGGCGGCCTTCGAGACCGAATTGCGCTACCGCAAGGCGCGCACGCAGAAGCGCATCGCGGTGATCGGCGCCGGCCCCGCCGGGCTCTCCGCCGCCTGCGTGGCCGCCGAGCGCGGGCATCGGGTCAGCCTGTTCGAGGCGAGCGGGGAAATCGGCGGGCAGTTCAACCTGGCCAAGCGGATTCCCGGCAAGGAGGAGTTCCGCGAAACCCTGCGCTACTTCCGCGTGCGTCTGGAACGCCTCGGCGTCGACCTGCGCCTCGGCCACCGGGTGCGCCAGGGCGAGCTGGACGGTCAGTTCGACGACGTGGTGGTGGCCACCGGCATCCAGCCACGCCGGCCAAGGATCGACGGCATCGGCGGACCGACCGTACTCAGCTACGTGGACGTGCTGCGCGGCGCGCCGGTGGGCGCGCGGGTCGCAATCGTCGGCGCCGGCGGCATCGGCTTCGACGTCGCCGCCTTCCTCGTCGCCGCGCCCAGCGACGGCCAGCCGCGGGCGCTCGGCGAATGGCTCGCGGAATGGGGCGTGGACCTCGACAACAGCCAGCCCGGCGGCCTCCGCGAACCCGCTCCGACGCGGCCGGCGCGCCAGGTCTGGCTGCTCCAGCGCAAGCCCGGCGCTCCCGGCGCGCAGCTCGGCAAGACCAGCGGCTGGGTACACCGCGCGCACCTCAGGCACAACGCCGTACGGATGCTCGGCGGGGTGGAGTACCTGAAGATCGACGAACGCGGCCTGTTGATCCGCGTCGACGGCGAGGAACGCTGGCTGGAGGTGGACAACGTGGTGATCTGCGCCGGCCAGGAGCCGCTGCGCGAGTTGCAGATCAGCCAGGCGGCGGAAAGCCTGCGCTTCCACCTGATCGGTGGGGCGCGGGTGGCAGGGGAACTGGATGCCAAGCGGGCGATTCGCGAGGGGGCCATGCTGGCGGCGCGCTTGTAGGGGGATAACGCCGCTGGCGGTATGGCTGCCGTAGGGCGAACAACCGCTCGCGGTTACCCGCCGGGCGGAATCCGAGGGCGTGCGATGGGGCCTCGCGTTTTCCTCCTCCGCCCCCGCCTGGTGCATACTGTGCGACTCCCCGTACCACTCCGGCCCGTCCCTCGCCATGCGCGGGGCGCGCTCGCCGTCATCGTTCCAGGAGTCTTGCATGCCCACTCCACCCTGGTGGCTGTTCGTCCTGCCCCTGCTCGCCGGCGCCTGCCTGCCGCTGCAGGCGGGGATCAACGGCCAGTTGGCCAAGCAGGTGTCCAGCGTCCTCGCCGCGGCACTGATCTCGTTCTTCGTCGGCACCCTCGGGTTGCTCGCCCTGACCCTCTCGCAGCGCGAGTTTCCCGGCCTGGCGGCATTGCGCGGGCTGAGCTGGTGGCACTGGTGCGGCGGTTTCCTCGGCATGTTCTTCATCTTCATCGCCGCCTTCGCCGCACCGCGCATCGGCGCGCTGATGTTCATGGTGCTGGTGCTTGCCGGCCAGCTGGGCATGGCCATGAGCCTCGACCACTTCGGTTGGGCCGGCTTCCGCGAGGCACCGATCAGCGCGCTGAAGCTGGGCGGGTTGGCACTGATCGGCGCCGGCATCTGGATGATCCGCAAGGGCTGAGTGCGTCTTGCCGCGGACGCGTCGGCCGGCCTATAGTCGGCCTCGGCGTTCTCCACGCCTCCCGTCCGCGGAAAGGGCAGCGCCCAGGCGATCCACCCCACGCATCGCGCATGCGACTCCAGGCCTGATGGCGGACAAGGCTGCAGAGGAGATCGTATGTCCTTTTCCCGCACTCTCGGCGACGGCCGGATCAATCTCGAACAGCAACGCAAGCGCGCCAAGGAGCTGTTGCGCCAGTGGCGCCGCGACCCGGCCAGCCGTACAGGGCTTCCGGGGCAGGCGCCGCGCCTGGCCGACGCCCAGTGGCAGGTAGCGCGCGAACTGGGCTTCGCCAGTTGGCCGCGACTCAAGGCGCATGTCGACGCCATCGCCTTCGCCAGCCGCCACCCCGATCTGGTCGGCGGCGATGAGGCCGCGACCCTGCACCTGCGCTGCGGCAACGACATCGCCCACGGCCTGAAGCTCGCCGGCTTTCGCGGCGACTTCCGGATGTTCGCCGACCCGCTGACCATGGGACCGGTGCCGAACCTGCCGTTGCCCGAGTTCCTCGCCCTGCGCAGCGACTACCTGAGCCGCGCCTTCGACCTCGACCCGGCCGACGCCCAGGCCCGCCAGCGCCAGGAATACGCCGGGCTCGAGCGGCTCGGCGAATACTCGCGGGTGGCGCTCTGGTGCGAGGCGGATGCCTACGACCAGTTGTTCCTGGTCCGGGTGCTGGCAGGAATGCAGACGCCGCCGGAGCACCTGGAACTGATCGAGATCGACCGCGTGCCAGGCGTCGAGCGCTTCGTCGGCATCGGCCAACTGGCGCCTGAGCTGCTCGCCTGGCTATGGACCCAGCGTCGCCCGCTGGACGCCGAAGCCCTGGCGCTGGCCCGCGCGGCCTGGGACGCCTACCGCGATCCGGCGCCACTGCGCTGGGCGCAACTGGCCGCCGCGCCGACCCCGGCGCTACCGTTGCTGGGGCCGGCGCTGCGTCGGCAACTGCATGAACTGCCGGCCCTGCGCGACGGCCTGTCGCTGAGCGAACGGCTGACCCTGGAGATCGTCCGCGACGGCGAGCGGCCGAGCGCCGGCCAGGTCTTCGCCGAGCTGACCGCACGGCGCGAGCCGCTGCCCTATCTCGGCGACCTGATGTTCCGCGTCCTGCTCCGCGCGCTGCTGGAAGAGCCCGGCGCGCTGCTGCGCACGCCGGCGCCGGAACTGCCCTGGGAACGCCAGCCGCTGGCCCTGACCGCTGCGGGCCGCGAGGTCCTGGCCGGGCGGCGCTACCGCCTCGACCTCGGCGCCCCCGAACGCTGGGTCGGCGGCGTATGCCTGCGCGCCGGCACCGCGCACTGGGCGCTGGACGAGCAGGACCGGCCGGTATGGCGGGAGGACCCACGGCACTGACGCTCATCGCCCGGACGAGCGCAACGGGCGCGCAGCCACTATCATTGCGCGCCCGTTTTCCCCGCACCCGCCCGCCGATGAAGAAAATCCCGCTCGCCGCCGCCGACCCCGACCGCCTGGATACCTGGGTGAAATACCGCGAAGGCCTGTGCGGCGAGTGCAACGCGACCTGCTGCACGCTGCCGGTGGAAGTGCGCATCGACGACCTGATCCGCATGCGACTGGTCGACGAGTTCGAGCGCGAGGAGCCGGCCAAGCGAATCGCCAAGCGACTGGAAAAGGATGGCGTGATCGAGCACTTCAACCACAAGCGCGAGATCTTCACCCTCACCCGCATGGCCAACGGCGACTGCCTGTACCTCGACCGCAAGACCCGCCTGTGCACCATCTATGCCCGCCGCCCGGACACCTGCCGCAACCACCCGCGCATCGGCCCGCGTCCCGGCTACTGCGCCTACCGGCCGAGGTAGTCTCAGCCAGGCGGCGCCACGCCCTGGCATAGCTGGTACTGTCCCACCGGCGGCCGGCAGCGCAAGCGCTGGCGCACCTCGTCGGGCAAGGCGCCGAACGAACGCGAGCGGATCGCCAGCAGGGCGTCGCGACGCAACCAGCCGGCCAGCTCGCTGTCCTCCGCCCGTTGCGCCCGCCCGCCGCTGTAGAACACTGCCGAGTACGGCCGCTTCGGCCAGAACACCAGCGGCCGCTCGCGCCAGCCGGCGTCGCTGGCCAGCAGCGCGGCGGTGGACTTCTGCTCGGCGCGCGAGCCCAGCAACAGGGAGCCGAGGAACAGCGCGAACAGCAATGGGGTCAGTGCCAGGCAAGCCAACCCGCCACGCCGCAGCCAGGCGCTGCGCGCCAGCGGCGCGCGCAGCAGGTCGGCGGCGAGCAACGCCAGGGCCGGCAGGCCGGGCAGCACGTAGGTCCAGAGGACGTTGCCGGCGAAGGTGAAGAACAGGCACGGCGCCAGTCCCCAGAACAGCCAGTAGCGCCTGCGCGAGGCGACGCCATCGACCACCTCCCCGCGCTGGCGCCAGCCCAGCCAGAGCAGCAGCGGCAGCCAGAGGCTCCAGGGAAACGCGGCGGCCAGCAGGAACAGCCAGACGCTGCCGTAGGGATAGGCGTGGGCATTGCCGTAACGGTCGCCGTCCCAGCCGGCGGTGACGAAGCGCTGCCAATGCTCGCCGAGCAGGAAGTACTCGAGGAAGCCCGGCGTCTTCAACTCCGCCAGCAGGTACCAGGGCGCGGCCACCAGGAGCATCAGCAGGCTTCCGCGGATCCATGGCAGGCCCCGCCAGAGCGCGCGCCAGCGCCACTCCAGCAAGGTCCACAGGCCGATCGGCAGTCCGGCGAGGATCAGCGTCAGCGGCCCCTTCGCCAGCAGCCCGAGGCCGAGGCCGAGGAACATCAGCCAGCCCTCGCGGCGCCGGATTCCCTCCGCGCCATGCAGGCCCAGCCAGAAGCCGCGCATGGCCAGGACCAGCGCCAGGGCCAGGGCCATGTCGGTCATTACCGCCCCGGAGGCGACGAAGAACAGCGCCGAACTGCCCAGCAGGACGCAGGCGATCCGCGCCTGCCGACGATCTTCGCGAGCCTGCCAGTCCCATACCAGCCACAGCACCAGCACGCCCAGCAACCAGTGCGGCAGGCGGCTGGCGAACTCGTTGGCGCCGAGCAGAAGCTGGCCGCCGGCGCTGAGCCAGAAGGCCAGCGGCGGCTTGCCCCAGAACGGCACGCCGACGTCGTACCAGGGCGTGATCCAGTCGCCCAGTTCGGCCATCTTCCGCGCCACCTCGCCATAGCGGGCCTCGGTGGTGTCCATCAGCGGATAGCTGCCCAGGCTCAGCAGGCGGATGGCGAAGGCCAGGGCGAGCAGGAACCAGGCCAGCGGCCAGCCGCGCAGCGCCCTCACGGATTGGCCCCGCCGACCTGCGCCGGCAGGTAGCGGTCGATCAGGTAGAGCGGGCGGCGCCGCGCTTCCATGGTCATCCGCCCGAGGTATTCGCTGCACACGCCGATGGCCAGCAGTTGCAGGCCGCCGATCAGGAACAGCGCGGCGATCACCGGCCAGTGTTCGTGGATCTCCTGCTGGCCGAAGATCCCGGCGAGCAGGGTCGCCAGGGCCGCCAACAGGCTGAGCAGGCCGAGGTAGCCGGCGACCTTCAGCGGCGCGGTGGAAAACCCGGTGATGCCTTCCAGGGCGAAGTTCCACAGCCGCCAGTAGCGCCACTTGCTGTGGCCGGCGACGCGGGCGGCGCGGCTATAGGCGATATCGACCTGGCGGAAACCGACCCAGGCGAAAAGCCCCTTCATGAAGCGATTGCCTTCCGGCAGCTCGCAAAGGGCATCGACCACCCGCCGGTCGAGCAGGCGGAAGTCGCCGACGTCGCGCGGGATCGGCACCTCGCTGAGGCGGTTGATCAGCCGGTAGAAGGCGCTCGCCGAGGCGCGCTTCAGCCAGCTTTCGCCGGCCCGGCTGCGGCGGCGCATGTTGACCATTTCGGCGCCGCCGATCCAGGCGTCGAGCATCTGCGGGATCAGTTCCGGGGGATCCTGCAGGTCGGCATCGATGACGATCACCGCGGCGCCGCGCGACAGCTTGAGCCCGGCGCTCATCGCCTGTTCCTTGCCGAAGTTGCGGGTGAAGCGGGCCACGCCCACCCGGCGGTCGGCGGCCTGTAGCTGGGCGAGGATCGCCGCGCTGCGGTCGGTGCTGCCGTCGTCGACATAGAGCACCTCGCAATCGTCGCCAAGGTCGCCGAGCACGGCGCCCAGGCGCTGGTGGAAGGCCGGCAGCACCGCCTCCTCGTTGAACACCGGCACTACCACGCTGAGCAGGCAGGGGGCCTCGAGCTTCGACGCCAGGGAAGGTTCGATCATCATGAGAAGGTCCAGAGTCGATGAAGGTGATAGGTCGCCAACAGCAGTGCGCCGGTCGCGGCGAGCTGGGCCAGGCGGTAGTCGAGTCCGGCGAGGTCGCCGAGCAGCAACACCAGGACGGCGTTGCCGAGTACGCAAAGCAGGCTGACGGCGAAGAAGCGCGGCAGCGAACGGAACACCGGGCCACGGTGGCGGAAAGTCTTCCAGCGATGCCCCAGGTAGGCAGCCAGAGCCCCGCAGCCTGCTCCCGTCGCGGCGGCCACGGCGGCGCCGACGGCGAAGCCCTCGACCAGGAGGGTCAGCACCAGGTAATGAACGGCGGTGGCACCGGCGCCGACCGAGACGAAACGCCCCAGGAGCATGCATGGCTTCCTCTGGAAACAACCGACGCCGGCATTCTAGGAAGGTGCGCAAAGCCCCGCGGTTAGCGCTGCGCAAGCTTCCTGACAGGTTTTCGCAGGGTTCCCCGCGGCAGGCCTGGAAGCCGCGTCGGACAAGGAATACACGGCAGGCAGAGGTCTGTTACCGGATATGAAAAACGGGTTTTCCGCAGGCCTCGCCGCCGTCGCTATACTGCCCGGCCGATCCGGAGGACCCCATGAGCCTGTTGCGCGATGCCTGGCGCCACGCCCCGACCCACCACAGGGTCTGGGCGCTGGCCGGGCCGATGATTCTGTCGAACGTTTCCGTTCCCCTGGTGCACCTGGTGGACAGCACGGTGGTCGGCCACCTGCCGCACGCCTACCAGCTCGGCGCGGTAGCCGTGGGCGGCAGCCTGTACACCCTGATGGTCGGCGTGCTCGGCTTCCTGCGCATGGGCACCACCGGCTTCGCCGCCCAGGCCGCCGGCCGCGACGATGGCGGCGCGCTGCGCCTGATCCTCGCCCAGGGCCTGGGCATGGCGCTGCTCCTGGCCCTGCTGCTCGGCGCGCTGGCCCTGCCCCTGAGCGGCTGGGCCCTGCAACTGATGCAACCTTCGGCGGAACTGACCGGCGAGGCCCGCGCCTTCTTCCATACCCGCCTGCTCGGCCTGCCGGCGGCCCTGGCCAGCTACGCACTGGTCGGCTGGTTCCTCGGCACGCAGAACGCACGGGCGCCATTGGCGATCCTGTTGACCACCAACCTGAGCAACATCGCCCTGGTGCTCTGGTTCGTCCACGGCCTCGACTGGGGCGTGCAAGGCGCGGCCCGCGCCTCGGTGCTGGCGGAATGGAGCGGCGCCCTGCTCGGCCTGGCCCTGACCCGCCGCGACCTGGCCCGGCGCCCCGGGCGGGCGCAGTGGCAACGCCTGCGCCACTGGCTGTCCTGGCTGCCGCTGCTGATGGTCAACCGGGATATCTTCATCCGCAGCCTGGCCCTGCAACTGGTGTTTTTCCTGCTCACCGTACAGGGCACCCGCCTCGGCGACGCCACGGTAGCCGCCAACGCCCTGCTGCTCAACGGCCTGCTCCTGACGTCCTACGCCCTCGACGGTCTCGCCCACGCGGTGGAGGCGCTCTGCGGCCACGCCATCGGCGCCCGCGACCGAGCCGCCCTGCGCCGCGCGCTGGTGGTAGCCGGTGGTTGGTCGCTGCTGGCAAGCCTGGCGTTCGCCGCGCTGTTCGCCTTGTTCGGCCACCTGTTCATCGACCTGCAGAGCGACATCGCCGGCGTCCGCGAAGTCGCCTACGCCTATCTGCCGTACCTGGCCTGCCTGCCGCTGCTGGGGATGTGGAGCTATCTGCTCGACGGCCTGTTCATCGGCGCCACCCGCGCCCGCGAGATGCGTAACGCGATGCTCGTCGCGGTGGCCGCCAGCCTGCCCCTCGGCTGGCTGTTGCAGGGGCTGGGCAACCACGGGCTATGGCTGGCGTTCCTCGCCTTCATGCTGCTGCGCGGGCTGGTCCTGGCCGCCTACGGCTGGCGCCTGACCCGCCGCGATGGCTGGTTCGCCGCTCAGGGCGCCGACAGCGGACGATAGGCGAGCATCAGCGGGACGTCGGCAGCGTGCGCGACCTGTACCAGTTCGCTGGCCAGGCGCCCACCGGGAAACACCAGCACCAGGTCCGGCGCGGCCTCGCCGAGGACGCCCTCGCCATACTCGCGCAGGGCGTTGTCGCTGCCACTGCGCTCCGGATAATCGTAGGCGCGCGAATCCGCGCCACGCTCGCGGCACCAGCGCTCGGCCTCGTCCGGCAGGCCGCTGCCGGCATGCAGCAGGTGGCCGAGCAGCGCCACCGGTTGCAGGCCGTGGCACTGGTCGAGCGCCAGGCGCAGGCGTTCGGCGTCCTTGAAATGGCGTCCGGCGCAGATCAGGAGGCGCATGCCGATCCCTCCCCTTGCCCTGGCTCGTCCGGCCGCTTCGCCATCGGATCGATGCCGCTGCGTTCGAGCAGCGGATAGGCCAGGGCGGTGACATGATGGTGGATGCGTCGGTAGTCGCGGAGAATGCGCTGGAACACGTCACCGGACTCCACCCAGGCACCGCGATCGTCGCGCAGGCGACGGAAGCGCTCGCGACTGGCATCGGCCTCCAGTCGCTGCAGCAACTTCTTGCGCGCCACCAGGCGCAGCGCGGCGTCCAGGTCTTCGCGAAGGAACGCGCTGATCGCCAGGTGCAGGCTCTCCTCGATCGCCGCCTGCAACGGCAGCATGCGGCCCAGCTCGAACTCGCTGCCGGCGCGACTGCGCCCGGCCCAGCGCATCGCCAGGGGCAGCAGGCTGTTGGCGACGAGATCGCCGATGTGCTCGATGTTGATGGCGAACAGGAGGATTTCCTGGGCACGATCGGCGTCGCTGTCGCCGAGGCCGTCCTGGCCGAGGTCTGCCAGGTAGGCGCGGATCGCCGCACTCAACTGGTCGAGGGCCTGGTCCTGGCGACGGATTTCCGCCGCCACCTTCGCCTCCGGTCGCTGCAACAGGCCGCTGGTGGCGCGCAGCATCAGACTGGCCATGTCGGCCAGCCGCAGGACTTCGCGAGTAGCGTTGGCCAGACCGATGTTGGCCACCTCCAGCCCGGCTTCGTCGAGGTAGCGCGGCATGCCCGGCTCGTCGGACTGTGCCTCTTCCGGCAACAGGCGCGCGAGCAGCGCCGCAAGGGGGCCGGTGAAGCCGATCGCCAGCAGTGCCAGGGCCAGGTTGAAAGCACTGTGGAACCAGACCGCCGCCGCACCGCCGAGTGCGTTGGCCGGCTGCGCCAGCGCCGTCAGCCAGGGCAGCACCAGCAGGCAACCGAGCAGGCGCACCAGCAGGTTGCCCAACGGCAGGCGCCGCGCCACCCGGCTACCGGCCACCCCCAACGCCGGCAAGGCGCCGCCGAGGTTGGCACCGAGCACCAGGGCCAGGGCGATGGGCAGCGAGACCAGTCCGGCCTGGGCCAGGGACGCCACCAGCAGTACCACCGCGACACTGGAATGGCAGGCCCAGGTCAGCAGCGCGGCGAGCAGCAGGGCGATCAGCGGATCGCCTTCGAGGCCGTGGATCACCGCGACAAAGGCTGGCGAGGCCTCGATCTGCTGCAGGGAATGGCCGAGCAACGCCAGCGCCAGGAGCATCAGGCCGAGTCCGATCAGGCACTGGCCAAGGCTCTCCAGGCGTGGACCGTCGCCCAGGCGGAACAGCAGCAGGCCGGACAGCAGGGCCAGCGGCGCCAGCAACGAGGTGTCGAAGCTGAGCAGTTGCACCACCAGGGTGGTGCCGACGTTGGCGCCGAGCATCACTGCCAGCGCCGGCGCCAGGCCCAGGGTGCCACTGGCAGTGAAGGACGCTGCCATCAGGCTGGTGGCGGTGCTGCTCTGCAGCAGGCCGGTGATGCCGAGCCCGGCGAGCAGGGCCAGCCAGCGGTTGCCCAGGTGGCGGCCGAGCCAGTTGCGCAGCACAGTGCCGAAACCGCGCAGCACGCCGCTGGAGACCATGTGCGTGCCCCACAACAGGAGGGCCACGGCACCGGCCAGGTTGATCAGGAGGATGGTTCCCAGCA
Organism: Pseudomonas sp. 18-147; assembly: GCF_051048045.1. NCBI lineage: Bacteria > Pseudomonadati > Pseudomonadota > Gammaproteobacteria > Pseudomonadales > Pseudomonadaceae > Pseudomonas > Pseudomonas sp. 18-147. Next base: position 5,716,752 of record NZ_CP182296.1, read on the forward strand.
TGGCGGAACTCCCGGTTCGGAATGGATCGTGAAGGGAACGGGCTCATTGACCCATGGCCAGCCTGAGCGATGCACGGTTGAGCGCGCTCGAGCAGTCCAGCAGGTATTTCACTTCGACCTGGCTCAGGCGGCCGCTGGCGTATGCGCGCACGCTGACCACCATCAGCAGGTGCGCGGCCTTCGCCAGCAGCCGTGCTGCCAGGCCACAGAGCGCGCGGCGAGACGCGCCCAGGCATTTGCGTACGACGTTCATGGCTGCTTCCTCGGTGGAGGAGCGCGCCGCAGCGCGGCACGCCCTTGGGCTCAGAAACGCAAGGTCGCTCCCGAGACCAGCCATCGCTCGCGCTCGCCGCGCAGGTGGCCGCCGACCAGCAGATCGAGGTCCAGCCGTTCGCCCAGGTGCAGCCGCGGTCCGGCCTGCCAGCCGCTGTCGCCGGCCGACTCGCCGAAGCGTTCGGCGATCAGGGTCAACGGCTGGCCGACCCGGTATTCCATGCCCACGCCCCAGTTCCAGCGATGCCGGCGCTCGCCCTCGGCGTAGGCATGCCCCAGGCCGACCCCGGCGTTCAGGCGCAGGGCCTCGAACGGCTGGTAGCTCAGCGGCAGGTTGAAGCCGGCGCCTTCGAAGGCGTGCCGGCGGTCCAGGTAGAGATCCGCCGAGAGCGCGAAGGCCAACGCCAGGCCGAGGTCGTCGCGGGCCAGCAGCGGTGTCTTCAGCTCGGGGCTGAGGCGGCTGTGCCGATCGCCTGCGTCGCCCTCGCGCACCAGCGCCGCGCCGAGCTGCACCGATGGTAGGGCGGAGAAGGTGCAGGCTGGCGACAGCACCGACTGGTAGCGGTTGCCGTGGTGGCGTTCGCGCTGGTGCCAGGCGTCCAGGTTGCATTCGCCGACGGGGTCGATCTCGCCGTCGTCGACCCGGTAGGCGCCGCCCGCGGCGCGAGCCTCGGACAGCAGCGCCAGCAGCAGGACGCAGGCGAGCGCGGCGGCGACGAAGCCCAGGCGCCAGGACAGGGCGCGTCGCAGCGCGGCCGGCAGCGGTTGGAAAAGGGGCGCCCGCGGGCGCCGGTCGTGCAGGGTCATGATGCGTCTCTCCATGCGTGGGTCCGGTGTGCGTTGCGCGGCGCGGCGAGGCTTGCCGACGCGCCGGGAAAGGCCGGGACGAAGCCCGGCCGATCGCTCAGAACCACTGGCCGAAGCGGCGGATGTAGAGGGTCTTCATGGTCTGCGCGGTGACGCAGTAGCAGAGCAGCGTGCCCACCAGCCAGGGGAAGTACTCCCACGGCAGCGGCTGCAGGCCGACCATCGCCCCCAGCGGCGAGAACGGCACGTAGATGCCCAGCGCCATCACCAGCCCGGTCATCAGCATCACCGGCAGCGCCGCGGTGCTCTGGATGAAGGGAATCTTCTGGGTACGCAGCATGTGCACCACCAGGGTCTGCGAGAGCAGGCCCTCGATGAACCAGCCGGACTGGAACAGCGACTGCATTTCCGGGCTGTTGGCGGCGAACACGAACCACATCAGCGCGTAGGTGGTGATGTCGAAGATCGACGAGGTCGGGCCGATCCAGACCATGAAGCGGCCGATGTTCTTCGAGTCCCACTTGCGCGGCTTGGCGAGGAACTCCTTGTCCATCTTGTCCCACGGCAGCGACAGCTGGGAGATGTCGTACATCAGGTTCTGCAGCAGCAGGTGGATCGCCAGCATCGGCAGGAAGGGGATGAAGGCGCTGGCCACCAGTACCGAGAACACGTTGCCGAAGTTGGAGCTGGCAGTCATGTTCAGGTACTTCATGATGTTGCCGAAGGTCTCGCGGCCCTTGATAACGCCCTCCTCCAGGACCATCAGGCTTTTTTCCAGGAGGATGATGTCGGCCGATTCCTTGGCGATGTCGGTGCCGCTGTCCACCGAGATGCCGACATCGGCATCTCGCAGCGCGGGGGCGTCGTTGATGCCGTCGCCGAGGAAGCCAACGGTGTGTCCGTTGCCCTGCAGGGCCTTGAGCACCCGCGACTTCTGCAGCGGCGTCAGCTTGGCGAACACCGTGCGCTCCTCGGCCAGGCGTTGCAGGGTGGCATCGTCCATCAGGTCGATGTCGCGACCGAGCAGCGGCTCGCCGACGTCCAGGCCGACCTCGCGGCAGATCTTCGCGCTGACCACCGGGTTGTCGCCGGTGAGCACCTTCACCGCCACGCCGTTCTCGCGCAACGCGGCGATGGCCGGGCCGGCGGTTTCCTTCGGTGGATCGAGGAAGGTCAGCAGGCCGGCGATCACCAGGTCGCGCTCGTCGCTGGCGCCGTACTGGGCCTGGGACTCCGTGCGCGAGAGGCTGCGGGTGCCGAGCAGGAGCACGCGGAAGCCGTCGCGGTTGTATTGCTCGGCCAGCGCCAGCAGGGCCCGGCGGCGTTCCTCGTCGAGCGGCAGGTCGACACCGTCCTGGTGCACGCGGGTGGCGATCTCGAGCATTTCCTCGACCGCGCCCTTGCACACCAGCAGGTGTTCGCCGTCCTTGCCCTCGAGGATCACCGAGAGACGCCGACGGACGAAATCGAAGGGCAGTTCGTCGACCTTGCGCCAGGCATCCGACGGCGTGATGCGCGGGTTCTGTTCGACGAAGGCGACCACCGCGCGGTCCATCAGGTTCTTCATCCCGGACTGGTGGAAGCTGTTCAGCCAGGCCATTTGCAGGACCCGGTCGCAGCGCCGGCCGGCAACGTCGACGTGATGCTCGAGGATGATCCGGTCCTGGGTCAGGGTGCCGGTCTTGTCGGTGCAGAGCACGTCCATGGCGCCGAAGTTCTGGATCGCGTTGAGGCGCTTGACCACCACCTTGCGCCGCGACATCGCCACCGCGCCCTTGGCCAGGTTGGCGCTGACGATCATCGGCAGCATTTCCGGGGTCAGGCCGACCGCCACGGCGAGAGCGAACATGAACGCCTCGGTCCAGTCGCCCTTGGTGAAACCGTTGATCAGCAGCACGATCGGCACCATCACCAGCATGAAGCGGATCAGCAGCCAACTGACGCTGTTCACCCCACGGTCGAAGGCGGTCTGCGCCCGCGAACCGACGATGGAACGGGCCAGCGAACCGAAATAGGTGCGCGCACCGGTGGCAACCACCACCGCGGTGGCCGTGCCGCTGACCACGTTGGTGCCCATGAAGCAGATGTTCGGCAGTTCGAGCAGGTCCTGCTGGTCGGCGGCGATCCGCTTGGCGGACTTCTCGCGGACCGCGCCGAGGGTGTCGTATTTCTCCACCGGCAGCGCCTCGCCGGTGAGTACGGCCTGGCTGATGAACAGGTCGCGCGATTCGATCAGGCGGATGTCGGCGGGGATCATGTCGCCGGCGGACAGGCGCACGATGTCGCCGACCACCAGTTCGCCCATGGGGATTTCCCGCAGCTCGCCGCGCATCCCGCGCTCGTCGCGGCGCAGCACGGTGGCGGTGTTCCGCACCATGGCCTTGAGCGCCTCGGCGGCCTTGCCCGAACGGTATTCCTGCCAGAAGCGCATCAGGCCGCTGACCAGGACCATGCAGAGGACGATGATGACGCCGGTGAGATCGGTTTCCTCACCGTCCTGCAGGGGCAGCCAGAAGTCGGTGAAGAAGCTGATCGCAGAGAGCGTCATCAGCACGTAGATGAAGGGGTTGTTGAACGCCTGCAGCAATTGCACCAGGACGTGTGGCGGACGGTCGTGGGCCACTTCGTTGGGGCCGTCGGCGTGCAGCCGGGCGGCGGCCTCGGCCTGGTCGAGGCCATCCTGGCGACCGCGGACGTTGGTGAGGGTGGTTTCCAGGCTGTTCTGCGCTTCGCGGGCGGCGCGCATGGACAGTCGGTCGTTGCGGCGCTCGGTATCGAGCTGGGTATTGCGTTGGGTCGCTACGCTCATGACTCGGTCTCCTGTCGCGAGCTGCGCGACGGCGACACGAGTCGGTTGCCGGTCAGGTGACAGGCAAAGGCGTGCCGGGTCGCGATGTTCGCGATCGGTGGGAAGAATGTTCGGCTTGTCCGGGTGAGGCCCACTGCGCGCGGCCGCTCAGGCGGCACGCAGCAGGCCGACTTGGTGGTTCGTCCATGGCAGGCTCCTTGTGCGAAGGGTTGGGCAGGAGAAAGCGTCAGCCGCGCATCGGGCGGCGACCGCTCTCAGGGTTCTCTTCGACCTGCGTCTCCAGGCGGCGATACTCCAGGCGACCGCCGGCCGGGTCGACACGCCAGGCGAGGCTCGCAGGATGGCCGTGGCCGGGAAGGATCGCGCCGGGGGACTGCGCGGCGCGCACGCGCATCTTCGCCACGAAGGCGGATACGCCGGGGGATACCGAATTCTCGAAGTTCATGACTCACCTGTACCCGGCGTGCCGGACACGGGTGAGAAGCAGTGGGTCAGCCCAGGATGCCGCTCAACCGACCGACCCGTTGCGGGTTCCGTCGTGCGTTGGTTTGGGTCATCGCACCAGCCGGCATCTGCTGGGCCGGGCGACGACTACTGGGAATACTGTCCATGGCTCTCTTCGTAGGGGGAAAGAAAGTGCCCGGCTCTGCGGGCGGGGGTTTTATAGACCTCTTGCCAGACGAGGTCAACCGAAAAAGCCGTTTCGTTCAGGCTTCTATGGAACATCGGAAAATTCCCGCAGGAGTCCGGCGAAAAGACACCGGCCAAAAGCGCTCAGGCGGAGATCAGTCCCGCCAGCCGTCGCGCCAGCGCCGGCACTTCGGAGGCCGGGTCGAGGCGCAGGCGAAAACGGGTCTGCAGGATGTCCAGCAGTTCCTCGACGTCGCGCAGTTGGCGCTGCAGCGTCTCGCCGTTGCCGGCGCGCTGGCCGAACAGCCCGTCGGCCAGGGTCAGGCGCAGGTCGCCCTCGGTTATGGCGGCCTTCAGGCCCTGGCGGAACACGCTGTGCGGGTGGGTCGAGGTGTACCAGTTGCGCGGGATGTAATCGATCCACAACTGCGGGCGCAGGTCGAAGCGGTACAGCGGCAGCCAGCCGCTGCGACCGCGCACGGCGCTTTCGTAGAGACCGGCGTGCGGGTCGACCAGGCGCACGCAATGCACCTGTCCGGCGTCCGCCTCGTCGCCCGGCAAAGGCAGTGCTCGCGGCGGATTGGCCGAGCCGAAGCCGACATCCACCAGGAACTCGCCCTCCGCCAGGTACAGACGCAGCATCAGATGCGATTGCTGGGTCAGCGGCGCGTCCTCCGGGAGTCCCCAGCGTACCCGTGCCACCAGCAGTTCCAGCTCGTAGCCGAGGGCCAGCAGCAGGCGGGCGAACAGCGAGTTGAGTTCGAAGCAATAACCGCCGCGGCTGCCCTCGACGACCTTGGCGAAAACCTTGTCGGCGTCGATCTCGATGGGACGGTCGAGCAGCACGTCGAGGTTCTCGAAGGCGACCCGGCGCAGATGCGCGTCGATCAGTCGGTCGAGACTCGCCAGACTCGGCGGACCGGGATCGTCGATGCCGATATGGTGCAGGTAGGCATGGGTCTGCTCGGGCGTCAGCGGGGTCATGGCGGGCTCCGGAAAATGGCCAGCTCGATTCTAGACGCATTCTCGGGGAATACCGGAAGCGCCGTCAGGCACATTGGCCCGGGGTCTGCTTGACTGTGCCCATCCCACCCCGAGGAGCGCCGCCATGGCCCAGGCAATCGTCGCCTACCTGCACTACCTGTCGATCTTCCTGCTGTTCGCCCTGCTGGTGTTGCAGCACCGCCTGCTGCGCCTGCCGCTGGACCTGGAGCGCGCCCGCAGCCTGGCGGCGATCGACCGCGGCTACGGCCTCTGCGCCCTGGCGGTACTGGCCAGCGGGCTGGCGCGGGTGCTGTGGTACGGCAAGGGCCTCGACTATTACCTGCACAATGGCCTGTTCCACGCCAAGGTCGGGCTATTCGTCCTCGCTGCCCTGGTCTCGCTGTTGCCGACCGTTACCTTCCTTGGCTGGCGCGGCGCCCTCAAGGCCGGCGAAGTGCCGGCGGTGACGCCGGCCCGGGGCCGGCGGGTGGTCATGGCGGTGCGCCTGCAACTGCTCCTGCTGCTGGTCATTCCGTTGCTGGCTACGCTGATGGCGCGCGGCTTCGGCATGCGCGGCTGAGCCCTCAGTTCTGCATGGCCCGGCCATGCACGTCCATCGCCGCCTGGCGCAGCGCCTCGGAGCGGGTCGGATGCGGATGGCAGGTCAGCGCGAGGTCCTCCGCCGAGGCGCTGAACTCCATGGCCACGCAGGCTTCGCCGATCATCTCGCTGACGCCCGGCCCGATCATGTGCACGCCGAGCACCTGGTCGCTGCGGGCATCGGAGAGGATCTTGATGAAGCCTTCGCTCTCGTGGTTGATCTTCGCCCGGCTGTTGGCGCTGAACGGGAAGCGTCCGACCTTGTACTCGCGCCTCGCCGCCTGCAGCTGCTCCTCGCCGAGGCCGACGCTGGCCACTTCCGGCTGGGTGTAGATGACCGACGGAATCACCTCGGCGTTCATCTCCGCCGCATGCCCGGCGATCCGCTCGATGCAGACGATCGCCTCTTCCTCGGCCTTGTGCGCCAGCATCGGTCCCGAGGTCACGTCGCCGATCACCCAGACGCCCGGCGCCGCGCTGCGCTGTCCCTGGTTCTCCAGCATGCCGCGACGATCGCTGGCCAGGCCGACCGTCTCCAGCCCCAGTCCTTCGGTATAGGGGCGCCGGCCGATGGCCACTAGCACGTAGTCCGCCTGCAGCGATTCCGTAGCGCCGCCGGCGGCCGGTTGCAGGTCGAGTTCGACGCCCTGCTCGCCACTGCGCGCGGCGACCACGCGGGTGCCGAGGCGAAACCGCATGCCCTGGCGGGTCAGGGCGCGCTGCAGGGTCCTTGCGGTTTCCCCATCCAGCCCCGGGCAGATCCGCTCGAGGTACTCCAGCACCGTGACCTGTGCGCCCAGCCGGCGCCAGACCGAACCAAGCTCCAGGCCGATCACGCCGGCGCCGATCACCACCAGGTGGCGAGGCACTTCGACCAACTCCAGGGCGCCGGTGGAGTCGAGGATGCGCTGGTTGTCCACAGGCACGCCGGGCAGCGGCGCCGGTTCCGAACCGGTGGCGATGACGATGTCGCGCGCCTCCAGTTGCGCGTGGCCGCCGTCGGCAAGGGCCACGCCGACCCGGCCCTCGCCTTGCAAGCGCGCCCAGCCCTTGATCCACTGCACCTTGTGCTTGCGGAAAAGGAATTCGACGCCACGGGTCAGGGCGGCGACGCTCTCGTCCTTCTGCTTCATCATCTGCGCCAGGTCCAGTTCCGGGCTGACCCGGATGCCGAGCCGGGCGAACTCGCCGCCGCTCGCCGCGGCGTATAGCTCCGAGGCGTGCAACAGGGCCTTGGACGGCATGCAGCCGACGTTCAGGCAAGTCCCGCCGAGGGTTTCGCGACCCTCCACGCAGGCCACCTTCAGGCCCAGCTGGCCGGCGCGAATGGCAGCGTTGTAGCCCCCCGGACCGGCGCCGATCACGATCACGTCATAGCTTTCCATCATCCTGCTCCTCGGTTGTCCCGCCACGGCCCCCTCAGCGTAGGCGACGCCGGCGCAAATAGAGGAAACGCCGCGTAGAGGGACCGAAAGCGATTGTATTTCGCTCGTCATGCAAAGCTTATATGATGACCGTAATTTTCCTGCAACCCTTTCCCACCACGACAGGAGCACTACCATGGAACAGCCCGGCCGCGAAGATCGCCTGAACGCCTGGATCGCCACCGAGCGGGCCGCCCGCGCCCGCCTCGGCGCCAGCGGAACCCTGGAGCTGGCGCAAGTCGCCGCGCTCTCCCCGCAGGAGTTCTTCGACCGCATCGGCAGCGGCCAACTGCCCTGTCCGCCCTACGGCGAACTGGTCGACTTCGTTCCCATCGAGTGGTCCGAAGGGCGCTTCCTGTTCCAGGGCACCCCGGACCGCCGCCACTACAATCCGCTGGGTAGCGTGCACGGCGGCTACGCCGCGTCGCTGCTGGACTCCTGCATGGGCTGCGCGATCCATACCCGGCTCCAGGCCGGCCAGGGCTATACCACCACCGACCTGCGGATCAGCTACCTGCGCGCGCTGACCGACAAGGTCGGCCCGGTGCGCGCCGAAGGCCGGGTGGTGCACCTCGGCCGCTCGACGGCGGTCGCCGAGGGCCGGTTGTACGATGTCGACGACCGTCTCTACGCCGTCGGCTCGACCACCTGCCTGGTCCTGCACATGGCCGGATGAACGCGGCTTCGCCAGGGAAGGCCGCCAGGCGTTAAGATGACGACCTGCATTCCAAGGTATCGAAGCCATGCGTTATCCCGAAGACCACAAGCAGAAGACCCGCCGGCGTATCGTCGAGGAGGCTGCCCGGCTGTTCCGCCAGGACGGCGTCGGCGCCACCGGGCTGCAACCGCTGATGAAGGCCCTGGGCCTGACCCATGGCGGCTTCTACGCGCACTTCAAGTCCAAGGACGACCTGGTGGAAACCGCGTTGCGGCATGCCGCGGCGCAACTCGACGAAATCACCGCGCCCCTGGCGGAGGCGGAACGACCGCTGGCGCTGCTGATAGAGCAGTACCTGTCGCCGCGTCACCGCGATAACCCCGGCGCCGGCTGCCCGTTGCCGACCCTGTCGGCGGAACTCGGCCAGCGCGGCACGCCGAGCCCGACCACCGACAGCATCGTGCGCAAGCGCCTGGCGATGATCGAAGCGGCCCTGGAGGGCGAGGACGCAGGCGAGCGCGCCGTGCTGCTGCTCGCTTCGCTGGTCGGCGCGCTGCAACTGTCGCGCAGCGTGCAGGATGAGGCGCTGTCGCAACGGATACTGGAAGCGACGCGCAAGAAGCTGCTGGAGCAGATGGAGCGCTAGGGCCTCAGCCGAGGTAGCGCTCGGCCGGCCGCTGCCGCGACAGATTGGGCGCGAGCCTGGCCCGCGCCGTCATCAGCGCCTGCCAATCGGCCGCATCCGGCAACGACGGGATGGTCACCGCTTCACGCCGATCGAAACCGACCAGCGCCGCCTCCACCAGGTCCTCGACCTCCATCACCATCTCCGCGGGAATCCCGGCGATTCCGGCGCCGCTGCGCTCCCAGATCTCGGTACGGGTGACGCCGGGCAGCACCGCCTGGACGTAAACGCCGCTGCCGGCCAGCTCGTGCTGCAGCGACTGGCTCAGGCTCAGCACGTAGGCCTTGGTCGCGCTATAGACGGCATTGAACAACTCCGGCGCCAGCGCCACCACCGAACCAAGGTTGACGATGGCGCCGCCGCCACGCCGGCGGAACCCCTCCGCCGCGCCGGCAGCCAGGCGGGTCAGGGCCACTACGTTGAGGGCGATCATCCGCTCCGCCCGGTCCATGTCGGCATCGGCCAGCGGACCGTTCATCGCCACGCCGGCGTTGTTCACCAGCAACGCGATCGAGGCGTCGTCGCTCAACCGTCGCTCGACCCGCAACCTATCGTCGCGCTCGGACAGGTCGGCGCGCAGGATCTCCACCCTGACCCCGTGGGCTTGGCGAAGTCGATCCGCCAGGGCTTCCAGGCGTTGCCGGTCGCGCGCCACCAGCAACAGGTCGTGGCCACGGCGGGCCAAGTGCTCGGCGTAGGTCGCGCCGATTCCGGAAGAGGCGCCGGTGACCAGGGCGACGCCATTGCCAATCTGTTCGTTCATGTGGGTTCTCGCTGGAAAAAAGCCTGACCGCTGACAGCGGCTGTTTATATTACACACTTAATATTATGACCATAATTAAAACCGTCAAGCCTTTATCCGTTCCAACGAGCAGGGAGGGATGAGGAAAACCTTCATGCAACCGTCACGGAAAACGCCAATAAAAGGTCAGGACCCACACCACCCCGACATGCCCTACCATGGCGTTGTCTATCGCGGGAGGATCATGCGTCATGTATCACGGTGAAAGACTCAATGCCTGGACCCACCTGATCGGTGCGGTCGCCGCCTGTACCGGCGCCGTCTGGCTGACGGTCCAGGCGAGCCTCAACGGCAGTCCGTGGAAGATCGTCGGGGTCGGCGTCTACGGCGTCACCCTGACGCTGCTCTACAGCATCTCGACCGCCTACCACAGCGTGCGCGGGCGAGCGAAGGTGGTGATGCGCAAGCTCGACCACCTGTCCATCTACCTGCTGATCGCCGGCAGCTACACGCCTTTCTGCCTGGTCACGCTGCGCGGTCCCTGGGGCTGGACGCTGTTCGGCATCGTCTGGGGCCTGGCGGTACTCGGCATGCTCCAGGAGATCAAGCCACGCTCCGAGGCGCGAGTGCTGTCGGTGGTGATCTACGCGGTGATGGGCTGGATCGTGCTGATCGCGGTGAAACCGCTGCTCGCCGCCCTCGGCAGCGCCGGCTTCACCTGGCTGGCGGCCGGCGGCGTGCTCTATACCGTAGGGATCGTCTTCTATGCCTATGACCACCGCTTCCGCCACTGGCATGGCATCTGGCACCTGTTCGTGATCGCCGGCAGCCTCCTCCACTTCGTGGCGATCTGGCGCTACGTACTCTAGGCGCGGTCCGGCGCGAAGCAGCGGGAGCTGGTCGCGCCGGAGGCTCAGCCCTTCTTCGTCCGCGACAGCGCGATGCACGCCACCACGATCAGCACGCCGCCGGCGATGGTCAGCGCGTCCGGCACCTCGCTCCAGAACAGCCAGCCCCAGCCGGCGTTGAAGACGATGCCGATATAGCGGGTCACCGCAACGATGGTCGCGCTCTCGTGACTGAAGGCGCGGGTTAGGAACACCTGGCCGAGTAGCGATACGACCCCGATGGCCAGCAGCAGCCCCCACTCGCGCAGCGTCGCCGGCACCACGAAGTCGTTCCACATCAGCGGGATGGCCACCAGGGTGGCCACCGCCAGGAAGTAGAAGACGATCTCGTAGGTATGGTGCCGCGCGCTCAGTTGGCGGATCGCCACCGAGGCACCGGCGGCGAACACCGCACTGAGCAGGCCGACCACGGCGTATACCGAGTAGCTGGAATAGCTGAACGGCTTGACGATCATCAGCGCGCCGAGCACCACCACCAGCAACAGCCAATAGACCGCCCGGGGAATCCGCTCGCCGAGGAACAGCGCGGAGAAGAGGATGACGAAGAACGGCGACATGTGCGCCAGGATGCTCGCGTCCGCCAGCGGGATATGGGCGATGGCGTAGAAATAGCAGACCAGGTACAGCGCCCCCATCACCCCGCGCACCAGCAGCATCGGCACGCCCTGGCGCGACAGGGCGACACCGGCCTGGCGCATCAGCAGATAGATCAGCAGGGTACCGATGGCGCTGCGGAAGAACACGATCTCGGCAGCCGGCAGGGTGGCGCTGGCTTCCTTGACCAGGGCGTTCATCACGCTGAAGGTGAAGGACGCCAGCACCGCCAGCAGCACCCCGCTCTTCAGCAGGTCGAGCACCATTGGCGATAGATGGCGTCCGCCGCCGGACGGCTGTCGATCGGATACAGGCTTGGATGGCACTGGCTCGCTCCTTGGCAATCGATGAATCGGGACACGGCGTTCTCGTAGCTCGCCAACAGGCTGCGCGCCTGCGGCATGGCCAGGTCGAAGTGGGCGGCCAGCGCGACGATCAGCGCCAGCTTGCGATAGTCCTCCAGCGGCACCCGCGGGAGCCGCCAGAGTCCGTCTTCGTCGCGACTGACGCGGCGGAACGGCACGGCGGAAAAGTCGAAGTGGCGACCCTGCTCGTCGGCCGGAGAGAACGGATCGACCAGCAACGCCGCGTAGCGCACGAACAGCAGGTATTCCTGGCGCTCGGCGCCGGCCTCGGCGAAGCCGTCGATGGCCGCGCGCGGCAGCATCGTCTCGTGCACCGGGTAGTTGTCGTCGTTGAGGAACCGCAGCAGGTTCAACGGCTCGGCGCCCATCCGCCGCAACAGTTCGCTCAGCTCGCACCACAGCCGCCGCATGGCGCCAATGGCCCCGGGGGTGATAGGTCCCTCCGGGTAGAGCTTGTACATGAAACCGGGCGGCCCCTGCTCGGAAAGTATCCGGGCGAGGGCGAACTCGCCGAGAAAGAACGGACTGTGCACGTAGGTGGTGACGTTGCGGCCCTCCGCCGCTTCCGGCGTCGCCAGGGGTACCACCTCCACCCCGCTGCCGGCCAGGACTCGCCGCCAGGTCTCCCGCGCCGGGCAGTCCGGCCGGCTGGAACCCAGGTAGACCCTGCGCTTGACCGCCTTGGTCAGGGCCCGCAGCGGTTGTGTCTCGTCGATCACCTTGGTCGCCGCGTAGTAGCTGGACAGGCTCAGCACGGTCGCCTGGCACCCCGCCGGCAGGGCGCTGCGCACCAGCAGGTTGGCGCCGATGAAGGCGGACACCAGCAGCAGCGTGCGCACCCCGCCGAGTCGCTCCCAGGGCAACCCGCGGACCACGTCCAGGTAACTGTCGGCCGGCACGCAGAGCACCAGGGTCTGCCAATCGTCGCGAAGCTCAGCGGGGTCCTGGTGGAAGACGTCCAGCGCGGCGTTGCCGGACAGCCAGCGATGCTGCCCCTGCCCTTCCAGTTGCAGGCAGGCGCCGCGCGCCAGGGCCTCGGCGATCCGCTGGCTGCGCCGGCCGGGATGGTTCAGCGCGCCGAGGCGACCGGCACCGTGGCGGCGCAGGTCCAGCGCGACCTGGATCGCCACCGCGCCCAGACCGACCAGCAGGACGTTGCCCAGGCTCTCATCAGCGGCGTTCATCGACCGGCCTTCTCCAGGATCAGGGTGTCGTACAGCGGCTGGCTGACCCGCTCCGCGCAAACCCGCCAGCCCTCCAGTTCGGCTGGCTCAACCGGGTAGTTGAACAGTCCCTTGATGCCGCTGCCGTGACGCAGCAGGACCTTGGCGTCGGCGCGCATGACCTGGCGGATCTGCGCCAGCACCGCGCTTTTCTGCTGCACCAGCGAAGCGATCAGGAAATGCGTGGCATCGCGGGAAAACGCCAGTTCCGCCGGCGGCAGCGAGGAAAACTGCATGCGCGCCTCCAGCCCCTGGCAGCGGGCGATCTCGCGGGCACAGCCCAGGGCCTCCTCGTCGATGTCCAGGCAGCACAAATGTGCGCCGACCTCCCGCGCCAGCACCAGGGCCGAGGTCGGCAGGGCACCGGAGCCGACGAACAGGACCCGTGCATCGGCATCTATCCCGGCGCTGTCGAGTTCGCCGCGGATGGATTCCAGCAGGCTACCCAGGTAGCGGCCCATCTCGCCGGGTTCATGCAGCACGCCCTGGCAAAGGTGCTTCTCCAGTTCGCAGAGGGCCTGCACCGCCGCGTCGCGCAGGCGCAGGCCGAGCGCCTGCAACGCAGGATCGTCCGAATCGGCCTGCCACTGCGCCCGGCTGCAATCCTCCCCGATCAGTCCGCTCAGACGGTCGAGCTTGCGCCTGAGGATCTCGTAGCAGCCGCAACACTCGCGGGCATAGACGGTGAGCAGGCGAATCTCGCATTCCAGTTCGCGGAGGGTTTCCAGCAGCGGTGTGCGTCCTTGCATGGCATGGCTTCCTGGCGGCGGTAGAGGGCTCAGTAGTTCAGGGTCAGGCTCATGGTCAGGTTGCGCGGCTCGCCGGGGGCGACCCAGACGTTGTTATAGGAACGCTCGTAGTAGCGACGATCGAAGAGGTTGTTGACGTTCACCCCGAGGGTGGCATTGCTCGCCAGCGGATAGTGCGCGAGCAGGTCGACGGTGGTGTAGGCCGGCAGTTCGAAGCCGCTGTCGCTGCTGTCGCCGGCGCGCTCGCCGACATAGTTGACCGCCGCGCCGGCATCGGCGCCGTGCAGCCAGCCTTCGCGGAACTCGTAGACGCCCATCAGGCTGCCGCTGTGCTTCGGCACGTTGAGCAGGCGGCTGCCGCGAGCGATGTTCTCATCCTTGGTCACTTCGGCGTCGATATAGGCGTAGGCGCCGATCAGCCGCAACTGCTCGGTGAGCTGGCCGCTGAACTGCAGGTCGAAGCCCTGGCTGCGCGCCTCGCCGGCGGTCTGCTGGTAACCGGGATTGCTCGGGTCGGCGGTGAGCACGTTCTTCTTTTTCAGGTGGAACGCGGCGAGGGTCATGCCCAGCCGGCCATCGAGCAGGTCGAGCTTCACCCCCGCCTCGTAGCCGCGCCCCTCCTCCGGGTCGAAGGCCTTGCCGGCCATGTCGGTACCGCCATTGGGCTTGAAGGATTTCGAGGCGTTGGCGAACAGGCCGACCTCCGGGGTCGCCTGGTACAGCACGCCGATGCGCGGGGTGGCGGCACGCTGGGTCTGCTGCGAGCTGGTGTCGCGGAAGCGGCCATTGTTCAGGCGCGTGGCGTTCATGTCCTGGCGGTAGCGGTCGAAGCGCACGCCGAGCAGGCCGCGCCATTTCTCGCTGAACTCGATCTGGTCCTGCAGGTTGAGGGCCATCGCGTCGACTTCCTCGTGGTTGCGGTCGTCGCGTCCGAAGGGTGGTTTCGGCTGGCCGTAGACCGGCCGGCGGATGTCGATGGCATAGGGGTTGCGCGACGGGATGCTACGCAGGATCAGTTCGTCGTTGTGGTAGCGCTCGTACTCGAGGCCCATCAGCAACTGGTGGCGGATCGAGCCGGTATGGAGGTCGCCGAGCAGGTCGAGCTGGGTGATGCTGTCGTGCCACTCGAAGTCGCGGTAGCGGTACTCCCGGCGCAGGGTGTAGCCGTCGGCGGCGAGGCTGGAGTTCTCCGAGGCGTAGCCGTCCAGGTGGCCATGCTTGTAGTGGCTGGCCAGGCGCAGGCTCCACTGCTCGTTGAAGTGATGGCGCAGGGTGGCCTGGAGGGTTTCGTTGTTGTTGTCGATCTTGCCGTCGTCCGGCTCGCCGAAGAACCGCGAGCGCGGCAGGCTGCCCAGGTGGTTGTGCGGCGCCACGGTGCCGCGGTCGAAGACCTGGCGGTTGCGCACCACCTCGGCTTCCACCAGCAACGAGGTGTCCGGGTCCAGTTGCCAGCTGAACGATGGCGCCACCAGCAGGCGCTGGCCGTCGGCGTAGTCGCGGAAGCCCTTGCTGTCCTCCACCGCCAGGTTCATCCGGTAGAGCAGGTCGCCCTCTTCGTCCAGCGGCGTGTTCAGGTCCAGGGTCGAGCGGTAGCGGTCCCAACTGCCGGCGCTGGCATGCAAGCGGGCGAAGCGCTCGGCCTGGGGCTTCTTGGTCACCAGGTTCACCGTGCCGCCGGGATCGCCGCGCCCGTACAGGCTGGAGGCCGGTCCCTTGAGGATTTCCACGCGCTCGATGGTGGCGCTGTCCGGGGCGTTCATATAGCCGCGGTTGGCGCTGAAGCCGTCGCGGTAGAACTCCGAAGTGGTGAAGCCACGGACGTTGTACTCGAACATCGTCAGGCCGCCGAAGTTGTTCTGCCGCGAGACCCCGCCGGCGAAGTCCAGCGCCCGTTCGATACGAGCGCTGTCAAGGTCGTCGAGCACCTGGCGCGGCACCACGCTGATGGCTTGCGGGATGTCCTCGATACGGGTGTCGGTGCGCGTCGCGCTGGCCGACCGATTGGCCCGGTAGCCCTGCACCGGGCCCGCCGCGCGCTCCGCTTCGGCGGTGACAGTGAGGACCTCAAGCTCCGCGGGACTTTCCGTTTCCGCCCAGAGCGCCGGACTGCTGCAACCGAGGCCGACACCGAGGACAAGCGACACACTGACTCTCATGGGAAATCGCACCAGAAAAGAAATGATATACTATAACGCTACCAGTTCGATTCCGGCCTCGCAATACAATGCCCGGCTCTATCTCGCGTCTCGCCGCCAGGCTGTGATACTCATCCCTCTTTTCCGACGACCAGCCCAGCCATGCCCAACTCCATCTCCAATTCCTCCCGCCTGCACAGCATCGACGCCCTGCGCGGCCTGGTGATGCTGTTCATGCTGCTCGACCATGTCCGCGAGACCTTTTTCCTGCACCGCCAGGTCGGCGACCCGATGGACGTCGCCAGCACCGAGCCGGCGCTGTTCCTCAGCCGCACCCTGGCGCACCTGTGCGCGCCGGTGTTCGTCTTCCTCACCGGCCTGTCGGCATTCCTCTACGGCGAGAAGCACCAGGGACGCCGGGCGGTCTCGGCGTTCCTGTTCAAGCGCGGGTTGTTCCTGGTGGCGCTGGAACTGACCCTGGTGAACTTCGCCTGGACCTTCCAGTTGCCGCCGACGGTGATCTACCTCCAGGTGATCTGGGCGATCGGCCTGAGCATGCTCGCCCTGGCCGCCCTGCTCTGGTTGCCGCGCCCTCTGCTCGCGGCGCTCGGCGTGCTGCTGGTGGCCGGCCACAACCTGCTCGATCCGCTGCATTTCGCTCCCGGCTCGGCCTGGCACCTGCCGTGGGCGGTGCTCCACGACCGCGGCTGGATCGAAGCGGGCGACGCCCTGCGCCTGCGCACCTCCTACCCCCTGCTGCCGTGGATCGGTGTGATCGCCCTGGGCTATGCCGCAGGCAACTGGTTCAGCGGCGCCACGCCGGCAACCACGCGCCGACGCTACCTCCTGGCGGGCGGTGGCGGGCTGCTGCTCGGCTTCATCCTGCTGCGCCTGCTCAACGGCTATGGCGAGAAACCCTGGGCCTTCGGCGAGACGCCGGCGATCACCCTGATGGGCTTCTTCAACGTCACCAAGTATCCGCCGTCGCTGCTGTTCCTCGCCCTCACCCTGGGAATCGGCCTGCTGCTCCTGGCCTGGTTCGAACGCCTGGACTGGAGCGGTCGCGGCAAGGCCCTGGTGGCGTTCGGCGGAGCGCCGATGTTCTTCTACCTGCTGCATCTCTACCTACTGAAGCTGCTGTACCTGCTGGCGCTGGCGATCTGGGGCGCCAACCGGGGCGACTACTTCGGTTTCTCCTCGGTGCCGGCGCTATGGCTGTGCAGCATCCTGCTGGCCGTGGCGCTGTACCCGGCGGTGCACTGGTTCGCCGGTTTCAAGGCGCGGCGGCGGGATATCGCCTGGTTGAAATACTTCTGAGGCGCGGAGCATCCAGGAGCCGCTGGAAACGTCCGGCCCTTCCCCCCCACGGGTAGGACGAATGCTGCGAAGCGTTATCCGCCGGACACAGCAGGCAACCACGCCGACGTCCACCGCCGGCAGGGAAGTAGAAATGAAGGGTTGCGCGGAACTCCCAGACAACGGAAACGAAACGGCCGGCGGGCGCCTCGCGCCCGCCGGCCATTGCCTGGTTCGCTTCCCGTCGCCGACGGGCTAGCCAGTCAGGACAGGTACGCCGAGCGGGTCAGCCCCAGGCGCAGCGCATCCAGGTACTGGTTGCGCTCGCGGGCGGTGAGCTTGGCCCCGGCGACCTTGTCGCGGTAGAGGGTCATCAGTTCCTCCGGCGACAGGTGCACGTAGCGCAGCATGTCCTCGATGGTGTCGTGGGTCTCGATGCCGGCGTGATAGATGCCGCCGTCTGCGCGCTGGTAGACGTTCACCGAGTCGGTGTCGCCGAACAGGTTGTGCATGTCGCCGAGGATCTCCTGGTAGGCGCCGACCAGGAATACCCCGATCAGGTAGTCCTCGCCCTCCTTCACCTCGTGCACCGGCAGGCTGGTCTCGATGCTCTGCTCGTCGACGTACTGGGTGATCTTGCCGTCGGAGTCGCAGGTCAGGTCCTGCAGTACCGCGCGCCGATCCGGCTCCTCGCCCAGGCGGTGCAGCGGCAGGATCGGCAGCACCTGGCCGATGGCCCAAGTATCCGGCAGGCTCTGGAACACCGAGAAGTTGCAGATGTACTTGTCGGCGAGCTTGTCGTTGAGTTCGTCGAGGACCTGCCGGTGGGAGCGCTGGCGGGCCTTGAGCTGGTTGTGCAGGCGCCGGCAGATAGCGAAGTAGCACTGCTCGGCGAGGGCTTTCTGCGCCAGGCTGATCTTGCCGTCGGCATACTGCGCGGCGGCGTCGCCGATGTAGTGGGTGGCGCGCCAGTAGGTCTCGGTGACCATCTCGGCATCGGTCGGGCCGAGCAGTTCGGCCAGCCAGCGAACGATCTCCGGCTGCTCGTCGAGATCGACGATCTTCGGCACGTCGTCGTTGTGCCGCTCGACGTCGGTGACCTGGGTGATCAGCACCGCATGGTGCGCGGTCAGCGCCCGGCCGCTCTCCGAGAAGATGTGCGGATGCGGCAGGCCCTGGGCGTCGCAGAACTCCTTGAGCATGCCGACCACCACGCCGGCATAGTCATCGATGTCGTAGTTGATCGAGCTGGCGTTGCGCGAATGGGTGCCGTCGTAGTCGACGCCGAGGCCGCCGCCAACGTCGATGTGATCCACCGGCAGGCCGAGCGCGCGCAGCTCGCCGTAGTAGCGGATGGCTTCCTTGAAGCCGTGCTGGTAGTCGGCCAGGTTGGCGATCTGCGAGCCCATGTGGAAATGCAGCAGGCGCACGCCCTGGTCGAGACCGGCCTGGCGGAAGCGCTCGACCACCGACAGCAGCTGGGCGGCGGAAAGGCCGAACTTGGCCTTCTCGCCACCGGTGTCTGCCCACTTCGACGAAGCCAGCGAGGACAGCCGCACGCGCAGGCCGACCTGGGGCTGCACGCCGACGTTGGCGGCCTCCTCGATCACCAGCTGCACCTCGGATTCCTTCTCGATCACGATGAACACGTTGTGCCCGAGCTTCTGCCCCATCAGCGCCAGCTTGATGAACTCGCGGTCCTTGTAGCCGTTGCAGACGATGGTGCCGCCCTTCGGGGCCAGCGCCAGCACCGCCATGAGTTCCGGCTTGGAGCCTGCCTCCAGGCCGATGGAGACGTTCTCGGTGGCGATGATGTTCTCCACCACCGCTTCCTGCTGGTTGACCTTGATCGGATACAGCGCGGTATAGCGGCTCTGGTATTCGAGGCGCTCGATGTTCGCGTCGAAGGCGCCGGTGAGCTTGCGCACGCGGTCCTGCAGGATATCCGGGAAGCGCACCAGCAGCGGCAGGCTCAGGCCCGCCTCGCGCAACTGGCCGACCAGCTCGTAGAGATCGATGGGCGTCGAGTCGGCGCCCTGCGGACGCACTTCGACATTGCCGCCATCGTTGATGGCGAAATAACCCGCACCCCAGTGGCGGATGCCGTATACGCCGCGGCTGTCGGCCACGGTCCAGTTGCTGCCATCGTCTTTGCGAGTCCGTCGAGCGGCCATGCGCGGTGATCTCCTCAATGTTCGGGGTCGGGCGGGCGCCGGGATCTCCGGATGGCCCTGGGCCGGCACGCCTGTGGTGGAGGCTAGCCGGAGGATGTGACGTTGCCGTGTTGACCGCCACACTGGGCGGTAGTTTAGGAAAGCCGAGGAAATCCGCTCATGCGGGTATCCGCAGTCTCCCATCTAGGGAAAGGGCTGGTGCGGCCTTCGCGGTGCCGGACCTGCCCGCTCTCTGCAGGGGAGAACGCGGTCAGCCGCCGGACTTCTTCGCCTTGAAACCGCGCTTGAGGAGTTCGTCGATCAGCAGTTCGACATGCTCGCCCTGGATCTCCACCACGCCGTCCTTGAGACTGCCGCCGGTGCCGCAGCGCCGCTTCAGCGCGCTGGCCAGCTCCTTGAGCGCATCGCCGGCGAGCGGCAGGCCACTGATGGTGGTCACCGCCTTGCCGCCGCGGCCCTTGGTCTCGCGGCGCACGCGCGCGATCCCGTCGCCGACAGGCGCTACGGCCTGCCCGCAGATGCAGGCGTCTTTGGGTTGCTGGCAGTCCGGGCAATGCCGGCCGCCATCCGTGGAATACACCAGCCCGCCGAGGGCGGACAGGGACGAAGCTTTTTTGACCACCGGGCGTTTCCCCCAGAATGGCCTCGACGGGCCAGGTCAACAACGATGGCCGGCGGGAGCCGACCGCGACGCCCCACTCAGGCAGGGGCTGCGCAGGGGCGGCATGGGGACCGCCCGAAAAGGTCGCGCAATTTAGCAGCATTGCGAGCAAATGCTAAGAGCGAAAATGCGCCATTGATCGGTGAAATGGCGACATCCGCGGCTCAGGCGTCCAGGTACAGGCGCAACGCCTGCAGGGAATCGGGGCAGTACGGCAAGCTGCGAGCCTCCTCCAGCGCCAGTTCGGGACGGATGAAGCGGGCCTCGGAGATTTCCTCCGCCTGCAGGCGCAAGGGCGCATCGGAGACGGCGGAAAACACCGCGCACCAGAGCCGGTTGCCCGGTTCGTCGAAGAAGAAGCGACCATGTTCGCGCAGGACCGCGTCGCGGATTCCCAGCTCTTCCTCCAGTTCGCGGGCGGCGGAGTCGGCGTAGGGCTCGCCGGCCTGGACCATGCCGCCGGCGGCGAGGTCCCAGTACCCGGGATAGACCGCCTTGCTCAGGGTCCGGCGCTGCACGCACAGCTCGCCGGCGGAGTTGAACAGCAGGATGAAGGTGCCGCGACCGATCAGCCCGCGCTCGCGCAGCTCCGCGCGCGGCAGGCTACCGAGCGGGCGGTCCTGCTCGTCGACCCAGGCGATGAGTTCGGCGTCGGAGGCGGCCCGGTGGGCCACCTCTTCGGCGCTGATCGGCGCGGCCATGAGTCAGCCCTGGGAAAGCAGCTGGCGCAGGTCGATCACCGCGGCGTTGGCGCGGGAAATGTAGTTGGCCATCACCAGCGAGTGGTTGGCCAGGATGCCGTAGCCGCTGCCGTTCAGCACCATCGGGCTCCACAACGGCTCCTGCGCGGCCTCCAGTTCGCGGATGATCTGCCGCACGCTGACCGTGGCGTTCTTCTTCGCCAGCACGTCGGCGAAGTCGACCTCGATGGCGCGCAGCAGGTGCGACAGCGCCCAGGCCTGGCCCCGGGCCTCGTAGAAGACGTTGTCGATCTGCAGCCAGGGGGTTTCCTGGACCACTTCCTCGACCTTGGGCGCCTCGCCCGGCTGTACCTCTTCGGGGTTCTTGATGTTGGTGTTCAGCTTGACCCGGCCGACGCTCGCCGACAGGCGCTGGGACAGCGAGCCCAGGCGGGTGGCGACGTCGCCCAGCCAGTTGTTCAGGTTGTCGGCGCGGGCATAGAACTGCGCGTTGGGCTGGTTCGGGTCGGACAGACGGGCCAGGTAGCGATCCAGCGACTTGATGCCTTCCTGGTACTCCGACTCGGACGCCGGCAGCGCCCAGCTCTTGTTGTCGAAGTTGAAGCGCGGCTCGGCGCGAGCCAGGTCGGCGTCCTCGGTGGACTGCGACTGCGAACGGGCGAAATCCTTGCGCAGCGCCCGGCTGATGTCGCGCACCTGGACCAGCACGCCATACTCCCAGCTGGGCATGTTGTCCATCCAGATGCCCGGCGGGAAGATGTCGTTGGAGATGTAGCCGCCCGGCTTGGTCAGCAGGGTGTCGACCACTTCCTTGAGGGTCTCCACCGTGGTGTAGCCGGTGACCATCTGCCGCCCGGCGCGCTCGGCGGCGGCCTGGGCGTCCTGCTGCACGGGGAACAGGTCGGGTTCCTGGCTCCAGTACCAGCCGACCAGCATCGCCACCAGCAGGTAGATGCCCAGCAGGCCTCCCACCACGCGCACCAGCCAGGGGCCGCCGAAGTAGGTACGCACATCATCCACGGAATTGTCCACGCGATCGCGCATGGTCCCACGACGCTTCTTCCAGTCCAGCATGGCAAGGGTCCTTAAAACAGCTCGATAGATGGGGGATTGGACCATGGCGAACGCGTTCCGTGCCAAGCGCCAACCCTTCCAGGACGCCGAAAACCTCGGCATCGTCGGCTTTCAGCGTAGTGGAAGCCGGTTTTGTGCCGGAATGCTCAGTGAGAATTTTCCGAAACAGGCATAAGCATGCCGTAGTCCGTCGCACAAAGGCACCCACCAACAGGTGGGGATGACATTTGGAAAAGAAAAGGCTCCTCTCGTCAGCCGCCCAACGGCCGCTGGCTTTCATGGCGATAGGTGATAGCATAGAGCCATCATTCGCAGCGACGCTCTGCCGCGAAGACCACGAAAGAAGCGCGTCATGATGACCGAGCACGATGACCCGACCCTGGACCGCCTGAAGCACCACTTCGCCCAGCGAGTGATCAACCAGGCGCGCCAGGTTCTGGAGGTCTGGCAACGCCTGACCCGCGCGGAGTGGAACAGCGACGGCATGGAAGAACTGGCCGACGCCACCCTGCGCCTGCAGCGCTACGCCGAACGCTTCGAGCAAGCCGAGCATGCCCAGTTGGCCGGTGCCATCGACCGTACCCTGGACGTCGTCGAGGCCAACCGCGGCCGGCTTTCCAGCGAGTCGATCAGCGAACTCAACCAGTTGATGCAGCGCCTGTCGCGCACCGGCCTGCGGCATGGCGACCAGCTCGAGCACACCGTCCTGCCGCCGTTGCGCAAACCGGTCTACCTGGCACTGAAGGACCGCGAACGCGCCGAGCGCCTGGCCCAGCAACTGGAATTCTTCGGTCTGCAGGCGCTGAGCTGCGAGACCGCCGACGCCTTCCGCGCCAGCATGCGCGAACGCTACCCGGCGGCGATCGTCATGGAAGTCGATTTCGCCGGCCCCGACATGGGCCTGCGACTGGCCAGCGAGGCCCAGGCCGGCCTCGAACACAAGCTGCCGGTGCTGTTCTTCAGCGACAGCGAGACCGACACACCAACCCGCCTGGCCGCGGCCCGTGCCGGCGGCCAGGAATTCTTCACCGGCACCCTGGACGCCTCCAGCGTGCTGGAAAAGATCGAGACCCTCAGCCGCCTGAGCTTCTACGAACCCTACCGGGTACTGATCGTCGACGACTCCCGGGCCCAGGCGCTGCACACCGAGATGGTCCTCAACAGCGCCGGGATCATCACCCGCGCGCTCACCGAGCCGCTGTCGGTGATGGCTGAGCTGAGCGACTTCCAGCCCGACCTGATCATCCTCGACATGTACATGCCCGAGTGCCTGGGCACCGAGTTGGCCAAGGTGATCCGCCAGCACGAACGCCACGTCAGCGTGCCGATCATCTACCTGTCCGCCGAGGACGACCTGGACAAGCAGCTGGACGCCATGAGCGAAGGCGGCGACGACTTCCTCACCAAGCCGATCCGCCCGCGCCACCTGATCGCCACCGTGCGCACCCGCGCCAGCCGCGCGCGCAGCCTGAAGGCGCGGATGGTGCGCGACAGCCTGACCGGCCTGTACAACCACACCCATACCCTGCAACTGCTCGAGGACGCCCGCCTGCGCGCGCGTCGCGATGGCCGTCCGCTGAGCTTCGCGATGCTCGACATCGACCACTTCAAGCAGGTCAACGACCGTTTCGGCCACCCCATGGGCGACCGGGTGATCAAGGGCCTGGCGCTGTTTCTCAAGCAGCGCCTTCGCAAGACCGACCACATCGGCCGCTATGGCGGCGAGGAGTTCGCCGTGGTCCTTCCGGACACCGATCTGGACGCCGCGCGCCTGGTGCTCGACGAGATTCGCCAGCGCTTCGCCGAGATCCACTACCCGGCGCAACCGACCGACCTGCGCTGCACCTTCAGTTGCGGCATCGCCGAGCTGACCCCGGACCTCGATATCAAGAGCATGGCCAAGCAGGCCGACGAAGCGCTGTACCGGGCCAAGCACGGCGGACGCAACCGGATCGAGGTATATCGTCCCGACGCCCGGTAATGGCTCTTTGTCATCACCCGGTAACCAAACGGAAATAACCTGCGGTCTCGCCGCTCCGTAGTCGGACGAGACCCGCCATGCGCCTCAAGCAACTCACCAATCTCAACACCCTGCTCCTGCTCACCGTCTGCCTCGCCCTGGGAATCACCCTGTGGTGGTCGCAACGCGCCATGGAGCGCCCGTTCCAGTTGCTCGACCAGTACCTGGAGCTGTCGCAGCGCTTCGACGAACAGGTCGCGCGCAACATCCGCCAGTACCTCGGCAGCGGCGACGCCGTGCGCCAGCAGGCCGCGCTGCAGGCCCTGGAAAGCCTCGCCGAGGCCTTGCCGGAGCTACCGCCGGACCTCGCCCGGACCCTCGCGCCAAGCCTCGCGGAGTTGCGCGAATTCAGCGCCGGCGACCTGCTCGCCGCCGGCAAGCTCGCCGGCGACCCGCAGGGCCTGCTGCTACAGGCCGAGCGCGACCTCGCCGGCAACCTGGAACAATGGTCCGCCTACCTGGACGCCGCGACGGAGCAGCCCCAGGCCGGCGCCTACCGCACCCCGCTGCTGCTCGCCAGCCTGCACCTGACCCGCCTCAGCCTGGCCCGCGCCAAGCTGGTGGAAAGCGCCAACCCGGCCCTGGCCGGCGACGTCGAGCGCGAATTGGCCAACCTGCGCGAGCAGGCCGGGCGGATCGAGGCCTTGCCGCTGCTCGGCGTGCTCGACGAGCAACGCTCGGCCAGCGACGACTTCGCCGCCATGATGGGGCTGGCCGGCGACGCCGAGGCTGGCGCCGGCAATGCCGAAGACCGCGGCGTGGCGCTGCGGCGCGAACTCGCCAGCCTGCTGCAACGCTATCCGGACGAGTTGCGCCGCACCCGCGACCTGATCGAGCGTCGCCAGCAACTGTCCGCCGACACCGGCGCCAGACTGGACGCGGTGCGCCAGGCCCTGGCCACCCTGGAACCGCAGGTGCGCGGCGAACGCCAGCGCCTGCAAGGCCAGGTACGCCTGATCCAGGGTGGGATGATCGCCCTGATCCTGCTCATCGCCCTCGCCATCGACAGCCTGCAAAGACGCCTGGCGCGGGTCCTCGGGCAACTGGTGCCGGCGCTCTCGGCCTGGGCCGACGGCGACTTCTCGCGCCCCATATCCCTGCGTACCCGCACCGAGGACCTGCGCAACCTGGAAGATTCGCTGAACCGCCTGCGCAGCTTCCTCGCCGAGCTGGTCGGCGCGATCCACCGCCGCGCCGAACAGGTCGCCGGCAGCAGCCAGACCCTGGCCGAGGTCAGCAGCGGCCTGCACGCCGGGGTCGAGCGCCAGGCCGGCGATACCGGGCAGATCCGCGACGCCCTCGGCGACATGGAAGCGGCGATCCAGCAGGTCGCCGGAGACGCCAGCCAGACCGCCGACGCCAGTCGCAGCGCAGGCCAGGCAGTGGAGCATGGCCAGCGGGTGATCGGCGAGAGCCTGGGCGGCCTGCGCGAGCTGGTCGACGAGGTGCAAGGCAACGCCCAGTCGATCGAGCGCCTGGCCGAGGAGTCGGCGACCATCGGCAGCGTGCTGACGGTGATCCGCTCGATCGCCGAACAGACCAACCTGCTCGCCCTCAATGCCGCCATCGAGGCCGCCCGCGCCGGCGACCAGGGCCGCGGCTTCGCCGTGGTCGCCGAGGAAGTCCGCTCGCTGGCCCAGCGCACCGCCGGCGCCACCGAGGAGATCCAGCAGCTCATCGGCCGCCTGCAACAGGCCGCGCGGCAATCGGTGGAGGCCATGCGCAGCCAGGTCGAGCATGCCGAACGCACCGCCGAACAGGCCGGCGCGGCGGAAGGCGCGCTGGACGAAGTGGTCGCCGCGATCCATACCATCGGCGTGATGGCCGAACGCATCGCCGAAGGCTCGACCCAGCAGAGCCAGGCGGTCGGCGAGATTCGCTCGCACAGCGAACGCATCCACGCCCTGGGCGGGGAAAACCTGCGGCTGATCGGCCATAGCCGCGAACAGGGCGAGCAACTGCGGCAACTGGGCGGCGACCTGCGCACCACGGTGCAGGCTTTCCGCCTGTGACCCTGCGGCGACGTGCCGCAAGGCGCCAGAGGAACCGTCTGGCTTCGGACCGGTCGGATACCGCTCAGCGGAACCGGGGCAGGACCTGATCAGCCGCACGGGGCTCGATCGGGCCCGGCTTTCCGCTATCATTCCGGCTTTTGATCCGACGAGATATCCATGCGCCGCCTGCTGACCCTGATCCTCCTGCTGGTCGCCCTGCCCGCCGGCGCGGGCCTGTTCGACAGCCGTCCCGGCGCCTCCCTCGGCGGCGGCCTCGATGGCGGCGGCTTCCTCAAGGTCGACCAGGCGTTCAAGCCCAGCGTCGAGCGCAGCGACGCGCAGCACGTGCTGCTGCGCTTCGTCAACGCCGAGGGCTACTACCTCTACCGCCACCGCTTCCAGTTCAAGGTCGAGCCAGCCCAGGTCAGCCTCGGCCAGGTGCAGCTGCCGGCGGGCAAGCAGCACCACGACGAGTACTTCGGCGATACCGAGGTCTACTACAACATCGTCGACCTGAAGATTCCCCTGAACAACCCGGCCCGGCAGCCCTATACCCTCGTGGTGACGTACCAGGGCTGCGCCGACAAGGGCCTCTGCTACCCCCCGGAAACCAGGCGCTTCGACATCGACGGCGGTGCCGCGACGCCAGCCGCGAGCGACGCGGCCGGCAAGGGCCCGCTCGAGCACAAGGGCAAGCGCAGCCTGCTGTTCTTCTTCCTCGCCGGCCTGACCCTGACCTTCACCCCCTGCGTGCTGCCGATGCTGCCGATCCTCTCCGGAGTGGTCCTGCGCGGCCGGCCGGGCGGTGGTCGCGGCTTCGTCCTGTCGCTCGCCTACGTGCTGCCGATGGCGCTCTGCTTCGCCCTGCTCGGCGCGCTGATGGGCATGTTCGGCGCCAGCCTCAATCTCCAGGCGCAATTGCAGTCGCCCTGGGTACTGGTGCCATTCGCGGCGTTCTTCGCGCTGTTCGCCGTGGCCATGTTCGGCTTCTTCGAGCTGCGCCTGCCCGGCTTCATCCGCGAACCGCTCGACCGCCTGGCCGGCGATGCGCGCGGCGGCTCGATCCTCGGCGCGGCCACCCTCGGCGTGCTTTCCAGCCTGCTGGTCTCGCCCTGCGTCTCCGCCCCGCTGGCCGCCTCGCTGCTCTATATCAGCGCCAGCGGCGATGCCTGGGGGGGCGGCCTGCAACTGTTCGCCCTCGGCCTGGGCATGGGTACGCCGCTGGTGGTGTTCGGCGCCGGCGGCGGCGCCCTGCTGCCCAAGAGCGGAGCCTGGATGAACGGCGTGCGCAACGCCTTCGGCGTGCTGTTGCTGGCGGTCGCCGTGTGGCTACTGGAGCGGGTGGTGTCCGGCCCGGTGGCGCTGATGCTCTGGGGCATGCTCGCCGGCGGCGCCGGCCTGGCCCTGGGCGCCCTCGAATTCACCCCGAAGAGCGCCGCACGCCGCCTGCTGCAACTGCTTGGCCTGATGTTCCTGACCTACGCGGTGGCCGCCTGGATCGGCGCCCTGCAGGGCGAGTCGGACCCGATCCATCCGCTGGGCCGCTCGGTGCCGTCGATCCATGCCGGGCCGCCGAGCACGCCCGGCGAATGGCAGAACCTGACCACCCCGGCGCAGTTGGACGCCGCCCTGGCCGAGGCACGTCAGGCCGGCAAGCCGGTGCTGCTGGACTGGTATGCGGACTGGTGCATCAGTTGCAAGGTCATCGAGCGCCAGGTTCTCACCGATCCCACGGTGCAGGCACGACTGCCGGCCTACCGCCTGCTGCGCTTCGACATCACCGAAAGCAACCCGGCCCAGCGCGGCCTGCTGGACCGCTACAACCTGTTCGGTCCGCCGGCGATCCTGTTCTTCGCCCCGGGCGGTGACGAATGGAGCGACTTGCGCGTCATCGGAGAGATCGACGCCGCCGGGCTCGCCGAACGACTGCGCCGGGCCGCTACCCGGCAGTGACATGCGCTGACATACTTCTGCCGCAATTGCCGGTCAACATGCGGCGATCTACTGCAATCTAACAGTGACTGGACAGTCATACGGAAATTCCGGCATAGTGCCCGCTTGCCGTTTGCAGCCTGTACAGGACAATCAACAAGACAATGGCGACCCTCCTCGTATTGCACGGGCCGAATCTGAACCTGCTGGGCACCCGCGAGCCCGGCACCTACGGTTCGACCACCCTCGGGCAGATCAACCAGGACCTCGAGCGCCGCGCCCGCGAAGCCGGCCACCACCTGCTGCATCTGCAAAGCAACGCCGAATACGAACTGATCGACCGGATCCATGCCGCGCGCGACGAAGGCGTGGACTTCATCATCATCAATCCGGCGGCATTCACCCATACCAGCGTCGCGTTACGTGACGCGCTGCTTGCGGTGAGCATCCCATTCATCGAAGTGCACCTGTCGAACGTGCACAAACGTGAACCTTTCCGGCATCACTCCTACCTCTCCGACGTGGCGGTAGGGGTGATCTGCGGTCTCGGCGCCACAGGCTACCGCCTGGCCCTGGAATCCGCCCTTGAACAACTTCAACGCCCCTGACCTCACTGGGAGTGCTAGCGCTAATGGACATTCGTAAAGTCAAGAAACTGATCGAGCTGCTGGAAGAGTCCGGTATCGACGAACTGGAAATCCGCGAAGGCGAAGAGTCGGTACGCATCAGCCGCCACA
Organism: Pseudomonas sp. 18-147; assembly: GCF_051048045.1. Classification (NCBI taxonomy): domain Bacteria; kingdom Pseudomonadati; phylum Pseudomonadota; class Gammaproteobacteria; order Pseudomonadales; family Pseudomonadaceae; genus Pseudomonas; species Pseudomonas sp. 18-147. Next base: position 5,744,927 of record NZ_CP182296.1, read on the forward strand.
GCAAGACCGCCGCCCAGCCGGTGTACGCACAGGCTCCGGCCTTCGCCGCTCCGGTCGCCGCGCCGGCGCCGGCAGCCGCCGCTCCGGCCGCCGCTGCCGCGGAAAGCGCCCCGGCCGCGCCGAAGCTGAACGGCAACGTGGTTCGCTCGCCGATGGTCGGCACCTTCTACCGCGCCGCCTCGCCGACCTCGGCCAACTTCGTCGAAGTCGGCCAGAGCGTGAAGAAAGGCGACATCCTGTGCATCGTCGAAGCCATGAAGATGATGAACCACATCGAAGCCGAAGTTAGCGGCACCATCGAGTCGATCCTGGTGGAGAACGGCCAGCCGGTTGAGTTCGACCAGCCGCTGTTCACCATCGTCTAAGCCGCGGGGAACCTGCGATGTTGGAAAAAGTGCTGATCGCCAACCGCGGCGAAATCGCCTTGCGCATCCTTCGCGCATGCAAGGAGCTGGGGATCAAGACGGTGGCGGTACACTCCACCGCCGACCGCGAGTTGATGCACCTGTCGCTCGCCGACGAATCGGTGTGCATCGGTCCGGCCCCGGCCACCCAGTCGTACCTGCAGATCCCGGCGATCATCGCCGCGGCCGAGGTCACCGGCGCCACCGCGATCCACCCCGGCTACGGCTTCCTCGCCGAGAACGCCGACTTCGCCGAGCAGATCGAACGCTCCGGCTTCACCTTCGTCGGCCCGACCGCCGAGGTGATCCGCCTGATGGGCGACAAGGTCTCGGCCAAGGACGCCATGAAGCGCGCCGGCGTCCCCACCGTGCCGGGCTCCGACGGCCCGCTGCCGGAAGATGAAGAAACCGCCCTGGCGATCGCCCGCGAGGTCGGCTACCCGGTGATCATCAAGGCCGCCGGCGGCGGCGGCGGGCGCGGCATGCGCGTGGTCTACGACGAATCCGAGCTGATCAAGTCGGCCAAGCTGACCCGCACCGAGGCCGGCGCGGCGTTCGGCAACCCGATGGTCTACCTGGAGAAGTTCCTGACCAACCCGCGCCACGTGGAAGTCCAGGTGCTTTCCGACGGCCAGGGCAACGCCATCCACCTCGGCGACCGCGACTGCTCCCTGCAGCGCCGCCACCAGAAGGTGATCGAAGAGGCGCCGGCCCCCGGCATCGACGAGAAGGCTCGCCAGGAAGTCTTCGCCCGCTGCGTCCAGGCCTGCATCGAGATCGGCTACCGCGGCGCCGGCACCTTCGAGTTCCTCTACGAGAACGGCCGCTTCTACTTCATCGAGATGAACACTCGCGTGCAGGTGGAGCACCCGGTATCTGAGATGGTCACCGGTGTCGACATCGTCAAGGAGATGCTGCGCATCGCCTCCGGCGAGAAGCTCTCGATCCGCCAGGAGGACGTGGTCATCCGCGGCCATGCGCTGGAATGCCGGATCAACGCCGAAGACCCGAAGACCTTCATGCCCAGCCCGGGCAAGGTCAAGCACTTCCACGCCCCCGGCGGCAACGGCGTGCGCGTCGACTCGCACCTCTACAGCGGCTACAGCGTGCCGCCGAACTACGACTCGCTGGTCGGCAAGGTCATCACCTACGGTGCCGACCGCGACGAGGCGCTGGCGCGGATGCGCAATGCCCTGGACGAGTTGATCGTCGACGGTATCAAGACCAATACCGAACTGCACAAGGACCTGGTGCGCGACGCCGCCTTCTGCAAGGGCGGGGTGAACATCCATTACCTGGAGAAGAAACTGGGTATGGACAAGCACTGATCCGTCAGTCGCTGCGCACAAGGGCTGCCTCCGGGCGGCCCTTGTCGTTTCCGCCTGCCGGCCGCCCCAACGGTGCTATCCTCGTCGCCCCTCCACCACCGGACTCCTGCATGGAACGCATCCGCCGCTGGTACCGCCAATCGCTGGCCGCCGCGACCGAGGCCGCGACCTGCTTCGCCCTGGGTTTCAGGGAAAGCCTGCAACCCGCCGCACTCTTCCGCTCCGCGAGCCTGTGCATTCTCGTCAGCGTGCTGTGCACCTGGCTGTTCGTGCATTTCTTCGAACCGATCATCCGCCTCTGCGGCTGGGCCGCGCTGTACACGGCATTCAGCGTGGCCAACTTCGCCCTGATCCCCAGCGGCTCGCTGATCGAGGCCGGCAGCGGTGGCCCGTACTTCGATCCGCTGGCGGCCTTCAACGGCCTGGCGGGACTGGCGCAACTGGCGTTCTATTTCGTCGGCTATGCCGCGCTGTTCTTCGTCGCCCTGTACGCCGCCAGCATCGTCTTCGGCATCCGCCTGGGCCTGCGCATCGGCCTGCTCGGACAACTGAAGGAACAGGTCCGCCAACGCTACCCGCGACTGGCACCTGCCTCCGGCGAAAGGATCTCGCTGTGGCGTGCCGCCGGCTTCCGCCTGGCACCCTGGCTGGGCGTTTCCGGATCGATCCTGGTCGGCCTGCTGGTTCCGCTCTACAACGGTGTACTCCTGCTGCTGGCGCTGGCCTACCTGAACATCCGCTTCCTGCTGCCCGCCACGCTGGCCGGGCTGGCCGATGCCGGCGAGCAGCTCGCCGTGCTTCGTGCTCGCCGCGGCAGCCTGTTGCTGTTCGGCCTGCTGATACTGCTCCTGGCGCTGGTGCCGCTGCTCAACCTGCTGCTGCCGGCGGTGCTCGGCGGCGGTACCTGCCACCTGGCCAATCGCGGCCTGGCGCAACTGCGCGGCGAGGCCACGGCAGAGAGTGGCAGCGCCGGCTAGCCTCAAGTAAGCTTGCGCGGTGGAAAACGGGTCGCCCCTGGGCGGCCCGTTTCGTTTACAGCCGCAACAGAGGTCGCCCCATGCCCTGGTTACAAGTTCGCCTGGCCATCACCCCGGAACAGGCCGAAACCTACGAAGACGCCCTGCTCGAAGTCGGCGCCGTCTCCGTGACCTTCATGGACGCCGAAGACCAGCCGATCTTCGAGCCGGACCTCGGCACCACCCCGCTGTGGTCGCGCACCCACCTGCTGGCGCTGTTCGAAGCGGACACCGATGAGACCGCCCTGCTCGCCCACCTCGCCTTGCTTACCGGCGGCGACCTGCCCGAGCACCATGTCGAGGAAATCGCCGACCAGGATTGGGAACGCAGCTGGATGGACAACTTCCAGCCGATGCGTTTCGGCCGCCGCCTGTGGATCGTGCCGAGCTGGCACGCCGCCCCCGAGCCGGACGCGGTCAACCTGCTGCTCGATCCGGGCCTGGCCTTCGGCACCGGCACCCACCCGACCACCGCGCTGTGCCTGGAATGGCTCGACGGCCAGGAACTGGCCGGCCGGCAGGTGCTCGACTTCGGCTGCGGCTCGGGAATCCTCGCCATCGCCGCGCTGCTGCTCGGCGCCGAACGGGCGGTCGGCACCGACATCGATCCACAGGCCCTGGAAGCCTCGCGCGACAATGCCTCGCGCAACGGTATCGAGCCCGCGCGGTTCCCTGTCTACCTGCCGGCGGACCTGCCGCAGCGACAGGCCGACGTGCTGGTCGCCAATATCCTCGCCGGCCCGCTGGTTTCCCTCGCCCCGCAACTGACCGGCCTGGTACGTCCCGGCGGCCTGCTGGCGTTGTCCGGCATCCTCGCCGAGCAGGCCGCGGAGGTCCGCGCGGCCTACTCCGCACACTTCGATCTCGACCCGACCGCCGAGCGCGAAGGCTGGATCCGCATCAGCGGCCGCCGCCGCGCCGATTGATGGCGCGCTGCCAGCCACCACTGATCCCGCCCCACTGCCTTCGTGCAAGAAGCTTGGGGTAGACTAGCCGCCGGATTTTCCCTACGGATCGCCGCATGAGCGAAAGCGTCATCACCCAATGTCCCCATTGCAGCACCAGTTTCCGCGTCAACGACGCGCAACTGGGCGCCGCCAATGGCGCGGTCCGCTGCGGCACCTGCCTGAAAGTCTTCAACGCCCTGCAACACCAGGTCGGTGGCGCGCCGCGCGCGAACGCTCCTTCGGCAGCCGAAGCGAAGCCGGCCGCCGCTCCGCCACCCGCGCCCAGCGTCGCGGCCGCCACCTCGGCCGCGCCCCCGGCAGCGCGCCCGCGCGACGAAACCCTGTGGATCCATGACGACCTCGACCTGGACAGCCTCAACCTCGACGAGGAACTGGCCAAGCTCGACGAATTCGAGCTGAACCAGGAATTCTCCAGCATCGAGAAGGCCCCGCGACCGGCGGAAAGCCTGCTGGCGCGCCGCGACGACGAACGCGATCCACATGACGAACGCTGGGCCGAGGCGCTGATCGCCGATGCCGAACCGGCCCAGCCGGCGCGCGGCAATCCGCGCCAGGAACCGAGCCTCGGCGAACCGCTGGCGGAAGAGCGGGTATCCTTCGTGCCGCTGCGCCGCGCCGAGGATCCGCCGGAACTTCGCCTCAGCCTCGATGACGACGATGACGACGAGCCCAGCCTCGGCAAGCGCCGCCACGGCCTGAGCGCCCTGGATGAAGACGACGAGGAAAGCGCCGAGGAACAGTCCGTCGCGCCCCTGGGCAGCGCCCGCAAACCGGACGAGGCGCCGGTCGAGAGTCTCGACCAGTTGCGCGACGAGCCGCTGCAACTGGCCTGGGAGAAGCCCCGGCGCCAATGGCCGCGGCGTCTCGGCTGGCTGCTGCTGATCCTGCTGGCGCTGGGCGGTCTCGCCGCTCAGTACATCGCCTACCATTTCGACGAACTGGCGCGCCAGGACGCCTATCGCCCCTGGTTCGCCCAGCTCTGCCCGGAAATCGGCTGCACCCTTCCCTCCAAGGTCGACGTGGAGCAGATCAGGAGCAGCAACCTGGTGGTCCGCAGCCATCCCGAATTCAGCGGCGCGCTGGTGGTCGACGCGATCATCTACAACCGCGCCAGCTTCTCGCAGCCGTTCCCGCTGCTGGAACTGCGCTTCGCCGACCTCAACGGCCACCTCATCGCCAATCGCCGCTTCAAGCCCGGCGAGTACCTCGGCGGCGAGCTGGCCGGACGAACGGAAATGCCACCGCAGGTACCGATCCACGTGTCGCTGGACATCCTCGACCCGGGTCCGAAGGCGGTGAACTACAGCCTGAGCTTCCATTCCCCGGAGTGACCGGAAAGACCTCGCCGGTCGCCGCCGGGCCGCTACGCCCACCCGCTCGCGCGGAGCGCCAGGCGCAAGTGCCGCTCGTCTTCCAACTGTAAGAACTAAGGAATCGGCTGTTCAGAATTTATCCAAAACAGCCTTTATCCGGTCATCCAGAGCGGGTATCATGCCCTCCCTTTTTTCGCAGCACCGCAAGACAGGGAAGCCCCATGTCGGTGGTACGCATCGGCCCATATACACTGCCCAACAGACTGATCCTCGCGCCGATGGCCGGGGTGACCGATCGTCCGTTCCGTCAGCTTTGCCGTCGCCTTGGCGCCGGGATGGTGGTATCGGAGATGGTGACCAGCGACGTCCGCCTGTGGAACAGCCGCAAGTCGCGCCTGCGCCTGATCCACGATGGCGAGGACGAGCCGCGCTCGGTGCAGATCACCGGTGGCGATCCGGCCATGCTGGCCGAGGCCGCGCAGCGCAATGTGGAACTCGGTGCGCAGATCATCGACATCAACATGGGCTGCCCGGCGAAGAAGGTATGCAACAAGGCAGCGGGGTCCGCCCTGCTGCGGGACGAGGCGCTGGTCGCCGAGATCCTCGATGCCGTGGTCAGGGCGGTCGACGTACCGGTCACCCTGAAGATCCGGACTGGCTGGGACCGGGACAACCGTAACGGCGTCACCGTCGCGAAGCTCGCCGAACAGGCGGGGATCCAGGCTCTTGCGGTGCATGGCCGGACCCGCGCCGACCTGTACGCCGGGGAGGCGGAGTACGAGACCATCGCGGCGATCAAGCAGGCCGTGTCGATACCGGTGTTCGCCAATGGCGACATCGATTCGCCGGAAAAGGCCAGGAAAGTCATCGAGCAGACCGGGGTGGATGCCCTGCTGATCGGTCGGGCCGCCCAGGGAAGACCGTGGATTTTCCGCGAGATCGACCATTACCTGCGGACCGGCGAGCACCTGCCGGCGGCGCCGCTTCCCGAAGTGCAGAGCATCCTGCTCGAACACCTCGCGGAGCTGCACCTTTTTTATGGGGAAGAAATGGGTGTGCGGATCGCCCGCAAGCATGTGGGGTGGTATCTCGCGACTCTGCCGGGCGCAAGGGAATTCCGCGCCCAGTTCAATCGTTTGCAGGACACGGATGCGCAGTGCGCCAGCGTCAGGCAGTTCTTCGCCGAGCGCCAGAACAACGGAACAGGGGTGGCCGCATGACAACGATGACGACCGAGACTTTAGTGAGTGGAACAACGCCCGTGAGCGACAACGCCAACCTGAAACAGCACCTCACCACGCCGACGCAAGAAGGGCAGACCCTGCGCGACAGCGTGGAGAAGGCATTGCACAACTACTTCGCCCACCTCGAAGGGCAGCCGGTCACGGACGTTTACAACATGGTGCTCTGCGAAGTCGAAGCGCCGCTGCTGGAAACCGTCATGAACCACGTCAAGGGGAACCAGACCAAGGCCTCCGAGCTACTCGGCCTGAACCGCGGGACCCTGCGCAAGAAACTCAAGCAATACGATCTTCTTTAAGAGCGGCGGCGGGCTCCGGCCAAGGGCGCGCGTCCCGGCCGGCACCCGCGGCCGGAAGCCAGCCCTCAGGACCCTTGCAATGACCGACCAAACCACCCGCCTGCCCATCCGCCGCGCGCTGATCAGCGTTTCCGACAAGACCGGCGTCGTCGACTTCGCCCGTGAGCTGGTCGCCCTCGGCGTGGAAATCCTTTCCACCGGCGGCACCTACAAGCTGCTCCGGGACAACGGCATCTCTGCCGTGGAAGTGGCCGACTACACCGGCTTCCCGGAAATGATGGACGGTCGGGTGAAGACCCTGCACCCGAAGGTGCATGGCGGTATCCTCGGTCGCCGCGACCTGGACGGCGCGGTCATGGAGCAGCACGGCATCAAGCCGATCGACCTGGTGGCGGTCAACCTGTATCCCTTCGAGGCCACGGTGGCCAGGCCCGACTGCGACCTGCCTACCGCCATCGAGAACATCGATATCGGCGGGCCGACCATGGTCCGTTCGGCGGCGAAGAACCACAAGGATGTCGCCATCGTGGTCAATGCCGGCGACTACGCCGCCGTGATCGAATCCCTCAAGGCCGGCGGCCTGACCTACGCCCAGCGTTTCGACCTGGCCCTCAAGGCGTTCGAGCACACCTCCGCCTACGACGGCATGATCGCCAACTACCTGGGTACCATCGACCAGACCCGCGATACCCTAGGCACCGCCGACCGCGGCGCCTTCCCGCGCACCTTCAACAGTCAGTTCGTCAAGGCCCAGGAAATGCGCTACGGCGAGAACCCGCACCAGAGCGCGGCGTTCTACGTCGAGGCGAAGAAAGGCGAGGCCAGCGTCTCCACCGCCATCCAGTTGCAGGGCAAGGAACTGTCGTTCAACAACGTCGCCGACACCGACGCCGCCCTGGAATGCGTGAAGAGCTTCCTCAAGCCGGCCTGCGTGATCGTCAAGCATGCCAACCCCTGCGGCGTCGCCGTGGTGCCGGAAGACGAAGGCGGCATCCGCAAGGCCTACGACCTGGCCTACGCCACCGATAGCGAATCGGCGTTCGGCGGCATCATCGCCTTCAACCGCGAGCTGGACGGCGAAACCGCCAAGGCCATCGTCGAGCGCCAGTTCGTCGAGGTGATCATCGCGCCGAAGATTTCCGCCGCCGCCCGCGAGGTGGTCGCCGCCAAGGCCAACGTACGCCTGCTCGAATGCGGCGAATGGCCAGCCGAGCGCGCCCCGGGCTGGGACTTCAAGCGGGTCAACGGCGGCCTGCTGGTACAGAGCCGCGACATCGGCATGATCAAGGCCGAGGACCTGAAGATAGTCACTCGCCGCGCGCCCACCGAGCAGGAGATCCACGACCTGATCTTCGCCTGGAAGGTGGCCAAGTTCGTCAAGTCCAACGCCATCGTCTACGCCAGGAACCGCCAGACCGTCGGCGTCGGCGCCGGCCAGATGAGCCGGGTCAACTCCGCACGGATCGCCGCGATCAAGGCCGAGCACGCTGGCCTGGAAGTGAAAGGCGCGGTGATGGCTTCCGACGCCTTCTTCCCGTTCCGCGACGGCATCGACAACGCGGCCAAGGCCGGCATCACCGCGGTGATCCAGCCGGGCGGCTCGATGCGCGACAACGAAGTGATCGCGGCGGCCGACGAGGCGGATATCGCGATGGTGTTCACTGGCATGCGCCATTTCCGCCATTGAGTATCACGGCGGCTGAGCGCGATGCGGTCAGCCGCCCTACCCACGAATTTCACGCAGGGCGGATAACGCGGCGCGTTACCCGCCGTTGCGCCAGGAGAACCCCATGAACGTACTCATCATCGGCAGCGGCGGTCGTGAACATGCCCTGGCCTGGAAAGTCGCCCAGGACCCGCGCGTGGCGAAGGTCTTCGTCGCCCCGGGCAACGCCGGCACCGCCACCGAAGCCAAGTGCGAGAACGTCGCCATCGACCTGCTGGCCCTGGAGCAACTGGCCGACTTCGCCGCGAAGAACGTCCAGTTGACCATCGTCGGTCCCGAGGCGCCGCTGGTGGCAGGCGTGGTCGACCTGTTCCGTGAGCGCGGCCTGGATATCTTCGGCCCGACCGCCGGCGCCGCCCAGCTGGAAGGCTCGAAGGCCTTCACCAAGGACTTCCTCGCCCGCCACCGGATCCCCACCGCCGCCTATCGCAACTTCACCGAGGTCGAGCCGGCCCTGGCCTACCTGCGCGAGCAGGGCGCACCCATCGTCATCAAGGCCGATGGCCTGGCCGCGGGCAAGGGCGTGATCGTCGCCATGAACCTGGACGAAGCCGAAGCCGCCGTGCGCGACATGCTCGCCGGCAATGCCTTCGGCGACGCCGGCTCGCGCGTGGTGATCGAGGAGTTCCTCGATGGCGAGGAGGCCAGCTTCATCGTCATGGTCGACGGCCAGAACGTGCTGCCGATGGCCACCAGCCAGGACCACAAGCGCGTCGGCGATGGCGACAGCGGGCCGAACACCGGCGGCATGGGCGCCTACTCGCCGGCCCCGGTGGTCACCGCCGAGGTCCACCAGCGGGTGCTGGACGAAGTGATCTACCCGACCGTGCGCGGCATGGCCGAGGAAGGCAACGTCTATACCGGCTTCCTCTATGCCGGCCTGATGATCGACAAGAGCGGCGCGCCCAAGGTCATCGAATTCAACTGCCGCTTCGGCGATCCGGAAACCCAGCCGATCATGGTCCGCCTGGAGTCCTCCCTGGTCCTGCTGGTCGAGGCCGCCCTGGCCAAGGCGCTGGACAAGGTCGAGGCGACCTGGGACCCGCGTCCGACCGTGGGCGTGGTACTGGCCGCCGGCGGCTATCCGGGCGACTACGCCAAGGGCGAGGTCATCGAAGGCCTGGCCGAGGCCGCCGCGCTGGACGGCAAGGTGTTCCACGCCGGCACCGCGCTGAAGGATGGCCAGGTGGTCACCTCCGGAGGCCGCGTTCTCTGCGCCACCGCCATCGGCGAGAGCGTGTCCGCCGCCCAGCAACAGGCCTATCGCCTGGCCGAGAAGATCCGCTGGAACGGCTGCTTCTACCGCAAGGACATCGGCTACCGTGCCATCGCCCGCGAGCGCGGCGAGTCCTGACCGGGCCCGAGGCCGCGGGCGCCGCACGGCGCTTCCGCGGCCTATGCCGTTGCCACGGCCACTTGGCTATAATCCGGCCATTCACCTTCGAAGGGACTTCGCCGTGGTACGGCTTCGGATCGCCATAGGACTACTCGTCAGCTTCCTGCTGCTTCTGCTCGGTCCGATGTCGCCGGCGGTCGCGGACGACGCCGGCGTTTCCAGCGTTCCCCTGCAAACCACCGCCACCACCCCCAGCGTCAACCAGAACTGGCGCCTGCTGCGCGACGAGAGCGCGCAACTGCGGATCGCCGACGTCCTCCAGCGCAAGGAGCAGTTCCGCCCGCTGGCCAAGCGCTCCTTCATCTTCCCCGCCAGCCCCCAGGCGGTCTGGCTGCAGGTCCAGCTTCCCGCGCAGAAGGTGCCGAGCTGGCTGTGGATCTTCGCCCCGCGGGTGCAGTACCTGGACTACTACCTGGTGCAGGACGGCCAACTGGTGCGGGACCAGCACACCGGCGAGTCGCGACCGTTCCAGGAGCGCCCGCTGCCCTCGCGCTCCTACCTGTTCTCGCTGCCGGTCGACGGCAAGCCGATGACCCTGTACGTGCGGATGACCTCCAACCATCCGCTGATGGCCTGGTTCGACCAGATCGACGAAGCCGGCCTGGTCGGCCTGGAGAAGCCCGCCTACGCCTTCGGCATGCTGCTCGGCGGCATGCTCCTGCTGCTGATGTACAACCTGATCCGCTTCGCCTACTCGCGCAGCGCCAGCAGCCTGTGGCTGGCGGCGGTGCACGCGGCGCTGGCGGTCTGCGCCGCGGCGAACCTGGGGCTGGTGGCGTTCTGGCTGCCGGGACTCAAGTTCAACCAGTCGCTGACCGCCGACCTCGGCGCCCTCGGCGCCGCGGTGAGCCTGCTGTGGTTCGCCTGCAGCTTCTTCCGCGGCACTGCGGAAAGCCGCCTGAACCGCCTCCTGCAAGGCGAGGCGCTGTTGATCCTGGCGGTCGGCGCGATCATCGCCTTCACCCAGCAACTCTGGTTCAGTTGGCTGATCTACCTGCTGGTGATCCTCAGTTCGCTCAGCGTCCCGCTGATCGCGGCCTGGCACTGGTATCGCGGCTACCAGCCGGCGCGCCTGATCGTTGCCGGGATGATCGTGTTCAACGCCGGCTTCATGGTGTTCCTGCCGGTACTGTTCGGCACCAAGCAACTCGATCCGGGCTGGCTGGTGCTCGGCGTGTTCAGCTTCGCCACCCTCGCCGGGCTGGTCCTGAGCGTCTCGCTCACCGAACGCCAGCGGCTGATCCAGCAGCTCAACCTGCAACAGCGCACCAGCGAGGCGGCGCACACCGCGGAATTGCAGACCAAGGCCGAGTTCCTGGCCAAGATCAGCCACGAGATCCGCACGCCCATGAACGGCGTGCTGGGCATGACCGAACTGCTCCTCGGCACCCCGTTGTCGGCGAAGCAGCGCGACTACGTGCAGACCATCCACAGCGCCGGCAACGAGCTGCTCACGCTGATCAACGAGATACTCGACATCTCCAAGCTGGAGTCCGGGCAGATCGAGCTGGACGAAGTGCAGTTCGACCTCAACGCGTTGATCGAGGACTGCCTGGATATCTTCCGGGTCAAGGCCGAGCAGCAGCGCATCGAGCTGATCAGCTTCACCCAGCCGCAGGTGCCGCGGGTCATCGGCGGCGATCCGACGCGCCTGCGCCAGGTGGTCCTGAGCCTGCTGGACAACGCGTTCAAGCAGACCGAGGAAGGCGAGATCCTGCTGGTGGTGGCCCTCGACGACCAGGGCGAGACGCCACGCCTGCGCATCGCCGTGCAGGACAGCGGCCACCCGTTCGACGCCAAGGAGCGCGAGGCGCTGCTCACCGCCGAGCTGCACAGCGGCGACTTCCTTTCCGCCAGCAAGCTCGGCAGCCACCTCGGCCTGATCATCGCCCGCCAACTGGTGCGGCTGATGGGCGGGGAGTTCGGCATCCAGTCCGGCAGCAGCCAGGGCACCACCCTGTCGCTGACCCTGCCGCTCGACCCGCAGCAGCTGGAGAACCCCACCGCCGACCTCGACGGCCCGCTGCAGGGCGCCCGGCTGCTGGTGGTGGACGACAACGAAACCTGCCGCAAGGTGCTGGTGCAGCAGTGCAGCGGCTGGGGCCTGAACGTCAGCGCGGTGTCGTCCGGCAAGGAGGCGCTGGCCCAGTTGCGCACCAAGGCGCACCTGCGCGAGTACTTCGACGTGGTCCTGCTCGACCAGGACATGCCCGGCATGACCGGCATGCAACTGGCGGCGAAGATCAAGGAAGACCCCAACCTCAACCACGACATCCTGCTGATCATGCTCACCGGGATCAGCAACGCGCCGAGCAAGATCATCGCCCGCAACGCCGGGATCAAGCGCATCCTGGCCAAGCCGGTGGCCGGCTACACGCTGAAGGCGACCCTCGCCGACGAACTCGCCCAGCGCGGCGTCAGCGGCGTCACCAACTACCTGCAACCGGCCAAGGAAGCGCAGGCGCCGAGCCTGCCGAGCGACTTCCGGATCCTCGTCGCCGAGGACAACAGCATCTCCACCAAGGTCATCCGCGGCATGTTGAACAAGCTCAACCTCCAGCCGGACACCGCCAGCAACGGCCAGGAGGCGCTCAGCGCGATGAAGGCGACCCAGTACGACCTGGTGCTGATGGACTGCGAGATGCCGGTTCTGGACGGCTTCTCCGCCACCGAGCAGCTCCGCGCCTGGGAAGCCCACGAACAGCGCCCGCATACTCCGGTGGTGGCGCTCACCGCGCACATCCTCAGCGAACACAAGGAACGCGCGCGGCTGGTCGGCATGGACGGGCACATGGCCAAGCCGGTGGAGCTGTCGCAATTGCGTGAGCTGATCGCCTACTGGGTCGGCGAACGCGATCGCCGCCGCCAGGGCGACGCCCTGCCCTCCTGAGGGCAGCGACGTGCTCCGGCGCTGCACCCGGCCTCCGCCACGGCGGATAACCGCACGCGGCTATTCGCCCTACGCCCCGGTGGTCCCGGCTCCCGTAGGGCGCATGACGCCAACGGCGTTATCCGCCGATACCGCCACTTCCGCCACGGCGGATAACCGCACGCGGTTATTCGCCCTACGCCCCGGTGGTCCCGCCTCCCGTAGGGCGCATAACGCCAACGGCGTTATCCGCCGACACCGCCACTTCCGCCACGGCGGATAACCGCACGCGGTTATTCGCCCTACGCCCCGGTGGTCCCGCCTCCCGTAGGGCGCATAACGCCAACGGCGTTATCCGCCGATACCGCCACTTCCGCCACGGCGGATAACCGCACGCGGTTATTCGCCCTACGCCCCGGTGGTCCCGGCTCCCGTAGGGCGCATGACGCCAACGGCGTTATCCGCCGACATCCGGCCTCGTTGTCACATGCCACGCGAACCGGCATATTGCCAACCCGCCGGACATCGCACCGGCCCGTCGCACGCTATGCTCATGCCCACACCCGGACCGGAAGCGCCTCCATGCATTTGCTGTTCAGCGTCTACCTGAAGATGCTGGTGCTCTATAGCCCCTTCTTCGTGCTGTCCTGCTTCATCAGCCTCAGCCGCGGCTTCGGCCCGCGCGACCGCAAGCGCATGGCCTGGCGGGTGGCCCTGGCGGCGCTGATCGCCAGCGTCGCGCTGTACCTGTTCGGCCGCTACATCTTCATCCTCTTCGGTATCACCGCCGACGCCTTCCGCATCGGCGCCGGCAGCGTGCTGTTCATCTCCGCGCTGGGCATGGCCCAGGGCCGCGCGGCGGTGCAGAGCGACAACGTGCAGCAGGACGTGACCATCGTCCCGCTGACCATTCCTCTCACCGTCGGCCCCGGCACCATCGGCGCGCTGCTGGTGATGGGCGTCGGCCAGGGCTGGGAGGCCAAGCTGATCTCCCTGGTGGCGATCTTCCTCGCCTGCCTGACCCTCGGCACCACGCTCTATCTTTCCGACCGCATCGAACGCCTGCTTGGCGACCAGGGGCTACAGATCGTCAGTCGCCTGATGGGCCTGTTCGTCTGCGCACTGGCGGCGCAGATCATCGTCACCGGCCTGAAGGGTTCGCTGTTCCCAGGCTGAGCGCACCAGCCTGAGGCGGACGCCCTGGATGCCGCGCCCTGACGCACCGCGGTGGTGCCAGGACGGAGCGACGGCGTACCCATGGACGCGCCGCCGGCGGCAAGGAGGGAGGTCAGCGCGACGCCTCCCCTTCCGGAGCCCACGGCGCCTTCTCCGTCGATATCCGGCGAAAACCCGTTGAAAACGCAGCCTTCCCCGGCATAGCCAGACCTGCTCGGCATGCTTCCCCGGCGACTCGCGGCGCCTTTTCGCCGACCGATACCGGCCAGCGCCAAGAAGAGGCACAGCCTTTGCTCTGGAGCCTCGACGAAGAGATCCAGGCCGCAGTGCGCACCCCGCCGTCCACCGGACGGATGCCCGACGACAAGCACGACGCCTCCTGAAAACTGCCGCCCCGACCGCTGGTGAATGGAGAACAACACCAATGAAACGTCGCAGTCTGCTCAAGGCCTTCACGCTGTCCGCGTCCATCGCTTCCATGGGCCTGTCCTGGTCCATCCAGGCCGCCGAAACCATCAAGGTCGGCATCCTCCACTCGCTGTCCGGGACCATGGCGATCTCCGAGACCTCGCTGAAGGACATGGCCCTGATGACCATCGACGAGATTAACGCCAAGGGCGGGGTCAACGGCAGGAAGCTGGAGGCGGTGGTGGTCGATCCCGCGTCGAACTGGCCGCTGTTCGCGGAAAAGGCCCGCCAGTTGCTGACCCAGGACAAGGTCGCGGTGGTCTTCGGTTGCTGGACCTCGGTGTCGCGCAAATCGGTGTTGCCGGTGTTCGAGGAACTCAACGGATTGCTGTTCTACCCGGTCCAGTACGAGGGCGAGGAACTCTCGCCGAACGTCTTCTATACCGGCGCGGCGCCGAACCAGCAGGCGATCCCGGCGGTGGAGTACCTGATGAGCGAGGACGGCGGCGGCGCCAGGCGCTTCTTCCTGCTCGGCACCGACTATGTCTACCCGCGCACCACCAACAAGATCCTGCGCGCCTTCCTGCACAGCAAGGGCGTGGACGACAAGGACATCCAGGAGGTCTACACGCCGTTCGGCCACAGCGACTACCAGACCATCGTCGCCGACATCAAGAAGTTCGCCGCAGGCGGCAAGACCGCGGTGGTCTCCACCGTCAATGGCGACTCCAACGTGCCCTTCTACAAGGAACTGGCCAACCAGGGCCTGGAAGCCACCGAGGTACCGGTGGTGGCCTTCTCCGTAGGCGAGGAAGAACTGCGCGGCATCGACACCAAGCCGCTGGTCGGCAACCTCGCGGCATGGAACTACTTCGAGTCGGTGAGCAATCCGGTCAACGAGAAGTTCGTCGCCGACTGGAAAGCCTACGCCAAGGCGAAGAACCTGCCGAACTACGGCACCGCGGTGACCAACGACCCCATGGAAGCCACCTACGTCGGCATCCACATGTGGGCGCAGGCCGTGGAAAAGGCCGGCAGCACCGAGGTCGACAAGGTTCGCGAGGCGATGGCCGGGCAAAGCTTCAAGGCGCCATCCGGCTACACGCTGGTCATGGACAAGAGCAACCACCACCTGCACAAGCCGGTGATGATCGGCGAGATCCAGGACGACGGCCAGTTCGAAGTGGTCTGGAAGACCCCCGAGCCGCTTCGCGCGCAACCTTGGAGCCCGTTCATCCCGGGCAACGAGAAGAAGCCGGAGCATGCGCTGAAGAGCAACTGAGTTCTGCCGTGAAGAACCCTGCCCCCCTGACCAGGCGTTCCCCTGAACGGAACGGGAACGCCCCGGTCGCGCGCCTAACGGCCCCCTCGTCCTTCAGGGAGAGGGCGGGGGACCGGCCATACCGCACGTCGCCCAGGAACCCCAGCATGCCCCTTGCCCTCCTCACCCGCCCGCTCCAGGCCTGTGTCCTGGTCCTGGCCGCCCTTCTCGCGGTGACGGCCTACGCCGGACCGGCGCAGGACTTCGCCGCTGCCGACAACGGCGGTCGCGCCCACCTGCTCGAACACTGGGCGGCGACGCCCGACGCCGATCGCCTGGCCTTTCTCGAAGCGCTGCGCCACAACCGCATTGCGCTGGACAGCCGCCAGCAGCCATTCATCCTCGGCGCCGACCAGCGTTTCCAGGCCGCCGAAGGCGACGCCCTGCCGGACGGCGAGCCGAAGCCGCTGCGCCTGAACAATCGCCTGCGCGGCCTGCTCAACACCGCCCTGGCCAGCCACCAGTTGGTGGCCAACGAAGTGCCGCTGCGGCAGGCCGCCGCGCAGCAGTTGCAGAAAACCGCCAAGGCCGCGCAACGGCCGCTGCTCGAAGCGCGCCTGCGGATCGAGAGCGACGCTGGCGTGAAGGAAGCCCTCGGCCTGGCCCTGGCCAACCTGCAACTCGGCGATCCCGACCCGGCGCTACGCCTTTCCGCCGTGCGCCTGCTCGGCGAGTCCGGCGATCCGCTGGCGCGAACCCGCCTGGAGAACCTGCTCGACCCGGCGGTGGAACCGGAGGAAGGCGTGCGCATCGCCGCCGCCACCAGCCTGGCCCAGGTCAAGCGCCGGCTGCTGGTCGGCGACCTGCTCGGCCAGGCCTTCAGTGGCCTGTCGCTGGGCTCGATCCTGCTGCTCGCGGCGCTCGGCCTGGCGATCACCTACGGCCTGCTCGGGGTGATCAACATGGCCCACGGCGAAATGCTCATGCTCGGCGCCTACTCCACCTACGTGGTGCAACTGCTGTTCCAGCGCCTGGCGCCGGAATGGCTGGCGCTCTACCCGTTGCTGGCGCTACCGGTGGCGTTCTGCGTCAGCGCCGCCATCGGCATGGCCCTGGAGCGCACGGTGATCCGCCATCTCTACGGCCGGCCGCTGGAAACCCTGCTCGCCACCTGGGGCATCAGCCTGGTGCTGATCCAACTGGTGCGGATGCTGTTCGGCGCGCAGAACGTCGAGGTAGCCAACCCGGCCTGGCTGTCCGGCGGCATACAGGTGCTGCCGAACCTGGTGCTGCCGTGGAACCGCATCGTCATCATCGGCTTCGCCCTGTTCGTGCTGCTCCTCACCTGGCTGCTGCTGAACCGCACGCGGCTCGGCCTGAACGTCCGCGCGGTGACCCAGAACCGCAACATGGCGGCCTGCTGCGGGGTGCCCACAGGGCGCGTGGACATGCTCGCCTTCGGTCTCGGCTCGGGCATCGCCGGGCTCGGCGGGGTAGCCCTGTCGCAGGTCGGCAACGTCGGCCCGGACCTCGGCCAGGGCTACATCATCGACTCCTTCCTGGTGGTGGTGCTCGGCGGCGTCGGCCAGCTCGCCGGCAGCGTCCTCGCCGCCTTCGGCCTCGGCGTGGCGAACAAGATCCTCGAACCGCAGATCGGCGCGGTGCTGGGCAAGATCCTGATCCTCGCGCTGATCGTCCTGTTCATCCAGAAACGCCCGCAGGGACTGTTCGCCCTGAAAGGGAGGGTCATCGATTGAACCAGCCACTCACCGTCACCCTCGCCCGCCGGGCCGGCGGCCGCGTCACCGCTATCGCGCTCGGCGCAGCCTTCGCCACGCTGCTGGTCATGCCGCTGCTGCACCTGCTGCCGGCGGACAGCGCGCTGCACCTCTCGGCCTACAGCCTGACCCTGACCGGCAAGATCCTCTGCTACGCCATCGTCGCCCTCGCCCTCGACCTGGTCTGGGGCTACGCCGGCCTGCTGTCCCTCGGCCACGGGCTGTTCTTCGCCCTCGGCGGCTACGCCATGGGCATGTACCTGATGCGCCAGGCCTCCGGCGACAGCCTGCCGGCGTTCATGACCTTCCTTTCCTGGAACGAATTGCCCTGGTACTGGGCCGGCACCCAGCACTTCCTCTGGGCGCTGTGCCTGGTGGTGCTGGTGCCCGGCGCGCTGGCCTTCGCCTTCGGCTACTTCGCCTTCCGCTCGCGGATCCGCGGCGTGTACTTCTCGATCATGACCCAGGCCCTGACCTTCGCCGGCATGCTGCTGTTCTTCCGCAACGAGACCGGTTTCGGCGGCAACAACGGCTTCACCGACTTCCGCAGCATCCTCGGCTTCCCGATCACCGCGCCGGGCACCCGCGCCGCCCTGTTCCTCGCCACCGTCGCGCTGCTCGCGGCCAGCCTGCTGCTCGGCTGGCGCCTGGCGCGGAGCAAGTTCGGCCGGGTCCTCACCGCGCTGCGCGACGCCGAGAACCGCCTGATGTTCTGCGGCTACGACCCGCGCGGCTACAAGCTCTTCGTCTGGACCCTGAGCGCGGTGCTCTGCGGCCTCGCCGGCGCGCTGTTCGTGCCGCAGGTGGGGATCATCAACCCCAGCGAGATGTCGCCGACCAACTCCATCGAGGCCGCCGTCTGGGTCGCCCTCGGCGGACGCGGCACCCTGCTCGGCCCGCTGCTCGGCGCCGGCGTGGTGAACGGCGCGAAGAGCTGGTTCACCGTGGCCTTCCCGGAATACTGGCTGTTCTTCCTCGGCGCGCTGTTCATCGTCGTCACCCTGTACCTGCCGCGCGGCCTGCTCGGCCTGCTGCGCAAGGAGAAGGAGCAATGAGGACCACCCCGCACCTGATGCTCGAACCGGCCTTCCACCCCGGCCTCGATACCGCCGGCAGCGGCCGCGACGCCATCGGCCTGGGCGCCGCCACCAGCGGCCGGCTGGACGCGCGCCACGGCACCATCCTCAGCCTGGAAGACATCAACGTCAGCTTCGACGGCTTCAAGGCCCTGCGCGACCTGACCCTGTACATCGGCGTCGGCGAATTGCGCTGCATCATCGGCCCCAACGGCGCCGGCAAGACCACCCTGATGGACGTGATCACCGGCAAGACCCGCCCGCAGAGCGGTACCGCGTATTTCGGCGACACCCTCGACCTGACCCGCATGAGCGAGGTGCAGATCGCCCAGGCCGGGATCGGCCGCAAGTTCCAGAAGCCCACGGTGTTCGAGGCCCTGAGCGTGTTCGAGAACCTCGAACTGGCGCAGAGGGCCGACAAGTCGGTGTGGGCCAGCCTGCGCGCGCGGCTCGACGGCACGCAGAGGGAACGCATCGAGGAGGTGCTCGCCACCATCCGCCTGCTGGAGTCGCGGCAGCGTCCGGCGGGTTTGCTGTCCCACGGCCAGAAGCAGTTCCTCGAGATCGGCATGCTGCTGGTGCAGGAACCGCAGTTGCTGCTGCTCGACGAGCCGGTGGCGGGCATGACCGATGCCGAGACCGAATTCACCGCCGAGCTGTTCAAGTCCCTGGCGCGCAAGCACTCGCTGATGGTGGTGGAGCACGACATGGGTTTCGTCGGCAGCATCGCCGACCATGTCACCGTGCTGCACCAGGGCCACGTGCTGGCCGAAGGCTCGCTGGCGGAGGTACAGGCCGACGAACAGGTGATCGAGGTCTACCTCGGTCGCTGACGCCAGCCATCCGCTCGGCGGGTAGCGCCTGCCAAGTGGCGCCCGTCGCGTAGGGCGAATGACCGCTCGCGGTTATCCGCCGAGCCAGGTTGGGAATCGCAGTGAAGAACCATCACGGGACAAATGGAAGAGAACCATGCTGCAAGTCGACAAGCTCCACCAGTACTACGGCGGTAGCCATATCCTCCGTGGCCTGAGCTTCGAGGCGAAGGTGGGCGAGGTGACCTGCCTGCTCGGTCGCAACGGGGTGGGCAAGACCACCCTGCTGCGCTGCCTGATGGGCCTGGTCCCGGCCCGCGAGGGCCAGGTCGCCTGGGAAGGCCGCTCGCTCACCGGACTCAGGCCGCACCAGCGGGTCCGCGCCGGGATCGCCTACGTGCCGCAGGGACGGGAAATCTTCCCCCGGCTGACGGTGGAAGAGAACCTGCTGATGGGACTGTCCCGTTTCAGCGCCAGGGACGCCCGGGCGGTGCCGGACTTCATCTACGAGCTGTTCCCGGTCCTGCGCGAAATGAAACAGCGCCGCGGCGGCGACCTCTCCGGCGGCCAGCAGCAGCAACTGGCGATCGGCCGCGCCCTGGCCAGCCAGCCGCGACTGCTGATCCTCGACGAACCCACGGAAGGCATCCAGCCTTCGGTGATCAAGGAGATCGGCGCGGTCGTCCGCAGCCTGGCGGCGCGCGGCGACATGGCGATCCTGCTGGTCGAGCAGTTCTACGACTTCGCCGCCGAACTGGCCGACCAATACCTGGTGATGGCGCGCGGCGAGATCGTCCAGCAGGGCCGCGGCCGCGACATGGAGAGCGAGGGCGTGCGCGGGCTGGTGGCGATTTGAACGGACTGGGACACACTGCCGCTGGCGCAACCGGGGCCTGCGCTGGCAATCTCTATGCCCTCGTCTTTCCGCAGGAGGTCGAAATGACCGTCACTCTGCGCCCGGCCGTCCAGGCCGACGCGGGCTTCGCCGCGCTCTGCGTCGCCGCCGCCTATGCCCCGTGGATCGCGGTGATCGGCCGCAAGCCCTGGCCGATGACCCAGGACTACCACGAGGTGATCGCCAGCGACCGGGTCCTCATCGCCGAGCACGACGGCCAGCCGGTCGGCCTGCTGGTGACGCGGGAAACCGCCGACGGCTTCCTCGTCGACAACCTCGCCGTGCTTCCCGAATGCAAGGGCCAGGGCATCGGACGACAACTGCTGGAGCGTGCCGAGCGCGACGCGACGAGCCTCGGCTACCGCTCGCTGTACCTCTACACCAATGAGCGGATGACGGAAAACATCGCGCTCTACGCCAGGGTCGGCTACCTCGAATACGAACGCCGCCAGGAAGAGGGATTCCGCCGCGTGTTCATGCGCAAGGCCCTGGCCTGACCCGACCGATGACCGCCGCCCTCCCCGACCTGAGCTTCCACCCCGCCTGGCACGCCCAACTGGAGCTGGCCTACGCCCGCGCCGGCGACGCCACCCGCCCGGTGACGCGGGGCCACTCCGGACCGCTGCGGGTGCAGAAGCACCTCTACGCCGAAGGCCCGGAAGTCTGCCAGCACATCCTCGTGCATCCGCCCGGCGGCATCGCCGGCGGCGACAGCCTGGCCTTCGACGTGCGCCTCGGCGAACGCGCCTGGGCCCAGCTCACCAGCCCCGGCGCAGCCAAGTGGTACCGCGCCGCCTGCCCGTCGCGGCAGACCCTGGAGATCCACCTGGAGCCCGGCGCCACCCTGGAATGGCTGCCGCAGGAAAGCATCGTCTTCGCCGGCGCCCAGGCCGAACTGGAAACCCGTATCCAGCTGCGCGGCGACGCCCGCCTGTTCTACTGGGACATGGTCGCGCTCGGCCGCCCGGCCAGCGGCGAGCGCTTCGCCAGCGGCCACTTCGTCGCGGCCCTGGACATCCGTCGCGACGACCGCCTGCTCTGGCACGAGCGCCAGCGCATCGACGGCGGCGACCGCCTGCTCGACTCGCCGATCGGCCTCGCCGGGCATCCGGTGCTGGCGACCCTGGTCGCCAGCGGCGAGATCGACACCGACCTGCTGCAACGCTGCCGCGCGCTCCCCTGCGCCGGCCGCGGCAACCTCAGCCAGTTGCCCGGCGGCCTGCTGGTGGCGCGCTGCCTGGCCGACGAGGCGCTGCACGCGCGTGCCTGGCTGATCGAACTCTGGCGCCTGCTGCGGCCGGCGCTGCTCGGCCGCGAGGCCGTTCCCCCACGCATCTGGAGTACCTGAGATGGACTTGTCCCCCCGCGAGAAAGACAAGCTGCTGATCTTCACCGCCGGCCTGCTCGCCGAGCGCCGGCTGGCACGCGGTCTCAAGCTGAACTACCCGGAGGCGGTGGCGCTGATCTCCGCCGCCCTGCTGGAGGGCGCGCGCGACGGCCGCAGCGTCGCCGAGCTGATGCACTACGGCACCACCCTGCTGAACCGCGAGCAGGTGATGGAGGGCGTGCCGGAGATGATCCCGGACATCCAGGTGGAGGCCACCTTCCCCGACGGCACCAAGCTGGTGACCGTCCACCAGCCCATCGCCTGAGGCCGGCCATGAGCGCTTCGATCCGCGACGCCGGCGTCGCCGACCTGCCCGGCATCCTCGCCATCTACAACGACGCCGTGGGCAATACCACGGCGATCTGGAACGAAACCCCGGTGGACCTGGCCAACCGCCAGGCCTGGTTCGACACCCGCGCCCGCCAGGGCCACCCGATCCTGGTGGCGAGCAACGCCGCCGGCGAAGTGCTCGGCTACGCCTCCTACGGCGACTGGCGACCCTTCGAGGGCTTCCGCGGCACCGTCGAGCACTCCGTCTACGTGCGCGACGACCAGCGCGGCAAAGGCCTCGGCGTGCAACTGCTGCAGGCGCTGATCGAACGTGCGCGGGCCCAGGGCCTGCACGTCATGGTGGCCGCCATCGAAAGCGGCAATGCCGCCTCGATCGGCCTGCACCGGCGCCTCGGCTTCGAGATCAGCGGGCAGATGCCGCAGGTGGGCCAGAAGTTCGGCCGCTGGCTCGACCTGACCTTCATGCAACTGAACCTCGACCCGACGCGCAGCGCGCCCTGAGCCCCAAGGAGCCCCCATGATCCCCGGTGAATACGACATCCAGCCCGGCGATATCGAACTCAACGCCGGCCGCCGCACCCTCGCCCTGAGCGTGGCGAACACCGGCGACCGGCCGATCCAGGTCGGCTCGCACTACCACTTCTTCGAGGTCAACGACGCGCTCGCCTTCGACCGTCCGGCCACCCGTGGCATGCGCCTGAACATCGCCGCCGGCACCGCGGTGCGCTTCGAACCGGGGCAGAGCCGCGAGGTGGAGCTGGTGGAAATCGGCGGCGGACGGCGGGTATACGGCTTTGCCGGGCGGGTGATGGGGGACCTCTAGGGCCCCACTGGCCAGGTTCGACCAAAGACAGCGAACACCGACGATCGCCAAAGGAGCGTTCGATGAAAATCAGCAGACAAGCCTACGCCGACATGTTCGGCCCCACCGTCGGCGACCGCGTGCGCCTGGCCGACACCGACCTGTGGATCGAGGTGGAACGGGACTTCACCGTCTATGGCGAGGAAGTGAAGTTCGGCGGCGGCAAGGTCATCCGCGACGGCATGGGCCAGAGCCAGCTGGGCGCGGCGCAGGTGGTCGACACGGTGATCACCAATGCGCTGATCCTCGACCACTGGGGCGTGGTCAAGGCCGACGTCGGTCTCAAGGACGGGCGCATCCAGGCCATCGGCAAGGCCGGCAACCCTGACATCCAGCCCGGGGTGAACATCGCCATCGGCGCCGGCACCGAGGTGATCGCCGGCGAGGGCATGATCCTCACCGCCGGCGGCATCGACACGCACATCCACTTCATCTGCCCGCAGCAGATCGAAGAGGCGCTGATGAGCGGGGTCACCACCATGATCGGCGGCGGCACCGGCCCCGCCGCCGGGACCAACGCCACCACCTGCACCTCCGGTCCCTGGCACATGGCGCGGATGCTCCAGGCCGCCGACGCCTTCCCGATGAACATCGGCTTCACCGGCAAGGGCAACGCCAGCCTGCCGCTGCCGCTGGAGGAGCAGGTGCTCGCCGGCGCCATCGGCCTGAAGCTGCACGAGGACTGGGGCAGCACCCCGGCGGCGATCGACAACTGCCTGGAGGTCGCCGAGCGCCACGACATCCAGGTGGCGATCCACACCGACACCCTCAACGAATCCGGCTTCGTCGAGACCACCCTCGGCGCCTTCAAGGGCCGCACCATCCACACCTACCACACCGAGGGCGCCGGCGGCGGCCACGCACCGGACATCATCAAGGCCTGCGGCTTCGCCAACGTGCTGCCCAGCTCGACCAACCCGACACGGCCGTTCACCCGCAATACCATCGACGAGCACCTGGACATGCTGATGGTCTGCCACCACCTCGACCCGGCCATCGCCGAGGACGTGGCCTTCGCCGAGTCGCGCATCCGCCGCGAGACCATCGCCGCCGAGGACATCCTCCACGACCTCGGCGCGTTCAGCATGATCAGCTCCGACAGCCAGGCCATGGGCCGGGTCGGCGAAGTGATCACGCGCACCTGGCAGACCGCCGACAAGATGAAGCGCCAGCGCGGCCGCCTCGACGGCGACGGTGCGCGCAACGACAACTTCCGCGCCAGGCGCTACATCGCCAAGTACACCATCAACCCGGCGATCACCCACGGCATCAGCCATGAAGTGGGCTCCGTCGAAGCCGGCAAGTGGGCCGACCTGGTGCTCTGGCGCCCGGCCTTCTTCGGCGTCAAGCCGAGCCTGATCCTCAAGGGCGGGGCCATCGCCGCCAGCCTGATGGGCGACATCAACGGCTCGATCCCCACGCCGCAGCCGGTGCACTACCGACCGATGTTCGCCAGCTACGCCGGCAGCCGTCACGCGACCAGCCTGACCTTCGTCAGCCAGGCCGCCTTCGCCGCCGGCGTACCGCAGCAGCTCGGCCTGCGCAAGGCCATCGGCGTGGTCAGCGGCTGTCGCGGTGTGCAGAAGACCGACCTGATCCACAACGGCTACCTGCCGACCATCGAGGTCGACGCACAGAACTACCAGGTACGCGCCGACGGCCAGTTGCTCTGGTGCGAACCGGCGGACGTGCTGCCGATGGCGCAGCGCTATTTCCTGTTCTGATTCCCACGCGACGGGTCCCGGCGCCACGCCGGGACGTCGACCGCTCCGTTCGGACAGCTTGGCTTGTCGGCGCTAGCGGCGACAATGGCGCCTACCCGTAGCCGCCGGCAGTCCGTCCATGTCCTCCCGCCAATCGTCCCGCAACGCTTCCACCCCGTATCTGGCCAAGGCCTTCCAGGCAACGGCCATCGTCGTGGTGAGCTACTTCCTCTACTGGACCTACCAGCTCTACCAGTACGGCGAGATTCCCATCAGCAAGAAGGACGTGATGCTGCGCCAAGCCATCCTCGCGCGCTTTCCGGCGGACTACGAGGTGGAGATCAAGGGCGCCGACCTGCTCGGCTTCGGTGAGAAATTCCTGGTCGCCTACGGCAATCGGCGCTTCGTCGGCAAGGCCTTCGCCATGGACGACCAGGTCATCGAGCGCCTGGAGCGGAACCAGGGACGGACCAACCTGCCGCTGGTGAAGGTGTTCTACATCGCCGAACCCGGCCTCCTCTCCTCGCTGCTCAACCTCTCCCCGTTCCTGGATATCCAGAAGAACATGGTCGAGCTGAGCCTCCGGGAATACCGGAAGATCCAGTTGGTCCCCTTCGATCCGGACGCGAAGCGGAAACCGCGCGAGCAGTTCGAAACCGATTATGCCTTCCCCCAGCTGTTCAGCCTCAGCCAACTGGAAGTCGCCGACTACGACGGCGACGGCCGCGACGAACTGCGCCTGGGCTACCTGTCCTACGCCGGCGGTTCGGGAGGGACGCGCTGGTCGGTGATCTACGACCTGAAGGACGGCGCGCTGACCGCCCATTCCGGCTATCCGGAAATGCTCGACATCGACGTCGCCCGGTTCATCCAGGCGGTCAACCTGTACGCCGGGCTCGACGGCACCTTGCCGCGCGACCAGCGTCAGCTGGAAGACGTGGTCGGCCGAGGCAGCGAGCGCTTCGCGCTGACCGCCGCGGAGCGCCAGGCACTGGTCGCCGACCCGCCGCAGCGGGACGACTACGCCAGGGTCCTGATGAGCCTTTCGCCGCGCTCGCCCTACGCCCCCGATCGCTTCATCGACCTCGGCGACGGCAGCCGACTGAGCCTGGCCCCGCGCCATACAGACGATTACTCGACCTTCCTCGACATCGGCGGGAAGAAAATCTTCGTCGAAGCCTTCTACGTCGACGACGACGCCTGCCACTGGTGCGAGCATCGCTGGCGAGTGATGGCTTTCCATTACGACGACGGTCGCTGGATCTCGGACCGCACCATCAACGGCGACAGCTTCAACGGGCAATGGCTGCGCAACGCGGAGCCGCTGGGCCTCAACGACGTTTTCGGTACCTACCGCGACCAGGGCCCGGCGGGCCTGGCCTGGTCCTTCATCGACCCGCGCTGGACCGCCTCCAGCCAGCATGACATGGACGATCCGCTGGGCGTGGGAATGCGCACCCTGTCGCCGGTGGAGCAATGGGTGAAGGAACGCTATCGGGAAAACTGAGGCAGGCCTTCAGCGCAACTGGCTGTCCTTGCTGCCGCGGCGGTTGTAGCCGCTGAACTTCGCCTGTTCCCTGTCGTGCTCGGCCTGGCAGTTGACGCACAGGCGCACGCCGGGAATCGCTCGGCGCCGCGCTTCGGGGATAGTCGCGTCGCACTCTTCGCAATGGGTCAGGCTCTCGCCACGAGGCAACTGGCTGCGCGCACGAGCGATGGCATCCTCGATCGTGCTGTCGATCTGTTCCTGCACCGCACCGTCGTTCGCCCACCCGCTGGCCATGACTGACTCCTCTGGCTGAAACCCTGGAACCTCCAGATATGGGCGTTCGCCCGCGGCTTTGCAAGGGCGGCGCGACCATCGGCCTGGCGTGGCACAATCGCCAGCCAAGCCTGGAGGTACACCGCATGATGGGACCGTTCCGCCGCCTCGCCCACCTGATCGACCAGGGCCGCCAGCTCGACGCCGCGCTCGCCGGCGATCCGTTCGCCCTGCCGGCGCCGGAGGACCGCTATAGCGTCCGGCAACTGCACGGCCTGTATCCGCGCCGTCATCCCGGTCTCTACGCACCGCTGCTCGGCAGCCTGGCGCTGCTGCTCGGTGCCGCGCCGCTGGGTCTTGCCGCGCTGCGCCTGGCATTGCCGGAGGCTCCT
The DNA here is from genome assembly GCF_051048045.1 of Pseudomonas sp. 18-147. Taxonomy (NCBI): domain Bacteria; kingdom Pseudomonadati; phylum Pseudomonadota; class Gammaproteobacteria; order Pseudomonadales; family Pseudomonadaceae; genus Pseudomonas; species Pseudomonas sp. 18-147. The sequence continues at coordinate 5,771,290 of NZ_CP182296.1, forward strand.
TTGCGGCCGCTGGGCTGGCTCTCCGCCCTGCCGCTGCTGGCGGCCTGGCTGTGGCTGATCGCCCTGCTCTCCCGTGGCGCCAGCCTCGGCCCGCGCCTGGCCCGCGACGCCAGCCTGCTGCTGGTCGCCACCGGGCTCCTGCTGCGCCTGGCCAGCGGCGAGACGTCGGGCCTGGTGGCGCTCGGCGGCGGCGCCTGTGCCTGGCTGCTGTTCAACAGCCGGGCGATGCAACGCTACATGGAACTGGTCTACGCCCAGCGCCTGTACCGCGCCCAGTCGGCCAACCGCCCCGGTTCGGCGCAGCGGCGCCTGGCCAACCAGGCCGCCTACCGCGAACGCAAGCGACGCGAGCGCTCCGGGCGATCCTGAACCAGACTGTCGCCCTGCGACCTTCTGCGCATTGGCGGGCGCAGCCGACCTGCAGGCGCGGCAGCGCAACATGGGCCTGGCCTGAGGTCGCCTACTCTTTGACTTCCATGTAGTCGCGGGCCCAGGCCTGGTATTCCTCGGGGAAGGTGTACTTCTTCGACAGCTCCGAGGCGGTCAGGTCCGAGGCCACCGCACCGCGCTCCTCGCGCAGGCAGTCGTAGGTCGCCTTGATCGCGGCGAAATAGGCGGCGTGGCCGTTGACCACGACACGCACGCCGAGCCGCGCCAGGCGGGCGTCGTCGCGCAGTTGCGGATTACCGTAGGTGACCAGCATCAGCGGGATGTGCAGGTGCTCGGCGATCGCCTCGAGGTGGGCGAAGTCGCGCACGCCGACCAGGCAGATACCATCGGCGCCGGCTTCCTGGTAGGCCAGGGTGCGCTGGATCACCGCATCGACGTCGATCAGTTCGGCGTTGGTCCGGGCAATGATGGTCAACGCCGGGTCGACCCTCGCCTCCAGGGCCGCGCGGATCTTGCCGACGCCTTCCTCGACGCAGATCAGGTCGGTGGACTTGCGCCCGAACTGCGCCGGCAGCAGGGTGTCCTCGATGGTCAGCGCGGCGATTCCGGCGCGCTCCAGTTCGACCACCGTACGCATCACGTTCAGCGCGTTGCCGTAGCCGTGGTCGGCGTCGGCGATCACCGGCAGGCGCGCCACCCGGCCGATGCGGGTGGCCTGCTCGACGAATTCGCTGAGGGTGATCAGGGCGAAGTCCGGCGCCGCCAGGACCTGCAGGGAAGCCACCGAACCGCCGAGGATACCGCACTCGAAGCCGAGGTCGGCGGCGATACGCGCCGACATGGGATCGAACACGGAAGCGGTGTGGTAGCAACGGGAGGAGTCCAACAGCGCGCGAAACATCGCACGCAACTCATGGTGTGAGGCTCTATGCATGGCGAAATCCAGGACAACACGGCAAGACGGAGTGGGAAAGCAGCGCCAACATAGCACCATGCGCAGGCCCCTTGGCAAATCCGTATACAAAGGTCGGGGCGGCCCGCACGGACGTCCCAGGACGCTTCCTGCCGATCGCCGGCGGTGAAATCTACGACGCTCTCGCATACACTGCGCGGCCGTTTTTTTCCCGGACCGTTTCGCGCCATGAACCCGAGCACCGCCGCCCGCGCCCTGGGCATCGATTTTGGCACCTCCAACTCCACCGTCGGCTGGTGGCGGCCGGAGGTCGAACCGCTGATCGAGCTGGAGGACGGCAAGATCACCCTGCCCTCGGTGGTGTTCTTCAACGTCGAGGAGCGCCGCCCGGTCTACGGCCGCCAGGCGCTCGGCGAGTACCTGGAGGGCTACGAGGGCCGGCTGATGCGCTCGCTGAAGAGCCTGCTGGGCTCCAAGCTGCTGAAGAGCGAGACCACCGTGCTCGGCAGCGCCCTGCCGTTCAAGGACCTGCTCGGCCTGTTCATCGGCCAGCTCAAGGCGCGCGGCGAGGCCGCCGCCGGGCAAGCCTTCGACGCGGTGGTGCTGGGTCGCCCGGTGTTCTTCGTCGACGACGACCCGGAGGCCGACCGCGAGGCCCAGGACACCCTGGTGCAGGTGGCCAACAAGCTCGGCTTCAAGGAGGTTTCCTTCCAGTACGAACCGATCGCTGCGGCCTTCGACTACGAGCGCTGCATCCAGCGCGAGGAACTGGTCCTGATCGTCGACATCGGCGGCGGCACCTCGGACTTCTCCCTGGTGCGCCTGGCGCCGGAGCGGCGCAACCTGGCCGAGCGCCAGGACGACATCCTGGCCACCGGCGGCGTGCACATCGGCGGTACCGACTTCGACAAGCAGCTCAGCCTGGAAGGCGTGATGCCGCTGTTCGGCTACGGCAGCCGGATGAAGAGCGACGCCTTCATGCCCACCAGCTACCACCTGAACCTGGCCACCTGGCACACCATCAACGCGGTGTACGCGCAGAAGTCGCAATTGGCGCTGAAGAACATGCGCTACGACATCGTCGACAGCACCGGCATCGACCGCCTCTTCAGGCTCATCGAGGAACGCGCCGGGCACTGGCTGGCGATGCAGGTGGAAGACAGCAAGATCCGCCTGACCGAAACCGAGCGCCTGCACCTCTCGCTGGAGCGCATCGAGGCCGGGCTCGGCGTGGAGCTGACCCGTGGGCTGTTCGAGAACGCCGTCGACGGACTGCTGGAGCGCGTGCGCAACAGCGTCGCGCAACTGCTGGCCTCGGCCGGGGTCGACCCGGACCGGGTCGACACGGTGTTCTTCACCGGCGGTTCGAGCGGCATTCCGGCGCTGCGCCGGAGCGTCTCGGCGATGCTGCCCAACGCCCGTCATGTCGAGGGCAACCTGTTCGGCAGCATCGGCAGCGGCCTGGCCATCGAGGCGAAGAAGCGCTACGGCTGAGCCGCCCTGGCCGCGCCCCTGCCCTATAGGGGGATAAGGTCACACCGGGCCCGCCATGGCGGATAACCGCGAGCGGTTATTCGCCCTACGCCAAGACCACGCCACACCCGTCCGCAGGGCGGATAGCGCCACAGGCGTTATCCGCCGCCACACCGAGCCCGACAAGGGTGGGGCTCACTTCTTCAGGCAGGTGCTCATGAACGCCTTGCGTTCGTCGCCCTTGAGCGCCTTGGCGCTGGCGTCGGCGTTGCAGGTCTTCATCTTCTCCTGCTGGGTCGCCGCCTTGGCGCTGCCGCCGGCCTTCAGGCAACTGCTCATGAACGCCTTGCGTTCGTCGCCCTTGAGCGACTTGGCGCTGGCGTCGGCGTTGCAGCTCTTCATCTTCTCCTGCTGGGCGGTGGCCTTGCCGCCGGCAGGCGCGCCGGCCTTCAGGCAGCCGCTCATGAACGCCTTGCGTTCGTCGCCCTTGAGCGCCTTGGTGGTGGCCTCGGCGTTGCAGGCGGTCATCTTCTCCTGCTGCGCGGTGGCAGCGAAACCATGGGCCGAGACGGCCATGGCCAATACGAACATCGGGATACGCAGGATATTCATCGAACTCTCCTTGAAGGGCTGCACGTTCGCATGCAGGTGCGCTGAAGTCTAGCGACTGCGGCGGGCTTTGCAGGGGCTGGGAACGCGTCCTGTGCGCTTGCGACAAGCGTCATGTTTCGCGGCTAGACTGACGCCTCGCACGAGGAGGAGTTCCATGCAACAGGTCATCGCGGTGAGCCTCTGCGCCACCCACGCGTTCAGCAAGCAGGTGCGTCCCGCCATCCGCCTCCTGAAAGGCCTCGGCGTCGAGGGCGACGCCCACCACGGCGTCACCGTGAAGCACCGCTCGCGGGTGCGGCAGGACCCGACCCAGCCGAACCTGCGCCAGGTCCACCTGATCCACGAGGAACTGCACGACGAGCTACGCGCCAGCGGCTTCGCCATCGGCCCGGGGACCATGGGCGAGAACATCACCACCCGTGGCGTCGACCTGCTCGGCCTGCCCACCGGCACCCGCCTGCGCCTGGGGGAAAGCGCCCTGGTCGAGCTGACCGGCCTGCGCAATCCCTGCTCGCAGCTGGACAACTACCAGCCCGGACTGACCGCCGCCGTGCTCGGCCGCGACGAACAGGGCAACCTGATTCGCAAGGCCGGGGTGATGGCGATCGTCCTGGAAGACGGCGAGGTTCGCCCCGGCGACGCCATCGATATCCAGCTGCCCCCCTTGCCGCACCGGGCCCTGGAGAAGGTCTGAGGCAATCCGCCGCGATTCCGGGCGAACTCTGCGCGAGGGCCTGCGTTCCAATGTTGGCAAGCACCGCTCAACCACAAGGAGTCACAGCATGTACAAGCAGTCACTGGCGGCACTGTTCGTGATGGCAACCCTGGCCGGCTGCGCGTCGACCAAGGTGCAGAACCCGGTCAACTACATCACCTTCCGCAACGAACCGCTGGTCAAGGATGTCGAGAAAGGCATGAGCCAGCAGGAAGTCCTGCGCATCGGCGGCACGCCTTCCGGCACCCAGAAGCGCCTGATGAAACCGGGGAGCTGCAACAGCTACATCCTCAACAAGGACGGCCAGCAGCAGCCGTTCTACGTCAGTTTCGACGGCAGCGGCAAGGTCGACGGCTCGGGCTTCCTGAGCTGCTCCGAGCTGGACCGCCACGAGCGCGACGCCCGCCCCTGACGGCTCGACGCCCCGCTTCCTTACGGAGGCGGGGCGTCTGCGTTCAGGCCCGGGACAGGGCCTCGATCAGTTCGGCCTTGCGCATCGTCGAACGACCGCGGATGTCGCGCTTGCGCGCCAGCTGCATCAATTCCTCGCGGGTCATCTCGCTCACCGAGGTGCTGCCTTGACGTTTGCCACGGCTCGCCGAGCCGCGGTTGGCCGGTCTCCCTGAGCGGGCCTGGGCGGCGCGATGGGCCGAGTCCTTGCGGTCGGCGCGCTTGGCCGTCTCGCTCTTGGCGCGGCCGGAACCGCCCTTGCGCTCGCCGCCGCCGGACTGCTTGTTCACCGTCGCCCAGGCGCGCGCCTCGGCTTCCGATTCGCTCACACCCTTGGCCTTGTAGCTCTCCTCGATGTGCTCGGCCTTGCGCTGTTGCTTGTCGCTGTACTTGCTCTTGTCGCCACGGGGCATGGGGATATCTCCCTTTGCGATGGGTTCACTGTTGGGACCGGGAGGCGACGGCGGACGTTCAGAGAAAGTGCGCACCGGCACAAACCCCTTGACCTTGCCCCAGGGGCAATCCGTAGTCTGCCGGTATCCCGCAGCAGGAACCGGAAATGCTCACCATCGGCCAACTGGCGCGAATCTTCGAGATCTCCACCAAGACGCTTCGCCACTACGATGCCATCGGCCTGTTCGTCCCCGCGCGCACCGGTAGCGACAACGGCTACCGCTACTACCAGCCGGAACAGATCGAGCAGCTCTCGCGCATACTCGCGCTGCGCCGGCTGGACGTTCCGCTGGAAGCCATCGACCGCCTGAAACGCGATGGCGCGCTGGACGACCCGCAACGCCTGCGGCATTTCCTGCAACGACACCAGCACACCCTGCGCGAAGAGATCAGCGCCCGCCAGCGCCTGCTGGCGGAACTCGACCGAACCCTGGCGACGCTCGCCCACTGGAGGATCCGCAACATGCATGCACGAATCGTCGAACGTCCCGCCTTCAGCGTGGTGGGCATGGAATACTTCGGCAGCGCCCCCGGCGACACCATCGGCCAGCTCTGGGAACGCTTCATCCCGCGCGAGCACGAGATCGCCGGCAAGCACGATCCCGAGGTCTCCTACGGCATCTGCGCGCAGCAGCCCAACGGCGAATTCCACTATGTCGCCGGCTTCGAGGTGCAGGAGGGCTGGCCGGTGCCGGAGGGCATGGTGCGCTTCCAGGTGCCGGCGCAGAAGTACGCGGTGTTCACCCACAAGGGCACGGCGCCGCAGATCGCCGAGAGCTTCCAGGCGATCTACAGCCACCTGCTCGCCGAACGCGGCCTGGAGCCCAAGGCGGGGGTCGACTTCGAATACTACGACCAGCGTTTCCGCGGACCGCTGGATCCGAACTCGCAAGTCGACCTGTATATCCCCATCTACTGAATCAGCGCTTGCCGGCCGGCACCTTGGCCGGCTGGCGCATGCGTTGCAGCAGGGCGGTGCACTGGTTGTCGTCGCTCTTGCTCGGCGCCACCAGCGCCAGCAGGCTGGCCGCCGGGCCCACCGCCACGCCGAGGGCGATCATTCCCGCGCCGCGCGCCACCAGCGGCCCGGCGTGGACCCCGGCGTCGGGCTTGGCGAAGGTGCCGCGCACGTACAGCGGCGAGCGCAGCGAGAAGATCCGCAGGCCCTTGCTGTGCGGGGTGACATCGAGGTCGAGCTTCTCGTTGGCGAAGTTCACCGTGCCGTCGACGTTGACCAGCGCGTTCTCGGTGTCGAAGACGAACAGCCGGCTGGTCATCAGGCCCTTCTGCAGGCCGAAGTCGGCGGCCGCGCAGTTGATCTTCACCTCGTCGTCGCCGAACAGCTTGGTCACCAGGTAGTTTCCGACATTGAGGCCGGCGATTTCGGTCAGGCCTTTGCTGATCGCACCGTCGTTGATCAGCATCTTCAGTTCGCCATCGGCGCCACCGAGGATCTTCGCCACCGAATTGCCGCTGCCGCTGAGACTGGCGTCGCCGTTCAGCTCGCCGAAGCTGGTCTGCATCGGCGCGAAGCCGGGGAACAACTGTTTCAGCTTGAAGCCCCGCGCGCTCATCTTCACTCGGCTCTGCATCGGCTGCTTGCCGCCGTCGAGGCGAATGTCCGACTCCAGCTTGCCGCCGGCCACGCCGAAGCGCAGGGGCTCCAGGCGCAGCAGGCCGTCGTTGAGCACCAGATGGGTATAGAGGTCGCTGATCGGCAACTGGTCGCTGTGGACGATACGCTTGCCGGTGAATTCCACGTCGGCGTCCATGTCGCGCCAGCGCTCGGTACGGAATTCCTCCACCGGCAGCACCTTGTCGCCCGGCTGGCGGCTGGTCTGCCCGCGCTTCTGTTTTTCGGCATTGCTGTCGGCGCCGATCAGCGGGCCGAGGTCGGCGAAGCGCAGTTGCTCGGAGGTCAGCTTTCCGGACAGCTTCGGCCTAGGCTGGCGAGCGACGAAGGTCAGGCTGCCGTGCAGGTCGCTGGCGCCGACCTTGCCGTTGAAGTTCTCGTAGCGGAACAGTGCGCCGCCCTCCTCCTTGAGCCGCGCCAGCAGGTGTCCGTCGGTGGAGTAGGCCGGAGTGTCCGGCAGGGTGATGCCGGTCAGCGGATAGAGATTGGCCATGCTGGTCCCGGACAGCTTCAGGCGCAGGTCGAGGGCGCCGAGGTTGAGCGGGTCGGTCAGGGTGCCGACCACCGCGGCACGGGTGCTGCCGGCACTGACCTCGGCCTGTAGCGGGAAGGGCTTGCTCGCATCCTGCAACGCCAGCATCCCGCCGACCTTGCCCGAGCCGGCCAGAGCCTGGCCCTTGTAGGTGCCCTTGACCTTCCAGCCGAACACATAGTCCTGGGCGTCCGCCGCATCGCCCGTGGCCAGCGCCTTGCCGGCCAACTGGCCGAACGGCACCGGCTTGCCGAGCGGGTCGACCAGCACTTCCAGGCGGGTCTTCAAACGCTGGTCGTCGAGGCTGACGCTACCCTTGTCGAAACCGATCTCGCGGATGTCCAGTTGCCAGGCGGACGGCTCGTCGCTGTCGCTGGCAGGCAGGTCGAAATCCCAATTGACGCGGCCGTCGGCCAGGCGCAGGAGCTCGGCGCGCGGCTGGGTCAGCTTGATCTGTGGAATGCGGATGGTCTGCCAGAGCAACGGCAACGGCGCGAGGCGGAATTCGATGCGTTCCAGGCTGGCGAACTCGCTCGCCTTGGTCTTGCCCGCCGCCCACTCCGGGTTGCCGAGGGTGATGTCCTCGGCGCTGAAGCGCGGCCAGGGGATCCAGGCGCGCCAGCCTTCCTCGCCCTCCTCGCGGCGCCAGGCCACGGCGAGGTTGCCGTTGATGGCGAACGGGCGGTTCAGCGCCGCCGAGACCTTTTCGTTGAGGGTGGGCTTGATCAGGTTCCAGTCGAAGGTGGCGATGAACACCACCAACGCCGCCAGCAGCAGGACCAGGCTGGCGAGGCTCCAGGTCAGGATCTTTCGGCCGCGCGTCATGCACAACTCCTTTTCGCCGCGTCGGTTGTCGGGCAGGCGCGGCAGCGCGCCTCGCTCAGCCCGTCAGTGTGCAGGCTGGCCCATGGACTCGCCAGCGCGAATACGCCGGCCCGTTCCGTTAGGACCGGCGAAACGCCGGCATTGCTCCCCGTCCCACGCATTTCAGGCAAAAGGCCAGTTCGGCGGCGGGTCGATAAAACTTTTTCGACCGCGTGGGACTCACACCTTAGGTAAGCAGAAAAAGCCGGCCGCAGAGCCGGCCCTTTTCACCGGATCAGCCTCAAGGAGAAAACCGATGACCACCGTTCAACTGACGGACGTCCAGACCCTTCGCGACCGTGCCCGCAAGAACATCCAGGAAGGCGCGGTCACCGAAGGCTATTCGGCCGATCGCCAGACCGTCCTGCGCCTGCTCAACGAAGCGCTCGCCACCGAGCTGGTCTGCTTCCTGCGCTACAAGCGCCACTACTTCATGGCCACCGGCCTTAAGGCGAGCATCGCCGCCGCCGAGTTCCTCGAGCACGCCAACCAGGAAATGCAGCATGCCGATCAGTTGGCCGAGCGCATCATGCAACTGGGCGGCGAGCCGGACTTCAATCCGCGCGGCCTGGAGGAGCGCTCCCATGCCGAATACGTCGAAGGCAAGACCCTGAAGGACATGGTCACCGAGAACCTGATCGCCGAGCGCATCGCCATCGACAGCTATCGCGAGATCATCACCTACCTCGGTAACGACGACCCCACCACCCGACGCATTTTCGAGGAAATCCTGGCCCAGGAAGAAGAACACGCGGACGACATGGCCGACATCCTCGACGACCTCGCCTGACTCCAGAGCAAGACCCATCCGAGAGCCGGCGCCCGCAGCGCCGGCTTTTCTTTTCGCCTTATTTATCCAATTTATCGATTAAATAGAGAAAAGCTAACTATCCTTTACGAAATCTTCTACATCACAAAAATAATAAACTAACTTACTGATAAATAATAAGAAAACACATAATCACCCATGTCGATAGACACTATCATCGCACTTCGTTTTTAAATCGACTTATCCGAACTGAAAATGACTCCAACGCAATCGACAACCCACTCGGAGTCACCGTCATGAAAGCTTCCCTGATCCTCGGCCTCGCCCTCGCCCTCGCCACCCTGACCGCCAACGCCGCCTTCGCCGCCGACGGCTCCAGCCGCACCATCGACCGGCTGCACCAGGACATGTCCAGCGTCGAACTGCGCATCGCCGACAACGGCAGCGAGCAGACCATCGACCGCCTGCACAAGGACATGACCAAGGCCGAAGCCCGCCTGGCCGACAACGGCAGCGAACAGACCGTGGACCGCCTGCATCGCAGCATGAGCCGTTTCGACCTGCGCACCGCCTGACCGCTCGCTACGCCGCAAGGCGCGAGAAAAGCCCGGCTCGATGCCGGGCTTTCCTATTTTCCCATCCCTGTCGCGCTGGGCGCATGGCCCGAGGCAAGCCGCACTCTCCCGCCTCAGACTCCGCTGAACCAGTTGTAGCCCTGGTCCTCCCAGTAACCTCCGGGATTGCTGTTGCTGACGAAGATCTCCACCACGTGCTTGGCGTTCTTGAAGCCGAGCTTGGTGGGAATCCGCAGGCGCAGCGGATAGCCGTTCTCCTCCGGCAGCGCCTGCCCGGACATCTCCAGCGCCAGCAGGGTCTGCGGATGCAGCGCGCTGGGCATGTCGAGGCTGGAGTAGTAGCGGTCGGCGCACTTGAAGCCAACGTACTTCGCCGAGGTGTCGGCGCCGACCAGCTCCAGGAAGGTGCGCAGCGGCACTCCGCTCCACTGGCCGATCGCGCTCCAGCCCTCGATGCAGATCAGTTGCGTGACCTGGCTGGCCTGCGGCAGCCGGCGCAGTTGCTCCAGGCTCCAGGGGCGCTTGTCGCGGACCCGCCCGGAAACCTGCCGGTATTCCGGCAGGTCGATCTCCGGCACGTTGTAGGCCGGGTAGAACGCGTTGAAGGGGAACGGCGAGGCCACCTGCGACGGATCGAAGGTCGGCGCCAGCCGCGTACGGCTGAACAGCCAGGCCTGGACCCGGTCGTTCCAGCGCGACATGGCCCAGAGTACCTTGTCGACCGAATCGCCATCCTGTAGCCGGCACCCCGAGAGCATCGCCAGGGCGCCCAGGGACAGGCCGCCGCGCAACAGCAGGCGGCGTTGCAAATCGACCATCTGCCGCTCGCTGGACGGGTCGACCGCGATCTTCGCGCGCTTCTTCTCCGGCCCCTTCATCCTTCGCTCCTCCGTCCGCGCCGCCACTCGCGTCCGATGATCATCGGCAGCAGGGTGCGCGGCACCAACAGCACCAGCAGCAGGTGCACGACGACGAACCCGACGACCCCGGCCATGGCCAGGAAATGCACCCAGCGCGCACCCTGGAAGCCACCGAACAGCGCGGTCAGCCCGTGCAGTTGCACCGGTTTCCAGATCGCCAGCCCGGACAGCACCAGCAGCGCACCGAGCCCCAGGACCAGCCAGTACAGCAGGCGCTGCACCGCGTTGTAGCGGCCCGGCTCATGGACCAGGCGCAGGCCGAGGGCGAGGCGCAGGTCGCGCCAGACGCCGGCCGCGCTCAAAGGCAGGAAGTCGCGACGAAAATGCCCGCTGGACAGTCCGTGGGCGAGGTAGCACAGGCCGTTGCCGAGCAGCAGCCACATGGCGGCGAGATGCCAGGCGATGGAACCGCCGAGCCAGCCGCCGAGGGTCGCCCAGGCGGGAAAACGGAAATCCAGCAGCGGCGAAGCGTTGTAGATGCCCCAGCCGCTGCCGATCAGGCAGGCCATGGCATAGGCATTGAGCCAGTGGCAGAGTCTCACCGGCCAGGCGTGCAACGCACGGTTCATGGCTTTTCTCCCAGGAAACCCGGCCGGGACGGACGCGCCGTCCCGGCGAAACCTCACATCGGCGGGGTCACGCCGTCCTTGCCGACCGAGATGGCCAGGGCGGTGAGGCTGCCGTCGGCGCCCTTCTGCGGGAACAGCACGACCTTGGCGCCACGCTTGAGCAGGCTGCGCTCGCCCGGCTCCAGGCTGACGATGGGCACGTCGTCCGGCACCACCACGGTCTTCTCGCCATCGCCGTATTTCACGGTCATGCGCCGGCCCTGGCTGACCACCAGGTTGCCGACCGTACCGTTGGTCATGGTCGAGGCGCTGCCATCGGCGTTCTCCCAGGGCCGGTGGCCTTCGCCGCTGCCGCGCAGGCTGGGGGCGAAGACATGCACCTCGAGGGCCTTCAGGGTGCCGTCGGGCTGCGGCACGGCGGCGGTGCCGATGAAGCTGTCGGGCTGGATGTCCTCCGGCTTCGCCAGCGACACGGCGCGGATCGCGGTCTTGTCGGTGAGCCTGACCGTCAGTTGCTGGCCGTTGCGGGCCTTCAGTTGCAGGTGGTCGTCGGCGGCCTGCTGGATGGTGCCGCGCAGCGGCTGCAGCATGCCCGCAGGCGGTTGCGCGGCGAAGCTGGCGGCACTGGCCAGGAGCAGGCCGAAGAACAGCGCGGGGGAAGCCTTGAGTCGAAGCATCGGTCGATCCTCGGTGGGGTTGAGCCTCGATGGTCGCCCCGCCGGCGGTACCCGGAGATGACTTTCGCATGACAAAAATGTCACCGAATCCGCGCCGCGCGCTGGCTAGAATGGCGGCGAACGAGGGGGAACGAGACATGCGCATCCTGGTGATCGAAGACGATACGAAGACCGGCGAGTACCTGAAGAAGGGCCTCGGCGAGTCGGGCTATGCGGTCGACTGGTCGCAGCACGGCGCCGACGGTCTCTACCTGGCGCTGGAGAACCGCTACGACCTGGTGGTCCTCGACGTGATGCTGCCCGGCCTGGACGGTTGGCAGATCATGGAAGTGCTGCGCAAGAAGCACGATGTGCCGGTGCTCTTCCTCACCGCCCGCGACCAGCTGCAAGACCGTATCCGCGGCCTCGAACTGGGTGCCGACGACTACCTGGTGAAACCCTTCTCCTTCACCGAGTTGCTGCTGCGTATCCGTACCCTGCTGCGCCGCGGCGTGGTCCGCGAGGCAGAGCAGGTGCAACTGGCCGATCTGCAGCTGGACGTGCTGCGGCGCAAGGTCAGCCGCCAGGGGCAGGTGATCGCCCTGACCAACAAGGAGTTCGCCCTCCTGCACCTGCTGATGCGCCGCGAGGGCGAGGTGCTGTCGCGCACCCTGATCGCCTCGGAGGTCTGGGACATGAACTTCGACAGCGACACCAACGTCGTCGACGTGGCGATCAAGCGCCTGCGCGCCAAGGTCGACAATCCCTTCCCGAACAAGCTGATCCATACCGTGCGCGGCATCGGTTACGTCTGCGAGGAGCGCCCGTGCCCGCCCGCCGCTCCCTGACCCTCTACGCGGCGCTGCTGTTCGCCGCGGTGGCGGCGCTGGTGGTCAGCGCGGTCGGCTTCTACCTGTACCGCTCGGTGGAAGAGGCGATGCTGCGGCGCAGCGACGTGATGGTCGCCGGCCGGGTCGAGCACTTCCGCAACCTGCTGCGCGACAACCTCACCCTGGCCGAGCTGAAGGCGCGCCCGCGTCTGTTCGAGAACATGCTCGGCAACGAGCAGGACATCCTGCTCCTCGGTCAGCCCGGCGAGGCGCCGATCGTCGCGGTCAACCCGCGCCACGAACGCCTGCCGTCGCTACGGGTGGTCGCCGCCGGCCAGGCGTTGAATCCGTCCGTCGTGCACGCCGCGCTGACCCACGACGGCATCCCGATGCGCGTGCTCGCCGCCGAGGTCCTGGTCGGCGGCCGCGAGCCGTTGCAGATCACCGCCGCGCACCTGCTGCTGGGCGAGACGCGGATGCTCGCCCAGTACCGCGACCGGGTCATCGCCGCCGTGCTGCTGGCGTTCCTCGGCACCGCCCTGCTCGGCTGGCTGGTCCTGCGCCACGGCCTGCGCCCGCTGCGCACGCTGGCGGCGAAGGCGGCGGAGATCCATCCGACCAGCCTGGATACCCGCCTCGACGTCGCCGCCGCGCCTGCCGAGTTGCAGCAGGTGGCACAGTCGTTCAACGCCATGCTCGAACGCCTCGACGACGGCTACCAGCGCCTGCAGCAGTTCTCCGCCGACCTCGCCCATGAGATCCGCACGCCCATCGGTTCGCTGATGGGCCACGGCCAGGTGGCCCTGCGCCAGCCGCGCAGCAACGAGGAGTACCAGGCGCTGATCGCCTCCAACCAGGAAGAGCTGGAGCGCATCGCGCGGATGGTCGAGAGCATCCTGTTCCTCGCTCGCGCCGACGACGTGCGGGCAGCGGTGGAGCGCAGCCGCCTGGACCTGGGCGAAGAACTGCGGCGCCAGGCGGAGTATTTCGAAGGGCTGGCCGAGGAACGTGGGCTGAGCCTCGACATCCAGGTCAGCGGCCAGCTACGCGCCGATCCGCAACTGTTCCGCCGGGCGCTGAGCAACCTGCTGGCCAACGCCATCCGCTACGCCAGCGCCGACAGCCTGATCGAAGTGCGCGGCCTGCGCCGCTCGGGGGAATTCCTGCTGAGCGTGGAGAACGCCTGCGACAGGCTGCCGGCCGAGCCGCTGTCGCGCCTGTTCGACCGCTTCTACCGTGGCGACGCCGCGCGCAGCGACGCCCAGTCCAGCGGTCTCGGCCTGGCCATCGCCCAGGCGATCATGCGCCTGCACGGCGGCCGCGCCGAAGCGAGTGCACCGGCTCCGGGACGCATCCGCTTCGACCTGGCGTTCCCGGCTCAGGACTGAGCGGGTTTCTCGCCGGCGTCCGGCTCGCCGTCGGAGCGGCCGATATTCGCCGGCGCCTCCACCACCAGCTCCTCCGGCACTTCCTCGACGCGCGGGTCGAGGGTGGCGGCCATCGGGCTGACCGTGTCCGGCATCGCCACGTGTTGCAGCGGCGCCTCGTCGACCCGGTGTTCGCCGGTGACGCGCTTGGGCTGCACCCAGAACACCAGCAGCACCGCGTAGCCGGACACCAGCATGTAGAACAGTCCCGGACCGAAGTGGCGCATCAGCGCGCCGGCCACCAGCGGACCGATACAGGCGCCGACCCCGTAGGTGGTCAGGAGCATCGCCGACAACGCGACCCGGCGCGGCTGCTCGACGTGGTCGTTGGCCAGCGCCACCGCCAGCGGATAAAGGGTGAACAGCAGCATGCCGGTAACGAACCCGTTGGCCAGCAGCAACCAGTACGGCAGCGTCACCAGCCCCCACATCGGGATCGAGGCCAGGCACAGCAGCACCGCATTGCCGCGGATCAGCCAACTGCGGTCGAGGCGGTCGGACAGCCAGCCCAGCGGCCACTGCGCACAGAAGCCGGCGACGATGCACATGCCGACGAAGAAACTCGATTGCGAGGCATCCAGGCCGTTGCGGTTGGCGTAGACCGGCGCCAGGCCGTAGAAGGCGCCGACCATCAGGCCGGCGATGAAGATGGTGCCCAGCGCCTGCGGCACGCGCTGCCAGAAGAAACGCACTTCCAGCGGCGCGGCGACCAGCTTGGCCGGGTGCACGCGCCGGGTCATGGCCAGCGGGATCAGGCACGAGGCGAAGCAGATGGCGACCAGCAGCAGCGGCTTGTAGTCGAGGGTCGGGCTCAGCGCCAGCAGGCCCTGGCCGAGCACCAGGCCAAGGTCGACGGCGACCATGTAGCCGGCGAACACCTTGCCGCGCTGGTGGCTCTCGGCCTGCTCGTTGAGCCAGCTCTCGATCACCATGTACTGGTTCATCATCACCGCGCCGGTGATGAAGCGCAGCAGCAGCCAGACTTCCAGCTGATCGACCAGGGCATGCAGCAGCACGGTCACGGTGGCAATCCCGGCGCAAGCCACGTAGGAACGGATATGGCCGAAGCTGGCGATCAGCTTGTGTCCGAATTTTCCACCGCAGACCAGGCCGAAATAGTAGGACGCCATCAGCCCGCCGACCCACAGGTCGCCTGCGCCTTCCTGGGTCAGGCGCAGGCCGATGTAGGTGGTGAACAGGCCGGAGCCGGCCAGCATGAGCAGGGTGGCGGTGTAGAGCGCGGGAAAGGTGACGAGCGGGCTGAACATGACGGTTCCTGGACGGACGGGCCCCACGGCCGGCATCCGCCGAGCATTGTTAGATTCGGGAAGGATCGACGCTGCTGGCCGATCGCGGGCGCAGGCCGTCCTGCGTTCGGCGAGACTCCGACGCCACGCGGCGGCCGGAAGCCACGTCGCGGTGCACAGGGCGGCATTATCCCCGCTCCGGAGCGGCCCCGCCACGGGCGCCGCGAGCGTTCCGTCGGCTCAGCCGCGCCCCGCCGGGAGGGGCTCGCGCGGCGGCAGCCGATATACCCAGATGCGCCGCAAGACAGTGAGGAATTGCCGTCCCAGGCGTCCGCTGTTGTAGGTCTGCCCGTAGCGCCGGGCGATTTCGCGGACCTCGCGGGACAACGCGGCGTAGCGACGCGCCGGCAGGTCCGGGTAGAGGTGGTGCTCGATCTGGTGGCTGAGGTTGCCGGTCAGGATGTGGAACAGCGGCCCGCCCTCCAGGTTGCTGGAGCCGCGCAACTGGCGCAGGTACCAGTGGCCACGGGTCTCTCCCTCCAGCACCGAGGGCGGGAAGACCACCGCCTTCTCGGTGAAGTGGCCGCAGAAGATCACCGTGAAGGTCCACAGGTTGCGCAGCACGTTGGCCAGCAGGTTACCGACGAACACCGCGCCGAAGCCGCCGGCGAACAGGCCGAGAAGCGGGAACAGCAGGTAGTCCTTGGTCCACTGGCGACCCAGCTTGGCACGCAGGCGGCGTAGCAGCGGCATGAGTTCGGCCTTGTCCAGGCGCCCCTTGGCGTACTTGTCCAGGCGCAGATGCTGGATCGCCACCGCGTACTGGAACAGCAGCGCCTGCAGCGTCACCCACAGCGGTTGCCAGCGGTAGAACGGCTTCCAGCGCTGCTCCGGGAACAGGCGCACGACCCCATAGCCGACGTCGTCGTCCTTGCCCAGCACGTTGGTGTAGGTGTGGTGGATATGGTTGTGGGTGTGCCGCCAGAAGTCGGACGGCCCGGCGATGTCCCACTCGTAGGCGCGGCCGGCGAATTCCGGATCGTTCATCCAGTCGTACTGGCCGTGCATGACGTTGTGGCCCAGCTCCATGTTCTCGAGGATCTTGCCCAGGCCGAGAAGCAGGCTGCCGAGCAGCCAGGTCGGCGGCAGCCAGCCGAACATCAGCAGCGCCCTGCCGCTCCAGCAGCAGACGCGCACCGCCGCGCGGACCCGGCGGATGTAGCGCGCGTCGTCCGCGCCGAGATCGGCCAGGGTACGCAGGTGCAGGGCATCGAGTTCGGCGCCGAAGGCCGCCAGTTGTTCCGGGGTCAGTTCGCGGTCGTCGCGCATCGCAGGGCTCGCAGGTCGGTTCACAGGTCCAGCGCCAGGTCGCCGTGGGCGGCGCTGACGCAGAGGCGGATAGGCTGGCCGGGCTCGCTGCACAGCGCGCCGCTGCGCAGGTCGCGCACGCAGCCGCTGAGCAGGACGCAGGTGCAACTGGCGCAGATGCCCTGGCGGCAACCGTGGGCCGGGCGCAGGCCGTGGGCCTCGGCCTGTTCCAGCAGGCTGGCGGCGCTGTCGCCGGAGACTTCCCGCTGCGACCGGGCGAAGCGCAGGCGCACTTCGCGCGGCGCCTCCCCGCTGCGCCAGCGCGGGACGCTGAAGGATTCCGTCTGCAAGCCGGCGAAGCGTGCCCCCAGTTGCTCGCCCACCGCCTCGACGAAAGCCGCCGGCCCGCAGGCCAGGGCCTGGCTGCGTGCCAGGTCGGCTGCCCAGCCGTCCAGGTGGCGCGGCTGGAAATGCCCCTCCAGGCAGCCATCGGCCCGCGCCCCGCGGGTCAGGCTCCAGCGCAACTCCAGGTTCGGGTGGCGCGCCGCCAGCGCCTCCAGCTCGCCGAGCCAGGCGCGCTGGCCGGGATGACGGACGTAGTGCAGCCACAGCACGGGACCGCGATAGCCGTTCTCCAGCGCCTCGCGGAGCAGGCCGAGCAAGGGCGTCAGGCCGCTGCCGGCGGCCAGCAGGCAGACCGCCTCGGCCTGCATCGGCCAGCGCAGATCGCCTTGCGCGGGTTGCAACTCGACACGCTGGCCGACCGCCAGGTGTTCGCACAACCAGGGCGAGAGCAGCCCGTCCGGGTGACGCTTGACGGCGATTTCCAGGCGCTCGCCGACCACCCGGGTCAGGCTGTAGCTGCGCCCGACCCGCACCCCGTCGCGCTCCGCCAGCAGCTGGATGTGCTGGCCCGGCCGCGCCGGCGGCCAGCCGGGGGCGGTACGCAGGGCCAGGGCGAGCATATCGTCGGCCACCCAGTAGCGTGCCTCGACCCGCGCATAGTGGCGGTTCAACGACGCCAGCGGATGGGCGTGGCGCAGCAGGCCGTCGACATCGGCCTCACGCAGCCACCCACGGGCGGCGAGACGGCGCAGGGGTGCGAGCAAAGGGGTCAGGAGCGCGAGGGGAAGCAAGGCCATGGAAAATATTTCAGTGAACGATCGTTCACAAAACTTTGCCCGTTCCGCGCAATCGAGTCAACAAGCGTTCACTGATGTATCCTTCGACCGCTGCCGTCCCCGGTTCGACCGGGTCGCAGGGCTTTTGCTACAGTCGCCGGTCCGCCAAAGGAAGCCGTATGTCCTCACCCCGCGCCGAACAGAAACAGCAGACCCGCCACGCGCTGATGAGCGCCGCGCGCCACCTGATGGAAAGCGGGCGCGGCTTCGGCAGCCTCAGCCTGCGCGAAGTGACGCGCGCCGCCGGCATCGTCCCGGCCGGCTTCTACCGGCACTTCAGCGACATGGACCAGCTCGGCCTGGCGCTGGTCGCCGAAGTCGACGAGACCTTCCGCGCCACCCTGCGCGCGGTGCGCCGCAACGAGTTCGAACTGGGCGGGCTGATCGACGCCTCGGTGCGCATCTTCCTCGACGCGGTCGGCGCCAACCGCTCGCAATTCCTCTTCCTCGCCCGCGAGCAATACGGCGGCTCGTTGCCGATCCGCCAGGCCATCGCCAGCCTGCGCCAGCGCATCACCGACGATCTGGCCGCCGACCTGGCGCTGCTGAACAAGATGCCGCACCTCGACGGCGCGGCCCTCGACGTGTTCGCCGACCTGGTGGTGAAGACTGTCTTCGCCACCCTTCCGGAGCTGATCGACCCACCCGCCGCCGATCTGCCGCCGCACCTGATGCCGGCCGCGAAGATCACCCACCAGCTGCGTTTCATCATGATCGGCGGCAAGCACTGGCACGGCCTGCCCGGCTGACCCCGCACCTCCCCAGCGGACCTCCGGCTCGGCGTTCGTCCGCGGACTAGACGCGCGCGCACCTTTCCGGTGCGGCAAAAAAGTCGTTGCGCACCAACCTGGCGCGCTGCAATATTTTGTTACATCCCTATGGCCCCGTTTTCCCGGTACAGGCGTCCCGCATCGACCTGGCAAGGCCCTTGCTGGTGCTTGTTGTGATCCCTTTCCTGTCGCATTGCGGAAACTGCCCATGCTGGTCATCCACCAACGCCTGCCCGCCCGCTCGCCCCGCTGGGACGAAGAACTCCACCTGACCTACGAGGCGCGCAGCAAGAGCCGCCTGCGCTGCTTCGCGGCGAGCGGCGAGGAGGTCGGCCTGTTCCTCGAGCGCGGCCAGCCTCCGCTGGCCGACGGCGACTGCCTGGAGGCCCGCGACGGTCGCCTGGTGCGGGTCGTCGCCCGCTCCGAACGTCTGCTCCACGTCACCTGCGCCAGCCCGCTGGAACTGACCCGAGCCGCCTACCACCTGGGCAACCGTCACGTCGCCCTGCAGGTCGGCGACGGCTGGCTGCGCCTGCTCGACGACTACGTGCTGAAAGCCATGCTCGAACAGCTCGGCGCCACGGTGGAGGCCATCGAGGCGCCGTTCCAGCCGGAGCACGGTGCCTACGGCGGAGGCCACCACCACTCGCACCATGGCGAGGCGGAGTTCAACTACGCGCCGCGCCTGCACCAGTTCGGCGTGCGCCGGTGAACAGCATCTGGGCGCGCCTGCGCCTGGCCAGCTCGCAGTTGCCGATCGGCGGATACAGCTATTCCCAGGGCCTGGAGGCGGCCCTCGACAATGGCTGGGTGCGCGACGCCGAGAGCGCGCGGACCTGGCTGGTCGACCAGCTGCAACTGAACCTGGCGCGCTTCGAGGCGCCGCTGCTGGCCGGCCTGCTGCGCGCCGCGCTGATCGGCGACTGGGCCGCCTGCGATGCGGCCAGCGAACGCCATAGGGCCAGCCGCGAGACCCGCGAGCTGGCCCAGGAGAGCCGGCAGATGGGCTTTTCCCTGCACCAATTGCTGGAAGCCCTGCCCGAGCTCGACGCTCCCGGCCGCGCCTGGCTGGCGCGCCAGGACCCGCCCAATCTCGCCGCCGCCTGGGCGATGGCCGCGCGCGCCTGGCGCCTGGACGCCGAGGAGGCGCTGAGTGCCTGGTTCTGGAGCTGGCTGGAAAACCAGTTGGCGGTGCTGATGAAAACCCTGCCGCTCGGCCAACTGGCCGCGCAGAAACTTGCTTCCAGCCTGCTGCCGGAACTCGACCGCGCCTGCGCCGAGGCGCTGCGGCGGCCCGCCGTCGAGGGCAGCGCCGCGTTCGGTCTGGCGCTGGCCAGCATGACCCACGAAACCCAGTACAGCCGTCTGTTCCGTTCCTAGGAGAAACCCCATGACATCCCAACCCCTGCGTGTCGGCATCGGCGGTCCGGTGGGCTCCGGCAAGACCGCCCTGACCCTGGCCCTGTGTCGCGAACTGCGCGAGCGCTACAACCTCGCGGTGGTCACCAACGACATCTATACCCAGGAAGACGCGGAGTTCCTGGTGCGCAACGAGGCCCTCGCCCCCGAGCGGATCATCGGCGTGGAAACCGGCGGCTGCCCGCACACGGCGATCCGCGAGGACGCCTCGATCAACCTGGAGGCGGTGGACCAGCTCAACCGGCGCTTCCCCGGCCTCGAACTGATCCTGGTGGAATCCGGCGGCGACAACCTGTCGGCCACCTTCAGCCCCGAGCTGTCCGACCTGACCCTCTACGTGATCGACGTTTCCGCCGGCGACAAGATCCCGCGCAAGGGCGGCCCCGGCATCTGCAAGTCGGACCTGCTGGTGATCAACAAGATCGACCTGGCGCCGCTGGTCGGCGCCTCCCTCGATGTGATGGACCGGGACGCCCGGCGCATGCGCGGCGACAAGCCGTTCGTGTTCAGCAACCAGAAGACCGGCCAGGGGCTGGACGAAATCATCGCCTTCATCGAGCGCCAGGGCCTGCTGACCGCCGCCTGACGCCACTTCGCAACGACAAGGAACCGCCAATGAAACTGCCCAAGCTGCTCGCCGCCCTCGCCCTGCTCGCCGCGCCGGCGCTGGCCTTCGCCCACCCCGGCCACGGCGAACACGGCCTGGTCGCCGGCCTCGCCCATCCGCTCACCGGCCTCGACCACCTGCTGGCGATGTTCGCCGTCGGCCTCTGGGCCGCCCAGCAACAGGGAGCCGCGCGCCTCGCCCTGCCCTGCACCTTCGTCGGCACCATGCTGGTCGGCGGGCTGCTCGGCTTCGAGGGCCTGCAACTGCCATTCATGGAAACCGGCATCGCCGCCTCGGTACTCGCCCTCGGCCTCTGCGTGGCCCTCGCCGTGCGCCCGCCGCTGCCGCTGGCGATGGCCGCCACCGCGCTGTTCGCCCTGGCCCACGGGGTCGCCCACGGCCTGGAGCTGCCGGCCCTCTCCAGCCCCTGGCTGTACGCGCTCGGTTTCGTCGCCGCCACCGCCGCGCTGCACGCCGCCGGCTACGCGCTGGTGCGCTTCCTGCCGCAGGCGGCCGCGCCCCTGGTACGTCTCGCCGGGCTGGCCTCGGCGGGCGCCGGGGTCTGGTTGCTGGCCGGCTGAGCCGCCGCGCCTCCCCTCAGCGCCTGATCAGCACCCGTCGGCCTTGGTGCACGAGGCGCAGGCCATGGGTCTGTGCCAGCATCGCCAGGGCCAGCTGCAGGTCGTCGACGGGAAAGGTGCCGGAGACACGAAGCGGGTCCAGCGACGGCTCGCACTCGATGCTCTCGCCGCCGTAGCGCATCAGTTCTCCCGCCCACTGCCGCAGCGGCATGTCGTCGGCCACCAGCAGGCCCTGGCGCCAGGCCAGCGCGGCCTCGCTGGCGGACTCGACGGGGCCGATCCGCTGGCGATCGAAGCGCACCCGCTGGCCAGCCTCGATCACCCGGCCATCCGCCGCGCTCGCGGCGCCCTCCGGACGCACCTGGACCGCGCCTTCGTACACCGCCAGCACTGTCTCTGCGCCCTCGCGTCGGACGCTGAAGGCGGTACCCAGCGCGCGCATCAGGCCCTGTTCGGTGCGCACCAGGAACGGCCGCGGCGGCTCGCGCCGATCCGCCGCGGTGCGGAGGTAGATCTCTCCGCGATACAGGCGCAGCAGGCGCTGGCCGGCGTCGTAGCGCACGTCCAGCGCGCTGTCGGTGTTCATCTCGACCTGGCTGCCGTCCTCCAGCACCAGGTCGCGCCGCTCGCCGACGGCAGTGAGGTAGTCGGCGCCGAAGCCGTCGCGCCAGACCTGCGCGCGCCATCCCCACCAGACCAGCGGTGCGCCGCCGAGCAGCAGGGCGAGGCCGCGCAGGACAGCGCGCCGGCCGCTGCCGGACGGAC
Organism: Pseudomonas sp. 18-147; assembly: GCF_051048045.1. Classification (NCBI taxonomy): domain Bacteria; kingdom Pseudomonadati; phylum Pseudomonadota; class Gammaproteobacteria; order Pseudomonadales; family Pseudomonadaceae; genus Pseudomonas; species Pseudomonas sp. 18-147. Next base: position 5,792,949 of record NZ_CP182296.1, read on the forward strand.
GCTCGAGCGCACGCCGGGCCAGCGCCGGCGGCAGCGAACCGATATTCGCCAGCAGACGCTCGGCGCGCCGCCAGGCGCGCTGGTGCTCGGGGCTGCGCGAGCGCCAGGACTCCAGCTCGGCCTGCTGCGCCGGAGCCAGCGGCCCCTCCTGCATCAGCAGCAGCCAGGAGGCGGTCTCCCTGAGCACCTGCGGGGCGATCGCCTCGGCGGCCGGCGGCCCGGAAAGCTCCGTATCGCCCGCCTGCGGCGCCCGGCGGGAAGCGCGGTCATTCATCGGGCATCAGGCTCAGGCAGGTCACGTAGGCCTGGTGGATGAACTTCTTCACCGTCGGCAGCGCGACGCCCAGCGCCTGGGCGATGTCCTTCTGCTTCATGCCGTCCAGCGTCGCCATCAGGAATGCCTGTTTCACCCGCGGGCGCAGGGTGTCGAGCAGCGCGTCGATCTCGTGCAGGGTCTCGACGATCACGCTCTGTTGTTCCGGCGACGGCTGCAACGGCTCGGGCAGCGTGGCCAGGGCCTCCAGCCAGGCAAGTTCCAGCGATTGGCGACGGCGCCAACTGACCAGCACGCAGTTGGCGATACGGGTGAGATAGGCGCGCGGCTGACGGATCGCTTCACGCTGGCCGCCGTCGCGGCTGGCGAGAATGCGCAGGAAGGTGTCATGGGCCAGGTCGTCGGCCACGCCGCGTCCCCAGGAGCGGAGTCGGTAGGCCAGCCAGTTGCGCAGCCAGGCATGGTTTTCACGGTAGAGCGTGGCGACGCCGTCGCGGTCCGCGGACAGGCAGGAACTCGGCGCATTCATCGGAGGCGCATTCATCGGAATAGTCAGCTGGATTCAATCGCAAATGAAAACTATTATCACTAATTTTGCGTTGACCACAATGCCGGCGACCCTTTCCGTCCGGCCCGCCGAACCCGAAATATCCCTTTTCCGATCTCGTGCGACAGAGGGAATGAGAGCCCGCAATGCCGGGCGCCAACCCTGCGAGCGAAGAAGTCATGTCCCTACAACGCCCTATCCCCAGCCTGGCGCGCCCCTTGTCGCGCCTCTCCCCGCTCACCCTTGCCCTGCGCTGGGCCCTGCTCGGCCTGTCGGCGGCCGGCGCCGGCCTGCTCGGCGGCGACCTGGCCCACGCGCAGAGCGTCGGCCAGCACAGCGCGGCTACCCGCCTGGACGACGCCACGCCGCGCAGCTACGACATCCCGGCGGGTTCGCTGGGCGCCTCCCTGGGCGCCTTCGCCAGCCAGTCGGGCCTGCTGCTGTCCTTCGACCCCGAGCTGACCCGCGGCCGCACGGCGCCGGCGCTCAAGGGTCGCTACAGCGTACTGGAAGGCTTGCAGCGAGTCCTGTCGAACACCGGCCTGCAGGTCGCGGCGGGAACCTCCGGCGCCTACCTGCTGGTCGAGCCGCGCATGTCCGGAGAAGCCCCGGCCGACCTGTCGCCGGTGGTGGTCTCGGCCGCCGAGCTGGCCGATCCGCAGAAGGAAACCTATACCGCGCCGCGCTCGTCGGTGTACCTCTCCAGCGAAGACATCGACCGCTTCGGCCGGGTTTCCGTGGGTGACCTGCTCCAGGGCATCCCGGGCGTACAGGTCGGCGACAGCCGCAACGGTGGCGCGCTGGACGTCAACATCCGCGGCATCCAGGGGCAGAGCCGGGTGGCGGTGCGGGTCGACGGCGCGGAGCAGGCGCTGGACGTCTACCGCGGCTACGCCGGCACCCAGCAGCGCAGCTACATCGATCCCGACCTGGTCAGCAGCGTGACCGTCGACAAGGGTCCCTCGACCCGCTCGGGCGCGATCGGCGGCAGCGTGGAAATGCGCACCATCGGCGTCAAGGACATCCTGGTCGACGGCAAGGACCTCGGCGTGCGCTTCACCGGCGACGTCTGGAACAACGGCGTCGCCCCGCAGCACCGCAGCGCCAGTTCGAAGACCGAGAATCTCAGCAGCGTGCCGCACGATGACCGCGGCAGCCTGTTCGGCTCCCAGGCCAAGTCCGGCAGCGCCGCCTTCGCCTACCGCAACGAGCATCTGGACCTGGTCGCCGCCTATGCGCAGCGCAACCAGGGCAACTACTTTTCCGGCAAGAAAGGCCAGGACCGCTATCGCGTCTACAACCGCTACGGTCGCGAGGAAAGCAGCGTAGCCAAGGTCTACAACGCGGGAGAGGAAGTGCTCAACTCGTCGTCGGAGACCGAGTCCTACCTGCTCAAGGCGACCTGGCGCATCGCCGACGAGCACACCCTGGACCTCGGCTATCGTCGCTACGACGGGCGCACCGGGGAGATCATGCCGTCGGACATCTTCCGTTTCGGCACCGCCGGCATCTACCAGTACCCATTGAGCGAAGTGAAGATCGACACCTACACCGCACGCTACCGTTACCTGCCCGAGAACAATCCGCTGGTGGACCTCAGCACCGGACTGTGGATGACCGAGGCGAAGAGCGACATGCTGACCTCGGTGCTGGCGCCGCGCTCCCAGGCCTATCGCTCCGATCGCAACTGGACGCGCCAGGACAACCGGCGCATCGGCGGCGACCTGAACAACGTGGCGCGCTTCGAAACCGACTTCGGCGATTTCAAGCTCGACCTCGGCGGCTCGTTCCAGGTCGAAGACATCCAGCCGCAGAAAAGCGTGGTCACCACCCTCCACGACATCAACGCCAACCGCACCCTGAGGGACGCCACCCGCCAGGAATACGGCCTCAACGGCAAGCTCGAGTTCAAGCCGGTCGAGCGCCTGACGCTATGGGGCGGCGGCCGCTACAGCCACTTCAACAGCAAGGACAACGGCATCTCCGCCTCGCCGCGGCGCGAGGATCGCGACATGCGCTTCATCACGGTGAGCAGGCCCGGCTACTACGGCTCGATGATGTGGTTCCCCGACCAGAACGGCCAGTACACCGACGCCACCGATCCGCGCCTCAACAACGGCATCGTCACCAACAACACCAACAATCCGTTCGAAGGCATTCCCTTCGACGAGTTCGGCCCGGCCAACGTGACGGTCCATCCCTCGCGGGTCACCAACGTGGTCACCGGCTACAACTACAGCAAGAAGGGCAGCAGCCGCGGCGGCGGTTTCTCGCCGGCATTCGGGATCAATTTCGAGCTGGCCCCGGATACCTTCGTCTACGCCTCCTACACCGAAGGCCTGCGCCTGCCGTCGCTGTTCGAGACCAGCCAGGGCACTCTCCAGGTCGAGCCGGGCAAGGACCTCAAGCCCGAGCGTTCGCGCAGCTGGGAGATCGGTGCCAGCGCGCTGCGCGACAGCCTGTTGGCCGACGGCGACTCGGCGGCGATCAAGCTGGCCTACTTCAACAACACCATCAAGAACTACATCACCCGCTATTACGATCCGGGCCAGATGGGCCTGATGACCTTCAGCAACACCGACAGCTACCGCACCAGCGGTCTCGAACTGCAATCGCACTACGACGCAGGGCGGGTGTTCGCCGACCTGTCGGCGACCTACTACCTGAAGACCGAGACCTGCGACGCCGCCTTCGCCGCCAGGCTGCGCGCCGGCGCCAACCGCTACCAGCGCACCGAGAACACGCCGAACTGCACACCGGGCAGCTTCATGGGCTCCTATACCAACACGCAGAACCCGCCGCGGCTGGCGACCAACCTGACCGCCGGCCTGCGCTTCTTCGACCAGGCCCTGACCCTGGGCGGGCGCATGACCTATACCTCCGGCCCCACCGCCACGGCGGACAAGCCCTGGCAGGTCGGCGCCACCACACCGCAGATCGAGTACCGCTCGGTGCAGTTGTTCGACCTGTTCCTCAAGTACAAGCTGTTCGAGCACACCGAACTGAATGCCTCGCTGCAGAACCTCACCGACCGCTATTACCTCGACCCGCTGGCACAGAGTTTCATGCCCGCGCCCGGGCGTACCCTGCGGGTGGGGATGCAGGCGAAGTTCTGAGCCGCCCTCTCCCCCTCCAGGCGTTGTCGGCGGAGCGCCGCTCCGGTAGGGCGAATAACCGCCCAGCGGCTATCCGCCGAAGCACCGGGCCTCCCGCTCCCCGTCCCTCCGGAACTGTCCGGAGGAGCGGCGAGACAGCGTCCGTCACCACGACAACGGATAACTCACCACCAGCCGCGTCTGGTCGAAGTCGCTGTTGAAGCTGCGTCGGTTGCTGGCGTGGTTGAGGCGCACGTTGAGCCGCGCCAGCGGACCGCTCTGCACGGTGTAGCCGAGCTCGACATCGCGCTCCCATTCCTTGCCGCCGCTACCGGCCTTGGTGGTGGCGTTCGAGCCATGGCCGTAGCGGACCATGCCGATCAGGCCGGGCCAGCCGAGGCCGACGAAATCGTAGTCGTAGCGCACCTGCCAGGAGCGTTCGTCGGCGTTGGTGAAGTTGCCGTTGAACATGTCGTTGCCCATGCTCCGCCCACTGCTGCCGTAGACCGATTGCCAGCCGCTGTCGCCGCCGACCTTCTGCAGGCCAAGGTAGAAGGTATGCAGGCCGATGCCGGCGGAAAACAGGCCGTAGAGGGTATGGCTGTCGATCTCTCCGGCGCGCGCGGCGCCGTCGTCGCGGTCGACGAACAGGCCGAGGTTGGCGCCCAGGGTCCAGTCGCCGACACGCTGCTTGTGCAGCAGGTTGGCGTAGCTCTGCCGGTAGACGTCCTCCAGTTGCCCGTGCCACAGGCCCAGTTGGGTGCGCTCGCGGTTGAAGCGGTACTCGGCGCCGGCATAGTTGAAACCGTCCGATTTCTGCGTCGGCGCGCTCCAGGCCGATAGGTCCTGCATGTCCGCCGAATTGCGCAGGCTCACCGCGTCGAAGCGTCCGGCCTGCAGAGCCAGGCCCGGCAGCTCGCGGGAAACCACGGCGAAACCGCGGAACGTCTGCGGCAGCAGGCGTCCGTCGTCGTAGCGCAACAGCGGAATGTCCGGGAGCATCTCGCCGATCTTCAGTTCGCTGGCCGAAACGCGCAGCTTGGCGGCCACGCCGACGCGCCCATAGTTGTCCGCCGCGCGACCGTCATCGTGCAACGGAAGAAGCTCGGAATTGCTGGTGCCACGTCCGCTGTTCAGCTTCACGCCGAACAGGCCGATGGCGTCGAGGCCGACGCCGACCGTGCCCGGGGTATAGCCGGAACTGAACTTGAGGATGAAGCCCTGCGCCCACTCGTCCACCAGGCTCTTGCCGGCATCGTGGTCGCGGAAATCGCGGTTGAAGTAATAGTTGCGCAAGACCAGGTCGGTCTTCGCATCCTCCAGGAAGCCGCCCTCGGCAGCTTGCGCGGCAAGACAGGCGAGCATCGGCAGGACCGCCCCTGCATTGCGCGGGACTGCGGTTTTACGACGGATTTTCATTGTTATTGTGCTCCGTTTTTCAGGGACGACCGAGCCCCGGCAGCCTCTGCGGGCCACCTGGCGACGACGGTCGGGTCAGCAGCGGGGCGCGGGCCCCGCCGCCAGGGTCAGAACGGGTACTGGCGCGGCGCGTGCTGCACGCTGATCCAGTGGTCCGTGGTGAATTCCTCGATGGCCCAGTCGCCGTTGAAGCGGCCAAGTCCGGAGTTCTTCTCGCCGCCGAAGGGCGCGTTGGCCTCGTCGTTCACCGGAATGTCGTTGACGTGGGTCATCCCCGCGCGAAGCTGGCGGGCAAAGCGCACCGCGCGTTCCAGGTCGCGGCTGAACACCGCGCTGGACAGCCCGTATTCGCTGGCGTTGGCCAACTCCAGCGCATGCGCCTCGTCGCGCGCGCGGAGCAGGCCGACCAGCGGGCCGAAGATTTCATCGCGGGCGATCTCCATCGTCGCGGTGACCTCGCCGAATACGTGCGGAGCCAGCAACTGCCCATCGACGCCGCCCTCGTACAGCGGCTTGGCGCCTTCCTGGCGGGCCAGGCGGATCTTTTCCAGCAGGCCTTCGAGCTGGCGCGCGTTGACGATCGGCCCGACCGCGGTATCGGCGCGCTGCGGATCGCCGACCCGGAGACCCTTGACCCGCTCGACGAAGCGCGCGGCGAAAGCGTCGTAGAGGCTGTCCTCGACGATGATGCGGTTGATCGCCATGCAGATCTGCCCCTGGTGGAGGAACTTGCCGAACACCGCGGCATTCACCGCCTGCTCCAGATCGGCGTCGCCGAGCACCACGAACGGACTGTTGCCGCCCAGCTCCAGCGCCACGTGCTTGAGGTGCGCGCCGCCGCTGGCGATGCGGCCGATGTTGCGGCCCACCGGGGTCGATCCGGTGAAGGTCACCAGGCCCGGCACCGGGTGCTCGACGAAGGCGTCGCCGATCTCGCTGCCGGGGCCGACCACCACGCTGAACAGCCCGGCCGGCAGCCCGGCCTCTTCGAAGATCCGCGCCAGCAGCAGTCCGCCGCAGACCGGCGTGTCGCTGGCCGGCTTGACCACCACCGCGTTGCCCAGCGCCAGGGCCGGGGCGATGGAACGCTGGGTCAGGTGCAGCGGGAAGTTCCACGGGCTGATCACCCCGACCACGCCGATGGCGCTGCGGTAGACCCGGCTTTCCTTGCCCGGCACGTCGGACTCGACGATGCGCCCGTGCACCCGTGCCGGGAACGACGCCGACTCCAGGGTGATCGCGCGCGCCGCGCCCCATTCGATCTCGGCCTTCAGGCGGGTGCTGCCGGACTCGCGGATGATCCAGTCGACGATCTCCTCGTGGCGGCGGTCGAACACCTCCACCGCCTTGTACAGTACCGCCGCGCGTGCCGAGGGCCCGAGCGCGGCCCATGCCGGCTGGACCTCGGCGGCCTTGGCGTAGGCGGCATCGAGGTCGTCGCGGTCGGCCTGCTCGATCTCCAGCAGCAGGCTGCCGTCGAACGGGTTGCTCACCTTCAGCCGGCGGCCGGCCCGGCCGTGGCGCCACTCGCCGGCCAGGGGCTGGAGACCGAGGTCGGTATAACGGGAATCGCTCATCGCTCTTCTCCTCTTTCGAAAATCACAGGGGTTTCTTCGCCGTCGCGTCGACGGACGCTTCCGCCGACACGCGCGGCCGCAGGTGGATGCAGGCGATCGCCAGCGCGCCGATCACGCCGGGCGCGGCGAAGGCCAGGAAGTTCTGCTGGAACGGCAGCTCCAGGGCCAGCAGGCTGCCGCCGAGCATCGGCCCGGCGATGGCGCCGAGGCGGCCGACGCCGGCGGCCCAGCCGACCCCGGTGGAGCGCACCCAGGCCGGATAGAACTGCGCGGCGTAGGCATGGATCACCGCCAGGGTGCCGATGGTGGTGGCGCCGGCCACCACCAGCAGGCCGTTGAGCAGCCAGGGGCCTGGCCCCAGGCCGAGGGCCGCCAGGGAGGCCGCGGCCAGGGCGAAGAACAGCACCAGGGTGCGGCCGGCGCCGAGGCGGTCGGCCAGCCAGCCGCCGAACAACGCACCGAGGGTCGCCCCGACATTCAGGGTGACGAGGAACGCCAGGCTCGAACCGAGGGCGTAGCCGCCGCCGGCCATCAGTTTCGGCAACCAGGTGTTGAGCCCGTAGCTCATCAGCATGCACATGGCGAAGGCCACCCACAGCAGCAGGGTGCCCACTGCCTGGCGCCCCTCGAACAACTGGGCGACCCGTCCGCTCGGCGCTTCGGCCGCGACAGCGTTCGCCCGCTCGGCGCCGGGCCGGTAGTCGGGATCGACCTTGCGCAGCAGCGCGTCCAGTTCGGCGCGGCGGCCCTTGAGTTCGAGGAACGCCGCCGACTCCGGCAACCAGCGCAACATCAGCGGCACCGCCAGCACCGGCAGCACCGCCACGTAGAACACCGATTGCCAGCCCCAGGCGGGGATCATGGCGATCGCCAGTAGCGCCGAGAGCACCGCGCCCACCGAGTAGAAGGCCGACATCACCGTGACCAGGGTGCTGCGCCGCCCGGCCGGGGCGAATTCGCTGATCAGGTTGATCGCGCTGGGCACCAGCGCGCCCAGTGCCAGGCCGGTGAAGAAGCGTCCGGCGCCCAGTTCCAGCGGGTCGCGGGCGTGCCCGGTGAGGAAGGCGGCGAGGCTCGCCAGCAGGGTGGTGGCGATCACCAGGCGGCGCCGGCCGAAACGGTCCGCCAGCGGCGCCAGCAGGGTGCCGCCGAAGAGCATGCCGAACAGCGCGCAACTGCCGAGGGTGCCGGCCTGCACCGGGCTCAGCTGCCACTCCTGCATCAGGCGTGGCACCACCGAGCCGTAGATGACCATGTCGTAGCCGTCGAACAGCATGATGAAACACCCCCAGCCGAGGATCAGCCAGTGAGTACGGTTAAAGCGGGCAGCGTCGATCACCGCCGCAGCGGATTGCCTGTTCATACCAACCTCTCTCTTGTTCTTGTTATGGGCGCACGCGGGCGTCGGTCGGCACCGCCCACTCTGGCATGGGGCGGCGCCGTGGAACATCAGGGTTCGATGGTTTGCGTCGGCACCTCGATCAAAACCGGGCGATCAGCGGCCAGGGCATGCTTCAAGGCACCTTCCAGCTCTTCGCGGGTGGCCGCGTGGAGCGCCTCGACGCCATAGCCGCGGGCGATCGCGCAGAAGTCCAGGCCGGGCACGTCGAGCCCCGGCGCATCGGGCACCTCGAGCACCCCGGCGAACCAGCGCAGGGCGCCGTAGGTACCGTTCTTGAGGATGATGAACACCGCCGGCACGCGGTATTGCGCGGCACTCCAGAGCGCGGTGATGCCGTAGTTGGCCGAGCCGTCGCCGATGATCCCGATCACCTGCCGCCGCGGCTGCGCCAGTTGCGCGCCGACCGCCGCCGGCAGGCCGAAGCCGAGGCCGCCGGCGGCCGGGAAGAAGTAGCTGCCCGGCTCGCGCATCTCCACGCGCTGCCAGAAGGCGGTCACGGTGGAAGTCGACTCCTTGACGAAGATGGCGTCGCGCGGCGCCAGCGCATCGATCACGTCGAACACGGTTTCCGGACGCAGCGGTCCGCCCTCCTCGGCCAGCGCCGGCGGTCGCGGCAGCGCCTCGGGCAACGGCCGCGCACTGGGGCGGACCTGTTCGAGCAGTGCCTCGAGGGTCAGCGCGATGTCGCCGACCAACGCGTCGCCCATCGGCGCCCGTGCCGCTTCGCCGGGATCGCAGGTGACCTGCACCAGCTCGGCGCCGGCCGGCAGGTAATCGCCGGGGGCGAACTGGTGATAGCGGAACACCGGCGCGCCGACCACCAGGATCAGGTCGTGGCCGTCCAGCAGCCGGCTGATCCCGGCGATGGCCGCCGGCAGCACGCCGCGGAAGCAGGCATGGCGGGTGGGGAACGGACAACGCGAGGCCGACGGCGCGACCCAGGCCGGCATCCGCAGCTTCTCCGCCAGTTCCACGGCCAGGCCGTTGGCATTCGCCCCGTCGACGTCCGGACCGAGCACCAGCACCGGGTTGCGCGAGCGCGACAGGCGCTCGCCGAGTTCGGCCAGCAATGCCGGCGCGGGCAGCGCGGCGCCGCTGACCTGGCGCGCGGCCAGGTGTTCGACGCCGGCCGGCGCCGGTTGCGCCCAGTCGTCGTAGGGAATCGACAGGTACACCGGCGCCCGCGGCGGCAGGCTGGCGGTCTGGATCGCCTGGCTCAGCGCGCGCGGTACATCCTGGGCGCAGGCCGGCTCGTGGCTCCATTTCACCAGCGGCTTGGGCAGTTGTCCGGCATCGACGTTGGCGAGCATCGCCTCGACCCCGATCATCGAGCGCACCTGCTGCCCGGCGGTGATGACCAGGGGGCTATGGGAGTACCAGGCGTTGGTCAGGGCACCCATACCGTTGCCGGTGCCAGCCGCCGCATGCAGGTTGACGAAGGCCGGGCGGCCGCTGGCCAGGGCGAAGCCATCGGCCATGCCGACCACCGCGCCCTCGTGCAGGCCGAGGATGTAGCGGAAATCCTCGGGGAAGTCCTTGAGGAACGGCAGCTCGTTGGAGCCGGGGTTGCCGAAGACGGTGGTCAGGCCGTGGCGACGGAGGATCTCGTAAGACGCGGAATGGACGGTTTTCATGCAGGCCTTCAAGCTCGTTTCCTGGATTTGCGCTACTGTTGCAGCCGCTCGATAATCAATCAAATCGATACTCTTTCTATAAAAAATAGAACTGGTCTATATGAGTCCGATCGATCTCAACCTGATCCGCACCTTCGTCACCCTCTACGAAGCCGGCAGCGTGACCCTCGCCGCGGAGCGCCTGTTCGTCACCCAGCCATCGGTGAGCTACGCCCTGGCGCGCCTGCGCGAACTGTTCGACGACGCGTTGTTCACCCGCACCCGCGACGGCATCCAGCCGACCTTCGTCGCCGAGCAGCTCTACGGCACCTTCCGCGAGTCGCTGACGCGCATCGAGGGCGCGGTACAGAGCGTTCGCCACTTCGATCCGGCAACCACCGAGCGACGTTTCCGCATCGCCCTCACCGATCTCGGCGAAGTGGGTTTCCTCTCGCTGATCCTCGAACGCCTGACCCGCGACGCGCCGTTCGCCGAAGTGGAAGTGCTGCCGCTGCAGGTGGACGAGGTCGGCGCCTGGCTGAGCAGCGCCAAGGTCGACGCGGCGATCTGCCGCCAGCCGGTGCCCGGCGCGCGCAGCCAGCGGGTCCTGCACGAGCGCTACGTGTGCCTGCTCAGCGACCGCCACCCGCGGATCGGCGACAGCCTGAGCCTGGAGCAGTACCTGGCCGAGCGGCACATCGTGGTGACCCGTACCTCCGGCCACGGCATCGCCGAGGACGTGCTCGAGGCCATGCAGGTGCAGCGCCGCATCAGCCTGCGGGTCCCGCACTTCTCGGTGCTGCCGAAGATCATTCCCGGTACCGAGCTGCTGACCATCCTGCCGGCGCAGATCGCCTATCGCTTCGTCGCCGAAGGCGGCATGCGCATGCTCGAACTGCCCTTCACCCTGCCACCGTTCGACGTCTCCCTGCACTGGCACGAGAGCAGCGAACGCTCGGCGGCGCTGAACTGGTTCCGCACCACCATCGCCGAGGCGATCATCGCCGCCCAACGCTGAAACGCCGGCGGCCCTCACGCAGCGTCTCCCAGCGTCGGCGAGCGCTCGCGACGCCGCGCACCGAGCAGCGGCAACACGGCGGCCGCGACGACGAACACCGCCGCGAACGCCCCATAGAGGGACAGCGGCTGCCAGCCGTCGTCGAGCAGGAGCCCGGCCACCAGCGGCGAGAGGATCGCCCCGCCGCGACCGACGCCGATCCCCCAGCCGACCCCGGTGGCGCGCACCGAAGCGTCGTAGAGGCTCGGCGCCAGGGCATACAGGCCGGCCACGCAGGCGTTGGCGCAAAGCCCGATCAGCAGTCCCAGCGGCAAGGCCGCGCCGGGCAGCCCGGCGCTCAGCGAGAACAGCGCGAGCAGAGCGGCGGTAAGCAGCATGAACAGCGCCAGCACCCGTTCCAGGCGAAAGCGCGCGGCAAGCCCGCCGAGCAAGGCGGCACCGAAGATCCCGCCGATGCTCAGCAGGGTGCCGCCGGTGATGCCCTGGGCGGTGGACAGGCCGGCGGCGACCAGCAGCTTCGGCGTCCAGCTCATGATGAAGTAGAAGCCGAACATCACCAGGAAGAACAGCGCCCAGAGCAGCAGCGTGGTACGTCGCTGGGCAACGCAAAGCAACCGGGCGAGGCGGCTACCGTGCTCCGCTCCGCCACCGGGCGGGCTCGGCAGTTCCGCGAGCGCCGCGCGGCCCAGGCGCCGGGCCAGCGCGTTGACCCGTTGCAACGCCCGCGGCGGCCGGCGCGCCAGGAGGAAGTCCAGCGACTCCGGCAGGCACAGGCAGACCAGCGGGATCACCGCCAGGGTCAGGCCAGCGCCGAAGACGAACACCGAGCGCCAGCCCCAGGCGCCGATCAGCCATACCGCGAGCAGTCCGCCAAGGGTCGCGCCGAGCGCGTAGCCGGTGGACTGCAGGCTTACCGCCAGGCCGCGCCAGCGGCGCGAGGCGTACTCGCTGGCGATCACGTTGCTGCTGGCGAGGATGCCGCCGATACCCAGTCCGGTCAGCCCGCGCAGCAACGCCAGTTGCCAGGCCGCCTGGCTCAGCGCCGAGGCGAGCATGCCCAGGCCCGACAGCGCCAGGCAGGCGAGGATCAGCGGGCGGCGCCCCCAGCGGTCGGCCCAGGGCGCGATGAACAGCGAGCCGGCGGCCATGCCGAAGAGGCCGGCGCTGAGCAGCAGGCCGATCTCGGCGCCGCCAAGGTTCCATTCGGCGGCCACCGAGGCTGCGGTGAAGGCCATCACCAGCACGTCGAAGCCATCGATCAGGTTGAGCACGATGCACACAGCCACCGCCAGCCACTGGAACGGACGCATCGGTTCGTCGTCGAGAGCGCGGCGCAAGTCCCGGTTCATGGGCGGCCCTCCCCGAGCGGACAGGAAAGAAGCGACGGCAGGCGGGAGCGAGGCGCGGGAATGCAGGAATCCATCATCGGGAAGACCCTTCTTCTTGTTGTTGTAGGCACGGCAAGCGCAGGCACCCTGGCACCGTTGCGTCGATGCCGCAATCCTATTGGATCCATTTGTGCGACAAGAAAACGGAAGGCCAGCGGATATCCCACTGTCAGCGAAATCTGAGAAAGGCTCTGGAACGAGATAATTGAGCGATTTATTCCTGAAGTTTTTTATGTGCGACTATCGAACGGATTATTTTTTGTACAGAAGCGGTTGACTTGGAAAAGTTGTCTCGCGAATCATTGGATCCAATTACAAAAACAACGAGAGGATCCGACGATGTTTCCGAAGAACGCCTGGTACGTGGCCTGCACCCCCGACGAACTGGCCGGCAAGCCGCTCGGCCGACGCATCTGCGACGAGCCGATGGTTTTCTACCGAGGCGAGGACGGCCGCGTGGCGGCCCTCGAGGATTTCTGCCCGCACCGTGGCGCGCCGCTGTCGCTGGGCTTCGTCGAGGACGGCGTGCTGGTCTGCGGCTACCACGGCCTGGCGATGGGCGAGGACGGTCGCACCCGCGCGATGCCCGGCCAGCGGGTCCGCGGCTTCCCCTGCATCCGTCGCTTCCCGGTGCAGGAGCGGCACGGCTTCGTCTGGGTTTGGCCGGGCGCGGAAGAACAGGCCGACGCCGCGCTGATACCCCGCCTGGAATGGGCGGAAAGCCCCGATTGGGCCTATGGCGGCGGGCTGTACCACATCCACTGCGACTATCGCCTGATGATCGATAACCTGATGGACCTGACCCACGAGACCTATGTCCATGCGTCCAGCATCGGCCAGAAGGAAATCGACGAGGCCGCGCCGACCACGCGGGTGGAAGGCGACGAGGTGATCACCAGCCGCCACATGCAGAATGTCATGGCCCCGCCGTTCTGGCGCATGGCCCTGCGCGGCAACGGCCTGGCCGACGACGTGGCGGTGGACCGCTGGCAGATCTGCCGCTTCACGCCGCCCAGCCACGTGCTGATCGAGGTCGGCGTGGCCCACGCCGGCCACGGCGGCTACCAGGCGCCGGCGGAGCGCAAGGCGGCGAGCATCGTGGTCGACTTCATCACCCCGGAGAGCGCCACTTCCATCTGGTACTTCTGGGGCATGGCGCGCAACTTCCAGGCCCACGACCAGGCGCTTACCGAGAGCATTCGCGAAGGCCAGGGAAAGATCTTCGGCGAAGACCTGGAAATGCTCGAGAGCCAACAGCGCAACCTGCTGCGCCATCCACGGCGCGACCTGCTGAAACTGAACATCGACGCCGGCGGCGTGCAGGCCCGGCGCATCATCGAGCGCCTGCTGGCGGACGAGCGCCAGGCCGCCGCCCCCAACCGCGCCCAGGCCTGACGGGAGCCTTCGCCATGATCGAGGTCATCGTCGGCGCCATCCGCCTGGAGGCGCAGGATATCCACAGCTTCGAACTGTTCCGGGCCGACGGGGCGGCACTGCCGTCCTTCGAGCCGGGCGCGCACATCGACCTGCACCTGCCCAACGGCCTGGTCCGCCAGTACTCCCTCTGCGGCCCCGCCGAACGGCCGCGCCACTACCGTATCGCCGTACTCCGCTGCCGCGACTCGCGCGGCGGCTCGGCCACGCTGCACGCCGAACTGCGGGTCGGCCAGCGGCTGCGCATCGGCGAGCCGCGCAATCTCTTCCCGCTGTCGCCGGAGCCCGGTCCGCGTCTGCTGTTCGCCGGCGGCATCGGCATCACGCCGCTGCTGGCGATGGCCGAACGCCTGGCCCGCGATGGCGCCGACTTCCAGTTGCACTACTGCGCGCATTCCGCCGAGCGCGCGGCCTTCGTCGACTACCTTGGCCGGTGCGCCTTCGCCGACCGCGTGCACTGCCACTTCGACCACGGCGAAAGCAGCCGGCGCGCGGACCTTCGCGCCCTGCTGGCGACCAGTCCGCGCGACGCCCAGCTATACCTTTGCGGGCCGGCGGGCTTCATGCAGTGGATCGAAGAAAGCGCCCGCGAACTGGGCTGGGAAGCAAGCCGCTTGCATCGCGAGCACTTCGCCGCCGCGCCACGAGACGCCAGTACGGACGGCACCTTCGAAGTGCAGTTGGCGAGCAACGGGGCGCTGATCCGGGTCGCCGCCGGGCAGACCGTGCTGGCGGCCCTGCGCGAAGCCGGGGTGGACCTGCCGGCCTCCTGCGAGCAGGGCATCTGCGGCACCTGCCTGACCCGCGTGCTGGACGGCGAGCCGGAGCATCGCGACCTCTACCTCAGCGAAGAGGAGCAGGCCGCCAACGATTGCTTCACGCCCTGCTGTTCGCGTTCGCGCAGCCCACGGCTGGTGCTGGATCTCTAGTCGGCGGCGACGTCGCCGTGAAGCACGGTGACACCCTGCCGCGCCGGATCGAAGTAGTCGGCGTAGCGCAGGGTCGCGTTGGCGTGCTCGCGCATGATCGCCTCGGCGCGCGCCCCCTGGCCGTTGACCAGCGCGTCGACCACCGCGTGGTGCTGCATGTGGGCGAAGTTGAAACGGCGGAATTCCTGCTCGAGATTGTCGCGATCCACCGCCAGGGCGCTCACCGAGGCGAACGGCAGGTGGTCGTTGCGCGCCAGCGCCACGGCGATCGCCGGGTTGCCGCTGGCCTCGATGATGGTGCGGTGGAAACGCATGTTCATGCGCTGGTAGCGCTCCAGCTCCTCCAGCAGGACCTGGCCGTTGGCGAACAATCGGTCGCCCTCGGCCAGGCATTCCTCCAGGGTCGCCCGTGCCTCGGCGGACAGCCCGCGCTCGGCCGCCTGGCGTGCCGCCAGGCCTTCCAGAACGCCGCGCACCTCGACCGCGCCGGCGATATCCTCGCGGGTCACCGCGCGCACCCTGTAGCCGCGCCCGGTCTTGCACAGCAGGCCTTCCTGCTCGAGGGTACGCAGGGCGATGCGCACCGGCATGCGCGAGACCTGCAGGCGTTCGGCGGTGGGAATCTCGACGATGCGCTCGCCGGCGGCGAGTTCGCCGGAAGCGATCAGCTTGCGTAGCTCGGCCAGCACGCGTTGGCCCGGTTTGCTCATGGAATTCGCTTATTCGATCGGGACGTCCGGGGCATCATAGCGTGCCCCGGCCGCCTCCGCCGGTCAGCTTTCGCGGTGGATGGCGAAGCCGGCCCAGGACTGGCTCACCGGCATGATCTCGAGGCTGTTGATGTTCAGGTGGGCGGGCTGGTTCATGATCCAGAAGATGGTCTCGGCGATGTCTTCCGGCTGGATCGGATGGGCTCCGGCGTAGGTCTTGTCGTAGCGCGCCTGGTCGCCGCCGAAGCGGACCAGGGAGAACTCGCTCTCGCACAACCCCGGCTCGAGGTTGGTCACGCGCACCCCGGTGCCCTGCAGGTCGCAACGCAGGTTCAGGGAGAATTGCTCGACGAAAGCCTTGGTGCCGCCGTAGACATGGCTACCCGGATAGGGCCACTTGCCGGCCACCGAACCCAGGTTGACGATGCTCGCCCCGGCGCCGTGGGCGATCAGCCGCGGCAGCAGCAGGCGCGTGCTGTAGAGCAGGCCCTTGATGTTGATGTCGACCATGGTGTCCCAGTCGTCCAGGTCGCAGGACTGCGCCGGGTCGGTGCCCAGCGCCAGGCCGGCGTTGTT
The DNA here is from genome assembly GCF_051048045.1 of Pseudomonas sp. 18-147. NCBI lineage: Bacteria > Pseudomonadati > Pseudomonadota > Gammaproteobacteria > Pseudomonadales > Pseudomonadaceae > Pseudomonas > Pseudomonas sp. 18-147. The sequence goes on from NZ_CP182296.1 coordinate 5,808,931, forward strand.
GATCAGGCCGCGCAGGGTGGCGAACTCTTCCGGCAGGTTGTCCACGGCCGCGCTCATCGCCGCGCGGTCGCGCACGTCCAGGGTCAGCGGCAACACCCGGGTCTTCGCCGAAAGCTCACCGGCCAGGGCTTGCAGACGCTCCTCGCGACGGCCGGTGAGCACCAGCGACCAGCCGGCCTCGGCGAAACGACGGGCGCAGGCTTCGCCGAAGCCTGAGGTGGCGCCGGTGATGAACAGGGTGGACGACATGGGCATCTCCTCGTACGGGGCGGAAAAACGATGTCCGGGGATTCTAGAGCCTCGCCGTGCCCGGTTGGCCATACAGTTGCGCACGAGTTTGCCGAGGCGTCTGCTCAAAAAACGACCAACCTCGCGGAACCCGCACCGTGCCTGGGCCGCAGCGAACAGCCACCAACTTGTCCACAGGGCGTCGCACAGTTTTCCTGAACAACTGTGGCAGCGGGATGACCACGCGTTGGGGATAAGTACCTGGCGCGAGCGCTGTTCATTTTCTGACCAGCCACGCATAACCCTCGCCGACTCAGGGGCTTGGCGGTTCTTACCCACCTTATCCACAAGCCCCCGCACAGAAATCCTGAACAACCTCAGGCGGCGTTATCCACAACCCGGCGCGCGGCGACCAGGTCCTCCAGCGCATAACCCACCGACTTGAACAGGGTGATTTCCCCGGGATCGCCGCGCCGCCCTGCCTCGCTCAGCAAGTCGCGCAGTTCGGTGGATATCGCCTCGCGCCCGATGGCGCCTTCGGCGATCGCCTGCAACAGGTCGCCGGCCTCTTCCAGCGCGCCTGCGCGGGTATCCACCACGACCCGCGCGCGCGCCACCGCCAGGGCGTCGGTCTCGCGCATGGACGGCAGGAAGGCTCCGACCAGGTCGAGATGGACGCCCGGCTTCAGCCATGCGCCGCGCACCAGCGCTTCGCGGGAGGTGGTAACGCAACTGACGCAGTCGGCCGCCTCCACCGCCGCGCGCAACCCGTCGGCCGCTCGCGCCGGGTAGCCCTCCTCGCGCAGCCGGGCGGCCAGCGCGGCGGCCTTGGCCGGATCGCGGCCCCAGATGTCGATGTGGCGATAGTCGCGCACGCAGGCGTGGGCCCGCACCATGTGCGCAGCCAGGGTTCCGCAGCCGACCACCAGCAGGCGCCGCGCATCGTCCCGCGCCAGGTAGTCGGCGGCCAGCGCCGAGCTGCAGGCGGTACGCCGGGCGGTCAGCTCCGAAGCCTCCAGCAACGCCAGTGGGCGACCGTCTTCGCCGTCGAACAGAGCGAACACCGCGGCCACCGCCGGCAGGCCACGCGCCCCATTGCCAGGGAACACCGTCACCAGTTTCACGCCGATCCCCGCGCCGGCTTGCCACACCGGCATCTGTAGCAGCGAGGCCTGCGCCGGCAAGGCATGGCAGTTGCGCAGCGGCGCGCTGCAAGGCTTGGCCAGGCCGATGCGCAACGCCTCGATCAGTTGTGGATAAGCCAGGCGCTCGGCGACCTCGGCGTTGCTGAAAAAGCGCAGGCTGTGCATAAGTCGAGTTTCCTCCGTGGCTCCAGGGCAGCGCCCGCCCCGGCGGCCAGGCAGCCGGGGCGGGGCGCGCTCAATGTCCGCCGAGATAGGCGTTGCGCACCTCCTGGTTGCCGAGCAGTTCTTCGCCGCTGCCGCTCATGCGGATTTCCCCGGTGACCATCACGTAGGCGCGGTCGGAGAGCTTCAGCGCATGGTTGGCGTTCTGCTCGACGAGGAAGATGGTCATGCCGCTCCTGGCCAGCTCGCGCAGGGTCTGGAAGATCTGCTTGACCACGATCGGCGCCAGGCCCAGGGAGGGCTCGTCGAGCAACAGCAACTTCGGCCGGCTCATCAGCGCGCGGGCGATGGCGAGCATCTGCTGCTCGCCGCCGGACATGGTCATGGCGCGCTGGTTGCGCCGCTCCTTCAGGCGCGGGAACAACTCGAACATGCGCTGCATGTCCTCCTCGGCGTGGTCCATGCCGATGGGAATGGTACCCATCAGCAGGTTTTCCTCGACGCTCATGTCGGGGAACACCCGGCGTCCTTCCGGCGACTGCGCGATGCCGTTGGACGCCACGTAGTGCGCCGACTTCTGGCGGATGTCCTGGCCGCGATAGAGGATCTGCCCGGCCGCCGCGCGCGGCTGGCCGAAGATCGACATCAACAGCGTCGACTTGCCCGCGCCGTTGGCGCCGATCAGGCTCACCGTCTCGCCCTCGTTGACCTGCAGCGAGACCTTCTTCAGCGCCTGGATCGGCCCGTAGAACACGTCCACCTCACGGAATTCCAGCAACGCCGCGCTCATGACAGCTCCTCTTCGTCGGCACCGAGATAGGCGGCGATCACCTTCTCGTCATGGCGGATCTGTTCGGGGTTGCCACGGGCGATCACGTCGCCGTGGTCGAGCACGATGATGTGGTCGGAGATGTTCATCACCATGCCCATGTCATGCTCGATCAGCAGTACGGTGATCCCGTGGTGGTCGCGCAGGTAGCGGACGATGTTGCTCAGGGCGTGGGTCTCGGCCGGGTTGAGGCCGGCGGCCGGTTCGTCCAGGCAGATGAGTTCCGGCCGCGTGCACATGGCCCGGGCGATCTCCAGGCGCCGCTGCTGGCCGTAGGACATCTCGCCGGCCAGGCGGTTGGCGCAGTCCACCAGGTCGACCACCTCCAGCCAGTAGAACGCGTGGTCCAGCGCCTCGCTCTCGGCGCGGCGATAGCCGGGAGTGTTGAGGATGCCGGCGAGCAGGTTGCGGTTGACGAACATGTGCTGCGCCACCAGCAGGTTCTCCACCACCGACATGTCCTTGAACAGGCGGATGTTCTGGAAGGTCCGCGCCAGCCCGGCGCGGTTCACCAGGTGGGTGCCGCCGAACATCTTGTAGTAGAGGCGACTGCCCAGTTGCGGCGGCTTGACGAAGTCGTCCAGCTGGAACGGCTCGCCGAGCACCTGGATGACGTCCGTGGTGCGCCCCTGGGTGTTGAGCAGGATGTTGCCGCCGGTGGCCTTGTAGAAGCCGGTGAGACAGTTGAACACGGTGGTCTTGCCGGCGCCGTTGGGGCCGATCAGCGCGGTGATCGAACCGCGCTCGACGTCGAGGTTGACGTCGTTGAGCGCCTTGATGCCGCCGAAGTGCATCATCAGGTGCTCGACGCTGAGGATCTTGTCGCTCATGGCGCCACCCCCTTGCGCGGGGCGAAGCCCACCCGGCTGATGCGGATCAGCCCGCGCGGCCGCCAGATCATCATCACCACCATGAGTATCCCGAGCAGCAGCACGCGGATGTCGGCGAAGCTGCGCAGCAGCTCCGGCGCCACGGTGAGGACGAAGGCGGCGATCACCACCCCGACCGTCGAGCCCATGCCGCCGAGCACGACGATGGCGAGGATCAGCGCCGACTCGAAGAAGTTGAACGAGGACGGGTTGACGAAGCCCTGGTAGCTGGCGAAGAACACCCCGGCCAGTCCCGCGGTGGAGGCGCCGAGCATGAACGCCGAGAGTTTCACCAGCACATGGTTGAGGCCCATCGCGCGACAGGCGATCTCGTCCTCGCGCAGCGCCTCCCAGGCGCGCCCGACCGGCATCCGGGTCAGCCGGTGCTTGATGTAGAGCACCAGCAGCACGACCAGGAACAGCACCACGTAGATGAACAGGAACTTCATGTTGGGGTTGTAGGCGATGCCGAGGAACTCGTGGATCGGCACCCCGCCATCCTTGGCCCGGCGGCCGAACTCCAGGCCGAGGAAGGTCGGCGCCGGCGCCGGCATGCCGTTCGGCCCGCCGGTGAAGGACAGCCAGTTGTTCAGTACCAGGCGGATGATCTCGCCGAAGCCCAGGGTGACGATCGCCAGGTAGTCGCCATGCATGCGCAACACCGGGAAGCCGAGGATCGCGCCGGCCACCGCGGCGGTCAGCGCGGCCAGCGGCAGGACGGTCCAGAAGCCCAGGCCGAGGTACTGGTAGCCCAGCGCCAGGCCATAGGCGCCGATGGCGTAGAAGGCCACGTAGCCGAGGTCGAGCAGCCCGGCGAGGCCGACCACGATGTTCAGGCCCAGGCCCAGCAGCACGTAGATCAGGCCGAGGATGACCACCGCCAGCAGGTACTTGCTGGCGAAGAACGGGAAGATCACCGCGGCCACCAGGATCAGCGGCACGATCCAGCGCAAGCGGGTCTTGTAGCCCGGCGGCAGGACGTGGACGCCGCTGCCAGCCCCCTCGAAGCGCTCCAGCACGGCGCGCCCGCCGCGGGTCTGCAGGTAGAGGCTGAGCAGGAAGCGCCCGGCCATCACGATCGCGATGATCCAGCCGACCCGCTCGTAATGCAGGTTGAAGCCGTAGCCGTCGAGGACCACGCCGACGATGGGGCCGAACACCACCAGGGCGATCAACCCGGAGAGCACGGCATCGACGACGCACTGCTTGAGATCGATGGAAGTCTCGTTGCTCATCGTCGTCCCCTTACACCTTGGCGATCTGCGGGCGGCCGAGCAGGCCCTGGGGACGGAAGATCAGGATCAGTACCAGCAACGAGAAGGCGAACACGTCCTTGTAGTCGGTGTTGACCATCCCCGAGAACTGCGCCTCGGCCACTCCCAGCACCAGGCCGCCGAGCATCGCCCCGGGCAGCGAGCCGATGCCGCCGAGCACCGCCGCGGTGAACGCCTTGATGCCGATGATGAAGCCGGCGTAGAAGTCGAAGGTGCCGTAGTTCATGGTGATCAGCACCCCGGCCAGGGCGGCCATCGCCGCGCCGATGACGAACACGTAGGAGATCACCCGGTCGGTGTTGATCCCCAGGATCGAAGCCATCTTGCGGTCCTGCTGGGTCGCCCGGCACATGCGCCCGAGCTTGGTGTAGCGGATCACGTAGGTCAGCACCGCCATGCCGATCAGCGAAGCGATCAGGATGAACAGCTTGGTGTAGGTGAGCTGGACGAAACCGTCGCCGACGTGGAATTTCAGGGCGCCGTCGAGCAGGGTCGGGATCCCCTGCTGGCGCGGTCCCTGCGCCACCTGCACGTAGTTCTGCAGGATCAGCGACATGCCGATCGCCGAGATCAGCGGCGCCAGGCGCGTGGAGTTGCGCAGCGGCTTGTAGGCGATGCGCTCGATCACCCAGCCGTAGGTGCAGGTCACCAGCACGGTGAACAGCAAGGTGCCGAGGATCAGCAGCGGGAAGTTCTGCAGGCCGAAGAAGGCCAGCAGGGCAAGGGCGATGGCCGACAGGTAGGCGGAGATCATGTACACCTCGCCGTGGGCGAAGTTGATCATGCCGATGATGCCGTAGACCATGGTGTAGCCGATGGCGATGAGGCCGTAGACCGAGCCGAGGGTCAGCCCGTTGATCATTTGCTGGAGGAAGATGCCGTCCATTTTTCAGTCTCTTCAGGGCGAATCGCGACGGCCTTTGTAAGGCGCGCCGGCGCTCGCCGGTGAAAGCGGACGGGTGCTACTGAAACGGCCCCGGATCGCGGGACTCCAGACCGACCACACGCAGACGTCTTCGGTGAATCCGCACTACGGCGGCAAGCACGGGCGAGCACTTCAGCAGCTCCCGGACTTACCCATGCGCCGGGCCTGTGCCCGGCGCATGGCGGTCGAGCGCGATCAGGGCAACTGGTGGTACTTGCCCTTGTCGTCCCACTCGTAGACCACGTAGTCGGAGACTTTCAGGTCGCCCTTCTTGTCCCATTCCTTCTTGCCCATCACGGTCTGCACCGGATGCGACTTCAGCCACTCGGCGGCCTTGGCCGGATCGTTGGCGCCGGCGCCGTTGAAGGCCGCCGCCAGGGACTGGATCGAGGCGTAGGAGTAGAGGGTGTAGCCTTCCGGCTCGAAACCGCCGGCACGGAACTTCTCCACCACCGCCTTGCCGTCGGGGATCAGCCGCGGGTCGGCGCCGAAGGTCATCAGCACGCCCTTGACGTACTGCGGACCGCCGGCGGTGGTCGCCAGTTCGTCGGTGACCACGCCGTCGTCGGACATGAACCTGGCGGTCAGTCCCTGTTCGCGCATCTGCCGTACCAGCGGACCGGCTTCCGGATGCAGGCCGCCGAAGTAGACGACCTCGGCACCGGAGGCGCGGATCTTGGTGACCAGCGCGTTGAAGTCCTTCTCGCCGCGGGTCAGGCCCTCGTAGAGAACCTCTTTCACGCCGAGCTTGTTCAGTTGCGCCCTGGTGGCGTCCGCCAGGCCCTGGCCGTAGGTGTCCTTGTCATGGATCACCGCGACCTTCTTGGCCTTGAGCACGTTGACGATATAGTCGCCGGCGACCACGCCCTGCTGGTCGTCGCGGCCGCACATGCGGAACATCCCGGAGAGTCCGCGCTCGGTGACCTGCGGGTTGGTGGAACCGGGGGTGATGGCGATGATCCCGGCCTCGTCGTAGACCTCGGATGCGGGGATGGTCGAAGAAGAGCAGAAATGGCCGACCACGGCGATGGCCTTGTCCTGGTCCACCAGGCGGTTGGCCACGGCCACGGCCTGCTTCGGTTCGCAGGCGTCGTCGGCCTTGACCAGCTTGATCTTCTCGCCGTTGATCCCACCCGCCGCGTTGATGTCTTCCGCCGCCTGGGACGCGCCGCGCCAGTATTGCTCGCCGAAGGAGGCGTTGGCGCCGGTATGCGGTCCGGCCACGCCGATCACGACGTCGGCCAGCGCATGCGTGGAAAGACCCATCACGGATGAAACCGCGAGAGCCAGGATGCCTTTTCTGAACAGCTTCTTGGACATGGGGTGTTGCTCCTGAGGATGATGTTGGCGCTCGTAACTACGATGTTGTTGTTGTGTTTCGCTCAACAGGCAGAGCAAGCGGCGTGCCATTCGTTTTTTTCCTGAGTGGCCGGCCACAAGAACTTTAGCCCTCCTTTCCGTTTTTATCTTTGTTATTGGAAATCAGTCATTTAGGCATTTCTCCGAATCCCCTTCGGAGAGCTACAGCCCAGGCTTCACAAGGCCTGAACCGTTCCTAGGAATAACTCTACAACGATATTGAAGCGGTTAGAAACTGCACGTCACTGGTGCGTTCCACGCACTAATTGAGGTCCTCTTTTTCAATGAAAGTGCAGGACAGAGCGGTTTTTAAAATTAATATGAACATGAACTTCCCGGGATTCGGTACTTGGCGGAAAAAGTCGATTCGAATACGACATGAACATATCCGTTAGCGACGCCACGTTCGGCGCAAAACCCTGTGACGGATTCGTCATAAGCCAGCGAATGCTCTATCGCGAGACTTGCCGGCAGTAATAAGCGTCGCCCGGCACTCCGGCAAGCGAGCTTTCCTCCCTACGTCATTCCGTTTATTCATATAACGCGTTCCGCCCGCTCCACCCGCGCCAGGAAACCCGCCATGCTGAACAAACGCCGCCTGCCGTCGATGACCGCCCTGCAATGCTTCGAAGCGGTAGCCCGGCACCTGAGCTTCACCCGCGCCGCCGAAGAGTTGAGCCTGACCCAGAGCGCCATGAGCAAGCAGGTCGCGCAACTCGAGGAGCAACTGCAGCACGCCCTGTTCCGCCGGGTGCGCAAGCGCTTGCAACTGACCCCGGCCGGCGAGCTGTACCTGGCCGAGGTACGACGCATCCTGCAACAGGTAGAGCTGTCCACCCGCTTCCTGCTTTCCTACGGCGGCGAGACCGAAGTGCTGCGAGTGGCGACCCCGCCGACCTTCGGCGCGCGCTGGCTGATCCCGCAACTGAACGGCTGGCGCCACCGCCACCCGAACATCCACCTCGACCTGCGCCAGGAACTGGAACCGGACGACCTGCGCCAGGGCCATTGCGACCTGGCGTTCTTCTTCGGCCCCGGCACCCTGCCGGGCGCCGAGTGCATCCGCCTGTTCGGCGAACAACTGGTGGCGGTCTGCGCGCCATCCCTGCTGCCGGCCGGCGGACTGGACGAACCGACCCAACTGGCGGGGCTGGTGCTGCTGCAGAACGCCAGCCGCGCGGAGGCCTGGCACGACTGGTTCGCCAGCCTGGAGCGAAATTGCCAGGGTTGCTACCACGGTCCACGCTTCGACACCTTCTACATGTGCATCCGCGCCGCCCAGGCCGGTTGCGGGGTAGCCCTGCTACCGCGCTTCCTGGTCGAGGAGGAACTCGCCGAAGGCAAGCTGGCGATCGCCTGGCCGCACGCCCTGCCCAGCCAGGAGGCCTACTACCTGGCCTATCCCGAGCATGCCGCGGAAGTCCCCAAGGTGCGCCATTTCATCGAGTGGATGGTAGAGCGCCTGGAGCAGGAGCAACCCTCAGCGGGCCCCCGCCAGACGCGCCACGGCCCGGTTTGACGTTTCCGCTACGCGGAACCATCTTTACTCTCACTCGGTTCACCTCGGAACGTCCCATGCTCACTGGCGTCACGGTTCGAATCCGCCTGCTGGTCCTGGCGCTGCTACCGCTGACGATGCTCGTCACGGTCATCGCGATGGCGCTGGCCAACGCCAGTCGACTCGATGCCAGCTTCCAGGACCTTTTCAACAACCGGATGAAGCCCATCAGCCAGCTCAAGATCGTCGCCGACGCCGTTGCGGTCAGCGTGGTCGACGCCCTGCACAAGTACCGTGCGGGGGTCTTCGATGAAGAGCGCCTGCAGCAGGAGTTGAGTGGGGCGCTGTCGCGCATCGAGAAGTCGTGGGCCGACTATTCCGCAGACCACCGGACTGCCGCCGAGAAGGAAATCATCGAGTCGCTGGTCCCCACCCTGGAACGGGTCAAGCGGATGACCCTGGCATACGGCGAGCAGGCCAGGGCCGGAAGCCTGCGAAACGTCGAGGCCGGCACGTTCAATCGCGAGATGTATGGTGCGTTCGATCCGCTGGGAACCGCGCTGTCGACGCTGATCGACCTGCAGCTCAGTGAAGGCGCCAAGCTCAACGAGCAGATGGAGAAACGCTACGACTCCATGCGCACCACCTTCCTGCTCATCGGCGCCGCAGCCCTGGTCCTCATCGTCGCCGCGGCCTGGTTCATCAGCCTGTCGATCATGCGCCCGCTTTCCGATCTGCGCGGGGTGATCCGCCGCGTGCAGGACTCCTCGAATCTCACGCTCCGCGCCGATGCGCGCGGGCGCGACGAAGTGTCCGATACGGCGCGCGCCTTCAATATGATGCTGGAAAGCCAGCAGGCGCTGCTTCGGCATCTCGCCGAGACAGCCAGGAAGCTCACCATCACCTCGGACGAGATGAGTGCCATCAGCAACCAGGTCAGCCATGTCGCCACGTCCCAGGGCGACCAGACCGACATGGTCGCCACGGCGGTACACCAGATGAGCATGGCGGTCCAGGACGTGGCGCGGAACGCCCAGGCCGCCGCAGCCAGCGCGGAATCGGCGAACAGCGAGGCGCACACCGGAACCGGACTCGTGCATGCGAACCTCGACGCCATCCAGGGCCTGTCGGTCATGGTCGGAGAGGCGGGAGCCGTCATCGACACGCTACGCAACAAGACCGAGGAAATCAGCACCGTTCTGGAAGTCATCCAGAACATCGCCCAGCAAACCAACCTGCTCGCCCTCAATGCCGCGATAGAAGCCGCACGGGCGGGCGAGGCCGGACGCGGGTTCGCGGTGGTCGCCGATGAAGTGCGCAGCCTGGCCACCAATACGCACAAGGCCACCGAAACCATCCGCGAGATGATCGAAGCCCTGCAGGCAGGCGCCAGCAGCGCGGTCAGCGTGATGCAGCAGTCACGCGAGCAGGCCCAGGTCAGCGTCCAGCGCGCCCACGAGGCGGGAAAGGCGCTCGGTCTCATCGCCCAGGCGGTCGAAGGTATCGCCCAGAGCAACGCGCAGATATCCACGGCGACGGAAGAACAGACCGCCACCGCGAGCGAGGTCAGCCAGAACATCGACTCGCTCAATGCCAGCATCGGCGAAGTCGCCGAGGGCGCGGTGAAGACCTCCACCTCCAGTGTCGAGCTGGCGAAGCTGGCAAACGGACTGGAGCAGCAGATCCAGCGCTTCACCGTCTAGCAAGCGCGGCAGGGAGCGGCCTCACCGGCCCTGCCGCACCCGTTTGTCAGGACGCCAGCAGGCTGCGGTCGAAAACGAAGGCGCCGCCCGGCTTCGGGGTGAAATGCAGGACGTGTTGCGGGCGCCCCATGGGCGGACGCTGGCGTTCGCCGGTGTCCTCGACCCAGCCAGCCTCCTTCATCCGCTCCAGGCGCCCGCGCAGGCTGGAATGCTGGACTTCCTGGCCGATGGCGCACTCGAAGGCCTTCAGCGCCTCGGCCACGGTGAAGCGCGGCGCCAGCAGGAACAGCGGCAGGGCGCTGTACACCGACTTGCTCGCCAGGCGCTCGCAGGCCTGCTGTACCAGTTGGGCGTGGTCGAACGGCAGGGCGAAGCGCTCGCTGCGAACGTCGCGCAGCGGCACGAAGTCGAGGTCGTCGTCCTCCATCCGGGTGTCCGGACCGACCAGCACCAGGTAGAACACGCTCAGCGACCAGCCGCGCGGGTCGCGTACCGCGTTGCCGACCGTGGCCACCTGCTCGATGTAGGCCGGCTCCAGCCGCGCCTTGTCGCGCAGGGCGCGCACCGCCGCGTCGTCGAGGCTGTGGTCGGCGCTGCGGCCGTTGACCAGCACGCCGGGCAAGGCCCACTGGCCGGCGAAAGGCGCCTGGGCGCGGCGGATCAGCAACAGCTCCAGTCCGTGCCCGGGGTTCAGGCGCAACGCCACGATATCCACGCTGGCCAATACTTCCGCTGAACTCATCGTCACTCCTCTCTTCAGCCCGCCTGGCGTTCGCCGCCATAGCAGTGCAGTTCGTCCTTCACTTCCGGCAGGCACCAGGCCTCCGGTACCGCCAGCCCTTCACGCAGGCGCTGGCGGATCATCGAGCTGTGCAGCGGCAGCCGCTCCTCCGCCACCAGCCGGCCGAAGCGCCAGCACAATTCGGCGGCGCGTTCGAAGCGCGGCAGCTCCGCCTCGTTGTCGGCGCCGATCAGCAGGGCGATCCGCGGTGACGCCAGGCCGCTACGCGCGGCCAGCGCTTCCAGCAGGTCGATGCTGTAGACCGCCGGACGATCAGGCATCAATCCTGCTTCGATCGGTTCGCAATACACCCGCCGCGGATCGATCCGCCGAGCCAGCCGCGCCAGCCAGCGGCAGCGCAGCTCGAAATCGCCCATGCGCTTGCCGAAGGCGTGGCGGTGGCTCGGCACCAGGGCGACCCGTTCGGCGCAAAGCAGCGCCCGGCGGATCACCGACTCATGGCCGGGGTGCGGCGGGTCGAACGCCCCACCGTAGACCGCGAGGGCGAAGTCGGGGGCGCGTCCGCCGCTCATCCCGGCAGGCAGTCGGCGAATCCGGGAACTTATTTCATCACGCATAGAAAATACCTTCCACTGCGAAATTTTGTAGTACAAGTGCTTGACGACTTATTTCACGTGATGAATTATGTACCCACATTCAGCCCCAACCCGTCAAGCGGAGGCTTCCATGAATCGTCCCAGCAAGATCGCCAGCTTCGATGTTGACGCCCAGAAAGGCTTCACCCCGCTGTGCCCGGACGAACTGCCGGTGCCCGGCGGCGACGCCATCGGCGCCGCCCTCAACCAACTGGCCAGCCGCGCCGCGCTGCGCCTGGGCAGCAAGGACGCGCACAGCCCGAAGGCTGCCTGGGTAGTGGAAAGCGCCGAGCAGATGCTGCGGCCGCTGGCCTATCCGGATGCCGACCTGACCTGGGTGAGCCACTGCGTACCGGGTACGCCGGGTTTCGAGCTGCTCGACGAACTGCCGCGGCCGATCGACTACGACTTCTTCGTCTGGAAGGGCGTGGAGCCGGACCTGCATCCCTACGGCGCCTGCTACCACGATCTGGCGGAACGCCGCAGCACCGGGGTCATCGAATACCTGAGGCAGAATGGCGTGAGCCATGTGCTGGTGGGTGGCCTGGCGCTGGACTACTGCGTGAAGAACACCGCCCTGCAACTGCGCCGCGCCGGTTTCGAGGTGCTGCTCTACCTGCCCGCCTGCCGGGCCATCGCCGAGGACACCGCGCAGCGGGCCTGCGACGAGATGCGCGACGCCGGGGTGATCCTCTGCGCCGACCTGGAACGACTGGATAGCGCCCTCGCCGGCGCCGACAAGGAGAAGTGAACATGGCCGAAAGCGTCTTTGCCGAGCGCATCGTGCAGAACCTGCTCGATACCGATTTCTACAAGCTGACCATGATGCAGGCGGTGCTGCACAACTACCCCAACGCCGAAGTGGAGTGGGAATTCCGCTGCCGCAACGCCGAGGACCTGCGTCCGTACCTGGCGGAGATCCGCTACCAGATCGAGCGCCTCGCCGAAGTCGAGGTAACCGCCGACCAGCTCGCCTTCCTCGAACGCATCCCGTTCATGAAGCCGGACTTCATCCGCTTCCTCAGCCTGTTCCGCTTCAACCTGCGCTACGTGCACACCGGCATCGAGGATGGCCAACTGGCAATCCGCCTGCGCGGCCCATGGCTGCACGTGATCCTCTTCGAGGTGCCGCTGCTGGCCATCGTCAGCGAGGTGCGCAACCGTTATCGCTACCGCGAGGTGGTCCTGGAACAGGTCGGCGAGCAGCTCTATCGCAAGCTCGACTGGCTCTCCGCCCAGGCCAGCAGCGAGGAACTCGCGGAATTCCAGGTCGCCGACTTCGGCACCCGCCGGCGCTTCTCCTACCGCACCCAGGAGGAAGTGGTGCATATCCTCAAGCGCGACTTCCCCGGGCGCTTCGTCGGCACCAGCAACGTGCACCTGGCCCGCGAGTACGATCTCAAGCCGATCGGCACCATGGCCCACGAATGGCTGATGGCCCATCAGCAACTCGGCCCGCGGCTGGTCGACAGCCAGCAAGCGGCGCTGGACTGCTGGGTCCGCGAGTACCGCGGACAGCTCGGCATAGCCCTGACCGACTGCATTACCATGGATGCCTTCCTCGACGACTTCGACCTGTACTTCGCCAAGCTCTTCGACGGCCTGCGCCACGATTCGGGCGACCCGCTGGCCTGGGCGGAGAAAGCCATCGCCCACTACCGCCGCCTGGGTATCGACCCGCTGAGCAAGACCCTGGTGTTCTCCGACGGGCTGGACATGCCCAAGGCGTTGCAGCTGTTCCGCGCGCTACGTGGCAAGATCAACGTCAGCTTCGGCATCGGCACCAACCTGACCTGCGACATCCCGGGGGTCGAGCCGATGAACATCGTCCTGAAGATGACGGCCTGCAACGGCCATCCGGTGGCGAAGATATCCGACGCCCCGGGCAAGACCCAATGCCGCGACGAGAACTTCGTCGCCTACCTCCGCCACGTCTTCAACGTGCCGGCCTAATCCTTTCGCACCTAACGGGAGCCCGAACATGCAACAGATCCAACGCGACATCGCCCAAGCCCTGCAGGTCCAGCCGCCGTTCCAGTCGGAGGCCGACGTGCAGGCGCAGATCGCCCGGCGCATCGCCTTCATCCAGCAGTGCCTGAAGGATTCCGGGCTGAAGACCCTGGTGCTGGGGATCAGCGGCGGCGTCGACTCGCTCACCGCCGGCCTGCTGGCCCAGCGCGCCGTCGAGCAACTGCGCGAGCAGACCGGCGACCAGGCCTACCGCTTCATCGCCGTGCGCCTGCCCTACCAGGTGCAGCAGGACGAGGCCGATGCCCAGGCCTCGCTGGCGACCATCCGCGCCGACGAAGAGCAGACCGTCAACATCGGTCCGTCGGTGAAAGCCCTGGCGGAACAGCTGGAAGCCCTGGAAGGACTCGAGCCGGCGAAGAGCGACTTCGTCATCGGCAATATCAAGGCGCGCATCCGCATGGTCGCCCAGTACGCCATCGCCGGCGCCCGCGGCGGCCTGGTGATCGGCACCGACCATGCTGCCGAGGCGGTCATGGGGTTCTTCACCAAGTTCGGCGACGGCGCCTGCGACCTGGCTCCGCTCAGCGGCCTGGCCAAGCATCAGGTACGCGCCCTCGCCCGCGCCCTCGGCGCTCCGGAGAACCTGGTGGAGAAGATCCCCACCGCCGACCTCGAGGACCTGCGCCCCGGCCATCCGGACGAGGCTTCCCACGGCGTCACCTATGCCGAGATCGACGCCTTCCTGCACGGCCAGCCGCTGCGCGAGGAAGCTGCGCGGGTGATCGTCGACACCTACCACAAGACCCAGCACAAGCGCGAACTGCCGAAGGCGCCCTGAGCCTCCCGGTCCGTGCGGCAGGCCCGTCGTCGACGGGCCTTTGTCGCGGGCGGGAATGTGCCTGTCGCAACCAGGTCTTCAAGTCCGCGCGGCGGCGCGCTAGAAGGAAGCTGTATCCCTGCGAAGGCCAGCCATGCGCACCCGTCTCCCCGCCCTGCTCCTCGGTGTCCTGCTGGCCGGCCAGGCCTGCGGACACACATCCCCGCTGCTCGCGCCGGTACGGCAGATCCACGCCTTCGGCGACAGCTATTCGGACAACGGCGAAAGCCAGCGACTGACCCGCGAGATGCTCGCCAAGGGCATCGCCGGCGCCCAGGCATTGCCCGGCGAAGTCTACTGGCAGGGCCGCTGGAGCAACGGCCCGACCGCCGTCGAGGTACTCGCCCGCCAGCTCGGCGCACAACTGGCCGACCATGCGGTGGGCGGCGCCAAGAGCGGAGCGGACAACTACTACGGCTGGATGAGCGCCTACCGCCATACCGGCCTCGCCGGCCAGGTCGACGCCTACCTCGCCACGCTGGACGGCAAGCCGGTCGATGGCCAGGCGCTGCACTTCATCTTCGTCTCCGCCAACGATTTCTTCGAGCACGAGGATTTCGCCGGCGAGCAGCCCCTGGAACAACTGGCCGGCAGCAGCGTGGCGAACATCCGCGCCGCGGTGCAGCGTCTCGGAGAGGCCGGCGCACGACGCTTCCTGGTGGTCAGTTCGACCGACCTGAGCGTGGTCCCGGCGGTGGTCGCCGGTAACCGGGTCGAGCGGGCGCAGCGCTACCTGCAGGCAGTCAACGCCAGCCTGCCGATCCAGCTCGCTGCCCTGCGCAAGACCCGCGGCCTGGAGCTGAGCTGGTTCGACCATCTCACCTTCAGCCGCCACTTGCGGCGCAACCCGGCGCGCTATGGCCTGGTGGAGCTGGACGCGCCCTGCCAGCCGACCCAGCCCAGCGTCCGCCCGGCCTGCGCCAACCCGGACCAGTACTACTTCTGGGACGAGTGGCATCCGACCCGGCGCGTGCACCAACTGGCCGGCGAGGCGATGGCGGCACGCTACGCGCGCTGAGCCCGGCGCGCGCCCATGAAAAAGCCCGGCAGCGGCCGGGCTTTTTCATGCAGCGGATCGCTCGCGCATCACTTCAGGGTCAGGGTGCCCTTCATCAGCGCGGAGTGGCCCGGGAAGGTGCAGAAGAACATGTACTGCTCGCCTTCCTTCAGCTTGGAGACGTCGAAGGTCACCGAGTCCTTCTCGCCCGAGCCGATCAGCTTGGTGTGGGCGATGACGCGGCTGTCGTCGGGCTTCAGGTAATCCTTGTCCAGGCCGGAAGCCATGCCGTCGGTGACCACGCCCTGCATGTCGGCGGCGGTGCTCAGTACCCAGTTGTGGCCCATGACGTTCTTCGGCAGGTTGCCGGGGTGGGACAGGTTGACGGTGAACTGCTTGCAGCTCTTGTCGACGGTGATGGCATTGGTGTTGAACTGCATCTGGTCGTTACCCTGGATGTCCACCGAGCACTCGGCAGCCAGCAGCGGCGCACTGAGCAGGGACAGCAGGGATACCGCAGCGAGTTTACGTAGCATGGAGCAGCCTCCTAGGCAGGTTGGGCGATGAATCCTGAAAGAGCAGACTGCCCGATCGGGCACCGAGTTCCACTGATTCAGGTCAAACCCGAACCGGACGTGGCGGGGCATCGAGCGGGATCTGCCCGGCGTTTACTACGGGGAACTCCTGTTTTAGCACAGATGTGCCGCTTCGCGCCTGCGACGCAACGTCCGGCAACGCTTCGCACGGCTTGGTCGAAGCGCTCCCAGCCGCTACCCTGTGCGCCTTTTTCCACCCCCGACAGGAGTCGATCATGACCTTGCGTTCCGTCTGCGTATTCTGTGGCGCCAGCCCCGGCGCTTCCCCGGTCTACCAGGAAGCCGCCGTGGCCCTCGGCCGGCACCTGGCCGAGCGCGGCCTGACCCTGGTCTACGGTGGCGGCGCGGTCGGTCTGATGGGCACCGTGGCGGACGCCGCATTGGCCGCCGGCGGCGAAGTGATCGGGATCATCCCGCAGAGCCTGCAGGAGGCCGAGATCGGCCACAAGGGCCTGACCCGCCTGGAAGTGGTAGACGGCATGCACGCGCGCAAGGCACGCATGGCCGAACTGGCCGGCGCCTTCATCGCCCTGCCTGGCGGGCTCGGCACCCTGGAAGAGCTGTTCGAGGTCTGGACCTGGGGCCAACTGGGCTACCACGCCAAGCCGCTGGGCCTGCTCGAAGTGAACGGTTTCTACGACCCGCTGCTGACTTTCCTCGACCACCTGGTCGACGAACGTTTCGTCCGCGCCGAACACCGCGGCATGCTGCAGCGCGGCGCCAGCCCGGAGGCGCTGCTCGATGCCCTCGCCGCCTGGACGCCGAGCGTGGCGCCGAAGTGGGTCGACCGCACCCCGCAGTGATCCGCTCCTCTCTCAGGACGGCGGCAGCAGGCTCAGCGGGTCGAGCGGCCGGCCGTTCTGGCGGATCTCGAAGTACAGCTGCACCCGGTCGGCATCCGAGGAACCGGCCTCGGCGATCTTCTGGCCCTTGCCGACCATCTGCCCCTCCTTCACCAGCAAGCGGCTGTTGTGCGCGTAGGTGCTGGTGTACGAGGTACCGTGCTGGATGATCACCAGGTTGCCGTAGCCACGCATGTTGTTCACCGCGAACACCACCTTGCCGGCCAGCGAGGCCTGCACCGGCTGGCCCAGGGTGCCAGCGATGCGGATGCCCTTGTTGAGCTTGTCGGAACTGGAGAAGCGGCGGATCACCGGCCCCTTCATCGGCCACTGCCAGCCGCGCAGGGTCACCGACGGCGGCGGAGGCGGCGGCTTGCGCGCACGGGTGTTAGACGAAGAGCGGCTACTGGCGACGTAGGTCGACTTGCGCCCGTCGAAGCGCACCACCTGGCCGACCTTGACCGCGTAGGGCGGGCGGATGCCGTTGGCGCGCGCCAGGTCCTTGTAGTTCCAGCCGTGCCGGGTGGCGATCGAATAGAGGGTGTCGCCGCGCTTGACGCGATACTCGCCGCGCACGACCTTCGGCACCGACGCCCCCGGGCCGGGAGCCTTGGAGCTGCACGCGGATACCGCCAGCAGGACGGCGATCAAGAGCAATCTGAAGAACACACGGAATCCTTTTCCCGATGAAACCCGGCCGGCTGCGGCGACGGTTGCAGGCCCGCACTATACCTTGTTCGCCGGGGTGCCCGTTGGACTCGCCGATGGCCCGTTTTCTCCGCGCGGCCCGCCACCCGGTCCGCGCACAAACGCCAACGCCCCGCAGGACGGGGCGTCGGTGCCGAGCGGGAAACGTCAGGCGCCGGCGGACTGCTGCACGATCACCGTCTGCGCCGGCATCGGTGCCGGGAAGTCGGCGCCGAGGGCGTCCTTGATCACCTTGTTGGTATCGAAATAGACCTGCCAGTAATGGTCGTTGTGGCAATACGGGCGCACCGCCAGCACCGGCCCGACCAGGTTGAACTCGAGGATCTCCACGTCCACCGGCGGCTCGCCGAGCACGTTGGGAATCGCCGCGACGCGCTGCTTGAGCAGGGCGATGGCCGCCTGGTAGTCGGCGGCACCGGAAAGCTGCGCCTTCAACTCGACCCGGCGGAACGGGTTGTGGGTGAAGTTCTGGATGTTGTCGCCGAATATCTTGTTGTTGCCGACCATGGTCAGCACGTTGTCCGGAGTGTTGATCGCCGTGGTGAACAGGCCGATCTCCTTGACCGTGCCGGTCACTCCGCCGGCGCAGATGAAGTCGCCGACCTTGAACGGCCGCAGGACGATGATGAAGCCGCCGGCCGCCAGGTTCGCCAGCAATCCCGACCAGGCCATGCCGATGGCCAGGCCGACCGCCGCGATCAGCGCCGCCAGGCTGGTGGTCTGGATGCCGAAGAAACCGAGGATGCCCACCACCAGCAGCACGTTCAGGGTCACCGTGATGAACGAACCCACGTAGCGCAGCACGGTGGGATCGACCTTTTGCCGCTCGAGGGATTTCTGCACCATGCCGACGGCGAAGCCGATCAGCCAGCGGCCAATCACCCAGAAGGCGATGGCCGCGAGAATCTTGATGCCGAAGGCGAAGGCGTACTGGGACACCGTCGCCCAGAGCGCGTTGATCTTCTCGGTACCTACGTTGACGATCGTCGTGTCATCCATATCGCTCACCGTGCGCAAGGAAGGAGTCTGGCTCCGTACGAGAACCGCCCCTGGCACCGGAAAGGCAGGCTCCGGCCCTTGGCCCGACAACGTCCGTAGCGGATTCTGGAAAAGCTAGCACGGCGCCGCGAATTTGCCGGAGCACCGCTTCGTTGTCCCCAAACGGCGTGGGCGAGGCTGTGGACAACCTGGGTGAAAAGGTCCGGGAGTCCCGGGCAGCAGGGCCTCCGCGGGACCGATCACTTTTTGATCAGCCGGCTGTTTCCTGTAGCGGCAGCACCGTCACCCGCACCTCCGGGTCATGGCTACCGCCACCGAGGATCACCCCGCGCAACGGCGACACATCGGAAAAATCCCGCCCCCAGGCCAGGGTGATGTGCTCCAGGTCGGGCAACAGGTCGTTGGTCGGGTCGAAATCCACCCAGCCGTTCTCCGGACAATACAGCGAGACCCAGGCATGCGAGGCGTCGGCACCGATCAGTCGCGCCTGTCCGGGCGGCGGGCGGGTCAGCAGGTAGCCGCTGACGTAGCGCGCCGCCAGTCCGCGCGCGCGCAGGCAGGCGAGCATCAGGTGGGCGAAGTCCTGGCAGACCCCGCGACGGCGCTCCAGCACTTCGTCCAGCGGCGTCGCCACCTGGGTGGCCTGCGCATCGAAGGCGAACTCGCGGAAGATCTTCTCCATCAGTGCCGCTGCCGCCACCAGCAACGGCCGTCCGGGCGGGAAGCAGTCGGCGGCGAACTCGGCGAATCGCCGCTGGATGCGCACATAGGGCGACTCGACGCGATAGCGGCAGGCTTCCAGCTCGGCGGCGGACAGCGCCCGCCCGGAAAATGCCAGCCCGGCGGCGACGGTTTCCCATGCCGGCGACGCGGTCAGTTGCGCCGGCGCATGGGCGAACACTTCGACCTGCAGTCGCGCGCTGACCCGCAGCGCCTCGTGGGGACGCTCGAAGGCCAGCCGGCTCAGCGGATTGCCGAATGCGTCGTGGCCATCCTCGCGCCGGCTCGGCCCCGGCTCGATCAGCAGTGCCCGCTCATGACAGGCCTGCCAGGCGCATTCGCGTGGCCAGAGATGCGCCAGTTGCCGCGACAGCGAGACCGGCGTCGCATAGCGGTAATGGGTGTCGTGCAGCACCTGGTAGCGGGCGCCCTGGAGCGGAACGGAGCGAAGCGCGGGTGCGGACATCAGGTGGATACCGTTCTCTGGCTGACATCGTCGACATGGGCGAAATAGCGCAAGCCTAGCCGATCGGAGACCTGTCCGGCGCAGGCGGCGATGTCGCGCAGCAGTCGCGCCAGCCCGACGAGCACCTCGTCGAGTCCTGCCGCGCCGAACAGCGGGCTTTCCAGGGCCGCCAGATCGAAGCTGCGCAGGCGTTCGCCCAGGGTCCTGAGTTCCCGCTCGCGTGGCGCGCCGAACTCCTCGTGCAGGCGCTCCAGCGAACGCTCCAGGGCCTGCAACTGGAAGCGCAGCGAGTGCGGGTTCTGCTCGTGCAACAGGAGCAGGTCGAGCACCGGGACCAGCTGCGGCGACGCCAGGTAGCGCGAGCGGTAGGTGATGCCGCTGTTACCCAGCTCCAGCAGCCACTCCAGCGCGCCGGCGTCCCAGGCGCTACCGCCGTCGAGGAAGGCGGCGATGCTCTCGGCGAAGAAGCGCACGCGCTCGATGCGCCGGCCGATCATCAGGAAACGCCAGCCGTCGTCGCGGGTCATGTCGTCGAGGGCGAAACCGGACAACGCGGCCAGGGACATCACTAGCCGGTTGAGGAAGTCCAGCGCTTCGCCGAGGTCGGTGCGTGCCGGATCGAGCGCCTGCATGTCGCGTTGCAGCTCCAGCAAGGCCAGCCAGTTCTCCCCGGACAAGCGCCCGCGCACCTGCGCCGCCGCCCAGTGCAGGCGCCGCAGGTTGGCGCACAGGCTCGCCGGCCAGTGCTCGTCGAGCAACGCCCGCAACAGGCACCTTTCCAACGGCTCGCCATCCCCGGGCAGCAGGCCGATGCCGCCGGCCAGGGCCAGGGCGCTGCGCAACGCCTCTTCGTCGCCATCGGCATCCACGTAGCGCGACAGCACCACCCGCAACAGGCGCGCATGGTCGTCGCAACGCTCGGCATAGCGGCCGTACCAGAACAGGTTCTCCACCACCCGCGACGGCAGGTAGGGGTCTTCGCGGACCAGGTCGCGCACGCCGAGCCGGCGCGGTCGCAACGGCTCGCCGCCGACTGCTCGCTCGGCCAGCACCCAGGTGTCCTTGCTCGCCCCGCCGCGCTGCATCGACACCACTTCGGCGTCCGCCGCCGAGGCTACGCGGGTCAGACCGCCGGGCATCACCCAGTAGCGTCCGTCGGCGGCGGCGACGGCGAACACGCGCATGCCGATGGCCCGCGACTGCAGGCCGACGCCGGCCTCGCCGTCGCGCCAGACCGGCGCCTGGGACAACTGCGCCAGGCGTTGCGCCACGTAGGCCTGCGGGCGCTCGCGCAAGCGCTCGCCGAGGGATGCCAGGCCGGCACCGTCGAGGGCGTGGCCGAACAGCGGTTCGCAGCGCTGGCCGGGAAAGGCCGGCTTGATCACCAGGTCGGGCAGTGCCGCGAGTATCGCCTCGAGGGCCTGCGGCTCGCCGCACCAGCGGGTGTCGAGCGAGGGCAGCGCCAACTCCTCGCCCAGCAGGCGGCGACAGGCCTGCGGCAGGAAGCCGAGCAGGCCGGGCGATTCCAGCACCCCGCTGCCCAACGCGTTGGCCACCAGTACGCGCCCCTGGCGTACCGCCTCGAGCAGGCCGGGAATGCCCAGCGCCGAGTCGGTACGCAATTCCAGCGGGTCGCAGAAGTCGTCATCGAGGCGCCGCAATACCGCGTGCACCCGTTTCAGGCCGCCGAGGGTCTTGAGATAGAGGGTGGCGTCGCGCACCGTCAGGTCGTGCCCCTCGACCAGCGGGAAACCGAGCTGGCGCGCCAGGTAGAGATGCTCGAAGTAGGTTTCGTTGAAACGTCCGGGAGTCAGCAGCACCACCAGCGGCGTCTCGCCGTCGCCGGCGGCCTGGCTGGCGAGGGTCTCCTGCAGGGTGCGGAAATACCCGGCGAGATGCTGCACGCGCAGGTCGCGATAGAGTTCCGGCAAGGCCCGCGAGACGATCTGCCGGTTCTCCAGCGCATAGCCCGCGCCGGACGGCGCCTGGGTGCGGTCGGCGAGGACCTGCCAGCGTCCGTCGGCATCGCGCGCCAGGTCGACGGCATAGCTGTGCAGGAAGATCCCGCCGGGCGGCCGGATGCCGAGCGCCGGCCAGAGGAAGTTCGGATGGCCGAAGACCAGTTCGCTGGGCAGCAGCCCTTCGGCGAGCAGACGCTGGTCGCCGTACAGGTCGGCCAGCAGCGCATTGAGCAGCCGAGCACGCTGCGCCACACCAGCGGCGATCGGCTGCCACTCGGCGGCGGACAGCAGGTTCGGCAGAAGGTCCAGCGCCCAGGGGCGGTCGGTGCCCTTGGGATCGGCGTAAACGTTGTAGGTGACGCCGTTCTCCTGGATCTGCCGTTCCACCAGGGCCTGGCGCTGGCGCAATTGCTCAGGGCTGCTGCGCTCCAGTTGGCGGAACAGCCGCTGCCAATGGGGACGCACGCCGCCCTGGCGATCGAGCAACTCGTGGTAGGCCGTATCGGTGAACGGATAGTGGGCAAGCAGCTCGGGCATCGAAGGCTCGCGGGGCTGGGGTTGCGGTCACTGTAGCGGAGTCGGCGGCGCGACGCCGGAGCGAAGCGACGAGGCGTTGCCGGGTCCGCCACGACGGTTCTTCGTGAAGACCGGGATGCCCCGGAAGCGCAAGACTTGTGCCAGCGCCGTCAGGCCCGGGCGGCCAGGAGGTCGTGCCGCGGCAATGCACTGCGACGGTGCGCGACCGCAGGCAAGGTTGCAGCCGCGCACGCTTTGCGGGCGGCAGGGCCGCCCCGGCGATCAGCGCGGGATGTTCGGCTGGCGCGACTTCTTCTTGCCCTTGGCGAAGGCCGTCGCCTTGTTCTGCTGACCCTTGCTCCACGGCTTACCACCGTCGCTGGCGCGTGGCGGCAGGCCGGTATGCTGGGTCAGCAGCTTGCCGGCCTTCTTGCTGCCGGCCGGCGTCGAGTTCTTCCGCCGGGCGCTCTGGTATTCGCCGGTATCCGGCTGGTAGGTCGGGACCAGGTGGTGCTTGCCATTGCCGATCAGGTCGGCGCGCCCCATCCGCTCCAGCGCCTCGCGCAGCAGCGGCCAGCCTTTCGGGTCGTGGTAGCGCAGGAAGGCCTTGTGCAGGCGCCGCTGCTGGTCGCTCTTGACGATGGTCACGCCATCGCTCTTGTAGGTGACCTTGCGCAGCGGGTTCTTGCCCGAGTGATACATAGCGGTGGCAGTGGCCATCGGCGAAGGATAGAACGCCTGGACCTGGTCGGCGCGGAAGCCGTTGCGCTTGAGCCACAGGGCCAGGTTCATCATGTCTTCGTCGGTGGTCCCGGGATGGGCGGCGATGAAGTACGGGATCAGGTACTGCTCCTTGCCGGCTTCCTTCGAGAACTTCTCGAACATCTGCTTGAAGCGGTCGTAGGTGCCGATCCCCGGCTTCATCATCTTGTCCAGCGGACCGCGCTCGGTGTGCTCCGGGGCGATCTTCAGGTAGCCGCCGACGTGGTGGGTCACCAGTTCCTTGACGTACTCGGGCGACTCGACGGCGAGGTCGTAGCGCAGGCCGGAGGCGATCAGGATCTTCTTCACCCCCGGCAGCGCCCGGGCCTTGCGGTACAGCTCGATCAGCGAGCTGTGGTCGGTATCGAGGTTCTCGCAGATGCCGGGGAACACGCAGGATGGCTTGCGGCAGTGCCGCTCGATGTCCGGGCTCTTGCAGGCGATGCGGTACATGTTCGCCGTCGGTCCGCCAAGGTCGGAGACCACGCCGGTGAAGCCGGGCACCTTGTCGCGCATCTCCTCGATCTCGCGGATGATCGAGTCGTGCGAGCGGTTCTGGATGATCCGTCCCTCATGCTCGGTGATCGAGCAGAAGGTGCAGCCGCCGAAGCAGCCACGCATGATGTTCACCGAGAAGCGGATCATCTCGTAGGCGGGAATCTTCGCCTTGCCGTAGGCCGGGTGCGGCACGCGGGCATAGGGCATGCCGAACACGTAGTCCATTTCCTCGGTGCTCATCGGAATGGGCGGCGGGTTGAACCAGACATCCACTTCGCCGTGCTTCTGCACCAGGGCACGGGCGTTGCCCGGGTTGGTCTCCAGGTGCAGCACGCGGTTGGCGTGGGCATAGAGCACCGGGTCGTTGCGCACCTTCTCGAAAGACGGCAGGCGGATCACGGTCTTCTCCCGGGTCAGCCTGGGGTTCGCCAGCAACTGCACGACCTTGGCTTCCTGCGGGTCCTCCTGCGCGCCCTTTTCCTGCTCGATGGCGCAGGCGGCGGTGTCCTGGGTGTTCACGTAGGGATTGATGATCTTGTCGATCTTGCCCGGCCGGTCGATCCGCGTGGAATCGATCTCGAACCAGCCCTCCGGGGTGTCGCGACGGACGAAGGCGGTGCCGCGCACGTCGGTGATCGCGCTCACCAGTTCGCCCTGGGCCAGGCGCTGGGCGATTTCCACCACCGCACGCTCGGCGTTGCCGTAGAGCAGGATGTCGGCCGTGGCGTCCATCAGGATCGAGCGGCGGACCTTGTCCTGCCAGTAGTCGTAATGGGCGATGCGCCGCAACGAGGCCTCGATCCCGCCGAGGATCACCGGCACATGGCTGTAGGCCTCCTTGCAGCGCTGGCTATAGACCAGGCTGGCGCGGTCCGGGCGCTTGCCGGCCAGGCCGCCGGGGGTGTAAGCGTCGTCGGAACGGACCTTCTTGTCCGCGGTATAGCGGTTGATCATCGAGTCCATGTTGCCGGCCGCCACGCCGAAGAACAGGTTCGGCTCGCCGAGCTTCATGAAGTCGTCCTTCGACTGCCAGTCCGGCTGGGCGATGATGCCGACGCGGAACCCCTGGGCCTCCAGCAGGCGGCCGATGATGGCCATGCCGAAGGACGGGTGGTCGACGTAGGCATCGCCGGTGACGATGATGATGTCGCAGGAGTCCCAGCCGAGCTGATCCATCTCTTCCCTACTCATAGGCAGGAAGGGCGCCGGACCGAAACACTCGGCCCAGTACTTGGGATAGTCGAACAGCGGCTTGGCGGCTTGCATCACGGGCACCAGGGGGTATCTCTAGGAATGGGGGGTCGCGAAAACGCGGGGCGCGGAATATAGCACAAAAAATGAGCAATTCCGACGTTTTCACTGGGTATTGCCTGTCGTCGGCCGGCTTCGAAAAAATGCCATCATTTAGCCATCTTGTTTCTATACTCCATTCATCGTCATCTCACCCGGCCTCTAAGGCAGGCCCCCGGGAGAGTCATCGTGCGCCATCCTCTTGCCCTGCTCGCGGTCATCTTCCTGCTACTGGCCAGCGCCGTTTCGCGCGCCGCGCCGGAGTTTCCGGCGCCTCCGGCCAGCGGCGCCTGGTTGAACGGCTCGCTGGACCTGCTCGAAGACCCCGATGGCAACCTGGCGGTGGAGGACCTCGAACAAGCGGAGCAGGCCGGCCGCTTCGTCGCCGCCGCCGGCCGCACCAGCGTCGGCCTCAGCCGCAGCGCCTGGTGGCTGCGCCTCGACCTGCCGAGACGCGAGGCGGTATCCGGCGGCTGGTGGCTGGAAGTCGCCAGCGCCAGCCTGCACGACCTGCGCCTGTATCTCCCCGACGAGCGCGGCGGGTTCCGTGAACATCGCAGCGGCGAAGCGGTGCCCTTCGCCGAGGGCCGCGACCACGCCTACCGTCATCCGCTGTTCCGGATCCCTCCCGGCGATGGGCCGTTGCGCGTCTACCTGCGCAGCTACGATCCCGGCGGCAACGCCTTTCCGCTGAGGCTCTGGAGCCACGACGAACTGCTGGAATACCGCAGCCAGGGCAACCTGCTGTTCGGCATGGCCTACGGGCTGATCCTCGCCCTGCTGCTGTACAACCTGTTCCTCTTCACCAGCCTGCGCGATCGCGCCTATTTCTGGTACGTGCTGACCGCTGCCAGCGCGCTGGTGCTGACCCTGAGCATCAGCGGCCATGGTTTCGAGTATTTCTGGCCCGAGCGGGCGGTGCCCTGGTGGCTTGACCGCCTGGCGCTGCTGGCGATCTGGGGCATCTGCGTGATCCGCTTCAGCCAGAACCTGCTGCAAAGCCGGCAGCACGCACGCTGGGCCCATCACCTGCTGAACGCCTGTTGCCTGCTGTTCCTTGCCTGCCTGGCGTTCAACGCCGCCGGCTGGCGCTGGCAGGCGGCCGGCGTGCTGGCGCTGACCCTGCTGGCCAACCTGCCGATCGCCATCGGCCTGGCAGTGCAGCGCTGGCGCCAGGGTTCGGCCACGGCGCGCCTGTACCTGGTCGGCTTCGGCCTGGTGCTCGGCAGCGTCAGCCTTGGCGTGATGCGCGCCACCGCGCTGGTCCAGCCGACCTCGGCCAACGCCATGGTCTTCCCGCTGGCGCTGACCCTGGAGGCCCTGCTGTTCTCCCTGGCGCTCGCCTCGCGCATCCAGGATCTGAAGCAGGAAAGGGCCCTGGCCCTGGACCAGGCCGACCAGGAAAAGAACGCGCGCCTGGCCCTGCTGCACAGCGCCCAGCGCGACCTGGCACGCGCCGTGGAAGTCCGTACCAACGAGTTGAGCGAGGCCAATCGCCAGTTGCAGATGCGCGAAGCGCAACTGCAGTACGCCGCCCATCACGACCCGCTGACCGGGCTTGGCAACCGCAGGCACCTGATGGAGTTCGCCGAAAGCGCCCTGGACGACGCGCGCCGCCACGGCAACAGCATGGCGCTGCTGCTGATCGACCTGGATCACTTCAAGCCGATCACCGATACCCATGGCCACGATGCCGGCGACTTCGTCCTGCAGAACGTGGCCCAGCGGCTGCGCCATTGCGTGCGCACCGAGGATTGCGTGGCGCGCCTCGGCGGCGACGAATTCGCCGTGCTGGTCGGCGGGTCGAATGCCGAACAGCATGCCCGCGACATCGCCGAACGCCTGCTGCGAGAACTGGCGAAACCGGTGGAGTTCGCCAAGCAGTGGCTGGTGATCACACCGAGCATCGGCGTCGCCCTGTTTCCCGGCGACGCCCTGCAGTTCGGCAAACTCTACAAGGCCGCCGACCAGGCGCTGTACCGGGTCAAGGGCGCCGGGCGCGCCGGCTATGCGATGGTCCAGGAGCTACAGTTGGAGCAAGCCATGGACAGCCTTCGAACTTACAAATGAAGCCTGGAGACAGCCCACATATCGAGCTATCCTACAATTCCTTTGAAAGATGATTTCCAGACCTGCGAGTAAAACGCTCAAAACGAGTAGAAATATAAAAATCGACTCGATATCACGAGAACACCTAGACTCCTACAATCGTAAACCAACCTAAAAAACCATAAAAATGCGAAGAAGCCTCCTCCAATTTAAAAATTTTCGAAAAACCCTAAAAGAAAATATAAAGAACCGTCTCGCGCTTCTTTCTCTTGCGCTCCTATATGATACCTCGCTGGCCACTGCGAAGCCTCAGGAAAACTGCAACTTTCTCTGGGGAACGGCCTCAGCGGCCTATCAGGTAGAGGGCGGTTGGAATCTGGACGGGAAAGGACCTTCGAACTGGGACGACTTCACCCATAGAGGCATTACCAAGTATCTTATCGGAGAGAACCACACTGGCGATGTTGCCACGAACCAGATATCCAGAGACGTCTATCTAAAAGACATAGATCTGATGCGCAAACTCGGAGTCAACTCGTACCGTTTCTCGATAAGCTGGGCACGAGTGCTGCCCGATGGCCAGACGATAAACCCCAAAGGGCTCGAGTACTACAAGATACTCATACAAGATTTGAAGGATGCCGGAATAACTCCAATTGTAACACTTTACCACTGGGATATGCCCTTAGCTCTTTACAAGAAAGGTGGATGGTACTCCTCTAAATCGCCCGACTGGTTCGCTGGCTACGCAAAGCTCATTTTCAGCAATTTTGGCGAAGAGGTACCTTACTTCATAACTTTCAATGAGCCGGAGGGCAATATCTTTACCCTGACGCCCTTGGTAGAGAACTTCCTCACCGAGACCCCCTCACCCTATGAGAAAGTACTATCCGTAGAGTCACGCGCAGCTCAGGCAGAGGCCATGCACAACCTCCTGCTGGCGAACTCGCTAGCGGTTACCTCATACAAGGAAGCAGGGTACAAGGGACAAATCGGTATTGCCCTGAATCTATCTCCCTGTGTCGATAATGAGAACCCGAACAGCGCAGCCAAGAGGAACTGTAACTCTGTGCACAATGCCTGGGTTCTGGACGCGCTTTACAAAGGAAACTACCCGAAAGATATAAAAACTCTCTATCAGAAGTACGCACCCGCGTTCCAGCCCTCTCAGGATGATATGAAAAAGATCATGCAGGGAAGACCTGACTTCATCGGCGTAAACTTCTACTCTCCCACCCTGGTGAAAGACGATCCAAGCCAACCCTTCGGAATAGCAAATCGCCCAAATCCAGACCAGTATCCTTCCTATAACGGCCCCGTCTCTCCTTCTCATCTGGTCGAACTACTAATGCAGATAGACAAAGAATACGACCATCCTACTCTGATCATAACGGAGAACGGAGCCGGCTTCGGAGTGGACGATGAAAAACTCACTGAAAATAGGGTGCTAGATCCACTCAGGGCAAAGTATCTCTCTGACCACATTGATGCAGCGCTCTCAGCCAAGCATGCAGGAGTGAAAGTAGAAGGGTATCTATTCTGGAGTCTTCTGGACAACTTCGAGTGGCTGTTCGGCTACAGAAATCGCTTCGGAATGATTGGGGTCGACTTTGAAAGCCCACAACTAGCGAGGACACCAAAATCCAGCTATTACAAATACCAAGAGAAAATCAGGGATTATAAAGAGCGTAACAAGTGCCTGCCCCAGCAAAGCCGGCACTCAGGTTAACGACTTCAAAAAAAGACCTGGCGCTATAGGCGGCCAGGTCCGTACTGGAAGGCACGCGGAACCCGCGCACCAACCTTGCTCAGAAGCTCGTAGCCGAGGGTGCCGCAGGCACGGGCGACCTCGTCCACCGACAACCCGGCGCCCCACAACTCCACCGGGTCGCCAACGCGAGCCTCCGGCAGGTCGGAGAGGTCGACCGCCAGCATGTCCATCGAGACCCGCCCGGCCAGGGTCGCGCGGCGTCCCCCGACCAGTACCGGAGTCCCGGCTGGCGCGGTACGCGGATAGCCGTCGGCGTAGCCGCAACTGACCGTGCCGATCCGCGCCGGCCGCTCGGCGATCCAGGTGGCGCCGTAGCCGACGCTCTCGCCCACGGCCACCTCGCGCAGTGAAATCAACTGCGCGCCCAGGCTCATGGCCGGCCTCAGGCCCAGTTCGGCGGCGCTCAGGTCGGCCAGCGGGGTCGACCCGTAGAGCATGATTCCCGGCCGCAGCCAGTCCATGTGGGCGGCCGGGATAGTCAGCACCGCCGCCGAATTGGCCAGGCTGCGCTGGTCGAAATCCAGGTCGAGCAGGCCGAGGAAACTCTCCAGCTGCTGCTCGGTGAGCGGATGGTTGCGTTCGTCGGCGCAGGCGAAATGGCTGATCAGGTTCAGCTCGCGCACACCAGGATGGTTGCGCAGGCGCGCATGCCAGGCGCGCAGCGCGGCAGGATCGAAGCCCAGGCGGTGCATGCCGGAGTCGAGCTTGAGCCAGACGTTGAGTGGAATATCCAGGCCGGCGGCGAGGAACGCCTCGCCCTGTTCCGCGCCCTGGATCACCAGGTCCAGGCGCAATTGCCCGGCGAGGGCGTATTCGCTCGCCTCGAAGCAGCCTTCCAGCAACAGGATGCGCGCGCTGGCGTGCAAGGCGCGGACTTCCGCGGCCTCCTCCAGGCAGGCCACGGCGAAGCCATCGGCATCGTCGTGCAACGCGGTAACCACTTCGCGCGCACCGTGGCCATAGGCGTTCGCCTTGACCACCGCGAACGCCTGGCGCTGCGGCGCGCAGCGCTTGGCCAGGGCATAGTTGTGGCGAATGGCGGAAAGGTCGACGGTGGCAACGAGGGGACGCATGGCATCGGGTCCTGCAACTGAAACGGGTGCCTATGGTAAGGCGCCCGCCGGGCAAGACCCAAGCCGGGTCATTCGTCCTCGAAGTTGTACATGCCGGCGGCAAGGTTCTCGAAGCGCGTGTATTTGCCGATGAAGGCCAGGCGCACCGTACCGATCGGACCGTTACGCTGCTTGCCGATGATGATTTCGGCGACGCCCTTGAACTCGGTCTCCGGGTGGTACACCTCGTCGCGGTAGACGAACATGATCACGTCGGCGTCCTGCTCGATCGCCCCGGATTCGCGCAAGTCGGAGTTCACCGGGCGCTTGTTGGGTCGCTGCTCCAGGGAGCGGTTGAGCTGCGACAGGGCAATCACCGGGCAGTTGAATTCCTTCGCCAGGGCCTTCAGCGAGCGGGAAATCTCGGAAATCTCGTTGGT
Organism: Pseudomonas sp. 18-147; assembly: GCF_051048045.1. Lineage (NCBI taxonomy): Bacteria > Pseudomonadati > Pseudomonadota > Gammaproteobacteria > Pseudomonadales > Pseudomonadaceae > Pseudomonas > Pseudomonas sp. 18-147. The sequence goes on from NZ_CP182296.1 coordinate 5,838,815, forward strand.
CCGGTTGTCGCCGCTGGAGCCGGGTATCTGCATCAGTTGCAGGTAGTCGATCATGATCAGCGCCAGGTCGCCGTGCTCGCGCACCAGGCGACGGGTCCGCGCGCGCATTTCCGAGGGACTGATGCCAGCGGTATCGTCGATGAACAGCTTCTTGTCGTTGAGCAGGTTGATCGCCGAAGTCAGGCGCGGCCAGTCCTCGTCGTCGAGCTTGCCGGAACGCACCTTGGTCTGGTCGATACGCCCGAGCGACGAGAGCATACGCATCACGATCGAGTCGGAGGGCATCTCCAGGGAGTACACCAACACGGCCTTGTCGGTGCGCATCACCGCGTTCTCGACCAGGTTCATGGCGAAGGTGGTCTTACCCATCGACGGACGCCCGGCGACGATGATCAGGTCGGCCGGCTGCAGGCCGCTGGTCTTCTCGTCGAGGTCGGTGAAACCGGTGGACACCCCGGTCAGCGCCTCGGTGGTGTTGAACAGGTAGTCGATGCGGTCGATGGTCTTGACCAGGATATCGCTGATCCCTACCGGCCCGCCGGTCTTCGGTCGCGCTTCGGCGATCTCGAAGATCTTCCGCTCGGCCTCGTCGAGGATCTCGTTGGCGCCGCGCCCTTCCGGGTGGAAGGCGCTGTCGGCGATCTCGTTGCTGATGCCGATCAGTTGGCGCAGGGTGGCGCGCTCGCGGATGATCTGCGCGTAGGCCTTGATGTTGGCGACCGAGGGAATGTTCTTCGCCAGTTCGCCGAGATAGGCCAGGCCGCCGACCTGGGCCAGTTGTCCTTCCTTCTCCAACTGCTCGGAGAGGGTCACCACGTCGATCGGCTGGTTGGCCTCGGCCAGCTTGTAGATGGCGCGGAAGATCAGGCGATGGTCATGGCGGTAGAAATCGCCGTCGGACACCGAATCCGACACACGCTCCCAGGCGTTGTTGTCCAGCATCAGGCCACCCAGCACGGCCTGCTCGGCCTCGATCGAGTGCGGCGGCACCTTCAGGGCTGTGGTTTCCAGGTCGTATTGCTCGGGGCTGGTGATCTCGTTCATAGACTCGACGCAAGAAAAAGGAACAGCGGAAAAAACAACGGGCACGGTGCCGTTGCCGGTACCGTGCCCGATGTTAGCGGACTGCCGCGGACACGCATATGCCCGCCCAGCCCTACCGATCGGATCGCTTACTCAGCGACGATGATCAGCTTCAGAGTGGTTTCCACGTCGGTGTGCAGGTGCACGGCGACGTCGAACTCACCGGTGTTGCGCAGCGCGCCGTTGGGCAGGCGAACTTCGGCTTTTTCCAGCGGGTAACCGGCAGCGGAAACGGCTTCGGCGATGTCGCGGGTGCCGATCGAACCGAACAGCTTGCCTTCGTCGCCAGCGTGGGCGCCGAGGGTTACCACCAGCTCGGAGAGCTGGGCAGCACGGGCTTCGGCAGCGGCCTTCTTCTCGGCGGCAGCCTTTTCCAGCTCGGCGCGGCGTGCTTCGAACGCAGCGACGTTCTCGGCGGTGGCGACGGTGGCCTTGCCCTGCGGCAGCAGGAAGTTACGGGCGTAACCGCCCTTGATGTTCACCTTGTCGCCCAGGTTGCCCAGGTTGGCGACTTTTTCCAGCAGGATGACTTCCATTTGAGTCTTACCTCTTAACTTTTAACCTTCACCGTTCGTGGAACCCTGGCGCCGGGCCAGGCGTCCACGAAAATCAAACAGACTGTCGACAACCGCCAAAAGACAGATCAGGTTCCCCAGCAGCAATACAGCCAGGTACAGGCCCACCAGCCAACCACCCGCGAGGCGCTTCAGGGCGATCAGGCCATGCCCGAGCGCCACGCCGGCGATGATCAGCGGCACGCTGCACAACGGACCGAGCACCGCGGCCTGCACTTCCAGCGCCGGGACCACGACGGCCCCCAGTAGCAGGATCACGGCAACCGCCGGCGCCAGCCGCAAACTCCGGAATTCGCGGCCGAAGCCGCCCGGGTTGTACAGCGAAGCCTGCCAGTACCGCGCGAGCATCAGGCAGAGCAGGCAGGTCACCTGCAGCGAGGAAGCCATGACCCCGGTCAGGGTCGGCACCAGCGCCACCTGCAACTTGTCCAGCTCTTCGCCCGACAGCTGGGACTCCCCGCGAAGCTGGGTCAGGACCTTGGTGACTTCCGTCGCCAGGGCGCCGATCAGCTCGCTGGAGGTATGCCCCAGCACCAGCGCGAATACCACGCCAACTGCAACACTGCCCAGCAGCACATGGCTCCAGGACGTGCTGGCGCGCAGGATCTGCGCCAGCGTCAGGGTACCGAGCAGGACCAGAAGGATGCTCGGATCGCCCAGGTACCACCAGAACATCGCCGGTAGCACCGCCCAGGCCAGGACGCCGAAGGCGTCGCCGAATCCGCGCCGCAGCAGCACCAGGCTACCGGCGGCGGCACTCAGCCAGAACAACAGTGGAACAACCGCGGAGCCTGCCACGGCGAGCGTGGCCTGCATGCGGCCGCGCATGGTGAACTCAGCCAGTGCGCGCATGCGATCTATCCCTTACCAGCGTTCGACTGCCCGATCTCAACGGCCGTGGCTGTCGGTGTAAGGAAGCAGGGCCAGGTAGCGGGCGCGCTTGATAGCGGTCGCCAGCTGACGCTGGTACTTGGCCTTGGTGCCGGTGATACGGCTCGGAACGATCTTGCCGGTTTCGGAAACGTAGGCCTTCAGGGTGTTGAGATCCTTGTAATCGATCTCTTTCACGCCTTCGGCGGTGAAGCGGCAGAACTTACGACGACGGAAGAAACGTGCCATGTGATTGGCTCCTCAATACTGGTCCGGAATTACTCGTCAGCGTTATCGCTATCGCTGTTGTCGTCGCCATCGGCGCCTTCAGCGTTATCGTTCGGACGCTCACGACGCTCGCGACGCTCGTTGCGGCTTTCTTCAGCCTTGAGCATCTCGGACTGCTCGGTGACAGCTTCGTCGCGACGCATGACCAGGTTACGGATCACGGCATCGTTGTAACGGAAGTTGTCTTCCAGCTCAGCCAGGGCCTTGGCGCTGCACTCGACGTTCATCAGAACGTAGTGGGCCTTGTGCACGTTGTTGATGGCGTAGGCCAGCTGACGACGGCCCCAGTCTTCCAGACGGTGGATCTTGCCGCCGTCTTCTTCGATGGCCTTGGTGTAACGCTCGACCATGCCACCGACTTGTTCGCTCTGGTCCGGGTGAACCAGGAACACGATTTCGTAATGACGCATAAATGCTCCTTACGGGTTGCAGCCTGCCGCAGAACGGTCAGGCAAGGAGTGAATGTTTTCTTGGCTTGCCTGGTGGAGAGGCGAACGAACGCCTGCCCGCGCGGCAAGGGGCGACATTCTAGAGAAGGGCAACCGGCGAAGCAAGGAAGATTGGCGAATATTTGTACAGCGGATGGAATGGCGCGGGGCCGCGCCGCGGCGGCCCCGCACGCGCTCACTCCAGCGGGGTGCGCTGGCGGAGGATCTCGAACAGGCAGACGCCGGTGGCGACCGAGACGTTCAGGCTGCTGACGCTGCCGGCCATCGGCAACCTGGCGAGGAAGTCGCAGTGCTCACGGGTCAGCCGGCGCATGCCCTTGCCTTCCGCGCCCATCACCAGCACGGTCGGCCCCTTGAGGTCGAGCTGGTAGAGGGTCTTGTCCGCCTCGCCAGCGGTGCCGACCACCCACAGGCCGCGCTGCTGGAGCTTTTCCAGGGTGCGCGCGAGGTTGGTCACCGCCACCAGCGGGATCACCTCGGCGGCGCCGCAAGCGACCTTGCGCACGGTGGCGTTGAGGGTCGCGGACTTGTCCTTGGGCACGATCACCGCCTGCACCCCCGCCGCATCGGCGGTACGCAGGCAGGCGCCGAGGTTGTGCGGATCGGTGACGCCATCCAGGGCCAGCAGCAGCGGCACGCCCTCGCTCCGCTCGAGCAGTTCCTCGAGCATGTTTTCGCCCCAGACCTGGCTGGGGCTGACTTCCGCGACCACGCCCTGGTGGACGCCTTCCGCCCACTCGTCGAGTTCGCGCCGGTCGCGCTGCCCTACCGGAATACGGAACCCGGCGGCCAGCTCGGTGAGCACCTGGACCCGCGGATCATGCCGCCCCTCGGCCAGCCACAACTGCTTGACCCGCTTCGGGTGATGACGCAACAACGCTTCCACGGCATGCACGCCGTAGACCTTTTCCCACTGACTCATGACTTGGCCTTACGTTTGCGCGCCCCGGTGGCGGCCGGAGCGTTGTCGGCCTTCGGCTTGGAAGGCCCCTTGCGATGCTTGGTCGGCTTTCCCGGCTTGGCGGCAGCGGCGGGCTTGCCGCCCTTGGCCTTGCCCTTCGCGCTCTTGCCCGCAGGAACGACCTTGCCCTTCTTCCCGCCCTTGTCCTTGCCGCCGCCGACGCGCGCCTCGGCGAGCAGCGCCTGCTTCACCTCGCGACTCTTGCGCACGTCGGTGTTGCCGAGCATCTCCGCGGCCTGCGCCAGCAGCTCCGGCGCGACCGGCGGCAGCGCCTGCACCTTGCCGGCCTTGCGCCGCGGCACCACCGCGGCGTCGGGACTGGCCAGTGCCGGCTCCAGGTCGACCTCGGGCACGGTTGCGCCCTTGCGCCCCTTCGGCGCCTTGCCGGCGTTCGCCGACTTGTCGCCGTTGCGCTTCTTGCGTCCGATCGGCGCGCTCAGCACGTTTCCGGCCAGCTCGAAATCGATCTTCCGCTCGTCCAGGTCGACCCGCGCCACTACCACTTCCGTGGTGTCGCCGAGACGGAAGCTGCGCCCGGTGCGCTCGCCGCTGAGGCGATGGTGCACGGCGTCGAAATGATAGTAATCGCCGGGCAGCGCGGTCACATGGACCAGGCCTTCGACGAAGATGTCGGTCAGCTCGACGAACAGACCGAAACCGGTGACCGCGGTGATTACGCCAGGGAAGGTCTCGCCGACCCGCTCGCGCATGTATTCGCACTTCAGCCAGTTGGTCACGTCGCGGGTGGCCTCGTCGGCACGCCGCTCGGTCATCGAGCACTGCTCGCCCAACTGGTCCAGGCGCAATTCGTCGTACGGATAGATGCGCGCCTTGGGCATGCTCGCCGCGCCGGCCCGCTGCACGTGCGGAGTCTCCGCCTTGGAGCGGATCACACTGCGGATCGCACGATGCACCAGCAGGTCCGGGTAGCGCCGGATCGGCGAGGTGAAGTGGGTGTAGGCGTCGTAGTTGAGGCCGAAGTGGCCATTGTTGTCCGGGCTGTACACCGCCTGGCTGAGCGAACGCAGCATGACCGTCTGGATCAGGCGGAAGTCGGCGCGGTCGTGGATCTTCTCCAGCAACTCCTGGTAGTCGCCCGGGGTCGGCGCGGCCTTGCCGCGGCCGAGGCTCAACCCCAGCTCGCCGAGGAACTGGCGCAGGTTGTTGAGCTTCTCCTGCGGCGGGCCGTCATGCACCCGGTACAACGCCGGGATGGCGTGCTTCTGCAGGAAGCGTGCGGTCGCCACGTTGGCGCAGAGCATGCACTCTTCGATCAGGCGGTGCGCATCGTTGCGCTGGGTCGGGCGGATTTCCGAGATCTTCCGGTCGGCGCCGAAGACGATGCGGGTTTCCTGGGTCTCGAAATCGATCGCGCCGCGGACATGGCGGCCGGCCAGCAGCGCTTTATACAGCGCATACAACTGCTGCAGGTGCGGCACCACGCCGGGCAACTGCTGGCGCAGGTTCTCGGCCTCAACGCTGTCGGGATGCTCGAGCAACTGGCTGACCTTGGTGTAGGTCAGGCGCGCATGGGAGTGGATCACCGCTTCGTAGAACTGATAGCCGGTCAGCTTGCCGGCCTTGGACAGGGTCATCTCGCAGACCATGGCCAGCCGGTCGACCAGCGGATTCAGCGAGCAGAGACCATTGGACAGCACCTCCGGCAGCATCGGGATCACCCGCTCGGGGAAATACACCGAGTTGCCGCGCCTGGCCGCCTCTTCGTCCAGCGCCGAACCGACCTTCACGTAGTGCGAGACATCGGCGATCGCCACGAACAGGCGCCAGCCGCCGCCGCGCTTGGCCTCGGCGTACACCGCGTCGTCGAAGTCGCGGGCATCCTCGCCGTCGATGGTGACGAAGGGCACCTGGCGCAGGTCGATACGCTTTTCCTTGTCCTTCTCCGCCACTTCCGGCTTGAGCTTGGCCGCTTCCTTCTCCACCGCGGCCGGCCAGACGTGGGGGATATCGTAGCTGCGCAGGGCGACTTCGATCTCCATCCCCGGCGCCATGTAGTCGCCGAGCACCTCGACGATCTCGCCCTGGGCCTGGCGGTGGATGCTCGGCCATTGCTCGATGCGCACCTGGACGAACTGGTTGTGCCTGGCCTTGCCGGCCTTGCCCGGCGGGATCAGGACTTCCTGCTGGATCTTCGGGTTGTCCGCGACCACCACGCCGATGCCGCTTTCCTCGAAGTAGCGGCCGACCACGATCTCGTGGGCCCGCTCGATCACCTCGACCAGCTGGCCTTCGCGGCGTCCGCGCCGGTCATGGCCGGATACCCGGGCCAGGGCGCGGTCGCCGTCGAACACCAGGCGCATCTGGGTGGGACTGAGGAACAGGTCGTCGCTGCCATCGTCGGGGATCAGGAAGCCGAAGCCGTCGCGGTGCCCGCTGATGCGGCCGCGGATCAGGTCCAGCTTGTCCACCGGCGCATAGGCGCCACGACGCGTATAGATAAGCTGCCCGTCGCGCTCCATGGCGCGCAGGCGACGACGCAAGGCCTCTTCCGGCTCCTCGCCGGCGAGCCCGAACTCGTCGAGCAACTGGGAGCGAGTCGCCGGAGCGCCCCGCTCGGATAGGTGAGCCAGGATCAGTTCCCGGCTGGGGATGGGGTTTTCGTACTTTTCCGCTTCGCGAGCGGCCTCGGGATCGAGGTTTTGCCAATCGGCCATTAGAGGTAGGTCACCTTTTCTTCTTTAGCGTTTGCTGCCATTGCTCTATTGAAGCGCGAAAACGCTTCGTCGGTCAGCTTCGGCAACAGAATAATTTTTATCGCATCAGGGGTTTACAAGCAGAATACGTACTCGTATAGTTCGCGCCCACAACGTTGCTGAGACGTTGTAACACGGAAACGATGAGCGATCATCGACTCCAGTGCCCAGGTGGCGGAATTGGTAGACGCACTAGGTTCAGGTCCTAGCGGTGGCAACACCGTGGAAGTTCGAGTCTTCTCCTGGGCACCATATTTCAGACAAAGCCGGTCATTAGACCGTTTTTGTTTCAGCAGTTCAGCCACTACCAGGCATTGAAACTGCGACAAGGTTTGCAACACCCAAGTCGATGAGCGATCATCGCACAATGCTGAAAAGCATGCCCAGGTGGCGGAATTGGTAGACGCACTAGGTTCAGGTCCTAGCGGTGGCAACACCGTGGAAGTTCGAGTCTTCTCCTGGGCACCATCTTCAAGACAAACAGCCGAGCATCGCTCGGCTTTTTGTTGTCCGCGATTTTCCCTTCGAGCCACGCCACCCTCCCCCGCTCACCGCGGCGCCGACCCCGGAAATGAAAACGGGCCGCATGCGCAGCCCGTTCCGTCATCGCCCCGCTATCCGCCTCAGGCGAATGGATGGCGCAGGATGATGGTCTCGTTGCGGTCCGGACCGGTGGAGATGATATCGATCGGCGCACCCACCAGCTCTTCCACGCGCTTGATGTAGGCGCGGGCGTTGGCCGGCAACTCTTCCAGGGTCTTCGCACCCACGGTCGACTCGCTCCAGCCGGGCATTTCCTCGTAGACCGGCTGCAGGCCGATGTAGCTGTCGGCATCGGTCGGCGCTTCCAGCACATCGCCATCGGCATTCTTGTAGCCGACGCACAGGCGCACCACATCCAGGCCATCGAGCACGTCGAGCTTGGTCAGGCACAGGCCGGAGATGCTGTTGATCTCGATGGCGCGGCGCAGGATCACGGCATCGAACCAGCCGCAGCGACGAGCGCGACCGGTGGTGGCACCGAACTCGTGGCCGCGCTTGGCCAGGTAGGCGCCGACGTCGTCGAACAGCTCGGTCGGGAACGGACCGGAGCCGACGCGAGTGGTATAGGCCTTGGTGATACCCAGTACGTAGTCCAGGTACAGCGGGCCGAAGCCGGAACCGGTGGCGGTACCGCCAGCGGTGGTGTTGGAACTGGTCACGTAGGGGTAGGTGCCATGGTCGATGTCCAGCAGCGATCCCTGGGCGCCTTCGAACATGATGTCCTTGCCGTGCTTGCGCAGGTCGTGCAGGGTCGCGGCGACATCGGCCATCATCGGCTTGAGCAGCTCGGCATACTCCATCGCCTCGTCCAGGGTCTTCTGGAAGTCGATGGCCGGCTCCTTGTAGTAGTGCTGCAGGACGAAGTTATGGTAGTCCAGCAGCTCACCCAGCTTGGCGGCGAAGCGCTCGCGGTGGAACAGGTCGCCGACGCGCAGGCCGCGACGTGCCACCTTGTCCTCGTATGCCGGGCCGATGCCACGACCGGTGGTGCCGATCTTGGCTTCGCCGCGGGCCTTCTCGCGCGCCTGGTCGAGGGCGACGTGATAGGACAGGATCAGCGGACAGGAAGGACTGATGCGCAGGCGCTCGCGCACCGGCACGCCCTTCTCTTCCAGCTTGGTGATTTCGCGCAGCAGCGCATCCGGCGCCAGCACCACGCCATTGCCGATCAGGCACTGCACGCCTTCGCGCAGGATGCCCGATGGAATCAGGTGCAGGACGGTTTTCTCGCCATCGATCACCAGGGTGTGGCCAGCGTTGTGACCACCCTGGTAGCGAACTACGGCAGCCGCCTGCTCGGTGAGCAGGTCGACGATCTTGCCCTTGCCCTCATCACCCCATTGGGTGCCCAGGACTACGACATTCTTACCCATAACACTTGTCCCCATCGTGGAAGTTCGATGCCGGCCGCGGCCGGCGGAATCTCAGGACGCCAGCGGCGCCACCTGCCAATTGCCATCGCGCAGCGCCAGCTGCCGGTCGCAGCCCGCCTCGCGCGCAGAAGCCGCATCCTGCCCGGGCAGAGCCTGGACGACACGCTGCCCGTCGCGGCGCAGTCGTTGCACCGCCTGCCAGAGCCCGGCCCCTTCGACCGGCGCCCAGATACCCGATACAGCCTGGTCCAACCGGGCCTGGCCGAGAGTGACCAGGCTTTTCAGATCGGTGGAGAAACCGGTGGCCGGGCGGGCGCGCCCGAAATCGGCACCGATATCATCATAGCGACCGCCCTGGGCGATGGACTGGCCAACGCCGGGCACGAAGGCCGCAAACACCACGCCAGTGTGATAGTGATAGCCACGCAGCTCGCCGAGGTCGAAATACAGCGGCAAGCCGGGGAAACGTCCAGCCAGCGAATCGGCGATCTCGATCAGCTCGTTCAGCGCCACCTGGACATCGGCCGGCGCCGCCGCCAGACGGGCACGGCCCTGCTCCAGCGCATCGCGGCCGCCGCATAGCTCGGCCAGCGCACGCAACATGCCGCGCAGCTCGGCAGGCAGGTCTGCAGTCAGCGCCTCGACCTCGTCCACCGCCTTGCGCTGCAAGGCATCGAACAACTGCTGCTCGACTTCGCCGGACAGCCCTGCCGCGCGCGCCAGGCCGCGGTAGATACCGACATGGCCGAGGTCCATGTGCACGTCCGGCACTTCCGCCATCTCGAGCATTTCCAGCATCAGGCTGATCACCTCGACATCGCTGGCAGGGCTCGGATCGCCGTACAGCTCGGCGCCCAGCTGGATCGGACTACGCGAAGTGGACAGCGCGCGCGGCTGCGCATGCAGCACGCTGCCGGCATAGCACAGGCGGCTCGGTCCCTCGCGGCGCAGGCTGTGCGCATCCATCCGCGCCACTTGCGGCGTAATGTCGGCACGGAAACCCATGAGCCGGCCGGACGCCGGGTCGGTCACCTTGAAGGTGCGCAGGTCAAGATCCTGTCCCGCACCGGTGAGCAGCGACTCCAGGTATTCGATATGCGGGGTCACGACGAACTCGTAACCCCAGCGGTGGAACAGATCCAGCACCTGACGGCGGGCTGCTTCGATGCGCGCCGCCTCCGGGGGCAGCACCTCTTCGATCCCATCTGGCAGCAGCCAGCGGTCTACCGTTGCCATTTCGCCTCTCCCCTTTCAGCCGGGCGGCACATCATCAGTGAATCCAGTAAAGAAGCAGGGTGCCGAGCAGCATGCTGCCCAGCCCCACGAGACGCAGGTGACGGTCGCTCAGCCGGCCGATGCCGGTGACCGCCTCGCGCCATTGTCGCGGACACAGGAACGGCAGGATGCCTTCCAGCACCAGCACGAGACAAAAAGCGATGCCGAATTCCTGCCACATGATTCTCGCGGACGCAAAAAAGCCGGGATTTCCCGGCTGGCTCATCATAACACGATTTCTCCGGCGGGCGCTGCCGCCCGCCGGAGAACCGAGTATTACTTGTTGGCCTTGTTCAGATAGCGGAAGAACTCGCTGCTCGGATCGAGCACCAGTACGTCGCGCTTCTCGGCGAAGCTTTCGCGATACGCCTTCAGGCTACGGTAGAAGGAATAGAACTCCGGATCCTGGTTGTAGGCCTTGGCATAGATCGCGGCAGCCTTGGAGTCGCCGTCACCGCGGGTCTCTTCCGACTCGCGGTAGGCTTCGGCAACGATTACCCGGCGCTGGCGATCGGCGTCGGCACGAATGCCTTCGGCCAGTTCGCGACCCTTGGCGCGGTGCTCGCGGGCCTCGCGTTCACGCTCGGTGCTCATCCGCTCGAAGACGCTGCGGTTGACTTCCTTCGGCAGGTCGATGGCCTTGACCCGCACGTCGATCACCTCGATACCCAGCTCCTTCTGCGCCATGCGGTTCAGCGAAGCGGTGATGTCGCCCATCAGCGCGTCGCGCTCGCCCGATACCACTTCATGCAGGGTACGCTTGCCGAACTGGTCGCGCAGACCCGCTTCGAGACGCCGCGACAGGCGTTCGTCGGCGATCTGCTTGAGGCCCGAGGTAGCGGTATAGAAGCGCTCGGCATCCGCCACCCGCCACTTGGCATAGGCATCCACCATCACCGCTTTCTTTTCCAGGGTCAGGAAGCGCTGGGTCGGGGCATCCAGGGTCAGCAGGCGAGCGTCGAACTTGCGCACCTGGTTGACGTACGGGATCTTGAAGTGCAGGCCCGGCTTGACGTCGGACTCGACCACCCGGCCGAAGCGCAACATGACCGCGCGCTCGGTCTGCTGGACTACGTAGACGCTGTTCCACAGGACGATGGCGGCGACGACACCGACGATCAGAGCGATCAAAGACTTGTTGCCCATCAGCGGCTCTCCCTCGTACGCGCGTCTTGCTGGCGCAGGTCGTTGACGATCCGCGACCCCAGGTCGGAAGCGCTGGCGCTGCCACCACCGGCGGAAGCACCGGCACCCGTAGCGGGGGCGGCGTTACGACCATCGATCATCTTGTCCAGCGGCAGGTAGAGCAGGTTGTTCTGCCCCTGCTGACCGGTCACCAGCACCTTGCTGGTCTGGCTGAAGACTTCCTGCATGGTGTCCAGGTACAGACGCTCGCGCGTCACTTCCGGAGCCTTGCGATATTCCACCAGCAGCTTGGAGAAGCGATCCGCCTCGCCCTGGGCGCGCGAAATCACCTCGTCGCGGTAACCGTTGGCTTCTTCGATGATGCGCTGGGCCTGGCCACGTGCCTCCGGCACCACGCCGTTGGCATAGGCTTCGGCCTGGTTCTTCTCGCGCTGCTCGTCCTCGCGGGCCCGGATCACGTCGTCGAACGCTTCCTGCACCTCACGCGGTGCCTGGGCGCTCTGGATGTTCACCTGGGTCACGGTGATACCGGTCCTGTAGGTATCCAGGAAGCGTTGCAGGCGCTCGCGCACCTCGGTCGCCATCTGCTCGCGGCCTTCGGTGAGGATCCGGTCCATGGTGGTGGAGCCGGCGACATGCCGCAGCGCGCTCTCGGTCGCCTGCTGCAGGCTGACCTCGGGCTGGTCGACGTTGAGCACGAAGTCCTGCAGGTTGCTGATCTTGTACTGCACGGTCAGCGGCACTTCGACGATGTTCTCGTCCTCGGTGAGCATCTGCCCCTGCTTGCTGTACGCACGCTCGCGGGTGACGTTCTCCTGGAAGCGCTTGTCGATCGGCGGGAAGTAGAAGTTCAGGCCGGGACCGACCGTCTCGTAATACTTGCCGAAGCGCAGGATGACCGCCTGCTCCTGCTCGTCCACCACATAGATGGCGTTGTACAGCCAGAGCACGGCGAGGATCGCCAGGCCGATGCCGAACAGGCCCAGGCCACCGCCCTTGCCGCCGGAACCGGAGCCGGAACCGTTGCCACTGCGTTTTTTTCCACCGAACAGCCCGTTCAGGCTGTCCTGAAGCTTGCGGAAAGCCTCATCCAGGTCGGGCGGCCCCTTGCGGTCACCACCGCCGCCACCACCACCACGGCGGCCTCCCCACGGGTCTCGATCGTTGTTGTTCGAGTTGTCACCCGGCTCGTTCCAAGCCATAGCGCTCTCCATCTAGTAACGCGAAACGCGCCTGCGGCGCGGCCACCCATGCTACCGAATGCCCTGCCCGCTGCCAAAAGCAGCGATACGGGCTTTATTGCAAAGTGTGTTGCGCAACGAACTCCGCCGGCTGCCAGCCAGCGCGGCTCGCCAGGCGGTTCAACTCGGCCCGCGGCAGGCGCACCTGCAGCAGGGTACAACCCTCCTCATCGTGCGCCTCGGACTGCACCGCGCCCAGTTCGAACAACTGGGCGCGCAGGCGCCCGAGCCGCTGGGGCAGGCGCAAGGTTCCGACGAACAGGTCCTCGCCAAGCAGCTCGGCGATGGCCTGGCGCAACAGGTCGAGGCCTTCGCCGGTCTGCGCCGACAGCCAGACGCGCACCGGCTTGCCGGAGTCGTCGCGCTGGATGTGCGGCTCGACCGAGGGTAGCAGGTCAACCTTGTTATAGACCTCGAGCATCGGCAATTCGTTGGCGCCGATCTCGCCGAGCACCGCCAGCACCTGCTCGACCTGCGCATCCCGTTCGGGCTCGTAGGCGTCGATCACGTGCAGCAGGAGGTCGGCGTTGCTCGACTCTTCCAGCGTAGCGCGGAAGGCCTCCACCAGCTTGTGCGGCAGGTGGCGGATGAAGCCCACCGTGTCGGCCAGCACCACCGGCCCGAGATCGTCCAGTTGCAGGCGACGCAGGGTGGGGTCGAGGGTGGCGAACAACTGGTTGGCGGCATACACCTCGGAGGCGGTGAGCGAATTGAACAGGGTCGATTTGCCGGCGTTGGTATAGCCGACCAGGGAGACCGCCGGGATATCCGCGCGCTTGCGCCCGCGTCGAGCCTGCTCGCGCTGGCTGCGGACCTTCTCCAGGCGCTGCTTGATCTGGCGGATGCGCACGCGCAGCAGGCGTCGGTCGGTTTCCAGCTGGGTCTCGCCCGGACCGCGCAGACCGATACCGCCTTTCTGCCGTTCGAGGTGGGTCCAGCCGCGTACCAGCCGCGTGCTCATGTGCTCCAGTTGCGCCAGTTCCACCTGCAACTTGCCTTCGTGGGTACGTGCGCGCTGGGCGAAGATGTCGAGGATCAGCCCGGTCCGGTCGAGTACGCGGCACTCGAACGCTCGCTCGAGGTTGCGCTCCTGGCTGGGCGTCAAGGTGTGGTTGAAAATCACCAGCTCGACGTTTTCGGCCTTGACCAGGTCGTGCAACTCCTCGACCTTGCCACTGCCGATAAGATATTTGGCGCTCGGCTGGTGGCGGGAGACGCTGACGAATGCCACCGTTTCCGCGCCGGCCGAACGCACCAGCTCCTGGAACTCCTGCGGGTCTTCACGCGCCTCGGGGTTCTGCCCTTCCAGATGCACCAGAACAGCCTGTTCCCCACCACCTGGGCGCTCAAAGAACAAAGCGGACTCCCGTCAAGCGTTGCCCGGCTCGGCCGGCTGGTCACCGCTCGGCAGACGCACCGGACGGCTCGGTACCACGGTGGAGATCGCGTGCTTGTAAACCATCTGGCTGACGGTGTTCTTCAGCAGGATGACAAACTGGTCGAAGGACTCGATCTGGCCTTGCAGCTTGATGCCGTTGACCAGATAGATGGAAACCGGGACGCGTTCTTTCCGCAGGGTATTGAGGTAAGGGTCTTGTAGCGAATGCCCTTTTGACATGTGCCGCACTCCTTTAAGGATCGTAGTTTGAAGTAGTCGAATAGGGTGACTTGGCGCCGTCCAAACTCCGGTCTCGCTCCGGAAACAGACGGACAAATTAAGGTCTCAGGCCAATATGGAGACCGTTTTCAGGTATTTCAAGGCACGCGGCAGATTGTCACCTGCTAGGCTGTCCATCCAGTGTAGATGGCTCCAGCTTCGCAGCCAGGTGAACTGGCGCTTGGCCAACTGGCGGGTAGCGATGATGCCGCGTTCGGTCATTTCAGCGTAGGACAGCTTGCCATCCAGGTAATCCCACACCTGACGGTAACCCACGGCTCTAATAGACGGTAATCCTGCATGCAAGTCACTTCTGGCATGCAGTGCTTCGACCTCGGCGATGAAACCCTGTTCCAGCATCTGGCGAAAACGCTGCGCAATCCGCGCGTGCAACACCTGGCGCTGCTCGGGAGCAATCGCCAGCTGAGCGACAGTATACGGCAATTGATTCCTGCCTGACGCGTCAAAATCCGCCTTTTCAGCGCTTTGCCGGCGACGCAGGTCGCTCATCGACACCCCGCCGAGGCGATACACCTCGAGCGCCCGCATCAGTCGCTGCGGATCGTTGGGGTGGATACGCGCAGCCGATTCCGGGTCGACCTCGGCGAGTTGCCGGTGCAGCGCCTCCCAACCTTCGGCCTGGGCCTCGGCCTCGATCGCCGCGCGCACCTCGGGATCGGCGCCGGGCATGTCGGCCAGGCCCTCGAGCAACGCCTTGTAATAGAGCATGGTGCCCCCCACCAGCAGGGGAATCCTGCCGCGCGCGGAGGCCTCGGCCATCGCCGCCAGGGCGTCGGCGCGAAACTCCGAGGCCGAATAGCTCTCCGCCGGGTCGCGGATATCGATCAGGCGGTGCGGATAGCGCGCCAGCAGCTCCCGGGAAGGCTTGGCCGTACCGATATCCATGCCGCGGTAGATCAGCGCCGAGTCGACGCTGATCAGCTCGCAGGGCAGCGCATCGGCCAGCGCCATCGCCAGGTCGGTCTTGCCGGCGGCGGTCGGCCCCATGAGAAAGATGGCGGGAGGCAGGGAAGACATCGGAACGCTCTTGGACAAAGCGCATAGCTTCGGGCTTTGCGCCCGAAGCTGCAAGGCTCAGCGTCCGCGCAGGAAGAGCTTGTCCAGCTCGTCCAGGCCCAGTTGGGTCCAGGTCGGACGCCCATGGTTGCACTGGCCGCTGCGCTCGGTGATTTCCATGTCGCGCAACAGGGCGTTCATTTCCGGCAGGGTCAGGCGCCGGTTGGCGCGCACCGCGCCATGGCAGGCCATGGTGCCGAGCAGCTCGTTCAGGTGCGCCTGGATACGGTCACTGGTGCCGTATTCCAGCAGGTCGGCGATGACATCGCGCACCAACTGGGTCGCCTCCGCCTGCTTGAGCAGCGCAGGGATCTGCCGGATCGCCAGGCTTTCCGGCCCCAGGCGCTGCAGTTCGAAGCCCAGGCGCTGGAACCAGCTGGAATGCTCTTCCGCGCAATCCGCCTCGCGCTCGCTGACCGCGATCGACTCCGGCACCAGCAACGGCTGCCCACGCAAGCCTTCGCTGGCCATCGCCACCTTGAGGCGCTCGTAGGTGATCCGCTCGTGGGCCGCGTGCATGTCCACCAGCACCAGGCCGTGGGCGTTCTCGGCGAGAATGTAGATGCCCTTGAGCTGCGCCAGGGCGTAACCCAGCGGCGGGATGTCCTGGGCGCTCTCGGGCAACGCGGCTGGCGCCTCGCCCGCGGGTAACGGCGCGAAGTAGGCCTTGTAGGCGCCACCGGCCTCGGCCAGAGAGGGCGGCGCCTCCGGCCGGGTATAGGCGGAATAGCCGGAGGAGCCGCCGGAGGCCGATGAGCCGCCACTCCAGCCCACCCGTGCCGCCGGACTCTCCAGCACGCTCTCGGCCAGGCGCATCTCGCCCTGCGGGCCGAACTCGCCGGCGGCAGCGCCGGTCGGACGCGGCTCGGTCAGGCTGGTCGCCCCGGGCGGCGCGAGCTGGTCGTCGGGACGGACCTCGCCCAGCGCACGATGCAGGGTGCCATAGAGGAAGTCATGGACCATCCGGCTGTCACGGAAGCGAACTTCGTGCTTGGTCGGGTGCACGTTGACGTCCACCACCGCCGGATCGACTTCGAAGAACAGCACGAAGGTCGGATGCCGGCCGTTGTACAGCACGTCGCGATAAGCCTGGCGCACCGCGTGGGCGACCAGCTTGTCGCGCACCATGCGCCCGTTCACATAGAAGTACTGCAGGTCCGGCTGGCTGCGGGAGAAGGTCGGCAAGCCGACCCAGCCCCACAGGTGCAGGCCGTTGCGCTCGACCTCGATCGGCAGCGCCTGCTCGAGGAATGCCTGGCCGCACACCGCGCCGACCCGGCGCGCGCGGGCCAGCTCGTCTCGCGCCTCGTGCAAGGCGAAGATGGTCTTGCCGTTGTGGCGCAGGTGGAAAGCCACGTCGAAGCGGGCCAGCGCCAGGCGCTTGATGACCTCCTGCAGATGGTCGAACTCGGTCTTCTCGGCACGCAGGAACTTGCGCCGCGCCGGGGTGTTGAAGAACAGGTCGCGAACCTCGACGCTGGTCCCCACCGGGTGCGCCGCCGGCTGTACCCGCGGCTGCATGTCACGGCCCTCGGTTTCCACCTGCCAGGCTTCGCCGGCGTCGGCGGTACGCGAGGTCATGGTCAGGCGCGCTACCGAGCTGATCGAGGCCAGCGCCTCGCCACGGAAGCCGAGGCTCATCACCCGCTCCAGGTCTTCCAGCTCGCGGATCTTGCTGGTGGCGTGGCGAGCCAGGGCCAGCGGCAGGTCGTCGGCGGGGATGCCGCGACCGTCGTCGCGCACTCGCAGCAACTTGATGCCGCCCTGCTCGACCTCCACATCAATGCGCCGGGAACCGGCGTCAAGGCTGTTTTCCAGGAGTTCCTTGGCCACCGAGGCGGGACGCTCGACCACCTCACCGGCGGCGATCTGGTTCGCCAGCCGCGGACTCAGCAGCTGGATACGCGGTGCTTCACTCATCACTGGGCCGCCAGGGCGGTGCTCGGGATGGACAGTGCCTGGCCGACTTTCAGGTTGTCGCTGGACAGGCTGTTGCTGCTACGCAGCGCGGCCATGCTCACTTCATAGCGCTGGGCGATCATCGCCAGGGTCTCTCCGGGCCGCACCACGTGCTCGCGCGGCCCCATGGAGAGCTTGCCCTGGGCGCGCAAAGAGGCGATGTAGGTACCAGGCGGCGGGCTCTGCTGGAAATACTGGCGGATGCCGCTGGTGATCGAACGCGCCAAGGCCTGCTGATGGCTGGCGCTGGCCAGCTTGCGCGACTCGTTGACGTTCGAGATGAAGCCGGTTTCCACCAGGATCGACGGGATGTCGGGCGACTTCAGCACCATGAACCCGGCCTGCTCGACACGACGCTTGTGCAGCGAAGTGATGCGGCCGACATTGGTCAGTACCTTGTGGCCGACATCCAGGCTCGACGAGAGGGTGGCGGTCATCGACAGGTCGAGCAGCACGCCGGCGAGCATCTGGTCCTTGTCGCCGAGGCTGACGCTGCCATCGCCGCCGATCAGGTCGGAACGGTTCTCGCTGTCGGCCAGCCAGCGCGCGGTTTCCGAAGTGGCGCCGCGGTCGGACAGGGCGAACACCGAGGCACCGAAGGCGCTGCGGCTCGGCGCGGCGTCGGCATGGATCGAGACGAACAGGTCGGCGCCCTTCTTGCGGGCGATCTCGGTGCGCTTGCGCAGCGGGATGAAATAGTCGCCGGTACGGGTCAGCTCGGCCCGGTAACCGCGCACCTGGTTGATCTGGCGTTGCAGCTCGCGAGCGATCGACAGGGTGATGTTCTTCTCGTGCAACCCGCCCGGGCCAAGGGCGCCAGGGTCTTCACCGCCGTGGCCGGCGTCGATGGCGATGACGATATCGCGGGTGCCGCCCTTGGTTGGCAGCGGCAGCTTGGCCACCGGCTGGGTCGGCGTCACCGGGGTGACCGGCACGCTCGGGGTCGGCGTCGCGGGTACGTCCGGGGTCAGGTCAGCGCCCTGGTCGTAGAGATCGACCACCAGGCGGTTGCCGTATTGCTGGTTGGGCGGCAGGACGAAGCTTTTCGGGGTGACCTGCGCCGACAGGTCGAGGACCATGCGCAGGTCGTTGGGCGTGCGCTGGGCGGAGCGCACCGCGGTGATCGGGGTGTTGCCGAGCTTGAGACCGTTGAGCTGGGTCGCCAGTTGGGCGCCGCTGACGTCGATGACGATACGGTTGGGCGCGGCCAGGGTGAACAGGCTGTGCTGCACCGGACCGGAGAGATCGAAGACCAGACGGGTGTTATCCGGAGCGCGCCAGATCCGCACGCTCTTGATTTGCGCGGCGGCCAGAACCTCGCCGACCTGGCAGGCCAGCAGAATCATCACCCCAGTCAACAACGTCCGCAGACGCAAGCCCCAACCCATCGTTTTTCTCATGCTCCCATGGTCAGGGTGGCACACCAGGCTTCGCCCCGCGCACCGTGCGGTACCACGCGCAGTGTCCGTCCACCCGCTTGGGCAGTAATGGTAATGTCCAGATCGGCGGTTGGCAAAACGCCCGCACCGCGCTCGGGCCACTCGATCAGACAGAGTGCGCTGCCGTCGAAATAGTCGCGGATGCCGAAGAACTCCAATTCCTCCGCATCGGCGAGCCGGTACAGGTCGAAATGGTAGGCGCGCAGCTCGCCGATTTCGTAAGGCTCGACCAGGGTAAAGGTCGGGCTTTTCACCGAGCCGGCATGGCCGAGGCCG
The DNA here is from genome assembly GCF_051048045.1 of Pseudomonas sp. 18-147. Lineage (NCBI taxonomy): Bacteria > Pseudomonadati > Pseudomonadota > Gammaproteobacteria > Pseudomonadales > Pseudomonadaceae > Pseudomonas > Pseudomonas sp. 18-147. Next base: position 5,857,741 of record NZ_CP182296.1, read on the forward strand.
CGCAGGATGCCGCGCGAGAGGGTGGTCTTGCCGGCGCCGAGGTCGCCATGCAGGTAGATCACCCCCTGCCCCCCGCTGGCCCGGGCGATGCGCCCGCCCAGTTCGAGCATCGCGTCTTCCCCTTCGGCGGACAGGATCACTTCAGACACGGACTGCACTCCTCGAGCAACTGACGAACGGTAGGTATGAGATCGGTCGCCGCCAGTCCACGCCCCTGGGCGCCGAGCCGCTCACCGGCGGCGGCATGCAGCCAGACCGCCAGGCAGGCCGCCTCGAACGCCTCCACGTGCTGGGCCAGCAAGGCACCGGTGATGCCCGACAGCACGTCACCCAGGCCGGCACCAGCCATCGCCGGATGCCCCTGGGAACAGACGGCAAGTCGTCCGTCCGGCGCGGCGACCAGGCTGCCGGCGCCCTTCAGCACCACCACCGCCTGGTAGCGACACGCCAGTTCCAGCGCCGCCGCCGGGCGATCCGCCTGCACCTCGGCGGTCGAGCGACCCAACAGGCGCGCGGCCTCGCCGGGATGCGGCGTCAGAATCCATGTCCGCGGCCCTGCTCCGACCGGTTCCAGGGCCAGCAGGTTCAACGCGTCGGCATCCCAGACCTGCGGCAACGGTCGCGACCGGACAGCGCTCAGCAGGCTACGCCCCCAGGCGCGCTGGCCAAGACCGGGACCGAGCACCAGCACGCTGGCGCGTTCGGCAAGGGCCAGCAGTTGGTTCGCCGACGCCACGCCATGGGCCATGACCTCGGGACAACGGCTCAGCAACGCCGGCACATGTTCGACGCGGGTCGCCGCCGAGACCAGCCCGGCGCCGCAGCGCAGGGCGCTTTCCGCGGCCAGTAGCACGGCCCCGCCCATGCCGGTGTCGCCGCCGACCACCAGCAGGTGGCCGAACAGCCCCTTGTGCGCGGTCCGCGGCCGCGCTGCCAGACTCGGCAGGGCATTTCGTGCCAAACGGTGGGCCCGGGGCTGGAGCCCTTGCAACACGACGGCGTCGCTGCCGAGTTCGTCGAACACCAGCTCGCCGACCCGTGCCGGCGCCTCGCCAGTGAACAGCCCGATCTTCAGGCCGATGAAAGTCACTGTCAGATCCGCCCTGATCGCTTCCCCCAATACCGCACCGGTGTCGGCGCTCAAGCCGGAAGGAATATCCACCGCCAGCACCGGCAGGTCGGCGGCGTTGGCCAGGCGGATGGCCTGCGCAAAGGGCTCGCGCACGGCACCTGCCAGGCCGGTGCCGAGCAATGCATCCACTACTACGCCCTCGAGCACGGCGCACTCGCTCCAGGGCTCCACCACGACCCCGGTCGCCAGCACGGCGGCATGCGCCTGCGCCGCGTCGCCGGCAAGCCGCTGCGGCGCCGCGACCGCCAGCACCCGCACTCGCCAACCCGCACGTTGCGCCAGCGCCGCGATCAGGTAGCCGTCGCCGGCATTGTTGCCGTGCCCGGCGAGCACCGTCAGCGCCGCGGCCTCCGGCCAACGGCGGCGCAAGGCACGCCAGGCGGCGTGGGCGGCGCGCTGCATGAGTTCGAAGCCCGGCGTGCCGGCGGCGATCAGGCGCGCATCGAGGTCGCGCACCTGGGCGGCGGAATAGAGGGCGAGTGGCAGGTCGTCGTGCTGGAAGGTCATGGTCATCGGATCGATTCGGCGTCAGGCGCGCAGTCTGGCAGAATTATACCTATCCCATTTCGCTTTCCCTCGTCTTCGTTGCCTCCCATGACTCCCCAGCCTCTGGCCGACAACCTTTCCCCGCCGGACCCCGCCCGCCTCGCCCAGTCCATCAAGGACTGGGGCCGCGAGCTGGGGTTCCAGCAGGTCGGTATCAGCGACGTCGAGCTGGGCGAGCACGAAGCGCACCTGCAGCGCTGGCTGGAGGCCGGCTACCACGGCGAGATGGACTACATGGCGGCGCACGGCAGCAAGCGCTCGCGACCTGCCGAGCTGGTTCCCGGCACGCTGCGGGTGATCTCTCTGCGCATGGATTACCTGCCCGGCGACACGCGCATGGCGCAGGTCCTCGCGACGCCGGAAAAAGCCTACGTCTCGCGCTACGCCCTCGGCCGCGACTACCACAAGCTGATCCGCAAGCGTCTGCAACAACTGGCCGAGCGCATCCAGGCCGAAGTCGGCCCGTTCGGTTTCCGCGCCTTCGTTGACAGCGCGCCGGTGCTGGAAAAGGCCATCGCCGAACAGGCCGGCCTCGGCTGGATCGGCAAGAACACGCTGGTGCTCAACCGCAAGGCCGGCAGCTACTTCTTCCTCGGCGAGCTGTTCGTCGACATGCCGCTACCCGTCGACCCGGCGATGGACAGCGAGCATTGCGGACGCTGCTCGGCCTGCCTGGACATCTGCCCGACCGCGGCCTTCGTCGGCCCCTACCGGCTGGACGCGCGACGCTGCATCTCCTACCTGACCATCGAGTACAAGGGCGCGATTCCGCTGGAGCTGCGACCACTGATCGGCAACCGGGTATTCGGCTGCGACGACTGCCAGATCGTCTGCCCATGGAATCGCTTCGCCCGCCCCACCGGGCAGGGCGACTTCCAGCCGCGCCACAGCCTGGACAACGCCGAACTCGCCGAACTGTTCCTCTGGAGCGAGGAGGAGTTCCTCGGCCGCACCGAGGGTTCGCCACTGCGCCGCGCCGGCTACGAGCGCTGGTTGCGCAACCTGGCGGTGGGGCTGGGCAACGCGCCCTCGACCATCCCGGTGCTGGAGGCGCTGAAGGCGCGCCGCGGGTTCCCTTCGGAGCTGGTCCGCGAGCACGTGGAATGGGCCCTGCGGCGCCACGGGGAAACCTAGCCCGGCCGGTGCCGCCCGCCCGGTCCGGACGGATCAGAGCTTGATGAAGTGGTCGCGGTAGTGGCGCAGCTCGGCGATCGACTCGCGGATATCGTCCAGCGCCAGGTGGGTGTTGCCCTTCTTGAAGCTCTCGCGGACCTGCGGCGCCCAGCGCGCAGCCAGCTCCTTGAGGGTGGAGACGTCGAGGTTGCGGTAGTGGAAGTAGCCTTCCAGCCTGGGCATGTGCCTATAGAGGAAGCGGCGGTCCTGGCAGATGCTGTTGCCGCAGATCGGCGAGCTGCGCTTGGGCACCCACTGCTCGAGGAAGGCCAGGGTCTGCGCCTCGGCCTCGGCCATGCTCACGGTACTTTCCCGAACCCTCTGGGTCAGGCCGGACTGGCCGTGCTGGCGGGTATTCCACTCGTCCATGCCGGCGAGGATTTCCTCTGGCTGGTGGATGGCGATCACCGGTCCTTCGGCCAGGGTGTTGAGGTCACTGTCGGTGACGATGGTGGCCATCTCGATGATGACGTCCCGGTCCGGATCGAGGCCGGTCATCTCCAGGTCGATCCAGATAAGGTTCTGCGGGTTCTGCATGGGGAGTCGCTCCAGTCGCTATGCCGTGCATTCTAGCGTGGAACGCCGCCGCGCGAATGATGGCGGCGCGCCCATGTTAAACTCGCCGCCGATTTTTCATGCGGACGCATCATGGCCAAACGCCACTTGACCCGCCGGCAGAGCTGGCGCATCGAAAAGATCCAGGAAGAACGCGCGGCCCGGGCGGCCCGTCGCGAGTCGCGTGCCGTGGACGAGCTGGAAGGCGGCGACCTGGGACCGGAGCAGACCGGCCAGGTGATCGCTCATTTCGGGGTTCAGGTAGAGGTCGAGTCCGCCGACGGCCAGGTTTCCCGCTGTCACCTGCGCGCCAACCTGCCGGCACTGGTGACCGGCGACCAGGTGGTCTGGCGTGCCGGCAACCAGGGCATCGGCGTGATCGTCGCGCAATTGCCACGTCGCTCCGAGCTGTGCCGCCCGGACATGCGCGGGCTGCTCAAGCCGGTAGCGGCCAACGTCGACCGCATCGTCATCGTCTTCGCCCCGCGTCCCGAACCGCACGCCAACCTGATCGACCGCTACCTGATCGCCGCCGAACATGCCGGCATCCAGCCGCTGCTGCTGCTGAACAAGGCCGATCTGGTCGACGAGAGCAATGCCGAAGGCATCGATGCGCTGCTGAATGTCTACCGCACCCTGGGTTACCCGCTGATCGAGGTGTCGGCCTTCAATGGCCTGGCGATGGACGAACTGCGCGGCGCGCTGGACGGTCACGTGAGCGTCTTCGTCGGGCAGTCCGGGGTGGGCAAGTCGTCGCTGGTGAATGCCTTGTTGCCAGGTGTCGACACACGTGTCGGCGACCTCTCCACGGTGACCGGCAAGGGCACCCATACCACCACCACCGCGCGACTGTTCCATTTTCCCGGCGGCGGCGACCTGATCGACTCGCCCGGCATCCGTGAGTTCGGCCTGGGGCACGTGTCGCGAGACGATGTCGAGGCCGGTTTCATCGAGTTCCGCGACCTGCTCGGACATTGCCGCTTCCGCGACTGCAAGCACGACCGTGAACCAGGTTGCGCCCTGCTCCAGGCCTTGGAGGACGGGCGCATCATGCCGCAACGCATGGCCAGCTACCGGCACATTCTGGCAAGCATGCCGGAAACGGACTACTGAACCTCAGTCGCCCTTGATCTGCTCCAGCTTCAGGCTGCCGCCGTCGTCGAACAGGTTGAGCTTCTTCTGCACCTCGTCCGCCGGTAGCGAAGGTTGCGCGCCCGCCGCCGGTGCCTCGGCAGCCGGCTTCGGCTGCTCGCCCGGGGCAGCCGCGGGGGCGCTGGCTTCGGGAGCGCCGGTCTCGCCTTCGATGGCCTTCTGCGCCTTGCGGGTCAGGACCACGATGTCGATCCGCCGGTTCACCGGGTTCAGCGGGTCCTTGTCGTCGAACAGGCGTGCCGAGGCATAGCCGACAACCTGGGCGATCTGCCCTTCCGGATAGCCGCCGGCGACCAGCGCACGGCGCGCGGCGTTGGCGCGATTGGCCGATAGCTCCCAGTTGCCGAAGTCGCCGTTGCCGGCATAGGGCTTGGCGTCGGTGTGGCCGCTGATGCTGATCTTGTTCGGCACCTGGCGGATGGTCTCGGCCATGGCCAGCAGGATGTCCTCGAAATACGGCTGCAGGCGCGCGCTGCCGAGGTCGAACATCGGCCGGTTGGCGGCGTCGACGATCTGGATGCGCAGGCCGTCGCGGGTGATCTCGAAGTGGATCTGGTCCTTGAAGTCCTTGAGCATCGGATTTTCGTCGACCTTGTTCTGCAACTCCTGCAGCAGCAGCGCCAGACGCTCTCGCTCAACCTGCTCGGCGAGGTTCTCGGCCTGATCGGCGTTGACCTGGTGGTCCTGCTCGGGGCTGATCCGGCTTTCGTTGGAGTCCGGCTGGGCCTGAACCTGCGGATTGAGGGTCTTGTCCGGCGCCGGCGTCGGCGTGCCGCCGAGGTCGATGACGTAGGGGCTGGCGCTTTCGCTGAAACCGATGGGGTCCTGGAAGTATCCGGAAATCGCCTTCTTCTGCTCCGGGGTGGCCGAAGACAGCAGCCAGAGCACCAGGAAGAACGCCATCATCGCCGTGGCGAAGTCGGCGAAGGCGATCTTCCACGAGCCGCCGTGGTGGCCGGCGGCATAGCGCTTGACGCGCTTGACGATGATCGGCTGGTTATTGTCCATCTATCGACAGTGCCTCCACTCAGCGGCCGCGCACGGCCTGCTCGAGCTCGGCGAAGGTCGGCCGATGGGCGGGCAGCAGCACCTTGCGGCCGAACTCGACGGCCAGCGAAGGCGGCATGCCGGAAGCGGAAGCGACCAGGCAGGCCTTGATCGCCTCGAACAGGTTCAACTCTTCCTTGGCATCGTGCTCCAGGGCGCCCGCCAGCGGGCCGACGAAGCCGTAGGCGGCGAGAATCCCGAGGAAGGTGCCCACCAGGGCGGCGGCGACGTGGTGGCCGATCTCCGCCTGGCTGCCTTCGCCAAGCAACGCCATGGTGATGACGATGCCGAGTACCGCGGCGACGATACCGAAGCCCGGCAGGGCGTCGGCGACCTTGGTCACCGCGTGGGACGGATGCTCCAGGTCCTCCTTGAGACTGGACAGCTCCATGTCGAACAGGCCTTCCAGCTCGTGCGGCGCCATGTTGCCGGAGGACATGATGCGCAGGTAGTCGCAGACATAGGCGGTCATCCGCTCATCCTTCAGCACACCGGGGTACTTGCTGAAGATGGGGCTGGCCGCGGGGTCTTCGATGTCCGCCTCGATCGCCATCATCCCTTCGCGCCGGCTCTTGTTGAGGATCTCGTAGAGCATGCCCAGCACCTCGAGGTAGTAGGTCTGGGTGAAGCGGTTGCTGAACATCTTCGGCGCTTTCTTCAGCACCACCATGAACGTGCTGCCCGGGTTGGACTGGAGGAACGCCCCCAGTGCCGCGCCACCGATGATCAGGACCTCGAAGGGCTGGATGATGGCGCCGATCTTGCCGCCGGAGAGCAGGAAGCCCCCGAGGACACTGGCGAAAACGACGATGATGCCGATGATTTTTGACATGAGGACCGGACGTGCGAAATGAACAGGATAAGGAGGGGGACTGCTAGGCTCCCTCTTGTTATCGGTTGCTAGCCGCAAGACTATAGTCCGAATACTCGAAAAGCCAGTTCGCCGCCTCGCCGACACCGAGCCCGACACCCATGACAGACCGCCTCGCCGCCTGGCTCGAAGAGCTCGACCGGCAACCCCTGCCGATCCCCGCCAGCCACTATGCCGGCCTGCACGCCGCGCTGAGCGACAGCCGCCGCTCGCTGCGCGAGATCGCCGACCAGTTGCAGGGCAGCCCGACACTGGCGTTGTCCATCCTGCGCGAGGCCAATCGCGCCGAGAGCGCCCGCGACAACCCCGCGGAAAGCCTGGAGGTGGCCCTCAGCCGCCTCGGCCTGGCGCGCGCGAGCCAACTTCTGAAGACCCTGCCGAGCATCCAGGATGCGGAGATGCCCAGGGTCCTCGGGCAGATGCTGCTGATCAGCCAGCACGCCATGCAGCAGGCCAGCGGCCTGTTCGGCGCGCGTCTGGCCAGGCTCTGGCAGGAAATTCACTGGGGCAGCCTGCTGACCATGGCTCCGGTCTGGGCGCTGGCCAACGCCCGCCCGCAGCTGCTGGAGCAATGGCAGCAACGCGTGCTGGTACAAGGCGAACCGACCCTGCGAGTGGAGCGCGAACTGCTCGGCATGCGCCTGCTGCCGATCTGCCTGGCGCTGGCCGAACGCTGGCGGCTACCGCAGTGGGTCATCCAGGGCTATCGCCTGCTCGCCTGCGACCGTCGTCTGCTGGTTCGAGCCCTGCGTATCGCCCGCGACCATCAGTCGCCCCTGCTCCAGCAACAGCAACTCGATGCCCAGCCCGATCTCGCCCGCTGGCTGACCCAGCCGGCCAACTGCACTCTCCTCGCCAATGGCCTGGCCATCGCCGCGCACCAGAGCTGGGACGGGCCGCACATGCTGCGCTGGCAGCGCCTGACCGGCCTGTACCTGGGCCAGCCGCTGACCGAAGTCCAGCAGCAGGTACACATGCTCGCCGCGCAAAGCGCGCGCCTGCACGCCCGGCCGCCGCTGTGGCATCCGGCGGTGGCCTTGATCTGGCCCTGGCAGGCCAGCCGCTGGCGTGCCGAAGCGGCACCCCCGCCGCCGCCCTCGGCGGAAGCCCTGGCCGAGTGGCGGCAGCATTGCGCCGAGTTGCTCCGCGAGCCCAGCCCGTTCAGCAACGTGGTGCAGCTCACCGCCTGTGCCCGCGATGCGCTGCGCGCCTGCGGCCTGCAAAGGATGCTGCTGCTGGTGGCCGATCGCACCCAGGTACACGTGCTGGCGCAGCAGAGCGCCGGACTCGAACCGGGCCAGGAGAAATTGCAACTGGAGATTGCCAGCAGCCCGCTGCTGAAGAAACTGTTCCAGCAACCCGCCCTGCTGCGCATCGGCCCGAACAACCAGGACCAGTTGCTGCCGGCCCTCGGCGAACCCTTGCGCCAACTGTTCCCCGGACCTCACCTGCTGCTGCGCTCGCTGGGCAACGGCTCGCGGGTGGTGATGCTGGTCCTGGCCGACCTCGGCGGCCAGCCGTTCAGCGACCTGCATGCCCAGGCCTTCGCCAAGACCGCCCAGTGCACCGAGCGCGCGATCCAGCAGTTCGGCCGCCAGCGCCGCACGGAATGAGGGACATGCCCGGCACACTGGTCGGGCGCGCTTTCCGTTAAACTGCTGCCCTTCTTCAACCCGGGGGTACTCGCATGTCCGTTTTCTCCGACCTGCCATTGGTGATCGAGCCCAGCGACCTCGCGCCGCGCCTGGGCGCGCCCGAGCTGATCCTGGTCGACCTGACCAGTGCCGCCCGCTACGCCGAAGGGCATATCCCCGGCGCGCGTTTCGTCGACCCCAAACGCACCCAGTGGGGACAACCCCCGGCACCCGGCCTGCTACCGGCGAAGGCCGACCTGGAAGCCCTGTTCGGCGAGCTGGGCCACCGCCCGGAGGCGACCTACGTGGTCTACGACGACGAAGGCGGCGGCTGGGCGGGCCGCTTCATCTGGCTGCTGGACGTGATCGGCCACCACCGCTACCACTATCTCAACGGCGGCCTGCCGGCCTGGATCGCCGACGCCCAGGCGCTCGACCGCGAGGTCCCGGCGCCTGTCGGCGGCCCGCTGCCGCTGACGTTGCACGACGAGCCCAGCGCGACCCGCGAATACCTGCAAAGCCGCCTCGGCGCCGCCGACCTGGCGGTATGGGATGCGCGCAACCCCAGCGAATACGCCGGTACCAAGGTGCTCGCCGCGAAGGCCGGGCATGTGCCCGGCGCGATCAATTTCGAATGGACCGCCGGCATGGACCCGGCTCGCGCCCTGCGCATCCGCGCGGATATCGCCGAAGTCCTGGAGGACCTCGGCATCACGCCGGACAAGGAAGTGATCACCCACTGCCAGACCCACCATCGCTCCGGCTTCACCTACCTGGTGGCCAAGGCGCTGGGCTACCCGCGGGTCAAAGGCTACGCCGGCTCCTGGTCGGAATGGGGCAACCACCCCGATACCCCTGTAGAGGTTTGAGGAATGTCGTTCAAAGATCGTCTGTTCATCTGCAGCCAGTACCTGCTGCCGCACCACCTGCTGTCCCGGCTGATCGGCTTCGCCGCCGACTGCCGGGCGACCTGGTTCAAGGACCGCCTGATCGCCTGGTTCGCCCGGCGCTACCAGGTCGACATGCGCGAAGCGCAGGTCGAGGACCTGCAGGCCTATGAACATTTCAATGCCTTCTTCACCCGCGCCCTGAAGGATGGCGCCCGCCCGCTGGCCCAGGAGCCCGGCGCGGTGCTCTGCCCGGCCGATGGCGCGATCAGCCAGCTCGGCCCGATCGAGCACGGACGGATATTCCAGGCCAAAGGCCACAGCTACAGCCTGGCCGAACTGCTCGGCGGCGACGCCGAACTGGCCGCGCCCTTCATGGGCGGCGACTTCGCCACCGTCTACCTGTCCCCCCGGGACTACCACCGCGTGCACATGCCGCTGGCCGGCACCCTGCGCGAGATGGTCTACGTTCCCGGCCGGCTGTTCTCGGTGAACCAGACCACCGCGGAAAACGTTCCCGAGCTGTTCGCCCGCAACGAGCGGGTGGTCTGCCTGTTCGACACCGAGCGCGGTCCGATGGCCGTGGTGCTGGTAGGCGCGATGATCGTAGCCTCCATCGAAACCGTCTGGGCCGGCCTGGTTACGCCGCCGAAGCGCGAACTGAAGACCTTCCGCTACGACGAAGCCGCCCGTGCGCCGATCCGCCTGGAAAAAGGCGCCGAGCTCGGTCGCTTCAAGCTGGGCTCCACCGCCATCGTCCTGTTCGGCCCGCAGCAGGTCGCGTTCAACGACGGCCTCGGGGCAGCGAGCCCGGTGCGCATGGGCGAATGCCTGGCACTGCCGAAACAGTCCTGACCTCGCCGGGACGGAGCGCCCCGAGCGCCTCCGTCCCGTCTCTCCCCGCCGCCGGAACCTCCCGGCGGGATCGTGGCGTCCGAAGGCTGCGGGTCCATTTCGATGCTGCTAGAGTTCGGAAAGGTCCTATCGAGCCTGTGCCGATCCCTCGGTCAGGAAAGCGGACTGCCGCACAGTTCCTGTCCTGGCCACGACGATGAACCCGCCTCCCGTGTTAAGAAAGAGGAGGCGCAGCCGCGGCGATCGGAAGTCCGGCACCTCTCCGGGGCTTCATCCCCCCGTAGAGCCTTTTCAGTAGCGGAGCCGTCTAACCCCCCATGGAAAACCAGAGCCCCCACCTCTCGTTGCGCGTCCCCACTCCGACGCAGCAGAACCTGAGCTTCTGCGACGCCACCCCGAAGGACATCAAGTACTGGCTGGCGCACCTGCCCAAGGCCAACCTCGGGGAAACCGCGCGCCAGCTCTACCAGGGCCTGATCGAACTCAACCAGTTGGTGCTGCCCGTCGAGGCCCGCCTGCAACTGCTCGAACTGTTCCGTCCAGAGGTGCATTTCGTCTGCGCCCACCTGGAACGGCACTTCCTCAACCAGGCCATCGTCCTCGACGAACGGCCGCGCAAGATCGCCAACCTCTGCCAGGCCCTGCAGAACCACCTGGCCATCGGCTACAAGCTGATCGTGGTCCAGGAAGCGCCGCGCAACAGCCGCGACCGCGCGCAGCTGCTCGCGGTCGGCATCCAGCGGGCGATCCGCAGCCTGTGCGGGCCGCTGATCCGCGCCAGCCAGTTGTACTGCCCGGTCCCCGAGGGGCTTTGGCTGGAACTCCACCAGCTCTACCAGTTGGCCAGCCAGCGCGGCGTGCATCGTCTCGCGGTGCGCGACGAACTGGCCAAGCACACCCCCGGCCTGAGCGTCGAGCAGGCCTACCTGATTCCGCTGCTGCTCGGCTGCGCGCGCTGCAACCAGATGCGCCAGAACAACATTGCACGGCTCGCCGAGGTGCTCGAACCCTGGAGCCAGCTGCTGTCGATACAGAGCGCGACGCTGCCCGGCTCGCTGTTCATCGCCGTGCCGCAGATCGACGGCCCGCCGCGCTACCGTTCGCTGTACCCGGAGACCCAACTGGCCAGTGCCCTGGGCATCGACACCCAGCCGCTGGTCGAGCTGATCCGCGAATACCTGCTGCAGCCCGAGGCCGAACGCGCGAAAGCACGCCTGCCGCTGATCGAAGGGGTGACCCTGGACCTGCTGCAACATCTCTCCTCGGCCTGGGGTGACATCGCCGAACGTACCTTCCAGCGCACCCAGGGCCAGGGCCAGTTGACCCTGTGCATCGGCATGAGCGCCCTGCACTACTTCCTCGCCGGGCGCCGCCCGTTCAACGAGGTCCTGCAGATCCAGGAAGCGCCCGAGGCGCCTCGCTTCAAGGCCGACGTCCAGGACGCCTGGGCCGGCGCCTTCGATGCGCAGAAGGTCACCGACTGGCAGCCCGGCATGCCGCTGGAGGAAATCGAGTACCGCCCGCACCAGTCGTCCCGCGGTGGGCAGCCCGATCACCCGCAGGCCCACGCACAGACTGACGCCACCGAGGACTATCCGACCTACGCCCTGCCCATCGTCAACCACAGCCCCGGCGGTTATTGCCTGAGCTGGCCGAAGGAGGTGCCCGCCCAACTGCAGGCGGGCGAACTGGTCGGCCTGCAGGACCTTCCCGGCCAGGCGTGGAGCATCGCGGTGGTGCGCTGGATCCGCCAGGTGCGCAATGGCGGCACGCAGATGGGCATCGAGATGATCGCCCCGGCGGCGCAGCCCTGCGGCCTGCAACTGCTGCGCAAGACCGAGCAGAGCAGCCACTACCTGCGCGCCCTGCTGCTGCCGGAAATCGCCGCGATCTCGCGGCCGGCGACGGTGATCACCCCGCGCCTGCCGTTCCAGGAGGGCAGCCGGGTGCAGATCAACCTGCACGGCGAGGAGCGGCGCGCGGTGCTGAATCGCCGGCAGGCCTCGACCGGCAGCTTCAGCCAGTTCGAATACCGCTCGGCGGAACCGGTGAACACCCCGAGCGATAAGCCGGTCACAGCGCCAGTGGCCCGGCCGCCTGCGGGGGAGGAAGATTTTGACTCGCTCTGGAAGTCTCTGTAGATTGCCCCGACACCTCCATTCGCCGTCTTTTCGCGCCCGCCCGGACGCGGACTGAGCCCTTTCCATGGCCATCGAAAAGAAAACCATCCGCCTGCTGATTCTGGAAGACTCGCAGAACGAAGCCGAACGCCTGGTCAGTCTGTTCCGCAATGCCGGCCACGCGACCCGCGTACATCGACTGACCTCTCCCGAGGACCTCGCCGAGACCCTCCAGCAAAGCTGGGACCTGCTGATCGCCGCGCCGACCAGCGAGTGTCTCGAGCCCGGCGAGGCGCTCGCCACCTTGCGCCGCCAGTCGCGCGACATCCCGTTCATCCAGCTGGTGGCCGACAACAGCTCCGACGCCATCACCGACGCCTTGATGCTCGGCGCCCAGGACGCCCTGCCGCAAGGCGAGGACGAGCGCCTGGTGCTGGTCGCCAACCGCGAGCTGGCCGGCCTCGCCGAACGCCGCGCGCGCCGCGCCGCCGAACTCGCCCTGCGCGAGGCGGAAAAACGCTGCCAGTTGCTGCTCGACAGCTCGGTCGACGCCATCACCTACGTCCACGACGGCATGCACATCTACGCCAACCGCTCCTACATGGCGCTGTTCGGCTACGAGGACGCCGAGGAACTGGAAGGCCTGCCAGTCATCGACCTGATCGCCTCCTGCGACCAGGGCGCCTTCAAGGATTTCCTCAAGGGCTACCAGAACGACCAGCGCCAGACCGAACTGGTTTGCACCGGGGTCAAGCTCGACGGCCAGGAATTCAAGGCGCGCATCAGCCTCTCCGCCGCCACCTACGACGGCGAACCCTGCATCCAGGTGGTGATCCGCGGCGAGGTCGACAACGCCGAACTGGAAGAAAAGCTCCGCGAAGTCAGCAGCCAGGACCCGGTCACCGGACTCTACAACCGCAGCCACTTCCTCGACCTGATGGATGCCGCCGTGCAGCAGGCGGTGACCGCCCGCAAGCCGTCGACCCTGGCCTATATCCATCTCAACGGCTACCCCTCGCTCCAGGCCGACCACGGGCTTTCCGGGATCGACCTGCTGCTCGGCCAGTTGGCCGGACTGATGCGCGAACAGTTCGGCGAGGAAGCCGACCTGGCGCGTTTCGGCGATTCGATCTTCGCCGCCCTGTTCAAGGGCAAGACTCCCGAGCAGGCGCAAGCGGCACTGCAACGACTGCTGAAGAAGGTCGAGAACCACCTTTTCGAGCTGAACGGCCGCAGCGCTCAGGCCACCCTCAGCATCGGCGTCGCCGGTCTCGACGAGAAGACCGCCAAGGCCCAGGACGTGATGAACCGTGCGCATCGCTGCGCCGATGACGCGGCACGCAAGGGCGGGTCGCAGATCAAGCAGTACAACCCGGCGGAAGAGCTTGCCGCCGCCGCCCAGCGCGGCGACGTCATCGCGATCCTCCAGCAGGCGCTGGAGACCAACAGCTTCCGCCTGCTGTTCCAGCCAGTCATCAGCCTGCGCGGCGACAGCCACGAGAACTACGAGGTGCTCCTGCGCCTGCTCAATCCGCAGGGCCAGGAAGTGCCGCCGGCGGAGTTCCTGCATGCCGCCAAGGAAGCCGGGCTGGCGGAGAAGATCGACCGCTGGGTGATCCTCAACTCGATCAAGCTGCTCGCCGAGCATCGCGCCAAGGGGCACCAGACCAAGCTGTTCGTCCACCTGTCCAGCGCCAGTCTGCAAGACCCCGGCCTGCTGCCCTGGCTCGGGGTGGCGCTGAAGGCCGCGCGCCTGCCGCCGGAGTCGCTGGTGTTCCAGATCAGCGAAGCCGACGCCACCAGCTATCTGAAGCAGGCCAAGCAACTGACCCAGGGCCTGGCCACCCTGCATTGCCAGGCGGCGATCAGCCAGTTCGGCTGCTCGCTGAATCCGTTCAACGCGCTGAAGCACCTGACCGTGCAATTCATCAAGATCGATGGCTCCTTCGTCCAGGACCTCAACCAGGTGGAAAACCAGGAGATCCTCAAGGGCCTGATCGCCGAACTGCACGAACAGCAGAAGCTCAGCATCGTCCCCTTCGTCGAGAGCGCCAGCGTCCTCGCCACCCTGTGGCAAGCCGGCGCCACCTACATCCAGGGCTACTACCTGCAGGGGCCGAGCCAGGCGATGGACTACGACTTCTCCTCGGGAGACGAATGAAGAACGGGCGCCCTGGGCGCCCGTTGCTTTTCCGCTCTACCGACCTGGTTCGTGGCTGCCGGGCCGGCAAGAGGCGCCCGCCGGCCTCAGGCTCGCCCTTCGCGGTCGCGGTAGCCGAGCAGGTAGAGGATGCCGTCCAGGCCCAGGGTCGAGATCGCCTGCTTGGCCGACTGCTTGACCAGCGGCTTGGCGCGGAACGCCACGCCCAGGCCGGCCAGGCCAAGCATCGGCAGATCGTTGGCGCCGTCGCCGACGGCGATGGTCTGCTCCAGGCTCAGGCCTTCCTTCGCCGCCAGTTCGCGCAGCAGGTCGGCCTTGCGCTGGGCATCGACGATCGGCTCGACCGCCACCCCGGTGACCTTGCCGTCGACGATCTGCAACTCGTTGGCGAACACGTAGTCGATCCCCAGCTTCGCCTGCAATTGACGGGCAAAATAGGTGAAGCCGCCGGACAGGATCGCGGTCTTGTAACCCAGGCGCTTGAGTTCGGCGAACAGGGTTTCCGCACCCTCGGTCAGACGCAGCGAGGCGCCGATCTCCTCCAGTACGTCTTCCGACAGTCCCTGCAGCAGCGCCAGGCGCTCCTTGAAGCTGGCGCGGAAGTCCAGTTCACCGCGCATCGCCCGTTCGGTGATCGCGGCGACCTTCTCGCCGACGCCGGCGGCCTTGGCCAGTTCGTCGATGACTTCCGCCTCGATCAGCGTCGAATCCATGTCGAACACCGCCAGCCGGCGATTGCGGCGGAACACGCTGTCCTGCTGGAAAGCGATGTCGACGTTCAATTCCTGGGCGACGCTGAGGAATTCCGCACGCAGCGCCGCCGGATCGGCCGGTTCGCCGCGTACCGAGAACTCGATGCAGCCCTTGCCCTTGTCGGCGGGCATGTCCAGCGGCATGCGCCCGGAGAGACGGTCGATGTGGTCGATGTTCAGCGCGTACTTGGCGGTGATCGAGCTGACCCTCTGCAGTTGCTCGGCAGTCACCCGGCGGGTGAGCAGGGTCACGATGTGCCGCGCCTTGCCCTGGCCGTCGACCCATTGCCGGTAGTCCTCTTCCGAGACCGGGGTGAAGCGCACCTGCTGGTCCAGCTTGTAGGCGGTGAACAGCACGTCCTTGAGGACCGAGGAACCAGCCTCGGTATCCGGGATTTCCACCAGGATGCCGAACGACAGGGTGTCGTGGATCACCGCCTGGCCGATGTCGAGGATGTTCACCCCGCCCTGGGCCAGTACGCCGGTGATGGCCGCGGTGAGACCGGGGCGGTCTTCCCCGGTGATGTTGATCAGGACAATTTCGCGCAAGGCGTAAGCTCCGCCAGGTAAAAGACGCCATTCTACCCGCTTTCCCGCACACCCGAGAGACGCAGAGCCGGGCATTTGCCATCACCACCGGTCGGAACCGACCGGGAAAACCCGCGAAACCGCCGCGCGGCGGCCTGGAAAGCGCGTCAACGGCCCTTTGCCCCTCGGGGGGCGCTGGTTATACTGCGCGATACCTCTATTTCAGAAGACCGAGCCCCCTGTGACCCGGCCCACGTCCGTCAAGCCCGACAATTTCTTCCTCCTGCTGTTTCGTGCCTTGCGCCAGCGCCGCGTCCCGATCGCCCTGCGGCTCGCCAGCCATAGCCTGATCCTGGTGGCCCTGGCCCTGCTGATCTACGCCTGGGTCATGGGCATGCAGTTTCGCCAGGCCATGCAGCAGCAGGCCGATGCCCTGGGCCAGAGCCTGATCACCCAGACCGCCGCGTCCGCCACCGAGTTGCTGGTGTCCAACGACATCCTCAGCCTCAACGTGCTGCTGAACAACCTGGTGAAGAACCCGCTGGTGGCCCATGCGGCGATCTACAGCGTCGACCAGCGCATCCTCGCCGAGGCCGGCAGCCGTCCGAAGCAGAGCCTGCTCGGCGCCACCGAAGGCCTGTACTCGACGCCGATCACCTTCCAGGAAGTGATCGCCGGGCACCTGCGCATCAGCCTGGACATGCAGCAGTTCCAGCAGCCGATGATGATCAGCCTGCAGAGCATGGGCCTGATCAGCCTGATCCTGCTGATCCTCGCCCTGTATTTCAGCCTGCGCCTGGGGCGGCAGATTTCCACACCCTTGTTGCAATTGCGTGTCTGGTTGCGCGATCCGGACAATCCGGCCCCCGGCGCCGAACTGCAGAACGAGCTGGGCGACCTGGCGCGCGACCTGGAAGAGCGCCTGGTGCCGGAGAAGCCGCCGGCGCCGGAGCCGGAAGAAGCACCGCTGCCGCAGAACTTCGACGACATCCTGCTGGAAGACGACGAAGCCGACCTACGCAGCCGCAAGGTCGAGGCCTCGGCCTTCGAGGAAGACGACATTCCGCTGGGCGACGCCCTGCTGGACGAGACCAAGCCGGTGGAATTCACCTCCATCGACGAAGACCCGCTGGACCAGGACGCCTTCGACGAGAACGGAGCCGAAGCCGGGGAACAGCCCGCAGCGCCCGCCGCTGCGCGCGAACCGCAACACAGTGCGGTGCTGGCGATCCAGCTCGGCGCCCAGGAACAGTTGCGCCGGTTGCCGCGCAGCCGCCTGGTGGATCTCCTGCAACGCTATCGCGACTGCCTGGAACAGGCCGCCCGCCAGTACAAGGGCAGCCTGCACACGCTCAGCGACGGCGGCAGCCTGATTCTCTTCCACAGCCGCGACAACCGCGCCGACTACCTGACCAACGCGCTCTGCTGCGGTGAACTGATGCGTGCGCTCGGCCATGCCCTGCAGATCGAGGTCGCCGACAGCGGCATCACCTTGCAACTGCAACTGGGCCTGAGCCTCGGCGAAGACCTCAGCGAACAGACCCAGGCCGACCTGCTGCTCAACGAAACCGTGCAGAACGCCCTCGCCCTCAACCAGCACAGCCGCAACCTGCTGCTGGTCGAACGCAGCATCGCCGACGACGCGGTGGTCCGCGAGCGCGCCCGTATCCGCGCCATCGCCAGTCCGGAAGGAGC
Organism: Pseudomonas sp. 18-147; assembly: GCF_051048045.1. NCBI lineage: Bacteria > Pseudomonadati > Pseudomonadota > Gammaproteobacteria > Pseudomonadales > Pseudomonadaceae > Pseudomonas > Pseudomonas sp. 18-147. The sequence continues at coordinate 5,874,849 of NZ_CP182296.1, forward strand.
CTGCTGCGTCGAGCGTCTGCTGGAGCCGTATCCGTCGATGCTCGAGCGCCAACTGGCGCGCATGCACGACCGCGCCCGCCCGTGACCACCCTGATCACCCACCCGCTGCCGGTCCTGGCGGTGGGACTGGCCCTTGGCAGCCGGGTGATCCCGCCACGCCTGCTGCTGGCAGGCATGCTCGCCGCCTGCCTGCCGGACTTCGACGTAGTCGCCTTCAAGCTCGGCATCGCCTATCACGATGCCTTCGGCCATCGCGGCTTCAGCCATTCGCTATTGTTCGCCGCGATACTCGGCGCGCTCGCCGCCCTCGCCTGCCGGCCGCTGCATAGCGGACCGCTGAAAGCCGGGCTGTGGGTGGCGCTGGCCACCGCCTCGCACAGCCTGCTGGACGCGATGACCAATGGCGGGCTGGGCGTCGCCTGGTTCTGGCCCTGGAGCGACGCCCGCTATTTCATGCCGTTCCATCCGATCGCCGTGTCGCCGATCGGTCTGTCGCGCTTCCTCAGCGAACGCGGATTGCTGGTGCTACAATCGGAGGCGCGCTGGGTCTGGCTGCCCTGCCTGCTGCTGGCGCTCGCCGGCATGGCCCTGCGCTTCCTGTTGCGCCGCTCACGCTGACGCCGAAACGAAAAAGCCCCGCTTCGGCGGGGCTTTCTCCTAGTCGGCTATCGACAATCAGAACCGATAGACCTCGGCGTCGGTGCGAATCGGCACCACCAGTGGCATTTTCGGACCTTCCTCTTCCTTGACCTTCGGCTTGGCCACCGGCTTGCGCGCGGTCGCCGGCGGCGGCGCCTCGGCCGCCACGGCGATCGGCTTGACGTCCTTGGCCAACTGCGCCGCCAGGCGCTTGAGCAGGTCGCTCTGGGCACGGATCTGGTCGCCGATGCTGCCCTGATGCTGTTCTTCCTCGTGGAACACCCGGCTGTCCTTCAGGTCGCCCTTCTGGTCCAACAGGCGCCAGCGCGCCTCGATCACTGCCGGCTGCTTGGGGCCGGAGTCGAGGCGACTGATGGTCAGCATCACCTGGACCTGGGGGGTGAAACCGGGTTTTTCCGGGAACAGCGCCAGGCGGCTGCTGCCCAGCTCGCTGGACATCTGCCGCAGCAGTTGCTGGCTGACATTGGTCTCCAGGTTGCCGGCCCAGCGCGCTTCGGTGGACAGACTGAGAATACCATCGGCCTGCCGCTGCACCATCACATCGCGCTTGAGATAGTCGGCCAGTTGTACCGGCCCGAGCAGGACGGCCGCACCGCCGTCCTTTTTCGGTACCGCAGCGGCACCGACGTCCAACTGGTAGAGCTGGGCCGGCGGATGGACCGCACAACCCGTCAGCCCGAGCAGGCTGACGAGGGAAAGACATGCGAAGACGCGCCACGCGCTCATCGAGAACCACCGTATTTCGCCGAAGATCGGCACTACTGATGCAAGACTTGAATTCTACTGGCCACCCGCCATCGGAAACGGCGGCCGAAGGGGCGTATCATCCCCTAACCAGCGCCATAGCTCCAGAGGCAGAGCGTATTCCGAAACCGGTTTCGGACCACCTGCGTCAGGGGAAAACCCGGCGGAACCCGCCAGGGAGACGACATTCCCCCGGAAAGCCGGCCTCGGAAGAGGCCGCTTTCGCCATTCCCTTGCGGATATGCGAGAGATCGGAGACCGGTAACGGCTCATTTCAATCCTGTGGCGGAATATCCACCAGCAGGCTGTCGACGCGCTGGAATCCGCGCGGCAGCTTGTTGCCTCGCCGGCCGCGCTCTCCCTTGTAGTGTTCCAGGTCGTCGCCCTTGAGCGACAGGGTACGCTTTCCGGCCTGCAGGACCAACGTTGCCCCGGCTGGCAGAACAGCCAGGTCGGTGAGGTATTCCTCGCGGCTGGCCACGCGTTCGCCGGGGATGCCGATGATCTTGTTGCCCTTGCCCTTGCCGAGCTGCGGCAGGTCGGAGACCTTGAACAATAGCAGACGGCCCTCGGTCGTCACGGCCGCCAGCCAATCCTGCTCCACATCGCGCACCGGGCGCGGCGCCACCACGGCGGAGCCGTTGGGCAGGCTGAGCAGGGCCTTGCCGGCCTTGTTCTTAGCCTGCAGGTCCTCGCCCTTGACCACGAAACCATAGCCGGCGTCGGAAGCGATCACGAACAGCGCATCGTCGTCCGGCAGCAGCACGCATTCGAAGCTGGCCCCCGGCGGCGGCGTCAGCCGGCCGCTGAGCGGCTCGCCCTGGCCCCGCGCGGACGGCAGGCTGTGGGCCGGCAGCGAGTAGCTGCGCCCGGTGGAGTCGATGAACACCGCATACTGGTTCGAGCGTCCCGGCGCGGCGGCCTTGAAGCCGTCGCCGGCCTTGTAGGAAAGGCCGGCGGCGTCGATGTCGTGGCCCTTGGCGCAACGCACCCAGCCTTTGTCCGAGAGCACCACGGTCACCGGTTCGGTGGGCATCAGCTCGGTTTCCGACAGCGCGCGGGCCTCGGCGCGGGCGACGATCGGCGAACGGCGGTCGTCGCCGTAGGTCTCGGCGTCCTTGATCAGCTCCTCGCGCACCAGCTTCTTCAGCTTGGCCTCGCTGCCGAGCAGGGTCTGCAGGCGCTTCTGCTCCTTCAGCAACTCTTCCTGCTCGCCGCGGATCTTCATCTCTTCCAGGCGCGCCAACTGGCGCAGGCGGGTGTCGAGGATGTAGTCGGCCTGCACCTCGCTGAGTTCGAAGCGCTCCATCAGCACCGCCTTGGGCTGGTCCTCGGTGCGGATGATGTGGATCACCTCGTCGAGGTTGAGGAAGGCGATCAGCAAGCCATCCAGCAGATGCAGGCGGCGCTCGACCTTGTCCAGGCGGAACTGCAGGCGTCGACGCACGGTGCCGATGCGGAACTGCAACCACTCCGAGAGCAACTGGCGCAGGTCCTTGACCTGCGGCTTGCCGTCGAGGCCGATGATGTTCAGGTTGACCCGGTAGCTGGTCTCCAGGTCGGTGGTGGCGAACAGATGGGTCATCAGCTCTTCGACATCGACCCGGTTCGAACGCGGGATGATGACGATGCGGGTCGGGTTCTCGTGGTCCGACTCGTCGCGCAGGTCGGCCACCATCGGCAGCTTCTTGGCCTGCATCTGCCCGGCGATCTGTTCCAGCACCTTGGAACCGGACACCTGGTGCGGCAGGGCGTGGATGACGATGTCGCCGTCCTCGACGCGGTACACCGCGCGCATGCGCACCGAACCGCGGCCGGTCTCGTAGACCTTCTGCAGGTCGGCGCGCGGGGTGATGATCTCGGCTTCGGTGGGGAAGTCCGGGCCCGGCACGTGTTCGCACAATTCGGCGACCGTCGCGCCCGGCTGGTCGAGCAGGCGCACGCAGGCCGACGCGACTTCCCGCAGGTTGTGCGGCGGCACGTCGGTGGCCATGCCCACCGCGATGCCGGTGGTGCCGTTGAGCAGCAGGTTGGGCAGGCGGGCCGGCAGCACGGCCGGCTCGTCGAGGGTGCCGTCGAAGTTCGGTACCCAGTCCACGGTACCCTGGCCCAGTTCGCTGAGCAGCACCTCGGAATAGCGCGACAGGCGCGCCTCGGTATAACGCATGGCGGCGAAGGACTTGGGATCGTCCGGCGCCCCCCAGTTGCCCTGGCCGTCCACCAGCGGATAGCGATAGGAGAACGGCTGCGCCATCAGCACCATGGCCTCGTAGCAGGCCAAGTCGCCGTGCGGGTGGAACTTGCCGAGCACGTCGCCGACGGTGCGCGCCGACTTCTTGTGCTTGGAATCGGCATCCAGCCCCAGTTCGCTCATGGCGTAGACGATGCGTCGCTGCACCGGTTTCAGGCCGTCGCCGATATGCGGCAGGGCGCGGTCCATGATCACGTACATGGAATAATTCAGATAGGCCTGCTCGGTGAACTCGGCCAACGACCGGCGTTCGACCCCTTCCAGGCTCAGATCGAGGGATTCGCTCATGCGTACCTCACGGAGAAGTGTTTTGGCGCAGCACCAGGGTGCCGTCGCGCTGGGTGAATTCGAGTTGTTTCAGGGCGCTCATGCCGAGTAGCACCTCATCGCCGTCCATGCCCGGCGCAATCAGCGCCGCGACCCCGGACAGGCGGATATCGCCGAGTTGCAGCTGGTCCAGCCGCGTGCGCCAGCCCGTGGCGCGGCCGTTGGCCGTGCTCAGGGTGATCGGCGCGCCGCGCTCCAGCGCGAGTCTTGCCGCCAGGGCTTCCGGCACCGCCACCTGGGTCGCCCCGGTATCGAGCAGGAAGGTCACGCCCTGGCCGTTGATCTGCCCGTTCAGCAGGTAATGGCCCTGGCGGCTGCTGGCCAGGCGCAACTCGACGTAGCCGTCGCCATGGATCGATTGCGGCGCCTGGTTCGGGTTGCGCTGTCGATCTTCCCATACGCCGAAATAGCGCGTCGCCAGCGCCAGCCCGGCGACCCAGGCCAGCACCAGCATGATCCGTCCCAGCCGCTGACCGGGCGCCTGTTGCGTCACTTGTCCCCCAACCAGCCGCCGGCGGGCGCGGCGAAGCGCAGGACGAAGGGCCGCACGTCGCCATCGGCGCGCGCATGGTCGCCATTGTCGATGCCCAGCCAGGCGCCCTTGTCGTCCAGCGACAGGGCTTCCGCGACGCCATAAGGCAGCTCGTAGCGACGCTCCGGCGCCAGGACCGCCGAGGCGAACGACCAGCAGCGCTCGACCTTGGCCTGGGCCAGGTCGCGGCGGCAGATCTGATGCGCCAGGCGCTCCAGGGTGAACAGCTTGCCGCGGTAGAAGGCGAGGTCGGAGAAATCCTTCGGCAGCTTGCGCGCGCTGCCCAGTTCCGGCGGCGGCTCGATCTTGCCGCCCTCGGCGAGCAGTACGCAGCTGCCCTCGCAGCGCCAGGCACTGTTGTCGCGGTGGGCCACCAGCAGGCCGCGGCGCTCGCGCTCGGCAGCCAGCCAGAGGCGCTTGCCCTCGGGGTCGACGGCGATCCCTTCGAACAGCGCGTTGAAATTCATCAGCATGCCGCTGGCCCGCGCTTGCGGCAGCAGGCCGGGCGGCAGGCGCAGCCAGTTCGGCGTGCCGCTCACCGGCAGTTGCAGGACCGCCGCGTGCGCCTCGCTGACCAGGTAGCGATTGCCGGCGGCATCGCAGGCGATGCCTTCGAAGTCGAGGTTGCCGCCGCGCACCAGGCCACTGAGCCAGACCCGCGTGCTCATGCCCCAGGGCAACCCGCTGTCCGGCGGGGTCGGAGCGATGAAACTCTCGGCCTCGGCCTGCCAGGGCTGGTCGGAGCCTTCGGCCGAGGGTTGCAGGCGATACAGGCGGTCATCGTCGCGGTCGGAAACCGTCCACAGCGCGCCGCCACACCAGGCCAGCCCGGAGAGGTTGCCGCCGCGCATGCCCTCCACCGCATGTTCGGAGATGAAGCTCAAGGCTGCCGGAACCGGTGGCTCTGGCGGCGCCTCGGCCGCCTGGACCAGGCCCCCGAACAGGCCGAGGATGGCCAGCAGGCGGCGCATCAGACCAGCACCTCGGCCAGGTTGCCCTTGCTTTCCAGCCAGGACTTGCGGTCACCGGCGCGCTTCTTGGCCAGCAGCATGTCCATGATCTCCAGGGTACCGGTGGCGTCCTCCAGGGTGAGCTGGACCAGCCGCCGGGTATTCGGATCCATGGTGGTCTCGCGCAGTTGCAACGGATTCATTTCGCCAAGGCCCTTGAAGCGGGTGACCTGCGGCTTGCCGCGCTTCTTCTCTGCGGCCAGGCGCTCGAGGATGCCGTCGCGCTCGGCTTCGTCGAGGGCGTAGTAGATGTCCTTGCCGAGGTCGATGCGGTACAGCGGCGGCATCGCCACGTAGACGTGGCCGGCTTCCACCAGCGGGCGGAAATGGCGGACGAACAGCGCGCAGAGCAGCGTGGCGATGTGCAGCCCGTCGGAGTCGGCATCCGCGAGGATACAAATCTTGCCGTAGCGCAGCTGGGCCAGGTCACTGGCACCCGGATCGACGCCGATGGCCACCGCGATGTCGTGGACCTCCTGGCTGGCGAGCACCTCGCCGCCGTCCACTTCCCAGGTGTTCAGGATCTTTCCGCGCAGCGGCATGATCGCCTGGAATTCCTTGTCCCGCGCCTGCTTCGCCGAGCCGCCGGCGGAGTCGCCCTCGACCAGGAACAGTTCCGCGCGCATCGGTTCCTGTCCGGCGCAGTCGGCCAGTTTGCCGGGCAGCGCCGGCCCCTGGGTGATCTTCTTGCGCTCGACCTTCTTGCCCGCCTTGAGACGACGCCCGGCATTGCTGATCGCCAGTTCCGCCAACTGCAGGCCGATCTCGGCGTGCTCGTTGAGCCACAGGCTGAAGGCGTCCTTCACCACGCCCGAGACGAACGCCGCCGCCTCGCGGGACGACAGGCGCTCCTTGGTCTGCCCGGAGAACTGCGGCTCCTGCATCTTCATCGAGAGGACGAAGGCGATCCGCTCCCAGACGTCCTCGGGCGCCAGCTTGACGCCGCGCGGCAACAGGTTGCGGAACTCGCAGAACTCGCGCATGGCGTCGAGCAGGCCCTGGCGCAGGCCGTTCACATGGGTGCCGCCCTGGGCCGTGGGAATCAGGTTGACGTAGCTTTCCTGCACCGACTCACCGCCCTCGGGCAGCCACAGCAGGGCCCAGCTCACCGCTTCCTTGGAACCTTCGAGGTTGCCGCAGAAGGGTTCATCGGGCAGGCGCGGCAGCTCGGCGACCGCGTCGGTCAGGTAGGAGCGCAGGCCGTCCTCGAAGTGCCACTCGACGCGCTCGCCGGTGTTCTTGTCCTCGAACACCACGCTCAGGCCCGGGCACAGCACCGCCTTGGCCTTGAGCACATGCTTGAGGCGGCTGACCGAGAACTTCGCCGAATCGAAATACTTCGGATCCGGCCAGAAATGCACGCTGGTACCGGTATTGCGCTTGCCGACCGTGCCGATGACTTCCAGATCGCTGTCCTTGAAGCCGTCGGCGAAGGTCATCCGGTACTCGTTGGCGTCGCGCTTGACGCGTACCTCGACCCGGGTCGAGAGCGCGTTCACCACCGAGATGCCGACCCCGTGCAAGCCGCCGGAGAACTGGTAGTTCTTGTTCGAGAACTTGCCGCCGGCATGCAGCTTGGTAAGGATCAGCTCGACGCCCGGCACGCCCTCTTCCGGGTGGATGTCCACCGGCATGCCGCGGCCATCGTCGATGACTTCCAGCGAGTTGTCCTGGTGCAGGACCACCTGCACGCTCTTCGCGTGGCCGGCCAGGGCTTCGTCGACGCTGTTGTCGATGACTTCCTGGGCCAGGTGGTTGGGGCGGGTGGTGTCGGTGTACATCCCCGGGCGCTTGCGCACCGGGTCGAGGCCGGAAAGGACTTCGATGGCGTCTGCGTTGTAAGTAGCCATGGGGTCTCTATTCAGTCAAAAGTCGAAAAGTCGGTGTCGCGCCACAGCGCCGACGGGTAGCCGGCGAACGCCAGCAGCGCCGGCAGGTGCCGGGCGAAGCCCTGGAAACCGTGGTCGCCGCCGGCCTGGATACGTAGCGCGCAGGCTCGGTAGAAGGCCTGCGCGACGCGATAATCGAGGGTTTCGTCGGCGGTCTGCAGCCATACCTGGTAGCGTTCGGGACGTTGCAGGTGCGTGACTTCCAGTTCGGCCAACGCCGCCACGTGGTCCTCGGTGAGTTCCCAGGTCTCGCCGCTGTAGTGGTTGGTCTGCGCGCCCAGGTAGCCGTCGAAGGAGCGATGCGGGGCGACCGCCGGATTGACCAGGATCGCCGCCAGGCCATGGCGCTCCGCCAAATGGGTCGCATAGTAGCCACCCAGGGAGCTGCCGACCAGCACCGGTCGCCCGAGCTCGGCGATGGCCCGCTCCAACTGGGCGATAGCCTGCCGTGGGTGATGGTGCAGGGCCGGGACGCGCAGGCCTTCGGCCAGGCCCAAGTGGCCGAAGGCCGCCTGCAGCTGACGCGCCTTGTGCGATTCGGGCGAACTGTTGAAGCCGTGGATATACAGCAGGGATGGGCTGGTCGCGGTCATCGGGAACGGGCTAATGGGCTTCAACTCGGTAGGGAAAGCCGAACGGTAACAGCTTCCAGGCTTCATCTTCCAGCCTGCGCGCCGATCGGCAACGACGCACGTGGCCGCGGTACCCCGCGACCGGGGGCATGTCAGTATCCGGCGGTGTCGTAGTCCACTTCGAAGACGACGTCGTCGACCCGCGAGATCCCCGTTTCCAGGCGCCCGTCGTCGTGCAGGCGCAACCAGCGGTAGCCCGGCGCCAGGCGGTCGAGGGTGAAGTCGCTGCTACCGGGGGCGAACTGTACGCAGGTGGACGGCGAAGCCAGCAGGCGCAGCGGGCCGCGCTGGCGGTCGAACTCCTGGTGAATGTGCCCCCACAGCAGGCAGCGTACCTGCGGATAGGGCGCCAGCAGGTCGAACAGCGCCTGCGGGTTGCGCAGGCCGATGGGATCCATCCAGTCGCTGCCGATCGGCACCGGGTGGTGATGGAAGGAAACCAGCAAGAAGCGTTCGCCGGCGCTGTCGATGGCGCGCCGCAGCAGCTCCAGCTGGTCCTCCTCGAGATAGCCCGGCACCGCGCCGGGAATGCTCGAGTCGAGCAACACCACGCGCCAGTTGCCGACGTCGACGACCTGCTCCAGCAGGTCGCTGCCCTCGGTCGCCCTTTGCATCGGCTCGCGTTCGTCGTGGTTACCGGCGAACCAGCGCAACGGCGCGTCCAGGGGGGCGCTCAACCTGCGGAAGCGTGTGTAGGAATCGAGGCTGCCGTCCTGGGAGACGTCGCCGGTGGCGAGAATCAGGTCGATCCGCGGCTGCTCCCGGGCGACCCGCTCGACCACCTTCTCCAGGCTATGGGCGGTATCCATGCCAAGCAGGCGCGCGCCATCCTCGGCGAACAGGTGGCTGTCCGAAAGCTGCACCAGCAGTACGGAGGCGTCGGTGGCGGGAGTGTTCGAATGGCGTGACAAGGGGCCGTCTCCTGAAGGCGAGGCGTCCGCGGTGAAAGGGATGATTATGGTGACCGACGAAAGTGGCGGCAAACCCGGAAAGCGGAACAGATCACAGTTGCGAGGACTACTTTTGGCTTGATGTCATTCAACTGGCCTTTTGCCTGCAACCGCTCAGCGCTGGGCCACCGGCTCCATTTCGTGGCCGCAGGCCAGGCAATGGGCGAGCCACTCGCCGAGGAACAGGTTGAGCTGGTTCTTCTCGTCGGGCTGGTGCATCGCCTGGTTCGGGTAGGGATAGATCGCCATCAGCCGCCGCGCCTGTTCGGCGCCGATCACCTCGGCCATCCGCGCATCGTGGTAGACCCGCACTTCCAGCCGCGGCGCCGGCAACCAGGGCAGGCCCAGTTCCTGGCGCACCTGCAGGGTGGTGGTGTAGGGGCAGGCCTCGGTCACTTCCAGCGCAAGTACGCCGAGCAGCCGCTCCCCTTCGCTCAGCGCGACCCGGCGCGAGGCCTGCGCCTCGCGCATGTCCGGGAGCAGGCGCATGAGCCGCGCGTAGTTCGCTTCGCAGGTCGCCTGCAGGCTGGCCAGGTCGACCCGGTAGCGCTCGCGCAGCAGGTTCAGGCCCATAGCCCACGCACCTCGGCCCGGTTCAGGGCCAGCCACTGCAGGGCGATGATGCTCGCCGCGTTGTTGATCCGCCCGTCGCGCACGGCCTGCAGCGCATCTTCCAACGGCCAGACGTGGACGCGGATGTCCTCGCCCTCCTCCGGCAAGCCATGCACGCCGCCGACGCCTTCGCTGTCGCAACGGCCGACGAACAGGTGCACCACTTCGTCGGTGCCGCCCGGCGACGGCAGGTACTGGGTTATCGGCCAGAGCGCACCGAGAGTCAGCCCGGCCTCCTCCATCGCCTCGCGATGGGCCACTTCCTCCGGTTGCTCGTCCTTGTCGATCAGGCCGGCGACCAGCTCCAGCAGCCAGGGGTTGGCGAGCTTCTGCATCGCCCCGACGCGGAATTGCTCGATGAGCACCACGCAATCGCGCTGCGGGTCGTAGGGCAGCACGCAGACCGCGTCATGGCGGACGAACAGTTCCCGACTGATTTCCCGGCCCATGCTGCCGTCGAACTGGCGATGCCGCAGGCGCAGGCGATCGAGACGATAGAAGCCGCGGAAGCATTCCTCGCGCTGCACGAGCTCGACGTCACCGGGGGCGGGTTTGAAGGTTTCGGACATCCTCGACTCACTTCACTCGGGTATGTGGGTTTCGCGCCATCCTATCGCGGCCCGGCGCAGGGCGCAGCCACTTTCAGGACAGCTCGGGAAAACTTCGTGGCGCTCGCCGCACGGGCGTGTTTCCCGGCCACGGCTAGGCCATACTTGGGGTTTGCGCGGGCCGAACTCAAGCGCGACGCCAGGGTCGAAACGGACTGGTCGACGCTTCGAGCCCGCCCATCCACCGTCGCAAAAGGAATCCCATGCGCCTTCTGAAATTCGCCGCCCTCGGCAGCCTGGTCGTTCTGCTGAGCGCCTGCCAGAGCCTCTTCAAGCCCGGCCTCGACGACCCGCTGCCCACCGAGCGCCTCGCCAGCGAGCACCTGAAGCCCGGCTGTCAGGGCGAACAGTGTCCCTTGGTAAACATCGACACCTTGAAGTTCCCCGACGAACCGCAGTTGGACCCGATCGTCGAGCGCGCCCTGCTGGAAATGACCCGGGAAAACAACGAAACGCCCCTGCCGGCATCGCTGGCGGCCTACGAGCGGCAGTTCCTGGACAGCGCCGAGCCGGGCTGGAGCAGCTACCTGCAAGCCAAGGTGCGCGAACAACATGACGGTCTGGTGATCATCGAGCTTTCCAGCTACCTGTTCACCGGCGGCGCCCACGGCATGCCCGGTCGCGGCTTCATCAACTACGACCGCAGGCAGCACAAGGTGCTGAGCCTGCAGGACATGCTGGTTCCCGGCCAGGAAGAAGCCTTCTGGAAACAGGCCGAGCTGGCGCACAAGGCCTGGCTGCTGGCCAACAAGCTCGACCAGGACGCCGATTTCCAGAAGACCTGGCCGTTCCAGCGCACCCCGCACGTGGCATTGACCTTCGGCGCGGTGACGCTGAAGTACGACGCCTACTCCATCGCGCCGTATTCCTATGCCCACCCCGAACTGAAGATCCCGTATCCGCGCCTGAACGGCATCGTCAAGCCGAACCTGTTCCCCGGCCGAGGCTGACGCTTCCGACGCTCCGCAGCCCCTCGTCACGGCGAGGGGCCCCGTGGCGCGGCCTAGACCTGCCTGTAGATCACCGATCCTTCGTCCTTGAAGCGCGCCGCCTGCTCCTGGAAGCCGGCCTCGATGGCCTTGCTCTCGTCGGACAGGCCGTTCTCCTTGGCGTAGTCGCGGACTTCCTGGGTGATCTTCATCGAGCAGAACTTCGGTCCGCACATGGAGCAGAAGTGCGCGACCTTGGCCGAGTCCTTCGGCAGGGTCTCGTCATGGAACGCCCGCGCGGTGTCCGGGTCCAGGCCAAGGTTGAACTGGTCCTCCCAACGGAACTCGAAGCGCGCCTTGGATAGCGCGTTGTCGCGGATCTGCGCGCCCGGGTGGCCCTTGGCGAGGTCGGCGGCATGGGCGGCGATCTTGTAGGTGATGATCCCGGTCTTCACATCATCCTTGTTCGGCAGACCCAGGTGCTCCTTGGGCGTGACGTAACAGAGCATGGCGCAGCCGAACCAGCCGATCATCGCCGCGCCGATGCCGGAGGTGATGTGGTCGTAGCCGGGGGCGATGTCGGTGGTCAGCGGGCCGAGGGTGTAGAACGGCGCCTCGTCACAGCACTCCAGCTGCTTGTCCATGTTTTCCTTGATCAATTGCATCGGCACGTGGCCGGGACCTTCGATCATCACCTGCACATCGTGCTTCCAGGCGATCTTGGTCAGCTCGCCGAGGGTTTCCAGCTCGCCGAACTGGGCGGCGTCGTTGGCGTCGGCCACCGAGCCCGGACGCAGGCCATCGCCCAGCGAGAAGCTGACGTCGTAGGCCTTCATGATTTCGCAGATCTCTTCGAAATGCGTGTAGAGGAAGTTCTCCTGGTGGTGCGCCAGGCACCACTTGGCCATGATCGAGCCGCCGCGGGAAACGATGCCGGTGACCCGCTTGGCGGTCAGCGGCACATAGCGCAGCAGCACGCCGGCGTGAATGGTGAAGTAGTCGACGCCCTGCTCGGCCTGTTCGATCAGGGTGTCGCGGAAGATTTCCCAGGTCAGGTCCTCGGCGACGCCGTTGACCTTCTCCAGCGCCTGGTAGATCGGTACGGTGCCGATCGGTACCGGGCTGTTGCGCAGGATCCACTCGCGGGTTTCATGGATGTGCTTGCCGGTGGACAGGTCCATCACCGTGTCGGCGCCCCAGCGGATGCCCCAGGTGAGCTTCTCCACTTCTTCCTCGATCGAGGAGCCCAGCGCGCTGTTGCCGATGTTGCCGTTGATCTTCACCAGGAAGTTGCGGCCGATAATCATCGGCTCAAGCTCGGTGTGGTTGATGTTCGCCGGAATGATCGCGCGGCCGCGGGCGACTTCCTCGCGGACGAACTCGGGGGTGATTTCCTTCGGGATGTTGGCACCGAAGCTGTGCCCCGGGTGCTGCTGGTCGAGCAGGCCGGCGGCCCGGGCTTCCTGCAGCTTCATGTTCTCGCGGATGGCAATGTATTCCATCTCCGGGGTGATGATGCCTTTCTTCGCGTAGTGCATCTGCGAGACGTTGGCGCCCGGCTTGGCCCGGCGCGGCGTGCGCACGTGGGCGAAGCGCAGGGCGTCGAGGCTGGCGTCGGCCAGGCGGGCCTGGCCGAACTCGGAGGTCAGGCCGGGGAGGATCTCGGTGTCGCCGCGCTCGTCGATCCAGCGCGAACGCACGTCAGGCAGGCCCTTGCGCAGGTCGATGCGGACCTCAGGGTCGGTATACGGGCCGGAGGTGTCGTAGACGAACACCGGCGGGTTTTTTTCGCCGCCGAAGGCGGTGGGGGTGTCGGCGAGGGAGATTTCCCGCACCGGGACGCGGATGTCCGGGCGCGAGCCGGTCAGGTAGACCTTGCGCGAGTTCGGGAAAGGCTGCGTCGACTGGCGGTCGAGCTGCTCAAGGCGGGTGATGTTGTTCTTCTGCGTTGCGCTCATCGATGGCTCTCCTGGGTGATTGTCGGGAGAACCTGGAACGCGGGGCCACCGGGACTGGTGGCGAGAAGGACGCGCCGGCAAGGCAGGCATGGCGCGGACATCTTGTTCCCTACGCGGGTTGCTGCGGTCCGCGCGAGGCGGAACCGGACGCTAGCCCGATCAGGTTCAACGGGATCCGGAACTATCCGATCTCAGCCCCTCGTATAGGGCACCCCGACAAGAACCCCGGCAGTCTAATCAACACCGGCGGGATACGCCAACGGGAAAACGCCCCGCCCGACCGGCAGTCATGGTCCAGTCCGGCGCCCTCTCGCCAGGGAAGACGCAGATCCCCGCACGTTCGCCGGCACATCGATCCGGACTGGCTCTTCGATCAGTTGCCGCGCAGGTGCCTTGACCGCCACCGGTAGCGACCTTAGCCTTGCCCCACCTCGCATCTTTTCCAGGACGAACGAATGCTGCGCAGACTCTCCCTGGCGGCCGCCGTGGCCGCTGCTACCGGTGTCGCCTGGGCCGCCCAGCCGACCCCGCTGCCGACCAAGACCGACCTGATCAGCGTCTACAAGGAAGCCGTCGACAACAACGCCGACCTCGCCGCCGCCCAGGCCGACTACCTGGCGCGCAAGGAAGTGGTGCCCCAGGCCCGCGCCGGCCTGCTGCCGCAACTCGGCGCCGGCGGCCGTATCGGCGACTCACGGATCGCTCTCGACGAACCGGCCGCCACGGTCAAACGCAGCAGTCATGTGGTCCAGGCCAGCCTCAGCCAGCCGCTGTTCCGCGCCGACCGCTGGTTCCAGTGGCAGGCCGCCAAGGAAACCAGCGACCAGGCCAAGCTGGAATTCTCCGCGACCCAGCAGGACCTGGTCCTGCGCAGCGCCGAGACCTACTTCACGGTGCTCCGCGCCCAGGACAACCTGGCCACCAGCAAGGCCGAGGAAGCCGCCTTCAAGCGTCAATTGGACCAGGCCAACGAGCGCTTCGACGTGGGCCTTTCCGACAAGACCGACGTGCTCGAGGCCCAGGCCAGCTACGACACCGCCCGCGCCAACCGGTTGATCGCCGAACAGCGCGTGGACGATGCCTTCCAGGCCCTGGTGACCCTGACCAACCGCGACTACAGCGCCATCGAGGGCATGCGCCATACCCTGCCGGTGGTGCCGCCGGCGCCGAACGACGCCAAGGCCTGGGTCGACACCGCGGTGCAGCAGAACCTGCGCCTGCTGGCCAGCAACTACGCGGTCAACGCCGCCGAGGAAACCCTCCGCCAGCGCAAGGCCGGGCACCTGCCGACCCTCGATGCCGTGGCCCAGTACCAGAAGGGCGACAACGACGCCCTCGGCTTCGCCAACAGCGCCGCCAATCCGCTGGTGCACTACGGCAAGGATGTCGAGGAACGCACGATTGGCCTGGAACTGAACATCCCGATCTACAGCGGCGGCCTGACCTCCTCCCAGGTCCGCGAGTCCTACCAGCGCCTCAACCAGAGCGAGCAATCCCGCGAAGGCCAGCGCCGCCAGGTGGTGCAGGACACCCGCAACCTGCACCGCGCGGTGAATACCGACGTCGAGCAGGTCCAGGCGCGGCGCCAGGCGATCATCTCCAACCAGAGTTCGCTGGAAGCCACCGAGATCGGCTACCAGGTCGGCACCCGCAACATCGTCGACGTGCTCAACGCCCAGCGCCAGCTGTACGCCGCCGTGCGCGACTACAACAACAGCCGCTACGACTACATCCTCGATACCCTGCGCCTGAAGCAGGCGGCCGGCACCCTCAGCCCGGCCGACCTGGAGGCGCTCAGCGCCTACCTGAAGCAGGATTACGATCCGGACAAGGACTTCCTCCCGCCGGACCTGGCCAAGGCCGCCTCCGAGCAGTTACAGAGCAAGCCGCGCCAGCAGTACTAGCACGAGCCAAGACGCCCCCGGTCGGGGGCGTCTTCGCTTGACTGGCCTGGCGCGCGTCGCCCGGGTCAGCGCGCCAGCGGCTGGAGCAGCGCGTCGAACTGCTCCAGCCGCGGGAACCGCAGGGGTACATCCTGCTCGAGATTTTCCAGCCGCGCCCGGTAGGCGCGCAGGAAGTTGCCGCGCGCTTCCTCGCTGATGTATGGCACGTGCCAGGCGACGAAGGGCTCCAGCACCTGCATGCCGACATAGGCCAGGGTGCCACGCAGGATCGGCCGCAGCATGTCCTCCAGCGGTCCGTGGATGGCACCCTCGCCGAACATGTGCTGGCGCCCGCCCAGGGTCAGGCTGACCAGCGCCTTCTTGCCGGCCAGGCCACCCTGGTCGTAGAAGCGCTTGCCGCCATAGCAGACCCCGGACACCAGTACCCGGTCGAACCACCCCTTGAGGATCGCCGGCACCGAGAACCAGTAGATCGGAAAGTTGAGGATCAGCAGGTCGGCCCACAGCAGCTTGTCCAGCTCGGCCTGGATGTCGGCGGCCAGGCTCTGGCGCTTGACGCTCTCGCGCTGCTCCAGGGCGTACACCAGGTAGTCGGGATCGGCGCGCTCGGCGAAGTCGGCGGCACTGGCCACCGGATTCCAGTTCATCGCGTAGAGATCCGAGACCTGCACCGCGTGGCCCTGGCCTGCCAGGGTCTCGCATGCCTGGTCACAGAGCGCGCGGGTGAAGGATTGCGGTTCGTTGTGGGCGTGGACGATCAGTACGTTCATCGTGGTTTCCGAATCGTGGTGACCGGCCGCATCGCTCGCGGCCGAGGGGTTCAGGCCTGGCCGAGCAACTCGGCGGCGCACAGCGCAATGCGCCGACAGGCTTCGCGCAGCGGTTCGGCGCCCAACACCAGGCCGAGGCGGATGTGACCGGCGGCGCTCGGGCCGAAGGCTTCGCCGGCGAGCACCGATACGCCATGGCGGTCCAGCAGGCGGTCGGCGAAGGCCTGGGCGGAAAGTCCGGTGGGACGGATGTCGACCATCACGAACATGCCGCCGTCCGGGCGCAGTGGACGCAGGCCGGGGCTGTCGGCCAGGCACTCGATTACCAGGTCGCGGCGGCGGCGGTAGGCCTCGCGCATCGCCTCCAACTCCGGCAGCGGCGCTTCCAGCGCGGTGCAGGCGGCATCCTGGATGAATTCCGGCGAGCCATAGAGCATGCACAGGGCGAGGTTCTCCAGGTGCGCGCAGAGTGCTGCGGGACCGACCACCCAGCCGACCCGCCAGCCGGTCATGGCGTGGGATTTCGACAGGCTGTTGAGGGTCGCGGTACGGTCGGCCATCCCCGGCAGGCTGGCCGGGCTGACATGCTCGCCGTCGAACAGCAGTTCGCTGTAGACCTCGTCGGAGATCATCCACAGGTCATGGGCCATGCACAGCTCGGCCAGGGCTTCCCAGGTGGCCCGCGGCAGGCTGGCGCCGGACGGGTTGTGCGGGCTGTTCAGCGCCATCGCGCGCGTGCGCGGGGTGATCAGTGCGGCGACCTCCTCGGCCTGCACGCGGAAGCCATTCTCGGAGCGCACCGGCACCGGCACCACCCGCGCGCCACAGGCGCCGAACACCGCTTCGTAGGTAACGTACATCGGCTCGGCGACTATCACCTCGTCGCCCGGATTCAGCAGGCACTGCACCACCGCATACAGCGCGCACTGGGCGCCTGCCAGCACCACCACCTGCTCCGCGTCCACCGCCTGGCCGCTGCGCCGCCGGTGGCGCTCGGCGATGCGCTGGCGCAGGGCGCGCTTGCCGCGCACGTCGGCGTAGTGGGTGTTGCCGGCCAGCAGGCTGTCGATGGCCGCCTGGACGATGGGCGCCGGGGTATCGAAGTCGGGGTCGCCGACCGACAGCAGGAGGATTTCCTCGCCCTGCTCGACCCGCGCCAGCGCGCGATAGTGGATGTCCCAGGCAGCGGCGCCGTCGCCGGCGATACGTTGAGTGAAGTCGGAATAGCGCATGGATGCTCTCCTTGTCCGGCGGTCAGCGCGCGCAGGCGTGCCGCAGTTCGATCAGGGTCACGCCGGGCTGCCCGAAGCCGGCGCGCAGGTCGCGCTCCAGTTCGTCCAGGTCCTGCGGCTGGCGCACCGCGCAACCGTAGGCGCGGCCCAGCAGGGCGAAGTCGGGGTTGCGCGGCAGCACGCCGACCGGCTCGATGTCCAGGCCGAGCATGTCGTCGCGGATCTGGCCGAGCGCGTCGTTGTTCCACAGTAGCACCACCAGCGGACTGTCCAGTTCCTCGCTGGCGGTGGCCAGTTCCTGCGCGGTGTAGAGGAAGCCGCCATCGCCGACCAGCACCAGGCCCGGGCGCTGCGGGACGCCGAGCTTGGCGCCGATGCCGGCCGGCAGGCCGTAGCCGAGGGTGCCGTAGCCGGTGGGATGCAGCCAGCTGCGCGGCGCTCGGCTGGCGAACGCGTAGTTGCCGGTATAGGCCAGTTGGGTCATGTCGGTGCTGACGAAAGCATCGGCCGGCAGCGCGGCGGCGATCCGGTCGAGGATCGCCTGGTGCAGCGCCTGCAGCGGCGCGTGTGCCGCGCGGATCTCCGCGCGCAGGCGCGCCACCCTCGCGGCGGCCGGCGCGGCGTCGCGGGCCTCCTGCGGCAGGCACGCCAGCAGCGCCTCAAGGGTCTGCCGGGCATCGCCCCTGAGCGCTACGGCAGAGGGATAGAAGTCGTTGAACTTGCGCGGGTCGATATCGACGCGGATCAGTTCGCCGGACAGCGGCAGGCGTTCGCGCCAGAAGTCGGTGTCGGCCATCTCGGTGCCCACCGCCAGCACCAGGTCGGCCTCGGCGATCATCTCCCAGCCCGGCGCTACGCACAGGCTGGCCCCGGCGTTGAGCGGCGCGTCCGGCGGCAGCAGGCCCTTGCCGGCGACGCTGGTGAACAGCGGCGCGGCCAGGCGCTCGCTCAGCGCGGCAAGCGCATCGCCGGCCGCCAGCGCGCCGCCGCCGGCGATGAGCATTGGTCGCCGGGCCGCAGCCAGGCGCTCCGCCGCCGCCCGCAATGCCTCGGTGCACGGCACACCACGACCAGGGCGGCGCGCCACGGCAGCGCTCCAGTCATGGGCCACCGGCGCGGCAAGCACGTCGAGCGGGATCGAGATATGCACCGGGCGCGGACGCTCGCTGTCGAACACCGCGTAGGCCCGGGCGATCAGTTCGGGCAGCTGTTCCGGGCTCAAGGCCAGGGCGGAGAAGGCAGTGATCGGCGCGGTCATGGCACGCTGGTCCTGGGTCTCGTGCAGGCAGCCCCAGCCCTTGCCCAGGCTGGCGCTGTGGTTGACGCTGGAAATCACCAGCAGCGGCACCGAGTCGGCGTAGGCCTGGCCGATGGCGGTGGCGACGTTGGTCACGCCCGGCCCGGTGATGACGAAGCACACTCCCGGCTTGCCGCTGACCCGCGCATAACCGTCGGCCATGAAGCCGGCGCCCTGCTCGTGGCGGGTCAGCACGTGGCGGATGCCGCTGCCCGGAAGTCCGCGGTACAGCTCCAGGGTATGCACGCCGGGGATGCCGAAAACGGTATCCACGCCGTAGTTGGCCAGCAAGCGGACCAGGGCCTGGCCGGCGGTGAGGGTCTTCTGTGGTTGCATGGGCAATATCCTCGTCCAGTTCGGCGACCATCGGAGTCGCCGTTCGCGCCGCAGCGCTCTTGCTCCCATTCCCACAAGCGGGAGGGGGAGCCGTCGTGTCCCCCCGGCCTTCAGCCATTGGCCAGCCGGATCAACGCATCCACCGCCAGCGCTCCCTCGGCATCCGCCAGCAACGGATTGACGTCCAGCTCCAGCAAGCGCTCGGCATGTTCGCAGGCGAATTCGGCGACCGCGCGGATCGCCGCCACCAGGGCCTCCATGCACACTGCCGGGCGACCGCGGAAGCCGCTGAGCAACGGCGCGCTGCGCAGGCTCAGCAGGGCATCGCGGATCGCCGCGTCGGTGGTTGGCAGGAGCAGGCTGCGACTGTCGCGCAGCAGCTCCACGAGTATCCCGCCGGCACCGATCACCAATGCCAGGCCGAAGCCCTCCTCGCGCTTGACCCCGACGATCAGCTCGGCCAGCGGCGCGCCAGCCATGCGCTCCAATAACACACGCTCGAAGACCAGTTGCGGCGCGTGCCGGGCCAGGCTTTCGCGCATGTCGAACAATGCCGCCTCCAACGCCGCCTCGTTGCGCAGGCCGAGCGCCACGCCGCCGGCCTCGGTCTTGTGCGGCAGTGCGGCGCTGACCGCCTTGAGCACCAGCGGGAAGCCAAGGTCGAGGGCCGCTTCGCGGGCCTGGCCGGGGGTGCTCAGCACCCCCTGGGGCAGTGGCAGGCCGAAGGGTTTCAGCGCCTGCTTGGATTGCCACTCGTCGAGCAGGTAGCCGTCGCCCGCCAGCGGCCCTGGGCAGATCGGCACCAACGCCGCCTCACCGCGCTCCAGCAGCGCCGCGCGGCGCTGGCGGTAGCGGGCGATCCGTCCCCAGGCGGCGAGACCATCCTCGACGCCCTGCAGCGCGGCGACGCCCTCGCCGTGCAACAGCTCGCGGGCCCGGGCCGGCAGCAGTTCCGGGAACGCCGAGGCGATGAAGCCGACTTTGCCGTGGCGCTTCAGCGCGGCGCAGTAGCGTTGCAGAAGCAGGTCGCACTGCGGCCGCTCGCCGGTTTCCTCGCCCGGATAGTCGAGCACCAGCAGGGCGGCGTCGGCAGGGCTGCGCAAAGCACTGTCGAGCATTTCCTCCAAGGCCGCGGCATCGCCCCAGATGGCGGTGGTGAAGTCCAGCGGGTTGGCGATGTTGGCGTAGTCGGGCAGCACCCCGGCCAGTTCGTCGCGCTGTCCGGCGTCGAAAGACGGCAACCCCAGGCCGTTGCGCTCGGCGTAATCGGCGATCAACCCGGCGTCGCCGCCGGAACAGGCCAGCGCGACCAGGCTCGGCCCGCCAGGCAGGTGGCCGCAGGCGGCGGCCTTGAGGGTTTCGACGAAGCTCACCGGGCCGCTCACGCGGATCACCCCGAGGCGCTCGAACAGGCTGTCGTAGAGCGCGTCGGAACCGGCCAGGGAACTGGTGTGGCTGAGCGCGAGGGCCGCGCCGATCTCCGACACCCCGGTCTTCAGGGCGATCACCGGCACGCCTTTCTGCAACGCCTTGTAGGCTGCGCGGGCGAACCCCGGGACGTTCTTCAGCCCTTCCAGATGCAGGCCGATGGCAGTCACCCGCGGCTCGTCGAGCAGCACGTCCATCAGCTCGGCGATGCCCAGCTGCGCCTGGTTGCCCACCGATGCCATATAGGCCACCGGCAGCGAACGGTCGCTCATCGACAGGTTGTAGGCGAAGTTGCCACTCTGCGTCAGCACCGCGACGCCCCGCTCCACCTGCCGACCGCCATGTGCCACCGGCCATAGCGCGGCGCCGTGCAGGTAGTCGAGCAAGCCGTAGCAGTTCGGGCCGAGCAGCGCCATTTCGCCGGCGGCGGCCAGCAGCCGGCGTTGCACGGCCAGGCCCTGTTCGCCGGTTTCGGCGAAGCCGGAGGCATAGCAGATCGCCCCGCCGGCGCCTTTGGCGGCGAGCGCGGCGACCGCGTCGAGGGTCAGTTCGCGGTTGGTGGCGACGAACGCCGCGTCCGGGCCGCACGGCAGGTCGGCGACGCTGGCCACGCAGGGTACGCCTTCGAGTTCGGCGTGCTGCGGATTGACCAGCCACAAATGGCCGGCGAAACCGCCTTCGGCACAGCGTTTCAGGGCACGCGCCATGCCACGGCCGCCAATGAAGGCGAGATGCCTGGGTGCCAGCAGGCGCTTGAGGTTTTCACGATTCATGTCGGTTCTCGATTCGGAACATGGCAGCCTTCCCCTCTCCCCTGGAGGAAGAGGGGAGCCAGGACTTCAACGCAGCAACGGCCGCAGCAGTTCGCGGGAAACGATGTGCCGCTGGATTTCCGAAGTGCCCTCCCAGATCCGTTCGATCCGCGCGTTGCGCCAGATGCGCTCGACCGGTCCTTCATCCATCAGGCCCATGCCGCCGAAGATCTGCACCGCTTCGTCGGCGACCTTGCCGAGGGTCTCGCTGGCGAACAGCTTGGCCATGCCGGCCTCGCCGTCGGTCATGGTGCCCTGGTCCATCTTCCAGGCGGTGTGCAGGGTCATCAGCTCGGCGGCACGGATCTGCGTGGCCATGTCGGCGAGCTTGAAGGAAACGCCCTGGTAGCTGCCGATCGGCTGGCCGAACTGCTTGCGATCGGCCGCCCAGCGCAGCGACAGGTCGAGGGCGCGCTGGGCCTGGCCGACGCAGTTGGCGGCGACCATCACCCGTCCGGCGGTGAGCCAGGCGTTTGCCACTTCCCAGCCCTTGCCGACCTCGCCGAGCACCTTGGAGGCCGGCACCCGGCAATCGTCGAAGAAGATCTCGTAGGTGTGGTAGCCACGGTTGCTCACGCATTTCGGCCCGCGGCGCACGGTCATCCCGGGCGTGCCCTTGTCCACCAGGAAGGCGGTCACCGCGTTGCGCTTGCGGCCGTTGTGCTCGTAGCTGTCGGTGACGGCGAAGACGATGGCGAAGTCGGCGTGCCCGGCGTGGCTGATGAAGTGCTTGCTACCGTTGATCACGAAGGCGTCGCCGTCGCGCACCGCGCGGGTCTTGATCGAATTGGCGTCGGAGCCGGCGCCCGGCTCGGTGAGGGCGAAGCAATCGGTCTTTTCGCCCTGCACGCAGGGCAACAGGTAGTCGCCGAGCTGTTCTCCGGTGCAGGCCATGAGGATCTTCGAGGGCCGCGCGACGAATACGTGGAGGGCCCAGGAGACCTTCGACAGCTCGCGTTCGACCAGCGCCTGGGACAGGTAGTCGAGGCCGCCGCCGCCCACTTCCTCGGGCATGTTGAAGGCATAGAAACCGGCGGCGAGGGCCTTGCCGCGAATCTGTGCGGCCAGCTCCGGCGACACCGCGTCGGCGCGGTCGACATCGTCCTCGTGGGGCAGCAGTTCCTTCTCGACGAAGCTGCGCACCGCCTCGACCAGCATGTCCTGTTCCTGGGTCAGCCTGAAATCCATGGGAATCACCTGCTCGGCGCCTAGCGCCCGCTGAATTGAGGGGAACGTTTCTCGGCCACGGCGCGCAGCGCCTCGGCGGCATCCTCGCTGCGCCCGCAGAGCAGCCCGGCGGCCTGCTCGGCACGCAACTGCTCGGCCAGCGAGCGCCCGGCGCCGTCGCGCAGCAGGCGCTTGGTCTGGGCGAAGGCGAAGGTCGGGCCGCTGGCGAGACGCGCAGCGAAGGCGCCGACCGTCTCAACCAGGCGCTCGTCGGCGACCACCTCGCCGACCAGTCCGGCGCCCAGAGCGCGCTCCGCGCTCCAGGCTTCGTCGAGGAACAGCAGGCGCTTGGCCGCCTCGCTGCCGAGCAGTCGTGGCAGATGCCAACTGGCGCCGGCGTCCGGGCAGTAGGCCATGCCGGTGTAGCCGGCCTTGAAGCGCGCCGAGGCGGCGGCGATGCGGAAATCGCAGCACAGCGCCAGGTCCATGCCAGCGCCCACGGCGCTGCCGTTGACGGCGGCGACTGTGGGTTTGTCGAGGGCGTGCAGGCGCCCCATCAGGGCGTGGGCGGCCTCGGTCCAGCCATAGCTTTCCAGCTCGCCACGGGCTTCAGCCGCCGCCCATTCGGCGAGATCGGCCCCGGCGCAGAAGCTGCGTCCGCTGCCGCCGAGGACCACGGCGCGCACTGCCGGGTCGCGCTCGCAGGCATCGAGTCGGACGTGCAGGGCCTCCAGGGTGGGGATATCCAGTGCATTGCGCTGTTGCGGACGATTCAGGACGAGCCAGGCGATCCCGGCTTCGACCCGCGTCTGCAATGGGGCAAGGTCAGTCATGCGGCCCTCGTTCTTATTGTTGGTTGATGGCGATCGCGGCTTTCAGGCAATACTAAACACTCGTTCAACAAGACCACAATCCACCCATTCGGGTGTATGTAACGGCCCTGCGGCAGGCGCAAAGCCACACGCCATGCGATCCGCCGAAAAGCGGCGAAGGCCCGCGCGAGCCGGCTGTTACAACTTCGAACAAACCAACCAGGCGAAAACGAAAACGCCCGCCGGATGCGGCGGGCGTCGGGTCCTGCGAATGGCCGTTCAGCCGGCCCGTCCCAGGGCGGGGTCGCCCAGTCCCTGCGGCTGCCGGCGACGAACCACGTAATAGGCCAGGTAGCAGGCGACGATGAAGCCGAAGCCCCAGTACAAGGACGGCCGCTGGGTGGGATCGAGGGCGAGGAAGACGAACAGCGAGCAGCACACGGCGATGCAGGCCAGCGGCACCAGCGGGAACAGCGGCGCGGCATATTTCAGCTCGGCGACCGTGCCGCCGCTGGCCATGTACTCGCGGCGGAAGCGGTATTGGGCGTAGGCGATGACGATCCAGGTGACGGTGCCGGACATCCCGCTCACCGCCATCAGCACCATGAACAGGGTGTCGGCGGCGACCACGCTGGTCAGCAACGAGAGCAGGGCGAAGCACAGGGTGATCAGCAACGCGTAGAGCGGCACGCCGCGCGCGCTGAGCTTCGACAGGCCGCGCGGGGCCATGCCGGTCCTGGACATCGCCCAGAGGATCCGCGTCGAGGCGTACAGGCCCGAGTTGCCTACCGAGAGGATGGCGGTGAGGATGACGAAGTTCATCAGGTCCGCCGCGTAGGGAATCCCGACCATGTCGAACACCTGCACGAACGGGCTTTCCATCAGCCCGGCCTGTTGCCAGGGAATGATGGCGGAAAGCACGACGATGGCCAGCACGTAGAAGATCAGTACGCGGAACACCACGTTGCGCACCGCCCGCGGGATGCTCTTCTCCGGTCGCTCGGTCTCGCCGGCGGCGACGCCCATGATCTCGCAACCCTGGAAGGCATAGACCACCGTCATCATCACCGCGAACACCGCCGACAGGCCGTTGGGGAACAGCCGCTCGCCGACCAGGTTGGAGAACATCGGCGCCGGCGCACCGCTCTTCAGTTCGATACCGCCGAAGATCACCAGCCCCCCGACCACGATGAACACCAGGATCGCCGCCACCTTGATCCCGGCGAACCAGTACTCGGCCTCGCCGAAGGCGCGGGTCGCCAGGGCATTGAGGGAGAACAGCACGACCACGAAGAAACCCGACCATAGCCACACGGGCACCTCCGGGAACCAGCGGGTCATGAGCATCCCGGCCGCGGTGAATTCCAGGCCTACCGTGGAGGCCCAGCTCATCCAGTAGACCCAGCCGATCATGAAGCCAGTCGCCGGGCCGATGAAACGCGTCGCGTGGGCCTGGAACGAACCGGAGACCGGCATCTGCACCGACAGCT
Source organism: Pseudomonas sp. 18-147 (assembly GCF_051048045.1). Taxonomy (NCBI): domain Bacteria; kingdom Pseudomonadati; phylum Pseudomonadota; class Gammaproteobacteria; order Pseudomonadales; family Pseudomonadaceae; genus Pseudomonas; species Pseudomonas sp. 18-147. Next base: position 5,899,199 of record NZ_CP182296.1, read on the forward strand.
CGCCGAGGCAGACCATCACCAGGTACATCAGCACCCCGGCCACCAGGTAGGCCAGCACCGCGCCGGCCGGGCCGCCCTGGTTGATGGTCACGCCGGAGCCCATGAACAGCCCGGTGCCGATCACCCCGCCGAGGGACAGCATGAAGATGTGGCGGCTCGCCAGGGCCCGGGTGAGTTGCAGCCTTTCCTTGCCGTCAGCCATGGCGCACCTCCGGATGAGGGTACGCACAGGGGTCTTCGAGATGGCTCATTATTCTTGTCTCCACTCTGTCAGAGGCCGTGTCTTGCGCACGGATGAGCGGATTATTGGCGGCGGATGTAAGACGCCGTTGAACGCGCGGATCGAAGATGTAAAAAGCTGTAAGGAAGTTGTTCGCCGCGCCGCTCAACCGGCCGCTGAGTCGGCTTCGCCGAGGAAGCCGGCGCGGCGCAGGGCTTCGGCGCCGTCGCGGCGCAGGCTACCCAGGCGTGCGCCCCAGGCCCGCGGGTCGACCCCGGCCGCGCCCAGGGCCTCGCGCTCCAGCTCGCCCAGGCCGGCGCCGAGCGCCACCAGGCCCATGGAGTGGCAGCTTCCGGACAGGCGATGGGCGATGTTCGCCGCCTCGGCCAGGTCCGCCTGGTCCAGGGCTTCGGCCAGCAGCGGCAACTGCTCGTCCAGGCTTCCCAGCAGGTTGCCCAGCAGTCCGGCGAGCTTGTGCCGCCCCAGCAGGCGGCGGTGGGTCTCGAGCATTTGCCGGTCCAGCGCGGCGTCCACCGCAAGCGCAGGCACGCTGGTGCCGACCTCGCCCAGCGCGCGGCGCAGCTCGTCCATCCGCAGGGGCTTGCCGAGCACGCCCTGCATGCCCGCGGCGAAGTACCGACGCACCATGTCCGGCTGGATGCTGGCGGTGAAGGCGAAGATCGGCGTGGCGCGGTTCAGGCCGTCGAGCTGCCGGCGAATCCCGGCGCAAAGCTCGAGGCCAGCCATCCCCGGCAGGTGCATGTCCAGCAGGATCAGGTCGAAGCGCCGCTGCCGGCACAACGCCAGGGCCGGCCCCGCGTCCTCGGCCAGCATCACCCGGTGGCCGTCCCGCTCGAGCAGGCCCTGGGCCACCTCGCGGTTGAGCGCCACGTCCTCCACCAGCAGCACCTCCAGCGCAGACACCGATGCCGCCGGCGGCGTCGCGCCGGACAAGCTCGCCAGCGCCAGCTCGATCTCGAACCAGAACGTGCTGCCCTGGCCGACCCGGCTTTCCACGCCGATCCGCCCGCCCAGCGCTTCCACCAGCCGCTTGCTGATCGCCAGGCCCAGGCCGGTTCCGCCGTAACGGCGGGTCACGGCGTCGCCGCCCTGGGTGAAGCGTTCGAAGATGCGTTCGCGCATTTCCTCGGGAATGCCGATTCCATCGTCCGCGACGCTCAGCCGCAGTCGCTCGCTTCCTGCGCTGCGCACCAGCCGCTCGACGCGAACGCGCACCTCGCCGGCCTCGGTGAACTTCACCGCGTTGCCCAGCAGGTTGGTCAACACCTGGCGCAGGAACTGCTCGGCGCCGCGATGGCCGTCATGAACCTGCGGGTCCAGCCACAGGTCCAGCCGCGTGGCGTTCTCCCGCGCCCGCGGTTCGAGCAGGGTGAGGACGTCCTCGAGCAGGCTTCGCAAGGAAAAGTCCACCGCTTCCGGCACATCCGGCGCTTCCTCCAGCCGGGCGAAGTGGAGGACCTCGTTGAGGATCGCCAGCAGTCCCTCCCCCGCTGTCGCCAGTGCCCGCAGGCGCTGGCGGTCACGCTCGCCGAGCGATGCCTCGCGCAGCAGCTCGGCCATGCCCAGGATGCCGTTCAGCGGGGTACGGATCTCATGGCTCATGGTCGCGAGGAAACGGCTCTTCGCCCGGTCGGCGGCTTCCGCCTGGTCCTTCGCCCGACGCAGGCTGGCGGTGCGTCGCTCGACCTGTCGGCGCAACTCGTCGCGATCGGCATCGCGCCGGCGGCGGTCGGTGCGCAGGGCCTGGCGCATGTCTTCCAGGGCGGCGGCGACGGCGTCGATCTCATCGCGCTCGCGGTCCACCTTGTCCAGTCGCAGCGGCTGTTGCAGGTCGCCTTCGGCGATATGCCCGGCGAACTCGGACATGCGCCACAGATGGCGAGTGACCAGGCTGTGGAACAGCCAACTGAGGGCCACCGCCAGGCCGCAAAGGAAACTGCCCATCCACAAGAGGCTGGCCAGGCCGCCGGAAACCAGCCGGCGATAGACCGCCGCCAGGTCGATGGCGATCTCCAGCTCGCCCAGTTGCCGACGCTCGCCCCCCGGCGGCTGGTAGCTCAAGGGAAAGCGCTCGACCCGCAGCATGCCGCGTGGACGCTGGTCGCCCTGCAACAGGTTGAAGTCGGCGCTTTGCAGGCTGACACGGGCGATGTCGGGGAAATCCCCGAGGCCGCGCAACTGCACGTTCAACTGCTCCTGGTTGAGATCCCACAGGCTGCGCTCGAAGCTGGCCAGGTAGCCGCTGCGGATCAGTTCCAGGCGCGCCTCGATCTCGCGCATTTCGCGGCGGTATTCGAAGAACAGCTGCACGGCGCCGGCGAGGACGGTGAAACACAGGCTGAACAGCAGCACCCGCCACAGCAGGCGCCGCGCCAACACTCCGCCGTGGCCGCTCACCAGGCGTCCGCGCGGTTGCCGGCGAGGCGCCGATAGTCGCGCACGCTGTCGTCCAGCCAACGCTGGATGCTGCCGTCGTCGCGATAGCCACGCAGGGCCCGGTCGATCTCGTCCATCTTCGCCGCCAGCGGCGAGTGCCGCGAGACCGCCACCCGCAGGTAGTCCACCGTCAGCGGTTCGGGCAGCGCACGGATGTTCTCGCCGCCGGCCAGGCGCTCGGCGAACAGCGTGCCGGTGCGCCGTTCGTGGGCGATGTAGTCGATGCGCTGGCGCACCAGCTTGCCGAAGTTCTGTCGGCTGTCGGAAACCCATTCGACGTTGCCGTGGCGGCCGACGAAGCGGTCGAAGTCCGCCCCGTAGCTTTCGCCGAACAACAGCCCGCCGCGATAGCCGGCGAGGTCGCCGAGGGATTGGATGCGCACCGGCCGCTGGCGGTTGTAGAAGATCGCCACCTCCTCGCGCAGCACCGGCTCGGCGGAAAACGCCAGGTCGCGATCGCGCGCGGGCGTGCGGTAGGCCAGTATCAGGTCGACCCGTCCGGCGGCGGCGTCGAGCAGGCAGCGCCGCCAGTTACCCAGCACCACCACCTCGACCCGGTAGCCCAGCGCGCCGAACAGCCGCTTCACCAGCTCCGGCGCCAGCCCCCGGACCTGCTGGCCGTCGCTCCAGGAGATCGGCGGGTATACCGGATAGTCGCAATAGCGGATGGTCTCCGCAGCCTGTGCCAGGCCGCCCAGCAGCCATCCGCAGAGCGCCAGCCAGCAGGCCTGCATGGCTCAGGCGTCGCTGGCCGCGGCGGTGAACAGGTAGCCGGCGCCGTGGATGGTGATGATCAGTTGCGGTTCGGCCGGGTCGTCGCGCAGCTTGCGACGCAGGCGGCCGACCAGCACGTCGATGGAGCGATCGCTGGGCAGCCACTCGCGGTTGCGGATCTGGTCCATCAACTGGTCGCGGCTCAGGGTATGCCCGCTGTTGCGCAGGAAAGCGCCGAGCAATTGGAATTCGCCATGGGTGAGCAGGGTTTCGTTGCCCGCGTGGTCGATCAGGCGGCGCCGGTCGGCGTCCAACAGCCAGTCGCCGAACTGCCTGAGGGCCTGCCGGGCGGGGCCGGCGCTGGCCTGGGCATGGCGCACCCGGCGGATCAGGTTCTTCGCCCGCGACACCAGTTCGCGCGGGTTCAGCGGCTTGATCACGTAATCGTCGGCGCCGCACTCCAGGCCGACGATGCGATCGATCTCGTCGTTGCGCCCGGTGATCAGGATGATCCCCACCTCGGAGCGCACCCGCAGCTCGCGGGTCAGGGTCAGGCCGTCCTTGCCGGGCAGGCGGATGTCCAGCAGCACCAGCTCGACCGGCTGGCCGAGATGGGCGCACTCGGCAAGGCAGGCTTCCGCCTGCTCGGCGTTGCCGGCGCAGAGGACGTCATAGCCCTCCTCTCCGAGATAGGCCTGGAGAAGCTCACGAATCACCGGGTCGTCGTCGACCACCAATACGCGCGGAACCATCGCCATCACCTTGCGCCTCCGGCGGGCCGGGGCGTTTCTTGTTCTGGGTTGTCGGACGGTGGGCGGAAGGGGCCGGGGCGCCTTCCGCTGCCAGCAGCAGCCTATCCACTACTGAACGGACGATCAACAAGCTTCCATCGCACGCCGGAAGCGGCGATGGGCGCCCGCCTCCAGGCCATCCACCCAGGCCTCGCAAATCTGCACGCCCTGCCGCGGCGTGAAGGTCGCGGGATTCAGCCCAGACTCCAGCCACAGCCCGTCGAGCAGGGCGCTGAGGCTGATGGCCGCCAGTTCCGCGTCGAAGTCCGCCCAGCCGCCCTCCTCCGCCAGTTGCCGCAGCACGCCGACCAGCAGCGCCCGGTACTCGCCATAGGAATGGTCGTGGACCCGCCCGATCGCTTCGATGCTGCCCACCGCACCCCAGAACGCCAGCCAGGCGTCGAGCAATTGCGGATCGAGCAGCTCGGCGGAGAAGGATGCCTCGAAGAACGCCGAGAGCCGCGGGCGGGCGCCGCCCGGCGCGGTGTCGATGGCACCGCGGAGCAGGCGCATGACGCGTCCGGTGACCGCCAGGTAGGCCTCGGCCACCAGCGCGTCCTTGCCATCGTAGTGGTGATTGATCAGGCCCACCGATACCCCGGCCTCGGCGCAGATCTTGCGCACCGAGGCGCCCTGGAAGCCATGCCGCTTCAGGCAGGCCAGGGTCGCCTCGATCAGCAGCGCCTTGCGCTGCTCTGGCTCCAGACGGGAAAAGCGCACTTCCTGGTTCATCCTTTCGCGGCTCCTGCTCGTCGCCCGCGACCACCGGCGGGCAGCCCCGATGATCGCAGGTTACGTGGCGCCCGTCTCACTGGCTGGCCCAGGCGTTGAAGCGCTCCTCCAGCTCCTCGCCGTGCTCGACCCAGAATTCGTCGTCCATCGCCAGGCCCTGCTCCAGGTTCGCCGGCGCGGTCGGCACCCAGCTCGCCAGTTGCGCGGGCAGGCGCTGGGCGGCCTGGCGGTTGGTCGGCCCGTAGGGAATGTTCTCGACGTAGCGCACCTGGGCATCCGGGGCATTGGCGAAGGCGATGAAGCGACGCGCCTCGGCGCCGCGCTTCGAACCCTTGACCACCGCCCAGTAGTCCATGCCGTACAGGCTGCCCTGCCATACCAGGGCCAGGTTGCGCCCCGCGCGGTGGGCGTCGGCGATGCGCCCGGTGTAGGTGGACGTCATCACCACGTCGCCGGCGGCCAGCCACTGCGCCGGCTGCGCTCCCGCCTCCCACCACTGGATGTAGGGCTTGAGCTGGCCCAGCTTGGCGAAGGCACGGTCGGCACCGGCGCGGGTCGCCAGCAGCGGATAGACCTGCTCGCGTGGCACGCCGTCGGCGAGCAGGGCGAACTCCAGGTTGTAGATCGCCCGCTTGCGCAGGCCGCGCTTGCCGGGGAAGCGCTGGACGTCCCAGAAGTCGGCCCAGGACGCAGGCGGCTGTTGCAGCCGGTCGGCGTCGTAGCCGATCGCCACGCCCCAGACCAGCGCGGCGGAACCGCATTCCTGGGCGGCATTGGCGATCAACTGCTGCTTGCCGCCGATGGCCTGCCAGTCCAGACGCTCGAACAGGCCGTCGTCGCAACCGCGCGCCAGGTCCGGCCCCTCGACCTGGACCAGGTCCCAGTCGGCGTGACCGGTGTCGGCCATCACCTTGATCCGGGCCATCTCGCCGTTGTACTCGCTCTGCACCACGGGAATCCCGGTCTGCTGCGTGAACGGCTGGAAGAACGCCACCTCCTGGGCCTTCTGTCCGGCGCCGCCGTAGCCGACCACCACCAGGCCATCATCGGCCTGGACCGGCGCGAGGCCGCCGAACGCCAGCAGGACGGCGCCGAGCAGGACGCGGCAAGGAAAAACCGGGTGCGGACGGGCGCTGGCCGCGCGGCGCAACGGAAAGGAACGGTTCATGTGCGTCTCCTCTTGTTCTTGTTGTGGAGTGGATCGCAGCGAGCCGCCGGGAAGCGGCCACGGGACGGAAACTATCCAGTCGATTTTAAAAAAACAAGTTGATTTTTTACTGATGGTAAATTCATATCCTGTTTCTGAAGCGCGCCGCGAGAACAACAAGAAGGACGCCAACCGTGAATTTCCCGCACCTGTTCAGCCCCCTGGAAATCCGGGGCAAACGCCTGAAAAACCGCATCATGTCGAGCGGCCACGACACGTCGATGCCTACCGACAACCTGGTCAACGAGCCACTCGTCGCCTATCACCGCGCCCGGGCCCGCGGCGGCGCCGGACTGATCGTCATGCAGGTGGCGGGGGTCCACGACAGCGCGCGCTACACCTCGCACGTGCTGATGGCCACCGACGATGCCTGCATCCCCGGCTACCGGCGGGTCGCCGAGGCCTGCCACGCCGAAGGCTGCGTGGTGCTGTCGCAGATCTTCCATCCCGGGCGCGAGATCATGGAGTCCGCCGACGGCCTGCTGGCGGTGGCCTATTCCGCCTCGGCCTCGCCCAACGAACGGTTCCGGGTGATGCCGCGCGAACTCGACCAGCCGCTGATCGACGAGATCGTCGCCGGCTACGCCGCCGCCGCGCGCCGCCTGCACGAGGCAGGACTGGACGGGGTGGAGGTGGTCGCCAGCCACGGCTACCTGCCGGCGCAATTCCTCAACCCGCGGGTGAACCGCCGCAAGGATGGCTACAACGGCGACCTCGATGCCCGCCTGCGTTTCCTCCGCGAAGTGCTGGCGGCGGTGCGCGCGGCCACCTCCGAGGACTTCATCGTCGGCCTGCGCCTGTCCGCCGACGAGCGCGACCCCGAGGGTCTCAGCGAAAGCGAGTCGCTGCAGGCGGCCGAGGCGGTCCAGGGCGAGCTGGACTACCTGCACATCGTCGCCGGCACTTCGGCCTCCCTCGGCGGCGCCATTCATATCGTCCCGCCGATGGCCATCGAGCCGGCCTACCTGGCCCGCGAAGCCAGTACCTTCAAGGCGCGCCTGGCGATCCCGCTGTTCGTCACCGGGCGCATCAACCAGCCCCAGGAGGCCGAGGCCATCCTCGCCCGAGGCCAGGCCGACGTCTGCGGCATGACCCGCGCGCTGATCTGCGACCCGCAGATGCCGAACAAGGCCGAGGCCGGGCGCAGCGACGACGTGCGCGCCTGCATCGCCTGCAACCAGGCCTGCATCGGACATTTCCACCGAGGCTATCCGATCTCCTGCATCCAGCACCCGGAAACCGGCCGCGAGCTGACCTACGCAACGCCCAATCCGCCCTCGCGGCGCAAGCGCGTGCTGGTCGCCGGCGGCGGCCCGGCGGGGATGAAGGCGGCGGCGGTGGCGGCACAGCGCGGCCACGAGGTAGTGCTCTGCGAGGCCGGCGCCCAGCTCGGCGGCCAGGTCAACCTGGCGCAACTGCTGCCGCGCCGCGCGGAATTCGGCGGCGCCTCCACCAACCTGCAACGGGAGATGCAACTGGCCGGCGTCGAGGTACGCCGCAACACGCCGGTCGACCGCGCGCTGGTGGAGCGCGAACGGCCGGACCTGGTGATCGTCGCCACCGGCGCCGAACCCTATTGGCCGCCTTTCGAGCGCGGCGGCGAGCTGCAGGTGGTGGATGCCTGGCAGGTGCTGCGCGGCGAGGTGCGGGTCGGTCGCTCGGTGCTGGTCACCGACTGGCGGGGCGACTGGATCGGCCCCGGTATCGCGGAAAAGCTTGTACGCGAGGGCCACCAGGTACGCCTGGCGGTGAACGGCACCCACTGCGGCGAGAGCCTGCCGCTGTACGTGCGCGACCAGTTGGCCGGCGAACTGCACCGCCTGGGTATCCCGGTCACGCCCTACGCCCGCCTGTACGGCTGCGACGATACCACGGTGTACATGCAGCACAGCGCCAGCGGCGAGGCGATGCTGTTCGAGGAGGTCGATACCCTGGTGCTATGCCAGGGCCACCAGCCGGTGGACCGCCTGGCCGACAGCCTGCACGGCCTGGCGGAGGTGTTGCGGATCGGCGACTGCCTGGCCCCCCGCACCGCCGAGGAGGCGATCTACGAAGGGCTCAAGGCCGCCTGGAGCATCTGAGCGGCGCGGCCGCGGCTCCCTCGACGGGTCCCGGCCCAGCCCCTAGAATGCCGCAAACGCAGCCAGGACCCCGCCGCATGCCCCGCCCGTCACCGCCGGACGCCACCGACACGCCGCGCAGCGAAACGCACTTCCTCGGCACCCGCATCCGCGGCCTGCGCAAGCGCCGCGGCCTGACCCTGGCCGAGCTGGCCGCACAGAGCGAACTCACCGCCGGCTACATCAGCCAGTTGGAACGCAACCTGGCGTATCCGTCGATTCCGGCGCTGTTCAACATCGCCCGCAGCCTCGGCGTGACCATCCAGTGGTTCTTCGCCAGCGAGGCCGCGGTGGACCCGGCGGACGCCGGCTACGTGGTGCGGCGCAACACGCGCATGAGCGTGCATTACGAAGACGGCATCATCGACGAACTGCTCACCCCGCAGCCCAGCCGCCAGTTGGAGATCCTCCACTCGCGTTTCCCGCCGGGCACCTACAGCCAGCAGAGCTACAGCCATGAGGGCGAGGAAGCCGGCTACATCCTCAGCGGAATCTTCGAACTCTGGGTCGGCGACCGCCATTTCCAGCTCCGCGAGGGCGACAGCTTCAGCTACTCCAGCCAGGAACCGCATCGCTACGGCAACCCGGGCGACAGCGATACCCTGGTGCTCTGGGTGATCACCCCGCCGACGTTCTGAAACGGCCTGTCGCGATGCAGGGCCAGGGGAGGGCCGACGGGGCGAGCGCTACCCGCCGCGCCCGAGCAACCGCGCCAACCCCGCCAGCAGCCGCTCCAGGGCGCCCTGGTTGTTGCGCAGCACCTTCTCTCCGGCAGTGGCCATGGCCGTCGCGACCTCCGGCTGCGCCCACAGGCGCACGAGGCCGTCGCACAGCTCGCCGGCATCCGTCACCTCGAGCAGCGCCCCGGCGTCGCGCAATTGCGCGGCGATGTCGAGGAAGTTGAACAGGTGCGGACCGGCGAACACCGGCTTGCCCAGGGCCGCCGGCTCCAGCAGGTTGTGCCCGCCGTTGGGCACCAGGCTGCCGCCGACGAAAGCGATGTCGGCCAGGGCATAGAGGAACAGCAGCTCGCCCATGGTATCGCCGAGCAGCACCTGGGTCGCGCGTGCCACCGGCTCGCCGCCGGAGCGCCGGACCGTGGCGAAGCCTTCGCGGCGGCATAGCTCGTGGACGCCGGCGAAGCGTTCCGGATGGCGCGGCACCAGGATCAGCAACGCGTCGGGACGCGTTTCCAGCAGGCGCCGGTGGGCTGCCAGGACGATCTCGTCCTCGCCGGCATGGGTGCTGGCGGCGATCCACAGCGGTCGCGCCGTCGCGTCCCATTCCTCGCGCAGGGCGGCAGCGGCCAGCGGCAGCTGCGGGTCGATGCGCAGGTCGAACTTGATCGAGCCGGTCACGCTGACGCACTCAGGACGCGCGCCGAGACGACGGAAGCGCTCGGCCTCGGCCTCGGTCTGCACGGCGATCCAGGACAGCTCGGCGAGCATCGGCCGGGTCAGCCCGGCGAAGCGCGCGTAGCCACGCGCCGAGCGCTCGGACAGGCGCGCATTGGCCAGCGCCACCGGGATCCCGCGCACGGCGCAGGCATGGATATGGTTGGGCCACAGCTCGGTTTCCATGATCACCGCCAGGCGCGGCCGCACCCGGTCGAGGAAGCGCGCCGCCGCCCAGGGCAGGTCGTAGGGCAGGTAGCAGTGCCGGACCTGCTCGCCGAACAATGCGCGGATGCGCTCCGAGCCGGTCGGGGTCATGCAGGTGACGGTGACCGGCAGCTGCGGATGGCGCTCCAGCAGCGCCCGCACCATCGGCGCGGCGGCGATGCTCTCGCCCACCGAGACGGCGTGCACCCAGATGCCGCCGGGCGGCACCTCGGGCAAGGACAGGGAAAAACGCTCGCCGATGCGCTTGGCATAGGCCGGTGCCTGGCGCGCGCGCCACCACAGGCGCAACGCCACCAGCGGCAAGCCGAGGTGGAACAGCAGGGTATAGAGGGTACGGTTCATGGGCGCGCAGCTTAGCAAAACTCCCGCCGACCGGCTCAGCCGATGGCGCGCAGGTGGCGGGTGAAGGTTTCGCCGAGCCAGGCCGCCGCCGGGCCGAGCACCTCGTTGCGCCGCCAGACCAGTTCGACCACCAGCGACGGCGGCGTCCAGTCGCTGGTCAGCTCCACCATCAGCCGGTCGTAGGTGGGATACTGCACCACGTGCCGCGGTAGCCAGGCCCAGCCGAGGTTGCGCATCAGCAGCTCGGCCATGGAATAGAAGCTGTCCAGCCGCCAGACCTGCGGGCTGATCTGCTCGCCGCCCGGATAGCCGCTCTGCTGGGGCACGATCAAAAGTTGCCGGTGCTGTGCCAGCTCGCGGCGACTGACCCGTTGCAGCCCGGCCAGCGGGTGGCCGGCACCGCACACCGTGACCATCTCGACGCTGCCGAGGCGCCGCCGCTCCAGCGACTCAGGCATGCGCTCATGGTGGAACAGCAGGCCGAGGTCAGCCTGCTCCTCGAGCAAACGACGGGTGACGTCACCCTGGCCGCCGCTGGACACCTGCACCTCCAGACTGGGAAAGCGCTGCGCCAGCGCTTCCAGGCTGTCCAGCACCGGCTGGTAGGGCATCGCCTCGTCCTGGGCCAGGCGCAGCCGCGGCTCCTCGCCGCGCGCCAGCCCCAGCGCGCGCCCCTGCAGGCGCTCGCACTGGCGCAGCACCTCGCGCGCCTCCGCCAGCAGCACCCGGCCCTCGTCGGTCAGGCGCGGCTGGCGTCCGCTGCTGCGTTCGAACAGGGTGACGCCGAGGTCCGCCTCCAGCAGCGCGATGCCGTTGCTCACCGCCGATTGCACCCGCTTCAGTTCGCGGGCGGCGGCAGAGAACGACTGGCGCTCGGCGACGCTGACGAACAGGCGGATCTGCTCCAGGTTCCACTGCATAACCTATCTCCAATAAAGATAGGTAACGACTTTATCCCATCCGCCGGCTCCCTAGAATGGCCGCAGTTTCCGGAGGACCCCGCCATGACCAACTATCTCTACCTCGCCATCGCCATCGCCGCCGAAGTGGTCGCCACCACCTCGCTGAAAGCCGTCGCCGGATTCAGCAAGCCACTGCCGCTGCTGCTGGTGGTGGGCGGCTACGTGCTCGCCTTCAGCATGCTCGTGCTGGTCATGCGCACCCTGCCGGTCGGCGTGGTCTACGCCATCTGGTCCGGACTGGGCATCGTCCTGGTCAGCCTGGTGGCGATGTTCGTCTACGGCCAGCGCCTGGACCCCGCCGCCCTCCTCGGCATCGGCCTGATCATCGCCGGCGTGCTGGTGATCCAGTTGTTCTCCCGCGCTTCGGGGCACTGAACGACCGTCGCGGGCGCAGGTTGTATACTGCGCCCTTTCCGTTCCCGATAAGGCAGCCCCATGCCCCAAGCCCTTTCCACCGACATCCTCATCGTTGGCGGCGGTATCGCCGGCCTCTGGCTGAACGCCCGCTTGCGCCGGGCCGGCTACGCCACCGTGCTGGTGGAAAGCGCCAGCCTCGGCGGCGGACAGAGCGTGAAGTCGCAGGGGATCATCCACGGCGGCGCCAAGTACGCCCTGCATGGCGCCCTGACCGGCGCCTCCGAAGCCATCGCCGACATGCCGCGGCGCTGGCGCGCCTGTCTCGGCAGCAACGGCGAACTCGACCTGCGGGGCGTACGCCTGCTTTCCGAGGCGCACTACCTGTGGTCGCCGGGCGGCCTGGCCGGCAGCCTTACCAGCTTCTTCGCCAGCAAGGCGGTGCGCAGCCGGGTCGAGCAGGCCAAGGGCGAGGATTTGCCTCCGGCGCTGCGCGACAAGGGGTTCAAGGGCAAGGCCTACCGCCTCACGGAAATCGTCTTCGACGTCCCCGACCTGATTCGCCGCCTGGCGGAACTGGCCGGCGACAGCCTGCTCGCCGGCGAGCGCATCGAACCGCTGCGCGAAGGCCGGGAACTGGCCGGCCTGTGCGTCGACGGCCGGGAGATCCGTGCCCAGCGCGTGGTGCTCAGCGCCGGTGCCGGCAACGAGGCGCTGCTCCGCGAACTGGGCCTGGAACAACCGGCCATGCAGCGGCGGCCGCTGCACATGGTGATGGTCAAGGCGGCGACCCTGAAACCGCTGTACGCCCACTGCCTGGGGGCCGGGCCGAAGCCACGAATCACCGTGACCACCCATCCGACCCGCGACGGCCAGTCGGTCTGGTACCTCGGCGGCGACATCGCCGAAGCCGATGGCGTGGCCCGCGACGAAGCCGCGCAGATCGCCGAAGCACGCCGCGAACTGGCAAAGCTGCTGCCCTGGATCGACCTCGGCCAGGCGCAGTGGGCCACCTTGCGGGTGGATCGCGCCGAGCCGGCACAGTCCAACCTGTTGCGCCCGGACAACGCCTTCCTCGCCGAACAGGGACGCCTGCTGGTCGGCTGGCCGACCAAGCTGGCGCTGGCCCCTGACTTCGCCGACCGGGTCTGCGCCCGCCTGGAAGAAGACGGCATCCGCCCCAGCGAACATGCCGCGCTGCCGCAACTGCCGCGTCCGCCGCTCGCCGAACCGGCCTGGGAGGTAGCCTTCGCATGATCAGGGATACCCTCCACGACCTGCACCGCCCGCTGGGCGACACCGGCCTGGCCGTTTCGCCGCTGGGCCTGGGCACCGTCAAGTTCGGCCGCGACCAGGGAGTGAAGTACCCTTCCGGCTTCACCATCCCCGACGACCGCGAAGCCGCCGACCTGCTGGCCCTGGCCCGCGACCTCGGCATCAACCTGATCGACACCGCCCCGGCCTACGGCCGCAGCGAGGAACGCCTCGGCCCGCTGCTGCGCGGCCAGCGTGAACATTGGGTGATCGTCAGCAAGGTCGGCGAAGAGTTCGTCGACGGCCAGTCAGTCTTCGACTTCTCCGCCGCGCATACCCGGCGCTCCGTCGAGCGCAGCCTGAAGCGCCTGGAGACCGACCGGATCGAGCTGGTGCTGGTGCATTCCGATGGCAACGACCTGGATATCCTCGAGAACAGCGAGGTCTACCCGACTCTCGCCGCGCTCAAGCGCGAGGGCCTGATCGGCGCCTACGGACTCTCCGGCAAGACCGTCGAAGGTGGCCTGCGCGCCCTGCGCGAGGGCGATTGCGCGATGGTCACCTACAACCTGAACGAGCGCGCCGAGCGCCCGGTCATCGAGTACGCCGCGGCCCATGCCAAGGGCATCCTGGTGAAGAAGGCGCTGGCCAGCGGGCATGCCTGCCTGGGCGCCGGACAGGACCCGGTGCGTGCCAGCTTCGAACTGGTCTTCGATCAGCCGGGCGTCGCCGCCGCCATCGTCGGCACCATCAATCCGCTGCACCTGGCCCATAATGTCGCGATGGCCGCGCAAGCCCTAAAAAAGGCCTGAACCATACATCGGCTGCAACATCCGCGGGTTGACACCCGCGGTGCATTCCGCTGCCATGTTCCTCCCGAACGAGCCGTATCCTGCCTGCCGCCCTCGCCTCCGGTGGCCGGTGCATCGAACGTGAGCCTCCGTCCCGCCCCGGCGCGATGACCCGACAAGGAGCCCCGTATGCCCCGTATGCTCGCCCGCAAGGATCCGTCCGCCTTCAAGACCCTGCCGCTGCTGGTGGAGGCCTCCCCGGACGGGCTGGTCTACCAGGCCCTCGGCCTGCCGCTGAACTTCCAGCAGATGCTCGTACGCCGCCGCCGCATGGAGGTAGCCGACCCGCAGCGCTTCGTCGCCGAGCTGGCCAACCTGGGGGTCTCGGTGCGCTTGACCCTGAACTGGCAGGGCCGCGACTACTGGGTGCTGGTCCGTCAGCGCCGGCTGGACCGCGGCGATACCGTGCTCAAGCTGATCTCCGGCTACGTACCGGCCCACGAACTGAACCTGCCGCTGCTCACGGCGATCCAGGAAGTCGCCGAGGAATGCCTGGTGGAGACCGCCGGCGGCTGGCTCGGCGGGCGCTTCGGCGACACCTGGCTGCCGACGCCCTACCAGGGTTCGCTGCGCTACCGGGAGAACAGCCACTTCGTCCTCACCCCGCTGTCCGGCGCCGCCCGTCCGGTGCAAGCCGGCAGCCTGCGCTTGCTGGAGCGCCCACGCGCCTACGTACACCTGCCCACGGCCTCGCTGCAACTGGTCTACGACATGCGCCTGGAGCTGCCGCGCGATGCGCGCGAGCCGAGCCTCTACCATGTCGACGAGCGGCTCGAGAGCGGTCCGCTGGTGGCGCGTCTGGACCGTCGGCGCCCCGATCTCTACCTGCTGCCGCTGGACCAGGGGCGCCCCACCGGCGACCTGTTCACCCTGCGCAAGGGCCAGTTGCGCCCTGCGGCCACCCGCGGCCTGTGGTTGGCCGAGAGCTTTGCCGTACAGGACGGCTGGCTGGTGCATGAGGAACGCATCCGTTTCCGCGACTGGCTGGCACTGTGGCCATCCAGCAACGGCGACCAGGCCGGCGGTGGACGCGACCGCGCCAGCGCCTGAACCGGGCGGGCTTTGCCGCCCTTTCTACTTCAACTGGCTGGAAGACTTGCCGAGCAGGCGGCGAGCGACGATGAGCAGCTGGATCTGCTGGGTGCCCTCGAAGATGTCGAGGATCTTCGAGTCCCGCGCCCACTTCTCCAACAGCTCATCCTCGGCGTAGCCGAGGGCGCCAGCCAGCTCCACGCACTTCAGGGTGATTTCGTTGGCCACCCGTCCAGCCTTGGCCTTGGCGATGGACGCTTCCTTCGAGTTGGGCAGCTTGTTGTCGGCCATCCATGCCGCCTTCAGGGTCAACAGGCGCGCTGCCTCCCACTCCGCCTCCAGGCGATAGAGAGTGGCCTCGGCGTGGCTGACGGTGAGCAGCGGCTTCCTGTAGTCGAACTTGCAGCCAGCCTTCTTCAGCAATTCGCGGGTCCGGTCCAGCGCCGCCTTGGCCACCCCGACAGCCATGCCGGCCACCAGCGGGCGGGTATTGTCGAAGGTCTCCATGACCCCGGCGAAACCCTTCTGCACGTCGACCTCGGCGTTGCCCAGCAGGTTCGCGGCCGGCACCCGGCAATCATTGAAACTGATCGAAGCGGTATCCGAAGCCTTGATCCCGAGCTTCTTCTCCAGGCGCGTCACGGTCATCCCCGGCGTGCCCTTCTCGACCACGAAGGACTTGATCGCCGCCCGCCCCAGGTTGCGGTTCAGGGTGGCCCAGACCACCACGGCATCGGCCCGCTCGCCGGAAGTGACGAAAATCTTCTCGCCGTTCAGTACATAGTGGTCGCCATCCTGGGTCGCGGTGGTGCGGATCGCCGCCGAGTCCGAGCCGCAGCCCGGCTCGGTGATCGCCATTGCCGCCCAGGTGCCGCCGAAGCGCTGCAACTGCTCCTCGTTGGCCACCGCGGCGATCGCCGCGTTGCCCAGCCCCTGGCGCGGCATGGCCAGGAGCAGGCCGACGTCGCCCCAGCACAGTTCCATCACGCCGAGCAACGCCGACAGGTTGCCGCCGTTCTTGATGCCCTCCTCTACCTGCTTGCCGGCGCGCTTGCTCGCCGAGGTCGCACCGACAGCCTCGGGCGAGCCGCTGTTCATGCCGTCCAGCAAGGCCGCGAGCAGGTCCAGCTCCTTCGGATAGGCGTGTTCGGCCTTGTCGTACTTGCGCGAGATCGGCCGGAAATAGTTTTCCGCGACCTGATGCGCCTGGTTGGCCAGGCTGCGGAATTTCTTCGGGGTTTCCAGGTACATGTCGGTTCCTCGTTCACTCGTCGCGGCGGGCCGCGCCCTCGCTCGGGTTCACAGGTGCAGGCCGCCGGCCATCAGCGCTACCGCGCGCAGGTCGCGGTACCAGCGCTCGGCCGGATGCTCCTTGGTGAAGCCGTGGCCACCGAGCAGCTGCACCGCGTCAGTGCCGATCTTCATCGCCTTCTCGGCGCACAGCAGGCGCGCCAGGTAAGCCTCGCGCTGGAACGGCTGGCCGCGCTCGGCCAGGGCGCAGGCGCGCCAGACCATCAGGCGCATGGCGTCCAGTTCGATGGCGATGTCGGCGACCATGAAGGCGACCCCCTGGCGATGGCTGATCGGCTCGCCGAAGGCCTCACGCTCGTTGCAGTAGGCGATCACGTAGTCCAGCGCCGCCTGTCCGGTGCCCAGCGCCAGGGCACACCAGGCCAGGGACGCGTGATCGAGGAAGGCCCGGTAGTCGAAATGCTCGGCGGCCAGGCGGTTGTCCGCCGGCACCTTGACGCTCTTCAGGCGCAACCGGGCGGTGCCGCCGGCCTTCAGTCCCATCGCCGGCTCGGCACGTCGCTCGACGCCCTTGGCGGAGGCTTCCACCAGGAACAGCGCAGGCCCCTCGTCGGTCTTCGCCGCGACGATCAGGCGGCTGGCCTCCAGGCCGCGCAAGACCAGGCATTTCTCTCCGGAAAGCAGGTAGTGACTGCCCTTGCGCCGGGCGCGGGTCGCCAGTTTCTGCGGGTCGAACAGCAGACTCGGCTCGTTGACCGCGATGGCGGTGAGCGGCGCCCCCTCTTCGCTGACGAACGCCGGCAGCCACTGCGCCTGCTGCGAGGGGCTGCCCCAGCGGCGGATGCAGTTGGCCGCCGACAGCGGCACCAGCAGGGCCGCCGCCAGCGTCAGGTCGCCCTTGGCCAGGGCCTCGGCGATAAGGGCAGTGGTCACCGTGGTGCGCTCACCGGCCATGCCGCCGTGCACCTCGCCGACCCCATAGTGGGTCAGGCCCAGCTCCAGCGCCTGGTTGAGCAGTTCCGCCGGCAGGCTGGCCTCGGCATCCGCGTCATGAGCCAGCGGACGCAACACCTCCAGGGCGAAGCCTTCGAGCATGTCCACCAGCATCTGCTGGTCGTCGGAGAACGACAGGTCGAACAACCCGTCCGGATCGGCCTTGCGCGGTCCCTTCGCCTGCTTCGCCGAACGCTCGCTGGCCAGGCGGAAGCCGGTACGGCTGCCGCTGTAGAGCAGTTTTTCGAAGGGTTTGCGAAGATTGAAGCGATCCGGCCAGTCGGCCTGGGCGACACGGTTCAGTACAGCCAGGGCACGGCCCTGTACATCGGTGCTCATGGGCATCTTGCTCCACGCAGGATGGGATGCCCGGATCATGCGCCGCCGCATGGGCAGCGCCTATGACCGTCTCGCCGAAGGGAGTTGTCAGGCCAGCCAGTCATCCGCCAGGGGCGACCGACCGGGGAAAGGCTCAGCCTTTCTGGCGGATCTTCTCGACGATGGCGGTGGTGGAGCTGTTCTCCACCAGGCCGAGCACCCGTACCTCGCCGCCGTAGGCCTTGACGATCTGCGCGCCGACCACCTGCTCGACGCCGTAATCGCCGCCCTTGACCAGCACGTCCGGACGCACCTGCTCGAGCAGGCGCTCGGGAGTGTCTTCGGCGAAGCTCACCACCCAGTCCACCGCGCCGAGCCCGGCGAGTACCGCCATGCGCCGGTCCACCGAGTTGATCGGCCGGCCAACGCCCTTCAGGCGAGTGACCGAGGCGTCGTCGTTGACCCCGACGATCAGGCGGTCGCCCTGGGCGCGCGCCTGTTCGAGGTAGGTCACGTGGCCGGCGTGAAGGATGTCGAAGCAGCCATTGGTGAAGACGATCTTCTCGCCGTGGGCGCGGGCGTCTTCGATTGCCAGCAGCAATTGCTCCAGGCCCAGCACGCCACGCTCGGAACCCTGCTCGCGCTGCACCGCGCGACGCAGTTCGGGCGCGCTGATCGCCGCGGTACCCAGCTTGCCGACCACGATGCCGGCGGCCAGGTTGGCCAGGCCCACCGCGGACGGCAGCTCCTCGCCGGCGGCAAGCGCCGCGGCCAGGGTGGAGATGACCGTATCGCCGGCACCGGTGACGTCGAACACTTCCCGCGCCCGCGCCGGCAGGTGCAGGGCCGGCTGGCCATGGCGGAGCAGGGTCATGCCATGCTCGCCGCGGGTCACCAGCAAGGCACCGAGGTCGAGTTCGCTCATCAGCGCCTGGCCCTTGGCGACCAGTTCGGCTTCGTCGGCGCAACGGCCGACGATGGTCTCGAATTCGGACAGGTTCGGGGTGATCAGGCTGGCGCCGCGATAGATGGCGAAGTCCTTGCCCTTGGGATCGGCCAGTACCGGAATGTTGCGCGCCCGCGC
This sequence comes from Pseudomonas sp. 18-147, assembly GCF_051048045.1. Classification (NCBI taxonomy): domain Bacteria; kingdom Pseudomonadati; phylum Pseudomonadota; class Gammaproteobacteria; order Pseudomonadales; family Pseudomonadaceae; genus Pseudomonas; species Pseudomonas sp. 18-147. The sequence continues at coordinate 5,917,503 of NZ_CP182296.1, forward strand.
CGCCTGAATCAGCACCTGGTGGTTCTGTAGCGCGCCCTTGCCGTAGTCGGACAGCACCAGCACCTTGACCTTGGCCAGCAGCGACTCGACGTCCACGGCCAGGGCCGCCGCGTCGGTGCGGAACGGTTCCTCGAAGTCGACCCGCAGCAGTTGCTGGTGGCGACTCATGACCCGCAGCTTGACGATGGTCGGCTGGCTATCGATGCGCTGGAAGCGCGCGTCCACTCCAGCGGCCTTGAGGCTGTTGGCCAGGCTGTCGGCGGCCTCGTCGCGGCCGGTGACGCCGACCAGCAAGGCCTGCGCGCCCAGCGCGGCGATGTTCAGCGCGACGTTGGCGGCGCCGCCGGGGCGGTCCTCGTGCTGTTCGACGCGGACCACCGGCACCGGGGCCTCCGGCGAAATGCGCGAAGTCGCGCCATGCCAGTAGCGGTCGAGCATCACATCACCGACCACCAACACCGGGGCCTGGTCGAAACGGGGCATGGACAACTTCATGGGAACTCCAAACAACCTCTCGGGGCAGACGCCCAGTTTATCAGCCGACAGGCGCCGGCGCCTGCTCATCCAGTCCCATCGCGTGCAGCCGCGCATAATGGCCGTTCTGCGCCAGCAGCTCGGCGTGGCTGCCGCGCTCGACGATCTGCCCCTGGTCCATCACCAGGATCAGGTCGGCCTTCTCGATGGTCGACAGGCGGTGGGCGATCACCAGGGTGGTGCGCCCCTTCATCACTTCGTCCAGCGCCGCCTGGATATGCCGCTCCGACTCGGTGTCCAGCGCCGAGGTCGCCTCGTCGAGGATCAGCAGGGGCGCGTCCTTGAGCAGCGCCCGGGCGATCGCCAGACGCTGGCGCTGGCCGCCGGAAAGCAGCACGCCATTCTCGCCGACCTCGGTGTCGAAGCCTTGCGGCAGGTTGTCGATGAACTCCTTGGCGTTGGCAGCCTTCGCCGCCCGCTCGATTTCCTCGCGCGGCGCGCCAGCCAGGTCGCCGTAGGCGATGTTGTTGGCCACGCTGTCGTTGAACAGCGTGACCTGCTGGGTCACCAGGGCGATGTGGCGGCGCAGGTTGCGCAGGCGATAATCCTCGACTTCAACGCCATCAAGGAGGATCTTGCCGTCATTGTGCTGGTAAAAGCGCGGAACCAGGTTGGCCAGGGTCGATTTGCCGCTACCGGAACGGCCGACCAGGGCGATCATCTGCCCGGGCTCGGCGATGAAACTGATGTCATCCAGCACCTGCTTGTCGGTTCCGGGATAACGGAAGCTCAGGTTGCGCACTTCCAGGCGCCCGCTGACCCGCTCCTTCTCGACGGTACCCTGGTCTTCCTCCGCCGCTTCGTCGAGCTGCTCGAAGATGCTCTCGGCGCCGGCGACGCCGCGCTGGACCGTGGAACTGACCTCGGAAAGCTGGCGGATCGGCTTGGGCAACAGGCCCGCCGCGGTGATATAGGCCACCAGATCGCCGGCCGAGGCGTCCCCGCGCAGCCACAGCACGAGGAACATCAGTATCGCCATGGCGACGTAGATCACCAATTGCAGCATCGGCGTGTAGACCGCGCCGGTCTTGGTCATCCGCAACTGCTTGTCGGTATTGCTCTGGCTGGCGTCGAGGAAGCGCTTCTCTTCATAGGCTTCGCCGCCGAAGCTGCGCACTACCCGGTAGCCCTGGATGGTTTCCGAGGCGACGTGGGTGACGTCGCCCATGGCCACCTGGATCTTCTTGCTCTGCTTGCGGAACTTGCGGCTGGCGGTAGTCACCATCACCGCGATGACCGGCAGGATCGCCAGCATCACCAGGGTCAGCTTCCAGTTCATCCACAGCAGGTAGAGGAACAGGAAGACCACGGTCAGGCCCTCACGGATCACCACCTTGATGGCATCCGTGGCCGCTCCGGTGACCATGGTCACGTTGAAGGTGATGCGCGAGATCAGGTGTCCGGAGCTGTGCGTGTCGAAATAGCGGTTCGGCAGCACCAGCAGCTTGTTGAACAGGGCGACCCGCAGGTCATGCACCAGCCCCAGGGAAACCTTGGCGAGGAAGAAGTTGCCGAGGAACGAGCCCAGCCCCTGCCAGGCAGCGATCAGGATGATCAGCAACGGCACCGCGTAGACCAGGTGCAGGTCGCGCAACCAGGGCCACTGCACATTCGGAAACAATGCCGCGTCAGGATTGGAGAGGCCGTCGACGAAATACTTGAGGATGCCCGCCAGCATCGGCTGGGTCGACGCGAAGATCAGGAAACCGACGATGCTGAGTAGGAACATTCCGATGTAGGGCTTCACGTAACCCAACAGGCGGAAATAGATCTTGAGACTGGAAGGTCCGGGATTCTGAGGACTATCGCTCATGGTTTCTTACATGCTGAAAAGGTCCCGGAGTGTAGCACAGGACCTCCATCACTCCGCCTGGAAGGCGTGTTGGGGTAAGATGGCGGGCCGTTCGTTCAGGAGCTCGCATGCGAGTCATAGACTACCCCTCCTACTTGCAGTTGCGTGACAACGCAGAAGTGCTGGAAGCCGATGGTCATGGGGACAAGGTTCTGCGTCTGCGCGACGGGTCCTTCCTCAAGCTGTTTCGCCGCAAGCGCCTGATTTCCTCCGCAGCCCTGTTCCCCTATGCGGAGCGCTTCGCCCGCAACGCCAGCGAACTGGCGCGGCGCGGCATCGTCTGCCCGAAGGTGCTGGACGTATTGCGGATCCCACATATCCAGCGCGACGCGGTGCACTACGAGCCGCTACCGGGGCAGACCCTCCGCCAACTCGACCGCAACGACCCGGAGTGCGGCGACGCAGTCCGGACGCAACTGGGCGAGCTGATCGCCGCGCTGCACGCCAAGGGGGTGTACTTCCGCTCGCTGCACCTGGGCAACGTGGTGCGCACGCCGGAAGGCCGGATGGGCCTGATCGACATCGCCGACCTGCGGGTCCAGCGCTCGGCGCTCAGCGCCGCCCAACGCATTCGCAATTTCAAGCACCTGCTGCGCTACGAACAGGATCGAACCTGGTTCCTCGACGACAGCGAGCACCTGGTGCTCAAGGCCTATCTCCGCAGCAGCCAGGTCCACTGGACACTCGAGCAGCTCCTCAAGCAACTGCAACTGGATTGAGCAAGGAATGTTCGCAGCTACCCGACTGACCCGTCTTCGCCACGATACCAGCCGCATCCTCAGCCACTGGATCCTGCCGCTGGGCTGGCTGGCCCTGCTCACCGGAATGTTCTGGGTCGGCGACCGCTCCGACTACCATCGCCTTTTCTATATCCTCCTGGCGGCACCGACGCTACTGTACGTGATACTGCAACCGCGTCTGCTTCGCCCGCTAACGGGCTCGCCGCTGTTCATCGCCTTCCTCGCCTTCAGCAGCTACATGATGCTGAGCCTGTCCTGGTCGGCCCCCGAGAACTCCACCGGCTCGCTGCTCAAGCGCCCCCTGTACATCGCTCTCCTGTTCTTCTGCGCCGCCATCCTGGCGCTCGAAGCCCCCCTCCGCCTCAAGACCGCGACCTGGCTGGCAGCCCTTGGCGCGGTGATCTCCGCGGCAGCCACCTTGCTGCAATACTACTGGGACGCCAACCCGCTGCGCCTTACCGGTTATGGCGCTCTCTATAACCCATTACTGAGTGCCCATGTCTATGGCGCCTTCACGGCATTCTGGCTGGCTTATTGGATGCAGTCGCGCCCTATCCTGGCCCCCTTGCCACTGATTTCCCTGGCGCTGCTCGGTGGCCTTCTCATCGCGACCGGTTCGCGTACTCCCCTGGTAGGGCTCACAGCAGCCCTTATGTGGCTGGTCCTGGCCGGAGACAGGAAAAAGGCCCTCATCGCCCTGGCACTCGCCCTGGCTGGAGCGCTACTGGGCTACATCCTGTACCCGGAAGTGATCACCCAGAGAGGGGCATCGTTCCGCCCGGAAATCTGGGCCGACGCCCTACGCCAGATCAGCGAGCATCCATGGCTCGGACACGGCTACGATCATCCGATGCGAATCGTCCTGAGCAACGGCATGCTGCTCGCCGACCCGCACAACATCGAACTGGGTGTGCTTTTCGCTGGAGGGATCATCGGGCTCCTGCTGTGGGTGGCGATCTACGCCCTGGCCTTCGCCTTCTCCTGGAAAAACCGGAAGTCTCCAGCCGTTCTGCTAGCCTCGACCTGGCTGGTGTTCGGCCTGGCAGCCGGACTCACGGAGGGCAACGCCTTCCTGCCCCGTCCCAAGGAACACTGGTTCCTGATCTGGATTCCCATGGCGCTGCTGTATGCGCTGTGGATCCAGCAAAGGTTCGCCGCCAGCAGGCGCGGTGAAGATACCGCCGCGCCTTGAGCGCGGCGGTATCAGCGGTCAGGAGAAGAACAGCCGCGCAATGCCGCGGAAGGTCTTCTCGTTCCAGTACTTCAGCGGCAAGCCGGAGAGCAGCTCCCGGGCCAGCACCTTGTCCCGGTTCGAGCACTTGAGGAACATCGAATTGCGGAAGCGCATGATCACCTGCTCGTAATCGGGGTGATCGCTGAACTGGCTGTACGTCTTGAATACGTTGTCCACCATGAAACGGGCGTTCTTGTACGTATTGGTGGGATGCTTGCGGTACTGGGCGAGGACCTCGCCAAGAATGTCAATGACGTAGCCAGCCTTGGTCACCGCCAGTTCGATGTAGACATCTTCCAGGCGTATGTCCGGATCGAAACCGCCGACCTTCTCCAGGGCTTCCCGCCGGAACATCAGGGTGGGCGCCATCGGGCCCGGCTTGCGGTCCAGGAACAGGTCATCGAAGTCGAGACGGCGGAAAGGCAGGTCGCGTTTGCGCTGCTCCTTACCCGGCATGACCCGGCCATTGGAGTCGATGATCTCGATATTGCCCGCGCAGATACCTACCTCGGGCTTGTCCCACATGTGTGCCACCTGTTTCTCCAGGCGTTGCGGCAACATGATGTCGTCCGAACCGAAAGGCACGATGAGATTTCCCCGGGCCCTGGCGATCGCCTCGTTGAGCGTTCTCGACAGTCCCTGGTTCTGCTGGACCCTGAGGTCGAAGCCGTACTTCGCCTGGAGCCCGCGCAAAAGCTCGACGCTGCCATCGCTGGAACCATCGTCCACCACCAGCAGTTCCACGTTGCGGTATGTCTGCGCTGCCACGCTGGCAATGCTCGCTTCTATGTACTTTTCGTGGTTATAGGAAGCGATGATCACGGAAACCAATGGCTGCGAACCATCATCGACGAGCGCCATAACTACAACCTTACCTGTCCTTCACGTCCCCATTCAAAGCGCCAGACATGCATGAGCGATCCTGCGATCTTCATCGGTCCTACACCTCCCCCCAGCCCGGAAAAACAAGCTGAACAATAGCAAACACGCCTGAAGCCCCAGCTCTTTTCGGCTGCTACTCTCAGGTAAAAATACGTCGCCAGGTCTTCTCCAGCCATCCGGGACGCTCCGGCTCGCGCAACGCGGGCCGCATGGCCTCGACGATACTCTGACCGACAGCGGCGAAGCTGAATCGTTCGATGGCCAGCGCCTGGCCGCTTCGCGCGATCCGCTCGGCGAGAGCCGTATCGAGGCGCAGGATCGCGAGCTTTTCCTGGATGTCCGCCACCGAGCGATACAGCACGATATTCTCCATGTCCCGGAAACCCAAGGCCTCGTTTTCCCGCTCGCCCTGGTCGTAGGCCAGCAGTACGCAACCGCAGGCCATCGCCTCGAAATTCTTGATCATGTATTCGCCCATGCCGACATCCGCGCTGACGAAGAAACGGATGCGGTTGAGCGTGCGCAGGTACTCCTCGCCGGACTTGGTCTTGGTCACCAGCAGGTTCTCCACTCCGCCCAACTCGTCGAGCAGCGCCTTGCGTCCACTGTAGGCCACGCTGCCGGTACTGCCGACGAAGCCCAGCTCGATATCGCGCGCCAGGCCCAGGTCATGCAACAGGGTCTGGTCGTAGCCCTTGGGCACGAATACCGCGTCGAATCCCTCCTGGCGCAGGCGTTCGCTGACCGTATGGCCCGAACTGATCACCCGTGCCCAGGGCAGGCGCCGATAATGGGAGCTGAACTTGCCGGTGTACTTGCAGGGAATGTAGTTCTGGTAGGCATCGTGCTCGAGGATCACCAGGTTGGGCACGCTGCGGATGAAGCGGACCTGGCGCATTTCCTTCTTGAAACGGAGGAAGAACAGGATGCGGTCGTAGCGCGAGACATCCACGTGCTTGCGGAAGTAGCCGCGCAGGTCGGCCTGCTCCTCGCTGCTCAGCCAGCGGGTATCGCACTCGCAATGGGCGGCGATGCCGTCGTACAGGCGATCCAGGATCGCGCGCTGCTCTTTCTGGACCAGAAACAGAACTTTCATCAGACCTTCATCCTCGCGGCTGCTCCGAAGCAGCATGGCGGCTCGAACCTTGCCGAACGCTCGACCCAAGCATCACGCCTCCCCATCCAGCGACTCCACCCAGAACAACTCGTGCCGACGCACCGCCTTGCGCATGAACTCGTCCTCGCCGTAAGCCGGCCAGCGACGCCCGGCGAGCCAGCCCTGCAGACGGCGGCGCAGACGGCGCTTGAACGGCGGCCTGGGTTGCAGGTCGTGCATCATGCCCAAGGCCATGGCCTTGTCCACCTGGCGCGTGCGCTCCAGCGCCAGCGTCCATGGCAGCAACGGCGAGCATTCTTCGGTCAGCGGTGGCAGGCTGACCCCCATGTGCGCATCGCCCATCGGCCAGCGATCGTTGTCGTGCAGGTGATTGGCATAGTGCAACAATGCCTGCGGCTGCCAGTCCAGGCCCTGGAGCGCCTCGCGCACAGCCGCCTGGGCGCGGACATGGTCCGGGTGCGGATCGAAATGCGGATGAGGCAGGACGATGACCTCGGGACGTGCCAGCAGGATCAGCTCGCGGAGATCGGCCAGCAGATTGTTCCAGGTCGACAGGCCGTCGGCATCGCTGGCCAGGCGCAGGCGGTTGAACTGGCGGAACGGACGGATATCGGCGAGATCGGCCTCACGGGACGGCACCACCTCGCCCGGGTTCGCCTGCATGGCAGGCAATTGCAGGCAGAAATAACCCAGTTGCACGCAGCGCTCGGCCGGCACCCCACCCCACGTCGGCACGGCCTGGCTATCCCAGGCGCGCAGGCGGCCCTTCAGGCGCGCCGCAGCTATTCCGTCGAGGCCCATGCGGCGGTAATGCTCGGTTTCGATCTCGCCGGCGGTCAGGGTCACGATCCAGGCCTCGCGAGCCTGGCTGTAGAGGCCGAAGGCGGCCAGCTCGGCGTCGTCGGCATGCGGAGCGATGACCATCACCCGCCGATCACGGTAGTCGGGATGGCGCGCACGCCACAGGGTCGGTTCGCCGACCAGCCGGCAATGCCGGCCGCGCAGGCGAATCCGGCCCTCGCCCAGCGGCCCGGCCAGTCCCGTCAGGTTCAGGTAGCGCAAGCCGTTCACCCCACGTTCGAAAGCCTGGGCATCGGCCTCCGCGCCACCTTCCAGCAGCACCGAGGGTTCGAGGAAGCGCCCCAGCCAGCCAGCGCGCACGCCGATGCCAAGCACCAGCGTATCGCCTTCGCGCAGCTCACCGTCGACTCGCAGACGGCCATCCGCCAGGCGTACCGGCAGCGACTCGACCCCTTCCGCGAAACGGTAGCGGTAGTCCTCGCCCGGCGAATAGAACAGGTGATCGGCGAACCAGGCTTCGTGGGCGACCCACAGGGCCACGAGGAGGATCGGCAACAACCAGGGGCTGACCAGCAGACCGACGGCCAGCAATGCCAGCAGCGCAACCAGTAGGCCGATCCGCTTGTTGCGTCGATGACGCTTGAGCAACTGCTGCTTGCGTGCGCTCATGCTTCAGACCTGGAAGACCGGAGAAGGATGGCACCAGCGATCCTTGTATTCGCGGTCGGCGCGACCGAACGAATAGCGCAGGGGTTTGCCCAGCGCCCGCGCATCCTCCCAGGCGGCCTGGGTGTTCAGGTAACTGAGCACGCTGCCAGGGCTGAACTCGCGGGTCTGCGGATCGACGCCGCCGTTGATGTACTCGACGCTGAGCCAGCCCGGCGCTTCGGCGCGATACAGTACCTGGACCGCGATGGGCTGGTCGTTGAGCAGCAGGACCGAGCCGCGCAGCAATTCGCGCAGCCGCTCGAAGACCTCGGCCATGCGCTCCGCGCCGGTGGCCGGGAAACCCCAGCGACGCTGGAACAGTTCAAGATAGATGGCGGCGAACTCGGCCGGGGCGAAGCTGTCTGCCTGGCGCACCTGGCCACCAGCCTCCTCCACCAGGCGCACTTCGCGCCGCTGGTTATAGCGGAACTTCTTGGAGAAATCCTCGGGGGCGCGAGCGAAAGCCAGTTGCTCGGTCTGAGGGCGCAGCGTGACGATGTTCCGCTCATGCAGCGCCGACAGGTAGCGTCCCGCATGGCGGAGGGCGATGCGGGCATCGTCGGCCACCGGCAGGATCAGTTCGGCGTTGCCCAGGTCGTACAGGCCCTTCTTGCCGCGCCGCTTGAGCACGTCCTTGGACAACGCCAGGTGGCGGCCCCAGGTCGGGATCGCCGCAACCAGTTCGCCAGCGCTCTCCCAACCCAGGTAACGCACCGGGATTCCGGCCATTTCGGCGAGTTGCTCGACCACCAGCGGGTGGGTCGCGACGCTGCCGCCGAAACGCTGCCAGGCCTGGGCGTAGGTCAGCGCATCCACTTCGCGCCAACCGCGTTCGCGGAAGGCGCGCAACCTGTTCAGCATGCAGACTCCGAAGCGAAGCCGGCAATCGTCGGCAGGCGCCAGAATTCGCGGCGCACCGCGGCGTCGGAGAAGCGTGTCTCCAGGCGCTCGAGCATGAGTCGCGCACAGGCCTCGCGCTGGCGGCGGTCGAGCGCCGCCAGGTGGGTCAGACCCTCGGCCAGGGCCGTCTCGTCGCCCAGCGGGAAGAGGATGCCGACCCCCTCCACCACTTCGCGGCCGCCGCCACAGGCGGTGGCGATCAGCGGTACGCCGGCGACCATGGCCTCCAGCAGGACCATGCCGAACGGCTCGTGGTCGGAACTCAGGGCGAAGGCGTCGAACGCCTTGAAGTAGCGCCGTGCCTCTTCGACCTGGCCGAGGAACAGCACGCGCTCGCCGATACCCAGTTCGCAGGCCAGGTCCTTGAGCTGCTCTTCCAGGCGGCCGCTGCCGAGGATCGCCAGCAGGCTGTTCTGCGGCAGGCGCGGCAGCGCGGCGGCAAAGCCGCGCAGCAGGGTAGCCTGGTCCTTGTCCGGATGCAGGCGGCCGACGTTGCCGACCACCCAGGCCTCGTCGGGCAGGCGCAGTTGCCGGCGCGCACTCAGGCGCTCGACCTGCTCGGCCTGCAGCGCAGCGACGTCGATGCGGTTGTAGAGCGTCTCGATCCGCTCCGCCGGCCACTTCGGCAGGCAACGGCGGATATCGTCGCGCACCGCGTCGGACACCGCCAGCAGGCTCAGGCGCTTGCTCATCAGGCCGGCGAAGACCTTGCGCGACAACCGCTGGTAATCGCCGAAGGCGTGGTGCACGCCAACGATCGGCAGACGAGTGGCCAGGCTGGCGATCCAGATCGGCTTGAAGCGGTGCGCGATGCAGAAGCGGAAGTCGCGCGAACGGGCGATCTCGCGCAAGTCGCGGATCGCCTTCAGCTTGAGGCCACGGATGTCCTTGGAGCCGTACTCGAGGAACAGTACCTCGTCGGAGGCGCAACGCGCCGCCACCTCAGGATCGGAACGCCCGGTGAGGAACACCGTAGTGACCTTGTACGGGGTTCCGGCGAACAGGCTGGCGTACTGACGGGCACAGTCGAGGAAAGGCCCGTCGTAGCCGTGACAGAACTGCAGGACGCGAGGTTCAGCCGACCGAGTCATACCAGTCCACGCCCTCCTTCACGACCAGGATGTCCTCCATGATCAGGTACTGCAGATCGGAGCCGAAGAACATGTTCAGGGCGTCGGTCGGCGAGCAGATCATCGGTTCGCCACGGCGATTGAGCGAAGTGTTCAGGGCCACGCCGTTGCCGGTGAGGTTCTCCAGTTCCTTCATCAGGTCGTAGTAGCGCGGGTTGTACTCGCGCTTCAGCACCTGGGCGCGGGAGGTACCGTCTTCGTGCACCACTTCCGGCACTCGCTCCTTCCACTCTTCGTTGACTTCGAAGGTGAAGGTCATGAACGGGGCCGGGTGGTCGATCTTGAACATCTGCGGGCCGACGGTATCCAGCATCGACGGGCAGAAGGGCCGCCAGCGCTCGCGGAACTTGATCTGCGCATTGATCCGGTCGGCCACGCCCGGCACGCTCGGGCAGCCGAGAATGGAGCGGCCACCGAGGGCACGCGGACCGAACTCCATGCGTCCCTGGAACCAGGCCACCGGGTTGCCGTCGGCAAGGATCCTGCCGATACGCCGGCTGCGGTTGTCGATCTTCTGCCACTGCGGCCTGGCCTCGTGACGGGCGCAGGCGGCGATGACGTCCTCGTTGGAATACTCCGGGCCGAGGTAGACGTGCTCCATCTTCTCCACCGGCACGCCGCGCTGGTGCGACACGTAGGCCGCCGCGCCGACCGCGGTGCCGGCGTCGCTGGCCGCCGGCTGGACGAACAGCTCCTTCACTTCGGGGCGCGAGATGATCTTCTGGTTGAGCTTGACGTTCAGCGCGCAGCCGCCGGCGAAAGCGACCTTGCCGGTCTCGCGGATGATATCGCCGAGGTAGTAGTCCATCATCTCCAGCGCGAGCTTCTCGAACAGCGCCTGGATGCTCGCGGCGTAATGGATGTAGGGATCGTCGGCGATGTCGCCTTCGCGCTTGGGCCCCAGCCACTCGATCAGCTTGGGCGAGAAGTAGTAGCCCTTGCCTTTCTCCTTGTAGCGGCGGAAGCCGATGACGTTGGCATAATCGGTGTTGATCACCAGTTCGCCGTTCTCGAACTTGGCGAGACGGGAGAAATCGTACTTGCTGGCGTCACCGTAGGGCGCCATGCCCATGACCTTGAACTCGCCGTCGAGCATGTCGAAGCCGAGGTACTCGGTGATCGCGCCGTACAGGCCGCCCAGCGAATCCGGATCGTAGAACTCCTTGATCTTGTGGATCCGACCGTTCTCGCCCCAGCCGAAGAAAGTGGTGGCGTATTCGCCCTTGCCGTCGATGCCGAGGATCGCGGTCTTTTCCTTGAACCCCGAGCAATGGTAGGCGCTGGAGGCATGGGCAAGGTGGTGCTCGACCGGCTGGATCTTGATTTTCTTCAGGTCGAAGCCGAGTTGCTGCAGGCACCACTCGATGCGCTTGTAGTAACGCTTGTAGCGGCGGTTGCCGAGCAGGATCGCATCCAGCGCGCGATCCGGCGCGTAGGCGTAGCGCTTGGCATAGTGCCAGCGGGCCTTTTCCATGATGCTGATGGGAGCGAAGGGAATCGCCACCACGTCGACATCGGCCGGCTCGATCCCTGCCTGCTCCAGGCAGAACTTCGCCGATTCGTAGGGCATGCGGTTCTTCGCGTGCTTGTCGCGCACGAAGCGCTCTTCCTCGACGGCCGCGACCAGCTTGCCGTCGATGTACAGGGCGGCGGACGGGTCATGGCTTACGGCGCCAGACAGGCCTAGGACGGTCAATGCCACGGTAGAACCTCTTCAAAGCAGCTCGCGGTTGCGGAGTGGGACCGACAACCGCGGCTTTCGTTTAACTCGTCGACCGCCGCAGGCGGTGGTCGTCGCTTGTCGTTCAAGCCCCGGCGGCGTCGCCGAGGCGGGGAATCCGTTGCTCCAGCAGCCGGTAGAGGCCGCTGTCCTGCGGCCAGTTGCGCAGGAAGCGCGCGCGGTCGCGGGCGTAGGCGCGGGCAAAGGACGCCTGGCTGTGATGCTTGCGCATCGCGTCCAGGTCGATCAGCGCCCATTCGCCGCCTTGTTCATGGGCCTGCCAGAACAGGTTGTGTCCCTTCAGGTCGCCGTGGCTGATGCGTTCGCGGATCAGCGTCGAAAACAGCCGATCCAGTGCCGCCAACTCGGCTTCCGGTGGCGAAACGGCGCCATCGGGCATGTCCAGGCAAGGCTTAAAACGAGCGATTATATCCTGACCGCCGAGATAATCGGTAATCAGGTAGGCGCGCCCGCGCAGCCAGCACCAGCGCCGCTCCAGCATCGCCAGCGGACGGGCGGTGGCGATGCCGAGGAATTCCAGGCGGTTGCCTTCGCGCCAGGAGGCCCAGGCCCGGCTCGGCCGCCAGAAGCGCTTCAGCCAATGGACCCAGCCCTTGATGTTGTAGCGTTTGATGATCAGCGTGCGGCCGTTCGCTTCGACCCGGGCGACGGTGGCCGCGCCGCCGTCCTTGTAGACGTGGCCGGCGGCGATCAGGCGGTCCGCGTCCGCCAGCAGCGGCGCCATCGTCTCGGCCTCGCTGCGGCGGGCGGCGAACAGGCGGAACGGACCGCGCACGACGCTGAACAGGCTACAGTCGCGACCGACCTTCCTCAGCAGGTCGCGTACCCGCCAGCGGCGAACCTTGGCGATTTCCTTCTGCAAGGCTTCCAGCGGCAGCGCATGTTCGCCGTTGGCCAGCAGGTAATGCACCAGCAACTCCTCCAGGAAAGGATCGAGGAGCGCCGGCAACTGGGCGAAGAACACCCCGAGGTTTTCCAGCACTTTCTGTCGCGACAGCGGCTGGCCGGGAGTTTCCGCACGCACGCCGCCACCGTCGATGAGATACAGGCGGCCGGCGTGGCGCAACAGGTTGTCCAGGTGCAGGTCGTCCTGCCAGAGGCCCTTTGCATGCAGCTCGCCAATGGCCGCCAGGGCTTCGCCGAGCACCGCTTGCTGGGCATCGCCCAGCGGCGCCTGAGCCTCCACCGCACGCCAGGCGTCACCGAGGCTCTGCGCCGCGTCGAGGTAGTCGAACAGCAGCCAGCCGCCCTCGCCCTCCTGCAGCCCGTCGGCCAGCAGCGCCGGGGTGGTCAGCCCCTGGGCCGCGAGCAGACGCGCCCCTTCCAGTTCGCGCTGGAAATGCCGTGCGGCCTTGCCGCCCACCAGCAGCTTGGCCAGCACCTTGCGCCCACGCCATTCGCCGGCACCGACGTAGCGCTGCCCGGGCAGCACCCGCAGCAGACTGTCCAGGCGCAATTCGGCAGCGCCAGCGCCATCCGCCAGGGTCACCCGCAATGGCAGTTGCGGGTGGCGCCCGGCGGCTTGCAGTTCGGCCAGTCTCATCGGCGCGACTCCTTGCGCCGACGGCGCTGGTCGAGAAGGCGATACCACTGCTCGACCTCGGCCGAGTCGAGGGGTTCGTCGACATAGGCGGAGATGAATTCGTGCACGTCCGCTTCGCTCCAGTCCGGGGCACGGCGCAGCATCGGCTCCAGGTCCTTGACCTGGTCGCGGCGGCCGAACCAGATCGGGCGGGTCTTCTCCAGGTCGATCAGGCAGGCCTCGAAGACACCATCGGCCCCCTCGCGGAGGAATACATGCTTGGGATAGAAGCAACCATGCATCTGTCCGGCCGCGTGCAGCTGGCGCGCCAGCCTGCCAACCGCCCGGAGAATCGCCCGGCGCCGCTCTTCGGCCAGGTCGTGCCAGGACGCCAGCCAGGTGTCCAGGTCCTGCCAACCGTCCAGGGCACGGGTCAGGAGGATCGCCTGGCGCTCTCCGCCGACCGCCTGCTGGGCGAAGAACGCCGCCTGCAGGGCGGGAATGCCCAGCGCCCGGTAGCGCTCGATGTTGCGGAACTCGCGGGCGAAGGTCGGCTCGCCCAGCGGATGGCGCAGGCTGCGGGTCAGGTGGTTGCTCTGGCGCTTCAGGTAGTAGGCGGAGTCGCCCAGGTCGAGACGGTAGACGCTGCTCCAGCCACCCCGTTCGGTATTCGGTTCGTCCACGGCATCCAGCTGCAAGGCCCACAGGGCGTCGAAGCTGTCCAGACGGTTGCGCTGGAGCAGGTCGTGGTCCTGCGCGGCGATGAAAACGCTCATTCGCGCCCCTCGAAGAAAGCCACTACCTGGCGAATACGCTTCTTGTCGGATTCGTTCAGGTGCCGGCGACGGCGATATTGCAGGTAGAAGCGCAGGCGCTGGGTGCGCGACAGGTGGTACTTGGCCACCTTGTCCAGGCAGGCCAGGTCCTTGGTGATCCGATAGCGCAGCATGAAGCTCCACCAGAACGCGCCGTTCGGGCAGTCGATGAAATACACCAGCGGCTGGTCGTCCACCAGCAGGTTGCGCCACTTCAGGTCGTTATGGGTGAAATGCTGGTCATGCATCAGGCGCGTAGCCTTGGCGATCTGCCGGCTGACGCCGTCCACCCAGCGCGGGTCCTTCAGGCGCGGATCCCGGTTGCAGGCGAGCACCGACAAGTCCTCGGTGCCCGGCAGCTCGCGGGTGATCATGGCGCCGCGCTGGAAGGCGCCGGCCTTGCGCTCCAGCCCCCAGGCGACCACTTCGGCGGTGGGAATGCCCCACTTCTCGAAGCGCTTGAGGTTCTGCCACTCGGCCTTGATCCGCGGTCGCGCCAGGTAGCGGCGCAGGCCCTTGCCGGCGCTGCGGTAGCGCTTGACGTAGTAACGCACGCCGTCGCGCTCGATGCGGATGACCTCGGACAACGGGTCGCGGGTCAGGCGCTCGCCCTCCAGGGCGAACACGCTATCGAGGCTACCGAAGTCGGCGGCCAGGTGACGGTAATCGGGTTCGAGGGTCCACCCCGCCATCAGAGCAGGTCTCCGTAACGCTGCTTGCGTTCGTAGAGTTTTTCCGCCTTGCGTTCCATCCAGGCCAGCAGGCCGGCCTCGTCGCGCAGTATCTCGCGCAACGGCCGGCGGAAATAGGTGCGCAGGAAGCGTAGCTTGTCGCGACGCGTCAGTCCGATGTCCAGCGCAGAGAAATACAATGCCGCCAGATCCTTGTTACGCCAGCGTTTCGGCGTGGCGTCGCGGGTCTGGGCACGGTGCAGGTCGATCACCGAGAGGCGGAAATCGTCCGCGCTCACCGGCTTGTCGGTGTGCAAGAGGAAATGACAGATGTAGCAGTCGCGATGGTTGACTCCGGCACGGTGCATGTCGCCGACCATCCGCGCCACCGCCTCGACCAGCGCGCGCTTGAGCCGCGGCGGTGGAGGACGTTCGCGCCAGTCCTGGGAGAACACCTCGAGGTCCACGGTCGGCGCCAGTTCCTCGGTGACGATGAAGGAATGCTGCCGCGCCGGATCGCTGCCGCGCTCGCCGTAGGCGACCGCGGTCATGGTCGCTACGCCGGCCTCGCGCAGGCGCCGGATGGCCTGCCACTCCTGGCGCGCGCCGAGCACCGGGAGCTTGGCGGTGAGCAGGTTCTTGGCGATCTCGCCCCAGCCGATGCCACGGTGGATCTTGACGAAGTAGCCACGCCCGTCGACCTCGGTGCGCAGGGTGCGGCGCCCTTCCAGTTCGCGGTAGACCTTGCCTTGCAGCGCCTCCACCGCCTCGAACGGGTCGCGCCCGTTCCACAGGCGCTTGAACGGCTCTTCCAGCACCAGCCTCATGAGGCCTCCCCGAGGATCAGGTCGGCGGCGCGCTGCGGCATGCTGTAGAGGTCGGCGTGATCGGCGTAGGCCAGGCCATTGCGCGACCAGGCGGCGCGCGCCGGAGCGTCCTCCAGCATTTCCGCGAGCAGGCGGTTGAGACTGTCCTGCTCGAAGGGACTCGGCAGCACCCGCCCGGCGTCGGCCTCGGCGATGTAGTGGGCATAGCCGCAGACATCGGTCACCAACACCGGCAGGCCGGAGACCAGCGCCTCCAGCAGCACCGTACCGGTGTTCTCGTTGTAGGCCGGGTGGATCAGCAGGTCGGCGCCGAGCAGGAAGCGCGGGATATCGCTGCGCCCCTTGAGGATCTGTACCTGGTCGTTGAGACCGAGGGCGGCGATCTGTAGCAGGAACGGCTTGGGATCGTCCTGGCCGATGGCGATCAGCCGGGTACGCCTGCGCAACGCCTTGGGCAGCGCGGACAGCGCCTTCAGGCTGCGATCCAGGCCCTTGGTCTTGAAGCCGGAACCGATCTGCACCAGCAGCAGGTCGTCCTCCTCCAGGCCGAACTCGCGGCGGAATTCCGCACGCACGTCCGCGGCGTTGGCCGGCGCCCGGCGATCCTGGCTGATCCCCGGCGGCAGCAGATGGAAACGCTCGGCCTGGGTGCCGTAGTGCTTGACGAAGAGCGGCTGCTGCACCTCGGAGATCATCAGGATCTCGGTCTTCGAGGCCGGGTCGAACACTGCCCGTTCGTAGCCGGCGAAGTGGCGGTAGCGGCCCCACTGGCGGTACAGCGGGTTGCGCAAGGTCTGGGCCTTTTCCTCGAAACAGGCGTCGGCGGCGTAGTAGACATCCAGTCCGGGCATCTTGTTGAAGCCGATCACCCGCTGCACCGGGCGCCTGTCCAGGTCGGCGCGGACCCACGCGGTGAACTTCTCGTTGCGCCGGTGGTTGAAGATCGAGCGCACCGGGGCCACCAGCACTTCGAAGCCGTCCGGCACGTCGCCCTCCCAGATCAGGGTATAGACGCGGATGTCGTGCCCGCGCCGCTGGCATTCCAGGGCGATGCGCATGAAGTCACGCTGCAGGCCGCCGAAGGGGAAGTATTTGTAGAGGATGAACGCCAGGGTCATCGGAGGGTCTCCGGGGCCAGCAGCATGGCCTCCAGCTGGGTGGCCACGCGCTGGGGATTCAGCCGGGTGAAGCACAGCGGCTGCTCACGCTTGAGATCGAACAGTTTGCGATCCTCTTCGGTCGGCTGGTAGGTACAAGTCTTCTTCAGGCACGGCGCACAGGGGAAGTCGCTGCCCAGGTGGACCTGGGAGCGCCCGTAGGCGCCGGTGAAGCCAGGATTGGTCGGGCCGAACAGCGACAGCGTCGGCACGTCCAGCGCCGCCGCCAGGTGACCGAGGCCGGTATCCACCGCCACGCAGGCGCGCGCGCCGGCAAGCACCTTGGCCATGCCGGCCAGGGATAATCTGGGGAGTACCGCGGCATTTTCCAACCCCGCCGCCAGGCGCCCGGCCCGCTCCCGCTCGGCGGCGCTGCCCCAGGGCAGGCGCACCGACCAGCCGCGCTCGCACATGCGCTCGGCCAGTTCGCGCCAGTAGGCTTCCGGCCAATGCTTGGTGTCCCAGGTAGTACCGTGCAGGAACACCAGGTACGGCGCGCCAGGGTCGGCGTCGGCCAACTGCTCGCGGTCCAGGCCATAGTCACCGACCGACTCGGGCAACGGGTAGTCCAGCGCCTGGGCGAACAACTGGCGCGTGCGCTCCACCGCATGCTGTCCCCAGGCGACCGGATAGGCACGGCGATAGAAGCGGCTGGCGAGCGGCTCGCGCGCCGAGTCGCGATCGAGACCGGCGACCGGCGTCTTGCCCACGTAGCGGGTCAGCCAGGCACTCTTCAGCAGCCCCTGGGCGTCGATCACCAGGTCATAGTCGACTTCCTTCAGGCGCTGCTTGAAGCGCCGCCATTCGCCGTTGCGCAGGGTCTGCCAGAGGTTCTTGCGCCAGCGCCGGATCGCCACCGGGATCACCCGCGCCACCGCCGGATGCCAGGCGGGAATCTCGGCGAAACCTTCCTCCACCACCCAGTCGAACTGGATGCCGGGAATCGCCCGGGCGGCGTCGGTAAGCGCCGGCAGGGTGTGGATCACGTCGCCGAGGGACGAGGTCTTGACCAGCAGTACCCTCATCCGGCGACCTCGGCAGGGTCGCCGACCAGCCGCTCCAGGGCTTGCAATACCAGGCCAGGCGGCAGCTCGCGGAGGCAATTGTAGTGGCCGAAGCGACAGGTGCGCTCGAAGCACGGGCTGCACTCGAGACCGAGGCGGACGATCTCCACCCGGTCCGCCAGCGGCGGGGTGAACTGCGGCGAGGTGGAGCCATAGACGCCCACCAGCGGGCGATCCAGCGCGGCCGCCACGTGCATCAGGCCGGAATCGTTGGACACCACCGCGCCAGCGCAGGACATCAGGTCGATGGCCTCGGCCAGCGAAGTCTCCCCGGCAAGATTGAAGGACTCCTCGCGCAACCCCGGAATCAGGCGCTGGCGAATCTCCTCTCCACCGGGATGGTCGTTCTTCGAGCCGAACAGCCAGACCTGCCAGCCGGCACGGATCTTCGCCTCGGCGACCGCGGCGTAGTGTTCCGCCGGCCAGCGCTTGGCCTCGCCGAACTCGGCGCCGGGACAGAGCGCCAGCACCGGGCGGTCCAGGCTCAGGGCGAACTTGTCGAGCGCCGCCTGGCGGCTGCCGTCGTCGATCCGCAGGCGCGGCTGCGGATAGGGCTTCGGCAACTCCACGCCCGGCTCGAAGGCCAGGGCCATGAAGCGTTCGATCATCAGCGGATAGCGCTGCTTGTCGAGCTTGCGGATGTCATTGAGCAGCCCGTAGCGCATCTCGCCGCGCCAGCCGGTGCGCTTCGGTATTCCGGCGAACCAGGGCACCAGCGCCGACTTCAGCGAGTTGGGCAGCAGGATCGCCTGCTCGTACTGACCGCGCAGGCCGCGTCCGATCCGGCGCCGTGTGGCGACGTCCATCACCCCGTGGCCGAGCGGGAAGCTCAGGGCCTGGCGCACCTCGGGCATGCGCTCGAGGATCGGTCGGCTCCACTCGGGCGCCAGCACGTCGATCACGCACTCGGGATGCCGCTGGCGCAGACACTGGAACAGGGTCTGCGCCATCACCATGTCCCCCACCCAGGAGGGACCTACGATCAGAATTCTCATTCAGGCTCCGGAAATGATCAGGGAGGCTTTCGCCTCCCTGTCACACCCTTCTTCGGTGCTTACTTGACCAGGGTACGCCACTCGGCGTGGGCCTCGGTCTTGCCGCTGACCAGGTCGAAATAGGCTTTCTGCAGCTTTTCGGTGACCGGGCCACGGCGGCCGGCGCCGATCTTGCGACCGTCCACTTCGCGGATCGGCGTGACTTCCGCGGCAGTGCCAGTGAAGAAGGCCTCGTCGGCGATGTACACCTCGTCGCGGGTGATGCGCTTCTCGACCAGTTTAAAACCGTGTTCGGCGGCCAGGGTCAGGATAGTGTTACGAGTGATGCCGTTCAGGCAGGCGGTGACTTCCGGGGTGTAGATCACGCCATCCTTGATGATGAAGATGTTCTCGCCGGAGCCTTCGGCCACGTAGCCTTCCGGATCGAGCATCATGGCCTCGTCGGCGCCGCCGGAGATCGCTTCCTGGAGGGCCAGCATCGAGTTGATGTAGGCGCCGTTGGACTTGGCGCGGGTCATCGAGATGTTGACGTGGTGGCGGGTGAAGGAACTGGTGCGCACCTTGATGCCTTGCTGCAGGGCTTCCTCGCCCATGTAGGCGCCCCAGCTCCAGGCGGCGATGATCACATGGACCTTCAGGCCGCTGGCGCGCAGGCCCATGCCTTCGCTTCCGTAGAACACCATCGGGCGGATATAGGCGCTTTCCAGGTTGTTCTCGCGCACGGCGGCGCGGGTCGCCTCGTTGATCTCGTCGCGGCTGTACGGGATCTGCATGTTCATGATGTGCGCGGAGTCGAACAGCCGGTCGGTATGCGCCTGCAGGCGGAAGATCGCCGTGCCCTGCGGGGTGTCGTAGGCGCGCACGCCCTCGAACACGCCCATTCCATAGTGCAGGGTATGGGTCAGCACGTGCGTGGTCGCGTCGCGCCACTGCACCAGTTCACCGTCATACCAGATCACGCCATCACGATCGGCCATCGACATAGTTGCCAGCTCCTTCAGATATTCGTTACGTACTTGCGTTACGTGCCTGAGTGGATCAGCCGAGCCGCAGCTCGCGCCAGATCCTGATCACTTCTCGCCGCTCCGTCTGGAAGTGCTCGCCGCTCACGACCCCGGCCTCCTTCTGTAGTGCCAGGCGGTGTGCGGCTGCGCGATAGGCCTTGTAGGCCTCCTGCAGGAGACGGACGTCCTCGCTGGCGATCAGGCCAGCCCGTTCCAGTCCTTCCAGAATGCGGATGTTATCGGTGAATTCGAGCAGCGCCGGGTGTTCTCCGGACCAAGCTAGAACCGCATATTGCACCATAAATTCGATATCGACGATACCACCGGCATCGTGCTTGAGATCGAAGGCTGCCGTGGCCTCGAAGGCATTCGAGGCGGTACCGGCGGCGGTCGCGCGGGTTCCCAGGTTGTCGCGCATCTTGGCGCGCATTTCGCTGACTTCGGTGCGCAACGCGTCGAGATCGCGCGGCCTCGCCAGCACCTCGGCACGTACCGCCTCGAAGCTCGCCTGCACCCGCCGGCAACCGGCCAGCACCCGGGCGCGGACCAACGCCTGGTGCTCCCAGGTCCAGGCCTCCTGCTCCTGGTAGCGCTGGAAGGCGCCCAGCGAACTCACCAGCAGGCCGGCCGCGCCGCTCGGACGCAGGCGCATGTCGACCTCGTAGAGGGTGCCGGATGGCGTCTGCGCGGTGAGGAAATGGATGATCTTCTGCCCCAGGCGGGTAAAGAACTGCGCGCCATCGATGGATTTGCCGCCATCGGTCTCGCACTGGGGGTCGCCGTCATGGATGAACACCAGGTCGAGGTCCGAGCCATGGCCGAACTCCAGCCCGCCGACCTTGCCGTAGCCGACGATGACGAAGTCCGGATCGCACGGCGTGCCGTCGGCGCGCAACGGCCGGCCGTGACGCTGCACCAACTGCCGCCAGGCCAGTTCGAGGACCTCGACGAGGATCGCCTCGGCCAGCCAGGTCAGGTAGTCGCTGACCTTCATCAACGGCAGCGTGCCGGCGATCTCCGAGGCCGCCACCCGCAGCCCGTGGGCCAGCTTGAAGTGACGAAGGGTCTCCATCTGCTGCTCGAGGTCGTCCTCGGGAATCCGCATCAGCCGTTCGCGCAGCTCGGCGGCCAGCTCGGCGGCCTGTGGAGGACGGAACAGGCGCCCCTCGTTGAGCAGCTCGTCGAGCAGGATCGGGAACCGCGCGATCTGCTCGGCAACCATCGGGCTGGCCGCGCAGAGGGTCAGCAGGCGCTCCAGCGCGCCGGGGTTCTCGGTCAGCAACACCAGGTAGGCGGAACGCCGCGCCACCGCTTCCACCAGCGGCAGGACCCGCTCCAGCACCAGGTCCGGCTGGGGGTTTTCCACGGTCATCGCCAGCAGGCGCGGAACGAAGGCATCCAGGCGCTCCCGGCCGAGACGCTGCATCGCTCGTACCTGGGGGCCGTGGCGCAGATCGCTGAGACGCTTCCAGGCCGCCTCGGCATCGACGAAACCAGCGTCGGCCAGTTGCCGGCTGGCCGACTCCTCGTCCAGCGCCTCCTCCCACAGCGGGATCCACTCGGCGCCGACGCTGCCGCAGGCCGCCTCGCCGCTTTCGTCCTCGTCCGGGTCGGCGATCACCTGGCGGAAGTGCCAGTCGATGCGCGCCCGCCAGTGGCTCAGGCGCTCGTGGAATGCGGCCCAACTGGCGAAACCCATGATGAAGGCCACGCGGATGCGGTCGTATTCGTCGCTGGGCAGCATTTGCGTCTGCCGGTCGGCCAGCGCCTGGATGGCATGCTCGGCGTAGCGCAGGAACTCGTAGCCGCCGCGCAGCTCCTCGACCACCGCCGGCGGCAGGTAGCCCTGCCCCTCCAGGGTCGCCAGCACCTTCAGCAGCGGCCGTTGCTGCAAGCTCAGGTCGCGCCCGCCATGGATCAACTGGAAGGCCTGGGCGATGAACTCCACCTCGCGGATACCGCCTTCGCCCAGCTTGATGTTTTCCGACATCCCCTTGCGCCGGACCTCCTGCTGGATCAGCTGCTTCATGGTGCGCAGCGCCTCGATGGCGGAAAAGTCCAGGTAGCGCCGATAGACGAACGGCCGCAGCATGCCGAGCAGTTGCTCGCCTGCCTGCTGGTCGCCGCCGACCACCCGCGCCTTGATCATCGCGTAGCGCTCCCAGTCGCGCCCCTGGTCCTGGTAGTACTGCTCCAGCGCGGCGAAGCTGTAGACCAGCGGTCCGCTGGAGCCGTAGGGACGCAGGCGCATGTCGACGCGGAAGACGAAGCCGTCGACGGTGATCGCATCCAGCGCCTTGATCAGCTTCTGCCCCAGGCGGGTGAAGAACTCCTGGTTGTCCAGCGAACGCTTCGCCCCCTCGGTCTCGCCGCCCTCCGGGTAACCGAAGATCAGGTCGATGTCCGACGACAGGTTGAGTTCCACCGCGCCCAGCTTGCCCATGCCGAGGACCACCATCCACTGCGGTTCGCCGGAGCGCCGGCCGATCGGCGTGCCGAACTGCTCGCACTGGCGCCGATGGAGCCACTCGCAAGCCAGGTCGATGCAGGCGTCGGCCAGGGCCGACAGGTCGCGACAGGTTTCCGCCAGCGCGGCGCGGCGGGTCAGGTCGCGCCAGATGATGCGCAGTTGCTGGCGTGTGCGGAAACGTCGCAGGCGCCGACCGAGCTCGTCCTCGTCGGCGCAATCCTCCAGCCGCGCCTGCAACTGACTGCGCAGTTCGCCGGGCGCCTGGGGGTTCTCCAGCTCGCCGCGTTCGGCCAGTTCCAGCAGCATCGCCGGGTCGCGCACTGCCTGCTCGGCGACGAAATCGCTGGCCGCGGCGACCCGTCGGAAATCCTCCAGGCGCTCCTCGGGCCAGGCCTCCAGGCGGGCCAGGGCGGCGGCATCGAGGGCGGCGACAGCGGAGCGGAGGGCAGTCCCGGCGCGTTCGGCGGCGGGCAGCAGGGTGGCCGGCAGATTCGCCAGCGAAGGCAGGCTCATGGTCTATCCTGTTTGGGCTTCCGACCGAAGACCACAGGCTCGACGCACAACGTCGAAAAGGCTCTACATCGGGCCTTATAGCCTGACAGCGACAATCGAAATGTAGTTTTACTACTAAAAATTGTATCCAGAGGGCTGTTTCTCAGACTGATCTGTAGTAAAACTACAAGTCGCCGGGTACACCCCCGGAGAACATCCAAGAATTAGCTGCGGTCGCCCACGAGGCCGGCCGCTCACCTATGGCATCCGATTCTGGAAGCCTTTCCGCCCTGGAGCAAGCCATGCAAGACCTCGATCCCGTCGAAACCCAGGAATGGCTGGACGCCCTGGAGTCCGTACTCGACCGCGAAGGTGAAGACCGCGCTCATTACCTGATGACCCGCATGGGCGAGCTGGCCAGCCGTAGCGGCACCCAACTGCCCTACGCGATCACCACGCCCTATCGCAACACCATTCCGGTAACCCACGAAGCACGCATGCCCGGCGACCTGTTCATGGAGCGCCGGATCCGCTCCCTGGTGCGCTGGAACGCCCTGGCGATGGTGATGCGGGCGAACAAGCACGACCCGGACCTGGGCGGCCACATCTCCACCTTCGCCTCCTCGGCGACCCTCTACGACATCGGCTTCAACTATTTCTTCCAGGCTCCCACCGACGAACACGGCGGCGACCTGGTGTTCTTCCAGGGCCACGCGTCCCCCGGCGTCTACGCCCGGGCCTTCCTCGAAGGCCGCATCAGCGAGGAACAACTGGAGAACTTCCGCCAGGAAGTGGACGGCAACGGCCTGTCCTCCTATCCGCACCCCTGGCTGATGCCAGACTTCTGGCAGTTCCCCACCGTATCCATGGGCCTTGGCCCGATCCAGGCGATCTACCAGGCACGTTTCATGAAGTACCTGGAAAGCCGCGGCTTCATCCCCGCCGGCAAGCAGAAGGTCTGGTGCTTCATGGGCGACGGCGAGTGCGACGAGCCGGAATCCCTCGGCGCGATCTCCCTGGCCGGCCGCGAGAAACTCGACAACCTGATCTTCGTCATCAACTGCAACCTGCAGCGCCTCGACGGCCCGGTCCGCGGCAACGCCAAGATCATCCAGGAGCTGGAAGGCGTGTTCCGCGGCGCCGAGTGGAACGTCAACAAGGTCATCTGGGGTCGCTTCTGGGACCCGCTGTTCGCCAAGGACACCGCCGGCCTGCTGCAACAGCGCATGGACGAGGTCATCGACGGCGAATACCAGAACTACAAGGCGAAAGACGGCGCCTACGTGCGCGAGCACTTCTTCGGCGCGCGTCCGGAACTGCTGGAAATGGTCAAGGACCTTTCCGACGAGGAAATCTGGAAGCTCAACCGCGGCGGCCACGACCCCTACAAGGTCTATGCGGCCTACCACCAGGCGGTCAACCACAAGGGCCAGCCGACCGTCATCCTGGCCAAGACCATCAAGGGCTACGGCACCGGCAGCGGCGAAGCGAAGAACATCGCGCACAACGTGAAGAAGGTCGACGTCGACAGCCTGCGCGCGTTCCGCGACAAGTTCGACATCCCGGTCAAGGACGCCGACCTGGAGAAGCTGCCGTTCTACAAGCCTGAAGAAGGCAGCGCCGAGGCCAAGTACCTGGCCGAGCGCCGCGCCGCGCTGGGCGGCTTCATGCCGGTGCGCCGGCAGAAGAGCATGAGCGTGCCGGTTCCGCCGCTGGAAACCCTGAAGGCCATGCTCGACGGCTCCGGCGATCGCGAGATCTCCACCACCATGGCCTTCGTGCGGATCATCTCGCAGTTGGTCAAGGACAAGGAACTCGGCCCGCGCATCGTCCCGATCGTCCCGGACGAGGCCCGTACCTTCGGCATGGAAGGCATGTTCCGCCAGCTCGGCATCTATTCCTCGGTCGGCCAGCTCTACGAGCCGGTGGACAAGGACCAGGTGATGTTCTACCGCGAGGACAAGAAGGGCCAGATCCTCGAGGAAGGCATCAACGAGGCCGGCGCCATGTCCAGCTGGATTGCCGCCGGTACCTCCTACAGCACCCACAACCAGCCGATGCTGCCGTTCTACATCTTCTATTCGATGTTCGGCTTCCAGCGCATCGGCGACCTGGCCTGGGCCGCCGGCGACAGCCGCGCGCACGGCTTCCTGATCGGCGGCACCGCCGGTCGCACCACGCTGAACGGCGAAGGCCTGCAGCACGAGGACGGCCACAGCCACCTGCTGGCCTCGACCATCCCGAACTGCCGCACCTACGATCCGACCTACGCCTACGAACTGGCGGTGATCATCCGCGAAGGCTCGCGGCAGATGATCGAAGAGCAGCAGGACATCTTCTACTACATCACCGTGATGAACGAGAACTACGTCCAGCCGGCCATGCCGAAGGGCGCAGAGGAAGGCATCATCAAGGGCATGTACCTCCTCGAGGAGGACAAGAAGGAAGCCGCTCACCACGTGCAACTGCTGGGCTCCGGCACCATCCTGCGCGAAGTCGAGGAAGCGGCCAAGCTGCTGCGCAACGACTTCGGCATCGGCGCCGACGTCTGGAGCGTGCCGAGCTTCAACGAGCTGCGTCGCGACGGCCTTGCCGTCGAGCGCTGGAACCGCCTGCATCCGGGCCAGAAGCCGAAGCAGAGCTACGTCGAGGAGTGCCTGGGCGGCCGTCGCGGCCCGGTGATCGCCTCCACCGACTACATGAAGCTCTACGCCGAGCAGATCCGCCAGTGGGTTCCCTCCAAGGAGTACAAGGTGCTCGGCACCGACGGCTTCGGCCGCAGCGACAGCCGCAAGAAGCTGCGCAACTTCTTCGAAGTGGATCGTCACTGGGTGGTGCTGGCCGCGCTCGAAGCGCTGGCCGATCGCGGCGATATCGAGCCGAAAGTGGTGGCCGAGGCCATCGCCAAGTACGGTATCGATCCGGAGAAGCGCAACCCGCTGGATTGCTAATTCGCTCCATACTCCCCTCGGCAGCGAGGGGTTTCGAGCACGCCGGCGCCGCCAACGGGCGGCGCCGGCTCACAACGAACCAAGGACCAAAAGTCTTTGTTTTGCGCGCCGCACAGCGGTGGTGGCACGTAAAAGGAGAGGAATGTGAGCGAACTCATTCGCGTACCCGACATCGGCAACGGTGAGGGTGAAGTCATCGAGCTGCTGGTCAAGCCCGGCGACAAGGTCGAGGCCGATCAGAGCCTGCTGACCCTGGAATCCGACAAGGCCAGCATGGAAATCCCCAGTCCCAAGGCCGGGGTAGTGAAAAGCATCAAGGCGAAGGTCGGCGACACCTTGAAAGAAGGTGACGAAATCCTCGAGCTGGAAGTGGAAGGCGGCGAACAGCCTGCCGAAGCCAAGGCCGAGGCAGCGCCCGCCCAACCGGAAGCGCCGAAAGCCGAAGCGCCTGCTCCCGCCCCGAGCGAGAGCAAGCCGGCCGCCCCCGCCGCGGCCAGCGTCCAGGACATCAAGGTCCCGGACATCGGCTCGGCCGGCAAGGCCAACGTCATCGAAGTGATGGTCAAGGCCGGCGACACGGTCGAGGCCGACCAGTCGCTGATCACCCTGGAATCCGACAAGGCCAGCATGGAGATTCCCTCGCCGGCCTCCGGGGTGGTGGAAAGCGTCTCGATCAAGGTCGGTGACGAAGTCGGCACCGGCGACCTGATCCTCAAGCTGAAGGTGGAAGGCGCCGCTCCGGCAGCCGAAGAGCAACCGGCAGCCGCTCCGGCCCAGGCCGCGGCGCCCGCCGCCGAGCAGAAGCCCGCCGCGGCGGCCCCTGCGCCAGCCAAGGCCGATACCCCGGCTCCGGTCGGCGCACCCAGCCGCGACGGCGCCAAGGTCCATGCCGGCCCGGCGGTGCGCATGCTGGCGCGCGAGTTCGGCGTCGAGCTGAGCGAAGTGAAAGCCAGCGGTCCCAAGGGTCGCATCCTCAAGGAAGACGTCCAGGTCTTCGTCAAGGAGCAACTGCAGCGCGCCAAGTCCGGCGGTGCCGGCGCCACCGGCGGAGCCGGCATCCCGCCGATCCCGGAAGTCGACTTCAGCAAGTTCGGCGAAGTGGAAGAAGTGGCGATGACCCGCCTGATGCAGGTCGGCGCCGCCAACCTGCATCGCAGCTGGCTGAACGTGCCGCACGTGACCCAGTTCGACCAGTCGGACATCACCGACATGGAAGCCTTCCGCGTTGCCCAGAAGGCCGCGGCGGAGAAGGCCGGGGTCAAGCTGACCGTACTGCCGATCCTGCTCAAGGCCTGCGCCCACCTGCTCAAGGAACTGCCGGACTTCAACAGTTCGCTGGCCCCCAGCGGCAAGGCGCTGATCCGCAAGAAGTACGTACACATCGGCTTCGCCGTGGACACTCCGGACGGCCTGCTGGTCCCGGTGATCCGCGATGTCGACCGGAAGAGCCTCCTGCAACTGGCCGCCGAGGCCGCCGAGCTGGCCGACAAGGCCCGCAACAAGAAGCTCTCGGCCGATGCCATGCAGGGCGCCTGCTTCACCATCTCCAGTCTCGGCCACATCGGCGGCACCGGCTTCACGCCGATCGTCAACGCGCCGGAAGTGGCGATCCTCGGTGTGTCCAAGGCGACCATGCAGCCGGTATGGGACGGCAAGGCCTTCCAGCCGCGCCTGATGCTGCCGCTGTCGCTGTCCTACGACCATCGCGTGATCAACGGTGCCGCCGCGGCGCGCTTCACCAAGCGCCTGGGCGAGCTGCTGGCGGACATCCGCACCCTGCTCCTGTAATACCTGCGCCGCTCCCCACGGAGCGGCCAGCCCCTCTCGCGAGCATGCCACGCTCGTCTCTCGGCCCCACCGGATGGTGGGGCTTTTTTTGCCCGCCTGACGGCTCGGCGAAACTGCGTCCCGTCGTACCGCCAGCGAATGCCACAGGACCCGCAGGCGCGAGTTCGGCGCGCACGATGACAGGCGCTCGACGCCAACCCTCCCGGCGAAGCCAACCCTACGAAAAACAGGGCTTTTCCAGCGGCACCGCAGACCTCCGACCGTCCAGCGGTTTTTTCCCGGATACGCTTAACTTGGGCCCTGCCGGGCCGATACAGAGTTACTTGTCAGACCAATCGGCATAATGCACCCTTTGCCTGCACCCCATCGAAACGGGTCGAGGCCTCCCCCTCGCTCAGTACCTGGAATCAGCCTCGCATGAAAAGTCATCCCGATGCCGCCAGCCGTTCGGCGGCCGAGGTTGTCACGCAGCTACCCGTGCCGTCGCGGCTCGGGCTGCTGCGTTTCGAGCGGCTGAACGAGCCGAGCTGGGCACTGCTGTTCCTCGATCCTGCCTGCGAGCGCCAGCTCGGGCTGCCGGCGACTACCCTCTGCGCACTGCTCGATGCGCCTTACGCCAGCCTGATGGAACCCGAGGCCCGCCACCGCCTGCACGAGCAGATCCAGCAGCAACTGGTGAAGCGCCCGCACTACCAGGTGAGCTACAAGCTGCACACACCCAACGGCGTGCTGACCATGCTGGAGTTCGGCGAAGCCTTCCAGCAGCATGGCCGCCAGTTGCTGCACGGCTACCTGATGGTCGAGGAGCGAGCGGAGAGCGCCGAGCGCAGCGAACAGTTGCTCGACCTGGAATCGCAGAACCTGCGCCTGAAGGCGTCCCTGGACCTCTACCAGCGCTCCCAGGACGACCACCTGCAACACCTGCTGCGCTCGCGCACCCAGCAGAACCTGATCGTCCGCCTGGCCCGCCATCGCTACCTGTCCAGCGACCCGCTGCTGGAGGCTGCGCAACTGATCACCCAGGCCGCCTGCGAAGCCTACGGCACCGCGCGAGCCGGCATCTGGCGGCTGCTCGACGACCAGCGCCTGGAAGCGGTGACCGTCTACCGCCGCGACCTCGACCAGTACGAGAAGCCCCAGAGCATCGACGCCAGCCGCTACCCCGCCTACCTCGAGGCGGTACACAGCGGGCGCGCCATCGACGCCCACAACGCCCAGCGCGACCCACGCACCCAGGAACTCTACAAGGACTACCTGAAGCCGCTGGGCGTCAACGCCCTGCTCGACGCCACCATCCGCATCGGCGGCGAGGTGGTCGGCGTGCTGTGCCTGGAACACGCCGGCGAGAACCGCATGTGGCAGAGCGACGAGATCGCCTTCGCCGGGGAACTCGCCGACCAGTACGCGCAGGTCCTGATGAACCACGAGCGACGCAATGTCTCCAGCGCCCTGCACCTGTTCCAGCGCGCGGTGGAACAGAGCGCCAGTGCCTTCCTGCTGATCGACCGCGACGGCGTGGTGGAATACGTCAATCCGAGCTTCACCTCGATCACCCAGTACAGCGCCGACGAAGTGCGTAACCGACGCCTGTCCGAGCTACCGGCGCTGGAGAACCTCAGCGAGCTGCTGTTCGACGCGCGTTCCGCGCTGACCCAGCAGAACAGCTGGCAGGGCGAGTTCCGCAGCCGCCGCAAGAACCACGAGCCTTACTGGGGCCAGTTGTCGCTGTCGAAGGTCTACGACGATCTCGGCGAGCTGACCCACTACATCGGCATCTACGAAGACATCACGCAGAACAAGCTGGCCCAGCAGCACATCGAGAAACTCGCCTACCGCGACAACCTCACCGGCCTAGCCAACCGGCACTATTTCATCGGCGCCCTCGAGGAACGCCTGGAAAGCAGCGGCGACCGCCCGCTCAGCCTGCTGCTGGTGGACATCGACAACTTCAAGCGGATCAATGACAGCCTCGGCCACCAGACCGGCGACAAGCTGCTGGTCAGCCTGGCCCGGCGCTTGCGCAGTTGCCTCGGCGACGGCGCCACCCTGGCGCGCTTCGCCAGCAACGAGTTCGCCGTGCTGCTCGACGACACCGCGGTGGAAAAGGGCGAAAGCATTGCCGCGCAGGTCCTGCACATGCTCGACAAGCCGCTGTTCGTCGACAACCAGTTGATCAACATCACCGGCTCCATCGGCCTGGCCAGCGCCCCGCAGCACGGCTGCGACCCGCAGACCCTGATGAAGTACGCCGGCCTGGCGCTGCACAAGGCCAAGGCCAACGGCAAGCACCAGGTCCAGGTGTTCACCGAGGCGCTGACCGCCGAGGCCAGCTACAAGCTGTTCGTCGAGAGCAACTTGCGCCGCGCCCTGGCGCAGAACGAACTGGCGGTGCACTACCAGCCCAAGCTGTGCCTGCGCAGCGGCCAGTTGCTCGGCCTGGAAGCCCTGCTGCGCTGGCAGCATCCGGAAAAAGGCATGATCCGCCCGGACCGCTTCATCAGCGTGGCCGAGGAAACCGGGCTGATCGTGCCGATCGGCAAGTGGGTGATCCGCGAAGCCTGTCGCCAGGCCCGCGAGCTGGCCGAGGCCGGGCTGGGCGAGCTGCAGATCGCCATCAACCTGTCGCCCAAGCAGTTCACCGACCCGGACCTGGTCGGCTCGATCGCGGCGATCCTCCACGAAGAGAACATCCCGGCCAGCCAGCTGGAACTGGAGCTCACCGAAAGCCTGCTGCTGGACGCCACCGACGATACCCGCCAGCAACTCGAACGCCTGAAGAGCCTCGGCCTGACCCTGGCGATGGACGACTTCGGCACCGGCTACTCGTCACTGAGCTACCTGAAGAAATTCCCCATCGACGTGATCAAGATCGACCGCAGCTTCATCAAGGACATCCCGGACAGCCAGGACGACATGGAAATCACCTCGGCGGTGATCGCCATGGCCCACAACCTCAAGCTCAAGGTAGTCGCCGAAGGCGTGGAGAGCGCCGAGCAACTGGCCTTCCTCCGGCGCAACCGCTGCGACATCGGCCAGGGCTACCTGTTCGACCGGCCGATCCCCAGCGACCTGCTCAATACCAGTCTGCTGCGCTATCCCTGCCGCACCCTGCACTGATCGCCCAGGCCTCCCCCGCCGGCGCGGAAAGGCTGTACTCTCTGTGCTCATCCGCGAGTCATTCGCCTACCCCCTGAGCAGGAGACGAGAGCCATGGTTCTGCGTTCTGAAATCCTCACCAAGAAAAGCGAGCTGCCCACGCCGGACCAGGCCCTGCCGGGTCGCGAAAGCGCCATGCCGGTGCCCGAAGCGCACTTCGTCAACGGCCGCCCGCTGACCGCGCCGTTCCCCGCCGGCCTGCAACAGGTGCTGTTCGGCATGGGCTGCTTCTGGGGCGCCGAGCGTCGCCTCTGGCAGCAACCGGGTGTCTGGGTGACCGCGGTGGGTTATGCCGGCGGCTACACGCCGAACCCGACCTACGACGAAGTCTGCTCCGGCCTGACCGGCCACAGCGAGGTCGTGCTGGTGGTCTACAACCCGCAGGAGACCAGCTTCGAACAGCTGCTCAAGGTATTCTGGGAAGCCCACGACCCGACCCAGGGCATGCGCCAGGGCGGCGACATCGGCACCCAGTACCGCTCGGTGATCTACACCTTCGACGCGGCCCAGAAGGCCGCGGCCTTGGCCAGCCGGGAGAGCTTCCAAGCCGAACTGGCGAAAGCCGGCTACGACCGCATCACCACCGAGATCGCCGACGTCCCGCCCTTCTACTACGCCGAGGCCTACCACCAGCAGTACCTGGCGAAGAACCCCAACGGCTACTGCGGCCTGGGCGGCACCGGGGTGTGCCTGCCGGCCTGACGACTATTCCGCCACCAGCCAGTCGAGACGCCAGCCGCCCTGGCTCTGGGCCATGACCTCGGCCAGCCAGGGCAGCAGGTCGCGCAGTTCGTCCTCCAGCGGCCACGGCGGATTGACGATGGCCAGCCCGGAGCCGTTGAAACGCTCGGCGTCGTCGATCGGATGCACGTGCAGCTCGGCACGCAGCAGCTTCGGCGCGACGCTACGTTCCAGGGCCTGGTAGAAACGCTTGAGCTGGCGCTCGTCCTTGATCGGATACCAGATCACCACCACCGTCTGGCGCATCCGCCCGATCGCCTCGTCGAGCGCAGCGACACAACGCTGCAATTCGTCGGCCTGCTCGAACGGCGGATCGATCAGCAGCACCGCGCGCTTTTCCGGCGCCGGCAGGAACGCCCGCGGCAGCAGCCAACCGTCGCCCTGGTGCACGGCGACCCGCCGTTCGCCAGCCATGTTGGCCTTGAGCAGGCGGCCGTCCTCGGGATGCAATTCGTTGAGCAGCACGCGGTCCTGGGCGCGGGTCAGGCGCCGCGCCAGTTCCGGCGAGCCCGGGTAGTAGCGCAGGGAGCCGTCCGGATTCAGGTGACGGATCACGTCCAGGTAATCGTCCAGTTGCTCGGGCAGGCCTTCGCGCTCCCACAGACGGGCGATGCCCTGCTCCCACTCGCCGGTGCGGCTGGCCTCGTCACCCTGCAGGTCGTAGAGGCCGACCCCGGAATGGCTGTCCAGGTAGGCGTACGGCGTGTCCTTGCGCCCCAGCAGGGCGAAGATCCGCGCCAGCACCAGGTGCTTGAAGACATCGGCATGGTTGCCGGCGTGGTAAGCGTGACGATAGTTCATGATGACTGCTCCTTGGACAGCGCCAGGCAGCGCTGCTAGCCGGACCGCCCGGCCCCGGCGGATTCGCGCCGACCCCGCGTCGGCACAGGCCCTCGCCCATGGGCGAGGGGCGCGGATTCTACCAGCCTCCCGAGGCTTCGGCAGCGGTCTCGCCGTCGCAGGTTTGGCCCTTGTATCACGCATATCGATGTTGGTTGGCGACCTTCATTCACCAGCCTAGACTCGCTGGCACCCTGGCACCGCCTGCGACGGTCGATGCCTTCGCCGCGCCGCCCCACGATCCCCTTTCGCCGAGGTCGTCATGTCCGAAACCCTGCTCAGTTCCCGCAACCTGGCGTTCGAGCTGTACGAAGTCCTCGATGCCGAAGCCCTGACCCATCGCCCGCGCTTCGCCGAACATAGCCGCGAAACCTTCGATGCCGCCCTCGGCACCGCGCGGAGCCTGGCGGAAAAGCTGTTCGCCCCGCACAACCGCAAGGGCGACGAACACGAGCCGCTCTATGAGAATGGCTCAGCCACGCTGATTCCGGAAGTGAAGCCGGCAGTGGATGCCTTCCTCGACGCCGGCTTCCTCAACGCCACCCGCAGCTTCGAGCAAGGCGGCATGCAGTTGCCGACCCTGCTGTCGCAAGCCTGCTTCGCCCACTTCCAGGCGGCCAACGTCGGTAGCTCGGCCTATCCGTTCCTGACCATGGGTGCCGCCAACCTGATCGAGAGCTTCGGCAGCGAGGAGCAGAAGCAGCGCTTCCTGCAACCGATGATCGAGGGCCGCTTCTTCGGCACCATGGCCCTCACCGAACCGCACGCCGGCTCCTCCCTCTCCGACATCCGCACCCGCGCCGAACCGGCCGCCGACGGCAGCTATCGGATCAAGGGCAACAAGATCTTCATCTCCGGCGGCGACCACCCGCTCTCCGAGAACATCGTGCATATGGTCCTGGCCAAGCTGCCGGATGCACCGCCGGGGGTGAAAGGCATCTCGCTGTTCATCGTGCCGAAGTTCCTGGTCAACGCCGACGGCAGCCTCGGGCCGCGCAACGACGTGATCCTCGCCGGCCTGTTCCACAAGATGGGTTATCGCGGCACCACCTCCACCGCGCTGAACTTCGGCGACAACGGCGCCTGCGTCGGCTACCTGGTGGGCAAGCCGCACCACGGCCTGGCCTACATGTTCCAGATGATGAACGAGGCGCGCATCGGCGTCGGCATGGGCGCGGTGATGCTTGGCTATGCCGGTTACCTCTATTCGCTGGAGTACGCCCGCGAACGCCCGCAGGGCCGCCTGCCGGACGGCAAGGACCCGAGCGCGCCACAGGTGGCGATCATCCGCCACGCCGACGTGCGGCGCATGCTGCTGACCCAGAAGGCCTATGTCGAAGGCGCCTTCGACCTGGGCCTGTACGCCGCGCGCCTGTTCGACGACAGCCAGACCCTGGAAGACGACGAACAGCGCCGCCAGGCCCACGACCTGCTCGACCTGCTGACCCCGATCGTCAAGTCCTGGCCCTCGGAGTTCTGCCTGAAGGCCAACGAGCTGGCGATCCAGATCCTCGGCGGCCACGGCTACACCCGCGAATACCCGGTGGAACAGTACTACCGCGACAATCGCCTGAACCCGATCCACGAAGGCACCCACGGCATCCAGTCCCTCGACCTGCTGGGACGCAAGGTCGGGCAGAACAATGGCGCCGGCCTGCGCCAGCTGACCCGCCTGATCCAGGACGCCTGCCGGCGCGCCGAAGCCCATCCATCCCTGGCCGCCCTGCGCCAGCCGCTGGAACGGCTGGTGGCGCGGCTGTCCGAGGTGACCCTGGCACTGCTCGGCGACCTGATGCAGGGCCAGGTCAACCAGGGCCTGGCCAACTCGGCGCTGTACCTGAAGGTGTTCGGCCATGCGGTGATCGGCTGGCGCTGGCTGGAGCAGGCGATCCGCGCCGAGGAAGGGCTGGCTCGCGGCGACTGCGCCGACGCCGACTTCTATCGCGGCAAGTTGCAGGCCGCTCGCTACTTCCTGACCTGGGAAGTGCCTGGCTGCCACCACGAACTGGCGCTGCTGGAGGCCCGCGACGACGTGTGTTCGAGCATGCAGGAAGAATGGTTCTGATCCTGCCTGCCCTTTCCCGCCCCGGTCACGTCCGGGGCTTTTTTATGTCCGGGCATGGACGCCGGGTTGCCGTTGCCTGGCGGCCACGCCGGCGAGTCCGCGCGCACTCGCCCGGACAACGCGAAAGCCTTGGAATTCCTTCGAAAAAAACCGCAGCCGCCCCTTTACAGTCCGCCAAATCCGCAGGTTAGAATCACTTGGCATGCGGCCTGCATCCTGTCTACGTAATTCCCCTACGTAAAACCGACCCGTAGCGTCGCCTTCCCCCTGTCCCGCCGCGAGGAGGCCGACCTTGGACGCCGTCACCGTCAATAATTTCTTCCTGATCGGGGCGGTGCTGGTCGGCATGAGCATCCTCGTCAGCTCGCTGTCCTCCCGCCTGGGCATCCCGATCCTGGTGATCTTCCTCGCCGTCGGCATGATCGCCGGCAACGACGGGGTCGGCGGCATCGTCTTCGACAACTATCCGATGGCCTACCTGGTGGGCAACCTGGCGCTCGCCGTGATCCTGCTCGACGGCGGCCTGCGCACCCGCGTCTCCAGCTTCCGCGTGGCGCTCTGGCCGGCATTGTCGCTGGCCACCCTGGGCGTGCTGGTGACCACCGGCCTGACCGGCATCGCGGCAGCCTGGCTGTTCGACCTGCACTGGATGGAAGGCCTGCTGATCGGCGCCATCGTCGGCTCCACCGACGCCGCCGCGGTGTTCTCCCTGCTCGGCGGCAAAGGTCTCAACGAGCGGGTCACCGCGACCCTGGAAATCGAATCGGGCAGCAACGACCCGATGGCGGTGTTCCTCACCGTGACCCTGATCGAGATGCTCGCCAGCGGCCAGACCGGCCTCAGCTGGGGCTTCGCCCTGCACCTGGTGCAGCAGTTCGGTCTCGGCGCCCTGCTCGGTCTTGGCGGCGGCTGGTTGCTGCTGCAACTGATCAACCGCATGCACCTGGCCGGCGGCCTCTACCCGTTGCTGGTGATCAGCGGCGGCCTGCTGGTGTTCGCCCTGGCCAACGCCGTCGGCGGCAGCGGCATCCTCGCCATCTACCTGTGCGGCCTGCTCCTCGGCAACCGCCCGATCCGCAGCCGCCACGGCATCCTGCACATGCTCGACGGCATGGCCTGGCTGGCGCAGATCGGCATGTTCCTGGTCCTCGGCCTGCTGGTCACCCCCCACGACCTGTGGCCGATCGCCCTGCCGGCACTGGCCCTGGCGCTGTGGATGATCCTGGTGGCACGACCGCTGTCGGTACTGATCGGACTGATCCCGTTCCGCGCCTTCCACGACCGGGAGAAAGCCTTCATCGCCTGGGTCGGCCTGCGCGGCGCGGTGCCGATCATCCTCGCGGTGTTCCCGCTGATGGCCGGCCTGCCGAACGCCCAACTGTTCTTCAACGTGGCCTTCTTCATCGTCCTGGTCTCGCTGCTGGTGCAGGGCACCAGCCTGCCCTGGGCGGCCAGGCTGCTGCGGGTGGTGGTGCCGCCGGATCCGGCACCGATATCCCGCGCCGGCCTGGAGATCCACCCGACCAGCGAGTGGGAGCTGTTCGTCTACCACCTGAACAAGGAAAAGTGGTGCATCGGCGCCGCCCTGCGCGAGCTGAAGATGCCCGGCGGGACCCGGATCGCCGCGCTGTTCCGCGGCACCGAACTGCTCCACCCGTCGGGCAGCACCATCCTCGAGGCCGACGACATTCTCTGCGTGATCGGCCACGAACACGACCTGCCGGCCCTCGGCAAGCTGTTCAGCCAGGCGCCCGACCGCGGCCTCGGCGCGCGCTTCTTCGGCGACTTCGTGCTGGAAGGCGATGCCCAGCTGTCGGCGGTGGCCTCGCTCTACGGCCTGAAGCTCGACGGCATCGACGGCGAGCAAGCGCTGGGGCGCTTCATCGCCCACGAGATCGGCGGCGAAGCGGTGATCGGCGACCAGGTGGAGTGGAACGGCCTGACCTGGACCGTGGCCGCCCTGGAAGGCAACCGTATCCGCAAGGTCGGCGTGAAGTTTCCGGAAGGCCGCCCAGGGCCCGGACTTTTCCTCTGATTTCCTGTCGAATTCCCGTTCCGAGGCGCCTTGCGGCGCCTCGGAGCCACCACTAACCTGCATTCACCCTTCTTCGAGTCTCTTCTCGACCATGCCTGCCCTCCGCTCCCTGATCGCTATTCTTTTCCTCGGCCTCTGCCTTGCCAGTCCGCCGCTCCTCGCCCAGTCCGAGCCGCCCTCGGCCGAGGCCGTCCAGCAAAGCCTCGACAAGCTGGCCGAGCGCAAGCTCG
Source organism: Pseudomonas sp. 18-147 (assembly GCF_051048045.1). Lineage (NCBI taxonomy): Bacteria > Pseudomonadati > Pseudomonadota > Gammaproteobacteria > Pseudomonadales > Pseudomonadaceae > Pseudomonas > Pseudomonas sp. 18-147. The sequence continues at coordinate 5,953,965 of NZ_CP182296.1, forward strand.
CCGAAGCCGACCAGAAGGTCGCAAAGGCCAGCCTCGAACAGACCCTCAAGTTCCTCGCCGCGCGCGACGAAGCGCTGCAGAGCCTGGAGGACCTGAAAAAGCGCCTGAGCGACGCGCCCCGGCAGATCGAGGAAAACCAGCGCGAACTGGAGCGCCTGAAGAAGACCAAAGAACGTCCGGTCAGCGAACGCTACAGCGGCGAGAGCGCGGCCCGCCTGGAAATGCTGCTCAACGACCGCACCACCCAGCAGGCCGAGTGGCAGAAAGCCCTGGGCGAGGCCAACAGCCTGTCGATCACCGCCGAGACCCGTCCGGAACGAGCCCAGGCCGGCATCAGCAGCATGCAGGCACGGATCCTGGAAATCGGCTCGCTGCTCAAGGCCGGCAAGGAAAGCGGCAAGACGATCAACGCCGACCGTCGCGGCGAGCTGCTCGCCGAGCAGGCCGCATTGACCGTGCAGAGCCAGCTGTTGCGCCAGGAGCTGGCCGGCAACAACCTGCTGCAGGACCTCGGCAAGAGCCAGCACGATCTGCTCACCGAGAAGATCTCGCGCCTGGAAAAGGAAACCCTCGACCTGCAGGCGCTGATCAGCGAGAAGCGCCGCGAGCAGTCGGAAAAGACCGTCGCCGAGCTGTCCAAGGAAGGCGCCCAGGGGGCCGGCACCGACAGCCTGCTGAGCCAGGAGAACGCCAAGAACCTGCGTCTCTCCGACTACCTCCTGCGTGCCACCGACCGCCTCAACGTGCTCACCCGGCGCAACCTCGAGACCAAGCAGCAACTGGACAACCTGACCCAGTCCAACCAGGCCCTCGAGGAACAGATCAACGTCCTGCGCGGCAGCCTGCTGCTGTCGCGCATCCTCTACAAGCAGAAACAGGCGCTGCCCAAGATCAAGGCCGACCAGAGCCTGGCCGACGAGATCGCCGACCTGCGCCTCGGCCAGTTCGAACTGAACCAGGAACGCGACAAGCTGGCGACCCCGCAGCAATACCTGGACGACCTGCTCGCCCAGCAGCCCAGCGAGCAGGTCACGCCGGAACTGCGCAAGGATCTCGACACCCTGTTGGCAACCCGTTCCGAGTTGCTCGAACGGCTCAACCACGAACTCAACGCGCTGCTCAACGAAGCGATCACCTTGCAGTTGAACCAGAAACAGTTGCTTTCCACCAGCGAGAGCCTGCGCACCACCCTCGACGAGCAGATGTTCTGGATTCCCAGCAACCAGCCGCTCGACCTGTCCTGGTTCAAGATGACCCCGACCCTGCTGAAGAACCAGCTCACCGAGATCCCCTGGGGCTCCGGGGTGCGTGAACTGGGCGAAGGCCTGGTCGATCGGCCACTGCTGTTCCTGCCGCTGTTCCTGCTGATCGCCGCGCTGCTGTGGAAACGCCGCTACCTGTACGACAAGCTGGCGGAGCTGAACGACGACATCGGCCACTTCAAGCGCGACAGCCAGCTGCATACCCCGCTGGCGATCCTGATCACCATCCTCCTCGCCCTGCCCGGCACCCTGACCTTTGCCGTCGCCGGGCTGGCCCTGCTGCTGGACGCCCGCGGCCAGAACGCCACCCTCGGCAGCGCCCTACTGGAAATGGCCCAGGTCTGGCTGCTGTTCTACACCGCCCATCGCATCCTCACCCCGGGCGGCATCGCCGAGCGGCATTTCCACTGGAGCCGCGAACAGGTCGGCTTCCTCGACCGGCACCTGGTCCGCCTCGGCGTTGTGGTCCTGGCGCTGGTCGGCGTGGTGACGGTGGCCGAGCACCAGCCGGCGAGTCTGGCCGACGACGTGATCGGCATCGCCGTGGTCCTGCTCGGCTACGCGGCCATGGCCTGGCTGCTCAGCCGCCTGCTGTTCAGCAGCCCCGGCGACGAACGTCCGTCGCTGATCAAGATGATCGTCGGCATCCTCTTCACCGCGCTGCCGCTGGTGCTCTTCGTCGCGGTCTGCTTCGGCTACTACTACACCTCGCTGAAGCTCACCGACCGTCTCATCGATACCCTTTACCTGCTGCTGCTCTGGTTCGTCATCGAGGCCGCCTTCGTCCGCGGCCTGGGTGTGGCGGCCCGGCGCCTGGCCTACGCCCGGGCCCTGGCGAAACGGCAGAACGCGGCGAAGGAAGGCGTCGACGGCGAGACCAACGTCGAGGAGCCGACCCTCGGCATCGAGCAGATCAACCAGCAATCGCTGCGGCTGATCCGCCTGGCTCTGCTGATCGGCTTCATCGTCTGCCTGTACTGGGTCTGGGCCGACCTGATCAGCGTGATCTCCTACCTCGACAACGTCACCCTGTACCAGTACACCGCCGGCACCGGCGAAGCGGCCACCAGCGTGCCGATCAGCCTGCGCGACTTCCTCGCGGCGCTGGCCATCGCGGTGGTCACCGTGGCCCTGGCGCGCAACCTGCCCGGCCTGCTGGAAGTCCTGGTACTGCAGCGCCTGACCCTGGCCCAGGGCAGCGCCTACGCCACCACCACCCTGCTTTCCTACGCCATCAGCGGCATCGGCATCGTCAGCGCCCTGTCCACCCTCGGGGTCAGCTGGGACAAGCTGCAATGGCTGGTGGCGGCGCTCTCGGTAGGCCTCGGTTTCGGCCTGCAGGCGATCTTCTCCAACTTCGTCTCCGGCCTGATCATCCTCTTCGAGCGTCCGGTACGAATCGGCGACGTGGTGACCATCGGCAACCTGTCCGGCACGGTCAGCCGGATCCGCATCCGCGCCACCACCATCACCGATTTCGACCGCAAGGAGATCATCGTCCCGAACCAGACCTTCATCACCGGGCAACTGGTGAACTGGTCGCTGAGCGATACCGTGACCCGGGTCACCATCAAGATCGGCCTGGCCTACGAGACCGACCTGCCGCTGGCGCGCAAGCTGATGATGCAGGCGGTCAAGGAAAACCCGCGGGTACTGCGCGACCCGGAGCCGCTGCTGTACTTCCTGACCATCAGCGCCAGTACCTTCGACTACGAGCTGCGCTTCCACGTCCGCGAACTGGGCGACCGCAACCCCTCTACCGACGAGATCCTGACGAAGATCGCCACCAGCTTCCGCGAACACAAGATCGACATGGCTTTCAACCAGGTCGATGTGTTCGTCAAGAACCTCCAGGGCCAGCAGGTCCAGCTGTTCGTCGGCGAGCCGCAGCACAGCGGCGTCGGCAATCCGCCCGCGCTCAAGGGCCAGGACGGTCCCGCCGAACCGACCCGCTGAACCTCCGGGCCTGGACGCCCTCCGGCAATTCCCAGCACAATGCTCGGGAATTGCCGGAGGCCTCTCTTGAAATCACTCGACGACCTCGACTTCGACAACCGCTTCGCCCGCCTGGGCGACGCCTTCTCCACCGAAGTCCTGCCCGACCCCATCGCCGAGCCGCGCCTGGTGGTAGCCAGCCCCGCCGCCCTGGCGCTGCTCGACCTGCCAGCGGAAACCAGCGACGAAGCGCTGTTCGCCGAACTGTTCGGCGGGCACAAGCTGTGGTCGGAGGCCGAGCCGCGGGCGATGGTGTATTCCGGCCACCAGTTCGGCTCCTATAACCCGCGCCTGGGCGACGGCCGCGGCCTGCTGCTCGGCGAGGTGATCAACCAGGCCGGCGAGCACTGGGACCTGCACCTCAAGGGCGCCGGCCAGACCCCCTACTCGCGGATGGGCGACGGGCGCGCCGTGCTGCGCTCGTCGATCCGCGAGTTCCTCGCCTCCGAAGCCCTTCCGGCACTGGGCATTCCCAGCAGCCGGGCGCTCTGCGTGATCGGTTCGAGCACGCCGGTCTGGCGCGAGAAGAAGGAAAGCGCGGCGACGCTGCTGCGCCTGGCGCCCAGCCACGTGCGCTTCGGTCACTTCGAATACTTCTACTACACCCGCCAGCACGACCAGTTGAAACAGTTGGCGGCGTTCGTTCTGGAACACCACTTCGCCGACTGCAACGCAGCCGAGCGGCCATACGCGGCGATGTTCCGCCAGGTCGTCGAGCGCAACGCCGAACTCATCGCCCGCTGGCAGGCCTATGGCTTCTGCCACGGGGTGATGAACACCGACAACATGTCGATCCTCGGCATTACCTTCGACTACGGGCCCTACGCCTTCCTCGACGATTTCGACGCCAATCACATCTGCAATCACTCCGACGACGCCGGCCGCTACTCCTTCAGCAACCAGGTACCGATCGCCCATTGGAACCTGGCCGCCCTGGCCCAGGCGCTGACGCCACTGGTGGAAGTGGACGAACTGCGCGCCAGCCTCGACCTGTTCCTGCCCCTCTACCAGGCCCACTACCTCGACCTGATGCGCCGGCGCCTGGGCCTGGGCGTCGCCGCGGAGAACGACCAGGCCCTGGTCCAGGAACTGTTGCAGCGCATGCAGGGCAGCGCGGTGGATTACTCGCTGTTCTTCCGCCGACTCGGCGAAGAGACTCCGGAGCGGGCGCTGGCCAGCCTGCGCGACGACTTCGTCGACCGCGAGGCCTTCGACCGCTGGGCCGAGGCCTACCGCCGGCGCGTCGAGGAAGAAGGCGGAGACCAGGAGTCGCGGCGCCGGCGCATGCACGCGGTCAATCCGCTCTATGTGCTGCGCAACTACCTGGCACAGCAGGCCATCGAAGCGGCCGAGCAGGGCGACTACACGGAAGTCCGCTTGCTGCACCAGGTACTGAGTCGCCCGTTCGAGGAACAGCCGGGCATGGAGCGCTTCACTCGGCGCCCGCCGGACTGGGGGCGGCACCTGGAAATCAGTTGCTCCTCCTGACGGGATGCCCTGACAGAACGGCGGCCGATAATGCCGCAATGGAATAAATACCTTCGGAAAACTTCTTAGACGCACTAAGAAAAGCCGATTATCTTCGCCGCCACACTTATTCCAGCCTGTTCTACCACCTCCTGTCAGGCGCCTTGCCGCATGAAGATACGCGACCTCGATCTCAGCCAGAGTTCGATCAACACCGAACACCAGGCGCTAGGTCTGCCTCCTGTCGAAGATTTCGTCACCCATCCGGACGACCACCCGGTACTGCGCGCCGCCATGTGGGCGGCGGTGCTGATCCTGGTCGGCCTGCTCGCCTTCCTGGCCTGGCGCCTGTTCTTCGACAACGGCGGCAGCAGCGGCTTCGAGATCATCGAGCAGGCCCTGACCAGCCGAGGTTTCTGGAGCGCGGTGGCGGTGGGCTTCTTCGCCCAGGTGATCGACGGTGCGCTGGGCATGGCCTACGGCATTACTGCCACCACCTTCCTGCTCAGCGCTGGCGCCACGCCGGCCGCCGCCAGCGCCAGCGTGCACATCGCCGAAGTGTTCACCACCGGCTTTTCCGGGATTTCCCACGTCAAGCTCGGCAACGTCAACAAGTCACTCTTCCTCCGCCTGCTGCTGCCGGGAATGATCGGCGCGGTGCTCGGCGCCGTGCTGATCACCCGCTTCGACGGCCACCAGCTCAAGCCCTTCATCTCCGCCTACCTGCTGCTGATGGGCCTGTACATCCTGAGCAAGGCCTACCGCCACGTGATCACGCGCCGGGCACCGCGCCACGTGGCCAAGCTGGCACTCTTCGGCGGCTTCGTCGATGCCGCCGGCGGCGGCGGCTGGGGCCCGGTGGTCACCAGCAGCCTGATCGGCTCGGGTAGCGACCCGCGCACCACCATCGGCTCGGTGAACTTCGCCGAGTTCTTCCTGACCATCGCCAGCGCCACCTCCTTCATCCTCCTCGCCGGCCAGCCGGACACCTGGAAGATGGTCGCCGGACTGGTCTTCGGCGGCCTGTTCGCCGCGCCGTTCGCCGCCCTGCTGTGCAAGAAGCTTTCGCCGCGCACCCTGCTGGTCATCGTCGGCACCCTGATCACCCTGATCAGCGCCTACAACATCTACATCGGCCTGCGCTGACAGGCATAAGCGGCGAACACAACGGTCTAACCAGGCACGCTTTTCCTTGCCCGGGCGCATTGACCCGCCCGGCGCGCTTTCCCATGCTGCGTCCTTCCAATCTGCCCGAAGGAACGCTGCATGAAACTGGAAACCCTGGCCGTCCACGCCGGCTACAGCCCTGACCCGACCACCCGCGCGGTGGCGGTGCCGATCTACCAGACCACCTCCTACGCTTTCGACGACACCCAGCATGGCGCCGACCTGTTCGACCTGAAGGTACCGGGCAACATCTACACACGGATCATGAACCCCACCAACGATGTACTGGAACAGCGCGTCGCGGCGCTGGAAGGCGGGGTCGGGGCGCTGGCGGTGGCCTCGGGGATGGCGGCCATCACCTACGCGATCCAGACCGTCGCCGAAGCCGGCGACAACATCGTCTCGGTGGCCAAGCTCTACGGCGGCACCTACAACCTGCTGGCCCACACCCTGCCACGCATCGGCATCCAGGCGCGCTTCGCCGCCCACGACGACATCGCCGCCCTGGAAGCGCTGATCGACGAGCGGACCAAGGCCGTGTTCTGCGAAACCATCGGCAACCCGGCGGGCAACATCATCGACCTGCAGGCACTGGCCGACGCCGCTCACTGCCACGGCGTACCGCTGATCGTCGACAACACGGTAGCCACCCCGGTGCTCTGCCGGCCGTTCGAGCACGGTGCCGACATCATCGTGCACTCGCTGACCAAGTACATGGGCGGCCACGGCACCAGCATCGGCGGGATCGTGGTCGACTCCGGCAAATTCGACTGGGCGGCGAACAAGTCGCGCTTCCCGCTGCTGAACACGCCCGATCCGTCCTACCACGGCGTCACCTACACCGAGGCCTTCGGACCCGCCGCCTTCATCGGCCGCTGCCGGGTGGTACCGCTGCGCAACATGGGCGCGGCGCTCTCGCCATTCAACGCCTTCCTCATCCTCCAAGGCCTGGAGACCCTGGCGCTGCGCATGGAGCGCCACTGCGACAACGCCCTCGCCGTAGCCCGCTACCTGCAACAACATCCGCAGGTGGCCTGGGTGAAATACGCCGGCCTCGCCGACAACCCCGAGCACGCCCTGGCCCGGCGCTACCTGGGGGGCCGCCCGGCGGCGATCCTGTCCTTCGGCATCCAGGGCGGCAGCGCCGCCGGCGCGCGCTTCATCGACGCCTTGAAGCTGGTGGTGCGGCTGGTCAACATCGGCGACGCCAAGTCCCTGGCCTGCCACCCGGCGAGCACCACCCACCGCCAGTTGAACGCAGAGGAACTGGCCCGCGCCGGAGTCTCCGACGACATGGTGCGGCTGTCGATCGGCATCGAGCACATCGACGACATCCTCGCCGACCTCGACCAGGCCCTGGCCGCCGCCGCACGCTGAGCGGATCGGTCAGTCCGGGCGAGCGTTTCGGTCCTTGCCCGGCCTGGCCGGCCGGCTAGTCTGGCTGGGATCCCCGACATGGAGAGCGCCATGCCACTGCCCACCGAACTCGCCAGGCACCTGACCGAAGAAAAGATCGCCTTCGTCCAGCGCAGCGGACTCAGGGCGGAAGTCCTCGAACCCGGCTACGTGCGCCTGCGCATGCCGGGCGCCGGCAACGAGAACCACATCGGCAGCATGTACGCCGGGGCGCTCTTCACCCTCGCCGAAATTCCCGGTGGCGCGCTGTTCCTGACCAGCTTCGACAGCGCCCGCTTCTATCCCATCGTCAAGGAGATGACCTTGCGCTTCCGCCGCCCGGCCAAGGGCGACATACGCGTCGAGGCACGCCTGGATGCCGAGCGCATCCGCCAACTGGAAACCGAGGCTGGAGAGCGCGGCAAGGCCGAATACAGCCTCGAACTGCAACTCACCGACGAGCAGGGGGAGGTGGTGGCGGAAAGCACCGCGCTGTACCAGCTACGCAGCCACGCGCGGCCCTGACTGGCAGATTTCGCAGGGCCCGGCGAAGGTTTTTTCTGCCATGGATCAAGGTCCGTAGCGAGCTGCGGCGCGACAGTGGAGAAGCCAGCGTAGCCATCCCACGGAGTCCGCCATGATCCGCCACCTCCTGGTCGCCCACGACATCACCCCGGAAGCCGACGTCGCCCTCGCCCGCGCCGCCCAACTGGCCCGCCAGCACGATGCGCGGGTCAGCCTGCTGCACGTGTACGACCCGGGGCTATCGGCGTCAGCGGTGAAGACCGTCAGCGCCATGCTGCAGCTCAAGCGCAAGGAGGCCGGCCTCGACGAGGACAGCGCCATCCACCTGTTCAGGGGCCAGCCGATCGACGGCATCCTGCAGCAGACCCGGGCGCTCGAACCGGACCTGCTGCTGATGGGCGCGCACCACCAGAAGACCTTCGAACGCTTCGGCAACACCACCCTCGACCAGGTGGTGCGGCGCAGCCGGGTGCCGGTGCTGCTCGCCGTGCGCGAGGCGGACGAACCCTACCGCCAGGCGCTCAGCGCCCTGGACTTTTCCCAGTGCGCCTGTACCGCGCTGCGCCAGGCCTACCGCCTGCTGCCGGTGGAAGCCGACCTGCACGCCCTGCACGTGTTCGAGTCCCCCGACGACGGCGTGCTCGGCCTGCCCAGGCAGAATGCCGCGCACCTGGCCACCCAGGCCGGGCTGATCGAACAATTGCTGAGCGACGAGCAGGAGCGCCTGCCGGGCGTCGGGCCGCAGCTGAGCCACGAAGTGGTTCCCGGCGTGCTGCCGTACAGCCTGGACGCCGCGTTGAAGCAGCGCCAGCCGGAGCTGCTCGCCCTCGGCCGGCACAGCCGCAACGCGCTGATGCAGGCGCTGCTCGGCAACCTGGCGCAACGTTACCTGCGCCAGCCGAGCTGTGACGTCCTGGTTACCTCGTAGAAGCGCTGCCGCAGAGGCTGCTCAGCTTTCGAGAAGCCCGTGCAACTCGACGAACTGCTGGGTCAACTTGTGCCGCGGTTCGAGGAAGATCAGCGGGGTGCAAGCCTGGTGCGACTCGCGCATCTTCACCGAGCTCATCAGGTACACCGGCAGCACCGGCAGTTCCTCCGCCACCAGCTCGTCGAGCAGTTGCTGCGGCAGGCTGGCGCGCGGCTGGAACTGGTTGACCACGATGCCCTCGACCTGCAGGTCTTCGTTGTGGTCGTCGCGCAGTTCCTCGATCTCCTGGAGAAGGCCATACAGCGCCTGGCGGGAGAAGCTGTCGCAATCGAAGGGGATCAGGCAGCGATCGGCAGCGATCAGCGCAGATACCGTGTAGAAATTCAGTGCCGGCGGGGTATCCAGGTAGATCCGGTCGTAGTCTTCGTCCAGTTCGTCCAGCAATTTGCGCAGCTTGTTGATCTTGTGCTTCGACTCCAGCTTCGGCTGCAGGTCGGCCAGTTCGGGGCTGGAGGTGACGATGTGCAGGTTGTCGAACGGCGTCTCGTAGATCTCGACCCTGCCCTTCTTGCTGAAGGGCCCGGAAGACAAGGTCTGCTTGAAGAAGTCGGCGATCCCCACCGGCAGGTCCTCGCCGGTCAGTCCGGTCAGGTAGTGCGTGGAGTTGGCCTGGGCGTCCAGGTCCACCAGCAGGGTGCGATAGCCCTCCGCCGCGCTGACCGCCGCCAGGTTGCAGGCGATGCTGGACTTGCCTACCCCGCCTTTCTGATTGAACACCACGCGCCGCATGGGAAATCTCCGTGAGCCGAGCCTGATCCCGGATGATAGGCAAAGCCGCGGGCAAGCGCGAGCGCCGTCTCGGTCCTGACGTAGAGCGGTTCAGCGCCGGCGCAGGCTGGCCGCCTCACGGGTCACCAGGTCGATGAAGGACAGCGCCAGCGGCGAGCCCTCGTTCTGCCGACGGACCAGCCATACCGCAGTCGTCGCCTCGGGATCGCTCAGGGTGCGGTAGACCACGCCGTCGACCCGGGTGCGGCGGAACGACGCCGGCAGGATCGACACCCCCAGTCCGGCCGAGACCAGGCCGATGATGGTCATCGCCTCGCTGGCCTCCTGGGCGATGCGCGGGCTGAAGCCGGCCTGTCGGGTCAGGGCGATGACCTGGTCGTAGAGCCCGGTGCCGTAGCTGCGCGGGAAGAACACGAAGGGCTCCTCGGCCAGGGCGGCGATGGCCAGGCCATCCTCGCTGCCGGCCGCCAGCGGATGGTCGGCCCGCAGCACCGCCACCAGCGGTTCGCGGAACAACTCCACCCAATGCACCGCATCCGGCAGCGCCAGCGGGCGGATCACGCCCACCTGCAGGCTTTCCTCGAGCAGCGCCTTGAGTACCTGGCGGCTGCTCATTTCCTGCAGGTCGAGGTGTACGTCCGGATAGGCCTTGCGGAAGGCATGGATGCTGCTGGGTATGGTCGAGGTGAAGGGTGCCGAGGAAGTGAAACCGATCTTCAGCTCGCCCAGTTCCCCCAGGTGGGCCCGACGCGCCAGCAACACCGCCTTGTCTACCTGGGCCAGCACCTGGCGGGACTCGTCGAGGAACAGCCGGCCGGCGTCGGTGAGTTCGACGCGGCGGTTGGTGCGCTCGAACAGGCGCGCACCGATTTCCTCCTCCAGCGCCTGGATCTGCTGGCTCAACGGCGGCTGGGAGATCCCCAGGCGCTCGGCGGCGCGGCCGAAGTGCAGCTCCTCGGCGACGGCGATGAAATAGCGCAGGTGCCTGAGTTCCACGCGGCCCCTCCAATTAGGTCTTTTTACATATCAATCGTGTCGATCAATATATTGGAAATCATATAAACCTATCTATATCCTTTGCCACATAACCTCCAACAACGACCCCTTGTCCCTGAAATCCAGGTGGCGCGGCCTCGTTGTGCCTGCTCGCCACCGTCCCCAGAGGTGCCCCGTGAGCAATCCGCAAGTCCGGCCACAGGCCGAAGAAGAACCCGCGTTAATCGAGGCGGCCCGCGAAGCAGCCAACGAGGTGCTGGAAGCCGCCACCGAAGTCGAACGCTATATCGAAAAAGGCACCCCGCAGTTCATGCGCACCTCGCTGGCGCTGTTCTCCGGCGGTTTCGCCACCTTTGCCCTGCTCTACTGCATCCAGCCGATGATGCCGGTGCTGTCCAAGGCGTTTTCCATCAGCGCCGCGGAAAGCAGCCTGGCATTGTCCGTCGCCACCGCCATGCTCGCCCTTGGCCTGCTGGTCACCGGCCCGATCTCCGACGCGATCGGTCGCAAGCCGGTGATGGTCATCTCGCTGCTGGCCGCCGCGCTGTTCACCCTCGGCAGCGCGGTGATGCCCACCTGGCATGGCGTGCTGCTGATGCGCGCGCTGGTCGGGCTGTCCTTGAGCGGCCTGGCCGCGGTGGCGATGACCTATCTCAGCGAAGAGATCCATCCGCAGCACATCGGCCTGTCGATGGGCCTGTACATTGGCGGCAACGCCATCGGCGGGATGAGCGGACGCCTGATCAGCGGCGTCCTGGTCGATTTCATCTCCTGGCATGCCGCACTGGCGGTCCTCGGCGGCCTGGCCCTGGTCGCCGCGCTGGTGTTCTGGCGCGTGCTGCCCGAATCGAAACACTTCCGGCCGGCACCGCTGAAGCCGGCGACCCTGCTCAACGGCTACCGCCTGCACTTCCGCGACGCCGGACTGCCCTGGCTGTTCCTGATCGGCTTCCTGCTGATGGGCAGCTTCGTCACCCTGTTCAACTACATCGGCTACCGCCTGCTGGCCGAGCCCTACCACATGAGCCAGGCGGTGGTCGGCGTGCTCTCGGTGGTTTACCTCTCGGGCATCTACAGCTCGGCCTGGGTCGGTTCGCTGGCCGACAAGCTGGGGCGACGCAAGGTGCTCTGGGCGGTCATCCTGCTGATGCTCGGCGGCCTGCTGCTGACCCTGTTCGAGCCGATCCCGCTGATGCTCGCCGGCCTGCTGCTATTCACCTTCGGCTTCTTCGGCGCGCACTCGGTAGCGAGCAGCTGGATCGGGCGCCGCGCCCTGCGCGCCAAGGGCCAGGCCTCGTCGCTCTACCTGTTCAGCTACTACGTCGGCTCGAGCCTGGCCGGCACCCTCGGCGGGGTGTTCTGGCATTACTACGGCTGGAACGGCATCGGGCTGTTCATCGGCTCGCTGCTGGTGGTCGCGGTATTGGTCTCGCTGCACCTGGCGCGCCTGCCGGCCCTGCCTGGCAACACCCTGGCGCAGGCCGCCCACTGAGTTCGAGGTGCCGGTCTCCCGGCGCCTTCACTCCGACCAGAAGCGTACTCCGGTCAGTTCCTCCGATCGCGCCCACAGCCGCGCGGCCAGCCCCAGGTCGCGCGCATTCCGCGGAATCCGCGCCGCCGCCGGATAACCGCGGGTTTCCAGCCAGCGATCCGGGCCGACATAGGCGCCGCCATACCAGCGCTGTTCGGTCAGCGCGGAAAGTGCCGGCAACGCCCCCATCTCCGCCGATTGCGCGAACGCTCCGTTGGCCACCTTCATCGCCCAGCGTCCCAGGCGCGAACCGGACATCGCCGGCGCCGCGTACTGCAGGTTGGTCGCCGCGTAGCCCGGATGCGCCGCCAGGCTCTGCAGAAGCACGCCCCGCTGGCCGGCGCGGCGCTGCAACTCCAGGCTGAACAGCAGATTGGCCTGCTTGCTGTGGCAATAGGCGAGATAGCGGTTGTAGCCGCGCTCGGCGTTGAGGTCGTCGAGCGGCAGCCGGCCGAACTGGTTGAAACCGCTGGTCATGCCCACCACCCTGGGCCGTGGAGCGGCCAGCAACGACTCCAGCAGCAGTCCCGTAAGGGCGAAGTGGCCGAGGTGATTGGTGCCCATCTGCATCTCGAAACCGTCGCGGGTACGCCGCAGGGGCAGGAACATCACTCCGGCGTTGTTGAACAAGAAATCGAGGCGTTCGTGGCGCTGACGGAAACCGGCGGCGCAGGCGCGGATCGAGGCGAGGTCGGCCAGGTCGAGATCGGCCAGCTCCAGGCGTGCCTGGGGATACTCGTCGAGGATCGCCCGCCGCGCCCGCTCCGCCTGTTCGCGATTGCGGCAGGCCATCACCACGGTCGCCCCTTTGCCGGCCAGCGTGCGCGCCGCCTGCCAACCCAGGCCGCTGTTGGCGCCGGTGACCAGCGCCAGGCGCCCGGCCAGTTGTGGAATGTTGCGTCGTGCCCAGGGATGCATCGCTCGTTCTCCGCTTGACTGCGTTGCCGGGCAGTATCGCGGCACCAGCCAATGCAGCGGCAGACGCGCTCGCGCCAGACTGCCGATCATTTCGGGCCAGGACACGCCAGCATGAGCCGCCGCACGGACTCCGACGCACCGACCATCACCGCCGCCTACCCGCGCCTGCTGCTCGGCCTGCTGGAGGAACGCGGCCTGGACGGACGCGCGCTGCTACGGGAAATCGGTCTGTCGACGCTGCGACTGGAAGAGCCGGAAGCACGCGTCACATCGCAGCAGTACCAGGCGATCGCCGCCGCGGCGCTCGCGCTGAGCGGCGACCCCGGCCTCGGCGCACAGCTCGCCTTGCGCACGCCTCCCACCGCCCATGGCAGCCTGGGCTACGCGATGATGGCCTCGGCGACGCTCGGCGATGCCTTGTGCCTGGCGCTGCGCTACATGCCGCTGCTGCAGGGCAACGTCGAAATCAGCCTGCTGCGCGAGGACGAGCAGGTGATCCTGCGCATGCTGCCAGGCCCCGCGCTCCCGCCGGCACTGCACCGGTACTTCAGCGAAGCCCTGCTGATCGGCCTGTATCGCTCCGGCGCCTGGCTGCTCGGCGAACCGGCCCTGGTCGGCAGACTCGACTTCGACTATCCCGAACCTGCCGTGCCTGTGCCGCTGCCGCAGTGCCGCTACGACCAGGCCCACGTCCAGCTGGTGTTCCCCGCCATCCTGCTCGCCCGCTCGCTACCGATGGCCGATCCGGCTGCGTTGCGCCGCGCCCGCGAACACTGCGAGCGCGAACTGGCGCTGCTCGATGCCGGCCGCCGGGACATCTGCGCCCGCGTGCGGCTGGAGCTGGAACGCCAGGAACAGCGTTTCCCCAACCTGGAGGAAGTAGCCGCGCGCCTGCACCTGTCCAGCCGCAGCCTCAAGCGGCATCTGCATGACGCCGGCACCAGCTTTCGCCAGTTGCTCGGTCAGGCTCGCCAGCGCCAGGCCTTGCGATTGCTGCGGCGTCCCGAGGTGTCGTTGCAGCGTATCGCCCTGTACCTGGGTTACAGCGATCCAACCAACTTCACCCGCGCCTTCAAGCGCTGGACCGGCGAGCCGCCGAGCGACACCCGCGCCCGCCTGCTGGGCGGGCAACCAGTTTCACGAACAAATGCCAAGCGCTCGACAAATCCCTCGCGTTTCCCTTGAGCGCGGCAAGCGCTGTCCTATGCTGCTGCGGCCGGCATCCGGCCGGCCTCGACAGCGATATGAAAGGGACTTTATGAAACCAGCGATCAAGCGCGCCTGCCTGCTCGGCACGGCACTGTTCTCCCTCTGCGCCAGCGCAGCCCAGGCGGCCGGCGTTCTGGTAGGAACCTGGGACCTGCGGGGCAACGGCCAGCTCGCCGCGGTCTACCGCGACGGCGCCAACCTGCAGGTGGTGGAAGGCGGCAGCACCCGCAACTACAGCTTCGGCAACGTGGTCTGGTCGGTCTTCGGCGCCACCGATACCGACGGCCAGCCCGGCGCGGAAATCCTGGTCAAGGCCGGTCCCGACCTGGTGATCGTTTCCCACGCCAGCACCACCCAGCGCAAGTACCCGGTAGGCAACGTCTCCTGGGCGATCATGCGCGCCACCGACGTCGACAACGTCGCCGGCGACGAAGTCATCCTCAGCATCGGCAACGGCGTGCGCACCGTATTCGATCGCACCCGTACGCAACGCGACGCCACCTTCAGCTACAACGGCACCTGGGGCCTGTTCGACGTCGCCGACGTGGACGGCGCACCGGGCAAGGAACTGGTGCTGAACATGGGCAACGGCGTCAAGGTCATCGACCCGCGCACCAGTGGCGCCAAGGACTTCAGCTTCAGCGGCTACCACGCGCTCGCACAGATCGCCGACCTCGACGGCCAGCCCGGCGCGGAGATCATCGGCCGCACCAGCACCGGCATCTACGTGATCAGCAACGCCAGTTCCCGCAAGGAATACAGCATCGGCGCCAGCGCCTGGGCACTCTATGGCGGCACCGCGGACACCGACGGCAAGCCGGGCAACGAGCTGATCGTGGTGATGCAGGGCAAGGTGCGGGTCATCCACCACGCCAGCGGCGCCAGCAGCGACTACCGCATCGGCGACGTCAACTACAGCATCGATTCGGTGGCCGATATGGATGGCCAGCCGGGCGCGGAAATCCTCGTGCGCGACGCCAACGGCAAGCTGTTCGTGATCAACGACCGCACCGGCAAGGTAAGCAGTTGAGCCGGGCGGGTTGCGTAGGGCGGGTACGCCACCGGCGCGCCCCCGCCAGCCAACGCGCCGGAGGGCCGTCGGCCCGCGCATGAAAAAGGGGAGCCTCGGCTCCCCTTCTTTCGTTCCGGCTCAGCCGTGGTACTGCGCCGACAGCTCGTGCACCGCCTCGAAGAAGGCGCCGGCATGGGCCGGGTCGACTTCCGGGGTGATGCCGTGGCCGAGATTGAACACATGCCCCGTACCCTTGCCGTAGGCCGCCAGGATCCGCGCGACTTCGGCGCGGATCGCCGCCGGATTGGCGTAGAGCACCGAAGGATCCATGTTGCCTTGCAGGGCTACGCGCTCACCGACACGGG
Source organism: Pseudomonas sp. 18-147 (assembly GCF_051048045.1). Lineage (NCBI taxonomy): Bacteria > Pseudomonadati > Pseudomonadota > Gammaproteobacteria > Pseudomonadales > Pseudomonadaceae > Pseudomonas > Pseudomonas sp. 18-147. Next base: position 5,969,524 of record NZ_CP182296.1, read on the forward strand.
CCCGGGCGCTGCCGATGTCGCAGGTCCAGTCCAGGCCCAGCGCCTCGGCGCCGACCTCGGCCATCGACTCCAGCCACAGGCCGCCTCCCTTGGTGAAGAGGATCACCGGCACCCGGCGTCCGTCGTGCTCGCGGATCAATCCATCGACGATCTTGCGCATGTAGGCCAGGGAGAACTCCTGGTAGGCCGCCGCCGACAGGCTGCCGCCCCATGAGTCGAAGATCTGCACCGCCTGGGCGCCGGCGTGGATCTGCCCGTTGAGGTAGCTGGTCACCGATTGCGCCAGCTTGTCCAGCAGAGCGTGCATGGCCTTGGGGTTGTCGTAGAGCATCGCCTTGGACTTGCGGAAGTCCTTGCTCGAGCCGCCCTCGACCATGTAGGTGGCGAGGGTCCAGGGGCTGCCGGAGAAGCCGATCAGCGGTACGCGGCCGTTCAGCTCGCGGCGGATGGTGCGCACGGCGTCCATCACATAGCCCAGGTCCTGTTCCGGATCGGGAACCGGCAGCGCCTCGATGTCGGCCAGCGACGAGACCACCTTGCGGAAGCGCGGGCCTTCGCCGGTCTCGAAGTACAGGCCCTGGCCCATGGCATCGGGAATGGTCAGGATATCGGAGAAGAGGATCGCGGCGTCCAGCTGCGGGTAACGGTCCAGCGGCTGCAGGGTCACTTCGCAGGCCAGCTCCGGGTTCATGCACAGGCTCATGAAATCGCCGGCCTTGGCACGGGTGGCACGGTATTCCGGCAGGTAACGACCGGCCTGGCGCATCATCCAGACGGGGGTGACATCGACGGGCTGCTTGAGCAGGGCGCGGAGGAAGCGGTCGTTCTTCAGGGCAGTCATAACGGCATCCGATCAAAGGCTGCTGGCTTCACGCGGGCGCGTGCGGAAGGGGGTTATCCACAGGCCGGCGGGCGAAAAGGGCCGCTATTGTCGCAAAGCACAAAACAAAAGGCACGGCGGGGGCCGTGCCTTTTGTCTATCGCGGTGATTTGTCGCAGCGCCGGTGGCGCCGCGGATCAGACGCCAAGGTAGTCGAGGATGCCTTCGGCCGCGGTACGTCCTTCGAAGATCGCCGTCACCACCAGGTCGGAACCACGGACCATGTCGCCACCGGCGAAGATCTTCGGGTTGCTGGTCTGGTGCTTGAACTGCGCCTGCGCTGGAGCCACCACGCGGCCCTGGCTGTCGGTGGCGATCTCGAAGCGCTCGAACCACGGCGCCGGACTCGGCCGGAAGCCGAAGGCGATCAGCACGGCTTCCGCCGGGATGATCTCCTCGGAACCGGGGATCGGTTCGGGGCTGCGGCGGCCGCGGGCGTCCGGCTCGCCGAGACGGGTCTCGACCACCTTCACGCCTTCCACCCGGTCCTCGCCGACGATGGCGATGGGCTGGCGGTTGAAGAGGAACTTCACGCCCTCTTCCTTGGCGTTCTTCACTTCCTTGCGCGAGCCCGGCATGTTTTCTTCGTCACGGCGATAGGCACAGGTCACCGACTTGGCGCCCTGGCGGATCGAAGTGCGGTTGCAGTCCATCGCGGTGTCGCCGCCGCCCAGGACCACCACGCGCTTGCCCTTCATGTCGACGAAGTCCTCGGCCGACTTCTCGAAGCCGAGGTTGCGGTTCACGTTGGCGATCAGGAAGTCCAGGGCGTCGTGTACGCCCGGCAGGTCCTCGCCGGGGAAACCGCCCTTCATGTAGGTGTAGGTGCCCATCCCCATGAACACGGCATCGTACTCATCGAGCAACTGCTCCATGGTCACGTCCTTGCCGATCTCGGTGTTCAGGCGAAACTCGATGCCCATGCCGGTGAACACCTCGCGGCGACGGCTGAGGACGTGCTTCTCCAGCTTGAACTCGGGAATGCCGAAGGTCAGCAGGCCGCCGATCTCCGGGTTGCGGTCGAACACCACCGGGGTCACGCCGTTGCGCACCAGCACGTCGGCGCAGCCGAGGCCGGCCGGGCCGGCGCCGATCACCGCGACGCGCCTGCCGGTCGGCTTGACCTTGGACAGGTCCGGACGCCAGCCCATGGCGAAGGCCGTATCGGTGATGTACTTCTCCACCGAGCCGATGGTCACCGCGCCAAAACCGTCGTTGAGGGTGCAGGCGCCCTCGCAGAGGCGATCCTGCGGGCAGACCCGGCCGCAGACTTCCGGCAGGGTGTTGGTCTGGTGCGACAGTTCGGCGGCGGCCAGGATATTGCCTTCGGAAACCAGCTTCAGCCAGTTAGGGATGAAGTTGTGCACCGGGCATTTCCACTCGCAGTACGGGTTGCCGCAGCCCAGGCAGCGGTGGGCCTGGTCGGCGGCCTGCTGCGGCTTGAACAGGTCGTGGATCTCCACGAACTCGCGCTTGCGCTGGCGCAGCAGCTTCTTCTTCGGGTCCTTGCGCCCGACTTCGATGAACTGGAAGTCGTTGTTCAGGCGGTCGGAATTCAGACGTTCAGACATATCGAAACCTCATCACAACTTCGGGCGCTTATTGCGGGTTGGCACGGGTGCTGGTCAGCAGCGAACCGAGGCTGGCCGCCTTCGGTTTCACCAGCCAGAACCGACGCAGGTAGTCATCCAGGTTTTCCAGGATGTTCGCGCCCCACTCGCTTGCCGTTTCGTTCACGTACTCGACCAGGACCTTGCGCAGGTGGCTGCGATAGGCCTCCATCGCCTCGCCGCTGATCCGCTGGATTTCCACCAGCTCGTGGTTCACGCGGTCGACGAAAGTGTTGTCCATGTCGAGGACGTAGGCGAAGCCCCCGGTCATGCCGGAGCCGAAGTTGTAGCCGGTCTTGCCCAGCACGCAGACGAAACCGCCGGTCATGTATTCGCAGCAGTGGTCGCCGGTACCTTCCACCACCGCATGGGAACCGGAGTTGCGCACGGCGAAGCGCTCGCCGGCGGTTCCGGCGGCGAACAGCTTGCCGCCGGTGGCGCCGTACAGGCAGGTGTTGCCGACGATGGCCGATTCCTGGGTCTTGAACGGACTGCCCTTGGGCGGGGTGATCACCAGCTTGCCGCCGGTCATGCCCTTGCCTACGTAGTCATTGGCGTCGCCTTCCAGGTACAGGTGCAGGCCACCGGCGTTCCACACGCCGAAGCTCTGTCCCGCGGTGCCCTTGAAACGGAACACCACCGGTGCCTTGGCCATGCCCTGGTTGCCGTGCAGGCGGGCGATCTCGCCGGATACCCGCGCGCCGATGGATCGGTCGCAGTTGCAGATGTCCAGCTCGTACTCGCCGCCGCTCAGGCCTTCGATGGCGGCCTTCGACAGCTCGACCATCTTCTCGGCCAGCAGGCCCTGGTCGAACGGCGGGTTTTTCTCCACCTCGCAGAACTGCGGCTTGTCGGCCGGGATCAGCTCACTGCCCAGCAACGGAGCGAGATCCAGGTTCTGCTGCTTGGCGGTCTCGCCGGGGAGGATCTCCAGCAGGTCGGTGCGGCCGATCAGCTCGCCCAGGCTGCGCACGCCGAGGCGCGCCAGCCACTCGCGGGTTTCCGTGGCGATGAAGGTGAAGAAGTTGATCACCATCGCGGTGGTGCCGATGAAGTGGTCCTTGCGCAACTTGTCGTTCTGCGTCGCCACGCCGGTGGCGCAGTTGTTCAGATGGCAGATGCGCAGGTACTTGCAGCCCAGGGCGATCATCGGCGCGGTACCGAAGCCGAAGCTCTCGGCGCCGAGAATGGCCGCCTTGATCACGTCCAGGCCGGTCTTCAGGCCGCCATCGGTCTGCACCCGGACCTTGCCGCGCAGGTCGTTGCCGCGCAGGGTCTGGTGGGTTTCCGCCAGGCCCAGTTCCCAGGGCGAGCCGGCGTACTTGATCGAGGTGATCGGCGAGGCACCGGTACCGCCGTCGTAGCCGGAGATGGTGATCAGGTCCGCATAGGCCTTGGCCACGCCGGCGGCGATGGTGCCGACGCCCGGCTCGGATACCAGCTTCACCGATACCAGCGCCTGCGGGTTGACCTGCTTGAGGTCGAAGATCAGCTGCGCCAGGTCTTCGATGGAGTAGATGTCGTGGTGCGGCGGCGGCGAGATCAGGGTCACGCCGGGCACCGCATAGCGCAGGCGGGCGATCAGGCCGTTGACCTTGCCGCCCGGCAACTGGCCGCCCTCGCCGGGCTTGGCGCCCTGGGCCACCTTGATCTGCAGGACCTCGGCGTTGACCAGGTATTCCGGGGTCACGCCGAAGCGGCCGGTAGCCACCTGCTTGATCTTCGAACTCTTCAGCGTGCCGTAGCGCGCCGGGTCCTCGCCGCCCTCGCCGGAGTTGGAGCGACCGCCCAGGGTGTTCATCGCCTCGGCCAGCGCCTCGTGGGCCTCCGGCGACAGCGCGCCGAGGGAAATCCCGGCGGCATCGAAGCGCTTGAAGATGGCTTCCAGCGGCTCCACCTCGTCGAGCGCCAGCGGCTGCGCGGCGGTCTTCACCTGCAACAGGTCGCGGATCATCGACACTGGGCGCTGGTCCACCAGCGCGGTGTATTCCTTGAACTTCTCGTAGTCGCCCTGCTGCACGGCAGCCTGCAGGGTATTCACCACATCCGGGTTGTAGGCGTGGTATTCGCCGCCATAGACGAACTTCAGCAAGCCGCCCTGCTGGATCGGCTTGCGGTTGCTCCAGGCCTCGGCGGCCAGGAGCTTCTGCTCGTTCTCGATATCGACGAAGCGCGCGCCCTGGATGCGGCTGGCGACTCCGGTGAAGCACAGGTCGGTGACCTCGTCGGACAGGCCCACCGCCTCGAACAGCTGCGCGCCACGGTAGGACGCGACGGTGGAGATGCCCATCTTCGAGAGAATCTTCATCAGGCCCTTGGAGATCCCCTTGCGGTAGTACTTGAACACCTCGTAGAGGTCGCCCAGCACTTCACCGGTGCGGATCAGGTCGGCCAGCACCTCGTAGGCGAGGAACGGATAGACCGCCGAGGCGCCGAAGCCGATCAGCACCGCGAAATGGTGCGGATCGCGGGCGGTGGCGGTCTCCACCAGGATGTTGGAGTCGCAGCGCAGCCCGGTCTGCACCAGGCGGTGGTGCACCGCACCGACGGCCAGGGCAGCATGCACCGGCAGTTTGCCGGGAGCGATATGGCGGTCGCTGAGGATCAGCAGCACCTTGCCGCCGCGCACGGCCTCCTCGGCCTGGTCGGCGATGTTGCGCACCGCGGCCTCCAGGCCCATCGACTCGTCGTAGTTGAGGTCGATGAAGTGGCGGTCGAAGCCCGGGCGGTCCAGGGTCATGATGGTCCGCCACTTCGCCGGCGAGATCACCGGAGTGGTGAGGATCGCCTGGTTGGCATGGTGCGGGGCTTCCTCGAAGATGTTCTGCTCGACGCCCAGGCAGGTTTCCAGGGACATCACGATGGCTTCGCGCAGCGGGTCGATCGGCGGGTTGGTGACCTGGGCGAATTGCTGGCGGAAGTAATCGTACGGAGAGCGGATGCGCCGGGAGAGGATCGCCATCGGCGTATCGTCGCCCATGGAGCCCACCGCTTCCTGGCCCTGCTCGCCGAGCGGACGCAGCACCTGGTCACGCTCCTCGAAGGTGACCTGGAACATCTTCATGAATTGCTTGAGCTGGTCGGCGTCGTAGCTGGCCACGCCATGGTCGTCGTCCAGGGTCGCCTGGATGCGCAGGGCATTCTGCCGCAACCATTGCTTGTAGGGATGGCGCGACTTCAGGCGGTTGTCGATGTCGTCGCTGTGCAGGACCTGGCCGGTCTCGGTGTCCACCGCGAGGATCTGCCCCGGGCCGACGCGACCCTTGGCGATGACGTCCTCGGGCTTGTAGTCCCAGACGCCGATTTCCGAAGCCAGGGTGATGTAGCCGTTCTTCGTGGTGACCCAGCGCGACGGGCGCAGGCCATTGCGGTCGAGCAGGCAGACGGCATAGCGACCGTCGGTCAGCACGACGCCGGCGGGGCCATCCCAGGGCTCCATGTGCAGCGAGTTGTACTCGTAGAACGCGCGCAGGTCGGCGTCCATGGTTTCGACGTTCTGCCAGGCCGGCGGGATGATCATGCGCAGGCCGCGGAACAGGTCCATGCCGCCGGTGACCATCAGTTCGAGCATGTTGTCCATGCTCGACGAGTCGGAGCCGACGCGGTTCACCAGCGGGCCGAGCTCTTCCAGGTCGGGGATCAGTTCGTTGGTGAACTTGGTCCGCCGCGCCTGGGCCCAGTTGCGGTTGCCGGTGATGGTGTTGATCTCGCCGTTGTGGGCGAGGAAGCGGAACGGCTGCGCCAGCGGCCATTTCGGCAGGGTGTTGGTGGAGAAGCGCTGGTGGAATACGCAGATCGCGGTCTGCAGGCGCTCGTCGCCAAGGTCCGGATAGAAGGCGGCCAGGTCGGCCGGCATCATCAGGCCCTTGTAGATGATGGTCTTGTGCGAAAAGCTGCAGATGTAGTGGTCGCTGTCGGCGGCGTTGGCCACCGACGAGCGGCGCCGTGCGCTGAACAGCTTGATGGCGAAGTCCTGGTCGCTCAGGCCGGCGCCGCCGATGAACACCTGTTCGATCTGCGGCAGGCGCTCCAGCGCCAGGCGGCCGAGAACGCTGGTATCGATCGGCACCTTGCGCCAGCCGACCAGCTCCAGTCCGGCGGCGACGATCTCGCGATTCATGTTCTCGCGTGCCGCCTCGGCTTTCACCGGGTCCTGGTTGAAGAACACCATGCCCACCGCGTATTGCTCGGGCAGGTCGACAGAAAAGGCTTCCCTGGCGACGGCACGCAGGAACAGGTCGGGCTTCTGGATCAGCAGCCCGCAGCCGTCCCCGGTCTTGCCATCGGCATTGATCCCACCGCGGTGGGTCATGCAGGTCAGTGCTTCGATTGCGGTTTGCAGAAGTTGATGGCTCGGCTCGCCCTGCATATGGGCGATCAGGCCAAATCCGCAGTTATCCTTGAACGTTTCAGGATGGTACAGACCTGCTTTCATAAGGAACTCTCACCGGCAAAACTTTTTTAGTCATCTACTTCGCCTGTCACCCGCTCATGCGGCGAGTTTTCGACAGGCAAAGGGAGGCCATTGTACATAGGTGCACAAGGCCTCACAAATTTTGCGGCGAGAAAATGAAATTCGATGTCGCCAAAATGAAAGACGAAACCCGCCGGTCATGCTAACGACTAGCGAGTTTCGTCAAGAGGCGACGGCAGGTCGGATCAATGCGCCTGGCCGATCTCCTGCTGGATGCTGGCGAAGGTACGCGGCCACGGCTTGCCGGCCTGCACCTTGGACGGCAGTTTTTTCACTGCGGCCAGGGCGGCGGCACGGTTCGGGAAGCTGCCATAGGTGACGACGTAGAACGGCTTGCCTTGCAGGGTTTTCTTGAAGTAGCGGAAATCGCCGCCGCCCTGCTGGCGAATGAACGCCTGGGCATTGGCTTCGGAGCCGGTACCGAGGATCTGCAGGGCGAAGTTACCACCAGACTGGTTGCGATACCACTGACTTCCCGCACCGCCACCGCTGGCCGGCTTGGCGGCCGGAGCCGGGGCCGGCTTCGCCGCGGCGGTGGTGGCCGGCTTGCTCGCCGCCGGCTTGGCCGGAGCCGGGGCCGGCTTGCTGGCCGGGGCGCTGGCGACCGGCGCGGCCGGTGCCGGGGTCTGCGCCGGAGTCGGGGTCGCCGCAGGCGCGGTCGGTTCGGTCGGCGCCGGCGGCACCGGATGCATCGGCGTGACGCCGTTGTTGGCCAGCGGCGTCACCGGAGGAGCCGAGCTGGAAACGGTAGGCGGCACCGCGGCGGACGGCAGGCCGCCTTCGTCGTCGCCACCTTGCCCGGCGGCCTGGGCCAGCGGCTCGCGAATGACCGGCTGCGACTCGCCGACCAACGGTAGCGGCAACGGCTGGCTGGAGCCGTTGAACTCCACGGCCGGGCCGCTGCCCGGCTGCTGGGCCTGGGCCGGCGTAGCGCCATTCATGGACAATTCGGTAGAGGCGGTCTGCGGCGCCTCCGGCTTGCTCTTGCCTTGCATGAACCAGGCGGCGATCACGCCGATGGCCACGACCGCAAGAATCACCAGATGCTTCTTGGGCAAGTTGAAAGACCCTCCGGTTGCCTTGCGCGCTGCGCCACGATTGGCCAGCATCGCTTCGATCAGGGCATCGCGGGCGACCTGGTTGATCGCTCCCGGCCAGCCTTCCGACTGCTCGTGGATGTCCACCAGCAGGTCGTTGGAAATCAGCTCGATGCCCTGCCCGGCGCCCTCGAGACGCTGGGCCAGGTAGTCGCGGGTTTCCTCTTCGCTGTATGGCTGCAATTCGATGGCATGGAAGCGCTCCTCACCCTCGGAAAACACCTCCAGGCGCGGCAGCAACGACGGCTCACCGAACAGGAATACATGCAGGCGTCCCTCGTTGGTGCCGGAAGCCAGCAGCAACAGCACTTCCAGCGCGCTGTCCTGGAGCTGTTCGGCATCGTCCACCATCAGGTAGACGTCCTGCCCGGTGATCGCCAGCTGCGCCACCTTGGTCAGGATCGCCTCCAGGCTCGCCTGGTTGATGCTCAGGCCCTGCGCCACCTGGCGCAGCAACGAAGTCTCGTCGGCGGCGGTGCGCGCCGAGATCACCACGCTAAGGACCGCATCCTTGTTGGTGCTGGCCACCAGCGCCTGGCGCAGCAGGGTCTTGCCGCTGCCCAGGGGCCCGGTGACCAGCAGCAGGAGCTGGCTGTAGCGGGCCAGATGGTGCAACTGGCCGAGCACCGGCTTGCGCTGCGCCGGGAAGAACTTGAAACCCGGAACGCGCGGCGCGAACGGGTCGTGACTGAATTGGTAGTGGCCCAGGAAGGCCTCATCGGCATGCAAGCTGGTCATGGGACCTCATTCATCTCCAAGCTGGTCGGCCAAGGCCCGATAGTCGGTGCGCAGGGTCGCGTCCAAGATCTCACGGGGAAAATCGCCGGTGACCACGGCATTCCCCAGTCCTTGCAGCAAAACCAGACGCAGGCGGCCATCGAGCACTTTCTTGTCGACGGCCATGTGTTCCATAAAATCTTCCGCCGTCATCTCGGCCGGCGGTACCACGGGCAGGCCAGCCCGGCGCAGCAGGCGGGTACCGCGATCGCGCTCGGCGGCGCTCAGCCAACCCAACCGATGCGACATCTCGAGTGCCATCACGGTTCCCGCCCCTACCGCTTCGCCGTGCAACCAGACGCCGTAACCCTGCTGGGTCTCGATCGCGTGACCGAAGGTATGGCCGAGGTTCAGCGTGGCGCGCACGCCCGACTCGCGCTCGTCGGTGCCCACCACGCGGGCCTTCGCCGCGCAAGAGCGCTCGATGGCCTCGGTGACAACGGTCGGCTCCAGTGCCAGCAAGGCATCCATGTGCTCTTCCAGCCAGGTGATGAACGGTTCGTCGCAAATGAAACCGTACTTGATCACCTCCGCCAGCCCGGCGGACAGCTCGCGGGACGGCAGCGTCTTCAGCGACGCGGTGTCGATGACCACCGCCTGGGGCTGGTAGAACGCACCGATCATATTCTTGCCCAACGGATGGTTGATCCCGGTCTTGCCGCCCACCGAGGAGTCGACCTGGGACAACAGGGTGGTCGGCACCTGGATGAAGTTGACCCCACGCTGGTAGCAGGCCGCGGCGAAACCGGCCATGTCACCGATGACGCCGCCGCCCAGGGCGATCAGGGTAGTCTTGCGGTCATGCCGCTCCTTCAGCAGGGCATCGAAGATCAGTTGCAGGGTTTCCCACTGCTTGTAGGCCTCGCCGTCGGGCAGCACCACAGGGGTGACCTCATGGCCTTGCAGTGCCTTGAGCAGGGTTTCCAGATAGAGAGGAGCGACCGTTTCGTTGCTGATCACCGCGACCCGGCGACCGACGATATGCGGCGCGAACCAGCGGGCGTCGCCCAGCAGGTTTTCACCGATGTAAATGGGATAGCTACGCTCGCCTAGATCGACGTGAAGTGTGCGCATGAGGCCCCCAGACAGGAAAGGGCAATAGGATAACGCAATTCGCCGCGCCTCAGCGGGGCGGCAACTTGCGCAGGCGTTCGAGAATTTCCTGGACGACCAGGCGCGGCGGCCTTTCGTCGGTCTCCACCACCACATCGGCGATTTCGCGGTAGAGCGGATCGCGCAGCGCCATCAGGTCGCGGAGGATCTGTCCCGGGTTGGGCTTCTGCAACAAGGGGCGGTTGCGGTCCCGCGCCGTGCGCGCGATCTGGTGCTCGACCGAGGCATGCAGGTACACAACCCGGCCACCGGCGCGCAGCACCTGGCGGTTACCGTCGCGCATCACCGCCCCGCCGCCGGTGGCGATCACCATGCCGTCGGCGGCGCAGAGTTCGGTGAGCATGGCCTGCTCGCGCTCGCGGAAACCGACCTCGCCCTCGACATCGAAGATCCATGGGATATTCGCGCCGCACCGCTGTTCGATCTCCTTGTCGGAGTCCTTGAACGCGAGATGCAGCTCCTTGGCGAGCAGGCGCCCGATGGTGCTCTTTCCAGCACCCATCGGGCCGACGAGGATCAGGTTGACCACGTTGTTCGATATCAGCGACCGATTGCGATGGCCTGATTATTCATGATCCGCGGTGTCAGGAAAACCAGAAGTTCGTTTTTCCGGTCGGTGACGGTATCTCGCCGGAACAACCGCCCGAGGTAAGGCAGTTCGCCGAGGAAGGGTACCTTCTCCACCGACTTGCTCTGCTCGTTACTGAACACGCCGCCGATGACGATGGTCTCGCCGTCGTTGACCAGGATCTTGGCGTTGACCTCGTTCTTGTTGATAGGAGGTACGCCGTTCAACATATTCTGGTAATCCGGCGCGTCCTTGGTCACCTTGACTTCGACGATGATCCGGTTGTCCGGGGTGATCTGCGGGGTCACCTCGAGGGACAGCGCGGCTTCCTTGAACGAGGTGCTGGTAGCGCCGCTGGAACTGGCCTCCTGGTAGGGGACTTCCGAGCCCTTCAGGATCTTCGCGGTTTCCTTGTCCGAGGTCACGACCTTGGGCTGGGAGACGATCTCGCCGTTGCCGGTCTTTTCCATCGCCGACAGTTGCAGGTCGAGGATGATGTTGTCGGTGATGAAGCCGATGCCGATCCCGGAGGTAGCATCCTTGGCACCGAGGTCGACGAACGGCGACGGCGACTTGCTGGTACCCGTGGTCGGGAAGGTACAGCTACCGGCGATCGGGCCGCAGTTCATGCCGTCCTCGTCCTTGATCCCGATATTGCCGTCCTTGCCGTAGCCGCTCCAGTTGCCCTTGTGATAAGCGCCGCCCCAGCGCACACCGAGACTCTTGTCGTAACCGACGTTGGCCTCGACGATGCGTGCCTCGATCATCACCTGGCGCACCGGAATATCCAGCTGCGAAACGATCCGCCGCAGTTCGTCCAGTCGCTCCTGGGGCTGATAGGCGATGATACTGTTGGTGCGGTCGTCGACGGTGATCGAGCCGCGCCCACCTTCCTTGCCTTCCTGGCCACCATCGCTGGTCACCGACTGGAACAGCTTGGCGATGTCCGCGGCCTTGGCGTAGTTCACCTGGATCAGTTCCCGACGCAGTGGCGCCAACTCGGCGATCTGCTTCTGCGCTTCCAGCTCCTGGCGCTCACGGGCGGCGATCTCGTCGGCCGGGGCCACCAGGAGCACGTTGCCGAGCTTGCGCTTGTCCAGGCCCTTGGTCTTCAGCACCAGGTCCAGCGCCTGGTCCCACGGCACGTTCTGCAGGCGCAGGGTGATATTGCCCTGCACGGTATCCGAGGCCACCAGGTTCAGGTCGGTGAAGTCGGCGATCAGCTGCAGTACCGAACGCACGTCGATGTCCTGGAAGTTCAGCGACAGTTTCTCACCGGTATAGGCGAAATTGTCCTTCTTGCGCCGCTCGGCGTCTTCGGTGGTCATCGGCTTGATGCTGACGGTCAGGCGATTGTCGGTCTGGTAGACCAGATAGTCGTAGAGCCCGCTCGGCTCGATGGTGATGCTGGTACGGTCGGATTGCGCGCTGGCGTTGACGAACTGCACCGGCGTGGCGAAGTCCTTGACGTCCAGGCGAACCCGCAGCGCATCCGGCAGTTGGGTCTTGGCGAAGTCCAGGCGGATCTTGCCGCCCTGCTCCTGGATATCCGGGCTCAAGGTCGGATCGGACAGGTCGATGACCACGTTGCCCTCGCCCTTTTCGCCACGCTGGAAATCGATGTTGCGAATGGCACGACCCGCCGGCACGTACGGCTTGGGCTTGATCGGCTGGGCATAGCTGGCCGGAGCCGGGCTTGCCTTGACCGGAGCGGTGGAAGCGACGCTGGCGCCGGCCGGCGAATTGCCGACCACCACGAAGAGGTTGTTGCCTTCCACCCGGGTGGTGTAGGACGACAACGTGGTCAGGTTGATGATCAACCGTGTGCGATCCTTCGCCTCGACCACCGTGACGCTGCGCGTATTGCCCACGCTCAGCTCGCGGTTCTTGGTGCCGAGCTTGTTCTGTACCCCCGGCAGATCGAGGGCGATTCGCGCCGGCTGCTCGATGGTATAGCCACGCGGCGCGGCGACGGGCTCGTCGAACTGCAGCTTTAGCTCGTGCCGCCACGTCGAGTTTCTCCAGGTCCGCGGCGAGCAATGCCGGCGCGAACATGGCGGCCAGCAAAGCGATCCCGAGGCGCGAGAGGCCACTGTTCATCGTCCGACTCCGTTGTACAGACTGCTGTTGGTTATGCATGTTTTTCCCCGCCCTCAGGAGCGTTCCTTGAGAGTCAGGCTGCGCGGACGCTCCAGCCAGTTCCCCTCTCCGTCAGGAACGATTTCGATCACGTCTATTTTTCCTTCGCTGATGCCGACGACCTTGCCGTCGTTGCGCCCCAGGTAGTCCCCGACCCTCACCCGGTGCACGCCACCCGCGCCCTTCACCAGGGCGAAGGTGCCCTGGGCGTTGGACAGGGTGCCGACCATCTCGAAGGTCTCGATGTTGAAGCCTTCCAGGAACTGCTTGACCCGCGTCTCGTCGGGCTTGATCACCTTGTTGCCCTTCTGCCGCACGGTCAGGTCGATCTTCACCGGCGGCTGGAACGGGCTGCGTAGCGACGCGGCGCTATAGGTGAAGGCCTCGTACGGCTGGAACTTCGGCAACGGCTCGATGGTGCCCTTGGGCCGGGCGCGAACCTCGTCCATGTAGGACTGCAGATCGGCGAAATCGGAACCGCCGCCGCATCCGGCCAGGCTGGCGAGCAGCAGGCTGCTCAGAATCAGGCGGGCTCTCATTTCTTCAGCCCCTTGTCGTTGTAGCGATAGGTCTTGGCCAGGATGCTCATGCGCAGCTTGGACGTGCTGCCGGGCGCGACCGGCTTGATCTCGAAGTCATGCAGGGTGACGATCCGCGGCAGGCTGGACACGCCGCTGACGAAGGTCGCCAGGTCGTGGTAGCCGCCGACCACGCTGATCTGGATCGGCAGCTCGATGTAGAACTGCTGGGCAACCTCGGGAAGCAGCTTGATTTCCTCGAACTCCAGGCCGCTGCCCAGGCCGGTACGAGTGATGTCCTCGAGCAGCCCGGGTACCTCGGTGTCGCTGGGCAACTGCCGCAGCAAGGCGCCAAAGGACTCTTCCATCTCCTTCATCTGTGCCTTGTAGGCTTCCAGGTTCGCGGCCTGGAAGGCCTTGGTGGAGAACTGCTGCTTGAGCGTCTCCTCTTCCGCGGCCTGCTGTTCGAGCTGAGCCTGCATGTCACTCAGATGGAAGTTGTAGCCCAGCGCCAGGACCGCCGCGGTCAGCAGCACGCAGACGATGACCTTGACCGCCGCCGGCCAGGAACCGATGTTGTTCAGGTCGAGATCGTTGATATCGATCTTGCGCAGACTTTCCAGGGAACTGGCCAGACTCATTTCTTGGCTCCTTGCGCAACCCCATGCTTCGCCTTGGCGTCTTCCTCGCCGGGCTGCGTCTGCTGCACGGTCAGTTGGAACACGTTGGCCTGGTCCACCGCGCCCTGGGTCACCGCCTTGACCTCGTTCAGGGTCGGGGCGGTCAGCCACTCGGACGCGTCCATGTTGCGCATGAGATTGGAAACGCGGTTGTTGGACTCGGCCGCGCCGGCGATGGCGATGTTCTTGCCGGTCATCTTCAGGTCGGTGAAATACACGCCGTCGGGCAAGGTCCGCACGAGCTGGTCGAACACCCGTCCGATGATGGGACGGTTGCCCTGCAGGTCCTGGATGATCTTCATCCGCTCGAGCAATTGCTGGCGCCGCGACTTCAGTTCGCTGATTTCCTTGATCCGGGCGTCGAGTACGACGATTTCCTTGCGCAGGAAGTCGTTGCGGGCGTTCTGGTTCTCGATGGCCGCGGTGAAGTACTGGTCGCCAAGGAATACCAGCGCAGCCGATGCCACCAGGACGCCGCCAAGAATCACCAGGAACTGCTGCTTGCGCTGCTCGCGCAGCTCTTCGCGCCAGGGTAGAAGGTTGATCCGTGCCATCAGTCGAAACTCCTCAACGCCAGGCCGCAGGCGATCATCAACGCCGGAGCGTCGCTGGCCAGGGCGCCGGCATTCACCTTGCCGTTCAGCGCCATGTCGGCGAACGGGTTGGCGACCAGGGTCGGGGTGCCGATCTTCTGCTGGATCAACCGATCGAGATCCTGGATAGACGCCGTACCGCCCGCCAGGACGATGTAGTCGACGTCGTTGAACTGTCCGGCGGCGAAGAAGAACTGCAGCGAGCGGGAAACCTGCTGCACCACGGCGTCCTTGAACGGACGCAGAACTTCGCTGTCGTAGTCATCCGGAAGACCGCCCTGCTTCTTGGCGAGACCGGCTTCCTCCACCGAGAGTCCGTAACGCCGCTGGATCTCCTCGGTGAGCTGGCGACCGCCGAACAGCTGTTCGCGGGTATAGATGGTGCGTCCGTTGTGCAGGACGCTCAGGGTGGTCATGGTCGCGCCGATGTCCACTACCGCCACGGTCAACTGGTCGGTGTCGGCACCCAGCTGGCTGCTCAGCAGCGCATAGGAGCGCTCCAGCGCGTAGGCCTCGACGTCGACCACCTTGGCGGTCAGGCCGGCCAGCGCCAGGGCCGCTTCGCGAACCTCGACGTTTTCTTTCCGACAGGCGGCCAGGAGTACGTCCACGCGCTCGGGATTGCGCGCGGAGAGCCCCTGGACCTCGAAGTCGATGGCGACTTCCTCCAGCGGATAGGGGATGTACTGGTCGGCCTCGATCTTCAGCTGGTTTTCCAGTTCATCCTCGGAAAGCCCGGCCTCCATCTCGATGGTCTTGGTGATCACCGCCGAACCGGCGACGGCGACCACGGCCGACTTCAGGTTGGTTTTCGCCTTGACCAGCACCCGTGACAACGCCTGGCCGACCCCTTCCAGCTCGACGATGTTCTTTTCCACGACTGCATTCGGCGGAAGCGGCTCGACGGCATAGGCCTCCACTTTGTAGCGGCCTCCGGAGCGGCTCAACTCAAGGAGCTTTACCGAGGTCGAGCTGATGTCGATCCCCAGCAAGGTGTTCGCTTTCTTCTTTATGAGCCCTAGCACGACCAATTCCCTATTAGCGTTCAATACTTACGAACGATTCTTCTTTTTTCACATTAGATACCAGAGCCGAAGGCCAGGCAAATGGCTAGGTCACAGAAAAATTGCTTATAATGTGAACAGCTTTTGCCTTTTTCCTGTCCTATTCGCTTAACTCTTTCTTTTTCCTGGAAATCCAAATCTACCCATGCGCCTGCTGAAGTTCCTGTGGTGGACTTGCGTCACCCTGATTTGTGGAGTGCTGCTCAGTTTCAGCGGCGCCTATCTCTATCTGAGTCCCAGCCTGCCCTCGGTGGAAGCTCTGCGTAACGTCCAGCTGCAGATCCCCCTCAAGGTCTACAGCGAGGACGGCAAGCTCATCTCCGAGTTCGGCGAGATGCGCCGGACGCCGATCCGCTTCGCCGACATCCCGCAGGACTTCATCCATGCCCTGCTGTCCGCCGAGGACGACAATTTCGCCAACCATTATGGCGTCGATGTGAAAAGCCTAATGCGCGCCGCCGCGCAATTATTGAAAAGCGGTCACATCCAGACTGGCGGCAGCACCATCACCATGCAGGTAGCGAAGAACTACTTCCTTACCAATGAAAGAAGCTTCTCGCGAAAGATCAATGAAATCCTCCTGGCCCTGCAGATCGAGCGACAGCTGACCAAGGACGAGATCCTCGAGCTCTACGTCAACAAGATCTACCTGGGCAACCGTGCCTATGGCATCGAGGCTGCCGCACAGGTCTATTACGGCAAGCCGATCAAAGACTTGAGCCTGGCCGAGATGGCGATGATCGCCGGCCTGCCGAAAGCGCCCTCGCGCTACAACCCGCTGGTCAACCCGACCCGCAGTACGGAGCGGCGCAACTGGATCCTCGAGCGCATGCTCAAGCTCGGCTTCATCGACCAGCAACGCTACCAGGCCGCCGTCGAGGAGCCGATCAACGCCTCCTACCACGTGCAGACCCCCGAACTGAATGCGCCCTACATCGCCGAGATGGCCCGTGCCGAGATGGTCGGCCGCTACGGCAGCGAGGCCTATACCGAGGGCTACAAGGTCATCACCACGGTCCGCAGCGACCTGCAGAACGCCGCCAGCCAATCGGTCCGCGACGGCCTCATCGACTATGACCAGCGCCACGGCTACCGCGGCCCGGAGACCCGCCTGCCGGGCCAGACCCGCGACGCCTGGCTCAAGCACCTGGGCCAGCAGCGCAGCATCGGCGGCCTGGAGCCGGCGATCGTCACCCAGGTGGAAAAGAGCGGGATCATGGTGATGACCCGCGACGGCAAGGAAGAAGCCGTGACCTGGGACAGCATGAAATGGGCACGCCCCTTCCTCAGCAACAACAGCATGGGCCCGATGCCGCGCCAGCCCGCCGACGTGGCCCAGGCCGGCGACCAGATCCGCGTGCAGCGCCAGGAAGACGGCACCCTGCGCTTCGTACAGATTCCCGCCGCACAGAGCGCGCTGATCTCCCTTGACCCGAAGGACGGGGCGATCCGCTCGCTGGTCGGTGGCTTCTCCTTCGAGCAGAGCAACTACAACCGCGCGATCCAAGCCAAGCGCCAGCCGGGCTCCAGTTTCAAGCCGTTCATCTACAGCGCGGCCCTGGACAATGGTTTCACCGCCGCCAGCCTGGTCAACGATGCGCCGATCGTGTTCGTCGACGAGTACCTGGACAAGGTCTGGCGACCGAAGAACGACACCAACACCTTCCTCGGCCCGATCCCGCTGCGCGAAGCCCTGTACAAGTCCCGCAACATGGTCTCGATCCGCGTCCTGCAGGGCCTGGGCATCGAGCGGGCAATCAGCTACATCACCAAGTTCGGCTTCCAGCGCGACGAACTGCCGCGCAACTTCTCCCTGGCCCTGGGTACCGCGACAGTCACACCGATGGAAATCGCCGGCGCCTGGAGCGTATTCGCCAACGGCGGCTACAAGGTCAATCCGTACGTCATCGAACGCATCGAGAGCCGCGACGGACAGGTGCTGTACCAGGCCAATCCGCCCCGCGTGCCGGTGGAAGAACAGGTCGCTGCGCCGGATGCGGAAGACGCCGGGAATCCTGGCGACCCCGAGCATCCGGAGAGCGCCGAAGGCGAAGGTTCGATCGAAGCCCAGCAAGTCGCCGCCAAGGCCCAGACCACCTTCGAGCCGACCCCGGCCGAACGGATCATCGATGCCCGTACCGCCTATATCATGACCAGCATGCTGCAGGACGTGATCAAGCGCGGTACCGGGCGCCGCGCCCTGGCGCTGAAGCGCACCGACCTGGCCGGCAAGACCGGCACCACCAACGATTCCAAGGATGGCTGGTTCTCCGGCTACAACTCCGACTACGTGACCAGCGTCTGGGTCGGCTTCGACCAGCCGGAGACCCTGGGTCGCCGCGAGTACGGCGGTACCGTCGCGCTGCCGATCTGGATCAGGTACATGGGCTTCGCCCTCAAGGACAAGCCGATGCACACCATGGCCGAGCCGCCAGGCATCGTCAGCCTGCGCATCGACCCGGTAACCGGCCGTTCGGCCGCGCCGGGCACTCCCGGCGCCTATTTCGAGATGTTCAAGAACGAGGACACCCCGCCCTCGGTCAACGAACTGCCGCCGGGCAGCTTCCCTGGCAGCCCGCTGCCGGATGACGAAGGCGCGCGCCGATCGACCTGTTCTGAACCGGCGCCTGCGCTTCGTCGACGACGACGGAGCGCGAGGCGCAGGCAAAAAGAAACCCCGCCTTGGCGGGGTTTCTTTTTATCCGGCGGATCGATCAGCCGTTGAAGACTTCGTCCACCGATTTCAGCGGATAGTTCTTCGGATACGGCAGGGTAGCCACGCCGGTCTCGATGGCAGCCTTGGCCACGGCATCGGAAACCACGGTGATCAGGCGCTTGTCCATCGGCTTCGGAATGATGTACTCGCGGCCGAATTCCAGCTTGTCCACGCCGTAGGCGGCGCAGACGTCCTCCGGGACCGGCTGCTTGGCCAGGTCGCGCAGGGCCAGGGCGGCGGCGATCTTCATCTCTTCGTTGATGCGCGTGGCACGTACGTCCAGGGCACCACGGAAGATGAAGGGGAAACCGAGCACGTTGTTGACCTGGTTCGGATAGTCGGAACGACCGGTAGCCATGATCACGTCGTTACGGGTGGCATGGGCCAGTTCCGGCTTGATCTCCGGGTCCGGGTTCGAGCAGGCGAACACGATCGGGTTCGGCGCCATGCGCTTGAGGTCTTCCGGCTCCAGCAGGTTGGCGCCGGACAGGCCGACGAACACGTCGGCGCCCTCCAGGGCGTCGGCCAGGGTGCGCTTGTCGGTCTCGGTGGCAAACACCGACTTGTACTGGTTCAGGTCGTCGCGACCGGCGTGGATCACGCCCTTGCGGTCGATCATGTAGATGTTCTCGACCTTGGCGCCCATGCTCACCAGCAGCTTCATGCAGGAGATGGCGGCAGCGCCGGCGCCGAGGCAGACGATCTTCGCTTCTTCCAGCTTCTTGCCGGCCAGTTCCAGCGCGTTGAGCATGCCCGCCGCGGTCACGATGGCGGTGCCGTGCTGGTCATCGTGGAACACCGGGATGTCGCACTGTTCGATCAGCGCGCGCTCGATCTCGAAACACTCGGGAGCCTTGATGTCCTCGAGGTTGATACCGCCGAAGGTGATGGAAATACGCTTGACGGTATCGATGAAAGCCTGCGGGCTCTCGGCGTCGACCTCGATGTCGAACACGTCGATGCCGGCGAAGCGCTTGAACAGCACACCCTTGCCTTCCATCACCGGCTTGGAGGCCAGCGGGCCGAGGTTACCCAGGCCGAGAATCGCGGTGCCGTCGGAAATCACTGCCACCAGGTTGCCCTTGCCGGTGTACTGGTAGGCCAGCTCGGCATCGCGGGCGATTTCACGCACCGGCTCGGCGACACCCGGGCTGTAGGCCAGGGACAGGTCCCGGGCGGTAGCGGTGGGTTTGGTCAGCTCGACACTCAGTTTTCCCGGACGGGGTTGTGCGTGATATTCGAGGGCAGCGGTTTTAAGATCGGACATTTGGGCACTTCCGCTTTATTGCTTGTTGGACAGACGGGGCGACCGAGCATACGCAAGAAGACGACGCCCCACAAGATCGTCAGGACCCGGCTGTCAAGACCTCTAGCGTACGACTTTAAGCCAATCGCCCGGACGGGGTTCACCGCTCGGATAAAGGTCATTCAGCAGACGCAGACGAGCCACGGAGTCACTCAATGACCCCTCGCCGCCAGCCGCCAATTGCTCCAGCGTCTGCCCCGCCTTGACCTGCACCAGGTGCAGGCGTCGCGGCTGCGCCAGGGCCCGCTCCTTGTCGCGCAGCGGACGGAAGCTGCGGATCACGCTGAGGAAGCGGTCGTCCTGGGTCTCCAGGGAACCGACCTTGACCACGCCGACGAACAGGTAGGCGCGGTCGCCCTGGTAGATCACAGCAACCCGTCGCGCCGGGTTGCCTGGCACCACCGCCGTGTAGCCGTTCAGCCCGGCCTGCTTCAGCGACTCCTCCTGGGCCAGCCGTTGCCCGGCGTTCTTGCGCAGGAACTCCGCGGGCGTCAGGCGGGAATCATGGGGCACCAGCTTCATGCCGATGAACGACTGCTCGTCCGCCGGATAGCCAAGCAGGGCACTGGGCTGGTTGAGGATCTTCCAGCCCGCCGGATAGCTCAGGGTGAAGTCCAGCTCGGCATGGTAGAAGTTCTGCCCGCGACGCACCCCGGCCGATGCCGAGTCGCCGAACGGCATGCCTTCCAGATGGCGAAGAAAGACCTCGCGCCCCACTTCCTGCTGTCCGTTGGCCAGTTGCCGGGCCGGGCCGACCACTTCCTGCAGACGCCGGTCGTTGTCCGGATGGGTATCGAACAACCCGTGGTAGCCGCCGGCCTGTACCGCCTGGCCATTGCGCGCAGCCTCTTCGCGAGCGAAGTCCTCCTGGTTCTTCAGCACCCGCACCACCTGGATCATCGCCGTCGGATCGTAGCCGGCGCGGGCCAGGTACTGAGCGCCGAGACCATCGGCTTCCAGTTCCATGTCACGCCCGTAGCCGCGGACGAAGGCCGTGCCGAGCACGTTGGCCAGGTCGCCGGCGGCACCGACCCCGGTGCCGATCGCCACCGCCTGGCCAAGGATGTTCCAGGCGCTGGCCTGGCTCTGCTGGCGCACGCTGTGGCGCGCCGTGACGTGGCCGACCTCATGACCGAGCACCGCGGCCAGTTCGGCCTCGGAGCCAAGGTAGGCGATCAGTCCGCGATGGATATAGATGTAGCCGCCCGGCAGGGCGAAGGCGTTGATGTCCGGCGAATCGATGACGGTGAAATGATATTGCAGATTGCTGCGGTGGCTGCTGCGGGCGACCCGCTCGCCTACCCGTTGCACGTAGGCCTGGAGCTTTTCATCGTTGTAGCGGGGGAACTGCTTGAGGATTTCCTGGTTGTAGCGAGCGCCCATGCCGAGTTCCTGCTGCTCGCTCATCATCACGAAATCGCTCTTGCCGGTGGCCGGGTTCACCGCGCAGCCGCCCAGCGCGCCGACTCCCAGCAACAGCAGCAGGAGCCAGGCGGTCTTCATGGCAACCATTCCAGCATCGCCGGATCGGTCACCGACATCTGCCAGCGCGCCTTGCCGGCCGGCACAGCGCCACGGCGGGAACGATCGACCACCCAGCCACGCACTTCCAGCGAACGTCCCGCCATCTGCATCACCCGTTTCGCATCGAACGCCTTGAGCACCTTCGGCTCGATCCGCAGGACCAGCGGACCGTCCATCTCCAGCCAGATACCGCCCCGGTTGCGTTCGACCTCGAGCACCCGCCCGCGGACCACGGCGAAGCCGCTCTGCGCCAGTCGATCGAGCGAAAGCACCGGCGAACGCTTCCATACACCCAGATTAGCCGAACGCGCTGCACGTTCCGCCGCTTGCTGACAGGCCGTCAGCTCGGTGTTCGGCGCGACCGCCACCAGGTAGCCCAGGCCCTCGCCGAGCAGGCGCGCCTCGAGGTTGGCGCCGCTGGCATCGAACAGGTGCGCCAGGGTCCGCCCGTAGTGATCGCGGGCCTGGCGGCCCGGCTGCAGGGCGAGACGCCCGTCGCTGGCCGATACCAGCGCCTGCAGTCGCTGCTTCGCGGCTTCGGCGAAGGGCTCGGTGGTGCGACCGTTGTGCGCCAGCTCAGGCGCGTTGATACCGATCAGCCGCACGCTGCGGCCATCGCGCAGGCGCACGGTATCGCCGTCCACCACCCGCGCCACCTCGACGTTCTGCAAGGCGCCGGTAGGCCGGCAGGCCTCCGCCGCACCGGCGAAGGCGGAAACCACGGACATGAAAAAGGCGCCCACCAGGGACGCCTTTCTCGGTACAGCGACAAGTAGCATTGCGCGCGTTCGCGGCAAGCGGCTTACTTGGTGGCGCCGAATACGCCGAAACGCTGCTTGAAGCGGTCGATACGGCCGCCGGTGTCCAGCACCTTCTGCTTGCCGGTGTAGAACGGGTGGCATTCGGAGCACACGTCCAGGTGGATCGGCTTGCACAGGGTGGAACGGGTCTTGATGACGTTACCGCAGCTGCAGGTAGCTTCGATAGCTTCGTAAGTCGGATGGATGTCCGCTTTCATGATTCAATCCTCGAGGCGTTGTGTGCCGCCACCCAGCGCGTTTACCAGGCACCGCACGTAATTAAGGGCGTGGATCATACCAGACCGATTCATCTATGCAAGCGACCCCGCCCGCCGGTCGTCTGCTAACATCGCCGGCCCAGTCCTCGTTTCCTTCATCCCCGGAAGCCGCTGAGTGTCAGACCTGATCCTACGCCTAGCCCTGCCTTCGCCACTCCGCCGCCTGTTCGACTACCGCGCGCCCCGCGGCATTCCGCGCAGCGCCCTACAGCCGGGGATTCGCCTGCTGCTGCCGTTCGGGCGCCGGGAGCTGGTTGGCGTTCTGATAGAGGTGACGGACCGTTCCGAAGTACCCGAAGACAAGCTCAAGCCTGCCCTCAGGGTACTCGACGCCAAGCCGCCGATGCCGGCGCACCTGCTCGAACTCTGTCGCTGGACCGCCCAGTACTACCAGCACAGCCTCGGCGACACCCTGTCCTGGGCGCTGCCCAACCTGTTGCGCCAGGGCGAGCCGGCCGAGGCGCGCCAGCAGCGCTTCTGGCATGCCACCGCGCAATCCAGCCTCGACGATCCGCGCCTGGCCCGGGCGCCGCGCCAGCGCCAGGCCCTGGCGATTCTCAAGCAGCATCCGCACGGGGTTTCCCATGAGTTGCTGAACCAATTGGAAATAAACAAGGACAGCCTCGACCTGCTCAAGGAAAAAGGCCTGGTCGAACTGGAGGTGCGGCGCCACAGCACCCCGCCGCGCGAAGGCGGCTGGCTGGCCCAGGCGGAGTTGCCGCTGAACCCCGAGCAGCGCGCCGCCTTCGAGGCGGTTCGCGCCAGCCACGGCGGTTTCCATTGCTTCCTGCTGGCCGGGGTCACCGGCAGCGGCAAGACCGAGGTCTACCTGCAACTGATCCGCGAAACCCTGGCCGCAGGCCGCCAGGCCCTGGTGCTGATTCCCGAGATCAACCTGGGCCCGCAGACCCTGGCGCGTTTCGAACGCCGCTTCAACGCGCGCATCGCCCTGCTGCATTCGGCCCTGACCGACCGCGAGCGCCTCGATGCCTGGCTCGCCGCCCGGGATGGCGAGGCCGACATCGTCATCGGCACCCGCTCGGCACTGTTCACGCCGCTGAAGCGGCCGGGACTGATCATCGTCGACGAGGAACACGACGCCTCCTATAAACAGCAGGACGGCCTGCGCTACCACGCCCGCGACCTGGCACTGGTACGCGCGCGCCTGGAGAACGTGCCGATCCTGCTCGGTTCGGCCACGCCCGCCCTGGAAAGCCTGCACAACGCCCAGGCCGGCCGCTACGGCCTGCTGCGCCTGACCCAGCGCGCCGGTGGCGCGCACCCGCCGAAGTTCATCCGCCTCGACGTGAAGAGCATGCCGCTCGACGCCGGCCTTTCCCGTCCGCTGCAACAGGCCATCGGCGATACCCTGGCGGCCGGCCAGCAGGTCCTGGTATTCCTCAATCGCCGCGGCTTCGCTCCGACCCTGCTTTGCCACGACTGCGGCTGGATCAGCCAATGCCCGCGCTGCGACGCGCGGATGACCGTGCACCAGGGCAGCGGCGAGTTGCGCTGCCACCACTGCGACCACCGCCAGCGGCCGCCGATGAACTGCCCGCAATGCGGCAAGCTCGACCTGCGTCCGCTAGGCGCCGGCACCGAGCGCGCCGAGGAACGCCTGCGGATTCTCTTCCCGAACCATCCGGTGCTGCGCATCGACCGCGACAGCACCTCACGCAAGCACGCCATGCGCGACCTCTTCGCCACCATCAACAGCGGTGAGCCATGCATCCTGGTCGGCACCCAGATGCTCGCCAAGGGGCACCACTTCCCACGGGTCACCCTGGTGGCGATCCTCGATGCCGATGGCGGCCTGTTTTCCGCCGACTTCCGCGCCAGCGAACGCATGGCCCAGCAGATCGTCCAGGTCGCCGGCCGCGCAGGACGCGCCGAGGAGCCCGGGCGGGTACTGATCCAGACCCACCTGGCCGATCACCCGCTGCTGGTCCAGCTCACCGAGGACGGCTACTTCGCCTTTGCCGAACAGGCCCTCAGCGAACGCCGCGCCGCCGGCCTGCCGCCCTTCGCCCACCTCGCCCTGCTGCGCGCCGAAGCGCACAAGCCGGGCCAGGCGGAAGCCTTCCTCGACAGCGCCTGCAGTGCCGCCGAGCAATTGCTCGAGCAGATGGGCGGACCGGAGGTGGAACTGCTCGGGCCGGTGCCCGCGCCCATGGAGCGGCGTGCCGGCAAGCACCGCGCGCAACTGCTGCTGCAGTGCATGAGCCGGGCGCCGCTGCATCGCCTGCTGACGCCCTGGCTGCAGAGCCTCGAACAGTTGCCCGGCGGGCGCCAGGTGCGCTGGTCGCTCGATATCGATCCGATCGACCTGTTCTGAGCGCCTTCCAGGAAGACGCCCCGCTTGACTGGGGTCAGCCGGAATCCGCGATGTCCGGCGCAAACTGTCGGCTAATCGCCGCAACGGTTGGCAACGCCTGTCCGCCCACGGATAATGCGCGGTTCTGAGCCTCGACCGGCCACCCCGCGCACATCGCGGGGAGTGAACTTCGGAGCGCCGCATCCGCCGGCCCTTCCCCTGTCCGACCGTCGCGCGCCGCCCCTCTGCCCGCGAGCACGGAGAAAACGATGAAAGACACGATTCGCCAGCTGATCCAGCAAGCCCTCGACCAACTGACCGTGGACGGCACCCTGCCCGCCGGCCTGACCCCGGACATCCAGGTGGAGAACACCAAGGACCGTAGCCACGGCGATTTCGCCAGCAACATCGCCATGATGCTGGCCAAGCCGGCCGGGATGAAGCCGCGCGACCTGGCCGCCAGGCTGGTCGAGGCAATCCCCGCCCACGAGCAACTGGCCAAGGTGGAGATCGCCGGCCCCGGCTTCCTCAACTTCTTCCAGGATCACGTCTGGCTCGCCGCCAGCCTCGACCGCGCCCTCGCCGACGAACGTCTCGGCGTGCGCAAGGCAGGCCCGGCGCAGCGCGTGGTGATCGACCTGTCCTCGCCGAACCTGGCCAAGGAAATGCACGTCGGCCACCTGCGCTCGACCATCATCGGCGACGCCGTCGCGCGCGTCCTCGAGTTCCTCGGCGACACGGTGATCCGGCAGAACCATGTCGGCGACTGGGGCACCCAGTTCGGCATGCTGCTCGCCTACCTGGAAGAGCAACCGGTCGACGCCGAGGCCGAGCTGCACGACCTGGAGGTCTTCTACCGCGCGGCGAAGAAACGCTTCGACGAGTCTCCCGAATTCGCCGACCGCGCCCGCGAACTGGTAGTCAAGCTGCAGGCCGGCGACCCCGACTGCCTGCGCCTGTGGACCCGCTTCAACGAGATTTCCCTGTCGCACTGCCAGAAGGTCTACGACCGTCTCGGCGTGAAGCTGAGCATGGCCGACGTCATGGGCGAGAGCGCCTACAACGACGACCTCGCCCAGGTGGTCGCCGACCTGACCGCCAAGGGCCTGCTCACCGAAGACAACGGCGCGTTGTGCGTCTTCCTCGAAGAGTTCAAGAACGCCGAGGGCAATCCGCTCCCGGTGATCGTGCAGAAGGCCGGCGGCGGCTACCTCTACGCCACCACCGACCTCGCCGCCATGCGTTATCGGCACAACGTGCTGCACGCCGACCGCGTGCTGTACTTCGTCGACCAGCGCCAGGCCCTGCACTTCCAGCAGGTCTTCGAAGTGGCGCGGCGCGCCGGTTTCGTTCCGGCCGGCATGGAGCTGGAGCATATGGGCTTCGGCACCATGAACGGCGCCGACGGCCGTCCGTTCAAGACCCGCGACGGCGGTACGGTGAAGCTGATCGACCTGCTGGAAGAGGCCGAGAGCCGCGCCTATACGCTGGTCAAGGAACGCAACGAGCAGCGCGCCGAGCGTGGCGAGGAGCCGTTCGACGAGGTCCAGCTGCGCGAGATCGGCCGGGTGGTGGGGATCGACTCGGTGAAGTACGCCGACCTGTCCAAGCACCGCACCAGCGACTACAGCTTCAACTTCGAACTGATGCTGAGCTTCGAAGGCAACACCGCACCCTACCTGCTCTACGCCTGCACCCGCGTGGCCAGCGTCTTCCGCAAGCTCGGCCAGGGCCGCGAGCAACTGGGCGGGAAGATCGTCCTCGAGCAGCCCCAGGAGCTGGCCCTGGCCGCACAGCTGGCGCAGTTCGGCGACCTGATCAACAACGTCGCGCTCAAGGGCGTGCCGCACCTGCTCTGCGCCTACCTGTACGAGTTGGCCGGGCTGTTCTCCAGCTTCTACGAGCATTGCCCGATCCTCACCGCCGAGGACCCGGCGCAGAAGGACAGCCGCCTGCGTCTCGCCGCGCTGACCGGCCGTACCCTGGAACAGGGCCTGGAGCTGCTCGGTCTGAAGACTCTGGAACGCATGTAATCGAACCCGCCCGAACAGGAGTCCGGGAACCCCCATGGCAAAGAAGAAACCCGCCCCCAAGCGCGGCGCCAGCCGCTACCAGGCGCCCGCCGCGAAGAACGGCGTTCCCGGCTGGGTCTGGCTGGTCGCCGGCCTGGCCATCGGCGGCTTCATCATGTTCCTGATGAAGCTCGAACCCGGGCGCAAGGACGTCCAGCGCGAACGCCCGGACGCCCAGCGCCCGGCCGCCGTGCAGGGCAAGCAGCCGCAGCAGAACGGCCAGGCCCAGCAGCCCGCACAAACGCAGACGCCGGCCCAGGCCAAGCCGAAGTACGAGTTCTACACCCTGCTGCCGGAGTCCGAGGTCGTGGTGCCGCCGGAAGCGGTACCGGAGAAGGCCCCGCCGCCGCCCACCCCCGCCGAGCTGGCCAAGGCCGACGAAGCGCGGGCCAAGGCCGCACTCGCCGGGCAGGTGCCACCGCCGCTGCCGAAAGCGGTGGTCGCCGCCAGCACGCAGTTCTTCCTGCAGGCCGGCTCGTTCCGCAAGCAGTCCGACGCCGACCGCGTGCGCGCGCAGATCATCCTGCTCGGGCAGTCGGTGAACGTCGAGGCCGGCAACGTCCGCGACGAGACCTGGTACCGGGTGATGGTCGGCCCGTTCAACAGCCGCGACCAGTTGTCCCAGGCGCAGAAGACACTGTCCTCCAACGGCTTCAGCAACCTGCTGTTACAGCAACGCAAGGCCCGCTGAACGCGGGCCACGCCGTGCGTTCCGACGCACGGCGGTGCGTGCGGTTGAAAAGCCGCGGATCGCCCCTATATCTCCCAGCATTCCGGGCATTCGGCCCCGCAGTGTGGAGATTTCCCCCTTGACCACCATCGTATCTGTCCGCCGCAACGGCAAAGTCGTCATGGGCGGCGACGGCCAGGTTTCCCTGGGCAACACCGTGATGAAAGGCAACGCCAAGAAGGTCCGGCGCCTGTATCACGGTCAGGTACTGGCCGGTTTCGCCGGCGCCACCGCCGATGCCTTCACCCTGTTCGAGCGCTTCGAGCAGCAACTGGAGAAACACCAGGGGCACCTGGTCCGCGCCGCCGTCGAACTGGCCAAGGACTGGCGCACCGACCGCTCCCTGAGCCGCCTCGAAGCCATGCTCGCGGTCGCCAACAAGGATGCCTCGCTGATCATCACCGGCAACGGCGACGTGGTCGAACCCGAACACGGCCTGATCGCCATGGGCTCCGGCGGCGGCTTCGCCCAGGCCGCGGCCCTGGCCCTGCTGCAGCACAACGCCGAGCTGAGCGCTCGGGAAGTCGCCGAGACCGCGCTGAACATCGCCGGCTCGATCTGCGTCTTCACCAACCAGAACCTGACCATCGAGGAGCTGGACAGCGCCGTCTGAAGCGCTCGTCCCCCGCTGGAGTAAACGAATGTCCATGACGCCCCGCGAGATCGTCCACGAACTCAACCGCCACATCATCGGCCAGGACGACGCCAAGCGCGCCGTCGCCATCGCCCTGCGCAACCGCTGGCGACGCATGCAACTGCCGGCCGAGCTGCGCGCCGAGGTAACACCGAAGAACATCCTCATGATCGGCCCCACCGGCGTCGGCAAGACCGAGATCGCCCGCCGCCTGGCGCGCCTGGCGAACGCGCCGTTCATCAAGGTCGAGGCGACCAAGTTCACCGAGGTCGGTTATGTCGGACGCGACGTCGAATCGATCATCCGCGATCTCGCCGACGCCGCGGTGAAGATGCTCCGCGAACAGGAGATCCAGAAGGTCAAGTATCGCGCCGAGGACGCCGCCGAAGAGCGCATCCTCGATGCCCTGCTGCCGGCCGCGCGTCCCGCCATGGGCTTCGGCGACGAGCCGGCACGCGAGGACAGCAACACCCGCCAGCTGTTCCGCAAGCGCCTGCGCGAAGGCCAGTTGGACGACAAGGAAATCGACATCGAGGTGGCCGACAACCCGGCCGGCGTGGAGATCATGGCCCCGCCCGGCATGGAGGAGATGACCAACCAGTTGCAGAACCTGTTCTCCGGCATGAGCAAGGGCAAGAAGAAGACCCGCAAGCTGAAGGTCGCCGAGGCCCTGAAGCTGATTCGCGACGAAGAGGCGGTGCGCCTGGTCAACGAGGAAGAGCTCAAGGCACGCGCCCTGGAGGCGGTCGAGCAGCACGGCATCGTCTTCATCGACGAGATCGACAAGATCGCCAAGCGCGCCAACGCCGGCGGCGCCGACGTCTCCCGCGAGGGCGTACAGCGCGACCTGCTGCCGCTGATCGAGGGCTGCACGGTGAACACCAAGCTGGGCATGGTCAAGACCGACCACATCCTGTTCATCGCCTCCGGCGCCTTCCACCTGAGCAAGCCGAGCGACCTGGTTCCCGAGCTGCAGGGCCGCCTGCCGATCCGCGTGGAGCTCAAGGCCCTCAGTCCGAACGATTTCGAGCGCATCCTCACCGAGCCGCATGCCTCGCTCACCGAGCAGTACCGCGAGTTGCTGAAGACCGAGGGGCTGGCCATCGAGTTCGCCGAGGACGGCATCAAGCGCCTTGCCGAGATCGCCTGGCAGGTCAACGAGAAGACCGAGAACATCGGTGCCCGCCGCCTGCATACGCTGCTCGAGCGGCTGCTGGAAGAGGTCTCGTTCAGCGCCGCCGACCTGGCCAGCGAGCATAGCGACAAGCCGATCCTGATCGATGCCGGCTACGTCAACAGCCACCTCGGCGAGCTGGCCGAGGACGAGGACCTGTCCCGCTACATCCTTTGACCACCGCCGCCGCCACGGCCAACACCGTGGCGGCGGGCCGCGCGGTCCCGAACCGGGGTATCCTTGTACTCCGCCCTTCCGCGAGTCCGATGCGATGCGTATCCCTTCCGCCATCCAGCTGCACAAAGCCTCGAAGACCCTGACCCTGCGCTACGGCGAGGATAGCTACGACCTGCCTGCCGAGTTCCTCCGCGTGCATTCGCCCTCGGCCGAGGTCCAGGGCCACGGCAACCCGGTATTGCAGTACGGCAAGCTGAACGTCGGCCTGGTCGGCGTCGAACCCGCCGGCCAGTACGCACTGAAGCTGAGCTTCGACGACGGCCACGACAGCGGCCTGTTCACCTGGGACTACCTGTACGAGCTGGCGACCCGCAAGGACCAGCTATGGGCCGACTACCTGGCGGAGCTGGCCAGCGCCGGCAAGTCGCGCGACCCCGACGAGTCGGTCGTCAAGCTGATGCTCTGAAGCGCCGGGCCGAGTGCCCCTTCGCGGCACACGGCATCCAGGCGATTTTTCCCCGCTGCCCCGAACGAGGGCACGTCATTTGCAACATTCGCCCCGCAGACTGCCAGACCAGACATCCGGTCGGCGCGGTCGCCACGGCGAATGTCCTACCCTGCACGGCAGCAACGCTCTAGTCCGCAGGTCGGCCGCTCGCCGGGCCAGCCACGCCGGCCACCGATGCTTCTGCCAGCTTGCACGCCAGCGGAAACTCGCGTAACCAAGACGGTGCAGCCCCTTGTCCGGGTTCCCTTCCCTGACGTGCGTCCGCCCCGCCCTGAAACGTGCGGGTGGGCTGGTAGTCGAGCAGTAGCCGGCCGGACACCTGGTCCCCGGTTTCGTTGCGGTCCCCTGTTTCGCCTCGAACAATGGAGCGTTGCCGATGAGTCAGAAGAACAATAACGAGCTTCCCAAGCAAGCCGCGGAAAACACGCTGAACCTGAATCCGGTGATCGGCATCCGGGGCAAGGACCTGCTCACCTCCGCGCGCATGGTCCTGCTCCAGGCGGTGCGCCAGCCGCTGCACAGCGCCAGGCACGTGGCGCATTTCAGCCTGGAGCTGAAGAACGTCCTGCTCGGCCAGTCGGAGCTACGCCCAGGCGATGACGACCGACGCTTTTCCGATCCGGCCTGGAGCCAGAATCCGCTGTACAAGCGCTACATGCAGACCTACCTGGCCTGGCGCAAGGAGCTGCACAGCTGGATCAGCCACAGCGACCTGTCGCCGCAGGACATCAGTCGTGGCCAGTTCGTCATCAACCTGCTGACCGAGGCGATGTCGCCGACCAACAGCCTGAGCAACCCGGCGGCGGTCAAGCGCTTCTTCGAGACCGGCGGCAAGAGCCTGCTGGACGGCCTCGGCCACCTGGCCAAGGACCTGGTGAACAACGGCGGGATGCCGAGCCAGGTGGACATGGACGCCTTCGAGGTGGGCAAGAACCTGGCCACCACCGAGGGCGCCGTGGTGTTCCGCAACGACGTGCTGGAACTGATCCAGTACCGGCCGATCACCGAGTCGGTGCACGAACGCCCGCTGCTGGTGGTGCCGCCGCAGATCAACAAGTTCTACGTCTTCGACCTGTCGCCGGACAAGAGCCTGGCGCGCTTCTGCCTGCGCAACGGCGTGCAGACCTTCATCGTCAGTTGGCGCAACCCGACCAAGTCGCAGCGCGAATGGGGCCTGACCACCTATATCGAGGCGCTCAAGGAGGCCATCGAGGTAGTCCTGTCGATCACCGGCAGCAAGGACCTCAACCTCCTCGGCGCCTGCTCCGGCGGGATCACCACCGCGACCCTGGTCGGCCACTACGTGGCCAGCGGCGAGAAGAAGGTCAACGCCTTCACCCAACTGGTCAGCGTGCTCGACTTCGAACTGAATACCCAGGTCGCGCTGTTCGCCGACGAGAAGACTCTGGAGGCCGCCAAGCGTCGTTCCTACCAGTCCGGCGTGCTGGAGGGCAAGGACATGGCCAAGGTGTTCGCCTGGATGCGCCCCAACGACCTGATCTGGAACTACTGGGTCAACAACTACCTGCTCGGCAACCAGCCGCCGGCGTTCGACATCCTCTACTGGAACAACGACACCACGCGCCTGCCCGCCGCGCTGCACGGCGAGTTCGTCGAACTGTTCAAGAGCAACCCGCTGAACCGCCCCGGCGCCCTGGAGGTCTCCGGCACGCCCATCGACCTGAAGCAGGTGACTTGCGACTTCTACTGTGTCGCCGGTCTGAACGACCACATCACCCCCTGGGAGTCGTGCTACAAGTCGGCCAGGCTGCTGGGTGGCAAGTGCGAGTTCATCCTCTCCAACAGCGGTCACATCCAGAGCATCCTCAACCCACCGGGCAACCCCAAGGCACGCTTCATGACCAATCCGGAACTGCCCGCCGAGCCCAAGGCCTGGCTGGAACAGGCCGGCAAGCACGCCGACTCGTGGTGGTTGCACTGGCAGCAATGGTTGGCCGAACGCTCCGGCAAGACCCGCAAGGCGCCCGCCAGCCTGGGCAACAAGACCTATCCGGCCGGCGAAGCCGCGCCCGGAACCTACGTGCATGAACGATGAAAAGCGACCAGCCTGAAGAACTGCCGCAGGAGCGATCCGCGGCCTCCGCCGACGAAACCCCGCCAGCGCCTCCGGCGCAGCCCCGTGCCGCGCGGAAGCCGGCCAGGCCCCGTATCGCCGAGCCCGCGGCCGCGCCGCCGAGGACCCCGAGCATGCCCCAGCCCTTCGTCTTCCGGACCATCGACCTCGACGGCCAGACCATCCGCACCGCAGTGCGGCCGGGCAAGGAAGGAAGCACTCCGCTGCTGATCTTCAACGGCATAGGCGCCAACCTGGAACTGGTGTTCCCCTTCGTCCAGGCGCTCGACCCGGAACTGGAGGTGATCGCCTTCGACGTTCCCGGCGTCGGCGGTTCCTCGACGCCCAGCGTGCCCTACCGCTTTCCCGGCCTGGCCAAGCTGGCGGCGCGGATGCTCGACTACCTGGACTACGGCCAGGTCAACGCGATCGGCGTGTCCTGGGGCGGCGCGCTGGCCCAGCAGTTCGCCCACGACTATCCGGAACGCTGCAAGAAGCTGATCCTCGCCGCCACTTCGGCTGGCGCGGTGATGGTGCCAGGCAAGCCGAAGGTACTGATGCGCATGGCCAGCCCGCGGCGCTACATCCAGCCCTCCTATGGCGTACACATCGCCCCGGACATCTACGGCGGGGCCTTCCGCCGCGACCCCAAGCTGGCCATGGCGCATGCCAGCAAGGTGCGTTCGTCGGGCAAGCTGGGCTACTACTGGCAACTGTTCGCCGGGCTCGGCTGGACCAGCATCCACTGGCTGCATAGGATCCGCCAGCCGACCCTGGTGCTGGCCGGCGACGACGACCCGATCATCCCGCTGATCAACATGCGTGTGCTGGCCTGGCGCATTCCCAACGCCGAACTGCACGTGATCGACGACGGCCACCTGTTCCTGGTGACCCGCGCCGAATCGGTGGCGCCGATCATCATGAAGTTCCTCGCCGAGGAGCGCCGTCGCGCCGTCATGCACCCTCGTCCGTTCCTGCCCAAGACCGGCTGAACTGCTGCACGGGCAACACCAGGGCAGCAGACACTGCTTCGTCATGGTGCAGGTGCATAGTCAATGTTCCGCAACGGCGCATGGCGCCTGGCTTCGCCGCGACAGCGCAAGCTCTGCGACGCCCCTCCCGGCGTTGTGGTACAGCGCTTGCTGCCCCACTGTCGGGCGGCATCCTCCCTGTTCAGGCAGGTGTGCGGTTCTGCCCCGGGTGAAACGGAATTCACAGGCTATAACTGAGTATTCCGAGCCAGGGGACGATCGCCCGTGGCATCCAGACTGTGGTCCTACGACGGAGTGTGGTCCATGCGAGAAAAGCAGGAATCGGGTAGCGTGCCGGTGCCCGCCGAGTTCATGAGTGCACAGAGCGCCATCGTCGGCCTGCGCGGCAAGGACCTGCTGACGACGGTCCGCAGCCTGGCTGTCCACGGCCTGCGCCAGCCGCTGCACAGTGCGCGGCACCTGGTCGCCTTCGGAGGCCAGTTGGGCAAGGTGCTGCTGGGCGACACCCTGCACCAGCCGAACCCACAGGACGCCCGCTTCCAGGATCCATCCTGGCGCCTCAATCCCTTCTACCGGCGCACCCTGCAGGCCTACCTGGCGTGGCAGAAGCAACTGCTCGCCTGGATCGACGAAAGCAACCTGGACTGCGACGATCGCGCCCGCGCCCGCTTCCTCGTCGCCTTGCTCTCCGACGCCGTGGCACCCAGCAACAGCCTGATCAATCCACTGGCGGTAAAGGAACTGTTCAATACCGGCGGGATCAGCCTGCTCAATGGCGTCCGCCACCTGCTCGAAGACCTGGTGCACAACGGCGGCATGCCCAGCCAGGTGAACAAGACCGCCTTCGAGATCGGTCGCAACCTCGCCACCACGCAAGGCGCGGTGGTGTTCCGCAACGAGGTGCTGGAACTGATCCAGTACAAGCCGCTGGGCGAGCGCCAGTACGCCAAGCCCCTGCTGATCGTGCCGCCGCAGATCAACAAGTACTACATCTTCGACCTGTCGCCGGAAAAGAGCTTCGTCCAGTACGCCCTGAAGAACAACCTGCAGGTCTTCGTCATCAGTTGGCGCAACCCCGACGCCCAGCACCGCGAATGGGGCCTGAGCACCTATGTCGAGGCCCTCGACCAGGCCATCGAGGTCAGCCGCGAGATCACCGGCAGCCGCAGCGTGAACCTGGCCGGCGCCTGCGCCGGCGGGCTCACCGTGGCCGCCTTGCTCGGCCACCTTCAGGTACGCCGGCAACTGCGCAAGGTCAGTAGCGTCACCTACCTGGTCAGCCTGCTCGACAGCCAGATGGAAAGCCCGGCGATGCTCTTCGCCGACGAGCAGACCCTGGAGAGCAGCAAGCGCCGCTCCTACCAGCATGGCGTGCTGGACGGGCGCGACATGGCCAAGGTGTTCGCCTGGATGCGCCCCAACGACCTGATCTGGAACTACTGGGTCAACAACTACCTGCTCGGCAGGCAGCCGCCGGCGTTCGACATCCTCTACTGGAACAACGACAACACGCGGCTGCCCGCGGCGTTCCACGGCGAACTGCTCGACCTGTTCAAGCACAACCCGCTGACCCGCCCGGGTGCGCTGGAGGTCAGCGGGACCGCGGTGGACCTGGGCAAGGTGGCGATCGACAGCTTCCACGTCGCCGGCATCACCGACCACATCACGCCCTGGGACGCGGTCTATCGCTCGGCCCTCCTGCTGGGCGGCCAGCGCCGCTTCATCCTGTCCAACAGCGGGCACATCCAGAGCATCCTCAACCCTCCCGGAAACCCCAAGGCCTGCTACTTCGAGAACGACAAGCTGAGCAGCGATCCACGCGCCTGGTACTACGACGCCAAGCGCGAAGAGGGCAGTTGGTGGCCGGTCTGGCTGGGCTGGCTGCAGGAGCGCTCGGGCGAGCTGGGCAACCCTGACTTCAACCTTGGCAGCGCCGCGCATCCGCCCCTCGAAGCGGCCCCGGGCACCTACGTGCATATACGCTGAAAGATCCGGCCCGGGCGCCTGGAGCCGGGCACCTCCATCCCCAGAAGAAGTCCGGATGAAGACACGCGACCGAATCCTCGAATGCTCGCTGTTGCTGTTCAACGAACAGGGCGAGCCCAACGTCTCGACACTGGAGATCGCCAACGAACTGGGCATCAGCCCGGGCAATCTCTACTACCACTTCCATGGCAAGGAACCGCTGGTGATGGCGCTGTTCGAGCGGTTCCAGGCCGAGTTGGCGCCGCTGCTCGATCCGCCCGAGGAGGTGCGCCTGGGCGCGGAGGACTACTGGCTGTTCCTGCACCTGATCGTCGAGCGCCTCGCCCACTACCGCTTCCTGTTCCAGGACCTGTCCAACCTGACCGGGCGCCTGCCACGGCTGGCTCGCGGCATCCGTACCTGGCTCGGCGCGCTGAAGCGGACCCTGGCCACCCTGCTGGCCCGCCTCAAGGCCGACCGGCAGTTGCGCAGCGACGCGCCGGCACTCGGGCAACTGGTCGAACAGATCACCCTGACCCTGCTGTTCTCCCTGGATTACCAGCGGGTACTGGGCAGCAAGGGCGAGGTGCGCACGGTGGTCTACCAGATCATGATGCTGGTCGCCCCGCATCTGCGCAGCGAGGCCCAACGCTCGGCGGAAAGCCTGGCGCAGCGCTACCTGGGACCGGAATGAAAAACGCCCGGCGAGTGCCGGGCGTGTGCCTTGCCGCCAGGACTCAGCCCTGGCTGCTCGGCGTCGCCGGAGCGTTCGCTGCCGGAGCGCTGGCAGCCGGTGTGGCGGCGGGGGCAGCGGGCGCGCTCGAAGACGCGGCGGGAGCGGCCGGTTTCGCCGCGGCGGGCTTGGCTGCCGGCTTCTTCGCCGCAGGCTTTTTCGCAGCCGGCTTGGCGGCAGGTTTCGCCGCGGGCTTGGCGGCGGTCGCAGCGGCCGGCTTGGCTGCCGGCTTCGCGGCAGGCTTGGCTGCGGCAGGTTTCGCAGCAGGCTTCGCCGCGGCCTTGGCTGCCGGCTTGGTCGCCGGTTTCGCTGCGGCCTTCGCAGTCGGTTTGGCTGCCGGCTTGGCGGCCGGCTTGGCGGCCGCGGTTTTCGCCGCGGGTTTTTTCGCCGCGGGTTTCGCCGCAGGCTTGGCGGCGGCCTTGGCTGCCGGTTTAGCTGCCGGCTTGGCCGCTGCGGTTTTCGCCGCGGGCTTGGCAGCCGGTTTCGCCGCAGGCTTGGCCGCTGCCTTCGCCGCCGGCTTGACGCTGACGCCGGTGAGTTTCTCGATCTGCTTGGTCAGCGTATCGACCTTGCTGTGCAGCTCCTTCACCTCGTTGCGGCTCGGCACGCCGAGACGCGAGATGGCGCTGTTCAGGCGCTTGTCGAAAGCTTCCTCGAGCTCGCTCCACTTGCCGAGCGCACGGTCCCGAACCTCGTCGACCTTGCTCTTCGCAGAGCGGGCGGAAGCCTTCGCCGCACCGACCTGCGCGTCCACATCGGACTTCGCTTCTTTTTCAGCCTTCTCGCCGTCTTTCACCAAGGTCTCGAACAGCTTGCTGCCGTCCTTGCTGACCTTCGAGTAGGCCCCCAGACCAGCCAGCCAGATCTGCCGCGAGTATTTCTCGATCTCGCCGATCCAACTGGACTCTTTTTCGCTCTTCTTCTTGCCAGCCATCCTGCTCTCCTTATTGGGTTCTCGCGACACGCTCGAGCACTGCGCTCAGCTCATCCAGCTTAGCAGAGAGTGCTTCGACATCGTTCCGGGAAGGTATGCCTATCCGGTTCAACGTGCTAGCGACACGGCTGTCGAATGCCTGCTCGATCCTGTCGAGCTGGTCTTCGACTTTTCCCTTCACCGAAGAGAGGCCGGTCTTGACACTGTCATTGGCCGAATCGACCTGACTTGTGACCAGCGATTTGCCTTTTTTCTCCAGGGCTTCGCCAGCTTTCACCAATTCCTTGAAGTAGTCGCTGCCTTCGGTGCCCAGGCGGGAATACGCACCCAGGCCGGCAAGCCAGATCTGGCGGGCATAGTGGCGGATCTCGGAGACCAGGGAAGTGGATTCGGAAACGGTCTTTTTCTTCAGGGCAATCTTGGCCATGGGGCACCTCACGCTCGTTGGGTTGAAGAAACCGCAGGCGCCGCCGGAACGCTGGCAGCGTGAGAGCAAGGTATCGGGGAAAATTAGAAACCGCATACTAAGCGGAAGATGGGCGCCGCCAGGACGGCGAACGCCCGGCGGGATCAGGCCAGCGCCTTGTCCAGCGCCTTCTCGATCTCGCCCTTGAGCAGGCCGCTCATGGCCGACAGCATCAGGCCGAGCTTGACGTCCACCGCGACCTTGTCCGCCCCCACCGCGATCCTGCCGTCGACGCCACTGCGTTTGAAGGTCAGCTCGTCGCCCTGCCATTCGCACTGCACGCCGTGCTCCTTCGCCAGACGTTCGGCCAGTTTCTCCGCCTTGGCCCGTGCGGCGTCCAGCCCCAGGCTGTGCGGACGTTCGATGTGGATACGCGACATGGATCGACTCCTGATTGCAGATCGGAAAACTATACGCGGCCAGACAAAACACCGCACCCGCGCCGTCGGACGGCGGCACAGCACTTTCCCCACATCCTGTTAGAATGCCCGGCATTCTTTCCAGGTGAGAACGTCATGAACGATCCCCGCAAAGGCGCCGACGCCGAACCCACCACCCACTTCGGCTACCAGAACGTTCCAGAAAGCCAGAAGGCGAAGAAGGTCGCCGAGGTATTCCACTCGGTGGCGGCCAAGTACGACCTGATGAACGACCTGATGTCCGGCGGCATCCATCGCCTGTGGAAGCGATTCACCATCGAGCTGTCCGGCGTGCGCAGCGGGAACCGCGTGCTCGACATCGCCGGCGGCACCGGCGACCTGACCCGGCAGTTCTCGCGCCTGGTCGGCCCGACCGGCGAGGTGGTGCTGGCCGACATCAACGCCTCGATGCTCAAGGTCGGCCGCGACAAGCTGCTCGACAAGGGCGTCTCCGGCAACGTCAGCTTCGTCCAGGCGGACGCCGAGAAGCTGCCCTTCCCGGACAACCACTTCGACTGCGTGACCATCGCCTTCGGCCTGCGCAACGTCACCCACAAGGACGAAGCGATCCGCTCCATGCTGCGCGTGCTCAAGCCCGGTGGCCGCCTGCTGGTGCTGGAGTTCTCCAAGCCGAGCAGCAACCTGCTGTCCAAGGCCTACGACGCCTATTCGTTCAGCCTGCTGCCGCTGATGGGCAAGCTGGTCACCAACGACTCCGAGAGCTATCGCTACCTGGCCGAGTCGATCCGCATGCACCCCGACCAGGAAACCCTGAAGGCGATGATGGTGGAAGCCGGCTTCGACCGCGTGACCTACCACAACATGACCGGCGGCATCGTCGCCCTGCACCGCGGTATCAAGCCTTAACCGAGGGCGCGCCGATGAGCTCGCTGCTGATCCAGGCCGTGCTGGCCGCCGCCGAAACCGGCATCAATCGCGTCCTGCGCCTCGACGGGACAGCGCTGCCGCGCCTGCGCAGGCTTTCCGCCAAGGTCATCGAGGTCGACTGCCTGAGCCCGCCGCTGCGGGTCTTCATCCTGCCCGCCGGCGACGGCCTGCACTTCGCCGCGCAGCATGAGGCGGAGGTCGACTGCACCCTGCGTGCGCCGGCCGGCAACCTCCTGCACCTGGCCCTGGCGCGCGACAAGACCCGCGTCCTGCACAGCCCGGAAGTCAGCATGGACGGCGACAGCGCGGCCCTGCTGGAACTGGCCGGCATCCTGCAGAGCCTGGAGCTGGACTGGGAGTACGAACTGTCGCGCTGGCTCGGCCCGCTCGCCACCCAGGTGCTCGGCAGCAGCCTGCGCGACGCTTCGCGCTGGAGCGCGCAGAGCCTGCACAGCCTGCGCCTGAACCTGGCCGACTACCTTGCCGAGGAAAGCCGTACGCTGGTCGGCCAGCACGAAGCCGAAGCCCGCTTCGCCGAACTGGACCAGCTGAAGCTGGCCCTCGATCGTCTCGACGCGCGCGTCGGACGCCTCAGCCAAAAGACCAAGCCCGACGCATGAAGCTCCTCGCTGTCCGCCGCCTCCTGCGCATCCAGCGCGTCGTCATCCGCTACCGCCTGGACGACCTGATCCTCGAACTGCCGATGCTGCCCTGGTGGCTGCGCCTGCTCGGTGCCACCCTGCCCTGGCGCTGGCTGCCGCGGCGCAAGCTGGAACTGACCCGCGGCGCGCGCCTGCGCCTGGCACTGCAGGACCTCGGACCGATCTTCATCAAGTTCGGCCAGATTCTCTCCACCCGCCGCGACCTGCTGCCCGACGACATCGCCAACGAACTGGCCTGGCTGCAGGACAAGGTGCCGCCCTTCCCACCGGAGCTGGCGGTCAAGCGCATCGAGGAACAGCTGGGCGCGAAGATCGAACAGGTCTTCGCCCGCTTCGAACGCGAACCGCTGGCCTCCGCCTCGGTGGCCCAGGTCCACGCCGCGCGCCTGAAGAGCGGCGAGGAAGTGGTGGTGAAGGTGATCCGGCCGAACCTGGAACCGGTGATCCGCTCCGACATCGCCTGGCTGTTCATCCTCGCCCGCCTCGCCGAGCGGGTCTCCAGCGAGGCGCGGCGCCTGCACCCGGTGGAAGTGGTCAGCGACTACGAGAAGACCATCGTCGACGAACTCGACCTGCTCCGCGAGGCGGCCAACGCCTCGCAGCTGCGACGCAACTTCGAAGGCTCGCCGCTGCTCTACGTGCCACAGGTCTACTGGGACTGGTGCCGGCCCAAGGTGCTGGTGATGGAGCGCATCTACGGCATCCCGGTGACCGACCTGGAAACCCTGCGCGACCAGCGCACCGACTTCAAGGCACTGGCCGAGCGCGGCGTGGAGATCTTCTTCACCCAGGTGTTCCGCGACAGCTTTTTCCATGCCGACATGCACCCCGGCAACATCTTCGTCAGCACCCGCGCGCCCTGGAGCCCGCAATACATCGCGGTGGACTGCGGCATCGTCGGCAGCCTGACCGACGAGGACCAGGACTACCTGGCGCGCAACCTGATCGCCTTCTTCAAGCGCGACTACCGCAAGGTCGCCCAACTGCATATCGACTCCGGCTGGGTACCGGCGGAAACCAAGGTCAACGACTTCGAGGCGGCGATCCGCACCGTCTGCGAACCGATCTTCGAGAAGCCGCTGAAGGACATCTCCTTCGGCCAGGTCCTGCTGCGCCTGTTCCAGACCGCGCGTCGTTTCAACATGGAGATCCAGCCGCAACTGGTGCTGCTGCAGAAGACCCTGCTGAACATCGAAGGCCTCGGCCGCCAGCTCTACCCGGAACTCGACCTGTGGGCCACCGCCCAGCCGTTCCTGGAGCGCTGGATGCGCGAACGGGTCAGCCCGAAGCAGTTGCTGCGCAATTTCCAGCAACAGGTCGAGCAGGTGCCGCACCTATCGCAAATGGCCCGCGACACCCTCGAACGCCTGTCACAACCGCACGCCCACAATGCGCCGCCGCCGGAGTGGAAAGGTTCCCGCCACGACTGGCTCGGGCGCCTGGTGGGCGCGGTGCTGCTGGTCGGCGCCGTCGAGGTCGGCCTGGGCCAGCAGCTGGAAGCCTGGCCGGCGTGGGTGATGCTGGCCGGCGGGGTGTTCCTGATCCTGCGCCGCTAGCGCCGCGCACGGCCACTAGGCCCGCGCCGATAGCCAGTCGCGCTCCCGGCTGGCACACTACTCCCATTTCCGCCGGAAACGCGCGCAACGTACCGGCAACGAACGTGGAAAGACCATGAAAGACTGGCTGGATGAGATTCACTGGAACGCCGACGGCCTGGTCCCGGCGATCGCCCAGGATCACGAGACCGGGCGCGTGCTGATGATGGCCTGGATGAACCGCGAGGCGCTGGCCCTGACCGCCAGCGAGAACCGTGCAATCTATTGGTCGCGTTCGCGTGGCAAGCTGTGGCGCAAGGGCGAGGAGTCCGGGCATGTGCAGAAGCTGCACGAACTGCGCCTGGACTGCGACGCCGACGTGGTCATCCTGATGGTCGAGCAGGTCGGCGGGATCGCCTGCCATACCGGCCGGGAAAGCTGTTTCTACCGTGTCTTCGAGAATGGCGCCTGGAAGACCGTCGATCCGGTGCTGAAGGACCCGGACGCTATCTACGAACACGCAGGACACCACCATGAGTGACACCCTGACCCGCCTGGCGGCGGTGCTCGAGGAGCGCAAGAACGCCGCGCCCGACAGCTCCTACGTGGCCAGCCTGTACCACAAGGGCCTGAACAAGATCCTGGAGAAGGTCGGCGAGGAGTCGGTGGAAACCATCATCGCCGCCAAGGATGCCGCAGCCAGCGGCGACTGCCAGGACCTGATCTACGAAACCGCCGACCTCTGGTTCCACTCGCTGGTGATGCTCTCGGCCCTCGGCCAGCATCCGCAAGCCGTGCTGGACGAACTGGAGCGCCGCTTCGGCCTTTCCGGCCACGCCGAGAAAGCCGCCCGCCAACCATCGGCCTGAACCTACACATTGCGAGGAATACGACATGGGCATTTTTGACTGGAAACACTGGATCGTCATCCTGATCGTCGTGGTACTGGTGTTCGGCACCAAGCGCCTGAAGAACCTCGGTTCCGACGTCGGCGAAGCGATCAAGGGCTTCCGCAAGGCGGTGAACACCGAGGAAGACGACAAGAAGGACCAGCCCGCCGCCCAGCCGGCCCAACCGCTGAACCAGCCGCACACCATCGACGCCCAGGCGCAGAAGGTCGAAGAGCCGGCGCGCAAGGACTGACGGGTAGCCATCGATGTTCGGAATCAGCTTCAGCGAACTGTTGCTGGTCGGGCTGGTCGCCCTGCTGGTGCTCGGCCCCGAGCGCCTGCCGGGCGCCGCACGTACCGCCGGCCTGTGGATCGGCCGCCTGAAGCGCAGTTTCAATACCATCAAGCAGGAAGTGGAACGGGAAATCGGTGCGGACGAGATCCGCCGGCAACTGCACAACGAGCACATCCTCTCGATGGAGCGCGAAGCGCAGAAGCTGCTGGCCCCGCTGACCGGCCAGAATCCCCCGCAGGAAACCCCGCCGCCGGCGGCCGAGAGCCCGGCGCCGAGCGTACCCACGCCGCCGCCGACCAGCACGCCTGCGATTCCGCCCGCGGACGCCGCGGCACCGCCGGCAGTCGCTACCTCCACTCCCCCTTCGCCACCGTCCGAGACGCCGCGTAATCCATGAGCGCCGATAAACCCGAGCAGCCTGAGCACGACCAGGAAATGCCCCTGGTCTCGCACCTGACCGAACTGCGTACGCGCCTGCTGCGCAGCGTGGCGGCGATCTTCCTGATCTTCGCCGGCCTGTTCTACTTCTCGCAGAAGATCTACACCCTGGTCTCCGAGCCGTTGCGCCGCTTCCTTCCGGAAGGCACCAGCATGATCGCCACCGACGTCGCCTCGCCGTTCCTCGCGCCGTTCAAGCTGACCATGGTGGTGGCGCTGTTCCTCGCCATGCCGGTGATCCTCGCGCAGGTCTGGGGCTTCATCGCGCCCGGCCTGTACAAGCACGAGAAGCGCGTGGCGCTGCCGCTGCTGGTGTCCAGCATCATCCTGTTCTACGCCGGGATGGCCTTCGCCTACTTCCTGGTGTTCCCGATGATCTTCCACTTCTTCGCCAGCGTGACGCCCGAGGGCGTGGCGATGATGACGGACATCAACAGCTACCTGGACTTCGTCCTGACTCTGTTCTTCGCCTTCGGCGTCGCCTTCGAGATCCCGGTGGCCACGGTGCTGCTGATCTGGATCGGAGTGGTCGACGTCGAGTACCTGAAGAAGATCCGCCCGTACGTGATCATCGGCTGTTTCGTGGTCGGCATGGTCCTGACCCCGCCGGACATCTTCTCCCAGACCATGCTCGCGGTGCCGATGTGGCTGCTGTTCGAGATCGGCCTGCTGTTCGGCCGCCTGGTACGCAAGCGCGGCGAGCATCCGGACGACCA
This sequence comes from Pseudomonas sp. 18-147, assembly GCF_051048045.1. Lineage (NCBI taxonomy): Bacteria > Pseudomonadati > Pseudomonadota > Gammaproteobacteria > Pseudomonadales > Pseudomonadaceae > Pseudomonas > Pseudomonas sp. 18-147. Next base: position 6,012,277 of record NZ_CP182296.1, read on the forward strand.
ACCGGCCAGCGACGGCGACCAGCCTCCGGCCACCCGCCAGTGAACCTGCTGCTCCTCGACGACGCCGACTTCGTGTCGGCGGATCGTGCGGTCCTGCACGATCGCCGCCTCAAGCACCTGCACGAAGTGCACCGCGCCGAGAACGGCGACACCCTGCGGGTCGGCCGCCTCGGCGGCTGGATGGGCGAAGGTCGCCTGCTGAAGCTCGACGCCAGCGAGGCGACCCTGGAAGTGCGCTTCGACCAGCCGCCGCCGGCCAAGCTGCCGATCACCCTGCTGCTGGCCTTGCCGCGACCGAAGATGCTCCGCCGGGTGTTGCAGACCATCGCCGCGATGGGCGTACCGAAGCTGGTGCTGCTGAACAGCTACCGCGTGGAAAAGAGCTTCTGGCAGACCCCGTTCCTCGACCCGGCGGCGATCCGCGAGAACCTGGTCCTCGGCCTGGAGCAGGCCCGCGATACGGTGCTGCCGGAAATCATCGTCGAGAAGCGCTTCAAACCCTTCGTCGAAGACCGCCTGCCGGCCCTGGCCGCCGGCAGCCTCGGCCTGGTCGGCCATCCCGGTCCCTGGCCGGCCTGTCCGCGCGCGGTGGAGAAGCCGGTGACCCTGGCGATCGGCCCGGAAGGCGGCTGGATTCCCTACGAGGTCGACAAGCTGCGCGAAGCCGGACTGCATCCGGTGCAGCTCGGCGAACGCATCCTGCGCGTGGAAACCGCGGTCAGCGCCCTGCTTGCGCGGTTGTTCTGAAAAAACTCCGGTAAAAGACTGAAGGTTTTCCCCGCCCGGCCGACATCCTCTGTCGCGCAGGGCTCCGCACGACAACCATAAGACCTCGCCCGCCGGCCACGTACCGGCCCTCCGCGCCCGCACGCCGGACGCGACGACGCTGAGCCATTACCTGTTCCGCCACGCCATGGGGCTGCCAACCCAGGGTGTCGCACTGCCTGGAGTAATGACGATGTACGATTGGTGGGTTCTCCAACTGGCCAAGCTGAGCGTCAGCCGCAAGCTGATGGTCGGTTTCGGTGTCCTCCTCGCGCTGCTTCTGCTGGTGGTGATCAGCAGCAACCGCACCCTCACGCACCAGACCGCCCTCAGCGAGCAGCTCGCCGAAGTCGCCAGCCTGATGGAACAGACCCAGCAAGCCGAACAAGGCCGCCTGGCATTCGAAGCCGGCAGCGACCCGCGCCAGGCCGAGCAGGTCCGCCAGACCCTGGCCGGGATGCTCCAGCGCCTGCAGGCGCTGCGCGACAGCGAGCTCAACCCGGCCGCCCTGGCCCACCAGGCCGAAGCCATCGAAGCCTACCGCAAGGCCTTCGACGACCTCGCCGCAGCCGATCAGCAACGCAGCGCCGCCCGTGGTGTGCTGGTGGGCACTGCACAGCAGGCGCTGGACAGCTTCGCCCGCCTCGAGGAACTGATGGACGCCAGCCTCGCGCAACAGGCCGGCGACCCGCAGGCGTTGCAACGTAGCCGTGCGGTGGCCGACCTGCACCAACAGTTGCTCATGGTGCGTTACCAGGTGCGCGGCTACGTCTTCGAACGCAGCGACAAGGCCGAGCAGGCCGCGTTCGCCGCGTTCGACGCCCTCCGCCAGGCCGCCACGACGCTGCGTGGCCAGTTGCCCGGCGAGGCCGATGCGGCGCTGGAACAGGCCATGGGCAGCCTCCAGGGCTATCGTGGCGGGATCGAGCAGTTCCGTGCCGGCGTCATCCGCACGCGCCAGGCGCAGCAAGCGATGCAAAGCAGCACCCAGGATATGGCCCGGGCCGGCCGGACCCTCACCGAAGCCGGTCGCCAATTGCGCGAGAGCACCGCCAGCCGCGACCGCGCCAGCCTCTGGCTGATCGCCGCGCTGGCCCTGGCCTTCGGCTGCGTCGCCGGCTGGGCGATCAACCGGCAGATCGTCCGGCCGCTGGACGAAGCCCTCGCGCAGGCCGAGGCCATCGCCGCCGGCGACCTCGGCAAGCGTCCGCAGAATCCCCTGACCCTCCAGCGCCGCGACGAACTGGGCCAGTTGCAGCGAGTCATGCAGCGCATGGGCGACAGCCTGCGCGAGCTGGTCGGGCGGATCGGCGACGGCGTCAGCCAGTTGGCCAGCTCCGCCGAAGAACTCTCGGCGGTCACCGAGCAGACCCGCGCCGGGGTCAACAGCCAGAAAGTGGAGACCGACCAGGTCGCCACCGCCATGCACGAGATGGCCGCCACCGTGCAGGACGTCGCGCGCAACGCCGAACTGGCTTCCCAGGCCGCTCGCCAGGCCGACGAAGAGGCGCGCCAGGGCGACGCGGTGGTCGATCAGGCGGTGACCCGCATCGAGCGCCTGGCTAGCGAAATGGACGTTTCCAGCGAAGCCATGGCGCGCCTGAAGAACGAGAGCGAGCAGATCGGCAGCGTCCTCGACGTGATCAAGTCGGTGGCCGAGCAAACCAACCTGCTGGCGCTCAACGCAGCCATCGAAGCGGCACGCGCCGGCGACGCCGGACGCGGCTTCGCGGTGGTCGCCGACGAGGTCCGCGGCCTGGCCCAGCGCACCCAGCAGTCCACCGCCGAGATCGAGGGCCTGATCCAGCGTCTCCAGCAGGGCGCCGGCGAAGCCGCCGAACGCCTGGAGAACAGCCGCTCGCTGACCGCCAGCACGGTGGAACTGGCGCGCCGCGCCGGCGCCGCGCTGGACAGCATCACCCGCACCGTCTCCGACATCCAGAACATGAACCTGCAGATCGCCACTGCCGCGGAGCAACAGAGCACGGTGGCCGAGGAGATCAACCGCAGCGTCCTCAGCGTACGCGACGTCGCCGAGCAGTCGGCCGCCGCCAGCGAGCAGACCGCCGCCTCCAGCGGCGAGCTGGCGCGCCTGGGCACGCAGTTGCAGGCACAGGTGGGACGCTTCCGCCTGTAACATCCCGAGAGGATCCTCCTTGCATCGGCAGCCCCTCCCGTCCATCGAAAGCGGACAGGAGGGGCACCTTTGCGTAGGATCAGGCTTTCGCCTTTTGGGAGATGACGCCATGCGCCCGATGACCATCGATATCGACGAACTGGCCTTCGCCCTGGATACCCCGGGAATCGACCACTACCTCGACCTGTACAGCGGCAAGGTGCTGCTGATCTCCGCCGAGGCGCCCGATCCCGAACTGGACGCATTGCTGGAAAACGAGCCGGAACGCCTGCTGCTGATCGACCCGCTGAGCACCACCCAGTCGCTGGGACTGATGCAGGATTTCCTCCGCGAGGTGGAAGAGCCGCACGCCTATGCGACGCTCGCCAACGCGCTGCAGAGCCGCAAGCCGTTCAAGGCCTTCAAGCACTCTCTGATGGAGTACCCGGAACTGTTGCAGGACTGGTACCGCTACCAGAACGAGCGCCTGCGCGAATGGGCGCTGGACTGGCTGGAGGACAACGATATCCAGCCGGCCGCGCGGCAGAGTCCGACGTCGCTCCTGCCGCCGCCGGGCAAGCCGTTCGCCTAGCGCGGTACTAGAGGACCTGGCGGAGGAAGGCCTGGGCCCGCGGGTCCTGCGGATTGTCGAAGAACTGCGCCGGCGGCGCGTCCTCCAGCAGCTTGCCGTGGTCGAAGAACAGCACGCGGTCGGCCACTTCGCGGGCAAAGCCCATCTCGTGGGTCACGCAGACCATGGTCATGCCTTCCACGGCCAGGGTCTTCATGACGTCGAGGACTTCGCCGACCATCTCCGGATCGAGCGCCGAGGTCGGTTCGTCGAACAGCATCACCTTGGGGTCCATGCACAACGCGCGAGCGATCGCCACGCGCTGCTGCTGGCCGCCGGACAGGCGCGAGGGATATTCGTCGGCCTTCTGCCCGATGCCGACCTTGGCCAGCAGCGCCCGCGCCTTGGCCTCGCGCTCGGCCTTGCCGCGCTTGCGCACTACGCGTTGGGCCAGGCAGAGGTTCTCGAGCACGGTCATGTGCGGGAACAGGTTGAAATGCTGGAACACCATGCCGACTTCGCGGCGGTAGGCATTGATGTCGGTCCTCGGGTCGGCCAGGTCGACGCCGTCGATGCTCACCGAGCCTTCGTCGAACTCCTCCAGGCCGTTCAGGCAGCGCAGGAAGGTCGACTTGCCGGAACCGGACGGACCGATCACCACCAGTACCTCGCCCCTGGCCACGCGGGTACTCACGTCGTCCACCGCGCGCACTACCTGGCCGCGGGTATCGAAGACCTTCAGCAGGTTGCGTACTTCAATCACTTTGTCCGAGCCTCCGCTCCAGTCGGGATGCCATGTGCGAAAGGGGCAGGTTCAACAGCAGGTACAACGCGGCGACGCAGAACCAGATCTCGAAGGTGGAGAACGAGGTGGTGATCGCCTCGCGGCCGCTCTTGGTCAGTTCGGTGATGGCGATCACCGAGACCAGCGAGGTGTCCTTGACCAGGCTGATGAACTGCCCGGCCAGCGGCGGCAGCACGCGCTTGAAGGCCTGCGGCAGGATCACGTAGCGCATCGACTGGCCGGCGTTCAGGCCCAGGGAGCGGGCGGCCTCGTTCTGTCCGCGGGCGATGGACTGCACGCCGGCCCGGATGATCTCGGCCACGTAGGCGCCGGTGAACAGCGCCAGCGCCGCAACCCCGGCGAACTCGCGGGACAGGTTGAGCACGGTGCCGATGAAGAAGTAGAAGATGAAGATCTGCACCAGCAACGGCGTGCCGCGCACCAGCTCGACGTAGATCGTCGACAGGTCGTGCAGGGTCGGGTTCTTCGACAGCCGGCAGAGGCCGGCGACCAGGCCGATAGCCAGACCGATGGCACCGGACACCAGCGATAGCCAGAGGGTGGTCCACAGGCCCCAGAGCAGTGGGCCGGCGGCCCAGTGGCGGGTCACCCCGACCGCGTCGCCCTCGGCCACGTCGTCGCCTTCGGAGAATTGCAGGCTGTCCTGGGCGACGGTCACGACCTGCTTCTCGCCGCTCTCGCCAAGCAGCGTGACGCGCGCGTCCCTGCCCTGTTCCTCGATAGCCTCGACCCGGCCGATCTCGTTGGCCCGTAAAGGCTCCTCGGCCTGGTAGGCGAAGTACTGCGGAACGCGGTTCCAGCGCCATTCATAGGAAATCAGCGAGGTGGAGAACCACAGCGCCCAGGCCAGGACCAGCAGGATCAGCCCGGTCAGCAGGTGCCAGGGCCAGACGGAACGTTTCTTCTTGGTCACGGAAACTCTCTCGAACGATGGAATGCGCAGGTACGACGGCCCCCTTCGCGGGGGCCGTCAGCGGTTCATTCCATTTCCTTCAGCCACTCGGTGTTCTTGAACCACTTGTCGTGGATGCGCTGATAGGTGCCGTCTTCGCGGATCTGATGGAGGAAGTTGTTGATGAAATTGATGCTGTCGTAGTCGCCTTTCTTCAGGCCGAACGCCAGCGGCTCGTAGGTGAACGGCTGGTCGAGGTAGACCAGCTTGCCGGCGCCGAACTTGCTCACCGCCACCACGTTGTAGGGCGAGTCGTAGATGAAGGCGTCAGCCTTGCCGTTGACCACGTCCATCACCGCTTCCGGCTCGTTGTCGAAGCCGTGGTACTTGGCCTTGCTGATCAGCTTGCGGGCAACGATCTCACCGGTGGTGCCGATCTTCGAGGTGATGCTGTACTGCGGATCGTTCAGGTCCTTGTAGGACTTGATCTTGCCTTCCAGTTCCTTGCGCACCAGCAGGGTCTGGCCGACCACGATGAAGGGCTCGGAGAAGTTCAGGCGCAGGTTGCGCTCCTGGGTCAGGGTCATGCCCGAGCCGATCATGTCGAACTTGTCGGTCAGCAGCGCCGGGATGATGCCGTCGTAGCTGGTGGAGACCAGCTCCAGCTTGACGCCCATGGACTTGGCCATGGCCTTGAGCAGGTCGACTTCGAAGCCGATGATCTGGCCACGCTTGTTGGTCATCTCGAACGGCATGTAGGTCGGGTCCATGCCGACCCGCAGGGTGCCGCGCTTGACCGCGTCCTCCACCGCGCCGGCCGCCTGGACCGAAGCCACGCCCACCAGGGCGCAGACGCCCAGAACCAATGAAGCAAGATACTTTTTCATTCCCCAATCCCCAGCAGTCTTAGAAACACAGTCGTCGAACGGATGCTCTCGTCGTGTCGCCGTCCCGGGCGGGCAGCAGGCCATGACCGGCTGCGCAAAAGGCGGCCGATAGTACCTCAGCTGGCGAACGATACGAGACTTTCTGGATTGCCGGCGCAGGGTAACAGCAGCGCCGCACGGGGAAAACAGGCAAGAAACAGACCATGCCCCCGGCGGCGCTCCGCCGGGGGCATGGGATCAGGACTGGGCGGCGGGCAGCAGGCCGGCGTCGCCGGGCACTACCTGGGCCAGCGGTACGCTGGCGGCGTGGGGGTCGTCCGCCTCGGCCTTGCGCCAGCGGCCGAGCCAGTCGTCGCGGTCCTCTTCCCAGACCCGCGTATGCAGGCGCGAAAGTGCTACCGGGTCACTCAACAGAGCCAGGCGCGTGGCGCCGTCGAGCTGTTCCGGGCCCTTATCGATGGCCTTGCCGATACGCTCGCCGCGCACCGTCTCGATGGCTTGCGCACGGTTGTGGCGAGCCGTGCCCATGGCGCAGGCCAGGGCGTTGAGCAACGGATCGACGGCGGCCTTGAGGAAGCCATCCTTGAGCGCATGCCAGCGGTTCTCGTAGGTGTACTCGTCGGTGGCGCGCAGCTCGCGCGGCGTGTCGTACTCCTCCGGGATCAGGAACAGCTTTTCGTCGCGGGCGCGCAGGCCCAGCTTCACCCGGCTGGAGATCACCGATACCGGGATCGACAGGATCAGCGAACCGACGATCGGCGACAGCCACCACAGGAAGCGCGGGTTGAGCCAGGCCACCAGCAGGGTCCAGGCGATACCCAGTAGAGTCTGCATGCCGTGCCGGCGGATCGCCTCGCTCCAGGGCGTGGCGTCGTCGTCGCGCTGCGGCGAGTTCCACTGCACCGACCAGCCGAGGAAGGCGGCAAGCACGAAGCGGGTGTGGAAGAGCATGCGCACCGGCGCCAGCAGCACCGAGAAGAACATCTCCAGGAGCATGCTCAGGGTCACCCGGATCACCCCGCCGAAACCCTTGGCGCCCTTGGCCCAGATCAGCATTACGCTGAGCAGCTTGGGCAGGAACAACAGGGTCAGGGTGGTGGAGAACAACGCGATGGCCTTCTCCGGATGCCACTGCGGCCAGATCGGGAACAGCTGCCGCGGTTCCAGGAAGTACTGCGGCTCCATCAGTTGGTGCACCGCCAGCAGCGCGGTGGAAAGCACCAGGAAGAAGAACCACAACGGCGCCGACAGGTAGGACATGACCCCGGTGAGGAACACCGCGCGGTGCACCGGGTGCATGCCCTTGACCAGGAACAGGCGGAAGTTCATCAGGTTGCCATGGCACCAGCGGCGGTCGCGCTTGAGTTCGTCGAGCAGGTTCGGCGGCAGTTCTTCGTAGCTGCCGTCGAGGTCGTAGGCGATCCACACGCCCCAGCCGGCACGGCGCATCAACGCAGCCTCGACGAAGTCGTGGGACAGGATCGCGCCGGCGAACGAGCCCTTGCCCGGCAACGGCGCCAGGGCGCAGTGGTCGATGAAGGGCTGCATGCGGATGATCGCGTTGTGGCCCCAGTAGTGCGACTCGCCGAGTTGCCAGAAGTGCAGGCCGGCGGTGAACAGCGGGCCGTAGACGCGGGTGGCGAACTGCTGCATGCGCGCATACAGGGTGTCCATGCCGGACGCCTTCGGCGCGGTCTGGATGATCCCCGCCTCAGGATTGGCCTCCATCAGGCGTACCAGCTTGGCCAGGCAGTCGCCGCTCATCACGCTGTCGGCGTCCATCACCACCATGTAGCGGTAGTCGCCGCCCCAGCGCCGGCAGAAGTCGTCGATGTTGCCGCTCTTGCGCTTCACCCGACGCCGGCGGCGACGGTAGAAGATCTTGCCGAAGCCCTTGGTCTCGCGGCACAGCTCGAGCCAGGCCTGCTGCTCGGCGACGGCGATATCCGGGTCGTTGGTGTCGCTGAGGACGAAGAAGTCGAAGCGCTCCATCTCGCCGGTGGCGGCCATCGACTCGACGGTCGCCCGCAGGCCGGCGAATACCCGCGGCACGTCTTCGTTGCAGATCGGCATGACGATCGCCGTGCGGGCGTCGGCGGCGATCGGCTCGCTGCCGGCGCTGCTGCCGGAGATCCGGTAGCGGTCACGCCCGGTGAGCAGCTCCCAGAAGCCCATCAGCGCGGTCCAGAAGCCGGCCGAGACCCAGCAGAAGAGGATCGCGAAGAGCGCCAGGATGCCGAACTGGATGACATAGGGCAGCACCTGCTGGACGGTATCCAGCAGGCTCTGCTGGGCCAGCTCCTCCAGGTCGACGAAGGCCCAGCCCTGGTAGGGCAGGATGCCTTTCATGTAGTAGGTGGCGACCGAGGTCTGCGCCAGCATCAACAACAGCAGGATGAACCGGCGCAGCGAGCCTACCCGCTGCCAGCGGGCCCGCGGCAGGGCACGCTTGGGCTTGGGCGGGTTGCTGCGTCCGGTCAGCCGACGCCAGCCGCGCACCAGGATGTTGGTGCGCCAGGGCTCGGGAATCACCTTGGTACGGCGGATCGGCGGGGAAATCTTGAAGAAGGTGCGACCCTGGGCGTCGACGCCGAACATCTCGGCGTCGTCCAGCTCAGGGGTGCCCAGCTGCAGGCGGGCGCGTACCGAGGCCAGGGCGGGATCGCCCCCGGCATCGGCAGCGGCGCCTTCCGCTCCCGCCAGGCGAGCGTGCAGCTCGGAGAAGGAAGCGGACTCGCCAAGCCGCTCCCGCTCCTCTTCCGCCAGGGGAAGATGAGCGAGGTAGTCGGCCAGCGGTGCTTTCGTAGTGGATGGGTTATTCATCGGCAGGCAGCTGATAGCTCCAGGTTTCGCTCAGTGGCTTCTGCGCCTCGTCGACCAGCGCCGCGCGCATTTCCACCGGCTTCTTCGGATCCTTGACCTTGATCCGCAGCGTCAGGCGCCAGCCTTTCAGGACCGGGTTGTAACGCAGGCTGTTCTCCACCACCTCGGCGTTGCTGTCGGTGCTGACCTGGGTGGTCACCGGCGCGTCCGGCGCCAGGTCCTTCAGGGCCGGCCCTTCGAAGTCGACGACCAGGGCGGTGCTGCCGTCCTGCTGGCGGATCAGGTTCTTCTGCTTCACGTCGCCGACCGAGCGCATGGTCTGCTTGACCCAGGAGGATTTCGGGTCGTGCAGCTCGTCTTCATCCATGGTCCAGTGCAGGCGGTAGGCGAAGTCCAGCGGCTTTCCGACCTCAGGCTGGGTCTCGGGGTTCCAGAACGCGACGATATTGTCGTTGGTTTCGTCCGGGGTCGGGATTTCCACCAGTTCCACGGTGCCCTTGCCCCAGTCGCCCTTCGGCTCGATCCAGGCACTCGGACGCAGGTCGTAGCGGTCATCCAGGTCTTCGTAGCGGGAGAACTCGCGGCCGCGCTGGAGCAGGCCGAAGCCTTTCGGGTTCTCCACGCTGAAGGTGCTCACCGACAGGTGCTTCGGATTGTTCAGCGGACGCCACAGCCACTCGCCGTTGCCGGCATGGATCTGCAGGCCGCTGGAGTCATGCAGCTCGGGCCGGAAGTTGTGCTGCTCGGACGGCTGGTTGGAGCCGAACAGGTACATGCTGGTCAGCGGCGCCAGGCCCAGCTTGCTGACCTTGTCGCGGAGGAACACGCGGGCCTGGACATCCATCACCGCATCCTTGCCCGGACGCAGCACGAAGCGGTAGGCGCCGGTGGCCCGCGGCGAGTCGAGCAGGGCGTAGATCACCAGTTGCTTGTCCTGCGCCTTCGGCCGCTCGATCCAGAATTCGCGGAAGCGCGGGAACTCTTCGCCCGAAGGCAGCGCGGTATCGATCGCCAGGCCGCGCGCCGACAGACCGTAGACCTGGCCCTTGCCGACCACGCGGAAGTAGCTCGCGCCAAGGAAGGTGGCGATCTCGTCCTGCTTGTCGGCCTTGTTGATCGGATAGAGCACGCGGAAACCGGCATAGCCGAGATCCTTGGTGGCATTCTCGTCGAACTTCAGGGATCCGAAATCGAACTTGGTGCGATCGTACTTGATCGGCTTGACCGTGGTAGCGGTCACCTCGTTGATCTTCACCGGCGTGTCGAAGTGCATGCCCTGGTGATAGAAGCTCAGCTTGAACGGCGTCTTCAGCTTGCCCCAGTAGGCGCGCTCGTTGATGAAACGGATCTGCTGGTAATCGGCGAATTTCATTTCGCTGAATTCCGATGGCAGGTTGCTGGTCGGCGCGGAATACTTGTCGCCGGCCAGGTCCTTGGCCTTGCTCGCCACGTCGTCGATGCTGAACGCCCATACCGGGGCGGCGACGAATGCCAGCGCGGTCGAGCCGGCAAGCAGCAGGGTGCGCACGCGGGCGCGGAAATCGGTGTTTGAAACGGAACGGAAAATCACGAGGCCCCCTCGTCCGTGAACATGAATTACTGAAGACGCCCTGACCGTTCAGGGGTCTCCGACGGCACCGGAGTGCCGGTCGAACATGGTTTCGCCACATTCGCTGCCAAACCCGATAGATAGCCAGATTTGGCGCGATCTGACAAAAAGAATGCCTGTTTCCAGTCATTCGCGTTACGTGCACCGGGCCTGGAAGACCAGGGGGCATGCCGCTCGTCGGCTAGCGACCCCAGAGGTTCCGACCCTGCCCGGGCGGAATGATTCCCGTCCATTGGGTTGCAGGACGCCCCGCCCGGCATCGGGATGCCGGCCGGCCTGTCCTGTACAGCATGAAATCGGCGTGCGGATGATGCACCGAGGTTGTGACAAAAGGCCATGTATCTGTCACAAAAATTCACCGTTCCGGCCCCGCCATCCCTCCCTGAAGCACCTTGGGGAAAATCCCCTCGACGCCGATCAACTCTCCAGCAGGAAGGTCACCGGCCCGTCGTTGACCAGGTGCACCTGCATGTCGGCGCCGAAACGCCCGGTCGCCACCTGCGGATAGGCCTCCCGCGCCAGTTTCACCAGGTGCTCGAACACCGCCTCTCCTTGCGCCGGCGGCGCCGCGCTGGAGAAGCTCGGACGCAGTCCGCTGCGGGTGTTCGCCGCCAGGGTGAATTGCGAGACCAGCAGCAAGCCGCCCTGCACGTCCAGCAAGGACCGGTTCATCTTGCCCTCGTCGTCGCCGAACACCCTGTAGTTGAGCAGCTTGTGCAGCATCTTCGCCGCGCAACGCTCGCCATCCTCGGGCTCGACCCCGACCAGCACCAGCAGGCCGCGATCGATGGAGCCGACGATTTCGCCGCCAACCTCCACCCGCGCCGCGCCGACGCGCTGCAGCAATGCCTTCATTCGGCCTCCGGCGGCAGGTCGAGCAGTCGCCGGCCGATCTCGTTGGTGGCGCGCACCAGCGCATCGACTATCCCCGGCTCGCTGGCGGTATGCCCGGCGTCGCGGATGATCTGCAGTTCGCTGTTCGGCCAGGCCTGGTGCAGGGCCCAGGCATTGTCCAGCGGACAGATGGCGTCGTAGCGGCCATGCACGATCACGCCAGGCAGATGGGCGATGCGGTGCATGTCCTCGAGCAACTGGTTGGGCCTGAGGAAGCCCTGGTTGACGAAGAAGTGGTTCTCGATGCGCGAGATCGACAGCGCCCTGCCCGGCTCGGTGAAGCGGTCCACCACCATGGGGTTGGGGCGCAGCGTGGCGGTGCGGCCCTCCCAGGTCGACCAGGCCTTGGCAGCGTGCATCTGGGCGATCTGGTCGCTACCGGTCAGGCGCTTGTGGAAGGCCGCCAGCAGGTCGCCGCGCTCTTCCGGCGGGATCGGCGCGACATAGTCTTCCCAATAGTCGGGGAACAGGCGGCTGGCGCCTTCCTGGTAGAACCAGTGGATGTCCTGCGGACGGCAGAGGAAGATGCCGCGCAGGATCAGCGCATGGACCCGCTCGGGATGGGTCTGCGCGTAGGCCAGCGACAGGGTCGAGCCCCAGGAACCGCCGAACAGCACCCACTTCTCGATACCCAGGTGCTCGCGCAGGCGCTCCATGTCCGCCACCAGCTCCCAGGTGCTGTTCTTCTCCAGGCTGGCGTGGGGCGTGGAACGGCCGCAACCGCGCTGGTCGAAGGTGACGATACGGTAGAGGTTGGGATCGAAGAAGCGACGCGACAGGGCATCGCAACCGGAGCCGGGGCCGCCGTGGACGAAGACGACCGGCAGTCCGTCCGGCGAACCGCTTTCGTCGGCATACAGCACATGCGGTTCGTCGACGGCCAGCTCGTGGCGAGCGTAGGGTTTAATTTCCGGATACAGAACTAGCATGATGCGCTCCCGAGGCGATGTGTTCGGCCCCCGGCGCAAACGTCGACAGCGGGGCCCGTCCTTTGCTCTGCCGCGCATGATACTTCGGCGCCGGGAAAAAAACCGAGCGGCTTTCATGTCCGCCCCGGTAGAGGGGAAACCATCAATCCAAGCAACGGCGCCTGGCGCCGAGAGAACGAGCATGGCCGAGGCCTTGCGACACCGTATCCGCGCCGCCGGCCTGCTGGTGGTGGAGCAACGCATCCTGCTGGTCCGCCACGAGGTCGGCGGCGACATCTACTGGATTCCGCCCGGCGGCGGCTTCGAGTCGGAATGCGACGAATCGACGAAGGATACCGTCCGGCGCGAGTTTTTCGAGGAGACCGGCCTGCGGGTGGACGTCGGCCCGCTGGTCTACGTGCGCGAATTCGCCGAACCCGCCGCCGGGCGCTTCCACATGGAGCTGTTCTACCGCATCGACGCCTGGCGTGGCGAGCCGACCCTGGCCAACCTGAAGGGCCTGGGCGGCGACGAGTTCGATATCCGCGAGGTCGGCTGGATCGCCCGCGACGAACTGCCTGGCCTGCCGTCGTTCTATCCGGCCGAACTGGCCGACGACGTCTGGTCGCGCCTGGACGCGCCGACGCCGTCGATCCGCCACCTCGGCCTGCAGCGCTAGACGCTCACTGCACCGGATCGCTGGTGGGGTTCTCGAGGATCGCCTTCAGCTCCGCGGTCATGGGAAACTCCAGGTTCAACCCCTTGGGCGGGATCGGCTGCTGGAACCAGCGCTGGTAGATGCCCTGTATCTCGCCCGAGCGATACAGCCCGGCCAGGGTCTCGTTGACCAGGGCAAGGAACTGCGGGTCGTCCTTGCGCACCATGCAGCTGTAGATCTCCCGCGATTGCGGCTCGCCGACCACCACCCAGTCGTGCGGCTGGCGCGCCTTGGCGCGTTCGCCGTAGAGCAGCGCATCGTCCATGTAGAAGGCCACCGCGCGACCCGATTGCAGCATCTGGAAGGCTTCGCCGTGGTCCTTGGCGCTGACCACGTTCATCCCCAGCTTGTGTCCGGCGTTGTAGTTCTTCAGGTAGCGCTCATTGGTGGTGCCGGCGGTGGTCACCACGTTCTTGCCCTTGAGGTCGTCGAAGTGGGCGATGCCGCTGTCCTTGCGGGTCAGCAACTGGCCCTTGACGTAGATGAAGCCGTAGGAGAACGCCACCTGTTTCTGCCGCTCGGCGGTGACCCCGGTGGAGCCGCACTCCAGGTCGACGGTGCCGTTCTGCACCAGCGGGATGCGAGTCTGCGAAGTGACCAGGTTGTACTTCACCTTGAGTTCCGGCTTGCCGAGGGTGCTTTTGAGCCGCTCCACCACCTTGCCGGCCAGTTCCACCGAATAGCCCATGGGCTGGCCGCTGTTATCGCCAAGGTAGGAGAAAGGCACCGAGGCATCGCGATAGCCCAGGGTTATCGTGCCGTTGTCGGCAACCTTCTTCAGGGTGCCGCTGAGTTCCTCGGCCTGCGCGGCGCCGATGGCGAGCGACAGGGAGAGTGCGAGGGTGCTGGATACAAGGGTTTTCATCGGAGGTTCTGCCTCTTTTTTCTTATGGCTATGGAAAGTAAGTCAGCCCCTGGCCGCCACCACGGTGATCTCCACCAGCACCGACGGACGCGCCAGCTCCGCCTGGACGGTGGTCCGGCTGGGTGCCTGGCCGGTCGGCAACCACTGGGTCCAGACCTCGTTCAGGGCGGCGAAATCGCGGGCGATGTCCTTCAGGTAGATGGTCGCGCTGAGGATACGCTCCTTGCGCGACCCGGCCTCGGCCAGCAGCGCGTCGATCTTCGCCAGCACCTCGCGGGTCTGGCCATGGATATCCTCGGCCTGGCCCGGCACCTGGCCGGAAAGAAATACCAGGGCGTCGAAGCAGACCGCGGCGGACAGGCGGTCGTTGGTGGCGATACGGGTCGGTTCCATGGGAGTGCTCCAGGTCGAGGGGAATTCAGCCAGCCAGCGCGCCGCGCGGAAGCAGGCCAGAGGTATCGATGCTCGGCGGGCGGCGTCCGATCTGCTCGGCCAGCAGGCGCCCGCTGCCGCAGGCCAGGGTGAAGCCGAGCGCGCCGTGGCCGAGGTTGAGCCAGAGGTTGCGGTAGCCGCCGTTGCCCACCAGCGGTACCCCGGTGGGCGTGGCCGGGCGCATGCCGGCCCATTCGACGGCAGCGTCGAAATCGCCGCCCTGCGGGAACGTGTCCCGCGCCTGCTGGCGCAGCAGTGCCAGGCGCGCGGGCTCGAGGCCGGGGTCGAAGCCGACGATGTCGACCATCGCGGCGATCCGCAGCCGCTCGCCGATCCGCGCGTAGACGATCTTGCGGTCGTAATCGGTGATGCTGGTATCCGGCGCACGGTGCTGCGCGCCGACCGGCAGGGTCAGGCTATAGCCCTTGAGCGGGTATAGCGGCAGGCGCAGGCCCGGCAGCATCAATTCGGCGCTGCGGTAGCCGGCGGCCAGCACCACATGATCGGCCTCGATGAGATCGCCGCCGACCTCGACGCCACGCACCGCCGCGCCGCCCTCGACGATCTTCGTCACCCTGCGGCCATGCAGTTGCCGGCAATGTCCGGAAGCCTGCAGGCGCTCGGCAAGTTGCACGCAGAAGGCATGGCAGTCGGCGACCTCCTCGTCCGGCGTGTGGATGCCGCCGACGAAGGGCGCGGCGGACAGGGCCGGCTCCAGCGCGAGGCACTCGGCGGCGGTCAGGACGAATTGCGCCGAAGGATCGGCCAGACCCTGGCGGGCCCGCGCAAAGCTGGCCGGTTGGCGAAACGCCACCAGCTTGCCGTTGCGCCGCCAGTCGAAGCCATCGAGGCCATCCTCCTCGCGCCAGGCCTGCAGGGTGCGCTGGCTGAGCAATGCCAGGCGCAGCAGGTGCGCGGCATTGCGGCGGTTCAGCGAGCCGCGGCAGGCCGCGAGGAAGCCCAGCAGCCAGCGCCACTGCGCCGGATCAAGGCGCGGCCGCAGGCGCAACGGCGCATCGTTGCGCAGCAGCCAGCCGAGCGCCTGGGCCGGCACGCCGCTGTCGGCCAATGGCGCCACGTAGCGATAGGACAACTGCCCGCCATTGGCGTAGCTGGTTTCCAGCCCGCCCCGCTCGCGCGCTTCCACCAGGGTCACGTCGAATCCTTCGCGAACCAGGGCGTAGGCCGTGGCCAGGCCGACCACGCCGGCGCCGATGATGCAAACCCGCTGAGCCATGACAATCGTTATCCAGGTGTTTTCCAGGGCTTCGACGATAGGCGCGGATGACAGCGGTAGGACAATGAATAAAGATGGCCAGGGTATAAATCCAGGTTATGGGCTCGCGCCGATGAAGCTCCGCCATATCGAAGTGTTCCAGGCGATCCGCCAGGCTGGCTCGGTCAGCGGCGCCGCACAGTTGCTGCATGTGTCCCAGCCGGCGGTGAGCAAAGTCCTGCAGCACGCCGAGCAGCAACTGGGCTTCCCGCTGTTCTTGCGAGTGCGCGGCAAGCTGCTGGCGACTCCGGAAGCGCTGGAACTGGAGCGCGAAGTGGCCAAGCTCAGCGATAGCCTGCAGGCGGTGCGGCGCCTGGCGCAGAACCTGCGGCGCCAGCCGGGCCACAGCCTGCGCATCGGCGCCACCCCGGCCCTGGCGCTGTCGCTGCTGCCGCGGGCGATCGGCGAATGGAGCGCGCGCTATCCGCAGAGCGGCTGCGAACTGGCCACCTTGCATTCGCGCGAACTGGTGCAGGGCCTGCTGATGCGCGAACTGGACCTGGCCCTGAGCCTGAAGCAGCCGGAACACCCCGGCCTGCGCGGCGAAGCCATCGCCAGCGGCGTATTGGTGGCCCTGGCGCCGCGCGAACACTGGCCCGAAGCGGAACGCCGGCAGCCGCTGAGCCTGGCCGGGCTGGCCGGCGAAGCGCTGATCGGGCTGTCCACCGCCGACCCGCTGTTCGCCCGCCTGGAGGATTACCTCAGCGCCGTGGAGCCACCGCCGCAGGTAAAGATCGCCGTGCAGACCTACGCCCTCGCCCGCGCCCTGGTGGAGGCTGGGGCGGGCCTGGCGCTGGTCGATCCCTTCACCGCCCTCGGCGCCGACCCGCACAGCACCGCGATCCGCCCATTGAGCCCGGCCTTCCCGGTCACCCTCTACGCCATCACCCGCGCCGACGAAACCCCGCCGCACACCCTCGCTCCGCTGCTGCGGATGCTCGCCCGCCAGGCCGAGGAGCGTTTGCGGGCCGTGCAGATGTAGCATTTGCCGCCTGGCCTGCCGCTGGAAACCTTGGACGTCGTTCTGGCCCACGCCTCGCGTACTTACCGCTCCGGCTTCCAGTCTGGGCGGTCCACGTCGTAGCCTTGGGTCGGGTGAGGAGGCAGAGGATGGTCTTCTATCAGATGGGGGAAACGTAAGTCAGGGTCGGCCTCAAGCTTTTTGTAGATTGAATAATACGCTTCTTGCAACTTTTCGTCGGGGGCGTACCACATTGCACTTGCAGGAGGAGTCTCACTTCCGAAGACTCGTGATAGGAAAAAAGCCGCGCTCTTGCCCCCCTGAGAGACTGACGCCTGATAATAAACCAGTGCCTTTGGGAAATTGTGCTCCACTATCTTGTAATACGCTCCCAACTCATAATTAGCCGGCGCATAGCCCTGGCTAGCAGCACAGTGAGTATACGCCAACCCCAAATCCTTTTTTTTGGCCACATATATATAAAGCTTACCTAGTTCGGTTAGTGCCGGCGGATTTCCTAGGCTAGCAGCCTTATCAAGAAAAGTAAGTCCGTCAGTTGCAGGGCTTTTAACCCCGGCGCGATTTCCAATCATTGCTCCCATATCATAGAACCCCTGAGGCACATCCAGATCTATCATCTTTTGATAGAGATCCAATGCCTTCTGCGTATCTTTTTCTACTCCTCCGGGCCACCCTGTACGATAAAGATTCGCCAGGTTGTGCATGGCCTTCCAGTGGCCGCGCTCGGCCGCCTTGCTGTACAACCCGACGATACGAGGCCACGGACGCAAGGTATCGGGCTTGGCCAGGGTCGCCGCTTCGCGATACCAAGCATCGGCCTGCGGGTCCAGAGGGGGTAGATGGTCCTTTTCGTTAACGCAGACAAAAGGCTTGCTGTCAGCCATAGCGGGAACTGCCGCGAGACAAAGTACAGCCCATATTCCAATAGCCATTAGCCGAATCACTGACCCGGCTTCCAGTCGGGTCGAGCTGCGTCGTAGCCCTGGACGGGGTGGGGTGGCAAGGGGTTATCTTTTACCAAATTGGGAAAACGAAGATCGGGGTCGGCATCAATTTGCAGATAGAGGGAGTAGTAGAATTTCTCAAGCTTTTCATCCGGCGTATACCACATTGCACTTGAAGGAGGCGTCCTCTTTCCGAAGACGCGCGAGAGAAAAAAGGCTGCACTCCTGCCGCCTTGAGAGACGGAGACTTGATAGTAGCCAAGTGCCTTTGGATAATTATTTTCAACCAACTCATAGTAGCTTCCAAGCTCATAGCTCGCCGGAGCATAACCTTGACTGGAAGCACAACTGGCATACGCCAGCCCCAATTCCTTTTCCTTGGCCACATAAATATAGAGTTTACCCAACTCGGTCAGTGCTGGCGGGTTCCCCAAACTAGCGGCTTTATCCAAGAAGGTCAGACCATCGGTAGCAGGGTTCTTAACACCGGCACGATTACCAATCATTGCCCCCATATCATAGAACCCCTGAGGCACATCCAGATCTATCATCTTTTGATAGAGATCCAATGCCTTCTGCGGATCTTTTTCTACTCCTCCGGGCCACCCTGTACGATAAAGATTCGCCAAATTATGCATGGCCTTCCAATGACCGCGCTCCACTGCCTTGCTGTAAAGCTCGACGATACGGCCCCAGGGCCGCAGAGTATCGGGCTTGGCCAAGGCTGCTGCTTCGCGGTACCAAGCATCGGCTTGCGGATCCAACGGCGGCAGATGGTCTTTTTCATTAGCGCAGACAAATGGTTTGCTGTTGGCCATCACGGGGACGCCTGCAAGACAGAGCACGGCCCAAAGTTCAATAGCCATCAGCCGCATCACTGCCCCGGTTTCCAGTCGGGCCGATCTGCGTCGTAGCCCTGGGTCGGGTGAGGAGGCAGAGGATGGTCCTTTATCAAGTTGGGAAAACGCAAATCAGGATCAGCGGCAAGTTGATCGTAAATACCATCATATAGTTTGTGCAGCTTCTCATCGGGGGCGTACCACATTCTGTCAACATCGGGACTAGTCTTATCAAAAACTCCGGACATGAAGAAGGCAGCATCATCATTTCCTTGGCTTGCAGCAAGAAGGTAATAGCCTGCCGCCTTTGGGTAGTTATGTGCCACCAAACGATAGTACATCGCCAGCTCGTAATTGGCAGGAGCATAGCCCTGGCCTGCAGCACAGTTCGTATATTTCAGCCCCAACTCATCCTGACCAGCAACATATATATATAGCCTTCCTAACTCAGTTAATGCTGGTGGATTACCCAAGCTTGCAGCCTTATCGAGAAAGGTAAGTCCATCAGTCGCAGGATTCTTGACGCCAGCACGATTTCCGATCATTGCCGCCATATCGTAGAAACCTTGAGGAACCTTCAAATCGATCATCTTCTGGTAGAGATCTAGAGCTTTCTGAGTATCCTTCTCCACACCGCCTGGCCAACCGGTACGATAGAGGCTCGCCAAGTTATGCATAGCCTTCCAGTGACCACGCTCAACTGCCTTACTGTATAGATCGACGATACGATCCCAGGGACGCAGGGTATCGGGCTTGGCGAGAGCTACTGCCTCCCGATACCATGCATCAGCCTGAGGATCTAGAGATGGCAAATGGTCTTTTTCGTTAACGCATATAAAAGGTCGTAGTTCAGCCGCCATGACAGGATTTCCCGACAACAAAAAAATCAAGAGAAAAAAACATAATGGACGCATCATTCAGTCCACCGTGAGACCGGGGCTATAAGGTGTCACGACATCCCAGAAGCGAAGCAAGTTAGCTACCAAAGGCTCGTCTTTACGTTGCTGTCTCCAATTCGCATCCATTTTCTGATTCCAGAGTTTGAAGTTTTTTTCGGTTGTCGCAGCCACTTTCTGGGCATGTAGCTCCCACAACTCCTCCCGCATCGCCCTCGCCAAATCCGGATTGGGCTGGGCAATCCCCAACTCGCTGTCGCTATGCATGCTGCGGACATTGATATTGGCCGAGCTGAGCAGGGTATAGAGGTCGTCCACCAGCAGCAGCTTGGAGTGCACGTAGATGTGCTTGTAGCGCGCCTTCAGCGGCGGTGCCCCGAGGGCGGCCTCGGCTTCGGCGGACAGGCGCGCTGGCGGCGGGCTGCCGGGGGCAGGGTCGCTGGTGGCCAGGGTGGCGACGACCACCTTGAGGCCGGGTACTTCGGCGAGTTGATAGGGCTTGTCGTCCTCGCCGGTGTTCTTCGCCAGTCCGGGAATCTCCTGCGCGCCGAGATCGCCGAGGCGTTGCTCGACTTCCGGCGTCACGCCTTTCTCTTCGAGCGCCTCGATCTTGCGCTCCAGCCGTTCGATGTTGTTTTCCTGGCCGCGCCGGACATAGGGATCGGGATGTAGGTTTTCCCTGACCTGCTTCAACTGCTCCCGCTTTTCCCGCAAGTCATGCGCCAGGTCGCGCTGTACCTGCGGCATCAGTTGCTCCTGGCCCAGGCCTTTCATCATGTCGTAGGTGGTCTTCGAGGCGTCGCTGGAGTCGGGGGTGTTGGTCACGACGAACAGGTACAGGTCGCCGGGCACGCCCCGGGCCTTGCGCACCTGCGCAGTCTTCCGCAGGCGCTCGGCGAAGCCGGCATAACGGAAGTACTGGTTTTCCATGTAAACGTAGTCGGTGGCATTGCCCAGGGCCTTGAGATAGTGCTCCAGGATCGAGCGCTCGTCGTCCTGCGGCTGGGTCCGGCAAATCTGCGCGACGCTGTTGCTGGCGGGCGTGGCGATCTTCGGCAGCGGCAAGGCGTCGCGCTCGGCGGTCAGCGATGGCGTCGAGAACCAGCGCTTGTACCACGGCCTCTCGAGGTCCCAGGCCTCGCTGAAGTTGCGGCTGAGGTCGGCCAGCACCGGGCCCTGGACCTGCATGGAGATATCCTGCCAGGGCCCGAACCCGGGATCGCGACCGGCGGCGCGGTCGTCGAACAGGTGGGCGCTGGTGTCCCAGTAGTTGCGGTGCATGTTGTGACCCATGACGAAGCCGATGGCCTGCGGGCTGCCATAGTCGACCAGGACCATCTTCTGGTGATGGCTGGCGAACTGGGTGAGTACCAGCAACTGGCCGATGCCCAGGTCGTCGATGCCATCGGCGCGCAGCAGGTGGATCAGGCTTTGCAGTCGCCCATTGACGAGGCGCACTTGCTCGCCGTTCATCACCGGTCTGGCCGTCTGCTCGAAGTCGCGGGTACGGAACTCGACGTTCTGCAACCCACCGCCGCGTACCGCCTTGAACCAGTCGCGGGTGAATATCTGCCCCCAGGGATCCTGGCGGGTGCCGCCGGAACCGCGCTTGCCGCCGTAGCCCTGGGCCCCGCTGCTGTCGAGAGTGCGCTGGATCTCGGCGTTCTCCGCCTCCAGCTCGGCGATGCGCGTCCGCGCGTGGGCGGCGCCCCGCGGGTCGAAGCTCGGCAGCCTGCCTTCGCGGTGCAGCCGTTCCGAGCGCTCCAGGGCTTCCTGCTGCCGCGCGATGAGGTTGAGGTTATGCTGGCGCCGCTGCTCCAGTCGCAGCACCTCGTTGTCCACCGCGCTGCCGCTGGCGACGCCCGAGCCCGCCCAGGTGCCGCCGGAACCGCCGACGCCGGCCCCGGGGATGGTGTTTTCCTTGAGCCTGGCGAGTTGGTTGCTCCAGACCAGCACTCGCGCCTGCACTCCTTCGCGGCCCTTCGTCTGCAGCAATTCGCCGATTCGCGGTCCGTCGGGGCGTTTGAAACGCATGGCCGGGTCGAAGCCCCAGGTGATGATGTCGATGCTGTGCCGGGCCGCTTCCATCGCCGCATGCACCGCGTCGAAGGCCGCCTGGCCATTGATCAGCGGCTTGATGTGCACACCCGCGCGCGGCGGGTAGAAAGCCTTGTTGGCGAACCAGTCGAGGGTCAGCCGGACGCTGCCGGCCTGTTGCGCGTACAGCTTGAGGGTCTGCGGTTTGTACAGGTCGCTCATGGCGTGGGGTCATCCTTGTCGGCGGCGCCGGGCCGCGAGGCGTCGCGCCGGTAGGCGTCCGGGGCGGAACGCGGCTTGTGCTGGGGCATTTCCGCCCGGTAGTCGCGGAACCCCTGCTGGGCGAGCCGATCGTCGGCCTGCAGTGCGTCCGGCTGGTCGACCATTTCCACTTCGTAGGCGTGGCCATTGGCGGTCTCGATGCGATAGGTGCGTTCGCCCGGCAGCGGTTCGAAGCTGATTGCGCCGCCTTCGTCGGCGATGCCCTCCTCCTTGAAGGCACCGTTGGCGTAGAGCCGATACGGTTGCCTGGCCGCCGATGGCACGCCGGGCAACGGACTGAGTTCGAAACGCAGGAGTTTCTGCGGCGCTTCGCCGATCTTCTGGGCGATGGCTCCCAACAAGGCGCCTCCCGCCGCCGCGGCGTCGGCCGCGAGCGGTTGCAGCGGCGACAGCGCGCGAACGCCGCTACCGATGCCGGGGCTGCCGCCGCTGTTGATCATCACCTGGGCGCCGTCGAGGGTGACACCGCCCGGGTCGAGCCTGGCGAAGCTGCCACCGCCCTTTAGGGTCAGCTCCATGCCTGCCTCGATCACTACCTTGTCGCCGGCCTTGAAATGGATCTCGTCACCCGCCTCGACGAACTGGCCGGTGCCGATCCTCAGGTGCAACGCGTCGGCGACGCTGAGGTGGTCGACCGCCTTCAGTTCGACCTTGCGGTCGGCGTGGACCGTGCGCTGTTCCTCGGCCCTGAACTCGCTGTAGCTATCGCCCTCGACCGTGTCGTGGCGCTCATGGCCGACGCGGATCTTCTGGTCGTGCTCGATGTTCTCGTCCCAGTCGCGCTGGGCGTGGACGAAGATCTGTTCCTGGCCCTTGCGGTCCTCGATGCGCAGTTCGTTGAAACCGCCGCCGCCGGGGTAGCTGTCGGTCTTGAAAACGCTGCGGGTCTTGTTCTGCGGCAGCTCGTAGGGCACCCGGTTTTCGCTGTGGTAGAGGCAGCCGGTGACCAGCGGCTGATCCGGATCGCCCTCCAGGAAACCCACCAGGACTTCCATGCCCACCCGCGGGATGGCGACGCCGCCATAGCGTTTGCCCGCCCAGTTGGAGGCGACGCGCAACCAGCAACTGGTGTTGTCGTCGGCCTGGCCGAGGCGATCCCAGAAGAACTGCACCTTGACCCGGCCGTATTGGTCGCAGTGGATGGTCTCGCCGGCGGGGCCGGTCACGACCGCTGTCTGACAGCCCAGCACGCGTGGCTTGGGATGCTCCAGCGGGGGGCGGAAATGCGCGCTCCAGGGAGTGGCGACGAAACGGTTGCGATAGCCCTGGCGGAAATCGCCCCGGCCCTGCGCGACGTCGCTGTCGATCGACTCTTCCAGTACCTGCGGCTGCCGCCCTTCGTGGAGAACCTCGGTAAGCAGCCAGAGATCGTTCCATTCGCCGCGGGGATGCGCGGACAGCGTCAGGAAGTGTCCGCTGAGCAGCGCCGGTTCGTCGCTTTCGCCCCTGGCCTGTAGGTAGTCGGCGCGATGCCGTTCCAGCGCGCGCCGACTCAGGTGCTTGCCGCGCTCGCGGTGGGTGAAGCGGCCGGGATAGTCGTAGTCCTCCAGGTCCGGTTGCTGCGCCACGAGCTGCGGGCCATGGGTGGCCTGCATCTGCAACGCGGGTTGCTCGAAGTCGTAGTCGCGCCGGGTAACCCGGCTGGCACGGGTGTCGAAGCGCACGCCGAAGCGCTTGACCACCGGCTGGTCGGCGACCAGCCCGGCGTCCTGCACGTAGGCGACGGGGCGTTGCAGCCGCGGAAAAGAGGTCTGGTCGTCGCCGAAGACCAGCACATGGCCCTGGGCAGAAAACTCATGGTGGTAATGGATGCCCTCCTCCTCGCAGAGCCTGCTGAGGAACGCCAGGTCGGTTTCGTCGTACTGCGTGCAGTATTCGCGGGCCGGGTACGGCGTCGGACCCAGCTGGAAGCGGTAGGCGTCGGCGAGAATGCCGTGGCCCTCCAGCACCCGACCGATGATTTCCGGCACGCTGAGGCGCTGGAAGATGCGTTGGTCGCTGCACAGCCCCAGGTAGGCCAGGCGCGGCTCCAGGGTCGCGCGATAGCCGGTCAGGCGCTTGCCGGAGTCCCCCTGGGCGATGCTGGTGAGCTGTCCGTGGACCCCTTGCCCGCTCGGCGAGAGGATCAGGAAGGCCGGCTGGTGCAGCAGCGCGTCGAGGTCCAGATCGGATCGCTCGCTGACCAGCTCCAGGTCGAAGCGAAAGGGCTGGCTGATGGCTTCGCGACCGCGGAAGGCGAGTACCTGGAAGTCGTGCCGGAGGTTTTCGATGCGAAGGCTGAAGTGCGTCTGGTTGGCGGGGGCGAACATTCACTGTCCTCTTGGAAACGCAGCCGTGCGTTCCTGGCGTATTCGGTTCCGGGCGCGACGCGCCTGCGCCCGCGCGATGGAAATGCTGGCCGAGAGGATAGAGGAGAACAGTTGTGCAACTCTTTGCGCACTCGGCCTCCCGGCCGCATCAACGCTGACCTCAATAAATTTGTAACAGAAAATTTCCAGAATACCGACACGGACGCCCCACCCCATCCGCGGCATTCACGTCCGCCAGGACGGGCCAGGCGTCCGCCGCCTCGAGCGCCTCAGGCGTAGCGCTCGTGCCCCCAGGCGAGGAGGCTTTCCAGCAGTTCGCGGATGACCGCGCGGGTCGCTTCGGCGAGGTCCGCGCGGTAAGCGAACGGGGCCTGCTCGTCCATGTAGGTGCACTGCGCCAGCTCCAGCTGGACGGCATGGACGTGCTGCTCCGGCTGGCCGTAGTGGCGGGTGATGTGGCCGCCCTTGAAGCGCCCGTTGAGCACATGGCTGTAGCCTTCGGCGGCAGCGCAGACCGCCTCCAGGCGGGCCGCCAGCGCTGGATCGCAACTGGCGCCGGCGTTGGTGCCGAGATTGAAGTCGGGCAGTCGGCCGTCGAACAGGTGCGGCACGTGGGAACGGATCGAGTGGGCGTCCCAGAGCAGCGCGTAGCCGAACTCGGCCTTCAGCCGCGCCAGTTCCTCGGCGATGGTCCGGTGGTAGGGCGTCCACACTTCGGCCAGGTAGCGCATGCGTTCCTCGGCGGACGGCGCCATGCCTTCGCGGTAGAGCGGCCGGCCGTCGAACAGGGTGTCCGGATACAGGCCGGTAGTGGCGGTGCTGTACAGCGGCTTGTCGTCGGAAGGGCGGTTGAGATCGACCACATAGCGCGAATAGTGGGCAGCCAGGGTGCTGGCGCCCAGTTCCTCGGCGAAATCGTAGAGCCGGGGAATGTGCCAGTCGGTATCGGTCAGCGCCCGCGCCTCCTCCACCAGGCCGGCGTCCACCGCCGGGGTCAGGCGCGTGCCGGGGTGCGGCATGCTGATCAGTAGCGGCACGCGGCCGCGCTTGAAACTCAGGACTTCATCCACGGTATACCTCCTCGGCGTGGCGAATGACGCGTTTCGGCAGATCGCCGCCCAGCCAGTAGGCCAGCTCCGCCGGACGCTCGATGTCCCAGGCGACGAAGTCGGCCAGCTTGCCAACCTCCAGGCTGCCGTGGCTGGCTTCCAGCCCCAGCGCCCGGGCGGCGTGCAGGGTGACACCGGCCAGCGCCTCCTCCGGGGTCAGGCGGAACAGGGTACAGGCCATGTTCAGCATCAGGCGCAACGACAGCGCCGGCGAGGTGCCGGGATTGAGATCGCTGGCAATGGCCATGGCCACGCCGTGCCGGCGCAGGGCATCGATCGGCGGCAGCTGGGTCTCGCGCAGCAGGTAGAAGGCGCCCGGCAGCAGCACCGCGACGGTGCCCGCCTCGCCCATGGCGCGGGCGTCGTCCTCGGTCATGTACTCCAGGTGGTCGGCCGACAAAGCCCGGTAGCGCGCCGCCAGGCTGGAACCGTGCAGCGAGGATAGCTGCTCGGCGTGCAGCTTCACCGGCAGGCCCAGCTCGCGGGCGGCGATGAATACCCGCTCGACCTGCGCCGGGGAAAACGCCAGGTGCTCGCAGAAGGCGTCCACCGCGTCCACCAGTCCCTCTCCGGCCAGCGCGGGGAGCATCGTCGAGCAGATATGCTCGATGTAGTCGTCGGCGCGCCCGGCGTATTCCGGCGGTAGCGCATGGGCGGCCAGGCAGGTGCTGCGCACGGTCGCCGGCAGGCGTTCGCCGAGGCGGCGGATGACTCGTAGCATCTTGCGTTCGCTGGCCAGGTCGAGGCCGTAGCCGGACTTGATCTCCAGCGCCGTCACGCCGTCGCGCAGCAAGGGCTCCAGGCGCTTGCGCGCGCTGGCCAGCAATTCTTCCTCGCTGGCCTCGCGGGTGGCGCGTACGGTGCTGGCGATACCGCCGCCGGCGGCGGCGATCTCGGCGTAGCTGACGCCCTCCAGGCGCTGCTCGAATTCGCCGCTGCGGTTGCCGCCGAACACCGCGTGGGTGTGGCAGTCGATCAACCCCGGGGTCAGCCAGGCGCCATCGAGGTCGATGCGTTCGGCGTAGTCGTCGGGCGGCAGTTCGGCGCGCGGGCCGATCCAGTGGATCAGCGGACCGTCGGTGACCAGGGCGGCGTCCTCGACGATCGAGTACTTGCCGCCCTTGAGGGTGGCGGCATGGCAATGCTGCCAGAGTCGTTTCATTGCAGGTCTCCTATGCTCGCGGCCAGCCGGGCGAGACTCTTCCGCTCGCCGAGGATGGCCGCCGCGCTGGCGATGTCGGGAGCCAGCCAGCGGTCGGTGTCGTATGCGGGCACGCGCTCGCGCAGGATGCCCCAGGCCGCCGCGGTGCCCTGGCCGAAGCGTTGCGGGGCGAGGAATTCGAAGGCCTGGGCGGCCAGCAGGTACTCGATGGCGAGGATCCGCCGGAGGTTCTCCAGGGCCCTGCCAAGCTTGAGCGCGGCACTGGTGCCGAGGCTCAGGTGGTCCTCCTGGAGCGCCGAGGTGACGAAGTTGTCGACCACCGCCGGCTGCGCCAGCTGGCGATTCTCGCCGGCCAGGGAGGCGGCGACGTACTGGGTGATCATCATCCCCGAGTTGACTCCCGGCTTGCCCACCAGGAACGCCGGCAGGCCGCTGACCAGCGGGTTGACCAGGCGATCCAGGCGCCGCTCGGCGACCCCGCCCAGCTCGGCCACGGCGATCGCCAGCAGGTCGGCGGCCATCGCCACCGATTCGCCGTGGGGATTGGCCTGGGATACCACCCGGTAGGCTTCCGGCGTACCCAGCAGCAGCGGGTTGTCGGTGGCCGAGTTGAGTTCGGTCTCTATCTGCCGCGCCGCGTGGGCCAACTGGTCACGGCAGGCGCCATGGATCTGCGGTATCGAGCGGATGCTCAGGGCATCCTGGGTGCGGATGCCGCGGGCGTTCTCCAGTACCTGGCTGCCAGCCAGCAAGGCTCGCAGATTGGCGGCGACCCGCTGCATCCCGGGATGCGGCTTGAGCGCAACGATCTCGGCGTCGAACGCCGCCAGTTGGCCGCGCAGGGCCTCGAAGCTCATCGCCCCGATCACGTCGGCCCACTGCGCCAGGCGCTGCGCGTCGTCCAGGGCCAGGCAGGCGAGGCCGGTCATGCACGGCGTGCCGTTGACCAAGCAGAGCCCGTCCTTGGCTCCCAGGCGCACCGTCGCCAGGCCTTCCGCCGCCAACGCGGCGGCGGCCGGCACGACGCTGCCGCGGTAGCTGACCTCGCCGATGCCGAGCAGGGCGATGCCGACGTGCGCCATGTGGGTCAGGTAGCCCACCGAGCCCTGGGCCGGCACCTGCGGGGTAATGCCGTGGTTGAGCAGCGCCAGCAGCCCTTCCACCAGCGAACGGTCGAGCCCGGACTTGCCCTGGCTGTAGTTGGCGACGGCGGCACAAATGATCGCCCGGGTCTGTTCGTCGCGCAGCGGCTCGCCGACCCCGCAGGCATGGCTGAGCAAGGTGTTGCGCGACAGCTCGGCGAGCTGCTCGCCTTCCAGCAGGACGTCGCACAGCGCGCCGAGGCCGGTACTGATGCCGTAGGCACGCTCGCCATTGGCGACGATACGGCAGACGATGGCGCGGGCGTTGTCGATCCGTGCCCAGGCCGCCGCCGACAGTTCCAGGCGCGCACCGTGCCGGGCCACCGCGACCAGTTCCTGCCAACGCAGCGGACCGTCGCCGAACACGACGCTCGGTAGGTCGCTCATAGGTTCGCCACCCGCCGCTGGACGAAGCGGTCGACGTAGTCGTCGGCCGGCTGGTGGAGGATTTCCCGTGGTGTGCCGACCTGGATCAGCTGGCCGTCCTTGAGGATCGCGATGCGGTTGCCGATGCGTACCGCCTCGTCGAGGTCGTGGGTGATGAAGACGATGGTCTTGTGCAGGGTTTTCTGCAGTTCCAGCAACTGGTCCTGCATGTCCGCGCGGATCAACGGGTCGAGGGCGCTGAAGGCCTCGTCCATGAGAATGATCTCCGTGTCGGCGGCCAGCGCGCGGGCCAGGCCGACACGCTGGCGCATGCCGCCGGAAAGCTGGTGCGGATAGGACTTCTCGTAGCCCTTCAGGCCCACCGTGGCGATCCAGTGCAGGGCCCGCTCGTGGCACTGCGCCCGGCTTTCGCCGCGAACCTTCAGGCCGTAGGCGACATTGTCGAGCACGCTCTTGTGCGGCAGCAGGCCGAAACTCTGGAACACCATGCTGATCTTGCGCCGGCGGAATTGCCGGAGGGCTTCCATGTCGTAGCGCAGGATGTCCTCGCCATCCACCAGGATCTCGCCGCTGGTGGGGTCGATCAGGCGGTTGAAATGGCGCACCAGGGTCGACTTGCCGGAACCCGACAGGCCCATGATCACGAAGATCTCGCCAGCACCGATGGTCAGCGACAGGTCGTTGACGCCGACCACGCAGCCGGTCTGCGCCAGCACTTCGGCCTTGCTGCGTCCCTGGCGGATCAGCGCCAGCGCGGCATCGGCGCGCGGGCCGAAGATCTTGAACACGTTCTTCACTTCGATCTTGTTCATCTGCGCACCGCTCATTTGCTCGTCTCGTGCCGGGAACGGCCATAGGCCTGGGTGATGCGGTCGATCACCACCGCGAGGATGACGATCGCCAGGCCGGCTTCCAGGCCCTTGCCCACGTTCAGCGTCTGGATGCCCACCAGTACGTCTTCGCCGAGGCCGCGGGCGCCGATCATCGAAGCGATCACCACCATCGACAGGGCCATCATGGTGGTCTGGTTGATCCCCGCCATGATGCTCGGCAGGGCCAGCGGCAACTGCACGCCGAACAGCTGCTGCCAGCGGTTGGCGCCGAAGGCGTTGACCGCCTCCATCACCTCGCTGTCGACCTGGCGGATGCCCAGGTCGGTGAGGCGGATCAGCGGCGGCGCGGCATAAATCACGGTGGCGAAGATCGCCGGCACCTTGCCCAGGCCGAACAGCATCAGCACCGGGATCAGGTACACGAAGCTGGGCATGGTCTGCATGATGTCCAGCAGCGGCATCAGTACCGCGCGCAGGCGGTTGCTGCGCGCGGCGAGGATGCCCAGGGGGATGCCGATCAGCACCGAGATGAAGGTCGCCACCAGCATCAGCGCGAGGGTCTGCATCAGCTTGTCCCAGAGGCCGACGGCGCCGACCAGGAACAGCAGGCCGGTGATCACCAGGGTCGGCAGCAGGCGCCGGGTGGCGTGCCAGGCGATCGCCGCGACGATCGCCAGCAACAGCCACCAGGGCGTGGCGCGGAGTAGCCCTTCGAGGTTGACGATGGCCCACAGCAGGGTGTCGGAGATCTTGCGAAACAGGTCGCCGTAGTTGGTCACCAGGGCGTCGACCCAAGCGTTGACCCAGTCGGCGATGGAAAATGTCAGGCGTTCGGGAAACATGGTCTGCTCTCGTCGGTCGTGGGTTCAGAGTGCCGCTTCGATCTTCTTCGCCGCGTCCTCGTCGACCCAGGCGTGCCAGACCTCGGGGTGCTCCTTGAGGAACTCGCGCGCCAGGCGCGCTGCATCGATCCTGTCCTTGGCCATCCGCGCCAGGTCGCTGTTCAGCAGCTCCGCCGGCAGGTTGACCTTCTCCAGCACCGCCACCAGCTCCGGCGCCTGGTCGTGGAAGGTCCGCGACAGGCCGACCTGGATCCTGATGCGCTTGTCGACGCCGGGCCTTTCCTCCAGGCGCACCAGGTCGGCGCGGCCCATCAGCGGCGTCGGCGACCAGTAGTAGAACAGGATAGGCTCGCCGCGCCGATAGCTCGACAGCACCGCCGCGTCCAGTGCCGGGCCGGTGCCCGGACGGAAATTGGTGAACGTCTCTTCCAGGCCGTAGCTTTTCAGCATCTCGCTGTTCTCCAGCTCGCAAGTCCAGCCGGCCGGGCAATTGTAGAAGCGCCCCTTGCCCGGCTCTTCCGGGTCGCGGAAGACCTCGGCGTACTGCGCCAGGTCGGCGATAGAGCGCAGCTTCGGCGCCTTCGCCTCGAGCTTGCGCTGCGGGTCGCCCTCGATCACGTAGCGCGGCACGTACCAGCCCTCCACCGCGCCGACGATGGGTTCGCCGACGCCGACCACCTTGCCGGCCGCGGCAGCCTTGTTCCAGGCGTCGCTGCGGCCGATCCACTCCTCGGCGAAGACCTGGATGTCATTGGTGCTCAGCGCCTGCTCCATGGTGATCGAGTTGCCCGGCAGGCTGTCGGTGGTACAGCCGTAGCCCTTGGCCAGGACGAACTGCATCAGTTCGGTGAGCAGGGTCCCGCTCTCCCAGTTCAGCCCGGCGAACTTCACCGCCTTGCCGGACTCGCACCAGCCTTCCGCCTGGGCGCCCGCCGCGGCGGCGAGCAGGCCGAGGGCACAGAGAACACTCAACATCGACTTCTTGTATCGCATGGTTCGACGCTCCAGATGCACGATTGGGAAAGGCAGTTGGAAAACCTGCGGGCCGCGCCCGGGGGGAACGGCCTCGATCGTTGTTATTGGCCGGCGGCTCAGGCCGCCGTCGGTTCCGTCACAGCCCTCCCTGGGCCTGAAGCACGCCATGCGCGGCATCGCCCTTCGGCCTGACCCAGCGCCGGTAGGCGATCACCAGCAAGGCGATCCAGATAGCCCCGACCCACAGGGCCGGGCGGGTGTCCGGGAAATAGCCGAGCACCACGAAGATGAACAGCATGAAGACGATCGCCGCCGCCGGCGCGAATGGCCACAGCGGCACCGGGAACTTCAGCGCGGCGACCTGGCGCGGCCCCATGCGCCGACGCATGCCGACCTGGGCCAGGAGGATCATCAGCCAGACCCACACGGTGGCGAAGGTGGCGATGGAAGCGATCAACAGGAATACGCTCTGCGGGATCAGGTAGTTCAGCGCCACGCCGAGCAGCAGGGCCACCGCCATCAGCAGCACGGTCATCCACGGCACGCCGTGCCGCGACACCCGCGAGAAGCCGACCGGCGCCTGGCCCTGGCGGGCCATGCCGTAGAGCATGCGACCGGCGCCGAAGATGTCGCTGTTGATCGCCGAGATCGCCGCGGTGATCACCACGACATTGAGGATCGCCGCGGCCGACTCGATCCCCAGGCCGTCGAAGATCTGCACGAAGGGACTGCCGTTGCTGCCGATCTGCTGCCAGGGGAAGATCGCCATCAGCACGAACAGGGTCAGCACGTAGAACAGCAGGATGCGCAGCGGCACCGCATTGATCGCCCGCGGGATCACCCGCTGCGGGTCCTGCGCCTCGCCGGCGGTGATGCCGATGATCTCGATGCCGCCGAAGGCGAATACCACCACCGACAGCGAGGCGACCAGCCCGGCCCAGCCGTTGGGCAGGAAGCCGCCGTGCTGCCACAGGTTGTGCACGCCGGTGGCGGACGTCGCCGCGCCGCCCAGGCTGAAGCCGAAGAACATGATGCCGAGCCCGGCGAGAATCATCGCGACGATGGCGCCGACCTTGACCAGCGACAGCCAGAACTCCAGCTCGCCGAAGACCTTGACATGACAGAGGTTCAGCCCGCCGATGAACAGCACGATGGACAGTACCCAGATCCAGCGCGGCACGTCGGGAAACCAGAACCCCATGTAGATGCCGAACGCGGTGACATCGGCGAGGCAGACGATGATCATCTCGAAAGCGTAGGTCCAGCCGGTGACGAACCCGGCCAGGGGGCCGAGATAGCTGCTGGCGTAATGGCCGAACGAGCCGGACACCGGCTCGTGCACCGCCATCTCGCCGAGCGCGCGCATCACCATGTACACCGCCGCGCCGGCGATCAGGTAGGCCAGCAGCACCGCCGGCCCGGCCATCTGGATGGCCGATGCGGAACCGTAGAACAGGCCGGTGCCGATCGCCGACCCCAGTGCCATGAAACGAATATGACGGGCGTTCAGTCCGCGCCGAAGCCCCGTGTCGTGCGTCATCCCTCGGCTCTCCTGTTGTTGTTCTTGCTGGAGCGCCCCGGCCGAGCGGCCGGGGGCGGGTATCAAAGACTCGGCAACAGCCGGGCCGGCAGCAGCGCGTTCAGGCAACCGCTGGCGAGCAACTGGCTGGCGGCCTCGATGTCAGGGGCGAAGAAGCGATCCTCCTGGTAGTACGGCACCTTGTCGCGCAGCAGGCGGCGAGCCTGCTCCAGCTTCGGAGAACTCTTCAGGCCCTCGCGGAAGTCCAGGCCCTGGCAGGCACCCAGCCACTCCACGGCGAGAATCCCGCGGACGTTCTCGGCCATCGCCCAGAGCCGTTTGCCGGCGTTCGGCGCCATCGACACATGGTCTTCCTGGTTGGCCGAGGTCGGCAGGCTGTCGACGCTGGCCGGGTGGGCCAGGGCCTTGTTGTCGCTGGCCAGCGCGGCGGCGGTGACCTGGGCGATCATGAAGCCGGAGTTGACCCCGCCGTTGGCCACCAGGAACGGCGGCAACTGCGACATGTGCATGTCCATCATCAGCGAGATGCGCCGTTCCGACAGCGAACCGATCTCGGCCAACGCCAGGGCCAGGTTGTCGGCGGCCATCGCCACCGGTTCGGCGTGGAAGTTGCCGCCGGAGATCACGTCGCCCTCGGCGGCGAATACCAGCGGGTTGTCGGACACCGCGTTGGCTTCGATCTCCAGCACCTCGGCGGCCTGGCGCATCTGGGTCAGGCAGGCGCCCATCACCTGCGGCTGGCAACGCAGCGAATAGGGGTCCTGGACCTTGTCGCACTTCTCATGGGAGCGCGCCACCTCGCTGCTGGCGGTGAGCAGGTCGCGATAGGCCGCGGCCACGTCGATCTGCCCACGCTGGCCACGCGCGGCATGGATGCGCGCATCGAACGGCGCCCGCGAACCGAGCATGGCCTCGACGCTGAGCCCGCCGCAGACGGTGGCGGCGGCGAACAGGTCCTCGGCCTCGAACAACCCGCGCAGCGCGTAGGCGGTGGACACCTGGGTGCCATTGAGCAGGGCCAGGCCTTCCTTCGCCGCCAGGGTCAGCGGCTCCAGCCCGGCCACCGCCAGCGCTTCGGCGGCCGGCAGCCACTCACCGCGATGGCGCGCCCGGCTTTCGCCGATCAGCACCAGCGACATGTGCGCCAGCGGCGCCAGGTCGCCGGACGCACCCACCGAGCCTTTCAGCGGGATGTGCGGATAGACCTCGGCGTTGATCAGCGCGATCAGCGCGTCGATCACCTTGCGGCGGATGCCGGAGAACCCGCGCGCCAGGCTGTTCACCTTGAGCAGCATGACCAGCCGCACCATGGCGTCGTCCAGCGCCTCGCCGACGCCGGCGGCATGGGACAGGACGATGGAACGCTGGAGCTTCTCCAGGTCGGCCGGGGAAATCCGCGTCGAGGCCAGCAGGCCGAAGCCGGTGTTGATGCCGTAGGCGGTGCGGCCCTCGGCGATGATGTTCTCGACACAGGCGACGCTGGCGGCGATCGGCGCGTCGGCGCTGGGATCCAGGCTCAGGCGCACGGGGGCCAGGTAGGCTTGGCGCAGGTCGGCCAGGGTCAACTGGCCGGGTTTCAGATGCAGGCTCATCGAAGGCTCCTTGTTCGGTTCGGCGGGCTCGGCAGCGCCGTCCGCCGGCGGCGTTCATGGGATTGAAGGCGGCCGCGCCGCCCTGGAAATTCGTCTCAGGCCCCGTGCGCGGGATGTTCGAAGGCGCCGGGATCGGCCGGCAGGATCATTCGCGCCGGGGCCTGGCGCGTGGCCTTGCGCCGCGCCACCAGGTAGTAGAGGACCGCCGGCACCAGCAAGCCGATGATCCAGGAGATATCCACGCCGCCGAGGTGCTCGACCATCGGTCCGGTGTACAGCGTGGTCGCCAGGAACGGCATCTGCACCAGCACGCCGAGGGTATAGACGGCGATTCCCGGCAGGTTCCAGCGACCGTAGCGGCCGTCGGGGTCGGCCAGCGCGGGCACGTCATAGCGCTCGCGGGTGATGAAGTAGTAGTCGACCAGGTTCACCGCGCTCCACGGGGTGAAGAAGGTCAGCAGGAACAGGATGAAGGACTTGAACGCAGCGAGGAACGAGTGCTGGCCGAGCAGCGCGATGAGCGTCGAGGCGCCGACGATCGCGAGGACGAAGAACAGGCGTTGCACGCGGGTGATCTCCAGTTGGCCGCGTACGCTGCTGATGATGGTCGCGATGCACATGAAGCTGCCGTAGGAGTTCAGCGTGGAAATGGTCACCTTGCCGAAGGCGATGCTGAAGTAGAGCAGCGCGGCGACGGTCCCGCTGCTGCCCAGGCCGACGATGTAGGCCACCTCGCGGCCGGCGAACTGGCCGTTGGCCAGGGCTGCGGAGAACACCCCGAGGACCATCGAGGCCTGGGCGCCGAGCACCGAGCCGAGGCCGACGGCGAGGAAGGTCTTCCACGACGAGGTGGACGCCGGCAGGTAGCGTGAATAGTCGGCCACGTAGGGGCCGAAGGCGATCTGCCAGGACGCCGCCAGCGACACCGCGAGGAGGAACGAGGCCCAGCTGAAATGGCGGATGGCGAGCAGGTCGCCGATGTCGCTGAGCAGCATCAGGCGGCTGAACAGGTAGGCGAAGGCGATGATGCCGAGGACGCTGGCGATCCGCCCGATGATGTGGATGACGCGATAGCCGAGCACCGTCACCAGGACGATGAAGGCGGCGAAGATGAAGATCCCGGCGCTGTCGCTGAGCCCGGTGAGCTGGCCGATGGCCTGGCCGGAAAGCACCGTGCCGGTGGCGGTGAAGCCCAGGTACATCAGGCACACCAGGGCGATCGGGATGCAGGCGCCGTAGACGCCGAACTGCACCCGGCTGGAAATCATCTGCGGCAGCCCCAGGCGCGGCCCCTGCGCGGCGTGCAGGGCCATCACCGCGCCGCCGAGGAGCTGGCCGATGAGCAGGCCGACCAGCGACCAGAACACGTCGCCGCCGAGGACCACGGCGAGGGCGCCGGTGACGATGGCGGTGATCTGCAGGTTGGCCCCCAGCCAGAGGGTGAACTGGCTGTAGAGGCGGCCGTGGCGCTCGTTCGCCGGGATGTAGTCGATCGAGCGCCGTTCGATCAGTGGCTTGCTGTCGCTGCCCTGGGTCATGCTGCTGTACTCCGCTGCGGCTCGCGCGCCGCCATTCTTGTTGTGGCCTGGTCGGGACAGTGGGCGGCCGCCCCCACGCCCCGCCGGCGTGGAGGCGGTTTTCGAGGTCAGCGCTGGGCGGTGATCATCGGCAGGTTCAGGCCCTGCTCCTTCGCGCAATCGATGGCGACCTGGTAGCCGGCGTCGGCGTGCCGCATCACCCCGGTACCCGGGTCGTTGGTCAGCACGCGGGCGATGCGTTCGGCGGCCTCGTCGCTACCGTCGCAGACGATCACCATCCCGGAGTGCTGGGAGAAGCCCATGCCTACGCCGCCGCCGTGGTGCAGCGAGACCCAGGTGGCGCCGCTGGCGGTATTCAGCAGGGCATTCAGCAGCGGCCAGTCGGACACCGCGTCGGAGCCGTCCTGCATGGCCTCGGTCTCGCGGTTGGGGCTGGCCACCGAGCCGGAGTCGAGGTGGTCGCGGCCGATGACGATCGGCGCGGACAGCTCGCCGCTGCGCACCATCTCGTTGAAGGCCAGGCCGAGCTTGGCGCGCAGCCCCAGGCCAACCCAGCAGATGCGCGCCGGCAGGCCCTGGAAGCTGATGCGCTCGCGGGCCATGTCCAGCCAACGGTGCAGGTGGGCATCGTCGGGGATCAGTTGCTTGACCTTGGCGTCGGTCTTGTAGATGTCCTGCGGGTCGCCCGACAGCGCGGCCCAGCGGAACGGACCGATGCCGCGACAGAACAGCGGGCGGATGTAGGCCGGGACGAAGCCGGGGAAATCGAAGGCATTGGCCACCCCCTCTTCCTTGGCCATCTGGCGGATGTTGTTGCCATAGTCGAAGGTCGGCACGCCCTGCTGCTGGAACGCCAGCATGGCCCGCACGTGTACCGCCATGGACTGCTTGGCGGCCTTGACCACGGCGGCCGGGTCGGTCTGCGCGCGGTCGCGGTACTCTTCCCAGCTCCAGCCGGCCGGCAGGTAGCCGTTGAGTGGATCGTGGGCGCTGGTCTGGTCGGTGACCATGTCCGGGCGTACGCCGCGGCGAACCAGTTCCGGAAGGATCTCGGCGGCATTGCCCAGCAGGGCGATGGAGATGGCCTTGCCTTCGGCGGTGTAGCGCTGGATCCGCGCCAGGGCGTCGTCCAGGTCCTTGGCCTGCTCGTCGACGTAGCGACTGCGCAGGCGGAAGTCGATGCGGCTCTGCTGGCACTCGATGTTCAGCGAACAGGCGCCGGCCAGGGTCGCCGCCAGCGGCTGGGCGCCGCCCATGCCGCCAAGGCCGGCGGTAAGCACCCAGCGGCCCTTGAGATTGCCGTCGTAATGCTGGCGGCCAGCCTCGACGAAGGTTTCGTAGGTGCCCTGGACGATGCCCTGGCTGCCGATGTAGATCCACGAACCGGCGGTCATCTGGCCGTACATCGCCAGGCCCTTGGCGTCCAGTTCGTTGAAGTGTTCCCAGGTCGCCCAGTGCGGCACCAGGTTGGAGTTGGCGATCAGCACCCGCGGCGCGTTGGCGTGGGTCTTGAACACGCCGACCGGCTTGCCGGACTGTACCAGCAGGGTCTCGTCGTCGTTCAGTTGCTTGAGGGTCTCGACGATCCTGTCGTAGCACTCCCAGTTGCGCGCGGCACGGCCGATGCCGCCGTAAACCACCAGTTCCCTGGGGTTCTCCGCGACCTCCGGGTCGAGGTTGTTCATCAGCATGCGCAGCGGCGCTTCGGTCAGCCAGCTCTTGGCGGTCAGCGTAGTGCCGCGCGGGGCGCGGATTTCAATATCGCGGAATTTGCTCGGGGTGGTCACGGCAGGCTCCTGGGCGTGGCGTTCAACGGGCGGCGACCGGCGAGGGTGCGCCTGAATTCGGGGACGAAGCAGAGGTCGGGCTGGGTCTACCGAACACATCTATGCTTGTACATACAAGTATAAGCAAAGGAAGGGCCAATTCTGCCGCCACGCCCTCCGGCGATATCTCCACATTCCCGTGAATTTCATTCAACCCGTTGATTTTTCTGTAGTTAAGAATTAGCGAAGGTAGCCTCTCCCCCGGGAGAAGGAGCCTGCCGGAACGGCCCTGGGTGCACGTGATCGAAGCGTGCGCGCACCGGTTTGGGGCCTTCGGTAACACCGTTCAGCGCAATTGCGGGTAACCCCAGCCCTGCGCCTGACGCTCGTAGTCGAGGAGAATCCGGTAATGCTCCTCGCCGGCCGGGAGGAAGCTTTTCAGCGCCAGTGTCGCGGCCAGGTGCGGGCACTCGATCAGCGTCAGGTTCAGCGCTTCGAACAGCTCGCGGCGTTGCGCCGCACTCCAGTGCAGCGAGGTGATCAGCGGCAAGGCCGGGCTCGGCGCGCTGCGCCCGAGCACGCGCAGGCCGTCCAGGCGCTCCGGTGCGTGGCGTTGCAGGTAGCCGAAGGTCACTGCATCCACCGAGGTCAGCTCGACCTCACCCGCGGCCACCATCGCCAGGCTGCGCAGGTGGCCGCCGCTGATGTGCACCTCGGCGAAGAACGCCGAGTCTCGCCCCAGCGGCGCCAGCGCATGGCGCAGCAGGTTCATGCCGCTGTTGGAGTCGTGGTCGTTGAGCGCCAGGCGGGTATTGCGGAAGTCGCCGAGGCGCTGGCGCGCCTGTCCTTCGGCGGCGACGAACAGGCTGCAATGCTCGCCGGGAGCACAATCGGGCAAGTCGTAGCTGGGCACCGCGAGCACCGCCACCTGGCCGCGCAACTGGGTCATCAGCGGATAGCCGCAGGTCTGCGCGAACAACAGGTTAGGCTGTCGCCACTGCACCGCCAGATCGGTGGCGGCCGACGCGTAACGGCGCACGCCCAGGCGCCGGCAGACCTCGCCGATGAAGGTTGCGCCGGCCTGCCTGACGCAGTCCGGCTCGACATACATGTCCAGCGCCGCCACCACCGGGGTATCGATCATGCTCTCGTCCGCCTGCCTTCAATGCTCGGGATGCACCGGCGCATCCACTGGCCGCCAACCGTGGCGCCGCCATAGACGACCATAGCCGGGCAGGTGGAAATCGCCACTGCGTCGCCGGTAGGCACGGCGGCTTGCGCTATACACGCGCGGCAGCAGGTACCAGGGCAGGCCCGGCAGATCGTGGTGGACCAGATGCAAGTTGTTGTTGAGGAACAGCAGCCGCCACGGCCACCCCGCCTCGACCAGCACGCTGCGCTGCGCCGGCTCGCGGGCCGGACGGTGCTCGTAGAAAGAGCGCAGCATGCTCAGGCCGAGGGCCGGATAGGCCACCGCCGGCACATACAGCCAGGGCGGGATGCCCGCCCAGCGCCAAAGCCCGGCCAGCAACCCGCCCAGCAGCACGGCATGCAGGCCCCACAGGCGCCAGGCGGCGCCCTCTCCCCGGCGCAACCGCGAACCCTCCAGGCGCGCCATCGCCGCCAGGGCCAGCAGCGGGCCGAGGGTGGCGCGACCGAGCAGGGTCTTGTCCAGGCAGAGCCAGCGCCGCCGCCAGGAGCCCAGGCGCGGCCATTCGGACAGACTGACGTAGCGACTCTCGGGGTCCAGCCCCGGGTAGGTCAGTTGCTCGTCGAGGTGGTGCCGCAAGTGGCTGTCACGGTACAGCGGATAGGGATACCAGACGGCCAGTGGCAGGTAGCCGAGCATGGCGTTGAACCTCGGCCAGCGGGTCGGGTGGCCATGGATCAGCTCATGCTGCAACGACATGTAGAGGGAGGCGAACGGCACCAGTCCCGCCAGCACCGGCCAACCCCAGCGCTCATACTGGCTGGCGAGCAGTGCCCAACCGCCGTACAGGCAGGCGATCAGCAGCCAGGTCGGCCATTCGCTGCGCGCCTGGAAGGTATCCTGGAGCCGCCGCACCAGGGTGCGCTGACGCCCGCTCAGGTAGTGCGCCATGAAGGCTGGCGAGGCTTACTTCAGGGAGGTATCGAGGCGCGCGGCGACTTCGGCCGGCACCCAGTGGCTCCAGATTTCGCGATGCTGGCGAAGAAACTGCGCACGCACCTCGCCGACCTCGCGATGATTCTGCGCCATGTCGGCGAGCAGCTCGTTGAATAGCGGCAAGGGGATCTCGACCTTGCGGAACAGCTCGACCAACGCCGGCGCCTTGTCATGGAAATCGCGGGAAACGCCAATGGTGATCTTCGCCGGCAACGAGCGGGAACCGATGGGGTCGGGGTTCTTCGGATCGGACAGGGTGGCCCAGGCCTTCTCGCTGAACGGCGGCTCTTCCAGTTGCACCAGCTTGAAACGGCCCATCAACGGAGTCGGCGACCAATAGTAGAAAAGCACCGGCTCGCCGCGCCGGAAGGCCGCACTGATCGCCGCATCCAGCGCCGGGCCGGTGCCGGTGCGGAAGTTCGTGTAGCTGTCCTGCAACCTGTAGGCCTTGAGCTTCTGGCTGTTGACGATCTCGCAGGTCCAGCCGGTCGGGCAGTTGTAGAAACGCCCCTTGGCGGGCTCCTCGGGATCGCGGAATAGCGCCTTGTAGCGCGGCAGGTCGGCGACCGACCTCAACTCCGGCGCCTTCGCCTCGATGCCTCGTTGCGGGTCGCCCTTGACCAGGTACTCCGGCACCCACCAGCCCTCGGTGGCGCCCTTCACCGTCTCGCCGACGGAGAACACCTCGCCCGCCTCCTCCGCCGCGCGCCACACCGGGCTACGCCCGGCCCATTGCTCCCCGGTGACCTGGATATCGTTCTGGCGCAGGGCGTTTTCCATGGTCACGGTATTGCCCGGCAGCGCGTCGGTCTCGCAGCCGTAGCCTTTTTCCAGTACGTAGCGCAACAGGTCGGTGGTGAACATGCCGCTTTCCCAGTTCAGCCCGGCGAACACCACTTTGCCCGGGTACGGGCATTCCGCCGCGACGGCGGTCTGGCTGGCGAGGCTGGCGCCCAGGGCGAGGACGGCGAGGATCTGGCGAAGCGGGGGCATGCGGGTCTCCCGGTTGGAGTCGGACGGCATGCGGAACTATATAGGCATTAAAAATATTGGATTAATAACGTTTGATTCTTTGGATAGACAAAAGCGCCTACCCTTTCGGTGTAGACGCTTTTTCCTGGCGGCGCCGGCGAATCACAGCGAATCGAGTTCCACCGCACAGACCCACGCCGGCTCGTGGGCCGTCAGGCGCCAATGCTGCAAGCCCTGCAGCCCCTCGGCGCACAGGCAGTCGTGGGCAGCCAGTTGCCCGCGAGGTTGCCCTTGCAAGGAAATCGCTACCCCGTCCTGCTGGGCGAACAGCAGCAGCGTGCTCGCCGTGCCGTGCCAGTCCAGCTCGCCCTCGACCCGCAGCCATTGCAGGCGCGCGCGATGGCGCCGGGGCGCATAGATCAGGTTGAAGTCGCGGATAGCTCCATCGAGCAGGGTGCAGTGCACCTCGCTGTCGCCGGAAAAGGCGAAGGCCTGCCGGGCGCGTAGCGGCGCGGATTCCGCGCCATCCACCCGCAGGCGCATGCCGCCGCCCTCCAGCACGCTGATGATCCGCTGGTAACCGGCGAAGCGGGAGAAGCCGCCGGACTCGCCGACATCGGCGATCGACAGGCGCCAGCCGAAGCCGTCCAGGCCGTCGCCGCCGTCGCGGGCGATCTCCTCGGTGGAGCCGGCGCCGTTCTTCCACGGCATTCTCGGGTAGTCGACGGCACGCAGGATGCGGAGTTCGCTCATGAGCTGAAACGTCCTTCCAGACGGTGGCGGGAACCCGGGTGCAGCAGCCGCGCGGCGGTCACCGCGACACGCCCGGACCATGTGCGGCGGCGGATCAGCAGGCACGGCTCGCCGCGTTCGATCTGCAACAGCTTGCACTCGGCCGGCTCGGCGAGGATCGCCTCGACCACATGCTCGCCCTCGGTGAGCGGCGCCACCTGGGTCAGGTAGGCATAGGGCGTTTGCCGGGTGAAATCCTGCTTGAGGTAGTCCGGCGCCACCGCGGCGTTCACGTAGCGGTCCTCGATCTGCACCGGGATATCGTTCTCGTAGTGCACGATCAGCGAGTGGAACACCCGCTGGCCTTCGCGCACGTCCAGTGCCAGGGCGCGCTCGGGGCCGGCGACCTCCTCGCCGAGGGTGATCACCTGGCAACGATGGCGATGCCCGCGGGCCGCGATCTCGTCGGCGATGTTGTGCACCTCGAACAGCGCCGACTGGCCCTTGGGCTCGGCGACGAAGGTTCCTACCCCCTGCATGCGCACCAGCAGGCCGTCGCTGGTCAGTTCGCGCAGGGCGCGATTGATGGTCATGCGACTGAAGCCGAGCTGGCTGACCAGTTCGCTCTCGGACGGCACCCGGTGGTGCGGCGGCCAGGCGCCCGACTGGATCTGGCTGACGATCATCTGCTTGACCCGCGCGTAGAGCGGCGCCGGTACCTCGCCGAGTTGCGAGGCCAGCGGGGAACGATCAGAGGAAGAGGACGTCACGGAGAGACTCCTTGTCGAGGCGTCGATGAAGTGAGTTTACGCACCGCTTAATCGTCTGTATATGTATATACAAATAAAACAGACTGCGTGTGAGCTGATTATGTCCGCAATTTTCGCTGAACGTGCGTTGCTGCCGGAAGGCTGGGCGCGAAATGTCCGTTTCGAGATTTCCGCGGACGGAGTCCTCGCCGGGATTCGTCCCGACGCCAACGCCGACGGCGCCGAACGCCTCGGCGGCGCCGTGCTGCCGGGGATGCCCAACCTCCATTCGCACGCGTTCCAGCGCGCCATGGCCGGGCTCGCCGAAGTCGCCGGCAATCCCAACGACAGTTTCTGGACCTGGCGCGAGCTGATGTACCGGATGGTCGCTCGACTGTCGCCGGAACAGATCGAGGTCATCGCCCGCCAGCTCTACATCGAGATGCTCAAGGCCGGCTACACCGCGGTGGCGGAATTCCACTACGTCCATCACGACCTCGACGGCCGCTCCTACGCCGACCCCGCCGAACTTTCCCTGCGCATCTCCCGCGCCGCCAGCGCCGCAGGTATCGGCCTGACCCTGCTGCCCGTGCTTTACAGTCACGCAGGCTTCGGCGGCCAGCCGGCCAGCGAGGGCCAGCGGCGCTTCATCAATGGCAGCGAGGCTTACCTGGAACTGCTCCAGCGCCTGCGCGCGCCGCTGGAGGCGGCAGGCCACTCCCTGGGCCTGTGCTTCCACTCCCTGCGCGCGGTGACTCCGCAGCAGATCGCCACGGTCCTCGCCGCCGGCCACGACGACCTGCCGGTCCACATCCATATCGCCGAACAGCAGAAGGAAGTCGACGACTGCCAGGCCTGGAGCGGACGCCGGCCGTTGCAATGGCTGTACGAGAACGTCGCGGTCGACCAGCGCTGGTGCCTGGTCCATGCGACCCACGCCGACCCCGCCGAGGTGGCGGCGATGGCGCGTAGCGGCGCGGTGGCCGGCCTGTGCCTGAGCACCGAGGCCAACCTCGGCGACGGC
Source organism: Pseudomonas sp. 18-147 (assembly GCF_051048045.1). Taxonomy (NCBI): domain Bacteria; kingdom Pseudomonadati; phylum Pseudomonadota; class Gammaproteobacteria; order Pseudomonadales; family Pseudomonadaceae; genus Pseudomonas; species Pseudomonas sp. 18-147. The sequence goes on from NZ_CP182296.1 coordinate 6,054,636, forward strand.
ATCTTCCCGGCGACGGACTTCCTCGCCCAGGGCGGGCGCCTGGGCATCGGCTCGGACAGCCACGTCTCGCTCAGCGTGGTCGAGGAACTCCGCTGGCTGGAATACGGCCAGCGCCTGCGTGACCGGAAACGCAACCGGCTGTACCGCGACGACCAGCCGATGATCGGCCGCACGCTCTACGACGCTGCTCTGGCTGGCGGCGCCCAGGCCCTTGGGCAGCCGATCGGTAGTCTCGCCGTGGGCCGTCGCGCCGACCTGCTGGTGCTCGACGGCAGCGACCCCTACCTGGCCAGCGCCGAGGGCGACGCCCTGCTCAACCGCTGGCTGTTCGCCGGCGGCGACCGCCAGGTGCGCGACGTGATGGTGGCCGGCAGATGGGTGGTGCGCGACGGCCGGCATGCAGGGGAAGAGCGCAGCGCACGGGCATTCGTCCAGGTGCTGGGGGAACTGCTCGACTGACCCTGCACAGCGGCGGATAACCGCGTTGCGCTTGCTTATCCGCCCCACTCGTTCGAGCCGTCGGGCGCTAAACGCCGATACTTCCCACGCCAGCCGCCAGGCGTGAACGGCGCTGGAAAGAAAAAACGCCCCGGCGGGGCGTTCCTTCACTGGCTCCGCTTCAACTGGCCGTCGGGTACCCGCCAGATCAGCTCGTCCACCGCGTAACCGCGGCTGCGCGCTTCTTCCAGCAGACGTTCGCGGGTCTGCTGCGAAACCTGCGGGGTACGCGACAGCAGCCACAGGTATTCACGGTTCGGATTGCCCACCAGCGCGGTACGGTAGTCGTCGTCCACCGCCAGCACCCAATAGTCGCCGCGCGCCACGTTGGGGAAGAGATTGGCGAACCAGTTGTCGAAGCGCACCCACAACTTGTCGGTGCGACCCGGCTGCTGGGCGACCGCCCGCCCCTCCACCTGCTCCCAGTCGCCATCCAGGGTCAGGCAGCGATTGATCACCTGGATGCTCTGGTCTTCCTGCAAGCGGTAATGCGCCTCCGATTGCGCGCAGTTGCGCTGGAAGAACATCGGCAAGCGCGCCAGTTCGTACCAGGTGCCCTGGTAGCGCTGGAGGTCGACCTGCTCGGTGGCCGGCGGATTCTTCGGCGAGCCCGCGCAACCGACCAGCAGCAAGCCCAGCCACAGGGTGCAGAGCACCCGGATCGGCAGACCGATCACTTGAGCCCCTGGCCGGAGAAGAGCAGCGCCTTGTCGGCCGCGTACTGCACGCTGATGAAAGCCTTCTCGTCGCCCCAGGTGCAACTGGACATGCCCAGCGCGCCGGAGCACTCGGTGGGCTTGCCGAGGATCGCCTCGACCTCGGCCTTGCTCATGCCGGCCTTGAGCTTGGAATAGTTTTCCTGGTTGATCTTGCTGCAGGCGGCCAGGACGACGCAGAAAGCGACCACGGCCAGGGTACGGAACGACGCCATGAGGAACTCCTTGTTCGGGGGAAGCGCTGCCCTACAGCTTGGCACACGCGGGGGAAATCCGGAGCCTTGGAGTCAGAAACGCGAACCGGGTTCCCTGAGGAACGCCGTCTCCTCCTCGCTGGAGGGGCGGCCGAGAATGGCGTTGCGATGGGGAAAGCGACCGAAGCGGGCGACTACCGCATGATGCCGCTCGGCATAGTCGTAGAAATCGTCGAAGGGCTTGCGCACGCTGCCACCGACCTGATCGCGCAGGTCGCGGAAGCAGGCTACCGCCCGCTCCTGGCTGGGCAGGTCCTCGGCGTGCTCCAGGACCAGGTAGGCGAACACCCGGCGCACCGGCGGCAACTGGCGGTCGAAGCCTTTTTCCAGGCCCTCGCGCACCACCCGTTGCGCCCGGGCGTCGCCGGCGTAGGCGCGCGGCGTGTCGCGGTAGATCATCCGCGGCAACTGGTCGAGCAACAGGATCAGCGCCAGCCAGCCATCGGCCTCGGCCGTCCACTCCTGCAAGCCGCCGTCCAGCGCCTGGTTCACCAGGTCGCCGAAACGGCCGCCGGCATCGGCGTCCTGGCAGACGTTCTTGCCGAACCACAGGCCGTTGCGCTGGGCAACCACCTCGGCGGCATCGCTGGAGGTGCCGAACCACCAGTCGAGCAAGGTCTCCCAGGGCGCGCTCATCGGCCTACTCCGCGTGGTAGCCGGTGATGCGCTCGACTTCCTGCTTCGAGCCGAGGAACACCGCGACACGCTGGTGCAGGTTCTCCGGCTTGATGTCGAGGATGCGCTGGGTGCCGTTGGTGGCGGCGCCGCCGGCCTGCTCGATGATGAACGACATCGGGTTGGCTTCGTACATCAGGCGCAGCTTGCCGGGCTTCTCCGGCTCGCGGGCGTCGCGCGGGTACATGAAGACGCCGCCACGGGTCAGGATGCGGTGGACGTCGGCGACCATCGAGGCGATCCAGCGCATGTTGTAGTTCTTGCCCAGCGGGCCTTCCTTGCCGGCCAGCAGTTCTTCCACGTAGCGTTTCACCGGCGCTTCCCAGTGGCGCTGGTTGGACATGTTGATGGCGAACTCGGCGGTGCTTTCCGGCACGCTGATGTTGTCGTGGGTGAGGACGAAGCTGCCCAGCTCGCGATCCAGGGTGAAGCCCTTGACGCCATTGCCGAGGGTCAGCATCAGCATGGTCTGCGGGCCGTAGATGGCGTAGCCGGCGGCGACCTGGGTGGTGCCCGGCTGGAGGAAGGCTTCCTCGCGCAGGGTATCGTTCTGGTTCAGGTACTCGTTGGGGCAGCGCAGCACCGAGAAGATGGTGCCGACCGAGACGTTGACGTCGATGTTGCTGGAGCCGTCCAGCGGGTCGAAGACCAACAGGTAGGCGCCTTTCGGATAGCGCCCCGGAATCTGGTAGGGGTGGTCCATCTCCTCGGAGGCCATGCCGGCCAGGTTGCCGGCCCATTCGTTGGCTTCCAGCAGGATCTCGTTGGACATCACGTCCAGCTTCTTCTGCACCTCGCCCTGCACGTTCTCGGTGCCCATGCTGCCGAGCACGCCGCCCAGCGCGCCCTTGGACACCGCATGGCTGATTTCCTTGCAGGCACGCGCCACGACCTCGATGAGGAAGCGCAGGTCGGCCGGGGTGTTGTGGCTGCGGGTCTGCTCGATCAGATAGCGGCTCAGGGTAACGCGGGACATGGATGGCTCCGGAGAGAGGAAAAAACCCGCGCAGTTTAACGCGGAATTGGCGGTCACGCTTGACTCCGCGCAACCGCCGGTTGGAGATCGGCGGCGGCGGCGCGGTTCATTTCCGCGACGCGCAACCGATCGACGGTCGTCAGCCGCGCCCCATCTCGCCGTTCAGGCTGGCCTGGACGATTTCCACCCAGTAGCCGTCGGGATCGCTGATGAAGGCCACGTTCTTCATGCCTCGGTCCAACGGCTTGACGAAGTTCACCCCGAGCGTTTCGAAACGCTCGCAAGCCGCCACCAGGTCGGGCACCGAGAAACAGATATGGCCGAACCCGCGCGGGTCCTGGTTGCCGTTGTGGTACTGGCTGTCGTCGCTCTCGCTGCCCCAGTTGTGGGTCAGCTCGAGGACCGACTGGCGCCCGAAGGTATATCGCTGGCGCTCGTCGACCGCATCAGGCACTTCTTCGCCACGGGTCATGGCGAGGAAATACAGGGAGAAGCGGCCTTCCTCGAAATCCAGGCGACGCAGCAGGCGCATGCCGAGCACCCGCGAGTAGAAGTCGAGCGAGCGCTTCGGATCCTTGACCCGCAACATGGTGTGGTTGAACACGTATTCCTGGGTGATGGCGTCCGGCTCCATGCAGATGCCGGGCTGTACTTCGGTGTTGAAACTCATCGGGCGATTCCCTCGAACGAAACGGATCGGCAGTGTATGGCGGTCGACCGGGCGGCGAGTAACAGCGGGGTACTACTCTCTTGATGCCGGCGCGCGCCGTTCGTTCCGTCGGCGAGAAACGCGACCGGCGCCGCCCGGGCGCCGGTCGCCGCTACCTCAGAAGTCCAGGCTCAGCGCCAGGCTGACGCTCTGCTGGGTATCGTCCTCGCCCTTGCGCCAGTTGTAGCCGCCGCGCAGCGACAGCTCCGGTGCCAGCTTCTGGCTGAAGCCGAGGGAGACGCGGTTGAGGTGGTCCTGCGGGGTGTAGCCTTCGAGGGTGAAGCGATTGCCCGGCAGGCTGTTGAGGGACATGGTCAGGTCCTGGGTGTCGTCCTCGTACTCGCGTTCGTGGGCGTACTCGGCGAACAGCTGGGTATCGCTGCCGAACGCGTACTTGCCTTGCAGGCCGGCGCCCAGGCGCTTCGAGCTGCGCTTCTGGTCGTCGTAGTCGAGCGCGCTGGCGCTGGCGCCCTTCTCGGAATAGCCGTCGACCTCGACCCGTGCATAGTCGGCGCTGACGAACGGCGACAGGTGCCAGGGACTGTCGGCCTGCTGGGCGATGTCGTAGCCCAGGCGCGCGCTGAACGCCCACAGGTGGCCGTTGGTGTCGCCTTTCTCGCTGCGCTCGCCGCCGCCCAGGGCGAACTTGCGCTTCAGGTCGTCGTAGTCGAGGTAGCCGCCGGTCAACGCCGCGTCGGCCCACCAGCGGTTTTCCTGGTACTGCACGAAGGCGCTGGCCATGTAGCTGTTCATCCGGTAGTCGGAATCCTTGGCGCCGGCTTCCAGCTTCTGCCGGTAGAAACCGGCGGCGACCCCGGCGCGCCAGGCCTCGTCGATGCGGTAGCTGCCGCCAAGGGTCAGGTTGTAGCCATTGCCGTCGCCGCTGGCGGCGCTGTCCTGGGAGTCGAAGTCCAGGCGCTGGCCACCGCCGCCGACGAAGCCGCGCCACTGGCCGACGTTCTGCCAGTTCTCCCAGTCCGCCTGCCACTGGCTGCGCAGTTCGTCCTGGTAGGCACGCAGGGTGCCGTGGGCCATTTCCGGCAGCAGGGTCAACTCCCAGGGCGCCGACAGCAGCGAATAGGTGTAGTCGGCGATCAGGCGCTGGCCGGTGATGGTCGGGTGCACGCTGTCATTGAACAGCAGTTTGCTCGGGTCGGGCGTGCTGCCGTTGATCCCGTAGGTCGGGTTCATGGTGCAGCCGTTGCCGCTGAAACAGGTGCCGATCAGGTTCTGGTCGGCGGCCAGGCCGAAGGAAGCCGGGTTGGCCATGCCTTCCTTGAGCAGCAGCGGGATGTTCAACGGAATGACGTTGACGCCGGCCTGGCTCAACTGGGCGGTCAGCTCGGCGTTGAACGTGCCGCTGAGTTGGCTGGCGAAAGGCTGCAAGGGACCACCGAAGGTAGCCGGGGTCAGGCCCAGGTCGGGCAACAGCCAGACCACGATGTAGCGCGCGCCGGCCTGCTGCAGGGCCTGCACGCTATCCACCAGGCGACCGGCGGCCTGTTGTGCCTGGAGGTCGTTGAGGATGCGCCCCTGGAGGAAGTCGTTGCCGCCGCCGGTGATGTAGTACAACGCGTTCGGATCGGCACCCAGGCCCTGGCGGGCACGGTCCACCAGGTAGCCATCGCGGCTGCGCAGGAGGGTATTGTCGCGCTCGATCAGCGAGCCGTTGGCCGCGGTGATCGAGTCGTAGATCTGGTCGGTCCGGTAGCCGCCCACCGCCCAGTTGTTACCGTCGGCGATGCCCTGCTGGGCGTTGACCGGCGAGGTCGAGGCAGCCAGGTCGCCCGGGGCGATGCCGAGCTGATTGCCGAGCAGCATGGGCGCGGTCGGTCCGAAGATCTCGCCGCTGCCGTTCTGGTAGGTCGGGCCGACCCGGTTGGTGAAACGCGAGGTGCTTCCGGCGGGGCCGGCAGGATCGGGGAACTGCCCGGCATCGCTGAGGCTGTCGCCGAACACCACCAGCGTCGAATAGGGCGAAGGAGCAGCCTGCGGGGCGGTGGACAGCGAAGCCAGCAGGCAGGCCGCTACCAGTGGCTTGAGCGCCATTCTGATCATTCTCTTACTCCATGATTTGTTTTTATTGTCGGGCCGCCGCGTCGTCGGCATGCGCCCCGGGGCCCGTCGTAAAGCCTCCTCAGCCGAACAGCATAGCGCGGAACCGGCTCATGGCTTGTTCGGCGAGGAACGCAGCAGGCTCATTGCCATTATTACCAGCAGAGCGACCCCCAGCAGAAGTACCGCCCACAGGCCGATCTTCTTCCAGTCGCTACCCGGTGCCGGCGCCGCGACCGCCATGGCCACCTCCAGCGGTTCGCCCAGGCTGGCGCTACCCAGGGTGGCGCGCTTGCTCTCGGTATAGCCGGGAATCAGTACGCCGAGCGGCAGCGCCGCCGACTGCGCGCCGGGCTTGCCGAACGCCAGCCGGTACGGCGGGCTGCCGCGCACCAGGAACACCAGTTCGCTGGCCGGCAGGCCGACACTCAGGGACGGGACCTCCGGGCCCAGGCCGGTACCTCGTTGGTCCACCTGCAGACGCAGCTCGCGCACCGCCCAGCCCGGCAGTTCCAGCTCGTTCTGCTGTACGTTGCGGCCGTCGATCGGCAGCCGGTAGAGGACCCCGCGTGCCAGGCTGCTCCAGGCGGCCTCCCGGCGCGGCGAAGCGTTCTCCGTACGATCACGGCCGGACAGTTCCACCGGGACGATGGTGTGGGTCAGCGCCTGCTCCAGGGACACCCGCACCCGCTGCAACGGCAACGCCAGCGGCAACTGCCAGCGGTACTCGCCGTCCCCCGCCTGGCGCCCGGCCAGCGGCTCGGACCAGATCATCGGCGCCGGCTCGGTGCTCCGCGTGCTGCCTTGCAGGCGGGCGCCATGGAGGTCTGCCGCGGTTGCCCCGGCCGGCCAGGCCAGACGCAGGTAGCGGGCCTGGCGGCCGGGAAGCTTGACCTCGCTGACGTCGATGCGTTCGCCGTTGAAGGTCAAGCGGGCGATCTGTCCGTCACCCCAGGCCTGCCAATGCTCGAGGTCGTCGCTGGCTTCCACGGAGAAGCGCTGGAAGCCCTCCTCCGGGCTGCTCCAGTCCAGCCGCAGGCGCTCCAGGGGAAACGTCACCGCGCTCGCGTCGATCAGCCAGCCGCGCAAAGTCTCGGCAGCCGGCCCGGCGTTTTCCGGCAGCACCTCGACTATGGTGCCGCTGGTGTTGCGCTGCACCCGCAGGTTCGGTTGCGTCGCGTCGGCGGCGGACGTGCCTCGCAACGGGAACAGCCGCACCTCGGCCTCATGCGGCGTGCTGGCCTGGCGCTCGCTGCCGGCCACCAGGGCGTAGGGCAAGGCCTCGCCTTCGGCATCGAAGACCCGCAGGTCGCGCAGGTCGGCATGGGCAGCCGACAACTGCACGCTCATCGGGATGCTCAGGCGATACCAGGGACCTTCGCCCTGCAGCGACAGCGCCACCTGGCGGCTGAAACCTTCGGCAGACTCCTTCGCCGACAGCGGCAGGGACAGGCAGGCGCCCAGCAGGAGCAGGCCGGCGGTTCTGAACGAAAAGGAGCGCGTCATGGCTGCTCGGCCTCCGATGCGACCTCGGCGCGACGCGGAGGCAAGGGTGAGAAGTAGCCGACGACCAGCAACAGGACGCCGACCCCGATGAAGGAGATGATTCGCTCCAGGCTGCCACTGTTGCCCAGCTCGACGAAGAACAGCTTGACCACCACGACGCCGACCAGCGCCGCGCCGACCATCCACAGGTCGCGCCGGCCGAGACGGGTACCGGCGATGGTCAGGCCCAGCGCACAGAGCGTCCAGACCAGCGACAGCCCCGCCTGCACCAGCATCGACGCGGCCAGCGCCTCGGCCTGGAACGGTACGCCGGCCAGGTGGTGCGCGGCGCGGCACACCGCCAGGGTCAGCAGGGCGAACAGCGAGGCGCCGGCCAACGCCTGGCGCCCCAGGCGCGCGCTGGCATTGCCATCGACGAGCGAGGCCAGGCTGGCGTCGCTCCAGCGGTAGAGGGCGAACAGCACGATCAGCAGCCCCAGTTCCAGCGGGTTGGCCAGCGGCAGGTAAGGCAGCGGCTCGGCAGCGCCGTCGCTGAGCAGGTTGGCGCTCCAGAACCAGCCGAGCAGCAACAGCGCCACCGGCGCAGCGGCGAGCAGCCGATACTCCCGCGGGAAGTCGCGCAGCGGCCAGGGCAGGCTCCGCCCGCCAGCCACCAGCAGCAGGTAGGCGCTCGGGACCAACGCCCAGCCCAGCCAACGCCAGGCGTTGTACTGTTCGGCGAGCAGGGCGAACAGGTAGCGCAGCTCCAGCGCCAGCACCCCTAGCAACAGCCAGCAACCGAGCACATGGGCAACGCTCAGGGCCTTCGCCGGCAGCAACGGGGCAAGGCGTCGCAGCGACAGCAGGTGCGTGGCGAACAGCAGCGGCCAGGCCAGCCAGCCGAATTCGCCGAACGGCTGGTAATCGAAACGCCAGGCACTGGCCAGGGCCAACAGCGCCACCGGGACCAGCGCCAGGCACAGCAGGGCCAGTTCGCGCCAGCGCTCGCGCAGCGCCAGCAGCATCCACGACGCCACTGTCGCCGCGGCCACCAGCAGCAACGCATGCTCGCGCAGGCCATAAGGCACGAAGCGGACGGTTTCGCACAGCGCGGTCAGCGCCCACCAGCCGGCTCCCCAGAGCAGCAGCAAGTGCGACAGCTCGGCCAGGCCGAGGGTACCGATACCCAGCGCCCGCTCGCGCTCGCCGGCGCGGCGCAGCCGCCAGGCGCCGACCAGCGCCGCCAGGGCCAGCACTGCCGGCGTCCAGAACCCGGAATGGGCCAGGGGCCGCAGGCCTTCGCCGCTCAGCGAGCCGAACAGCGACGGCCCGGCGAGGAGGAACGCCAGGCCGCCCACTACCTGCAAGGCGAGGCCGAAGTAGAAGCTCAGGCGCTGGCGCAGCACCAGGCTCAGCCAGATGATCAGCAGCCCGCTACCGGCCCATACCGCGCTGGCGCTGCGCCAAGGCAGGACGAACAGCACTGCCAGGTTGACGAACGCCAGACCGGCCAGCAGCACCAGGCTCAAGCCCATGAGCAGCCGACTGTCGTCCTTCACCAGCGGGTCGCGCGCCGCCAGCAGCATGCCGCCGATCAGCGCCAGGCCAATCAGCGAGGCGGTCATCAAGCCACGCCAGCCCGAGTCGAATACCCCACCCTGGCCATCGCCGCCCTGCAAATGCAGGAGGAACAGCGCACCGCCCAGCAGTTGCACGGCGAAGGCGCAGAACAGGAAGGTACGCGAGCCCAGGCGCAAGCCGGCGAACAAGCTCGCCAGGCCGGCCACGGCCCAGGCGATGGCGGTGCCGTCGACGGCCAGGCAGAGCGGTGCGACCAGGTAGAGGAAGGCCAGGCCGGCGGCCGCCAGCAACGGCCGGCAGGCGGGCTCCCAGTCGGCCAGCGCTTTCGCCGGCGCGCGACGCAGCTGCCAGAAGCTGAACAGCGCCGCTGCACCGAGCATCAGCGCGCCCAGTGGCGAACCCTCCAGCAACGTCGTCTCACCCGGGCGCACGCCATTCAGGTAGGCCAACGCCGCACCGCCCTGCAACAGCAGGGCGAAGAGCCGCGCCAGGCGGCGTTGCTGGTGCAGGCCGAGCCAGTAGATGCCGGCGCCCTCGACGGCCCAGGCGGCCGAGGTCCAGCGCGCGTCCAGGCCGAGCGGAATGGCCAGGGTGCCGAAGACCACCCCCAGCGCCAGGCAGATTTCCACCAGCAGGCTGGTGCGTCCGGCCGAAGCATGGCCGCGCAGCACCCGCGCCAGGACCATGTAGAAGAGCCCCAGGGCCAGGGCGCTGAAGGCCATGCCGAAGTCGATGTGGCCGATCACCGCGCATTGCAGGCCGAACCCCACCAGTGGCGGGCCGAACAGCACGGTGGCGTCGATGTAGTCGGCCTGTCGCGCCGACCAGCGCAGCAGTTCGCCGCGCTCGGCAGGCGCCTGCGCGGCCTCCAGCAGCTTGCGGCGGGCGAAGAGCAGGCCGATCCCGACGTACATCAGGAAGAACAGGGCCAGGAACGGCTCGGTGCTGGCGAACAGCTCCGGTGTATAGGAGCGCAGTCCCCAGGCGAAGCCGATGCCGAAGGTGCCGACGAAGCCGACCAGGTTGAGCGGCCGCCAGGCGCGGAACCAGGCGATGGCGAAGATGCCGGCGTTGAGCAGGGCGAAGTAGCTGAACAGCGCTACATGGTTGCCGCTGCCGGTGGAGGTCAGGATCGGCGCGGCGAAGCCGCCGAGCGCCGCCACCACCGCCAGGCCCATGGCGTTCTGCAGCACGGCGAGGATCGCCGAGCAGATCGTCACCACCACCAGCAGGGCCAGCGCCGCGCCGGGAGAGATCAGCGGATGCAGGCGCATGGCGGCGAAGATGGTCAGGTACAGCACCGCGATACCGGTGCCTTGCAGGATCAGGCCGTAGGCGGCGCGCCGCTCGCGCAGCCACCAGCCGACGCCGAGCAGCGCCATCGCTGCCAGCGCCACCCCGGCGTAGCGGTACTCCACCGGCACCGCCACCCGTTCCGAGGCATAGCGCAGGAGGAAGGCCAGGCCGATGAACAGCAGCACCACGCCGATGCGCAATACCGTGTTGCCGCCGAACAGCCAGCCCTTGGCCGCGGCGAAGCCACGCTCGACCAGCGAGGGTTCGCGTGGAGACGCTGGAGGGGCGGCACGGCGCGGCGCTGGCTGGGCGTCAGGCTGGAACGCCGGCTGACGCTCGATGGGCTGGACGGGCTCGGGGGGACGAGGCGGAGGCGGCGCAGCCTCGACGGCCGGCAGCTCGATGTCCCAGTCCAGCGGCGGGGCAACCTCGGCGGGAGGAGCGGGAGGCGTGTCTGCGAGCGGCTGGTCGATACCGGCGGCCGGCTCGGGAACGCTTTCGGGAAGGTCCTGCGCCTGGCGCTCCACGCGCAGCAAGCGCTGGTGGATGACCTCGGTGCCGCGCTCGAAGCGTTCGGCGAATTCGCTCATCTGCTTGCGCAGGCGCTCGTTCTGTTGCGCCAGGTTCTGCAGCGAGACGGCCTGTCCCAGCGCCAGGCCGGAAAGGCCGCCGAGGAGGGCGCCGACCAGCGATTCCCCGGCGAAGCCGCCGAGGATCAGGCCCACCAGCATGAAAATCCATTGCATGCGTCGAATCCTTGATCAAGAGGTACCACGATCCACTGATACCTGCCCTGGCCATCCTGCCAGAGCGGAACCCGCCCCGGGAGTATACAGCCCGCATCCCAGAGATTCGACGCATTCCGACGCCCGCCCCGTGGCGAGCTACCTCTTCCTGGCGATGAACTGGACCACGCAGGCCGCGCCGGTGTGGAAACGGCCCTCGACCACCTCGCGCTCGATTTCCCGCGCCAGCAGCACTTCGCACTCCGGCAGCTCAGCCTCCAGCGCCGCACGGCTCACCAGCATGTCGACGTCTGCCGGGCCGCCGGTGCCGCGGCCGAGCTGTTCCGGCCGATAGGCCTCCAGCAGGAAGAGACCGCCCGGTCGCAGCGAACGCTCCAGCAGGCGGTTGAGTCTGCCGCGCACGCGACTGGGCAGGTGCGCGAAGATCGACACCACCGCGCCGAACGCCGCTGCCGGCGGTTCGTAGTCCGCCAGGTCGACCACCAGGGTGTCGATCGACACGCCTTTCGCCTCGGCCAGCCGGCGCGCCTTGGCCAGGCCGACGGCGGAGCCGTCCACGCCAAGCACCTCCAGCCCCAGCGAAGCGAGGAACACCGCGTTGCGCCCCTCGCCCTCGGCGACGCTCAGCACCGGCCCGGCCAGCCGCTGCGCATGCTCCTTCAGGAAAGCGTTGGGTTCGGTTCCGTAGACATACTCTTCGGCGGCATAGCGTTCGTCCCACATGAGGTTCACCTCGTCTGTATTTCATCACGGCCCAGGTGCCGAAACGCTAGTCTTCCACTTCAAGTCGACTTGAGGTCAAGGGCATGCGGCAACTGGACATAGGCGAGGTCGCGCGACGATCCGGGGTACCGGCCTCGACCCTGCGCTACTACGAGGAAAAGGGACTGATCGCCTCCAGCGGCCGGCACGGCCTGCGCCGGCTGTTCGATGCAGGCGTGCTGGAGCGGCTGGCGCTGATCGGGCTGGGCCGCGCCGCCGGGTTGTCGCTGGACGAGATTGCCGGCATGGGCGCAGCCGACGGCGCGCTGCGGATCGACCGCGCGGCGCTGGCGGCCAAGGCCGACGAACTGGACCGGACGATCCGCCGCCTCGCCGCCATGCGCGACGGCCTGCGGCATGCCGCGGCCTGTCCGGCGCGCGAGCACATGGACTGCCCGACGTTCCGCCGCTTGCTGCGGGCCGCTGCCGCGGGGGCCATCAAGCCACGCCGGAAAGCGCCCGGCGCATAGCAAAACGGCCGGTAGGCCGGGCACCCCTGCCCTGCCTGCCGGCCGCGAGGCACGCCGTTGCGGCGCGCCGGTACGGCAACGGTTTAGACCTTGCTGCGCTCGTAGCGCTTGCGGTCGTTCTCGTTGAGCATCTTCTTGCGCAGGCGGATCGACTTCGGCGTCACTTCCACCAGCTCGTCGTCGGCGATGAACTCCAGCGCCTGCTCGAGGGTGAAGCGGATCGGCGGAACCAGGGCGATGACTTCGTCCTTGCCGGAAGCGCGCATGTTGTCGAGCTTCTTGCCCTTGGTCGGGTTGATCACCAGGTCGTTGTCACGGCTGTTGATGCCGGCCAACTGGCCTTCGTAGATTTCGTCGCCCGGGCCGAGGAACAGCTTGCCGCGGCTCTGCAGGGTCTCCAGCGAGTAGGTCAGCGCGGTGCCGGTGGCCATGGAGACCAGTACGCCGTTCTGGCGGTTGCTGACTTCGCCGGCCTTGATCGGACCGTAGTGGCTGAAGGTCGAGGTCAGGATGCCGGTGCCCGAGGTCAGGGTCAGGAAGTTGTTGCGGAAGCCGATCAGGCCGCGCGCCGGAATGGTGTACTCCAGGCGCACGCGGCCCTTGCCGTCGGGAATCATGTTGCTCAGGTCGCCCTTGCGCAGGCCCATCTGCTCCATCACCGAGCCCTGGTGCTGCTCCTCGATGTCGATGGTGACGTTCTCGTAGGGCTCCTGCTTCTCGCCGTCCTTCTCGATGATCACCACTTCCGGGCGGCCCACGGCCAGCTCGAAGCCTTCGCGGCGCATGGTCTCGATCAGTACCGACAGGTGCAGTTCGCCACGGCCGGAAACCTTGAACTTCTCCGGGCTGTCGCCCGGCTCGACGCGCAGCGCCACGTTATGCAGCAGTTCCTTCTCCAGGCGCTCCTTGATGTTGCGGCTGGTGACGAACTTGCCTTCGCGGCCGGCGAACGGCGAATCGTTGACCTGGAAGGTCATGCTCACGGTCGGCTGGTCGACGGTCAGCGGCGGCAGCGCCTCGACGTTCTGCGGGTCGCACAGGGTATCGGAGATGAACAGCTCCTCCATGCCGCTGACGCAGACGATGTCGCCGGCTTCCGCCTCGGCCACCTCGACGCGCTGCAGGCCGTGGTGGCCCATGATCTTCAGGATGCGGCCGTTGCGCTTGCTGCCGTCGTCGCTGATGGCCACCACCGGGGTGTTGGACTTGACCTTGCCGCGGGTGATGCGGCCGATACCGATCACGCCGAGGAAGCTGTTGTAGTCCAGCTGCGAGATCTGCATCTGGAACGGACCCTCAGTGTCCACCACCGGGGCCGGGACGTGGTCGATGATCGCCTGGAACAGCGCGTCCATGTTGTCGTCCATCTTCTCGTGGTCGAGGCCGGCGATGCCGTTCAGGGCGCTGGCGTAGACGATCGGGAAGTCGAGTTGCTCGTCGGTGGCGCCGAGGTTGTCGAACAGGTCGAAGATCTGGTCGATGACCCAGTCCGGACGCGCGCCCGGGCGGTCGATCTTGTTCACCACCACGATCGGACGCAGGCCGGCCTTGAAGGCCTTCTGGGTCACGAAGCGGGTCTGCGGCATGGGGCCGTCCTGGGCGTCGACCACCAGCAGCACGGAGTCGACCATCGACATCACGCGCTCCACCTCGCCGCCGAAGTCGGCGTGACCGGGGGTGTCGACGATGTTGATGTTGTAGCCGTTCCACTTAATCGCGGTGTTCTTCGCCAGGATGGTGATGCCACGCTCTTTTTCCTGGTCGTTGGAGTCCATCACCCGCTCGCTTTCCGCTTCTTTGCGGTCGAGGGTGCCGGACAGCTTCAGCAGCTTGTCCACCAGGGTGGTCTTGCCATGGTCGACGTGGGCGATGATGGCGATGTTGCGCAGATTTTCGATCACAAGTCTTGTCTCGTTTAACGCCCGAAGCGCGGCTTCGCGGCGGTGGTGGGGTCGGACAGGGCGGCGCCCGACACGACAGGCTTCTTCAATTAAGGGGCGGGCAGCAGGCGGACGCTGCCCCGGTCCGGCCGGCACGCCGAAGGGCGGGCATCGGCCTAGGCGGCGGACGTGTCGGGAGGACGGTGGCGGATGCTGCCGCCGAACAAGCCCGGCTGCTTAAGCCGGACGATAAACACGCACATTGGTGTGCCCCTCGTTGAGCAGGTGATGGGCATGCAGGCGGCTCATCACCCCTTTGTCGCAATACAGGAGGTACTGGCGGTTGGCGTCCAGTTCCTTGAAGCGGCTGTTGATCGCGTAGAACGGCAGCGCCTGGACTTCGACGCCTTCCAGGGCCAGGGGTTCGTCTTCCTGGGCATCAGGATGGCGGATATCGATGACAATCTGACCGGGCAGCACCTCGCCGACCTCTTCCACCTGCAGGTCCTGGCCGAGTTCGTCGATCACCCGGTCGACGGTGCGCTGGGTGGCGCGCTCCAGGGCGCGCTCGAGCACCGCCATGTCGAATTTCGACTCTTCGTGCTCGACGCGGTAGGGCTTGGCCTGGGTGGTCGGGTTCACCGAGATCACCCCGCAGTATTCCGGCATGTGCCGGGCGAACTCGGCGGTGCCGATCTGCCGGGCGGTGTCGATGATGTCCTGCTTGTGGCTGACGATCAGCGGGCGCAGCACCAGGGTGTCGGTAACCCGGTCGATCACCGAGAGGTTCGGCAGGGTCTGGCTGGACACCTGGGAGATCGCCTCGCCGGTCACCAGCGCGTCCAGCTCCAGGCGCTCGGCCACGCGGCTGGCGGCGCGCAGCATCATGCGCTTGAGGGTCACGCCCATATAGCTGTCGTCGACCTTGGTGAGGATCTCGCCGACCACTTCCTCGAACGGCACGCTGACGAACAGCACGCGCTGCGAGCGGCCGTACTTCTCCCACAGGTAGTGGGCGACTTCCATCACCCCCAGTTCGTGGGCGCGCCCGCCGAGGTTGAAGAACACGAAGTGGCTGATCATCCCGCGGCGCATCATCTGGTAGGCCGCCACGGTCGAGTCGAAGCCGCCGGACATCAGCACCAGCACCTGTTCCAGCGCGCCCAGCGGATAGCCGCCCAGGCCCGGATGCTGGCGATGGATGACGAACAGGCGGTCGAGGCGGATTTCCATCCGCACCTCGACTTCCGGCTGCTTCAGGTCGATCCCGGCAGCCCCGCATTCGCGGCGCAGGCCGCTGCCGACGTAACGCTCCACCTCCATCGAGGTGAACGCGTGCTTGCCGGCGCGCTTGCAGCGCACGGCGAAGGTCTTGCCGGCCAACTGGTCGCCGAAATGCGCCTTGCACTTGGCGAGGATGTCGTCGAAATCGCCCAGCGGATACTCGTGGACCTCGAGGAAATGACCGATGCCCGGGGTGCAGGTCAGGCGCTCGATCATCTCGCGCCTGGCCTTGGCGTCGACCACGGCGGTCTCTACCTCCAGGTTGTCCCACTCGCCCTCGACCTTCAGCTCCGGGTCCAGGTCGCGCAGCACCGCGCGGATGTTCTTCGCCAACTGCCGGATGAAGCGCTTGCGCACCGGCCGGCTCTTGATGGTGATTTCCTGGAAGGTCTTGACGATGAGTTTCATGCGAGGGACGCGAACGCGCGGGGCGACGGAAAAAAAGGGGCGGAATTATATCTGAAATTGCTCACGTATTGAGCAGAAATATGCACAGTTATTTTTGCTGCACCAAAATGGAATGATGCACCAACATGGAGCACCATAACGGTGCACCCGAAGGCCGCCCAGCTACCCTGAAGAAGACCTGGCCCCGCCAAACATGGGGCCCTGCCCGATTCCGGGCACTGGCACGCAACTTGCTCACTTGTGAGGCAGGTTGCCCTGGCGGTGTATTCCGGCCGGCATCACCCGATACTGGGGCACAGAAAAAGCTCCCAGCTCTAATCCCTCCTGGAGGACAGCATGTCGTACAAGTCGCACCAACTGATCAAAGACCATGACGTGAAGTGGGTAGACCTGCGCTTCACCGATACCAAGGGCAAGCAGCAACACGTCACCATGCCGGCTCGCGACGCGCTGGACGATGAGTTCTTCGAAGCCGGCAAGATGTTCGACGGCTCCTCCATCGCCGGCTGGAAAGGCATCGAAGCCTCCGACATGATCCTGATGCCGGACGACAGCACCGCCGTCCTCGATCCGTTCACCGAAGAGCCGACCCTGATCCTGGTCTGCGACATCATCGAGCCGAGCACCATGCAAGGCTACGAGCGCGACCCGCGCAACATCGCCAAGCGCGCCGAGGAGTACCTGAAGTCCACCGGCATCGGCGACACCGTGTTCGTCGGCCCGGAGCCGGAGTTCTTCATCTTCGACGAAGTGAAGTTCAAGTCCGACATCTCCGGCTCGATGTTCAAGATCTTCTCCGAGCAGGCTTCCTGGAACACCGACGCCGACATCGAGTCCGGCAACAAGGGCCATCGCCCGGGCGTGAAGGGCGGCTACTTCCCGGTACCGCCGGTCGACCACGACCATGAAATCCGCACCGCCATGTGCAACGCCCTGGAAGAAATGGGCCTGGTGGTCGAAGTCCACCACCACGAAGTGGCAACCGCCGGCCAGAACGAGATCGGCGTGAAGTTCAACACCCTGGTCGCCAAGGCCGACGAAGTGCAGACCCTGAAGTACTGCGTGCACAACGTCGCCGACGCCTACGGCAAGACCGTGACCTTCATGCCGAAGCCGCTGTACGGCGACAACGGTTCGGGCATGCACGTGCACATGTCGATCTCCAAGGACGGCAAGAACACCTTCGCCGGCGAAGGCTATGCCGGCCTGTCCGAGACCGCCCTGTACTTCATCGGCGGCATCATCAAGCACGGCAAGGCCCTGAACGGCTTCACCAACCCCTCGACCAACTCCTACAAGCGCCTGGTCCCGGGCTTCGAAGCTCCGGTGATGCTGGCCTACTCGGCGCGCAACCGTTCCGCCTCGATCCGTATCCCCTACGTATCCAGCCCGAAGGCCCGCCGTATCGAAGCGCGCTTCCCGGACCCGGCAGCCAACCCCTACCTGGCCTTCGCCGCGCTGCTGATGGCCGGCCTGGACGGCATCCAGAACAAGATCCACCCCGGCGATGCCGCCGACAAGAACCTGTACGACCTGCCGCCGGAAGAGGCGAAGGAAATCCCGCAGGTTTGCGGCAGCCTGAAAGAGGCGCTGGAAGAGCTCGACAAGGGCCGCGCGTTCCTGACCAAGGGCGGCGTGTTCACCGACGAGTTCATCGATGCCTACATCGAGCTGAAGAGCGAAGAAGAGATCAAGGTGCGCACCTTCGTGCACCCGCTGGAATACGACCTGTACTACAGCGTCTGATCCACCCTTTCCTATAACAACGAGTCACCCTCTTGAGGCCTCCTTCGGGAGGCCTTTTTTATGGGCCGGCCCATGGAGAAACGCAAAGTTCGCCGCGCCGTTCGGTTAGACTTGCCGCGCTCCCCGCCCCAAGGATAAGGACCGTCCATGCGTCACTCTCTCTGGCTCCTGCTTGCCGCCATCCTCAGCCTGCCCGCCCAGGCCGGCACCGAATGCCGCGATATCCACGACCGCGACCTGCGGCGCATGTGCAACGCACTGGAACGCGGCGACAGCGGGGATTGCGGCGACATCGACAGCCGCGACCTGCGGCGTTACTGCGGCGCGCTGCTGGCGCCGGGACAGCGCTACGACTGCGACGACATCCGCGACGGCGACACGCGCCGCCAGTGCCGCGCCATCGTCCGCGGCGACCGCAAGCGCTGCGACGACATCGACAGCCGCGACATGCGCCGCCAGTGCCGGGCCGTGGTATCGCGTGCGCCGTGGCAGTGCGACGGCATCGACGACCGCGACATGCGCCGCATCTGCCGGGTCATCCTGTCGCGCTAGATGCCGCCGTCCGCCGGCGTGCCCTGCTCGTCCGGTTCCGCGGATTTCGCCTTGGGCGCCCGGCTCAACTGTACGTTGAGACGCGGCATGGACAGTTCGAGGCCGGCCTGGTCGAGGCGCCGACGCAGGCGCAGGTTGAACGCCCGCTGGACCTCCCACTGCTTGATCGGCGCGGTCTTGAAGCGGAAGCGCAGGATCGCCTGGCCGTTGTCGAAACTCTCCACGCCCTGCAATTCCATCGGCGACCACAGGTTGCGGTAGACCGCCGGGTCGCTGCGCAGCTCCATCGCGACCTCGCGCACCAGCGCCACCGCGTCGTCGATCGGCATGCTCGCCGGCACCGGCCAGCGGAACATCGCGTAGCCGAACTGGCGCGAGTAGTTCTTGATGCTCTTGATCTCGCTGAACGGGATGGTATGCACCACGCCGTCCAGGTCGCGCAGGCGCACGGTACGGATAGTCAGGCCCTCGACCGTGCCAAGGTGGCCGCCGACGTCGACGTAGTCGTCGATCGACAGCGAGTCCTCGATGATGATGAACAGGCCGGTGATCAGGTCCGCCACCAGCGACTGCGCACCGAAGCCGATGGCCAGGCCGATCACGCCGGCACCGGCCAGCAGCGGGGTGACGTTCATGCCCATGTTGGCCAGGGCGACGATCAGGGCGATCACCGCGATGGTGGCGAACAGCACGTTGCGGATCAGCGGCAGCATGGTCAGCGCGCGGGTGTTCGGCCGGCTCTTGCCGCCCAGGCCGAGGCTGTGCTGGATCGCGGTATCGGTGAGGATCCAGATCAGCCAGGCGACCAGCAGGGTGGTGCCGAAGCTGACTACCTTCATGCTGATCTGCTCGCCCTCGCCTTCCGCATAGCGAATCAGCGACATGCCCCAGACGCGCAAGGCGACCTCGATGAAGAACAGCACCACGAAGATGTGCAGCAGGGTGTAGCCGAAGCTCTGCAACTGCTCGATGTACGGCGCGCTGCGGCGCGGGCCGGC
Source organism: Pseudomonas sp. 18-147 (assembly GCF_051048045.1). Classification (NCBI taxonomy): domain Bacteria; kingdom Pseudomonadati; phylum Pseudomonadota; class Gammaproteobacteria; order Pseudomonadales; family Pseudomonadaceae; genus Pseudomonas; species Pseudomonas sp. 18-147. The sequence goes on from NZ_CP182296.1 coordinate 6,073,727, forward strand.
GCCGACCCGACTGGAACGGCGGCGGATCAGCCCGATCACGGTCATCGCCACCACCGCCAGCACCGCGCAGACCAGCGCCCGGCGCAACGCCGAACTGCTGTCGCCGGCGGAAACGAAGGTGGCGAACAGGGAAATCCCCACCAGCACCAGCACCGGCACGAACCACAGCGAGCCGACCAGTTGCACCAGGTCGTGCAGGCTACGGCGCTTGAGGCGGCGCTCCAGCGGCTGGTTGCGGATCAGGTGGGCGATCGGCCGGCGGAAACGCATCACGAACAAGGCGGTGAACAGCGCGGCGCTGGCGTTGGCCAGGGTACTCAGGCAGATCGAGGTGTGCTCGCCGAGGCCGGCGATCAGCCGCGGATCGTGGGCGACCTCGCCCAGCGCGGCGAGGCTGCCGATCAGCCACAACGGGCGGAACGCCTGGCGCCGCAGGATATCCAGGGCGCGCTGGCGGTGCGGGCCGCTGAGCAGCGAGAGGGAAATCACGCACAGCGCGGAGAACAGCGTGCCGCAGACCAGCACATAGGCCATGACCATCGCCAGGGTCTTGCTCAGGGAGTCCGGCAGCACCACCGACAGGTACAGGGTGATGAGGAAGGCCACCAGCCAGGGGCCCAGCTTGCGCAGGGAGAACAGCAGCAGGTCGCGGGTCTTCGGATGCTGCGGCAACTCCGCCGACAGGCCGAAGCGCTCGCGCATGCGCCGGCTGAGCCAGAGCAGCGCGCTGGCCAGGCAGGCCCAGAGGAGGATCACCACCGAAAAATCGAAGACCATCGCCGGCAGGTCGCGCCAGCTTGGAAAGCGCTCCTCGAGTTCGGCACGCGCCAGCTGGAACTGGTTGCCCCATAACGCGACCGGGCTGTTCGCGCCCTGGAACTGCTTCTCCAGGCTGGTCAGGGTATCGCCGATCAGCCCCAGCACCCCACCCTCGCTTTCCTTGCCTTTCTTGGTCACGTCGCGCAGCTGTTTCAGCTTTTTCAGCAGGTCGGCGCGCTGCCTGTCGTTCTCCAGGGTCTGGATGACCTGGTTCAGCGATTGTTCCAACTGCGCATCGCTGACCTTCTCGCCACCGGAGGAACTCCCCGCCAACGGGTTCGGCAGCGCCGCGGCGCCCGGCGGCGAGTAGAACAGAGCGGCGCAGAGGCACAGCAGCAGGGCCGCCAGGACGCGGGAGCGAAGGGTGAAGCGGGCGATGATCGGCACGAGAAAGGCAGTCCCCAAGGTGAGAAACCGAAACAGCCGCATCATACAAGCCGGACACCCGCCGTTTCGAACGGGGCCGCCGGCCGGCGGCGCAAGCACAGACACTCTGGCGCAACGAGGGTTCGCCCCGCCAGTGCCGGCTGAGACGAACGCAGCCGCGCGGCGGGGCACAGCGACCGCCAACGTGCCCCAGCGCACACCTTCGAATACCCGCATGCCGCACAATGCACGGCTTGCCAGCGCGCCGATGCGGTGCAACGCTTGGCAGGTTCACCCGGAGACCGTCCATGCGCCTGATCACCAGCTGCCTGCTCCTGGCCGCCGCCCTGCCGGCCATGGCGCAGATCTACCAATACACCGACGCCAACGGCAACAAGGTATTCACCAACCAGCCGCCAGACGGGGTGCAGGCGCAGACCGTCGAACTGCAGCCGACCAATACCGTAGGAATCGACACGCCGGAAAAGTCCTCCGCGGGCAATGCCCCGGCCGCCGATAGCGAGGCCGCCGCCTACGAGATCCTTGCCCTCAGCGACCTCCCCACGGAAGAGGCGCTGCGCGCCAACAACGGCACCTTCAACGTCAGCGTCAGCATCCGCCCGGCCCTGCACAGCGGCCACCAGTTGCAACTGGTGCTGGACGGCAAACCCTACGGCACGCCCAGCAGCGGCACCCGCTTCACCCTGCACGAGATCGACCGCGGCGACCACAGCCTCGCGGTACAGGTACTCAACGGCGAACGGGTGCTGCAATCCAGCCCGCCGGTGACCTTCACCGTGCAGCGCGTGCACCTCGGGAAGAAGCGATGATCCCGCGCATTCTCGGCGCCCTCCTGCTGTGCCTGGCCTGCGCCGCGCAAGCGGGGGTCTACACCTACATCGACGCCGAGGGCAACCGCGTCTACACCGACCAGCCGCCCAGCGGGCGCAAGGCCCAACGCGTCGAACTGGCGCCGGGCAACAGCGTGGCGCCGCCGGGCATACGCTATCGTCCGCCCGCCGCGCCGCTGGAGGTGAAGCCGCCGGCCTACCAGCTACTGCGCATCCTCTTCCCCGAACCGGACGCAACCCTGCGCGCCAACAGCGGCGACGTCATCGTCACCGTCACCAGCGAGCCGGCGCTGCTGCCCGGCCATCGCTATCGCCTGCTGCTCGACGGCAAGCCTGCCGGAGTGCCGGGACGCAGCCCGGTGTTCCCGTTGAAGAACCTCGATCGCGGCACCCACCAGGTCGCAGTGGAAATCATCGATGGCGACGGCATGACCGTCGAAAGCACCCCGAGCCAGCCCTTCCACCTGCATCGAGTGAGCATCGCCGGGCAACCCCTGCCGGAGGTCGATACGCCGCTGGTCAGCGCGATAGAGCCAAGCGAGCGCTAGCCGAACTTCCCCTGCCCACTCCACGGTGGGCGGGATTTTCCGGTTTATTTCCCGATTCTCCTGGCGAAAACGCCGCCGGCCACGCCAACGCACCAGATTGGTGCGATTACCCGCACCACTTTCTATACTGTCCCCATTTCGGGTCACCGCTCGTCGCCGAAAACCTTCCCGGCGCACCTCTAGCCAGCGCCTCGGCAGAAAAAACGCGCCTTTTCGGCGCCTGGTTTGCTTTTTGCATTTTCCTGCCCAACCTTGGAACAGCTGCCCGCCATGCCGACCGATACCCTGCACCGACTGCTGCTCGACAACCTGACCACCGCGGTGATCCTGCTCAACGGCGAATTGCGCCTGGAGTACATGAACCCGGCGGCGGAGATGCTCCTGGCCGTGAGCGGCCAGCGCAGCCACGGGCAATTCATCAGCGAGCTGTTCACCGAATCGCCGGAAGCCTTGAACTCGCTGCGCCAGGCGGTGGAACAGGCGCATCCGTTCACCAAGCGCGAAGCGACCCTGACCTCGATCACCGGCGTCAGCATCACGGTCGACTATGCGGTGACGCCCATCCTCAACCGCAACGAGACGCTGCTGCTGCTCGAGGTCCATCCGCGCGACCGGCTGATGCGGATCACCCGCGAAGAAGCGCAGTTGTCCAAGCAGGAGACCACCAAACTGCTGGTGCGCGGGCTCGCCCACGAGATCAAGAACCCGCTCGGCGGCATCCGCGGCGCAGCGCAACTGCTGTCTCGCGAGTTGCCGGAAGAGTCGCTGAAGGACTACACCAACGTCATCATCGAAGAAGCCGACCGGTTGCGGAACCTGGTGGACCGCATGCTCGGCTCGAACAAACTGCCGAACCTGGCGCCGACCAACATCCATGAAGTGCTGGAGCGGGTCAGCAGCCTGGTGGAAGCGGAGAGCCAGGGCAGCATCACCCTGGTCCGCGACTACGACCCGAGCATCCCCGACCTGCTGCTCGACCGCGAGCAAATGATCCAGGCCGTGCTCAACATGGTACGCAACGCCATGCAGGCGATCGCCGGGCAGAACGACCTGCGCCTCGGTCGCATCACCCTGCGCAGCCGTACCCTGCGCCAGTTCACCATCGGCCACACGCGTCACCGCCTGGTGTGCAAGGTGGAGATCATCGACAACGGCCCGGGCATTCCGGCCGAGCTCCAGGAAACCATCTTCTACCCCATGGTCAGCGGCCGTCCGGACGGTACCGGACTCGGCCTGGCCATCGCCCAGAACATCATCAGCCAGCACCAGGGGCTGATTGAATGCGAGAGCCACCCCGGCCATACCGTGTTCAGTCTGTTCCTGCCCCTGGAACAAGGAGTGCATTGACCATGAGCCGATCAGAGACCGTCTGGATCGTCGACGACGACCGCTCCATCCGCTGGGTACTGGAAAAAGCCCTGCAACAGGAAGGCATGACCACGGTGAGCTTCGACAGCGCCGACAGCGTGATCGGCCGCCTCGGCCGGCAGCAGCCGGACGTGATCATCTCCGATATCCGCATGCCCGGCGCCAGCGGCCTCGACCTGCTGGCGCAGATCCGCGAACTGCATCCGCGCCTGCCGGTGATCATCATGACCGCGCATTCCGACCTCGACAGCGCGGTGGCCTCCTACCAGGGCGGCGCCTTCGAATACCTGCCCAAGCCGTTCGACGTCGACGAGGCGGTCTCCCTGGTCAAGCGCGCCAACCAGCACGCCCAGGAGCAGCAGGGCCTGGAGCTGCCGGCGAACCAGGCGCGCACGCCGGAGATCATCGGCGAGGCGCCGGCGATGCAGGAGGTATTCCGCGCCATCGGCCGCCTCAGCCATTCCAACATCACCGTGCTGATCAACGGCGAATCGGGTACCGGCAAGGAGCTGGTCGCCCATGCCCTGCATCGCCACAGCCCGCGCGCAGCCTCGCCATTCATCGCGCTGAACATGGCGGCGATCCCCAAGGACCTGATGGAATCCGAGCTGTTCGGCCATGAGAAGGGCGCCTTCACCGGGGCCGCCGCCCAGCGCCGCGGACGCTTCGAGCAAGCCGATGGCGGCACCCTGTTCCTCGACGAGATCGGCGACATGCCGGCCGACACCCAGACCCGCCTGCTGCGCGTCCTGGCCGACGGCGAGTTCTACCGGGTCGGCGGGCACACGCCGGTGAAGGTCGACGTGCGGATCATCGCCGCCACCCACCAGAACCTGGAAAGCCTGGTGCGCGACGGCAAGTTCCGCGAGGACCTGTTCCATCGCCTGAACGTGATCCGCATCCACATCCCGCGGCTGGCCGACCGCCGCGAGGACATCCCGGCGCTGGCCCGGCACTTCCTCAGCCGCGCCGCCCAGGAGCTGGCGGTGGAACCCAAGCTGCTGAAGGCGGAAACCGAGGAGTACCTGAAGAACCTCGGCTGGCCGGGCAACGTCCGCCAACTGGAGAACACCTGTCGCTGGATCACCGTGATGGCCTCCGGCCGCGAGGTGCACATCGACGACCTGCCGCCGGAGCTGCTGACCCAGCCGCAGGACAGCGCGCCGGCGGCGAACTGGGAACAGGCCCTTCGCCAGTGGGCCGACCAGGCGCTGGGCCGCGGCCAGTCGAACCTGCTGGACAGCGCCGTGCCGGCCTTCGAACGGATCATGATAGAAACCGCCCTCAAGCACACCGCCGGCCGCCGCCGCGATGCCGCCGTGCTGCTCGGCTGGGGCCGCAATACCCTGACCCGCAAGATCAAGGAGCTGGGGATGAACGTCGATGGAGCCGACGACGAAGGCGACGACTGAAGCGCCACTGCTCCCATGAGCGACCCAACGGGGCCTTCGGGCCCCGTTTTTCATGGTCCGTCGCGCGCCCCTGCCAAGCGAGACGCCGCCCCGGCCTCGGCAGGGCGCCCGCCCGGCACCACCGGTCAAATCGTAGCGTAGGGCGAATAACCGCATCGCGGTTATCCGCCGATTGTGCAGGGCCGCGGCGGATAACGCCTATGGCGTTATTCGCCCTACCGTCCGCAGCACAGCCCCAACCTCGGCGAGCGCCCGCCCGGCACCGTCGATCAAACCGTGGCGTAGGGCGAATAACCGCATCGCGGTTATCCGCCGGTTCGGCAGGGCTGCGGCCCTTGCCCGGATTTTGGGCAGCGTGCACCAGCAGGCGACAAATCGGCATCAATCGCTGGCGGAAAAGCCCGCTCCGTCATTTTTCCGCAATCGACTTCCCACAAACCCCTGGGATGCCGCCAAGCCCTTGATCCACGGGCTTCCAGAGGCATTCATCACCAGCTCGCCCACAGACTTATCCACAATCCTTCAGGAAAGCGAGCGCGCCGCCAGCGCGCTCATGAGAATTGGCACAGCCCCTGCATTGGAGCAGATAACGAAGATTTCGGGGGCCTCGGTACAGGCAGGCTGGGGAATCCCCTCTTTTACACCCGGCGGCAGACGCAGCATCCGCGCGCAACCGCCACACCCGTTTCGGGGACCTCGGTACAGGCAGGCTGAGAACTCCCCTCTTTTATGCCCGGCGGTAGCGCAGTGATCCGCGCCTCCGCCCTCCCGTTTGGGGACCTCGGTACAGGCAGGCTGAGAATTCCCCCTTTTATTCCCGGCCGTCGCGCTCCTGCAGTTCGACGACCAGGCGCCAGCCCTCGCCATCCTCCGACCACTGCCAGCGCCCCTGCAAGGGGCGGGTCGAGACCAGGCTCAACAGCAGCGCCTTTCCCTCCTCGCGGACGCGCCAGCGCAACGGCTGGCCCAGCCATCGCCCGTCTCCCTGCTGCGCCGCGCCCCGGGCGACGATGCGCAACGTCAGGGCACCCTCCACCCGTGCCGCCGTAACCGCAGCCTGACGATCGAAGCGCAGGACCAGGCCCTGCTCGCTCTCCCCGACCGCCAGCAGTTGCGGCGCAGACGTCGGCAGCGAAGCGGGACCGAACAACCTGCCGAGCATCAGCCCGAACAACAACCCGGCAAGCACCAGCGCACCCCAGACTTTCCAGCGCTGGCGCCGCAGATCGTCGATGGCGGAGGTAGAATGCCGCCCGTTATCTGCTCCGGAGCCCTGCATGTTCCACGTCATCCTGTTTCAACCGGAGATACCTCCGAATACCGGCAACATTATCAGGCTCTGCGCCAACGCCGGATGCAGTCTGCACCTGATCGAGCCGCTCGGTTTCGAACTGGACGACAAGCGCTTGCGCCGTGCCGGCCTCGACTACCACGAATACGCCAGCGTACGCCGCTACCCGGATCTGCAGAGCTGCCTCGAGGCCCTCGGCCAGCCACGCCTGTTCGCCTTCACCACCAAGGGGTCGCGGGCCTTCCACGAAGTGGCCTACCAGCGCGACGATGCCTTCCTCTTCGGCCCGGAAAGCCGCGGACTGCCGGAGGACGTGCGCAACGCCCTGCCAACCGATCGGCGCCTGCGCCTGCCGATGCGCGAAGGCTGCCGTAGCCTGAACCTGTCCAACACGGTGGCGGTGACCGTCTACGAAGCCTGGCGCCAGCTCGGCTTCGCCATGGACTGAGCCGGCCGGCAGGCATGAAAAAGCCCGCGCAAGGCGGGCTTCTTCGCAAGCGCTGGGCTTACTGGACCGACGGCGTCGGGATCTCGCCGGAGGCCTGCATGCGGGCGATTTCCTGGGCGTAGAGGGCGTCGAAGTTCACCGGCGACAGCATCAGCGCCGGGAACGAACCGCGTACCACCAGGTTGTCCAGGGCTTCGCGAGCGTACGGGAAGAGGATGTTCGGGCAGAACGCGCCAAGGGTATGGCTCATGCTCGACGGATCGAGGTTCTTGATCAGGAAGATGCCGGCCTGCTGCACTTCGGCGATGAAGGCAGTGGTGTCCTCGCCGTTCTTCACGGTCACCGATACGGTCAGGACCACTTCGTAGAAGTCGCCGTCCAGCTGCTTCTGGCGAGTGTTCAGGTCCAGGCTGATGGACGGGTTCCATTCCTGGCGGAAGATTTCCGGTGACTTCGGCGACTCGAACGACAGGTCGCGCAGGTAGATGCGCTGCAGGGAGAACTGGGGTTGCTGCTCGTCGGCAGCGCCGTTGGTAGCTTGCTCGGTCATTTTCGGGCCTTCCCTTGGGTCAATTCATGAATGGTTTCAGGCAGACAGCAGCGCGTCCAGCTTGCCGGCGCGCTCCAGTGCATGAAGGTCGTCGCAGCCGCCGACATGGGTCTCGCCGATCCAGATCTGCGGCACGGTGGTCGATCCCGCCTTGTGTGCCAGCTCGGCGCGCAGTTCGGGCTTGCCGTCGCAGGCGATCTCCTGGAAGTCCACGCCCTTGCGTTGCAGCAACTGCTTGGCGCGGATGCAGTACGGACACCAGGCGGTGGTGTAGATCACGACGGGCGGCATGTCACTTCACCAGCGGCAGGTTGTCGCCGCGCCAGCTGCCGATCCCGCCGGACAGCTTGGCGGCGTTGAAGCCGGCCTTCTTCAGGACGCCGCCCCAGGTACCGGAGTGCTGGCCCATGGCGTCGACCAGGATGACGGTCTTGCCCTTGTACTTTTCCAGTTCGGTCATGCGGCTGTTCAGCTTGTCGGCCGGGATGTTCAGCGCGTCGACGATGTGCCCGCTGGCGAACTCCTTGGCCGGACGGATATCCAGGACCACCGCCTGGTCGGCATTGACCAGCGCGGTCAGCTCGCGGGTCGACAGGCTCTTGCCACCCTTGCGCAGCTCGTGCAGCAACAGCAGGACCAGCAGGACCAGCAGCGCCGCGACCAGCAGGTAGTGGTTGGTGGCGAACTCGATCAGACGGGAAACGAATTGCATGGTGACGGATATCCAGGGCGTAAAAATGCCGGCCAGTATACAGACCGCGCCGGCCAGGGGGGAACCCGCCGGGCGGCGCCCCGCTCGGCTCCAGGAAATGGCGTCGCGGGAAACTTCACGGTTAGAATGCCGGTCCTTTTCTGTGAAGCTGGCCAGTTCCGGCCCGGGCACGGTTCGGGCGGGACAGAGGGAGCGAGGATAGCGGCATTCGGTTGCGGATCGGCGTCATCGGTTTAATCAATCAGCCTCTTCCTACGTCTTGAACGACAATGTTCCCACTAAATTTGGTCAGTTTCTGAACCCCGCGGAAATAGAGCCGGACATATGACTGCCACGCCCAAACCCCTGGTCCTGATCATCCTGGACGGCTTCGGCCACAGCGAAAGCCCTGACTACAACGCCATCTACGCCGCGAAGAAGCCGGTCTGGGATCGCCTCCTGGCAACCCAGCCGCACGGCCTGATCTCAGGCTCCGGCATGGACGTCGGCCTGCCCGACGGCCAGATGGGCAATTCCGAGGTCGGCCACATGAACCTCGGCGCAGGCCGCGTGGTGTACCAGGACTTCACCCGCGTCACCAAGGCCATCCGCGACGGCGAATTCTTCGAAAACCCGGTGATCGCCGGCGCGGTCGACAAGGCCGTCGCCGCCGACAAGGCGGTGCACATCCTCGGCCTGCTCTCCCCGGGCGGCGTACACAGCCATGAAGACCACCTGGTGGCGATGGCGCAGATGGCCGCCAGGCGCGGCGCCGGCAAGATCTACCTGCATGCCTTCCTGGATGGCCGCGATACCCCGCCGAAAAGCGCGCAGCCGTCGCTGGAGCGTCTCGACGCCACCTTCGCCGGGCTCGGCAAGGGCCGCATCGCCTCGATCATCGGCCGCTATTTCGCGATGGACCGCGACAACCGCTGGGACCGCGTCCAGGCCGCCTATGAACTGATCGTCGACGGCAAGGCCGAGTTCACCGCCGACTCCTCGGTGGCAGCCCTCGAGGCCGCCTACGCCCGCGGCGAGAGCGACGAATTCGTCAAGGCCACCGCGGTGGTCCCGGCCGGCGCCGAAGCGGTGCGGGTCGAGGATGGCGACGCGGTGATCTTCATGAACTTCCGCGCCGACCGCGCCCGCGAGCTGAGCCGCGCCTTCGTCGAGCCGGCATTCAATGAGTTCCCCCGCGAACGAGCCCCGCAGCTGGCAGGTTTCGTCATGCTGACCCAGTACGCGGCGAGCATCCCGGCGCCCTGCGCCTTCCCGCCGGAGCCGCTGACCAACGTCCTCGGCGAGTACCTGGCCAAGCATGGCAAGACCCAGCTGCGCATCGCCGAGACCGAGAAGTACGCCCATGTGACCTTCTTCTTCTCCGGCGGCCGCGAGGAACCCTACGAGGGCGAGGAGCGCATCCTGATCCCCTCGCCGAAGGTCGCCACCTACGACCTGCAACCCGAGATGAGCGCGCCGGAAGTCACCGACCGTATCGTCGAGGCCATCGAGCAACAGCGCTACGACGTGATCGTGGTCAACTACGCCAACGGCGACATGGTCGGCCACACCGGGGTGTTCGAGGCCGCGGTCAAGGCCGTGGAGTGCCTGGACACCTGCATGGGCCGTATCGTCGAGGCGCTGGACAAGGTCGGCGGCGAAGCCCTGATCACCGCCGACCACGGCAATGTCGAGCAGATGGAAGACGAGTCCACCGGCCAGGCGCACACCGCGCACACCTGCGAACCGGTGCCCTTCGTCTACGTCGGCAAGCGCAAGCTGAGCATCCGCGAAGGCGGCGTGCTGGCCGACGTGGCGCCGACCATGCTGACCCTCATGGGGCTGGAGCAGCCGGCGGAAATGACCGGTCGCAGCATCGTCACCCTCGGCTGATCCGCGAACGACGAACTCCCGCGCAGGGCGGATAACCGCGTCGCGGTTATCCGCCGCTTCTGCAGGCCATCGACGGATAACGCCTGCGACGTTATCCGCCGTAGCGGGCCGGGCGCCGCGCCCTGTTTCCTCGACGCCACCTTCCCCGCTTTAACGCTGCCGATCGGCCGACAGGCCTGGCCACGCGGCGTCGAGACGTGTGCCGCGGTTTTCATTTTCCGCGTCTTCCCCCTGCCTCCCGCTACGTCGCCGAGGCCCGTGCTAGCCTTGCCCGCGCTGTCTTTTCCATCTGCCCTACAAGGATTTCCGCCGATGTGGTTCCTCCTCGCCACCTCGCTCCTCGCCCTGTCCTTCCAGCGCCTGCTGGCCCTCGTCTTGCTGCTCGCGACCTGCTGCCTCGCCTTCTACGACGGGGTTCTCGCTCCGCCTGCGGTCGCCGCCCTGGCTGCACTGGGCGTCCTCGCCCTGTTGCGCCGGCGCCTGGCGGCACGCCGCGCCTGGGCCCTGGGCCTGGAGCTGCTGCTGGTCGCCGGCGCGGTGGGCCTGTTCCTGCACCTGCTACCCGGCTTCGCCAACCCCAGGATCCTGGACAAGGCGGTGGTCGGCCCGCAGAGCCTGCCGTTCACCATGTACTTCAACTTCGACAAGGCACTGGTGCCGTTCCTGCTACTGGCCTGCCTGCCGAGCCTGTTCCGCGACGAAGCCCGCGCTCCCGGCCGCCCCTGGCACTGGCTGCTGCTCGTGGCGGCGGTGCCGGCGCTGCTTCTGCTGGCTGTCGGCGTCGGCCTGCTGCGGCCGGAACTCCACGCGCCGGCCTGGCTCTGGCAGTTCGTCCTGGCCAACCTGTTCTTCGTTTCCCTTGCCGAGGAAGCGCTGTTCCGCGGCTACCTGCAGCAACGCCTGGGCCAATGGCTGGGCCCCTGGCCCGCCCTGGCGCTGGCCTCGGCGCTGTTCGGCCTGGCGCACTTCGCCGGCGGCCCGCTGCTGATGCTGTTCGCCGGCCTCGCCGGGCTGATCTACGGGTTGGCCTGGCTGTGGAGCGGCCGCCTGTGGGTGGCGACGCTGTTCCACTTCGGGCTGAACCTGACGCATCTGCTGCTGTTCACCTACCCGCTCTACAGACCCGCCTGATGCCCGTGGCCTTCGTCGTCGACGACATCCGCCGCTGCCATCTGGCTGAAATACGTGGAAGCGCCCCACAGCGCGCGGTGCGGGGCGTTTTTTTTAACGGCGGCCACGGGCATACTAGGCCGGTCCAATTCCCAGGTGCCCGCCACCCTATGCTCCGCCTCCTTCCTCTCCTGCTATCCCTCGCCTGTCTCGCTCCGGCCTTCGCCGACGAGCGCGCCGACACCCAACGCCAGCTGGAACAGACGCAGAAGGACATCGGCGAGCTGAAGAAGCTGCTGGACGGCATCCAGCAGGAAAAGAGCGGCGTGCAGAAGCAGCTGAAGTCCACCGAGACCGAGATGGGCGACCTGGAAAAACAGATCAAGGCCCTGCAGGACGAGCTGGACAAGAGCGAAGCCGAGCTGAAACGGCTGGATGGGGAGAAAAAAAAACTCCAGGACGCGCGCATTGAGCAGCAGCGCCTCCTCGCCATCCAGGCCCGCGCGGCCTACCAGAGTGGACGCGAGGAATACCTGAAGCTGCTGCTGAACCAGGAACACCCGGAAAAATTCAGCCGCACCCTCACCTACTACGACTACATCAACAAAGCCCGTCTCGAACAGCTCGCCAGCTTCAACGAAACCCTCCGCCAGCTGGCCAACGTCGAGCAGGACATCTCTGCGCAGAAAGCCGAACAACTGAGCAAGCAAGGCGAGCTGGACAGCCGCCGCGAGGCGCTGGCAGCGACCCGCAAGGAGCGCCAGCAAGCCCTGGCCAAGCTGAACAGCGACTACCGCGAACGCGACCAGAAGCTCAAGTCCCGCCAACAGGACCAGGCCGAGCTGGCCAAGGTACTGCGGACCATCGAGGAAACCCTGGCCCGCCAGGCCCGCGAAGCCGCCGCCGCGGCGGAGCGCGAGCGCCAGCGCGCGCTGGCCGCCGAACGCGAGCGTGCGCGCCAGCAGCAGGCCGCCCCCGGACGAGTCACCAGCCCGCCGCGCGAACCTGCGCCGGGCCCGCTGGTCTCAAGCACTGGCGCGGTCTACGGCGGCGCGTTCGGCTCGGCCCGCGGCAAGCTGCCGTGGCCGGTGAATGGCCGCGTCGTGGCGCGCTTCGGCAGCCAGCGCGGCGACGATCCGCGGGCGAAATGGGACGGCGTACTGATTTCGGCGAGCGCCGGCAGCACCGTCCGCGCGGTGCACGGCGGACGCGTGGTATTCGCCGACTGGTTGCGCGGAGCCGGCCTGTTGGTCATCCTCGACCACGGTGGCGGCTACCTCAGCCTTTATGGCCATAATCAAAGCCTGCTGAAAGACGCCGGCGACACCGTGAAGGCCGGAGACCCGATCGCCACCGTTGGAACCAGCGGCGGCCAGAGTAGCCCGGCCGTGTACTTCGCCATTCGCCATCAGGGCCGCCCGGCGGACCCTACTACCTGGTGCCGCGCACAGGGATAGGCGCCGAACTCGTGATTAGGAGCTGAACATGCTGCATTGCTTCCGTCCCACCACCCTGGCGCTGGCCCTGCTGCTCGGCGCGGGCGCGGCCCAGGCTGCCGACGCCCCGGCCGACGCCGCGCCACTGGCCAACGGTAGCAGTGCCCCGCTGCCCCTCGACGAGCTGCGTACCTTCGCCGAGGTTCTCGACCGGGTGAAGGCCGCCTATGTCGAGCCAGTGGACGACAAGACCCTGCTGGAGAACGCCATCAAGGGCATGCTCAGCAACCTCGACCCGCACTCCGCCTACCTCGGCCCGGAGGACTTCGCCGAGCTGCAGGAAAGCACCAGCGGCGAGTTCGGCGGCCTGGGCATCGAGGTCGGCAGCGAAGACGGCTTCATCAAGGTGGTCTCGCCGATCGACGACACCCCCGCGGCCCGCGCCGGCATCCAGCCCGGCGACCTGATCGTGCAGATCGACGGCAAGCCGACCAAGGGCCAGTCGATGACCGAAGCGGTCGACAGCATGCGCGGCAAGGCCGGCTCCCCGATCACCCTGACCATCGTCCGCGATGGCGGCAGACCGTTCGACGTCGAACTCAAGCGCGCCATCATCAAGGTCAAGAGTGTCAAGAGCCAGGTCCTCGAACCCGGCTACGCCTACCTGCGCATCACCCAGTTCCAGGTCAACACCGGCGAGGAAGTGGTCAAGGCGCTGAACCAGCTGCGCAAGGACAACAAGGGCCGTCTCAAGGGCCTGGTCCTGGACCTGCGCAACAACCCCGGCGGCGTGCTGCAGTCCGCCGTCGAGGTAGCCGACGCCTTCCTCACCAAGGGCCTGATCGTCTACACCAAGGGCCGCATCGCCAACTCCGAGCTGCGCTTCAGCGCCGACCCGGCCGATCCCAGCGACAAGGTTCCGCTGGTGGTGCTGATCAACGGTGGCAGCGCCTCGGCGGCGGAAATCGTCGCCGGTGCCCTGCAGGACCAGAAGCGCGCGATCCTGATGGGCACCGACAGCTTCGGCAAGGGCTCGGTGCAGACCGTGCTGCCGCTGAACAACGACCGCGCCCTGAAGCTCACCACCGCGCTCTACTACACCCCCAACGGGCGCTCCATCCAGGCCCAGGGCATCGTTCCGGACATCGAAGTCGGACGCGCCAAGGTGACCCAGGAGCGGAGCAGCTTCGAGGGCTTCAAGGAAGCCGACCTGCAGGGCCACCTGGCCAACGGCAACGGCGGCGCCGACCGCCCCACCGGCAAGCGTGCCGCGCCGAGCGAGCGCCCGCAGGATTCCGACTACCAGCTCAGCCAGGCCCTTAGCCTGCTGAAAGGCCTGAGCGTCACCCGCGGCAACTGATGTCGGCGTTCCGCGTTGCCCTGCTGGGCCTGTGCCTGCTGTTCAACCAGGCCCAGGCCCGCCAGGACCCCGTCCCCTACCAGCGCCCGCCGCTGCTGACCGTGGTCATCGATGACCTCGGGCAGAACCTGGCACGCGACCGCCGGGTTCTCGACCTGCCCCCCGGCGTAACCCTGGCGATCATCCCGGAAACCCCGCATGCCGCCGAACTGGCCCGCGAGGCGCACCAGCGCGGGCGCACGGTGATCCTGCACATGCCGATGGACCCGGCCGGCGGTCCCTACGCCTGGCGGCCGGAGCTGACCCAGGAAGAGCGTGCGCGGCGGCTGGACGCGGCGCTGGCCAAGGTGCCGTTCGTGCAAGGCCTGAACAACCACGAGGGCAGCCGCATGACCGCGGTGCGCCCGGCGATGGCCTGGCTCGCCGAGGAACTCCAGCGTCGCGGCCTGTACCTGGTCGACAGCCGCACCAGCGCCGCCACCGTGGCCGCCAGCGAGGCGCAACGGATCGGCCTGGCGAGCGTCTCGCGCGATGTGTTCCTCGACAACGAAGCCACACCGGAAGCGGTCTCCGCACAACTGCAGGCCGGCGTCGCCCTGGCCCGCAAGCAGGGTTCGGCGTTGCTCATCGGCCACCCGCACAAGGCCACCCTCGACGTGCTGGCGCGGGAGCTGCCGAAGCTGCGCGCCCAGGGCATCGAGCTGGTACCGCCGCAGATGCTCATCGGCGAGCGCGGCAACCGCAACGTCAACCCACGCCAGGCGCCGCACTGAAGCCGGGTTTACCGGCGTCGCGGCAGCGGTTAAGGTGACGTCCTCGTCATTCCTGCACGGACGCACCGATGGCCCGCCCTTCCCCTCCCATGCCCCTGCTCGCCGCCGCCCTGCTGGTCGCAGGCGCGATTCCCCTCGGTTTCATCTGGATCCTCACCAGCGCCAAGTTCGAGATAGGCGGCGCCAGCCCCGGCGAGAGCACCGTCGGCAAGGTCGAGAACATCGACCAGCGCGCCATGGAGCAATTCTGCACCGGCGTGCGGGCGACGCCCGCCGGCACCTGGCTGGTAGGCCGGCGCGAGGTCGGCCGCGACGAGCAGGCTCTGCCCGAGGGCGTCATCGACCTGGACCTGGTGGCGGCCGCCCAGCCCAGGGAAGAAGAGTCCGAACCCCACCTCTTCAACTTCCTCAACGGCATGCTGCTATCCGGCGGCGATCCGGAAACCACCTCTGTCTCGCGCCTGGGCGCGGACGGCGTGTTCCACGAAGTGGCGCGGCTCGGCGAGACCGCCTGCCTGGAAGTCACGCCGGACGGTTCCAGCGTCTTCCTGCTCACCGGCCTGCGGCGCCCGGGCAAGGACAACGGTCAGCGCGAGCAGACAGTGGTGCTGCGCAGCGACGACCAGGGCAAGAGCTGGCGGCGGCTCGAGGAAGGCTTCATGGCCGAGGCGAATCGACTGGGCTGGGCTCTCGCACCGAGCTTCCACGGCAAGGACGAAGTCTGGGTCTGGGGTGATTTCGAATACGGCGGTGCCGATGGCGGCCAGGAACCCGGCCAGCCGAGCGGGCTGTTCTATTCGCCCGACCGCGGCGCCAGTGTCGAGTCGATCGCCACCTCCGCGCCGCTGCTGGTCGACCTCGCCTACGCCCGCGAGTTGGCGCCGAACGGCGTCAGCTGGGGCGACTACAACGGCAAGCACGGGCAGATCAAGGCACACGTCGCCCAACTGGACGCGGAGCGCGCCGCGATCTGGGTAAGCCAGACCTTCCGCTATGGCCCACCCGAGGGGCGCTACCTGACCAGCTCGATATTGGTCACCACCCAGGCCGAACTGCGCCGCGAGGGCGGACGCTGGCAGATGGGCGCGATCCGGCGCACCGACGGCGTGGCCGTCGAGCGCCTGGAACAGAACATGGACGGTCGGGTGATCGCAGTGCTCGACCACCCCGACGAATCGCGCTCGCTGATCGCCGAGCTCGATCGCGACGCGCTCGAATGGAAGATCACCGGCAAGCTGCCCAGCCCGTTCTGGCCCCTGCCGTCCAGTTCCGGGCTGCGCGAGTTCTACATGGGCAGGAATGTGCTGCTGGCCAACACCATGAGCCACTACGAAGTGCCGCTGTGGCTGTATCCCGACGAAGAGCCGGCGAGCGTCTCCGCCAACGCGGTGTACTACTCGGACGACTGGGGCTCATCCTGGCGCCGCCTGGACATCGCCGGCTACCTCGGCGTGCTCGGTTTCGACGAGGCGCACGACCGGGTGTTCTGGGCCCGCGGCAACTGGTACGACAGCCGCGACCTCGGCGTCCAGGCCTACGACCTGGACTGAGCCCCCTCGCCGCGCCGGCGGAGGGGCGCCCGCCAGTCAGAGGTAGTTAGCGACGGCTTCGTCGACGAAGCCTTCCTGGCGCATCTGCTCCAGGGCCTTTTGCAGGCGCTCCACCACCTCGTCCGGAGTGTCCTTGTTCAACGCCAGGTAGAGCTTGGCCTCGTTGAAACGCAGCACCGTCTGCAGGCCGGACACGCCTTCCTGCTTGGCCAGGTAGCGGCCGACCGGATCGGTGGTGGCCCACAGGTCGATCTGCCCGCCGGTAAGCTTCTTCACGTTTTCCTGGTCGCGCAGGGCGTTGATCACCGGGATGCCCTGGGCCTCCAGGTGCTGGCTGACCGCGTCGTTCTTGTAGGCGCCGAGCTTGTAGCGGGCGGCGTCCTTGAGATTCTTCACGGCGATCTTGCTGCCGGCCGGCGCCAGCAACACCCAACTGGTGTCGGCCAGCGGGCCGACCCATTTGAACTGCGGCACCCGCTCGGGGGTGTAGGTCATGGAGAACAGCCCGTAGCCGGGCTTGTCCAGGGTCAACCGGTACAGGCGGTCCCAGGGGAAGCGCAGGCTCAGGGAATAGCCGATGCCGGCGCGCCTGAACATCTCCCGGACGATGTCGGCACTGATGCCGTCGATGCCATCGTCGCGGGCGAAGTTCTTGTCGTCCACCGCCATGTTGAAGGGCGGGAAGTTCTCGGTCAGCAGCACCACCTTGTAGTCGGCGGGCAATTCGGCACGGGCCGCGGAGGCCCCCAGCAACACCCCCAGGATCAGGGTCTGGATCAGGACTTTCAGCATGGTCACACCGCTCGCTTGGTTATCGTTATTGGCTAGCGGCATCCCTGCGTCAGGACGAAATACCTGGCTCGTCGGCCTTCCATGGCATTGCCGGCGGGGCCGGCAAAGGCGTTTCCCCGCCCGGCCCCCTGTTGGCCGGACGGAGCGAATCAGAGATAGCTGTTGAGGATGTCCTCGACGAAGCCTTCCTTGCGCATGCCGTCCAGGGCTGCCTGGAGCTTCTGCACCACTTCGTCGGGAGTCTCGCGGTTGAGCGCCAGGTACAGCTGGTCGCTGTTGAAGCGCAGCACCGTCTTCAGGCCGGTCACGCCTTCCTGCTTGGCCAGGTAGCGCCCGGCGGGATCGCCGCTGGCCCAGAGGTCGATCTGGCCCTTGACCAGCTTCTGCGCGTTTTCCTGGTCGCGTAGCGCCAGGTCGGCCTCGAAACCGTTCTTGCCGAGGAACTCGGCGATGGCATCGCCCTTGTAGGCGCCGATCCGGTATTTCTTCGCCTCGTCCAGGCTGCCCAGGGTGATCGGGCTGTCGCCCTTGGCCAGCAGCACCCAGTCGTCCGGGCCGATCGGACCAACCCACTTGAACTTGTCCTCGCGCTCGGCCAGGCGGGCGGTGACGAACACCCCGTAGCCGGGCTTCTCCAGCGCCAGCTTGTAGATGCGGTCCCAGGGGAAACGCAGGGTCAGGCTGTACTTGATGCCGGCGCGCTTGAACATCTCGCGGACGATATCCACGGCGATGCCGTCGATGTTGTCTTCCTGGGCGAAGTTCTTGCCGTTGATCGCCATGTTGTACGGCGGGAAGTTCTCCGTGAGCAGGACCATGCTGTAGTCGGGATCGGTTTCGGCGCGCGCGCCGCCGACCAGCAGCAGGGTTGCGAGCAGCGCGAAGAGCAGGCTTCTTTGCATTGTTGTCATCCTGTCAGGGGCCTGGAGCGAGGCAGAATAACCAGCGCCGCGCCGCCAGGCCAGCCTTTTGCCAGCATCGCCGGCGAGGCGTCAGTAGCGCTCGCGGATCTGCTTCAACAAGCCTTCGCTGCGCAGCGCGTCGACCGCCGTTTGCAACTTCTGCACCAGCTCGTCCGGGGTGTCCTTGTTCAGCGCCAGGAACAGCTCGGCGGTATGGAAACGCTGGACCACCTTCACCTCCTTGAGGCCCTCGCGCTGGGCGACGTAGCGCCCGCTCGGATCGGCGGTGACCCAGAGATCGATCTGCCCACTGGCCAGCTTGTCGACGTTCTCGTTGTCGCGCAGCGCCAGTTGCACCTGCAGGCCGCGGTCGACCAGGTGCTGACTGATGGCATCGTTCTTGTAGCCGCCGATCCGGTAGCGCGCGGCGTCTTCCAGGCTGTTCAGGTGGATGCTGCTGTCGCCGCGAGCCATCAGTACCCAGTCGTTGACCGCCAGCGGGCCGACCCACTTGAACTTGTCCTCGCGCTCCGGCGTACGGGCGGTGGAAAACACGCCATAGCCGGGCTCGCTCAGCGCCTGCTGGTAGACCCGGTCCCAGGGGAAGCGCAGGATCAGCTGGCACTCGATCTGCGCGCGCTCGCAGGCGGCGCGCACGGTATCGGTGCTGATGCCGCTGATGCCATCGTCCTTGGCGTAGTTGCCGCCGTTCACCGCCATGTTGAACGGCACCAGGTTCTCGGTCAGCAGGACCAGGGTTTCGGCGCGCGCCAGGGCGCTAGCGCATAGCAGGGCCAGGCTGCCGACGCAGCCGAGAGCCAGACGGAAGATGGACATGGAGGACTCCCTGTCGGTCGCAATGTTTGTCGTTATGGCAGGGCATCGGCGCTCTAGCGGCACCTGATGCGGGGGGCGTGACTGTACCTGAAAGAAAGCCGCGCGAGTGTCGACTCGCGCTCAGGAATGGCTAGCCGATCACCGGCCCTGTGCGCTGCGGCGCAACGTGCCTCAGCGCACCACGATACCGCGGCTGCCCAGGTAGGCCTTGGCTTCCGGCACGGTGTACTCGCCGAAGTGGAAGATGCTCGCCGCGAGCACCGCGTCGGCCTTGCCCTCGAGGATGCCGGCGGCCAGGTGCTCCAGGTTGCCGACGCCGCCGGAAGCGATCACCGGCACGTTCACCGCCTCGCTGATGGCGCGGGTCACGCCCAGGTCGTAACCGCTCTTCACGCCGTCCTGGTCCATGCTGGTCAGGAGAATCTCGCCGGCGCCCAGGTCTTCCATCTTCTTCGCCCAGAGCACGGCATCCAGCCCGGTGGGCTTGCGCCCGCCATGGGTGAAGATTTCCCAGCGCGGCGCCTCGCCCGGGGCGGAAACCTTCTTCGCATCGATGGCGACCACGATGCACTGCGAGCCGAAGCGGTCGGCGGCCTCACCGACGAACTCGGGGTTGAACACCGCAGCGGTGTTGATCGAGACCTTGTCCGCGCCGGCATTCAACAGGTTGCGGATGTCCTGCACGCTGCGTACGCCGCCGCCCACGGTCAGCGGAATGAACACCTGGCTAGCCATGCGCTCGACGGTATGCAGGGTGGTGTCGCGCCCGTCGACGCTGGCGGTGATGTCGAGGAAGGTGATCTCGTCGGCACCCTGCTCGTCGTAACGGCGGGCGATCTCGACCGGGTCGCCGGCGTCGCGGATGTTCTCGAACTTGACGCCCTTGACCACTCGGCCATTGTCCACGTCGAGGCAGGGGATGATGCGTTTTGCCAGTGCCATGCGGTTCGCCTCAGGCCTTGAAGTTGTCGCACAGCGCCTGGGCTTCGGCCACGTCCAGGGTGCCTTCGTAGATCGCCCGGCCGGTGATGGCGCCGATGATCCCCGGGGTGCGGGCGTCCAGCAGCTTCTGGATGTCGCCGAGATTGTGGATGCCGCCGGAGGCGATCACCGGGATCCGCGTGGCATTGGCCAGCGCGGCGGTAGCCTCGACGTTGCAGCCCTGCATCATGCCGTCCTTGGAAATATCCGTGTAGACGATGGCGGACACCCCGTCGGCCTCGAAGCGACGGGCCAGGTCGATCACCTGGACTTCGCTGACCTCGGCCCAGCCGTCGGTGGCGACGAAACCGTCCTTGGCATCCAGGCCGACGATGACCTTGCCCGGGAAGGCGCGGCAGGCCTCGCCGACGAACTCAGGCTGCTTGACCGCCTTGGTGCCGATGATGACGTAGCTGACGCCGGCGCGAACGTAATGCTCGATGGTTTCCAGCGAGCGGATGCCGCCACCGATCTGGATCGGCAGGTCCGGGTAGCGACGGGCGATGGCGGTGACCACCTCGCCGTTGACCGGCTTGCCTTCGAAAGCGCCGTTCAGGTCCACCAGGTGCAAGCGGCGGCAACCGCCATCGACCCATTTGGCGGCCATCGCCACCGGATCGTCGGAGAAGACCGTGGCGTCTTCCATCAGGCCCTGGCGCAGACGCACGCAGGCGCCGTCTTTCAAGTCGATCGCGGGAATGATCAGCATCGGTGAACCCTGTTCAAGTCTGTATTCGGTGGGCAGGCGCGCGGAAACTCAACTCTTTTCCAGCGCCCAGACATCGCTCTCGATGCTTTCGAACCGTTCCTTCAGGTACGACTGCACGTCGAGGATGGCCTTGTTGTAGAAGTACGGGGCGAACTCGCGGGCGAAGAAATCGAGCAGTTCCTCGGCTTCGAAGGAACCCAGCTCCAGTTCGAAGCGGTCCTCCATGAAGTGCTTGATCGCCAGTACCGCGTCCTGGGTCTGCGCGGCGTCCAGCTGGAGGATCGGCGTCTTGCTCTTCGCCCTGGCCATGGCCTACCAGCGCCCGTCCCAGGCCACGAAGTTCTGCAGCAGTTGCAGGCCGTGGGTATGGCTCTTTTCCGGGTGGAACTGCACGGCGAAACGCGAGCCTTCGGCCAGCGCGGCGGCGAAATCGACGCCGTAGTGCCCGTGCCCCACCACCTGGCGCGGGTTACCGGCCTCGATGTAATAGCTGTGCACGAAGTAGAAGCGCGCCTGGTCGGGAATCTCGTGCCACAGCGGGTGCTCCACCGCCTGGCTCACCTGGTTCCAGCCCATGTGCGGCACCTTCAGGTGCTCGCCGGCTTCGTGCAGGTCCTTGCCGAAGAAGCGCACCTGGCCGGGGAACAGACCGATGCAGTCGACCCCGTCGTTCTCCTCGCTGCGCTCCAGCAATGCCTGCATGCCGACGCAGATGCCGAGGAACGGGCGGTCCTGGCTGACCTCGCGGACCAGGGCGTCGAAGCCCAGGCGGCGGATCTCGGCCATGCAGTCGCGGATCGCGCCAACCCCGGGGAACACCACCCGGTCGGCCTCGCGGATCACCGCCGCGTCGCTGCTAACCAGCACCCGGCCGGCACCGACGTGCTCAAGGGCCTTGGCCACCGAGTGCAGGTTGCCCATGCCGTAGTCGATCACGGCTACCGTCTGCATCACAGGCACCCTTTGGTCGACGGCATCTGCCCGGCCATCCGCTCGTCCAGCTCGATGGCCATGCGCAGCGCGCGGCCGAAGGCCTTGAACACGGTCTCGATCTGGTGGTGGGTGTTGTGCCCGCGCAGGTTGTCGATGTGCAGGGTCACCTGGGCGTGGTTGACGAAGCCCTGGAAGAATTCCATGAACAGGTCGACGTCGAAGCCGCCGACGCTGGCACGGGTAAAGGGAACGTGCATCTGCAGGCCGGGCCGCCCGGAGAAGTCGATGACCACCCGCGACAGCGCCTCGTCGAGGGGCACGTAGGCGTGGCCGTAGCGGCGGATGCCCTTCTTGTCGCCGATGGCCTTGGCGAAGGCCTGGCCGAGGGTGATGCCGATGTCCTCGACGGTGTGGTGATCGTCGATATGCAGGTCGCCCTTGCACTCGATGTCCAGGTCGATCAGGCCGTGGCGGGCGATCTGGTCCATCATGTGGTCAAGGAAGGGAACCCCGGTATCGAACCGGGCCTTGCCGGTCCCATCCAGGTCGATGGAGACCTTGATCTGGGTCTCCAGGGTGTCGCGCGCGACGGATGCCTTGCGTTCGGCCATCACCAGCTCCACAGCTAACACTGCACGTAATTATAAGAGGGCCAGCATTATAGGCAGGCCCGGGCTGGCGCTGCCAGCCGCGACCGTCGGCGCGAATCGCCCCACGGGCGGCGGGCCAGGCCTTACACTGCGCTCCTTTCATCCCGCCGCGGAGAGCCGCATGCCCGTGATCGTCGAAACCCTCGCCCAACCCAGCGCCCAGGATCGCCTGGACCTGGCGAAGATCTACGCCGACGCGCCGGACTGGCTGTTCGCCCCGCATGCCGACGGCGCGGCGCTGGTCGCGGCCGGGCTGGCCGCCGACGAGCTGATCGCCGGGCGCTTCAACGACCGCCTGCTGGGTGCCGCCCTGCTGCGGCGCGGCGACGACGCCTGGCAGCTGTCGCACCTTTGCGTGCGCGGCATCACCCGCGGCCGCGGGGTCGGCCGACGCCTCCTCGACGAGGCCCGGCGCCTGGCTGCCGAAGCCGGCAAGCCGCTGCGCCTGGTCGCCCCGGACGGGCACCTGGAGGCCCGTGCCCTCGCGGCACGCCACGGGCTGCCGCTGGACAGCCTCTGATATGCTCGGTGGCGGTCCCCGCCACGGAGCTTCGCCATGTCCTTTTCCTCCGCCGAACGCGCCGCCCTGCTTGCCCTCAAGGGGGTCGGCCCGACCGTGCTGCAACGCCTGGAGCAGATGGGCCTTGACAGCTTCGTCCGGCTGCGCGACTGCGACGCCGCGAGTATCCTCGCCCAGGGCGCGGCCCTGACCGGCTCCAGTTGCTGGAAGAACAGCCCGCAGGCGCGGGCAGCGATCGTCGCCGTGCTGCAGCGCGCAGCCAGCGACGCATGAACGACGTCGACGTACTGGTAGTCGGCGCCGGCGCCCTCGGCCTGGCCTGCGCCGCGCGCCTGGCCGAAGCCGGCCACGGCGTACTGGTGGCGGAGCGCGAACGGCTGGTCGGTAGCCACACCTCCAGTCGCAATTCCGAAGTGATCCACGCCGGCCTCTACTACCCGCCCGGCTCGCTCAAGGCCGATCTCTGCCTGGAAGGCCGCGAACGCCTGTACGCCTGGTGCGCCCGCCACGGCGTCGGCCACCGGCGCATCGGCAAGCTGCTGGTGGCGGTGGAGGAAAACGAGCGCGAGAGGCTCCAGGCCCTGGCGGCCAACGCACGCGCCTGCGGGGTCGACGACCTGATGCCGCTGGACGGCACCACGCTGCGCGCGCTGGAGCCCCAGGTCCGCGGGGTCGCCGCCCTGCTCTCGCCGAGCACGGGAATCATCGACAGCCACGCCTACCTGCAATCGCTGCAGGCCGTCGCCGAACGCCACGGCGCACAACTGGCGCTGGACACCCGGGTCGACCGCCTGGAGCGCCACGCCGGCGGCTGGCGCGCCGAAGGACAGAGCGTCGGCGAAGCGTTCCGGTTGCGCGCGGGCTGGGTGGTCAATGCCGGCGGCCTGTTCGCCCAGGCGCTGGCGCAACGCACCGAAGGCCTCGATCCGCGCCAGGTGCCGGCGCTGCACCTGTGCCAGGGGCGCTATTTCTCCTACAGCGGCCGCTCGCCGTTCCGCCACCTGGTCTACCCGATGCCCGAGGCGCGCACCGCCGGGCTCGGCATCCACGCCACCCTCGACCTCGGCGGCCAGTTGCGCTTCGGTCCCGACGTGAATTACGTGGACAACCTCGACTACCGCGTCGACGAATCCCTCCGCCCCGCCTTCGCCCAGGCCATCTCGCGCTACTTCCCCGGCATCGATCCTCGGCGCCTGGCCGCCGGCTACGCCGGCATCCGGCCCAAGCTCGGCGGGCCGGGGGAACCCGCCGCCGACTTCATCATCCAAACCCCTACCGAACACGGCCTGCCCGGCCTG
Organism: Pseudomonas sp. 18-147; assembly: GCF_051048045.1. Taxonomy (NCBI): domain Bacteria; kingdom Pseudomonadati; phylum Pseudomonadota; class Gammaproteobacteria; order Pseudomonadales; family Pseudomonadaceae; genus Pseudomonas; species Pseudomonas sp. 18-147. The sequence continues at coordinate 6,097,815 of NZ_CP182296.1, forward strand.
GTCAACCTGTTCGGCATCGAGTCGCCCGGCCTCACCGCCAGCCTGGCGCTCGCCGAACGGGTCGCCCGCGCACTCTGAGACGAGGTTTCGCCGCGCGCAGGGTCGGCCTGGCAAAACGGCGTTGTTATACTCGCCCGCACATTCACCGCTGCCAGCACAAAGGATTCGTCCATGAAAGCATTCGGCAAGGTCCTGGGGCTGTTCTTCCTGGGACTCTTACTGCTCGTCGTGGCCCTGGGCTTCGCCCTGACCCACCTGTTCGATCCCAATGACTACAAGGACGAAATCCGCCAGATCGCCCGCGACAAGGCCAACCTGGAGCTGGACCTGAAGGGCGACATCGGCTGGAGCCTGTTCCCCTGGCTGGGCCTGGAGCTGCACGACACCAGCATCGCCAGCGCCGCCACGCCGACCAAGCCGTTCGCCGACCTGCAGATGCTCGGCCTGTCGGTGCGGGTCCTGCCGCTGCTGCGCAAGGACGTGCAGATGAGCGCGATCCGCCTCGAAGGCCTGAGCCTGGACCTGGTCCGCGACAAGCAGGGCAAGGGCAACTGGGAAAACATCGGCAAGCCGGCCCAGCCCCAGGCCCCGGCCGCTCCTTCCGCCACCCCGCCGGCAGCGGACGGCAAGGGCGCCCAGGCGCAGGCACCGGAGCAGGCGCCGCAGAACGACAGCCCGCGTACCCCGATCAAGCTCGACATCGACAGCCTCAACGTCAACAACGCCCGCGTCACCTATACCGACGAAGCCAGCGGCAAGCAGTACAACGTCGAGGGCATCGAGCTGAGCACCGGCGCCATTCGCGAAGGCAGCAGCATTCCGCTGAAGCTCAACGCCTACCTCGGCACCAACCAGCCGGTGGTACGGGTCAAGACCGAGCTGACCGGCAACCTGCGCTTCGACACCGCGCTCAGGCGCTACCAACTGGAAGACGCCAGGCTCTCCGGCGAAGCCTCGGGCGAGCCGCTGCAAGGCAAGACCGCCACCTTCTCCGCCCAGGGCCAGTTGCTGCTCGACCAGTCGGCGCAGATCGCCGAGTGGAACGGCCTGAAGCTGAGCGTCAACCAGTTGCGCGCCCTCGGCGAACTGAAGGCCCGCGAGCTGGACAAGGACACCAAGTTCAGCGGCGGCCTGTCGATCGCGCCGATGAACCTGCGCGAGTTCCTCGCCGGCATCGGTGTGACCCTGCCGGCCATGGCCGATGCCAACACCCTCGGCAAGTTCGAGCTGAACACCCGCCTGGCCGGCAGCCGCAACAGCCTGAATCTCGAAGACCTCAAGCTGGGTCTGGACGACACTGCCTTCAGCGGCCGCTTCGGCATCGCCGATTTCGCCAGGCAATCGCTGCGCGCCCAGCTCAAGGGCGACAAGCTCGACCTCGACCGCTACCTGCCGGCCAAGGCCAAGCAAGCCCAGGATGCCGCCAGCGCCACGCGCAAGGCGGAAGTCGACGCCACCGTGGCCAGTGCCGCCCAGGGCAACACGCCGCTACCGGAAAAACCGACCAGGCAGGCCTGGAGCGACGCGCCGCTGCTGCCCATCGCGACCCTGCGCAAGCTCGACCTGGACGTGGCGCTGAACTTCGGCCGGCTGACCGTCGAGAAGCTGCCGATCGACGACGCCAGCCTGAAGCTGCGCGGCCAGGGCGGCGTGATCAGCCTCGACGACATGCGCGGCGGGCTGTACAACGGCCGCTTCAACGCCAAGGCCAACCTCGATGTACGCCAGGACAGCGCCGTGCTGACCGCCACCAAGCACATCGCCAACGTGCCGGTGGAGCGCCTGCTCGAAGCCCAGGGCAAGAAACCGCCGGTGAAGGGGCTGCTCGACCTCGATGCCGACATCCGCACCAGCGGCAACAGCGAGAAATCCTGGATCGACCATCTCAACGGCAACGCACGCTTCAGCCTGATCAACGGCGTGCTGCCCGACGCCAACCTGGAGCAACAGCTCTGCCAGGGCATCGCTACCCTCAACCGCAAGGCCCTTGCCGGTACTCACGGCGGCAAGGACACGCCTTTCCGCGAGCTCAAGGGCAGCCTGAACTTCACCAACGGCGTGGCCAGCAACCCTGACCTGAAAGTGGCCATTCCCGGCCTGGCGGTCAGCGGCCACGGCGATATCGACCTGCGCGTGCTGGGCATGGACTATCGCATCGGCGTGGAGATCCAGGGCGACAAGAGCGACATGCCGGACCCGGCCTGCCAGGTCAACCAGCGCTACGCCGGCATCGAATGGCCGCTGCTCTGCCGCGGCCCGCTGGAACTCGGCGCCAAGGCCTGCCGCCTGGACAAGGAAGGCCTGGGCAAGGTCGCCGCGAAACTGGCCGGCAATCGCCTCAACGAAAAACTCGAAGAGAAGCTCGGCGACAAGGTCAGTCCGGAGCTGAAAGACGCACTCAAAGGGCTGTTCAACCGCAAATGACACCTGAAGGCTTCAACGGCGCGGTCCTCGACTGGTACGACCGTCACGGTCGCAAGGATCTGCCCTGGCAGCAGGGCATCACCCCCTACCGGGTGTGGGTCTCGGAAATCATGCTGCAGCAGACCCAGGTCAGCACCGTGCTCGGTTACTTCGACCGTTTCATGGCAGCGTTGCCCGACGTCGAGGCACTGGCCGCGGCGGCCGAGGACGAAGTCCTGCACCTGTGGACCGGGCTCGGCTACTACAGCCGTGCGCGCAACCTGCACAAGACCGCGCAGATCGTGGTCGAGCGGCATGCGGGGGAGTTCCCCCGCGACGTCGAGCAACTCGCCGAACTGCCCGGCATCGGCCGCTCCACCGCTGGAGCCATCGCCAGCCTGTCGATGGGCCTGCGCGCACCGATCCTCGACGGCAACGTCAAGCGCGTACTGGCGCGCTACCTGGCGCAGGACGGCTATCCCGGCGAACCGAAGGTGGCCAGGGCGCTGTGGGAAGCCGCCGAACGCTTCACCCCGCACGCACGGGTCAACCACTACACCCAGGCGATGATGGACCTCGGCGCCACCCTCTGCACGCGCAGCAAGCCCAGTTGCCTGCTTTGCCCGCTGGTCTCGGGCTGCCGCGCGCACCTGCTCGGCCGCGAAGCCGATTATCCGCAGCCCAAGCCGCGCAAGGCGTTGCCGCAGAAGCGCACGCTGATGCCGATCCTGGCCAACCGCGACGGCGCCATACTGCTCTACCGGCGGCCTTCCAGCGGACTCTGGGGCGGGCTCTGGAGCCTCCCCGAACTGGACGACCTCGACGGCCTCGAACCGCTCGCCGCGCGCCATTCCCTGGCCCTCGGCGAGCGCCGCGAACTGAGCGGCCTGACCCATACCTTCAGTCATTTCCAGCTCGCCATCGAGCCCTGGCTGGTGGCGGTGGAAGGCGCTCCGCGCGCCGTGGCCGAGGGCGACTGGCTCTGGTATAACCTCGCCACCCCGCCGCGCCTGGGCCTCGCCGCTCCGGTGAAGAAGCTGCTCAAGCGCGCAGAACAGGAACTCGGACGCGGCACGACCGCGTGAATGCCGGGCCCGCGGGCCCGGCGGCAACTGCAGGAGAACGACCATGAGCCGCACCGTGATGTGCCGCAAGTACCACGAAGAGCTGCCCGGCCTCGACCGCCCGCCGTATCCTGGCGCGAAGGGCGAGGACATCTACAACAACGTGTCGCGCAAGGCCTGGGACGAGTGGCAGAAGCACCAGACCATGCTGATCAACGAGCGTCGCCTGAACATGATGAACGCCGAGGACCGCAAGTTCCTCCAGCAGGAGATGGACAAGTTCCTCTCCGGCGAGGACTACGCCAAGGCCGACGGCTACGTGCCGCCATCCGCCTGACCCCCACCCCGCCCGACGGAGGCCGCCATGACCCCATCCCTCTCTGGCCTGCCTCCGATCCGCACCGCGCTGATCGGCTACGGCTTCGCCGGCAAGACCTTCCACGCCCCGCTGATCCGCGCGGTACCGGCGTTGTGCCTGGAGCACGTGGTCTCCCGCGACCCTGGGCGGGTGCACGCCGACCTGCCCGAAGCCCGGGTCAGCGCCGATCCGGATGAGGCCATCGAGGCCGCCGACATCGACCTGGTGGTCATCGCCTCGCCCAATGCCACCCACGCCAGCCTCGCCGAACGGGCCTTGCGCGCCGGCAAGCACGTGGTGGTGGACAAGCCGTTCACCGTCACCCTGGCCGAAGCCCGGCGCCTCGCCGACCTCGCCCGTGAACGGCCTGGGCAGGTCCTCTCGGTGTTCCAGAACCGGCGCTTCGACAGCGACTTCCTCGCCGTGGAGGCCGCCCTGCAGGCCGGCAGCATCGGCCCGGTGCGCTACTTCGAGTCGGCCATCGAGCGCTTCCGTCCGCAGGTCCGCGACCGCTGGCGCGAACACGACCTGCCCGGCTCCGGGCTGTGGTTCGACCTCGGCCCGCACCTGCTCGACCAGGCACTGTGCCTGTTCGGCGTACCGCAGCGTGTGCACGGACACCTGCGCCGGCTGCGCGAGGGTGCGCAGACCGACGACTGGTTCGAGGTCCTGCTCGATTATCCGCACTGCCAGGTAGCGCTGCGCGCCAGCATGCTCGCCGCCAATCCGGCGCCACGCTTCAATGTGCACGGCGACCACGGCAGCCTGCTAAAGGCCGGCGCCGACATCCAGGAAGCGCAACTGCTCCAGGGACTGCACCCCGGTTCCGCCGGCTGGGGCCGCGATCCCGACCTGCTGCAGCACATCGATGGCCAGGGCCTGCGCCAGTCGCTGGTCACCCCGGCGGGCGACCAGAGCCGCTACTACCAGGCGCTGGCCGCCGCCATCCGCGGCCAGTCGCGCAACCCGGTGTCGGCGCAACAGGCCTGCGCGCTGATGGCCCTGCTGGAGTTGGCACGACGCTCCGCCGAGGAAGGCCGGAGCCTGCCGGTGGAGCTGCGCGACGAGGAACGCCAGGCCTGGAACTGAGGCCCGGCAGTCCGGCGGAAACCGCGAGGGGATCGTAAGGCGTTAAAAAACAAAAAAAATTTCTTCGCCGGTGTTGACACTGCCGCGCTAAACCCGTTTAATTGCGCCCCGTTGCCCAGGTAGCTCAGTTGGTAGAGCAGGGGATTGAAAATCCCCGTGTCGGCGGTTCGATTCCGTCCCTGGGCACCATGAATACGACGAAAAGGCTCACCTCCGGGTGGGCCTTTTTGCTTTCCGCCGTTCGCCTAGACGTGCTGCCCGCCGTTGACGTGGATTTCCGCGCCATTCACGTAGGATGCGCCGCTGGTGCAGAGGAAGTAGATCAGCGAAGCGATCTCCTCCGGCCGGCCGAGGCGGTGCAGCGGGATGCTGCGCTCGACGATCTCCTCGGTGCCCGGCGACAGGATCGAGGTGTCGATCTCCCCCGGCGCGATGGCGTTCACCCGCACCCCATGCGGGCCGAAGTCGTGGGCCATCTCGCGGGTCAGCGCGGACAACGCCGCCTTGGAAGTGGCGTAGGCCACCCCGGCGAACGGATGCACCTTCGAGCCGGCGATGGAGGTCACGTTTATCACCGTTCCCTGCGCCGCCTTCAGCTCGGCGAACAGGCCGCGCGCCAGCAGCGCGGTGGAGAACAGGTTGACGTTGAACACCCGCAGCCAGGTGGCGTAGTCGGTTTCCAGCACACCGAGGCGCGCGCCGTCTTCGCCCTTGGGCGAGATGCCGGCATTGTCCACCAGTGCGTGGAGCCGACCGTCGCCGAGCTTCTCGCGGATCAGTTCCAGGCTGGCCTCGACGCCGGGAATGTCCTCCAGGTCCAGATGGATGTGGTTTTCCTCGCCGTCCGCCCAGGGACATTCGCTGGCCCAGCTCTGCCGCGACGCGGTGAACACCCGCCAACCCGCGGCATTGAAGTACTTCACCGTGGCATGCCCGATACCGCGGCTCGCCCCGGTCAGCAACAGGGTCTTTCTCTCCGCCATACGCCCTCCGTGAAGGCCTGCTGGAATGAACGCGACTCGCACAGCCTACAAGGAATGACGAATCGCCGCGGCGGATCTTTCGCCCATCCCGGCGAACGGCCGAGCGTGAGCCAGGCAGTGCCGATAGACTAGGCGGACCTTGTCCGGACCCCCGATCGATGCTGAAGAAAAGCTTCAACTCCCTGCTCACCACCTGGCTCGCCGGCCTGCTGGTGATGCTGCCGCTGGTACTCACCTTGGCCTTGCTGGCCTGGGTGGTCAGCTTGCTGAACCGCTTCGTCGGTCCATCCAGCCTGATCGGTCGCGGCTTCGCCGCCATCGGCCAGCCGCTCGCCGGCGATTCGCCACTGGCCTACCTGCTCGGTACCGCGCTACTGCTGGTAGCCATCTACCTGCTTGGCCTCGGCGTACAGCTAGGCCTGAAGCGGCCGCTGGCCAACCTGTTCGACCTGACCCTGCGGCGCACCCCGCTGATCGGCAACCTGTACAACCTGGCCGACCGTTTCGTCGGCCTGCTGGACAAGAAGCAGGACGCCGACATCGCCGCAATGAGTCCGGTGTGGTGTTTCTTCGGCGGCGACGGCGCCGCCGTGCTGGCGCTGATGCCCAACCCCGAAGCGGTGGAACTGGACGGCCGCGCGCACTACGCGATCCTGGTGCCGACCGCGCCGATCCCGGTGGGCGGCGGCCTGCTCTACGTTCCGGTGGAATGGGTGAAACCGGCACAGATCGGCATGGACACCTTCACCAGCATCTATGTGTCGATGGGCATCACCCCACCGCCGCCGCTGGCCGCCGCCAAGGTGCTGGCGGAGCCGCGCGCGGAGCAGCCGCCGGCGGCTCCATAGGCGGTCCCGCATGCCCGGGAACGGGGCGCGCACCGACCTCCAGGCTCTGCTTCAGGTCAGGGTTCGCCAGGAGTTTTCTTCGAAAGCCGACAGTTTTGTTCCCACGCGACAGCGCACTGCAGCGATGCGACAAGATGCCGCCAACCCCGCTCCAGAGGCACGCCGCCTGCTTGGCTCCGGTTGAAGCGCTGTGCTAGCTTGCCTTCGCCAGGAAGGCCCTTCCAATCCGAATAACAAGAGGAAAATCCATGGCCGAGGCCACCCCCGCACTGGAAATCCGTAACCTGCACAAGCGCTACGGCGACCTCGAAGTGCTCAAGGGCATCTCCCTCACCGCCCGCGACGGCGACGTGATCTCCATCCTCGGATCGTCCGGCTCGGGCAAATCCACCTTCCTGCGCTGCATCAACCTGCTGGAGAACCCGCACCAGGGCCAGATCCTGGTCTCCGGCGAAGAGCTGCGCCTGAAGAAGAGCAAGAACGGCGACCTGGTCGCCGCCGACAGCCAGCAGATCAACCGGCTGCGCAGCGAACTCGGTTTCGTCTTCCAGAATTTCAACCTGTGGCCGCACATGAGCATCCTCGACAACGTGATCGAGGCGCCACGTCGCGTACTGGGCAAGAGCAAGGCCGAAGCGATCGAGATCGCCGAGGGCCTGCTGGCCAAGGTCGGCATCGCCGACAAGCGCCACAGCTATCCCGCGCAACTTTCCGGCGGCCAGCAGCAACGCGCGGCCATCGCCCGGACCCTGGCCATGCAACCCAAGGTGATCCTGTTCGACGAGCCCACCTCGGCGCTCGACCCGGAAATGGTACAGGAAGTGCTTAACGTGATCCGTGCGCTCGCCGAAGAGGGCCGGACCATGCTGCTGGTCACCCACGAAATGAGCTTCGCCCGCCAGGTTTCCAGCGAGGTGGTATTCCTCCACCAGGGCCTGGTAGAAGAGCAGGGAACGCCGCAACAGGTTTTCGAAAACCCCCAGTCGGCGCGCTGCAAACAGTTCATGTCCAGCCACCGCTAACGGAGCAACACCGCATGAAGAACTATAAGAAGATCCTGCTGGCCGCCGCTGCAACCCTGGCCTTCGCCCTCGACGCCAGCGCCGCCGACAAGCTGCGCATCGGCACCGAAGGCGCCTACCCGCCCTTCAACGGCATCGATGCCAGCGGCCAGGCGGTCGGCTTCGACCTCGACATCGGCAAGGCGCTGTGCGCCAAGATGAAGACCGAGTGCGAGGTGGTGACCTCCGACTGGGACGGCATCATCCCGGCGTTGAACGCCAAGAAGTTCGACTTCATCGTCGCGTCCATGTCGATCACCGACGAGCGCAAGCAGGCAGTCGACTTCACCGATCCCTACTACACCAACAAGCTGCAGTTCGTCGCGCCGAAGAGCGTCGACTTCAAGACCGACAAGGACTCCCTGAAGGGCAAGGTGATCGGCGCCCAGCGCGCCACCATCGCCGGCACCTGGCTGGAAGACAACATGGCCGACGTGGTCACCATCAAGCTCTACGACACCCAGGAGAACGCCTACCTCGACCTCTCCTCGGGGCGCCTGGACGGCGTGCTGGCCGACAAGTTCGTGCAGTACGACTGGCTGAAGAGCGACGCCGGCAAGGAGTTCGAGTTCAAGGGCGAACCGGTGTTCGACAACGACAAGATCGGTATCGCCGTGCGCAAGGGCGACCCGCTGCGCGAGAAGCTCAACGCCGCGCTGAAGGAAATCGTCGCCGACGGTACCTACAAGAAGATCAACGACAAGTACTTCCCCTTCAGCATCTATTGATGCCAAGCCAGGCCACCGCCGGGCGCGTCCCGGCGGTGGCCGCCTTCAGGCCTGACTTCTCATGATTCTCGACCTGCATGGGTTCGGCGAGCAACTGCTCGCCGGTACCTGGATGACCCTCAAGCTGTCGCTGGCGGCGGTCTGCGTGGGGCTGTTGCTCGGCCTCCTCGGCGCCATCGCGAAGACTTCGAAGTACGCGGCCCTGCGTTTCCTCGGCGGCACCTACACCACCATCGTCCGTGGCGTGCCGGAAACGCTCTGGGTACTGATGATCTATTTCGGCACGGTGAGCGGCCTGAACGCCCTCGGCGACCTTTTCGGCAAGCCGGACCTGGCGCTCTCGCCGTTCGCCGCCGGCACCCTGGCCCTCGGCCTGTGTTTCGGCGCCTACGCCACCGAGGTGTTCCGCGGCGCGCTGTTGTCCATTCCGCGCGGCCATCGCGAGGCCGGCCAGGCGCTCGGCCTGTCGCCCGGACGGATATTCTGGCGCATCGTCCTGCCGCAGATCTGGCGGGTCGCCCTGCCCGGCCTCGGCAACCTGTACCTGATCCTGCTGAAGGACACCGCGCTGGTGTCGCTGATCACCCTCGACGAGATCATGCGCAAGGCGCAGGTCGCCTCCAACGCGACCAAGGAACCCTTCACCTTCTACATGACCGCGGCCGCCATCTACCTGAGCCTCACGGTCGTCATCATGGTCGCCCTGCACTTCCTCGAACGTCGCTCCGGCCGTGGTTTCGTGAGGAACGAGCTATGAGCGAGTGGGAGCTGATCCTCAAGTGGATGCCGAAGATGCTCCAGGGCGCGGCGCTGACCCTGGAGCTGCTGGCGATCGCGGTGGTCGCCGGGCTCGCCCTGGCCCTGCCGCTGGGCATCGCCCGCGCCTCGCGGCACTGGTACGTGCGCACGGTGCCGTACGCCTACATCTTCTTCTTCCGCGGCACGCCGCTGCTGCTGCAACTGTTCATCGTCTACTACGGCCTGGCGCAGTTCGAGGAAGTGCGCAAGAGCGCCTTCTGGCCCTACCTGCGCGATCCGTACTGGTGCGCGCTGCTGACCATGACCCTGCACACCGCCGCCTATATCGCCGAGATCCTCCGCGGCGCGATCCACTCGGTGCCGGTCGGCGAGGTGGAGGCCGCCCGTGCCCTCGGCATGTCGCGGCGCCAGGCGCTCTGGCACATCATCCTTCCGCGCGCGGTGCGCATCGGCCTGCCGGCCTACAGCAACGAAGTGATCCTGATGCTCAAGGCCAGCGCGGTGGTCTACACCGTGACCCTGTTCGACATCATGGGCATGGCCCGGACCATCATCGCCCGCACCTACGAATCGATGCTGTTCTTCTGCCTGGCCGGCGCGCTGTACCTGGTGATCACCATCGTGCTGACGCGGATATTCCGCCTGATCGAACGCTGGTTGCGGGTCGACGCCACCCAGGGCCGCTGAGCGGGCGCTTTCCGATGCCTGCGGGGCGGCTATAATCGCCGCCCCGTTTTCCCGCTGCCGCTCGCATCGTGTCCGAAACCTTCCCGTTCCTCACTGGCGACGCCCTGTCGCAGCGCTTCCTCGCGCTGGACGCGTTCCTCCTCGAACACCAGCGGCTCTGGCGACCCCGCCCGTTCAGCGAACCGACCCTGGCGTGGGAAGCCGAACACACCGAGCTGGCGTCCTGGCTGCGCGGGCGCAGCCTCGAACAGGCCGACGCGGAGCACAACCAGCCCACCCGCCTGGCCGCGCCCGCGCCTTATCCGCAGCTCGCCGCCCAAGCCGCGGCGCTGGGCGCGGTCGGCGAACTGCCATTGGCGGAACGCCCGCAGGCACCGAACCGCTTCAACGTCGACGTACCGGGACGCAAGTGGCAGCAGATCGGCCTGTTCGCCGGGCGCCTGCAGTTCGCCCGGCCGGTCGTCCACTGGCTCGACTGGTGCTCCGGCAAGGGCCATCTGGGCCGCCTGCTGGCCCATGCGGGGCAACCGCTGACCTGCCTCGAACACGATCCCGCGCTGGTCGCCGACGGACAGCGCCTGAGCGACCGCCTGGGGCTCTCCGCCCACCACCTCCGCCAGGATGTGCTGGCCGCGGACTGCGCCGAGCGCCTGCTTCCCGGGCATACGCCAGTGGCCCTGCACGCTTGCGGCGAACTGCACCTGCGCCTGCTGCGCCTGGCCAGCCAGGCCGGCTGTCGCCAACTGGCGGTGGCGCCATGCTGCTACAACCGCATTCCGGGGCCTTTCTACCAGCCACTCTCGCAAGCAGCAGGCCGATCGCTGCTCGCGCTATCGCTTGACGACCTGCGCCTGCCCCTGAGCGAGACAGTCACCGCCAGCCAACGGGTCCGTCGCCAGCGCGACCAGTCGATGGCCCGGCGCCTGGGTTTCGACCTGCTGCAGCGCGAGCTACGCGGAATCGACCAGTACCTCAGCGTGCCTTCCCTTCCGGTGGCCTGGCTGGAACGTCCATACGCCGACTACTGTCGCGAACTCGCCGCCCTCAAGGGACTTCCCGAACCGGCCGCGCGCGACTGGCAGGCGCTGGAAGCGGCCGGCTGGAAGCGCCTGGCGATGGTCCGCAACCTGGAACTGGTGCGCGCCCTGTTCCGCCGCCCGCTGGAACTCTGGCTGCTGCTGGACCGCTGCCTGTATCTGGTCGAACAGGGCTATAGCGTCCGCCTGGGCGAGTTCTGTCCGACCTCCCTGTCTCCGCGAAACCTGCTGATCCTTGCGGAGCGCAGCTGATACGGGTGTTCCGGATGGTTGCCCACACAACCTGTGGATAAGTCTGGTGACAAGTTCTGGGAAACATCTGCCGAGGGGCCCGTATCCAGGGGCAGCCAATGCTGTTCAAAAAATGAACAGAAAAAATAAAATCCATATAAAACAATATCTTGATAACAACCGAAATAACCACAGCGACTCTTAGAGCGTTTCCTTCCTATCCCTTGCCCACTTGTGCATAAGCCTGGCTTTCCGGTTAATCCGAAAGTGGACTTCAGCACCGGCAATAGTTGCAGAACGGCATCGCATGACGTTCGAAGGAACGGATTGTTCTTTTATTGCAACGGTTGAGCTCTTGTTAATCGCTGCCTAGGCAGTATTATTTTGAAACACTTTCCCTGCCTAGACAGCGATCCCCTCCCCCATGGGTCACTACAGCGCCTCCGACTTTCCCTTCAAGGGCTCCATTGGCCAGCTCATCGGCGTCAGTGCCGCGACCAAGGACCGCATCCTCGAGAAGCACCTCGCCGCGCTGGACATCACCGCCGCCCAGTTCAAGGTGCTGATCTTCGTCGGTCTCAACCGCGCCAACAGTCCGGTCGAACTGTGTCGCGAGCTGTCGGTGGACAGCGGCTCGATGACGCGCATGCTGGCGCGCCTGGAGAAAAAAGGGCTGCTGCTGCGCGGCCGCTGTCCCGAAGACCGCCGTTGCCTGCGCCTGGATCTCAGCGAAGCGGGACGGAAGGTCCAGGAGCAGCTTCCGCTGATCGCCTCGGCGGCGATGAACGAGCTGGTCGCCTGCCTGAGCACGGAAGAATTGCAGACGCTGACCCATCTGCTGACCAAGGTTCTGCTACACGCCGGCTGCCCTAGGGCCAGCCTGCAGGAGTCCTGATCCATGCCGTTCCCTCTTCTCCATCCCTGGCCGCAGCGATTGGCGCTGGCCTCGGCGATACTGCTGGCCGCCGGCTGCGTCACTTCCGAAGGCCTGGAACCGAACGCCCAACTGCAACCGGCAGGCGCCCTCCAGGCGGGCAGGAGCCTGGACGGCGTAGCCCTTTCGCCAGCGGCCTGGCCGCGCCAGGACTGGTGGACCGGGCTCGGCGACCGGCAGCTCGACCAACTGATCGGCGAAGCCCTGCAAGGCACCCCCGACCTGCAGATCGCCGAGGCGCGTGCGCGCCAGGCGGCGGCAACGGCCCAGGCGCAAGATGCCGCGCGCCAGCCGACGCTGGACGCCAAGGCCAGCTACTCCGGCATCCGCGCGCCGACCAGCGTGGCCCCGGCACCGCTCGGCGGCCGCTATTCGGCGATCAAGTACCTGTCGCTCGGCTTCAACTACGACTTCGACCTCTGGGGCGGCGAGCGCGCCGCCTGGGAAGCCGCCCTCGGCCAGGCCAATGCCGCCCGGATCGACAGCCAGGCCGCGCGCATCGGCCTCTCGGCGAGCATCGCCCGCGCCTACAGCGACCTCGCCCACGCCTTTACCGTGCGCGATCTCGCCGAGGAAGAACTGAAGCGCTCGCAGCGCATGACCGAGCTGAGCCAGAAGCGCATGAGCGCCGGGCTCGACAGCAAGGTCCAGCTGCAACAGACGCAGACCCAGCTGGCCACCGCCCGCCAGCAGCTCAGCGCCGCCGAGCAGGACATCGCCAGCGCCCGCATCGCCCTCGCCGTGCTGCTGGGCAAGGGGCCCGATCGCGGTCTCGAACTGCAGCGCCCGCAACCGCTGAACCCGGCCAGCCTGAGCCTGCCCTCGGTGCTCCCGGCGGAACTGCTCGGCCGCCGCGCCGACATCGTTGCCGCGCGCTGGCGGGTCGAGGCGGCGCGCCGCAACATCGACTCGGCGAAGACCGAGTTCTATCCCAACCTCAATCTCGGCGCGATGGCCGGCCTCGCCGCCCTGCACACCAGCGACGTGTTGCAGGCGCCGAGCCGCTTCTTCCAGGTGGCGCCGGCGATCTCCCTGCCGATCTTCGACGGTGGCCGCCGCCGCGCCAACCTGGCCGAACGCGACGCCGACTACGACCTGGCCGTCGGCCAGTACAACAAGACGCTGGTCCAGGCCCTCGGCGAGGTCAGCGACGACCTCGGCAAGTTGCGCTCCCTGGAGCAGCAGGTGATCGACCAGCGCCAGGCCCGCGATATCGCCAGGTCCAACTTCGACCTGGCCATGCGTCGCTACGGCGAAGGCGTCGGCAGCTACCTCGACGCCCTCAGCGTGCAACAGCAACTGCTGGTCGCCGAACGCCAGCTGGCCAGCCTGGAGAGCCAGCAGATCGATCTTTCCGTCCAGCTGGTCCAGGCCCTGGGCGGCGGTTTCCAACCCGATTCCCGCTCCGCTGCGCTCGCTACCGCGAAAGCGCCGGCAGAATGAACGAGGCACCCACCATGACTACCGCCAACAGCGAAACCCCCGCCGGCAACCCGAAGCGCAAGCGCTGGTTGCTGATCCTGCTCGCCGTGATCGTTCTCGCCACCCTGGCCAGCGTGGCCTGGGAGTTCTTCTACGGCCGCTGGCACGAGGACACCGACGACGCCTACATCAACGGCAACGTGGTACAGATCACCCCGCAGATCGTCGGCACCGTGGTCAGCATCGGCGCCGACGACGGCGACCTGGTGCGCAAGGGCCAGGAACTGGTCAGGTTCGATCCCAGCGACGCCGACATCGCCCTCCAACGCGCCGAGGCCAACCTGGCCCACACCGTGCGCCAGGTGCGCGGGCTGTTCAGCAACGTCGACGGCTATCGCGCCGAGGTCGCCACCCGCAAGGTCGCGCTGGCCAAGGCCGAGGCCGACTACAAGCGGCGCAAGAACCTCGCCGACGACGGCGCCATTTCCCAGGAGGAACTGGCCCACGCCCGCGACGCCCTGGACAGCGCGAAAGCCTCGCTGACCAGCTCGGAACAGCAGTTGAACACCAATCGCGCGCTGGTCGACGACACCCAGATCACCTCCCATCCGGACGTCAAGGCCGCCGCCGCGCAACTGCGCCAGGCCTACCTGGACGACGCCCGCTCGACCATCGTCGCGCCGGTCACCGGCTACGTCGCCAAGCGCAGCGTACAGGTCGGCCAGCGCGTGCAACCGGGCACTGCGCTGATGGCCGTGGTCCCGCTGGACCAGATCTGGATCGACGCCAACTTCAAGGAAACCCAGCTCAAGCACATGCGTATCGGCCAGCCGGTGGAGATCCGCTCCGACCTCTACGGCAGCGACGTGCGCTACAGCGGCACCGTCGACAGCCTCGGCGTGGGAACCGGCAGCGCGTTCTCCCTGCTGCCGGCGCAGAACGCCACCGGCAACTGGATCAAGATCGTCCAGCGGGTGCCGGTGCGCATCCATATCGATCCGCAAGAATTGCAGAAGCATCCGCTGCGCATCGGCCTGTCGATGGACGTCAAGGTCGACCTGCACGACCAGAGCGGCCCGGCCCTGGCCCAGCAGCCACCGCGCGAAGCGCTGTTCTCCACCGATGTCTACCAGCAGCAACTGGCCTCGGCCGACAAGCTGATCGAACGCCTGATCGAAGCCAACCTCGCCGAAGACCACGGCAAGACCGCCCAGCGTTGAGCCCGCCAGCATGAGCGAAAGCAGCAGCTTCTCCCCGCCCAGCCTGGTGATGGCGACCATCGGCCTGTCCCTGGCGACTTTCATGCAGGTGCTCGACACCACCATCGCCAACGTCGCCCTGCCGACCATCTCCGGTAACCTCGGGGTGAGTTCGGAACAGGGCACCTGGGTGATCACCTCGTTCGCCGTGAGCAACGCCATCGCCCTGCCGCTGACCGGCTGGCTGGCCCGGCGGGTCGGCGAGGTGCGCCTGTTCATCGCCGCCGCGCTGCTGTTCGTACTCGCCTCGTTCCTCTGCGGCATCGCCCAGTCGATGCCTTCTCTGGTCGGCTTCCGCGCCTTGCAGGGCTTCGTCGCCGGGCCGCTGTATCCGATCACCCAGACCCTGCTGATCTCCATCTACCCACCGGCGAAGCGCGGCATGGCCCTGGCCCTGCTGGCGATGGTCACGGTGGTGGCGCCGATCGCCGGGCCGATCCTCGGCGGCTGGATCACCGACGACTACAGCTGGCCGTGGATTTTCTTCATCAACGTGCCGGTCGGCCTGTTCGCCGCTTTCGTCGTCTACCAGCAACTGAAGGCACGCCCGGTGGTGATCAAGAAGGCGCCGATGGACTACGTCGGCCTGACCGCCCTGGTGATCGGCGTCGGCGCCCTGCAGATCGTCCTCGACAAGGGCAACGACCTGGACTGGTTCGAGTCGAACTTCATCGTCGGCGGCGCGCTGATCGCGGCGATCGCCCTGGCCTTCTTCATCATCTGGGAATTCACCGACCGCCATCCGATCGTCAACCTGCGCCTGTTCGCCCACCGCAACTTCGCCGCCGGCACCCTGGCGCTGGTGCTGGGCTATGCCGCGTTCTTCGGCATCAACCTGCTGCTCCCGCAATGGCTACAGACCCAGATGGGCTACACCGCCACCTGGGCCGGGCTGGCCGCCGCGCCAATCGGCATCCTCCCGGTGTTCCTCTCGCCGCTGGTCGGCCGCTACGCCAACCATTTCGACCTGCGCATGCTCGCCGGCCTGTCGTTCCTGGCGATGGCCATCACCTGCTTCATGCGCGCCAACTTCACCACCGAGGTCGACTACCAGCACATCGCCATCGTGCAGTTGATCATGGGGCTCGGCGTGGCGTTCTTCTTCATGCCGATCCTGAGCATCCTGCTCTCCGACCTGCCCCCCGACCAGATCGCCGACGGCTCCGGCCTGGCCACCTTCCTGCGCACCCTCGGCGGCAGCTTCGCCGCCTCGCTGACCACCTGGATCTGGAACCGCCGCGCCACCCAACACCACGCCTACCTCAGCGAAAACATCAGCCTCTACGACCCGGCCACCCACGAAACCCTCGCCCAGCTCGGCGGCAACACCCAGGCGAACGCGGCGCTGCTCGACCGGATGGTGCAGAGCCAGGCCTACATGATGTCCACCATCGACTACTTCACCATGCTCGGCTGGCTGTTCCTCGCCCTGCTGGTGATCATCTGGCTGGCCCGCCCGCCGTTCGGCGCCAAGCCCGGCGCGGCCGCCTCCGGGCACTGAGGACGAACGGCATTCGGGCAGGAAAATCAGTGGTTTACTCCTGGCGGCGGCTGGCTATAATGTCGCCCTCTTCGCCGGTATAGCTCAGCTGGTAGAGCAACTGACTTGTAATCAGTAGGTCCCGGGTTCGACTCCTGGTGCCGGCACCACGAATCCCCGAAAAGCCCCGCCTCGCGCGGGGCTTTTTTGTTTTATCCTCCTACCTGCCGCCCGATGATGGCACTTCGCATAGAATGCCGGGTCAGATGCACCTACCAGATCTGGGGTTGGCAGGATCGCCATTTTTCCCGTACTAATCGTCGTCTTCACGATCGATTGGTACACCTTGGCGGGACGTGTCGAAGCAGCCCTACGGACAACCACTGCTTGAACAAGGTATGACTCATGACGATTCTCGTGACCGGCAGCGCCGGCTTCATCGGCGCCAATTTCGTGCTCGACTGGCTGGCCCTGCATGACGAGCCGGTGGTCAGCCTCGACAAGCTCACCTACGCCGGCAACCGGCAGAACCTCGCCAGCCTCGACGGCGACGCCCGGCACACCTTCGTCGCCGGCGATATCGGCGATAGCCAGCTGGTAGCCCGCCTGCTCGCCGAGCACCAGCCGCGGGCGATCCTCAACTTCGCCGCGGAATCTCATGTGGACCGCTCGATCCACGGCCCCGAGGACTTCATCCAGACCAACATCGTCGGCACCTTCCGCCTGCTGGAAGAAGTGCGCGCCTACTGGGGCGCGCTGGAGCCGGAAGCGAAGGCGGCATTCCGCTTCCTCCACGTCTCCACCGACGAAGTCTATGGCTCGCTGGCACCGAGCGATCCGGCCTTCACTGAGAACAACCGCTACGAGCCGAACAGTCCCTACTCGGCGTCCAAGGCGGCCTCCGACCACCTGGTGCGGGCCTATCACCACACCTACGGGCTGCCGGTGCTGACCACCAACTGCTCGAACAACTACGGCCCCTACCACTTCCCGGAAAAGCTCATCCCACTGGTGATCCACAACGCCCTGGCCGGCAAGCCGCTGCCGATCTACGGCGACGGCCAGCAGATCCGCGACTGGCTCTACGTCAAGGACCATTGCAGCGCCATCCGCCGGGTCCTCGAAGCCGGGCAACTGGGCGAGACCTACAATGTCGGCGGCTGGAACGAAAAGGCCAACCTCGACGTGGTCGAGACCCTCTGCGCCATCCTCGACCAAGAGCAGCCGCGCGCCGACGGCCGCAGCTATCGCGAGCAGATCACCTTCGTCAAGGATCGTCCGGGCCATGATCGCCGCTACGCCATCGATGCCACGCGCCTGGAGCGCGAGCTGGGCTGGAAGCCGGCGGAAACCTTCGAGACCGGCATCCGCAAGACCGTGCGCTGGTACCTGGACAACCAGGACTGGGTGGCCAACGTAACCAGCGGTGCCTACCGCGAGTGGGTGGGTAAGCAGTACGCATGAACCGGATCCTTCTCCTCGGCGCCAACGGCCAGGTCGGCTGGGAGCTGCAGCGCGCCCTGGCGCCGCTGGGCGAACTGCTGGTCTGTGACCGCCGGCGCGCCGATCTCGCCGACCCCGAAGGCCTGGCGCGACTGGTTCGCGCCGAGCGGCCGCAGTTCATCGTCAACGCCGGTGCCTACACCGCGGTGGACAAGGCCGAGAGCGATGCCGACAACGCCCGCCTGATCAATGCCCGCGCCGTCGCGGTACTGGCCGAGGAGGCCGCGGCCTGCGGCGCCTGGCTGGTGCATTACTCCACCGACTACGTGTTCGACGGCGCGGGCAGCGTGCCTTTCGCCGAGGACGCGCCGACCGGCCCGCTGAGCGTCTACGGGCAGACCAAGCTGGAAGGCGAGCAGGCCATCCGCGCCAGCGGCTGCCGCCACCTGATCTTCCGCACCAGCTGGGTCTACGCCGCGCGCGGCGGAAACTTCGCCAAGACCATGCTGCGCCTGGCCGGGCAACGCGACGAACTCAAGGTCGTGGCCGACCAGTTCGGCGCGCCCACCAGCGCCGAGCTGATCGCCGACGTCACCGCCCAGGCCCTGCAGCGCCTGCGCTGGGATGCCGAGCTGGCAGCACGGGCCAGCGGCACCTACCACCTGGTCGCCAGCGGCGAGACGTCCTGGCACCTCTATGCGCGCTTCGTCATCGAACAGGCGCTGGAGCGGGGCTGGGAGTTGCAGGCGACGCCGCAGCGGGTCCTGCCGATCGCCACCGAGGACTACCCGGTGCCGGCGAAGCGTCCGGCCAATTCGCGCCTCGACAACCGCAAGCTGCAACAGGTCTTCGGCCTGGTACTGCCAGACTGGCGCTACCATGCCGGACGCATGATCCAGGAACTGAGCGAGCAGGGACCACTATGAAACGCAAGGGCATCATCCTCGCCGGAGGCTCGGGCACCCGCCTGCACCCGGCAACGCTGGCCATCTCCAAGCAGTTGCTGCCGGTGTACGACAAGCCGATGATCTACTACCCGCTCAGTACCCTGATGCTGGCGGGCATCCGCGAGATACTGATCATCTCGACCCCACAGGACACCCCACGCTTCCAGCAGTTGCTGGGCGACGGTTCGAACTGGGGCCTGGACCTGCAATATGCCGTGCAACCGTCGCCGGACGGCCTGGCCCAGGCCTTCCTGATCGGCGAGTCGTTCATCGGCAACGACCTCAGCGCGCTGGTCCTGGGCGACAACCTCTATTACGGCCACGACTTCCACGAGTTGCTCGGCAGCGCTTCGCAGCGCCAGACCGGCGCCAGCGTCTTCGCCTACCACGTGCTGGACCCGGAGCGCTACGGCGTGGTCGAGTTCGACCAGGGCGGCAAGGCCATCAGCCTGGAAGAGAAGCCACTGGAGCCGAAGTCGAACTACGCGGTCACCGGCCTGTATTTCTACGACCAGCAGGTGGTGGACATCGCCAGGGACCTGAAGCCTTCGCCGCGCGGCGAGCTGGAGATCACCGACGTCAACCGCGCCTATCTGGAGCGCGGCCAGCTCAGCGTGGAGATCATGGGCCGCGGCTACGCCTGGCTGGATACCGGCACCCACGATTCGCTGCTCGAGGCCGGCCAGTTCATCGCCACCCTGGAGAACCGCCAGGGTCTCAAGGTGGCCTGCCCGGAAGAGATCGCCTACCGGCAGAAGTGGATCGACGCCGCGCAACTGGAAAAACTCGCCGCGCCGCTGGCCAAGAACGGCTACGGCCAATACCTCAAGCGCCTGCTGACCGAGACCGTGTACTGATGAAAGCGACCCGCCTGGCAATCCCCGACGTCATCCTCTTCGAACCCCGGGTGTTCGGCGACGATCGCGGATTCTTCTTCGAAAGCTACAACCAGCGCGCCTTCGAGGAGGCCTGCGGTCATCCGGTCAGCTTCGTCCAGGACAACCATTCGCGTTCCGCCCGTGGCGTCCTCCGCGGCCTGCACTACCAGATCCGGCAAGCCCAGGGAAAACTGGTGCGCGCCACTCTCGGCGAGGTATTCGACGTGGCCGTCGACCTGCGTCGCGGCTCGCCGACCTTCGGCCAGTGGGTAGGCGAACGCCTGAGCGCGGAGAACAAGCGCCAGATGTGGATTCCGGCCGGCTTCGCGCACGGCTTCGTGGTGCTCAGCGAATACGCCGAGTTCCTCTACAAGACCACCGACTTCTGGGCGCCGGAACACGAACGCTGCATCGTCTGGAACGATCCCGAGCTGAAGATCGACTGGCCGCTGCAGGATGCCCCCCTGCTTTCGGAGAAGGACCGCCAGGGCAAGGCATTCGCCGACGCCGACTGCTTCCCCTGAACGGCAGGGAGCGACCGGACTCGGCGCAAGGCGTGATAATTTAGGGCATCCCGTCCGGGATGCCCCGGATACTCGCAGCCACGGCAGGTTCGTTCGTCTTGAAAGCCTATTTCCATCGCTGGCGCTCGCTGGTCATCCTCGCCCTGCTTCTCGCGCCGCTGCTCTGGCCCCTGCAATATTTCGCCGAGCGCTACTACAGCGAGCAGTTGGCCGAGCAGAACCGCCAGACGCTCGACCTCTACGTCGCCAACCTGCTCGGCACGCTGCGCCGCTACGAAGAACTGCCGCAGATCCTCGGCGGCCTGCCGGTGCTGCGCCAGGCCCTGCAACAACCTGGCGACCCGCTGCTGCAGAAGATCGCCAACGAGGCGCTGGCCGACATCCGCCGACGCACCGGCGCCGACGTGATCTACCTGCTGCAACCGGACGGCACCACCCAGGTCGCCTCCAACTGGGCCCAGGCGGACAGTTTCGTCCACCGCAACTTCGCCTTCCGCCCCTATTATCGCGAGGCCATGCAGGGCCGCCTGGCGCGCTTCTTCGGCCTGGGCACCACCTCGATCAAGCGCGGCTACTACTTCGCCAGTGCGGTGAAGGAAGGCTCGCGGATCATCGGCGTGCTGGTGGTGAAGGTCGATCTCGAACACATCGAACGGCTCTGGGGCAATTCCCCGGAGCAACTGCTGGTGATAGACAACTACGGCGTGGTGATCCTCTCCTCCCGCGAGGATTGGCGCTTCCATGCCAGTCGGCCGCTGAGCGCGGCGGAGCGCGACGAGATCCACGCCAACATCCCCTACCCGGTGCAGGACCCGAAGCCCCTGCGCCTGCAACAGAGCGCCTGGCTCAGCCAGAGCCGGACGCTACCGGAAACCGGCTGGACGGTGAGCATCTACGCCCCCCGCACCCTCATCGAACGGCCGGTGCGCAGCGTCCTGCTGATCGGCGGCGCGACCCTGCTCGCCCTGCTCCTGCTGCTTACCCTGCTGACCCTCAGCCGCCGTCACTACCTGGACCGCATCGCTCTCGAGGCCGAGGCCAAGCGCCAGTTGGAAGAGCGCGTACTGGAACGCACCCGCGAGCTGGAGAACGCCAACGCGCAGTTGCAGCAGGAAGTCCACGAACGCGAGCAGGCCCAGCGCGAGCTGATGCGCGCCCAGGACGAAGTGGTCCAGGCCGGCAAGCTCACGGCCCTCGGCACCATGTCGGCGAGCATCAGCCACGAACTCAACCAGCCGCTGGCGGCGATCCGCAGCTACGCCGACAACGCCCGGGTGCTGCTCGACCACCAGCGCACCGAGGACGCCCGCGGCAATCTCGAGCAGATCAGCGACCTCACCACCCGCATGGCCTCGATCATCGCCCACCTCAAGGCCTATGCCCGCGGTGCGCGCCGGGCGCCGGAGAACGTGCAGCTGCAGCCGGCGATCGAGGACGCCCTGTCGATGCTCGCCAGTCGGCGGCGGGCGATGAACGTCGAACTGCTGCGCGACGTGCCGGACGCCCCGCTGTGGGTCCAGGCCGGCGAGACCCGCTTGCGGCAAATCCTCGGCAACCTGCTCACCAATGCCCTCGACGCGCTCGCCGAGAAAGCTCCGCCGCGGCGCCTGTGGGTAATCGCCAGCCAGGACCAGCACGGCGTGACCCTGACTCTGCGCGACAACGGCCCGGGGTTTTCCGAGGACGCCCTGGCCCACGCCCACGAACCCTTTTTCACCACCAAGACCACCGCCAAAGGGCTCGGCCTCGGCCTGGCCATCTGCGATAACCTATTGCGCGCCCTCGGCGGCCGCCTGGAAATGGGCAACCATCTCGAAGGCGGCGCCGTGGTGCGCCTGCACTTGCTGCCGGGAGTTCCCGGCGTCGCCGCCATGCCCCAGGAGGAAACCCGCGCATGAGTCCCTTCGCGCCATTCGATGCCCAGACCCAGGTCCTGCTGATCGACGACGATCCGCACCTGCGCCAGGCCCTGCGCCAGACGCTCGACCTCGCCGGGCTCAAGGTCGCGACCCTGGACGACGCGCGCCAGTTGGATACCGCGCAGTGCAAGGACTGGCCCGGGGTGGTGGTCAGCGACATCCGCATGCCCGGCATCGATGGCATGGAACTGCTCCGCCAATTGCACGAACAGGACGCCGACCTGCCGGTGATCCTGATCACCGGCCACGGCGACGTGCCGCTGGCGGTCCAGGCCATGCGCGGCGGCGCCTATGACTTCCTGGAAAAGCCCTTCCCCAGCGACGCCCTGCTCGACAGCGTGCGCCGCGCCCTGGAGGTGCGCCGGCTGGTCCTGGAGAACCGCACCCTGCGCCTGGCCCTGGCCGAACGCCACGAGCTGCATGGGCGCCTGATCGGACGCTCGGCCGGCATGCAGCGCCTGCGCGAGCAGGTCGGCTCGCTGGCGGCGATCCAGGCCGACGTGCTGGTCCTTGGCGAAACCGGCGCCGGCAAGGAGGTGGTCGCGCGGGCCCTGCATGACCTGTCGAGCCGACGCGACGGACCGTTCGTCGCGATCAACGCCGGCGCCCTCGCCGAATCGGTGGTGGAAAGCGAACTGTTCGGTCACGAGGCCGGCGCCTTCACCGGCGCGCAGAAGCGCCGCATCGGCAAGTTCGAGTACGCCAATGGCGGCACCCTGTTCCTCGACGAGATCGAGAGCATGAGCCTGGACGTGCAGGTCAAGCTGTTGCGCCTGCTGCAGGAACGGGTAGTCGAGCGGCTCGGCTCCAACCAGTTGATCCCGCTGGATATCCGCATCATCGCGGCAACCAAGGAAGACCTGCGCCAGGCCGCCGACCAGGGCCGCTTCCGCGCCGACCTCTATTACCGCCTCAACGTCGCCAGCCTGCGCATTCCACCGCTGCGCGAGCGCGGCGAAGACATCCCGCTGCTGTTCCGCCATTTCGCCGAAGCCGGCGCCATGCGTCATGGCCTGACGCCACGCGAACTGGACGCCGGCCAGTCGGCGCGGCTGCTGGCCTACGACTGGCCGGGCAACGTGCGCGAATTGCAGAACGCCGCCGAGCGCTTCGCCCTGGGTCTCGGCCTGAGCCTGGACGACGGAGTCCTGCCCGACGCCGCCGACGAGCCGCACAACCTCAGCGCCAAGGTCGAGGCCTTCGAGCGCTCGCTGATCGCTGCCGAACTGGAACGCCCGCACAATTCGCTGCGCAGCGTCGCCGAGGCCCTCGGTATCCCGCGCAAGACCCTGCACGACAAGCTGCGCAAGCACGGCCTGCCGTTCAACACGCCTGGCGAAAATCCGCCAGATGATGGCGAATGAATGGCGGATTACCGCCAACCGTTCGCCATCCGCGCCCGCAGCATCTCCCCTGCGTACCCTTGCCCGACTGGCACAGGGCTTGCTCACGGCTTCCCGAGCGTTCCAACAAGCAGAAGACCAGGCGCTTTTCCGATTCACGCAGCATCTGCCGCTGCGCTGCCTAGACTTCCCTTGTTCGGCCACGCCGAGAGGACACCCGTCCTCTTCATAAAAGACAGACAAGAACAAAGAGGAAGTCTCATGCTCAAGCACACCGCGAAGGCGCTCGTCTGCGCACTTTCCCTGACCGTCGCCGGAATCGTCCAGGCAGCCGACCCGATCGTCATCAAGTTCTCCCACGTCGTCGCCGAGCACACGCCCAAGGGCCAGGGCGCGCTGCTGTTCAAGAAACTGGTGGAGGAACGCCTGCCGGGCAAGGTCAAGGTGGAGGTCTACCCGAACTCGTCGCTGTTCGGCGACGGCAAGGAGATGGAAGCCCTGCTGCTGGGCGACGTGCAGATCATCGCGCCGTCGCTGGCCAAGTTCGAGCAGTACACCAAGAAATTGCAGATCTTCGACCTGCCGTTCCTGTTCGACAACATCCAGGCGGTCGACCGCTTCCAGCAGAGCCCGCAGGGCAAGGAGCTGCTGACCTCGATGCAGGACAAGGGCATCACTGGCCTCGGCTACTGGCACAACGGGATGAAGCAGTTGTCCGCCAACAAGCCCCTGCGCGAGCCGAAGGACGCCCGCGGCCTGAAGTTCCGCGTGCAGGCCTCCAAGGTGCTCGAGGAACAGTTCAAGGCGGTGCGCGCCAACCCGCGCAAGATGAGCTTCGCCGAGGTCTACCAGGGCCTGCAGACCGGCGTGGTCAACGGTACCGAGAACCCCTGGTCGAACATCTACTCGCAGAAGATGCACGAAGTGCAGAAGTACATCACCGAGTCCGACCACGGCGTGCTGGACTACATGGTGATCACCAACACCAAGTTCTGGAACGGCCTGCCGGAAGACGTGCGCGGCGTGCTGGCCAAGACCATGGACGAGGTCACCGTGGAGGTGAACAAGCAGGCCGAGGCGCTCAACCAGGGCGACAAGCAGCGCATCGTCGAGGCCAAGACCAGCGAGATCATCGAACTCACTCCCGAACAGCGGGCCGAATGGCGCAAGGCCATGCAGCCGGTGTGGAAGAAGTTCGAAGGCGAGATCGGCGCCGACCTGATCAAGGCCGCCGAAGCCGCCAACCAGGCCCAATAAGAAGAAGAGGGAAAGCCCATGCACGCGCTCGCGCGCGTCTGGGCGCGCCTGGAGGAAGGCCTGATCGCCTTCCTCCTCGCCGCCATGACGCTGGTTACCTTCGTTTATGTAGTCCTCAATAACCTCTATACGCTGCTCTACGATCTCGCCGATCTCTGGGAGGGCGGCAACGAGACGCTGCTCGCCATCGGCGATGGGGTCCTCACCCTGGCCCAGGAGATGACCTGGAGCAACGCCCTGACCAAGGCCCTGTTCGCCTGGCTGATCTTCCTCGGCATCGCCTACGGCGTACGCACCGCCGGGCACCTCGGTGTGGACGTGCTGGTGAAGCTGGCCTCGCGACCGGTACAGCGAGTGCTCGGCGTGATCGCCTGCCTGGCCTGCCTCGGCTACGCCGGCCTGCTCTGCGTGGCCAGCTACGACTGGGTGAAGACCCTGTTCATCGCCGGCATCGGCGCCGAGGACCTCGACCACTTCGGCATCCGCCAATGGCACATCGGCCTGATCGTGCCGGTCGGCTTCGCCCTGGTGTTCATCCGTTTCGCCGAGATCCTCGTGCGCATCCTGCGCAACCGCCAGACCGGACTGGGACTGGCCGACGAGGCTGCCGACGCGCTGAAGCTGACCGAGCACGAGGAGCCCAAGGCATGACCATTCTGTTCCTCTTCCTGCTGCTCTTCCTGCTGATGTTCATCGGCGTGCCGATCGCCGTCTCCCTGGGTCTCTCCGGCGCACTGACGATCCTCCTGTTCAGCCCGGACTCGGTACGCTCGCTGGCGATCAAGCTGTTCGAGACCTCCGAGCACTACACCCTGCTGGCGATCCCGTTCTTCCTGCTCTCCGGCGCGTTCATGACCACCGGTGGCGTGGCGCGGCGCCTGATCGACTTCGCCAACGCCTGCGTCGGACACATCCGTGGCGGCCTGGCGATCGCCGCGGTGCTCGCCTGCATGCTCTTCGCCGCGCTATCCGGCTCGTCTCCGGCAACGGTGGCGGCAGTGGGTTCGATCGCCATCGCCGGCATGGTCCGCTCGGGTTATCCACAGGCGTTCGGCGCTGGGATCGTCTGCAACGCCGGCACCCTCGGCATCCTCATCCCGCCATCGATCGTGATGGTGGTCTACGCCGCCGCCACCGAGACCTCGGTGGGCAAGCTGTTCATCGCCGGCGTGGTTCCGGGGCTGCTGCTGGGACTGATCCTGATGGTGGTGATCTACATCGTCGCCCGGGTCAAGAAGCTGCCCGCCATGCCAAGGGTCAGTCTGCGCGAATGGCTGGCCAGCGCGCGCAAGGCGCTGTGGGGGCTGCTGCTGATGGTGATCATCCTCGGCGGCATCTATTCCGGCGCCTTCACCCCCACCGAGGCCGCCGCCGTCGCCGCGGTGTACTCGGCCTTCGTCGCACTGTTCGTCTACCGCGACATGCGCCTGAGCGAATGCCCGAAGGTGCTGCTGGAGTCCGGCAAGCTGACCATCATGCTGATGTTCATCATCGCCAACGCCATGCTCTTCGCCCACGTGCTGACCACCGAGCAGATACCGCAGAGCATCGCCAGCTGGGTCACGGAACTGGGACTTTCGCCATGGATGTTCCTGCTGGTGGTGAACATCGTGCTGCTGATCGCCGGCAACTTCATGGAGCCTTCGGCGATCATCCTGATCCTGGCGCCGATCTTCTTCCCCATCGCCATGGAGCTGGGCATCGATCCGATCCACCTCGGCATCATCATGGTGGTGAACATGGAGATCGGCCTGATCACGCCGCCGGTCGGGCTCAACCTGTTCGTCACCTCGGCGGTCACCGGCATGCCGCTGGGCGCGACCATCCGCGCAGCGCTGCCGTGGCTGATGATCCTGCTGGTGTTCCTGATCATCGTGACCTACATCCCGGCGGTATCCCTGGCATTGCCGAACTGGCTGGGGATGAGCTGACGGAACGGTAACGACGGCGGAAAACCCCGCCCTGCGCTCGGGCCTTCGGCAAAAATCCGCTCATGCCGCAGGCCCGTGCCCCGCAGTTGACGGGCCGGGCCACCTGTCGATGGCTGGCACGCCGCTTGCTCAATCGCTCGCAGTGCCCCTGGCACCGGCTTTCGGTTCGCCCAGCGAACCGCGCCCTTCGGCCACGAACCGGATGGCGGCCCCTTCCCCTGTGCCGACGTGCGCCAGCACGCGCGGCGGGTGGGCGGCGATCCCGTCCCCCCAGCGGTCTTCATACCCTGAAGCCCAAATGAAGAGCCCGGCGAACGCCGGGCTTCTTCATTTCTTTCCTTGTGCTTTTTCGTTCTTTGATAAGAGCGGAAAATTATTTTTACTTATAAATAAAAAATACTCCTCTCGAAATACTGCAACACTTCCCTGGAAAGTCGCGGCGGTTTTTCGACGGACCGTCAACAAGCCGGCGACCACCCACCTGAAAGTCAGAATACCGTCTCGCGAAATTCATTGATCGGCATCAACAATCCGGCTTGATCCGAGGCTTATAGCCCGATTTCGAGCAATTTCAAGCTTTCCCCGTAGCGGATGGCAAGACTTCCCCTATCACATGAAAAAACCGCCCTATTGCGGGCAGGTCTTAGATTCCTCTTCTATCTTTGGCACTCGCAACTTACAGGAATGCGTCATCTAATTACTTTGAGTAGGAAGCTATTGACGTGGATCAGCATTCAACAATAGCCGCTGCCGCCTAATGGCTTCACTCTCAATTCCTATAGGGAGATTCCGAAAATGTCCCAAGAATCCAGCCAAAAACTCCGACTAGGAGCGCTAACGGCTCTGGTTGTCGGCTCGATGATCGGAGGGGGCATCTTCTCCCTTCCGCAAAACATGGCAGCCAGCGCCGACGTCGGCGCCGTCCTGATCGGATGGGCGATCACCGCCGTCGGCATGCTCACCCTCGCTTTCGTCTTCCAGACCCTCGCCAACCGCAAGCCCGAACTCGACGGCGGCGTGTACGCCTACGCCAAGGCCGGCTTCGGCGACTACATGGGTTTCTCCTCGGCCTGGGGCTACTGGATCAGCGCCTGGCTGGGCAACGTCGGCTACTTCGTCCTGTTGTTCAGCACCCTCGGCTACTTCTTCCCGATCTTCGGCAAGGGCGACACCGTCGCGGCGATCGTCTGCGCCTCGGTCCTGCTCTGGGCCCTGCACTTCCTGGTGCTGCGCGGGATCAAGGAGGCGGCGTTCATCAACACCGTCACCACCGTGGCCAAGGTCGTGCCGCTGTTCCTGTTCATCCTGATCTGCCTGTTCGCCTTCAAGCTGGACATCTTCACCGCCGACATCTGGGGCAAGAGCAACCCGGACCTGGGCAGCGTGATGAACCAGGTACGCAACATGATGCTGGTCACCGTCTGGGTGTTCATCGGCATCGAGGGCGCGAGCATCTTCTCCTCCCGCGCGGAAAAACGTTCCGACGTCGGCAAGGCCACCGTGATCGGCTTCATCACCGTCCTGCTCCTGCTGGTGCTGGTCAACGTGCTGTCCATGGGCGTGATGACCCAGCCGGAACTGGCCAAGCTGCAGAACCCGTCGATGGCGCTGGTACTCGAGCATGTGGTCGGCCACTGGGGCGCCGTGCTGATCAGCGTCGGCCTGCTGATCTCGCTGCTGGGCGCGCTGCTCTCCTGGGTGCTGCTGTGCGCCGAGATCATGTTCGCCGCCGCCAAGGACCACACCATGCCGGAGTTCCTGCGCCGCGAGAACGCCAACCAGGTGCCGGCCAACGCCCTGTGGCTGACCAACATCTGCGTACAGGTGTTCCTGGTGGTGGTGTTCTTCACCTCGGGCGACCCGGACGGCATGGACCCGTACACCAAGATGCTGCTCCTGGCCACCTCGATGATCCTGATCCCGTACTTCTGGTCCGCCGCCTATGGCCTGCTG
Source organism: Pseudomonas sp. 18-147 (assembly GCF_051048045.1). NCBI lineage: Bacteria > Pseudomonadati > Pseudomonadota > Gammaproteobacteria > Pseudomonadales > Pseudomonadaceae > Pseudomonas > Pseudomonas sp. 18-147. The sequence continues at coordinate 6,126,353 of NZ_CP182296.1, forward strand.
CTGACCCTGAAGGGCGAGACCTACGAGAACGATGCCCGCGAACGCAGCAAGGACCTGGTCATCGCCGGCATCGCCGTGGCCTACGCGGTCTGGCTGCTCTACGCCGGGGGCCTGAAGTACCTGCTGCTGTCCGCCCTGCTGTATGCGCCCGGCGCGATCCTTTTCGCCAAGGCCAAGCACGAGGTCGGCCAGCCGATCTTCACCGGAATCGAAAAACTGATCTTCGCCGCAGTCGTCATTGGCGCCCTGGTGGCTGCCTACGGCCTCTACGACGGTTTCCTCACCCTCTGATTACTCCACTGGAGACGTGAAATGAGCACGGAAAAAACCAAACTTGGCGTCCACTCCGAAGCCGGCAAACTGCGCAAAGTGATGGTCTGCTCGCCCGGACTCGCCCACCAGCGCCTGACCCCGAGCAACTGCGACGAGTTGCTGTTCGACGACGTGATCTGGGTGAACCAGGCCAAGCGCGACCACTTCGACTTCGTCACCAAGATGCGCGAGCGCGGCATCGACGTCCTCGAGATGCACAATCTGCTGACCGAGACCATCCAGAACCCGGAAGCGCTGAAGTGGATCCTCGATCGCAAGATCACCGCCGACAGCGTCGGCCTGGGCCTGACCAGCGAGCTGCGCTCCTGGCTGGAGAGCCTGGAGCCGCGCAAGCTGGCCGAGTACCTGATCGGCGGCGTCGCCGCTGACGACCTGCCCGCCAGCGAAGGCGCCGACATCCTCAAGATGTACCGCGAGTACCTGGGCCATTCCAGCTTCCTGCTGCCGCCGTTGCCGAACACCCAGTTCACCCGCGACACCACTTGCTGGATCTACGGCGGCGTGACCCTGAACCCGATGTACTGGCCGGCGCGACGACAGGAAACCCTGCTGACCACCGCCATCTACAAGTTCCACCCCGAGTTCGCCAACGCCGAGTTCGAGATCTGGTACGGCGACCCGGACAAGGACCACGGCTCCTCGACCCTGGAAGGCGGCGACGTGATGCCGATCGGCAACGGCGTGGTCCTGATCGGCATGGGCGAGCGCTCCTCGCGCCAGGCCATCGGTCAGGTCGCCCAGTCGCTGTTCGCCAAGGGCGCCGCCGAGCGGGTGATCGTCGCCGGCCTGCCGAAGTCCCGCGCCGCGATGCACCTGGACACCGTGTTCAGCTTCTGCGACCGCGACCTGGTCACGGTCTTCCCGGAAGTGGTCAAGGAAATCGTGCCCTTCAGCCTGCGCCCCGATCCGAGCAGCCCCTACGGCATGAACATCCGCCGCGAGGAGAAAACCTTCCTCGAAGTGGTCGCCGAATCCCTCGGCCTGAAGAAACTGCGCGTGGTCGAGACCGGCGGCAACAGCTTCGCCGCCGAGCGCGAGCAATGGGACGACGGTAACAACGTGGTCTGCCTGGAGCCGGGCGTGGTGGTCGGCTACGACCGCAACACCTACACCAACACCCTGCTGCGCAAGGCCGGCGTCGAGGTCATCACCATCAGCGCCAGCGAACTGGGTCGCGGTCGCGGCGGCGGCCACTGCATGACCTGCCCGATCGTCCGCGACCCGATCGACTACTGACAGACAACCCTCTCTCGAGCTGAACGGCGGCGTCCCCAGGAGGGGCGCCGCCCACCGACTTCCCACAAGGAGATCAATCATGGCTTTCAACATGCACAACCGTAACCTACTCAGCCTGATGCACCACAGCACCCGCGAGCTGCGTTACCTGCTCGACCTGTCCCGCGACCTCAAGCGCGCCAAGTACACCGGCACCGAGCAGCAGCACCTGCAACGCAAGAACATCGCCCTGATCTTCGAGAAGACCTCCACCCGCACCCGCTGCGCCTTCGAGGTGGCCGCCTACGACCAGGGCGCCAACGTCACCTACATCGACCCGAACTCCTCGCAGATCGGCCACAAGGAGAGCATGAAGGACACCGCGCGGGTCCTCGGCCGGATGTACGACGCCATCGAGTACCGCGGCTTCAAGCAGGAAATCGTCGAGGAACTCGCGAAGTTCGCCGGCGTTCCGGTGTTCAACGGCCTGACCGACGAATACCACCCGACCCAGATGCTCGCCGACGTGCTGACCATGCGCGAGCACAGCGACAAGCCGCTGCACGACATCAGCTACGCCTACCTGGGCGACGCGCGCAACAACATGGGCAACTCCCTGCTGCTGATCGGCGCCAAGCTCGGCATGGACGTACGCATCGCCGCACCGAAGGCGCTCTGGCCGCACGACGAGTTCGTCGCCCAGTGCAAGAAGTTCGCCGAGGAAAGCGGCGCCAAGCTGACCCTCACCGAGGATCCGAAGGAAGCCGTGAAGGGCGTGGACTTCGTCCACACCGACGTCTGGGTGTCGATGGGCGAGCCGGTGGAAGCCTGGGGCGAGCGGATCAAGGAACTGCTGCCCTACCAGGTCAACATGGAGATCATGAAGGCCACCGGCAACCCGCGGGCCAAGTTCATGCACTGCCTGCCGGCGTTCCACAACAGCGAGACCAAGGTCGGCAAGCAGATCGCCGAGCAGTATCCGAACCTGGCCAACGGCATCGAGGTGACCGAGGACGTCTTCGAGTCGCCCTACAACATCGCCTTCGAGCAGGCCGAGAACCGCATGCACACCATCAAGGCGATCCTCGTCTCGACCCTCGCCGACATCTGACCGCGCTCCTGCGCCCCGGCCCACGCGGCCGGGCGCAGCCGCCTTCCGGAGGTAACCTATATGCGTATCGTCGTCGCATTGGGCGGTAATGCCCTGCTACGCCGTGGCGAACCCATGACCGCGGACAACCAGCGGGAAAACGTGCGGATCGCCGCCGAACAGATCGCCAAGGTGGCGCCCGGCAACGAGCTGGTGATCGCCCACGGCAACGGCCCCCAGGTCGGCCTGCTGGCCCTCCAGGGTGCCGCCTACGACAAGGTCTCGCCCTACCCGCTGGACGTCCTCGGCGCGGAAACCGAGGGCATGATCGGCTACATGATCGAACAGGAAATGGGCAACCTGCTGCCGTTCGAAGTGCCGTTCGCCACCATCCTCACCCAGGTCGAGGTGGACGGTAAGGATCCGGCGTTCCAGAACCCGACCAAGCCGATCGGCCCGGTCTACTCCAGGGAAGAAGCCGAGCGCCTGGCCGCCGAGAAGGGCTGGAGCATCGCCCCGGACGGCGACAAGTTCCGCCGCGTGGTGCCCAGCCCGCGGCCGAAGCGGATCTTCGAGATCCGCCCGGTGAAGTGGCTGCTGGAGAAAGGCACCATCGTCATCTGCGCTGGCGGCGGCGGTATCCCGACCATGTACGACGAGGCCGGGAAGAAGCTCAGCGGCGTCGAGGCGGTGATCGACAAGGACCTCTGCTCCTCGCTGCTGGCCCAGGAGCTGGTGGCCGACATCCTGATCATCGCCACCGACGTCGACGCGGCCTACGTCGACTGGGGCAAGCCGACCCAGAAGGCCATCGCCCAGGCCCACCCGGACGAACTGGAGCGCCTCGGCTTCGCCGCCGGCTCCATGGGTCCGAAGGTCCAGGCCGCCATCGAGTTCGCCCGCGCCACCGGCAAGGACGCGGTGATCGGTTCGCTCGCGGACATCGTCGCAATCACCGAGGGCAAGGCGGGAACACGGGTCAGCACGCGCAAGGCGGGCATCGAGTACCGCTGATACACCACCCCCAGGGCCGCTTCGCGGCCCTTCTTCATTCTCCTCTGCCGGCATCGGGCGAAAGGTGGATAGCGCCACGCCTCTGCGCGCGGACTTTCAAGCAAGTCCCGCAACACTCGCCCACGCCCCACCTCTGCCAACAGCCCGGCCATGGGCGTCAATCCCCCCACGGCAGACCGCCAGCACTTGTGGAAAGCCCACGCAACGCGGTATTCAGTAGGAAAATACGTGACTCGATAGTCATGATTCACGTCAGCATAGTCACCCTGATCATTTCAACGGCCACTGGCTCGTGCCCGGGTCCGTGAAGCTCGCCTCGCCGACGGGAAAGGCCGCCATCGCCGCCACGCGCTTCCCGCTCCGGACCAGGCAGCAGCCCGGCACGCGAACGACTATTCGAAGGAGTTTCTGAGTGATGTCTCGACTACCGGTCATTGTTGGTTTCGGTGGCTACAACGCAGCAGGCCGTAGTTCCTTCCACCACGGCTTCCGCCGCATGGTCATCGAATCGATGGACCCGCAGGCGCGCCAGGAAACCCTAGCCGGCCTGGCGGTCATGATGAAACTGGTCAAGGCCGAAGGCGGCCGCTACCTGGCCGAAGACGGCACGCCGCTGTCCCCGGAGGACATCGAGCGGCGCTACGCCGAACGCATCTTCGCCTCTACCCTGGTGCGACGCATCGAACCGCAGTACCTCGACCCGGATGCAGTCCACTGGCACAAGGTCCTCGAGCTGTCCCCTGCCGAAGGCCAGGCGCTGACCTTCAAGGCCTCGCCCAAGCAACTGCCCGAGCCGCTGCCGGCCAACTGGTCGATCGCTCCCGCGGAGGACGGCGAGGTGCTGGTGAGCATCCACGAGCGCTGCGAGTTCAAGGTGGACAGCTACCGTGCGCTGACGGTGAAGTCCGCCGGCCAGTTGCCCACCGGTTTCGAACCGGGCGAGCTGTACAACTCGCGCTTCCACCCGCGCGGCCTGCAGATGTCGGTGGTCGCCGCGACCGACGCGATCCGCTCCACCGGCATCGACTGGAAGACCATCGTCGACAACGTCCAGCCCGACGAGATCGCGGTATTCTCCGGCAGCATCATGAGCCAGCTCGACGACAACGGTTTCGGCGGCCTGATGCAATCCCGCCTGAAGGGCCACCGGGTCTCGGCCAAGCAACTGCCGCTGGGCTTCAACAGCATGCCCACCGATTTCATCAATGCCTACGTGCTCGGCAGCGTCGGCATGACCGGCAGCATCACAGGCGCCTGCGCCACCTTCCTCTACAACCTGCAGAAGGGTATCGACGTCATCACCAGCGGCCAGGCCCGGGTGGTCATCGTCGGCAACAGCGAGGCGCCGATCCTGCCGGAGTGCATCGAGGGCTACAGTGCCATGGGCGCACTGGCCACCGAAGAAGGCCTGCGCCTGATCGAAGGCCGCGACGACGTGGACTTCCGCCGCGCCAGCCGGCCTTTCGGCGAGAACTGCGGCTTCACCCTGGCCGAGTCCAGCCAATACGTAGTGCTGATGGACGACGAACTGGCCCTGCGCCTGGGCGCGGATATCCACGGCGCGGTAACCGACGTGTTCATCAACGCCGACGGTTTCAAGAAGTCCATCTCCGCCCCCGGCCCGGGCAACTACCTGACGGTAGCCAAGGCGGTGGCCAGCGCGGTGCAGATCGTCGGCCTGGACACCGTGCGCCACGCCAGCTTCGTCCACGCCCACGGCTCCAGCACGCCGGCCAACCGGGTCACCGAATCGGAAATCCTCGACCGCGTGGCCAGCGCCTTCGGCATCGACGGCTGGCCGGTCACCGCGGTGAAGGCCTACGTCGGCCACTCCCTGGCCACCGCCAGCGCCGATCAACTGATTTCCGCCCTGGGCACCTTCAAGTACGGCATCCTCCCTGGGATCAAGACCATCGACAAGGTCGCCGACGACGTCCACCAGCAGCGCCTGAGCATCTCCAATCGCGACATGCGCCAGGACAAGCCGCTGGAGGTGTGCTTCATCAACTCCAAGGGCTTCGGCGGCAACAACGCCAGCGGCGTGGTGCTGTCGCCGCGAATCGCCGAGAAGATGCTGCGCAAGCGCCATGGCCAAGCGGCCTTCGCCGCCTACGTCGAGAAGCGCGAGCAGACCCGCGCCGCCGCCCGCGCCTACGACCAGCGCGCGCTGCAGGGCGACCTGGAGATCATCTACAACTTCGGCCAGGACCTGATCGACGAACACGCCATCGAGGTCAGCGCCGAACAGGTGACGGTGCCCGGCTTCAGCCAGCCGCTGGTATACAAGAAGGACGCGCGTTTCAGCGACATGCTCGACTGAGCGCCGCCACAACGGAAAAGGCCCGGCTAGACCGGGCCTTTTCGTTTCAGTGCAGCGCGCGCGCCAGTTGGATCAGCTCGCTGCGCCACTCGGCGAGCCTATCTGGATGCGCTGGATCAGGTGATGGCCAGTTCCAGCGTTTCACCGACAGCCGCTGGAAGTTCACGGGTACGATGCCGATCTGGACTTCCAGCGTCTCATGGATGAACAAACAGCGACGAAGTTCCTGGCGGAGCTGAAAAAGCACCGATCGGCCAATTTTGACATCAAGCTCCACGGTGAAGCTCCCATTGAGTTATCAGGCACTGGATATCCGTTCTGATAGCCCCTCGAAACACCTATTTATTGACAGGTGTTTTCTCATCGCTGGAGGAAAGCACATAGTAAAAAAATACGAACCCCAGCCATAGGGGAAGCATTGCCTCATAATCCCCACTGAAAAAAGAGCAGGCAAACCCTACCAGCCAAACCGCAAGAAGAATTCCACTCAACACCTGTGTGGTCTTACTGCGAAATATCAGTCCTCCAGAGGTACTACGCCAACCTATATTCAGCAACGGCAGGAGCATAAAACAGACGGCAAAAGCGACCGCGCAAGAGACAAACCAGGCAACTACTATATTGTCCCTCCACGTTGGATACAGCATTCTATCCAGACTTAAAGAGGTTGCTAAAACTTCTGAAAGCACAATGGAAACTGGAGTCGCCAAATAGAGAAAAACCAAAAGCACACGATTTCTCCTCACGACTACCGGAGATGGCAGAAAGAATATAGCGAGCGCCAAAATAAGCGCACAAATCGAATACCGCTCCAGATAGATCTTATCGGTAAGCTGCCGGAACAACTCGTCTTGAAATTTCTCTTCAGCGGTCAGTCTTGAAGCATAGTCATTCATATTCTCAGGATAGATATCTGCCAACACCTCAGAGCTTTTCAAAACATCCATACCCAGCGAAGCTGAGAATAGATAAATCGATACGCTCGCCATCACAGCCGCAGCTAAAACACGAAAACGATAGATCGATGGATATGTTGGCATAGTGCCCTCCCGCAAACGCGAGAACTCTACGCTCTACATGCTCTCCCCGTGTGCGATTACGATGGAGTTTTCATGGAGCCCATGATCCTCCCCAGGCTTCGGAAAAAATCACACAGGAACTTACTCAGGCGCCACCCCTATCGGCACCGGCCGACAGCTCAACGAAAAGCCCCGCTCATACGGTCATGCCGTTCACCAAAGTGAATATTTGGTGAGCCACTACCGAATCCCGCTGTCAGTCATCTGCTGCGGGCTATTTGCATGTTTTCTGTCAGCCCGAGCGGGCAAAACATCGTAATCTCCCATAGAGACCAGAAAACAGATCAGAAAAACGCCGCGCCCCCATTGGGGTGCGGCGTTTTTCTTAAGTAAACAGCATTAGGGTTCGACCAGCTCTTTCGTTTCAGTGCAGCGCGCGCGCCAGTTGGATCAGCTCGCTGCGCCACTCGGCGGCGCGCGGCAGGGCCAGGAAGGAGCCGTTGAGGTAGTCCTCGCGCGGCTCGTAGGTGAATGGCGCACCATGCAGGTCGAGCACCTCGCCGCCGGCGCCTTCCAGCACACCCTGGGCGGCGGCCGTGTCCCATTGCGAGGTTGGCGTCAGGCGCGGATAGCAGTCGGCAGCGCCCTCGGCCAGCAGGCAGAACTTCAGCGAACTGCCGATGCTGGCTCGCCGCAGGTCGCCGAAGCGCTCGCTCAAGCCATCCAGCAGGCGCTCCTGGGCCGGGCTGCCATGGCGCTTGCTGGCCACCACGGTGAAGGCCTCCTCGGGCTCCAGGCGCACACTGATCGGTTGCGCGCGGCCATCGGCCTCCTCGCGCCAGGCACCGAGACCGGCGCCACCGTAGTAGCAGCGGCCGCTCACCGGCACGCCGACCAGACCGAACAGCACCCGGCCATCCTCGACCAGGGCCACGTTGACGGTGAACTCCTCGCTACCGGAGATGAACTCCTTGGTGCCGTCCAGCGGGTCCACCAGCCACCAGCGCCGCCAGTGGCCGCGCTCGCTCAGCGGTATCTCGCAATCCTCTTCGGAAAGCACCGGAATGTCCGGCGCCAGCGCCCGCAACCCCGCCTCCAATATATGGTGCGCGGACAGGTCGGCGGCGGTAACCGGCGATTCGTCGGCCTTCGAGCGCACCGCCACGTCGGCGCGCCAGTGCGGCAGGATCGCCTCGCCGGCGCGCCGCACCAGCGCCACCAATTCGCCCCAAGGCACCGGCCTCATGCCTGGTACTCGCCGCGCTGGGTGAGCAGGTCGCGCACCAGGTACAGCGCGGCCAGGGCGCGGCCTTCGCTGAACTGGGCGTGCTGGGCCAGGCTCGACAGTTCGCGCAGGCTGATGCGATCGACGCCCATCGGCTCCGGCTCGTCGCCCGGCAGGCGCTCCTCGTAGAGGTCGCGCGCCAGCACCACCTGGATGCGCTGGCTCATGTAGCCCGGCGACAGCGACAGTTCGGTGATGTGCTCCAGTTGCCGGGCACCGTAGCCCGCTTCCTCCTTGAGCTCGCGGTTGGCCGCCGCGAGGATGTCCTCGCCCGGCTCGACCAGGCCCTTGGGCAGCGACAACTGGTATTCGTCGACCCCGGCGCAATATTCCTCCACCAGCACCGCGTGCTCGGCATCGAGCATGGCCACCACCATCACCGCACCGTAGCCCTGGCCCTTGCCGACCAGACGCTCGTAGGTGCGCTCGACGCCATTGCTGAAGCGCAGTTGCAACTCCTCGACAGCGAACAGTCGGCTCTTCGCGACGATCTCGCTGGCGAGTACGGTGGGTTTCTGACGCATGTGGATAACTCCTTGGCGAAGCCGGCGGGTTATCATACCCCGGCTTTTCCGATTATCCCTGTCGGAGATTGATGGGAAGCGACAGATTTCCGCATCGATCGCGACGAACCGCGACAAGAGCCGCCATGCCCACCCTGCCCTGGTCCGCCATCGACACCGTGCTGCTCGACATGGACGGCACCCTGCTCGACCTGCACTTCGACAACCACTTCTGGCTGGAACACCTGCCCCAGCGCTATGCCGAACGCAATGGCCTCAGTCGCACCGAAGCCGACGCCGTGCTCGAGCCGCTGTTCCGCGAACACGCCGGCCAGCTCAACTGGTACTGCCTGGATTTCTGGAGCCGGGAACTGGACCTGTCGATCCGCGAACTCAAGCACGAGGTGGCGCACCTGATCTCGCTGCGTCCGCACGCCGATACCTTCCTCGCCGCCCTGCGCCGGGCCGGCAAGCGCGTGGCGCTGATCACCAACGCGCACCGCGACTCGCTGTCGCTGAAGCTGGAACGGATCGAACTGGCGCCCTATTTCGACCGACTGATCAGCTCCCACGACTACGGCTACCCGAAGGAGGACGCGCGCTTCTGGAGCGCCCTGCAAGCCGATTTCGGCTTCGACCCGCAGCGCAGCCTGTTCATCGACGACAGCCTGCCGATCCTGCGCAGCGCCCGCGCCTATGGTGTCGCCCACCTGTTGGCGGTACGCCACCCGGACAGCCGTGGCCAGGTCCGGGACACCGAGGAGTTCGCTGCCCAGGAGGACTACCGGCGGCTGCTCGAAGGACTGCCGTAGCCGCGGTTGTCCGCCTGCCCGCCATAACGATGGTGGCTAGTGCCCGAAAAGCGGTTCGCCGTGGGGAGCGAAGCCGGGCAGCAATGCCCAACGGACCCTCGCGCCACGGAAACGAAAACCCCGCCACGCGGGCGGGGTTGGCGAAACGCCGGGATCACTCGGGAATGCGCAGGACCTGGCCGGGGTAGATCTTGTCCGGATGGCTGAGCATCGGCTTGTTGGCCTCGAAGATCTTCATGTAGGCGTTGGCATTGCCGTATTCGGCCTTGGCGATGGCGCTCAGGGTGTCGCCTTTCTTCACGGTGACGAAGCGCGCCTCCGGAGCGGCCTGGGCCACGGTGATCTTGTCTTCCACCGAGGAGACGCCGGCGACGTTGCCCAGCGCCAGCAGGATCTTCTCTTTCTCCTCCTGGCTGGCCACCTCGCCCGAGGCGATGACCTTGTCGCCTTCCACCGAAACCTGGATGTTCGGGTTGCCCAGGCCGGCCTTGGCGACGTGCTCCTTCAGCGACTCGGCCGCCTGTGCCTCATGCCCCGTCAGCGTATCCCACAGCTTTTCACCGGCTTCCTTCACGAACGCGAAAATACCCATCTTTGGTTCTCCCTTTACGGTTACGGTTGCAAGCGGCCGGCGCAATCCCGATCCGCGACTAGCCAAGTCTAGACTGCAAAAACCGGCGAAATATCCCCAGGCTCCTTCGTCACCCCATAACACTGCGCCCATTCGCGTTAAGATTCGGCGACACCCCCGCCACGGAAGCGCCGATGGACATCAAGCAACTGAAATTCCTCTGCGCCCTCGACGAAACCCGCCACTTCGGCCAGGCCGCCGCGCGCTGCCACGTCACCCAGCCGACCCTGTCCATGCGCCTGCGCAGCCTGGAGGAAGAACTCGGCCTGGAACTGGTGCGACGCAGCCAGCGCTTCGAAGGCTTCACCGAGGCCGGCGAGCGCGTACTGGCCTGGGCACGCAGCCTGCTGGCGGCCCAGGAAGGGCTGTACGCGGAAGCCGCCGCCTGCCGCGGGCAACTGGTCGGGACCCTGCGCCTGGGCGTGGTGCCGCTGGCCAGCTTCGACCCGATGCGCCTGGTCCAGCACATGGCCGGGCGCCACCCGGAGTTGCGTTTCCAGCTCTATTCCCTGAGTTCGGAACAGGTACTCGAAGGCCTGGCGCGCAACCAGTTCGATCTCGGCGTCTCTTATCTGGACCGTCTGGACCGCAGCCATTTCGAGGGCATCGAACTGGCGGAGACCCGCATGGGCCTGCTCCATCACCCCAGCCATTTCCCGCTCGACGCCGCGCTGCTGAACTGGGAAGCGCTGGCTGGCCTGCCGCTAGGCCTGCTCTCGGCGGGCATGCACTTCCGCCAATCCATCGACCACAACTTCCGCAGCCGCGGGTTGAGCCCCATCGCGCGCCTGGAAACCGACTCGGTACAGCAACTGCTGCAGGCGGTGCAGCGCGGCTTGTGCTGCGCGATCATGCCGCTGGGCAGCGAAGTCGACGGCGAGTTGCGCCTGATCCCCATCGAGGACGCCCATACCCTGGCAGCGCTCGGTCTGATCATCCGCAGCGGACAGCCGCGCTCGGCGCTGGCCGAAGCCTGTTTCGAGGAAGCCCGGAACTGGTTGGCGCCGCAGTCTTGATAGATCACCTCGATCAGCGCATCGGCACAACCGATTAGACGCTGCCCCGCGTCAGGCCTAGGCTGGTGCCACACCTAGAACGATAGGGCCCAGCCCATGCCTTGCCAGCCTGCATGCCCGGTATCCGCGGATACCTGGGCGCCTTCCGCCGTTCCCGACGATTACCGCTACGCCGACCTGCACCTGCCGCAGCAGGTCGGCCAGGCCTCCCTTGCCGCCGAGTGTGCCGTGGCGATCAGCTACAACGGACTGAACCAGGCGGTGATGATGGCCTCGCCCGAGGACATCGAGGATTTCGTCCGCGGTTTCAGCCTCAGCAGCGGCTTCGTGGAGTCCATCGACGACATCTATGAAATCCGCGTCAGCGGCCAGGGCGAATCCCTCCACGCCGAGGTCGAAATCAGCAGCCGCGCGTTCTGGAACCTCAAGCGCCAACGCCGGCAACTGGCCGGCACTTCCGGCTGCGGCCTGTGCGGCGTCGAAGCCCTGGAGCAGGCCCTGCCGCAACTGCCGGAACGGTCGCCGCAGGCGCTGCCTCCCGCCGCCCATCTCGGCGCCCTGCGCCAGCGTATCGAGCAGGCCCAGCGACTGGCGCGCCATAGCGGCGCCCTGCATGCCGCGCTGTATTTCGACGGGCATGGCGAGCTGCGCCTGTGTCGCGAGGACATCGGCCGCCACAACGCCCTCGACAAGCTGATCGGCGCCCTGCACCGCCAAGGCCTCGACGCCGCGCGCGGTTTCGCCGTGGTCACCAGCCGCTGCAGCCTGGAGCTTATCCACAAGGCCGTACGTGCCGGGATCGGCACCCTGGTCAGCCTCTCCGCCCCCACCGCCCTGACCGTGCAATGGGCGCGCCGCCACCAACTGAACCTGATCCACCAGCCCCATCACAACGCCCCGCGGGTCTACAGCCCGGCGCCGGCCGCAACCGAGTGAGTCCGCCATGAGCCTGCAACCTCTCCAACCCCGCTACAAGCCCTATGCCGGCGCCGCCGCCGGCTGGGGCGCGCTGCGCAGCGTGGCGCACTTCTGGCTGGACAGCAAACAGCCGTTCAAGAACCTCCGCGCCCTGCTCAAGACCAACCAGAACGGCGGTTTCGACTGCCCCGGCTGCGCCTGGGGCGACTCGCCGGAAGACGGCCGGGTGAAGTTCTGCGAGAACGGTGCCAAGGCAGTCAACTGGGAAGCCACCAAGCGCCGCGTCGACGCGGCGTTCTTCGCCCGCTACAGCGTCAGCGCCCTGCGCGAACAGAGCGACTACTGGCTGGAATACCAGGGCCGCCTCACCGGACCGATGCGCTACGACCCGCTCAGCGACCACTACCAGCCGATCACCTGGGACGCCGCCTTCGCCCTGGTCGCCGAGCACCTGCGCCGCCTGGATAGCCCCGACCAGGCGGAGTTCTATACCTCCGGGCGGGCCAGCAACGAGGCGGCCTACCTCTACCAGTTGTTCGTCCGCGCGTTCGGCACCAACAACTTCCCCGACTGCTCGAACATGTGCCACGAGGCCAGCGGCGTGGCACTGGGCCGCAGCGTCGGGGTCGGCAAGGGCAGCGTGACCTTCGACGACTTCGAACACGCCGACGCGATCTTCATCCTTGGGCAGAACCCCGGCACCAACCACCCGCGCATGCTCGAGCCGCTGCGCGAAGCAGTGAAGCGCGGCGCCCAGGTGGTCTGCTTCAACCCTCTCAAGGAGCGCGGCCTGGAGCGCTTCCAGCATCCGCAGAATGCGCTGGAAATGCTGACCAACGGGTCCTCGCCGCTGAACACCGCGTTCTTCCGTCCGGCACTGGGCGGCGACATGGCGGCGATCCGCGGGATCGCCAAGTTCCTCCTCGCCTGGGAGCGCGACGCCCAGGCCGAGGGCGGCGAGCCGGTATTCGACCACGCCTTCATCGCCGAGCACACCGACGGCCTCGAGGCCTACCTGGCCGAACTGGATGCCACCCCCTGGGAACACCTGGAGCGCCAGTCCGGGCTGAGCCTGGCGGAAATCGAACAGGCTGCGCGGATGTACCGGCGGGCGAACAGGGTCATCGTCTGCTGGGCGATGGGCATCACCCAACACCATCATTCGGTGGCGATCATCCAGGAAATCGTCAACCTGCAACTCCTGCGCGGCAACCTGGGCCGCCCGGGCGCCGGTCTCTGCCCGGTCCGCGGCCACAGCAACGTGCAGGGCGACCGCACCATGGGCATCAACGAGCGGCCGCCGGCGGCGCTGCTCGACGCACTGGAACGGCGCTTCGGCTTCGAAGTGCCACGCCACAACGGGCACAACGCCGTCGAGGCGATCGCCGCGATGCTCGCCGGCAAGTCGAAGGTCTTCATCGGCCTGGGCGGCAATTTCGCCCAGGCCACCCCGGACAGTCCGCGCACCCACGCCGCCCTGGCGTCATGCGACCTGACCGTGCACATCAGCACCAAGCTCAACCGCAGCCACCTGACCACCGGCCGCGACGCACTGATCCTGCCCTGCCTGGGGCGCACCGACATCGACCGCCAGGCCGAAGGCCCGCAGGCGGTCACGGTGGAAGACTCGTTCAGCATGATCCACGCATCCTACGGGCAACTGGAGCCGCTCTCGCAGCAGATGCGTTCGGAGCCGGCGATCATCGCCGGCATCGCCAAGGCAACCCTGGGCAACCATCCGGTGGACTGGGACGCGCTGATCGCCAACTACGAGCGCATCCGCGAGCTGATCGCCGACACCATCCCCGGTTTCGCCGACTTCAACCGCCGCGTCCGCCATCCCGGTGGCTTCTACCTCGGCAACTCCGCCGGCGAACGACGCTGGAACACCGCCAGCGGCAAGGCCAACTTCGTCGCCAACCCGCTGCCCCGCGACCTGTTGCCGGCACAGGTGCGCGACAGCGGCCTCGAACCCGACCTGATCCTGCAGACCCTGCGCTCCCATGACCAGTACAACACCACCATCTACGGCCTGGACGATCGCTATCGCGGAGTGAAGGGTCAGCGCGAAGTGGTATTCGCCAACGAGGCGGATATCCGCCGCCTGGGCTACCAGCCGGGCGACAAGGTCGACCTGGTCTCGCTGTGGAGCGATGGCATCGAACGCCGGGTACGCCGCTTCACCCTGCTCGCCTTCGACATCCCGGCCGGCCAGGCAGCCGCCTACTACCCGGAAACCAATCCCCTGGTGCCGCTGGAGAGCGTCGGCGTCGGCAGCCATACGCCGACTTCGAAGTTCATCGCGGTACGCCTGGAAAAGGCCACGGGCGACGGGCGCATTATCTGAAGCCCATGAAAAACGCCGCCTCCTGCAACAGGAGGCGGCGTCTTAAGGAAAAAGTCGATGAAAGGCCTTGAAGGCAGGCCGCTCGTCGGCGTTAGAATGGCCAGCATCCCGCCAGCAAAAATACCGATTTCGACCCTGAAATCGCGCTTCACATTCGGTCTACGACCGCCTCTACTTAAGAAAGTTCCCCATACAAAACAAGTACTTGGAATATTTCGAATTTGCTCTACCAATCGTCGGCTGGCGCTTGTCAGCGGTTTGGGCCAACCCCAGCATCGCAGCCGTCATCCCCACAGAGAGAAACTCTCTATGAAGTATTCCTCGATACTCCTGTTGTCCCTGAGTCTGGTCGGTAGTACCGCCTTCGCAGGCGACGACACCCGCGCGGCCATCGGCGGCGCCTTGGGCGGGGTGTTGGGTTCGGTCGTCGGCGATGCGGTCGGCGGCAGCACTGGCGCCGCGATCGGTAGTGGCATCGGTGGCGCTGCGGGCGGTGCAGTCGGCGCCGGACGCGGCAACAAGACCGAAGCCGCGATCGGCGGCGGCCTCGGTGCCGCAGGCGGCAACGTCATCGGCCGGCAGATCGGTGGCAGCACCGGTGGCCTGATCGGCGCGGCCCTCGGCGGCGCCGGCGGCGGCGCGCTGGGCAACCATTATGGCGACGGCAACCGCCGCTACGACGACGATGACGACTACCGCGACCGTCGCTACTACCGCCGCGCCGGCTATCGCGATGGCTATTACCGGCATGACAACGGCCATCACTATGGCCAGTACAAGAAGTGGAAGCGCCACAAGCATCATCGTCGCTACTACGACGACTGAACCCGCCGCTCCCTACGACGCAAAGGCCGGGCCGGATGGTCCGGCCTTTGTGCGAACGACCGTATTTCCCTCCCGATTGAAACGATGAGGCACGCACGATGCGTAAATCTCTCCTGGTAATCGCGTTCGGCCTGCTGAGCGCACAAGCCGCGCTCGCCGGCGATTCCACCAAGACCGCGGTGGGCGGCGGCGTAGGCGGTGCCCTGGGCAACGTCGTGGGCGGCGCCATCGGCGGTAGCACCGGTGCCGCCATAGGCGCCGGCCTGGGTGGCGCGGCCGGCGGCGCGATGACCGCCAAGGACGGGCGCAAGACCGAAGCCGCCCTGGGTGGCGGGCTAGGCGCGGCCGGCGGTTCGGTGATCGGCAACAAGCTGGGCGGCAGCACCGGCGCGACCATAGGTGCAGGCCTCGGCGGCGCAGCGGGTGGCGCGGTCGGTAACAACCTGGGCAAGGACAACGACAGCGGTCACCGCGGCAAGAAACACCGCAAGCACAAGCATCGTTGATCGGCATGCTTGCCGAAGCTGATGTGTAAAAGCCCCGCGAACGCGGGGCTTTTACTTTCTACCGTTCGTCAGCCTTTCGGTGCCGTTTTCAACTCGTCGCGAACGATCAGGACGCCACGCGGCGCCTCGATCCCGACCCGGGCCTGGTTGCCGATGATATCGGTGACCAGGATCCGGATGCCGCCTTCGCGCAATTGCCGAATCAGTTCCTCCGCCGGGTAGTCGGCCTTGAGGGACAGGGTGATGCCTTCGCCTTCTCGGCGGGAGAGTATCAGGAAACCCATGTTCCGCGTCCTTGCCAGTCATAGCAGGGGCAAACCGGCCCCTTTGGTGAATGAAATGGTGTGGAGGGATGGTCACAGAACATTGCTCCAGCGTCGAGACTGCAAACGTTCAATCAGAAATGTCCCATCCAGCGCTTCCTGTTCGCCTCACGCCATGTCATGGATTGTCGCACCGGGCTCGCTTTGCTAGCGTGCCGGACATCAATTCCATCCGAGATTTCCAGATGCGCCCGTCGTTCGCCAGTTGGGGCCTGCTTGCCCTCCTGCTCCTGCAAGGCCCGTTGCTCCAGGCCCAGCCGCTGTCACCGGCTCTCCAGCAACTGTTGAGCCTGAGCAGCCAGCGTTTGCAACTAGCCGATCAGGTAGCCCAGAGCAAGGCCCAGTCGGGCAAGGCGGTACAGGACAGCCCGCGGGAAGAACAACAGTTGCAGATGCTCGCCGGACAAGCCGGGAGCCACGGGGTCGGCGCCGAGCAGGTGCGCCTGCTGTTCGCCGCGCAGATCGAGGCGAACAAGCTGGTCCAGTACCGCCTGCTCAGCCGGCCGCTACCGGACGCTGGCCAGGCGGTCGACCTGGAGCGCATCCGCAGCCGCCTCAATCAGCTCAACCTGGAGCTGCTGCGCGGCTACGCCCCGGCGCTCGCCGAACTGCGCGTCGACGACTGCCGGCCGAGGCTCAACCAGGCGCTGCAACGGCAGGTACGCGACGATCGCCTGGACGAGCTGCACGCCATCGCCCTGTCACGGGCGGCGGGCGATCTCTGTCACTGGGCCGCGCTCTGAAGCGCGGCCAGCGCATCGCGTAGTTCCTGCGGAATGGCCACCGGGCGGCTGCTTCGGCGCTCCACGAAGACATGCACGAAACGCCCGGCCGCGCAGGCCTCCCGCTGCCCTTCGAGGAACAAGGCCAGTTCGTACTGCACCGAGCTGTTGCCCAGGCGCGCCACCCGCAGGCCCATCTCGATCCGCTGGGGGAAGGCCACCGGCGCGAAATAGTCGCAGCTGGAACTGACCACCAGGCCGATCACTTCGCCGCCCTGGATATCCAGGCCGCCGCGCTCGATCAGGTAGGTATTCACCGCCGTGTCGAAGAACGCATAGTAGGTCACGTTGTTCACGTGTCCGTAGATGTCGTTGTCGTGCCAGCGCGTGGTGATCGGCTGGAAATGAAGGTACTGCTCGCGCAGCGGTCGCAGGGCGGTCGCCATGCCCGGTCCTCGTAGAAGGGATTCAGTATGCCGCGCGATAGATCGCCAGGGCATCCGCCTCGCCGACCTCGCGCGGGTTGTTGACCAGCAGACGCTGCTGGAGCATCGCGTCGGCGGCCAGGCGCGGCAGCATCGCCTCGTCCACCCCGGCGTCGCGCAAGCGGCTCGGCAGGCCGTTGCGCGGACTGAGCTGGGCCAGTTCGTCGATCAGCTGCACGGTAAGCGCGTCGCGATCGCCCGGACGCAAGCGGTCGCCCAGCAGCAGCGGCGCCAGCTCGGCATAGAGTCCAGCGGCAGCGGGAGCGTTGAAACGGATCACCTCCGGTAGCACCAGCGCATTGCTCAGGCCGTGGGGAATGTGGAAATGCCCTCCCAGCGGATAGGCCAGGGCATGCACCGCCGCCACCGGCGCATTGGCGAAGGCCTGCCCGGCCAGGCAGGCGCCCAGCAGCATGGCCTGGCGCGCCTCGCGGTCGCCGCCGTCGCCTACCGCGCGTTCCAGGTTGGCCGCCAGCAGGCGCAACGCCTCCCGCGCCAGCAGGTCGGACAGCGGGTTCTTCTTCAGTTTGCTGGTATAGCTCTCGATCGCATGCACCATCGCGTCGATACCGGTCGCCGCGGTGACCGCCGGCGGCAAGCCGAGGGTCAGGTCGGCGTCGAGCAGCGCCAGGTCGGGCAGCAAGTGGGGCGAGACCACGCCCATCTTGGTGGTCTCGCCGGTGGTGACGATGGCGATCGGCGTCACCTCGGAGCCGGTCCCGGCGGTGGTCGGCACCTGGATCAGCGGCAGGCGCGGCCCGCGTGCGTTGCCGACCCCGAAGACCTCGCCGAGCCCCTGCCCTGCTTCTGGGTGGGCGAGCAGCGCGACCAGCTTGGCTACGTCCATGGAGCTGCCGCCGCCGAAACCGACCACCAGCTCGGCAGCCATGCCCCGCGCCCGCCCGAGCGCGGCCTCGACCACCGCCTCGGGCGGATCGGCGAGCACCTGGTCGTACACCTCGACGGCCAGGCCCAGGCGCGGGAAGCCGGGCAGGATCGCATCCAGCAAGCCGAGCCGGGTGATCCCCGGGTCGGTCACGATCAACACGCGGCGCGCCCTTCGCTCGCGGCAGAGTTCCGCCAGGCGGATGGCGGAGCCGGCCTCGCAGAGGATCTGCGCGGTAGTGGCGAAACTGAAAGCTTGCATATCGGTCTCCTTGGGCGAGACGCCCGTCAGAACGAGAAATGCTCCTCGGGCAGGGCCATCAGGCAGTCGGCGCCACCGAGCAAGGCTTCGCGGTGCATGCTCGCCCGCGGCAGGATGCGCCGCAGGTAGAAATCGGCGCTGCGCAGCTTGGCCCGATAGAAATCGCCCTCGCCGGAGCCGCCGTCCAGCGCTTCCTGGGCTCGTGCCGCGGCTTGCAACCAGAGGGCCGCGAGCAATACGTAGGCGCTGTACTGGAGGAAGTCCACCGAAGTGGCGCCGATCTCCTGGGGATCGCGGGCGCAGGCCTCGAGTACCTGGCCGGTGAGCTGCCGCCACTCCTCCAGGCGTTGCAGCACCGGCTCAGCCAGTGGCGCCAGCGCAGCACGCCCTTGCAGCGCCTCGCTGGCCACCGCCAGTTCGCCTTGCAGCGCCAGCAGTTCGCCGCCCTGGTCGCCGAGCAGCTTGCGGCGGACCAGATCGAGCGCCTGGATGCCATTGGTGCCTTCGTATATCTGGGTGATGCGACTGTCGCGCATCAACTGCTCCATGCCCCATTCGCGGATGAAACCGTGACCGCCATAGACCTGTACGCCGAGGCTGGCGACTTCCTGGCCGACATCGGTAAGGAAGGCCTTGACGATGGGGATCAGCAGCGCTGCACGGCGCGTCGCCGCGCGCCGGCCGTCGGCATCCGGATGGCCGTGTTCCAGGTCGAGCTGGCGTGCGCAGCAGGCCGCCAGCATGCGGCAGCCTTCGACCAGGGTCTTCTGGGTCAGCAGCATGCGCCGCACGTCGGGGTGCACGATGATCGGGTCGGCGACCTTGTCCGGTGCCTGCGGGCCGACCAGGGCGCGCGACTGCAGGCGTTCGCGGGCGTAGCCGAGGGCGCCCTGGAAGGCCCGTTCGGCGATACCCAGGCCCTGCAGGCCGACCTGGAAGCGCGCGTCGTTCATCATCGTGAACATGCAGGCCAGGCCCTGGTTCGCCTGGCCCAGCAGCCAGCCCCTGGCGCCGTCGAAGTTCATCACGCAGGTGGAGGCGCCCTTGATCCCCATCTTGTGCTCGATGGCGCCGCACCCTAGGCTGTTGCGCTCGCCCAGGGAGCCATCGGGATTGGCGACGAACTTCGGCACCAGGAACAGACTGATGCCCTTCACCCCGGCCGGCGCGTCCGCCAGGCGCGCCAGCACCAGGTGGACGATGTTCTCGGTGAGGTCCTGCTCGCCACCGCTGATGAAGATCTTGCTGCCGCTGATCGCGTAGCTGCCGTCGGCCTGCGCCTCGGCGCGGGTGCGCAGGAGGGCGAGGTCGGTGCCGGCCTGGGGTTCGGTCAGGCACATGGTGCCGGCCCATTCGCCGCTCACCAGCTTGCCCAGGTAGTCGCGCCGCAACGCCTCGTCGCCATGCTTGTACAGGGCCAGCACGGCGCCCTCGGTCAGCCCCGAATAGACGCGGAAGGACAGGCTGGCGGCCATCAGCATCTCGTGGAAGCACGCGGAGACCATCTGCGGGAAGCCCTGGCCGCCGTACTCGGTGGGTCCGGTCATGCTCGCCCAGCCGTTCTCGCTGTACTGCCGGTAGGCTTCGCGAAAGCCGGTGGGGGTGGTCACCACGCCGTCCTTCAGCTTCGCGCCTTCCTCGTCGCTGTTGCGATTGAGCGGCGCCACCACCTGGCCGGTGTAGCGCGCGCCTTCCTCGAGCACGCCGTCGATCAGTTCGCGATCGATGCCGTTGCCCAGCAGTTCGCAATGCGCGCCGACATCGAACAGTTCATGGAGAACGAAGCGCATGTCGCGCAAGGGGGCCTGGTAATCCATCTCAGCGCACCTCCTGCAGGTCGGCGAAGGCTCCGCCCTCGGCGGCCAGGCGCTCGACCAGGGACGCCGGCTTCCAGCGCGCGCCGTGGCGCTGTTCGAGGAAACGCAAGCGTTGCAGCAGCTCGGCCGCGCCGAGGCGATCGGCCCAGGCCATGGGACCGCCCTCCGCGGCGGGGAAGCCGTAGCCGTTCAGGTAGACAGTGTCGATGTCGGCACTACGGGCGGCGATACCCTCGTCGAGGATCTTCGCGCCCTCGTTGACCAGCGCCAGCAGGCAACGCTCGAGGATTTCCTCGTCGGCGAAATCGCGCCGCGGGTAGCCCAGCGTCTCGGCAACCCGGAGCACCAGGGCATCCACCTCGGTATCGTGCTCCGCCTGGCGGCTGCCCGGCGCGTAGCGGTAGTAGCCGGCACCGCTCTTCTGGCCGAAGCGGCCCATCTCGCAAAGGCGGTTGTCCACCTGCACGGCCGGCTGGTCCTGGCCGACCCCGGCCAACTCGCGGGCGCGCCACTCCAGGTCGATACCGACCACGTCGTACATGCGGAACGGCCCCATGGCGAAACCGAACGCCTGGAGAGCCCGGTCCACCTGGTACGGCAGGGCGCCTTCCAGCAGCATCAGGCGGGCCTCGGTGGCGTAGGGTTCGAGCATGCGGTTGCCGATGAAGCCGTGGCAGTTGCCGGCCACCACGCTGACCTTGCCCATCCGCTCGCCCAGCGCCAGGGCCGCCTCCAGCACCGCCGGCGCGGTCTGCGCGCCGCGCACGATCTCCAGCAGCCGCATGATGTGCGCCGGGCTGAAGAAGTGCAGGCCGAGCACCTGACGCGGACGCGCGGTGACCGCGGCGATGGCGTCGATGTCCAGGTAGGAGGTATTGCTGGCCAGCACCGCGGAGGGCTTCAGCGCCGCGTCCAGCTCGCGGAAGATCGATTGCTTGAGTTCCAGGTTCTCGTAGACCGCCTCGATCACCAGGTCCGCCTCGCGCATCGCGGCGAGGTGCTGGACCGGCGTGATGCGGGCGCGGCGCGCGGCCGCTTCCTCTTCGCCGATGCGCCCCTGGCGCACGTTGTGCGCGTAGGTGTCGGCCACGGCGCCGAGCGCCTGGTTGAGCATCTGCGGGTTGCTGTCCAGCCACTGCACGTCGAGACCGGCGTTGGCCAGGCACATGACGATACCGCGACCCATGGTGCCGGCGCCGATCACCGCGGCCTGGCGGAAGGAAAAGTTCTGGCTCATGGTCTTGTCCTCGTTGTAGCGAGCGCAGGAGGAACGGTGGACGAAACCTGGGGCAGTCCGACCGCACAAAAAGCGACCACTACCTTAGGGGAAGGTCGTACTATTTTTGAAATTTAGTCTTGTGATAGCTGGAATTCAGGCAGTGAATATCCAAACCTTCGACCTCAACCTGCTACGCGTCCTTGACGCGCTGCTGCGCGAACGCAACGTCTCGCGCGCGGCGGAGCGCCTGGCGCTGAGCCAGCCGGCAGTGAGCAATGCGCTGAACCGCCTGCGCGAGCTGCTCGACGACCCGCTGCTGGTCCGCGCCGGTCGTGCGATGCAGCCGACGCCCCGGGCGCTGGCGCTGGAAGCGCCGATCCGCGCGGCGCTGCGGCAGATCGAACAGAGCCTGGGCGACGGCGAGGGCTTCGATCCGGGGCGCAGCCGGCAGCGCTTCACCGTAGCGGTGACCGACTACGTCGAACTGATCTGCATGCCCGCCCTGATGCGCCGCCTGAGTGAGCGGGCGCCGGGAATCTCCATCGCCATCCAGCACCTGACCCCGACCTTGCCGGCCGAGGCGCTGGACAAAGGCGAACTGGACCTGGTGCTAGGCCGCTTCGAAAACGTCCCGGCGCGCTTCCAGCGCCGCCATTGGGCCAGCGAGACCCTGCAACTGGTCGCCCGGCGTCAGCACCCGCTGCTGGCGCAGGCTCCCGACCTGGCCACCTTCCTGGAGCTGCAGCACCTGTGGGTGCACGGCGGGCAGACCAAGGGGATGGTCGACCAGTGGCTGGGCAGCCAGGGGCTCAAGCGGCAAGTGGCCTACACCACGCCGAACTACCTGCAGGCAGCGCACATCGCCGCGTACAGCGACCTGGTCGGCGTCCTGCCGCGACAACTGGCGCACTACTTCGAACGATTGCTG
The DNA here is from genome assembly GCF_051048045.1 of Pseudomonas sp. 18-147. NCBI lineage: Bacteria > Pseudomonadati > Pseudomonadota > Gammaproteobacteria > Pseudomonadales > Pseudomonadaceae > Pseudomonas > Pseudomonas sp. 18-147. The sequence continues at coordinate 6,148,828 of NZ_CP182296.1, forward strand.
CCCCTGCAATCGTTCGACCTGCCGTTCGACCTCGGCCCGTTCCACCTGGAACTGGTGTTTCTGGCCCAGCGCGAACGCGACATCGCCCTGCAATGGCTGGTCGAACAGATCCGCCAGGTCGGGGCCGCCGGACCGGACTAGGGGAATCCGGGCAGTCAGAAGCGGTCGCGAATGACCAGTTCTTCCCGCGGCAGCTTGCCGCTGCGCGGCCAGGGTTCAACGGCCTTTTTCCCGACCGCGACCATCAGGCCGATCACATGGTTGTCCGGCAGGTTGATCAGCCGGGCCACGGCATCGAAGTCGAAACCATCCATCGGACACGAATCCAGGCCCTGGCCGCGGGCGACCAGCATCAGGGTCTGCGCCAGCAGGCCGCAGCTGCGCATGGCTTCGTCGCGCTGTACCTGGGGCTTGCCGCGGTAGTAGGTGTCGATGGCGCCTGCCATGAACGCCTGTACCGCCTCGGGAGCACCGTCCCAGACCCGCTGCGCGTTGCGCTCCCAACTGTCGAGCTGGGCGCACACCACCACCAGCATCGCCGCGTCGGTGACCTGCGCCTGGTCCCAGGCCACTTCACGCAACTGCACGCGCAATTGCGGATCGCTGACCTCGACCAGCCGCACGTGTTGCAGGTTGAAGGCGGAAGGCGCATGCAGCGCCAGGTCCAGGAGATGGTCCTTCTCTTCGCGAGTCAGGCTGAAGGATGAGTCGTAGCCCTTGATGGCACGGCGACTACGAACGGCGTCTTCGATATGCATGGGGGAAATCCACTGCGAGGGAACAAAGGGGCGCCCACTCTAGGGCATTGGCGAGAAGATAAACCAGACTTCAATAAATCCGACGCAGCCCCACAGCAGCTACTTACAGAATTAGGACTAGGACTATTCCTAGGAAGGAATTTTCCTAAGGAATTGTCCTATATTCCACTCCAATGCCAGCGCCTGGGAGAGGGCCCCTCCCGGGACGCACGAACGCAGAAAAATAAGGATGAACTCACGTAGGAGTAAGCTCATGAACAGGATGGGCCAACTGGCTTTGTTCGGTCTTCTTGTAGGAACTTCCAGCAACCTGTTCGCCGCCCCCGGCAGCATCAGCGGCGTCATCCGCTTCACCGGCGCCATTGTCGAGCCACCATGCTCGATGAGCGCTCCCCGCCAAGACGAAAGCAAGGGCAGTTTCCACCTCAGTGGCTGTCCCATGCAGGCGCGCACCGCGGATGTCAGCATCCGTTCGATGAAGACCGGCGAGGTGCGCCACTTGCAACCCAGCGATACGGTCATCGGTGAACGGGATTTCTCGGCGCGCTATGAGCTGGCCGGAAGCGGTCGCCGCTCCGGCAACTACCTGATCACCGTCACCTACCCCTGACGTTCGCCCATGAAAAAACCGCCCGAAGGCGGTTTTTTCATGGTGCCGAAACGTGGCTTACAGCTGCGGGCCGGCGGCCTTGATCGCATCGGAAACCTCGAATTTCTTGAAGTTTTCGATGAACTGCTTGGCCAGGCCCTTCGCCGCCTCGTCGTAGGCAGCCTTGTCAGCCCAGGTGTTGCGCGGGTTGAGCAGATTGGTCTCGACGCCCGGAACGGCCTTCGGCACGTCCAGGTTGATGATGTCCAGGTGCTCGGTTTCCGCGCCGATCAGCGCGCCGCTCTGGATCGCCGCGATCACGCCACGGGTGGTCGGGATGTTGAAGCGCTTGCCGACGCCGTAGCCACCGCCGGTCCAGCCAGTGTTGACCAGGTAGACCTTGGAGCCGAAGGCCTTGATGCGCTTGATCAGCAGCTCGGCATAAACGCCGGCCGGACGCGGGAAGAAAGGAGCACCGAAGCAGGTGGAGAAGGTCGACTTGATACCGCCGCCGGAACCCATCTCGGTGGAGCCGACCAGCGCGGTGTAGCCGGACAGGAAGTGGTAGGCCGCCTGCTCATTGTTCAGGATCGATACCGGCGGCAGTACGCCGGTCAGGTCGCAGGTCAGGAAGATCACCGCGTTGGGCTCGCCGCCGAGGTTCTTCTCCGAACGCTTCTCGACGTGCTCCAGCGGGTAGGCGGCGCGGCTGTTCTGGGTCAGGCTGTCATCGGCGTAGTTGGGCACGCGCTCTTCGTCGAGAACCACGTTCTCCAGCACGGCGCCGAACTTGATGGCTTTCCAGATGACCGGCTCGTTCTTCTCGGACAGGTCGATGCACTTGGCATAGCAACCGCCTTCGACGTTGAACACCACGCCCTCGCCCCAGCCGTGCTCGTCGTCACCGATCAGGTAACGGCTTTCATCGGCGGACAGGGTGGTCTTGCCGGTGCCGGACAGGCCGAAGAACAGGGTCACATCGCCCGCTTCGCCGATGTTGGCAGCGCAGTGCATCGGCAGCACGTCGCGCTCGGGCAGCAGGAAGTTCTGCACGGAGAACATGGCTTTCTTCATCTCGCCGGCATAGCGCATGCCTGCGATCAGCACTTTCTTCTGGGCGAAATTGAGGATCACGCAACCGTCGGAGTTGGTGCCGTCGCGCTCGGGCACGCATTCGAAGTTGGCGACATTGAGGACCTGCCACTCGTCCTTGCCGGCCGGGTTGTACTGCTCCGGCTCGATGAACAGGCAACGGCCGAACAGATTCTGCCAGGCGGTAGCGGTGGTCATCTTCACCGGCAGGTAGTAAGCCTCGGCGGAACCTACATGAACATGGGAAACGAAATGGTCCTGGGCGTTGTTGAACGCTTCCACGCGGGCCCACAGCGCATCGAACTTGTCGGCCGGGAACGGACGGTTGATGTTGCCCCAGGCGATCGCGTCCTTGGTGCTCGGCTCTTCGACGATGAAACGGTCGACCGGCGAACGGCCGGTGCGATGGCCGGTACGTACGACCAGCGAGCCGTTGGCGGCCAGTTCGCCCTCACCGCGGCGAATGGCTTCTTCTACCAGTTGGGCGGCGCTGATATCGGTGTACACGGCGTTGTTGGCTTGCGTCATGTGGTTCCCCGTCGGCCAGAGGCCGAGTCCTCCAAACTTCGTAGCGCTTCAAAAAACTCACTACAGGAAAAAAGTGGCGGGATTATGCCAGAAAAGCCCGCTGGATGAAAAATCGTCAGTGGCGGGTCTCGGAAGGCCCCTGGCTGCCAGCGCCAGCGAACAACTGGGCGACGTCGGAGGCGTCGAACAGGTAGCGCTGGTTGCAGAACTGGCAGTCGATGGTGATCGAGCCTTCTTCCTCCTCGAGCAGCCGCTCGCAGTCGGCCTGCCCGAGACTGACCAGGGCGTTGGCCGAACGTTCCCGCGAGCAACTGCAATGGAAGACCAGCGGTTGCGGCTCGAACAGGCGCACGGTTTCCTCGTGGTAGAGGCGGTGCAGGACGGTCTCGTTGTCCAGCGCCAGCAGCTCTTCGGCGGTCAGCGTGTCGGCCAGGGTGGTCAGGTGCTGCCAACTGGCCTCGCGGGCCTCGGGGTCCTTCAGGCGGTCGGCGGGAAGCTGCTGCAGCAGCAGGCCGCGGGCGCGGCGGCCGTTGGCGTTGAGCCAGAAACGGGTCGGCAGCTGTTCCGAGCTGGCGAAGTAGTTAGACAGGCATTCCGCCAGGTTCACCCCCTCCAGGGCGACGATCCCCTGGTAGCGCTGACCCTTGACCGGGTCCACGGTGAGGGTCAGCACGCCTTCGGGCATCAGTTCCTGCATGCCGGCGTCGGCGCCGATGGACTCCGCCGAATAGCGGGCCAGGCCACGCACCTGGCGGTCGCTGGAACACTCCACCATCAACAGCGGAACCGCGCCGCTGGAGCGCGCCTGCAATACCAGCAGGCCGTCGAACTTGAGCGTGCCGCAGAGCAGCGAGGCCGCCGCGAGCATCTCCCCGAGCAGCTGCGCGACCGGTTCCGGATAGGGATGTTTGGCCAGCACTTCGCTGTAGCTGCGCTCGAGATCGACCATCTCGCCGCGCACGTCGGTATCGTCGAAAAGGAAACGCTGGCTCTGATCTGAATGGGACATGCGGGACACAACGCTACGAATGAGGGAATGACAAGTGAGTGACAAAGGCCTATAAAAGCGCGCTTCGTGACAGTCGTACGCCGACCCGGCGCCGATAGGGGGAAACGATTTTATGGATAATGCCTCTCCGTTCCAAGCGGCCTGGCAATGGCGCAAGTTCGCCACCTGTCATCTTCTGGCGCTCCTGCTGCTGATCCTGTGGCTCTGGGGCCCCACCCGCGAGCTGATGAACGGCTTCGACTTCTGGCTCTTCGACAAGCTCAACGGCTCCCTCGCCCTCAACGAAACCTGGCTGAAACTCTGGGGCCTGCTCAGTACCCGACCGTTCGACGCGGTGGTCGGGGTGATCCTGCTCTGCCTGCTGATTCGCGGCGACTGGCTGCTGCCGGCGAACCAGGTACGGCGGCTGACCTTCGGCTTCATCGTGACCCTGCTGATCCTGGTGGTGATCCGCGTGCTCTACGCGAAGATCGCCCACCATCTGCACTGGCAGCACGCCAGCCTGTCGATGCTGATGGACAAGGCCATCCACCTCAGCGACCACTTCCCGGACTGGGAACGCGTGTGGGAAATCAAGGACCGCTCCAAGCGCAGCTTCCCCGGCGACCACGCCTCGGTGCTGCTGGTCTGGGCGCTGTTCATGTCGCTGTTCGCTCGCCGCGCCGGGCAGTTCCTGCTGATCTGGACCCTGGCCGTGCTGTTCATGATGCCGCGCCTGGTAGCCGGCGCGCACTGGGGCCAGGACGACTACATCGGCGGCCTGCAGATGGCCCTGCTGGCCCTCGCCTGGGGCTGCTACACACCGCTGGCGGCGAAGGCCAGCGGCTGGCTGGTGCAGGTGACCGAACCGCTGTTCCGCCTGCTGGCGAAATTGCCGCTGATCGGCCGCCTCGGCGTGGTCCGCGACTCGGCCTGAGGCCATCCCGGTCTCCCCTGCGGGAGACCGGCGCTTCTCAGTCCTGGCCGCCGCGCAACTGGTGGATCTGCCGCCGCTGCTTCTTGCTCGGCCGCCCCTCTGTCTGTACGCCCAGCGCCCCGGCCTTGCGCATGGCCGCCGCGCGCTCGCGGCTTGCCACGCTGTCCGCGGTTTCCTCGTAGAGAGCCTGGGCCTCCGGCGCGCCACGCCGGACTACGGAAAGCGCGCGAATGGTCACGGTTCGCTCGTCGAAGCCCGTACGAATGGTCAACTCCTCCCCTACCCTGGGTTCCTTGCTCGGCTTGCACCGCTCGCCCCGGCAATGCACCTTGCCGCCCTCTATCGCGGCCTTGGCCAGCGCCCGGGTCTTGAAGAAGCGCGCCGCCCAGAGCCACTTGTCCAGGCGCACCTTGTCGTCGTCTTTCTCGCTCACTGGCATTTCCCGTATTCGTTCCGCCGCTGTCTCGCGACTGTCATCGACAGCCGCTAGGTTCGTCTTCGGCATCCTCGGGCAGCCGTCTGGCGGCCGCCCATAGCCCTGCTAGAATGCCGGCAAAACGCCTGGAATGCCTACCCGTGAAGACATTCGACCAGCTTTCCGTCATCGGTCTGCGCGAGTGGATCGCCTTTCCCGAACTGGGCATGGTCGGGCTGCGCGCGAAGATCGACACCGGCGCCAGCACCTCCAGCCTGCATGCATCGGACATCGTTCCCTTCGAGCGCGACGGCGAGAAGTGGGTGCGCTTCACCGCCCACCTCGGCACGCTGGTGCAGCGCCGGCACCGTTGCGAAGCGCCGATGGTCGCGCGCAAGACCATTCGCAGCTCCAACGGCCAGGCCCAGACCCGCTACGTGATCCGCACCACCCTGGCGCTGGGCGATCGCATGTGGCCGGTAGAGTTCACCCTGGCCTGCCGCAAGTCCATGCGCTATCGCGTGCTGCTCGGCTCCAAGGCGCTGATCGCCGGGCAACTGGTGGTCAACCCGGCCCTGGCCTACGTCCAGGATCGTCCCGAGTCGCCGGCCGCCCTGCCCGCGGCGACGAGCATCGACCTGCTCGACGGGAGCCCGGTTTGAGCCATTCGCCGGCAGCACCTGTCCAACCTCCATCCATTCCCGAAACGGCCGGTCCGATGCCTGCCGCGACGACAACCTACAGCCTCGCCGCCGCTGCCCGCCAGCCGGTCCAACCCATCCACAGGTGCTGAATGAAAATCGCCGTGCTGTCGCGCAATCCCCGGCTCTACTCGACCCGTCGCCTGGTGGAGGCCGGGCGGGAGCGCGGCCATGAAATGGTGGTCATCGATACGCTGCGCGCCTACATGAACATCGCCAGCCACAAGCCGCAGATCCACTACCGGGGACAACCGCTGGAGGGCTTCGACGCGGTGATCCCGCGCATCGGCGCCTCGGTGACCTTCTACGGCTGCGCGGTATTGCGCCAGTTCGAGATGATGGGCGTGTTCCCGCTCAACGAGTCGGTCGCCATCGCTCGCTCGCGGGACAAGCTGCGCTCGCTGCAACTGCTCTCGCGCAAGGGCATCGGCCTGCCGGTGACCGGCTTCGCTCATTCCCCGGACGATGTCCCGGACCTGATCGAGATGGTCGGAGGCGCACCGCTGGTGATCAAGCTGCTGGAGGGCACCCAGGGCATCGGCGTGGTCCTCTGCGAAACCGAGAAGGCCGCCGAATCGGTGCTCGAGGCTTTCATGGGGCTCAAGCACAACATCATGGTCCAGGAGTACATAAAGGAAGCCGGCGGCGCCGACATCCGCTGCTTCGTGGTCGGCGACAAGGTGATCGCCTCGATGAAGCGCCAGGCAGCGCCCGGCGAGTTCCGCTCCAACCTGCACCGAGGCGGCAGCGCCAGCCTGATCAAGATCACCCCGGAAGAACGCATGACCGCCATCCGCGCCGCCCGCGTGATGGGCCTGAACGTCGCCGGGGTGGACATCCTGCGCTCCAACCATGGTCCGCTGGTAATGGAGGTGAACTCCTCGCCGGGCCTGGAAGGTATCGAATCCACCACCGGCAAGGACATCGCCGGAATCATCATCCAGTACCTGGAAAAGAACGGCGGCCCCCACCTGGCCAGGACGAAGGGAAAGGGGTGAGCCGGACCAGACAACGCATGCGTTGTCCCAGCGCATCGGACGCACCGCATTACGCTGGCGATCCCGGCCTCGACAGAAGGTCCATGCCACGCTTGAATGAAGCACCGCCGCAACCGATGCCGGAAACCCCGCCGAACCCCGGGCTCTTCCGGCACTCGAATCCTTTCCTGACGCTTCACGGAATCGCCGCATGACCTCTCGTCCTTCCTCCGACCAGACCTGGCAGCCCATCGACGGCCGGGTGGCGCTGATCGCGCCAGCCTCGGCCATCGCCACCGACGTGCTGGAGGCGACCCTGCGGCAACTGGAAGTGCACGGCGTGGACTACCATCTCGGCCGCCACGTCGAAGCCCGCTACCGCTACCTCGCCGGGACGGTCGAGCAGCGCCTGGAAGACCTGCACAACGCCTTCGACATGCCGGACATCACCGCGGTCTGGTGCCTGCGCGGCGGCTACGGCTGCGGCCAGTTGCTGCCGGGCCTGGACTGGGGGCGCCTGCAGGCGGCCTCTCCGCGGCCACTGATCGGTTTCTCCGACATCTCGGTGTTGCTCAGCGCTTTCCACCGCCACGGCCTGCCTGCGATCCACGGCCCGGTGGCCACCGGACTCGGTCTGTCGCCGCTGAGCGCCCCCCGCGAGCAGCAGGAGCGGCTAGCCTCTCTGGCCTCGGTCAGCCGCTTGCTGGCCGGAATCGACCATGAACTCCCGGTGCAGCACCTCGGCGGACACAAGCAACGCGTCGAAGGCGCGCTGATCGGCGGCAACCTCACCGCCCTGGCCTGCATGGCCGGCACACTCGGCGGCCTGCACGCCCCGGCGGGGTCGATCCTGGTCCTGGAGGACGTCGGCGAACCCTACTACCGCCTGGAGCGCAGCCTCTGGCAATTGCTCGAAAGCATCGACGCGCGCCAGCTCGGCGCGATCTGCCTGGGCTCGTTCACCGATTGCCCGCGCAAGGAAGTCGCCCACAGCCTGGAGCGGATCTTCGGCGAATACGCCGCCGCCATCGAGGTGCCGCTCTACCACCACCTGCCCAGCGGGCATGGTGCGCAGAACCGAGCCTGGCCTTACGGGAAGACCGCGGTGCTCGAGGGAAACCGGTTGCGCTGGTAGGGACGGGGCGCGCCCTTCTCCGTAAGCGCGAGAGGGGGCGGGAAGTGCCGCTGGAACGGCACAAACCCGTCGGGTATCAGGCCGCGCCGCGCGGCAGCAGCAACCCCAGCGGCAGGCAGACCCGCGCTTCCAGGCCGCCGCCATCGCGGTTGCGCAGTTCGACGCTGCCGCCGTGCTGGGCGGCGATGCGCTTGACGATCGCCAGGCCGAGGCCGGTGCCCTTGCCGCCACGCGCCTTGTCGCCACGGATGAAGGGATTGAAGATGCTGTCCACTTCCGCGGGATCGATGCCCTGGCCGCGATCGAGCACGCTCAGCACCACGTAGGGCGCCGCGCTTTCGCCGGCCACGTAGCTGGCCACCTCCACCGAACCGCCGCCGTGGTTCAGGGCATTGTCGATCAGGTTGCCCAACAGACGCTTCATCGACACACGCCGCAACGGCATCGCCGGTACCGGTTGCAAGGCCATGCGCACCTGCTCGCGAGTCTGGTTGAACGGCGCCACGACCTCGCGCACCAGGTCGGTCAGGTCGCCCTCCTCCACCGGCTCGTCGCGGCCGTCGCGGATGAAGGCGAGGAACTGGTCGAGGATCGCGTCCATGTCCTCGATGTCGCGGATCATGTCCTCGACCATCTCCCGTTCGCTCTCCGGCAGCAACTCCAGCGACAGGCGCAGGCGCGTCAGCGGGGTGCGCAGGTCGTGGGAGACACCGGCCAACATCAATTCGCGTTCGCGCCCGCCCTGCTCGATGTCCTCGGCCATCTGGTTGAAGGCGCGATACACCTCGGCCATTTCACTCGGCGTCTCCGGTCCCAGCGGCAGGCGCACGCTGCGCCCCTGGCCGAACTGGCGGGCGGCGACCACCAGGCGCTTGAGCGGCTGGCTGAGCTGGCGGACGAAGATCCAGGCGGCGGCGGTGGAGAGCAGGCCGATGCCGAGGAACCAGCCGAGCACGCTCCAGATCCGTTGGCCACGCAAGGGATGCGGATACAGCGGCACCGCCAGCCAGCCTTCGCCGAGGCTCGGTGCGCGCACCCAGAGCTGCGACGGCTGGTGGATACGCAGGCGGGTCTCGGTGTCCGGCCCCAGCTCCATCTGCATCTGCCGCTGGAAGATTTCCGTGTACGGCCAGTGCTGCTCGCCGGGCTGGTCGGCGCTGCTCGGCACCCAGCGCAGGCCGGAAGCCTTGGCGATGGCCGCGCGCGACTCCTCGTCGGCAGCCCAGAACGCGCGGATGGTCAGCGCCGCGCCGTGGCTGTACTGGCGGTCGACGATCACGTCCTCGTTCATCAGCAGGTAGACCAGGGTCAGCGCCTTGGAGAACAGCACGACGATCAGCACCAGCCAGAGGGTGCGGGCGAAGAAGCTTTGCGGGAACCAGAGCGGCGTTTTCATCGATCGGACCGGTTGCGCGCCGGCGGACGGGGCCGACGCCTGTTGCGGGTAAGACGACGCGGCCGGTGCATCGCTGCACCGGCCGCGCGGAGACTCAGGCCTTGCGCGCGTTGCCGTCCGGCACGAACACGTAGCCGACGCCCCAGACCGTCTGGATATAGCGCGGCTTGGACGGATCCGGCTCGATCAGCCGGCGCAGGCGCGAGATCTGCACGTCGATGGAACGCTCCAGGGCATCCCACTCGCGGCCACGGGCGAGGTTCATCAGCTTGTCCCGGGTCAGCGGTTCGCGGGCGTGCTGCACCAGGGCCTTGAGCACGGCGAACTCGCCGGTGGTCAGCATGTGTACCTCGTCGCCCTTCTTCAGTTCGCGGGTGGCGAGGAACAGCTGGTAGTCGCCGAAGGTCACCACCTCGTCGGCACCGGCAGGCGCGCCGGGCACCAGCGGCGCCTGGCGGCGCAGCACGGCCTTGATCCGCGCCAGCAGTTCGCGCGGGTTGAACGGCTTGGCCAGGTAGTCGTCGGCGCCCAGTTCCAGGCCCTGGATGCGGCTGCCCTCGTCGCCCTTGGCGGTGAGCATGATGATCGGCACCTGGTTGTTCTGTTCGCGCAGGCGGCGGCAGGCAGTGAGGCCGTCCTCGCCGGGAAGCATCAGGTCGAGCACAACCAGCTGGAACAGTTCGCGGGATAGAAGGCGATCCATCTGCTCGGTGTTCTCCACCGCGCGGACGCGGTAGCCCTGCTCGTCGAGGAAACGTTCGAGCAGGCGGCGCAGGCGGGCGTCGTCGTCGACGACGAGGATCTTTTCACCTTCGGCCAGGGCGGCAGGGTTCGACATAGAAACTCCCAGAATGAGTCAGGCGGGCATTATCGCCCAGGTAGCGGCTGGGCCGGACTGTCCATTGTTAGCAGATTTTTCCCCGACCAGCCGCCCTCCAAGGCGAAACTTGGCAGGTATAATGCGGCGCTTTTGCGGCGGGGCGTTGTCTACACGGCCCGTTTTCGTTCGTTTTACCAGGTGGATCAATGGACAGCATCAACACCCGTATCGCCGAAGAGCTCTCCGCACTGCCCTCCGGCCGCGTTCAACCGCAGCAAGTCGCCGCTGCCGTCGCCCTGCTCGACGAAGGCTCCACCGTTCCCTTCATCGCCCGTTACCGCAAAGAGGTCACCGGCAGCCTCGACGATACCCAGTTGCGCATGCTGGAAGAGCGCCTGCGCTACCTGCGCGAACTGGAAGAACGCCGCGGCGCGATCCTCGCCAGCATCGAGGAACAGGGCAAGCTGACCCCCGAACTGGCCCGCGACATCAAGCTCGCCGACACCAAGACCCGTCTCGAAGACCTCTACCTGCCTTATAAGCAGAAGCGCCGCACCAAGGGCCAGATCGCCCTGGAAGCCGGCCTCGGCGCGCTGGCCGACGCACTGTTCGACGACCCGACCCTGGTCCCGGAAAGCGAGGCCGCGCGTTTCGTCGACGCCGAGAAAGGCTTCGCCGACGTCAAGGCGGTGCTGGAAGGCACCAAGTACATCCTCATGGAGCGCTTCGCCGAAGACGCCACGCTGCTCGACAAGCTGCGCGTGTTCATGAAGAACGAAGCGACCCTGACCGCCCGCGTGGTCCCCGGCAAGGAACAGGAAGGCGCCAAGTTCAGCGACTACTTCGAACACGATGAGCCGCTGAAAAGCGCCCCGTCGCACCGCGCCCTGGCGATCTTCCGCGGACGCAACGAAGGCGTCCTCAGCGCCTCGCTGAAGGTCGGCGAGGAAGCGCCGGGCACCCTGCACCCATGCGAGGTCATGATCGCCGAGCGCTTCGGCCTGTCCAACCAGGGCCGCGCCGCCGACAAGTGGCTGGCCGAGGTGGTGCGCTGGACCTGGAAGGTCAAGCTCTATACCCACCTGGAAACCGACCTGTTCGGCGAGCTCCGCGACGGCGCCGAGGACGAGGCGATCAGCGTGTTCGCGCGCAACCTGCACGACCTGCTGCTGGCCGCCCCGGCCGGCCCGCGCGCCACCCTCGGCCTCGACCCGGGCCTGCGCACCGGGGTCAAGGTCGCGGTGGTCGACGCCACCGGCAAGCTGCTGGACACCGCCACCGTCTACCCACATGCGCCGAAGAACCAGTGGGACCAGACCCTCGCCGTGCTCGCCGCGCTGTGCGCCAAGCACCAGGTCGAGCTGATCGCCATCGGCAACGGCACCGCCAGCCGCGAGACCGACAAGCTGGCCGGCGAACTGATCAAGAAGTATCCGGGCATGAAGCTGACCAAGATCATGGTCAGCGAAGCCGGCGCATCGGTGTATTCCGCCTCCGAACTGGCGGCGAAGGAGTTCCCCGAGCTGGACGTGTCCCTGCGCGGCGCCGTATCCATCGCCCGTCGCCTGCAGGACCCGCTGGCGGAGCTGGTGAAGATCGAGCCCAAGTCGATCGGCGTCGGCCAGTACCAGCACGACGTGTCCCAGCTGAAGCTGGCGCGTAGCCTGGACGCGGTGGTCGAGGATTGCGTGAACGCCGTCGGCGTCGACGTCAACACCGCCTCCGCCGCCCTGCTGGCACGCATCTCCGGCCTCAACTCGACGCTGGCGCAGAACATCGTCGCGCACCGCGACGCCAACGGAGCGTTCCGCACCCGCGACGAGCTGAAGAAAGTCAGCCGCCTGGGCGAAAAGACCTTCGAGCAAGCCGCCGGCTTCCTCCGCGTGATGAACGGCGACAACCCGCTGGACGCCTCGGCGGTGCACCCGGAGACCTATCCGCTGGTGCAGCGCATCGCCGCCGACACCGAGCGCGACATCCGCTCGCTGATCGGCGACTCGGCGTTCCTCAAGCGCCTCGACCCGAAGAAGTTCACCGACGAGACCTTCGGCCTGCCGACCGTCACCGACATCCTCAAGGAACTCGACAAGCCCGGCCGCGACCCGCGTCCGGAGTTCAAGACCGCAGAATTCCAGGAAGGCGTCGAGAGCCTCAAGGACCTCAAGCCGGGCATGGTCCTGGAGGGCGTGGTGACCAACGTCACCAACTTCGGCGCGTTCGTCGACATCGGCGTCCACCAGGACGGCCTGGTGCACATCTCGGCGCTGTCCGAGAAGTTCGTCAAGGATCCGTACGAAGTGGTCAAGGCCGGCGACATCGTCAAGGTCAAGGTCATGGAAGTGGACATCCCGCGCAACCGTGTCGGCCTGTCCATGCGCATGAGCGACACCCCCGGCGAGAAGGTCGAAGGCCAGCGCGGCGGGCGTCCCACCGGCAGCGGCCAGCCGCGCCAGGAGCGTGGCGCCCCGCGCGGACAGAGCGCGCCGCCGGCGAACAACGCCATGGCCGCGCTGTTCGCCAACGCCAAGCAACTGAAGAAGAAGTGACGGAGCCGTCCATGAGCGAGATGCCCGCCCGCGAGCAGATGATCAGCGCCTACAGCGAACTGGTCGGCCTGGACCCGGTCAGCCTCGGCGACGGCGTCGCCGAGGTACGCCTGCCGATGGCCGCGCACCTGCGCAACCGCGGCGGGGTCATGCACGGCGGCGCGCTGTTCTCGCTGATGGACGTGACCATGGGGCTGGCCTGCTCCAGTTCCCATGGTTTCGACCGCCAGAGCGTCACCCTGGAATGCAAGATCAACTACATCCGCGCCGTCGCCGACGGCGAGGTGCGCTGCGTCGCCCGCGTCCTCCATGCCGGGCGCCGCAGCCTGGTGGTGGAAGCCGAGGTGCGGCAAGGCGACAAACTGGTCGCGAAAGGACAAGGTACCTTCGCCCAGTTGTAAACCGGCGCGGCCGCCATGCGGCAGAATGGCGCGCAACGGCGATCCCGATCCGTGCCGGGCGCCCGCCTCGACGGCTCCCGCCGAAGTCGCGGCGACCGGCCCCAGGACGAAGCGAAAACGCATTTACGTCCTCCCTCTTGTAGACCGCTCGGTCCACCCTCATATTGGGGCGACCGATCTGGGACGCGATCACAAGGAATCCCGACTTGAGCGATCTTCTCTCCCGCCGCCTGGCTCTGCTCGGCGCCGCAGCCAACCTGCCCCTGCTGACCGAGTGCCTGCATGGCATCGAGCGCGAATGCCTGCGAGTCGATAGCGACGGCAAGCTGGCGCTCACCCCCCACCCCCGGGCGCTGGGTTCGACCCTGACCCATCCGCAGATCACTACCGACTACTCCGAGGCCTTGCTGGAGTTCATCACGCCCACGGAAACCGACGTCGCCGACACTCTGGGCGATCTCGAGCGCATCCACCGCTTCGCCAGTTCGAAACTGGACGGCGAATACCTGTGGAGCCCATCGATGCCCTGCGAGCTGCCGGACGAGGAGAGCATCCCGATCGCCCGCTACGGCAGCTCGCTGATCGGCCGCCTGAAGTACGTCTACCGCAAGGGCCTGGCGCTGCGCTACGGCAAGACCATGCAGTGCATCGCCGGCATCCACTACAACTTCTCCCTGCCGGAGAGGCTCTGGCCGCTGCTGCGCCAGGCCGAAGGCAGCGAGCTGTCGGAACGCGACTACCAGTCCGCCGCCTACATCGCCCTGATTCGCAATTTCCGCCGCTACAGCTGGCTGCTGATGTACCTGTTCGGCGCCTCGCCGGCCCTCGACGCCGGCTTCCTGCGTGGCCGCCCGAGCCAGTTGGAGCGCCTCGACGAACACACGCTTTACCTGCCCTACGCCACCAGCCTGCGGATGAGCGACCTGGGCTACCAGAACAACGCCCAGGCCGGCCTGACGCCCTGCTACAACGACCTGCAGAGCTACATCGACAGCCTGCGCCAGGCGGTCAGCACGCCCTACCCGCCCTACGAGAAGGTCGGCACCAAGCAGGATGGCGAATGGGTGCAGCTGAACACCAACATCCTGCAGATCGAGAACGAGTACTACTCGAGCATCCGGCCAAAGCGCGTCACCTACACCGGCGAGCGTCCGGTGCAGGCCCTGGCCGCTCGCGGCGTGCAGTACGTGGAAGTGCGCTGCCTGGACATCAACCCGTTCCTGCCGCTGGGCATCGACCTGGACGAGGCGCGCTTCCTCGACGCCTTCCTGCTGTTCTGCGCGTTCAGCGACAGCCCGCTGCTGAACGGCGAGTGCAGCGACGCCACCGACAACTTCCTCGCCGTGGTCAAGGAAGGCAGGCGGCCGGGCCTGCAATTGCAACGTCGCGGCCAGCCGGTGGAATTGCAGGTCTGGGCGAACGAGCTGCTCGAACGAATCGCCGACACCGCGGCGCTGCTCGACCGCGCGCGCGGCGGCGAAGCCCACGCGGCGGCGCTGGCAGCGCAGCGGGCGAAGGTGGCCGATGCGGAACTGACGCCTTCGGCGCAGGTGCTGAAGGTCATGCGCGAGCGCGGCGAGAGCTTCGAAGCGTTCTCCCTGCGCCAGAGCCGCGAACACGCGGAGTATTTCCGCCAGCATCCGCTGGCCGCCGAAGAGCAGGCGCGCTTCGAGAAGATGGCCAGCGACTCCCTGGCCGAACAGACGGAGCTGGAACGCGACCAGGATGGCGACTTCGATACCTTCGTCGCCGCCTACCAGGCGAGCATCCTCGGCCTGATCAGCAACTGAGCCAAGCCGGCGCGCCCCTGCGCCCAGGGACGCGCCGGCGGATCACAGGCTCTTCTCGAATACCTGCGAATTGCGCTGGAAGTTGTACAGCGAGGCCCGCGCCGCCGGTAGCCGTTCGACGCTGCTGGGCTGGAAGCCGCGCTCGCGGAACCAATGCGCGGTCCGCGTGGTGAGCACGAACAGGGTCTTCAGGCCGAGTCCGCGCGCGCGCTCCTCGATCCGCTCCAGCAGTTCGTCGCCACGCCCGCCGTGGCGGTACTCCGGGTTGACCGCCAGACAGGCCAGCTCGCCCGCCTCGGAATCGGCGATCGGGTAGAGCGCGGCGCAGGCGATGATCAGCCCTTCGCGCTCGACGATGCTGAACTGTTCGATCTCGCGTTCCAGCACCTCGCGGGAACGGCGTACCAGGATGCCCTGCTCTTCCAGCGGGCGGATCAGCTCGATCAGCCCGCCAACGTCCTCGATGCCCGCCTCGCGCAACTGCTCGAACTGCTCCTGGGCGACCAGGGTGCCGTTGCCGGTGCGGGTGAATAGCTCGCTGAGCAGCGCGCCGTCCTCGGTGTAGCTGACGATATGGCTGCGCTTGACCCCGGCCCGGCAGGCCTGCGCCGCGGCGTCCAGCAGCTCGGCCTGGTAGCTGTTGCCCAGCCGTTGCAGGTGCGCGGGCACCTGCTGCGGGCGCAGTTCGCGGACCAGCTTGCCGGATGCGTCCAGCAAGCCCTGTTCGGCGCCGTAGAGAATCAGCTTTTCCGCTTCCAGGTCGATGGCGGCGCGCATGGCCACGTCTTCGCAGGCCAGGTTGAAGATTTCCCCGGTCGGCGAGTAGCCCAGCGGCGAGAGCAGGACGATGCTGCGCTCGTCGAGAAGACGGCCAATGCCCTTGCGGTCGATGCGACGGACCTCGCCGGTATGGTGATAGTCGACACCCTCGACCACGCCGATCGGCCGCGCGGTGACCAGGTTGCCGCCAGCGACCCGCAGGCGCGCGCCCTGCATCGGCGAGGCGGCCATGTCCATCGACAGCCGCGCCTCGATGGCGATGCGCAGGCTACCCACGGCGTCGATGACGCACTCCAGGGTCGGTGCATCGGTCACTCGCAGGTCGCGGTGATAGCGCGGAGCCAGGCCGCGCGCGGCCAGGCGCGCCTCGATCTGCGGACGCGAACCGTGCACCAGCACCAGGCGCGCACCGAGGCTGTGGAGAAGGACCAGGTCGTGGACGATATTGCCGAAATTGGGATGCTCCACCCCTTCGCCGGGGAGCATGACCACGAAGGTGCGGTCCCGGTGCGAGTTGATGTAGGGCGAAGCGTGACGTAACCAGTTGACGTAGTCGGGCATGGTGGGGAAAGCCTGTCGTTTCGTGAGCGAGAGCAAAGCGTGAGCGGCCGGGACGGCCCGAAGGGCGCCGTTATCGTCGTCGCAGCAACATCGACAGGCTTCTCCTCACTTTCTGGTTAACGAGACGGATGGATCACGCGCGAGTTTAAACCCTCGGCGGCCCCGCAGCGGCGGGATTCGACCATGGTACGGGGCCTGGGACCGGACCGAACCGTTTTACCACTATTTTTGAAAAAAACTATCCGAAAACCCCGGTTAACTCGCACAGCGCTTTTTCGCTAGGCTGCCTCGTTCGCCGTGCCGTCCGGCGCGCACCCACGCGAACGAGGAAAATCCATGAGCGAATACTTCCATCACGTCCTGGTCGGCCTGCTCGCCGTGCTCCCGGTAGCCAACCCGCTGACCAGCGTCTCACTGCTGCTCGGCCTCGGCGGCAGCCTGCCGCCGGCGGAGCGCAACCGGCAGATATTCAAGGCCAGCCTCTACGTGGCGCTGATCATGCTGGTCAGCTTCTACGGCGGCAGCCTGGTGATGCAGGTGTTCGGCATCTCCATTCCAGGCCTGCGCATCGCCGGCGGGCTGATCGTCGCCTATATCGGCTTCACCATGCTGTTCCCCGCCACCACGCCGGACGAGACCGAAGTCCAGCACGACCTGCTGTCGGACGAGGAAAAGATCACCCCGCACTTCCGCGACCTGTCCTTCGTTCCGCTGGCCCTGCCGGGTACCGCGGGGCCGGGGACCATCGCCCTGGTGGTCAGCTCGGCGTCGACGCTGCAATCCACCTACGGAAGCATTCCGCTGTTCATCCACCTCGCGGCGATCACCGTCACCCTGCTCACCGCGCTGATCTTCTGGATCGCCCTGCAAAGCTCCGGGCGCATCATGAAGTTCCTCGGCGAATCCGGGATCGACGCCATCTCGCGAGTGGTCGGCTTCCTGCTGGTGGCGATGGGCGTGCAGTTCGTCATCAACGGCGGCTTCGAGCTGGTCGCCGGCCACGCCGCGCTTCAGTCGGCGGCGGGCGTCAGGCAGTAATGCTGGATCAGCCGGCGCAGCACGCCGACCATCGGTTCGATACGCGCCAGTTCGAGGTGCTCGTCGGGCTGGTGGGCACAGGCGATGTCGCCGGCGCCGAGGACCAGGGTCTCGCTGCCCAGGCGCTGGAAGTACGGCGCCTCGGTACCGAACGCCACGGCCTCGGCGCGATGCCCGGTCAGGCGTTCGGCGACGCGTACCAGTTCGCTGTCCTGCGCCTGTTCGAACGGCGGCACGGCAGGGAACAGCGGCTGGTAGTCGATGCTCACCTGGTGCCGTTCGGCCAGCGGCCGCAGGCGCTGGCGGATCGCCTCGCGCAACTGCTCAGGCTGCATGCCGGGTAGCGGGCGCAGGTCGAATTCCAGCGAACACTGGCCGCAGATGCGGTTGGGATTGTCGCCACCGTGGATGCAACCGAAGTTCAGGGTCGGCTGGGGCACGCTGAACTGCGGGTTGTTCCAGGCCCGCTGCCATTCCCCGCGCAGCGCCATCAGCTCGCCGATGGTCGCGTGCATGGCCTCCAGGGCGCTACGGCCGAGGTTCGGATCGGACGAATGGCCGCTCTGCCCGAGAATCTCGATGCGCTCCATCATCACCCCCTTGTGCAGGCGGATCGGCCGCAGGTTGGTCGGCTCGCCGATCACCGTGGCGCGACCCAGCGGTCGCCCGCTTTCGGCGAGGGCACGGGCGCCGGCCATCGAGCTTTCCTCGTCGCAGGTGGCGAGGATCATCAGCGGCTGGCGGAACGGCTGGTCGAGCAGCGGCAGCAAGGCCTCGATGGCCAGCGGGAAGAAGCCCTTCATGTCGCAACTGCCGAGGCCGTACCAGCGGCCGTCGCGCTCGTCCAGGCGCAGCGGATCGCTGCTCCACAGCGCTTCGTCGTAGGGCACGGTATCGCTGTGGCCGGCCAGCACCAGCCCGCCGGGACCGCTGCCGTAGCTGGCCAGCAGGTTGAACTTGCCCGGCGAGACTTCCCGGATCTCGCAGCGGAAGCCTAGATCGCCCAGCCAGGAGGCCAGCAGGTCGACCACCGGGCGGTTGGTCTGGTCCAGCTCGGGCTGGGTGCAACTGACGGAAGACGCGGCGATCAGCGCGCCGAACTGGTCTTTCAGAGACGGCAACGGCATGGGACTCTCCACACGGATCGAGCCCCATCATGGCCTATCGCGGCAGTGGATAAAACCGTCCGTTCCGGTTCCGCCTGCGCCAGCCGACGAAGATCGCGCTCAGGCGCCGAACAGCGCGCGCAGGACCAGGAAGAACAGGATCGCCAGCACCGCGCCGGCCGGCAGGGTCACTACCCAGGACAGGAAGATCGAGCCGATCACCCGCAGGTTGAGCGCGCCGATGCCGCGCGCCATGCCGATGCCGAGCACCGCGCCGACCAGGGTATGGGTGGTGGATACCGGCAGGCCGATGGCCGAGGCGCCAACCACCGTGGAGGCGGTCGCCAGCTCGGCGGCGAAGCCGCGGCTGGGGGTCAGCTCGGTGATCTCCCGGCCGATGGTGGCGATCACCCGGTAGCCATAGGTAGCCAGGCCGATGACGATGCCCACCGCGCCCAGCAGCAGTACCCAGGACGGCACCGGCGAACGGCTCACCAGATCCAGGTCGCCGCCGGCCTGGACCACCGCGACGACCGCCGCCACCGGGCCGATGGCGTTGGCCACGTCGTTGGCACCATGGGCGAAAGCCATGGAGCAGGCGGTGAAGATCATCAGCACCGCGAAGACCCGCTCGACGCTGGCGAAGCCGCCACGCGGATCGGCTCCGCCAGTGGATCGAATGCGCAACAGCAGGACGATGCCCAGGCCCATCACCAGGCCGCCGGCGAGCAACGCCAGGCCCAGCGTCTGGAGGCCGGAAAGCTCCAGGCCGACATGCTTCAGGCCCTTGCCGACGGTCATCAGCGCGACCATGAAGCCCGCCAGGAACATGTACAGCGGCACGTAGCGGCGCGCGCTGCGGAACGGGTCCTCGGCATGCAGTACCAGCCACTGCACGCTCCTGAACAGGGCGAAGGCGAGCAGCCCGGACAGCACCGGCGTCACCACCCAACTGGCGACGATCGGGCCGATCGCGCCCCAGTGCACCGCGTGCACCGAGACACCGACCGAGGCGAAGCCGATGATCGCGCCGACGATGGAGTGGGTGGTCGACACCGGCCAGCCCTTGATCGTCGCCAGCAACAGCCAGACCCCGGCGGCCAGCAAGGCCGAGAGCATGCCGAAGACCAGCAGCTCGGGGGTCATGTACTGCGGGTCGACGATGCCGCTCCTGATCGTTTCGGTGACTTCGCCACCAGCGAAATAGGCACCGCAGAACTCGAAGACCATGGCCACCAGGATCGCCTGGCGGATGGTCAGAGCGCGCGAGCCCACCGAAGTGCCCATGGCGTTGGCGACGTCGTTGGCGCCGACGCCCCAGGCCATGAAGAAACCGAACAGGCAGGCGAGTACGAGGAAGGCGAAGCCGTGGTCGGCGATCAGGGACATGGGCGGTATCCGTGTGCAGGCAGGGTCGGAAAGAAGACTGGCGCTCACCGCGCCAGCAATTGCTCCAGGCGGTTGCCGACCCGCTGGGCGCGGTCGGCGACATCGCCGATCCATTCGATGATCTGGTAGAGGAACATCACGTCCACCGGCGGCAGCTCGCTTTCCAGACGGAACAGCTCGCGGCGTACCTCGACCTGGATGCGGTCGGTATCGTTCTCGATCGCCTCGAGTTCCTCCACCATGCTCTCCACCAGGCTGGTCTCGCGCCCGCCGAAGCCGGTCTCGAGCAGTTCGTTGAGTTCGTTGACCACCCGCAACGCCTGGGCGCTGGCGTCCACCGAGCGCTGCACATAGGCGAGCATCTGGCCCTGTAGCGGCAACGGGATGCGCATGCGCCGGCCCAGCATCAGCCCGACGATGTCCTTGGCGCGATTGGCGACTTTGTCCTGTACACTGAGCAGCTCCAACAGATCGGAGCGCGGCACCGGAAGGAACAGGCTCTTGGGCAGGTGCATCCGGACGTTCTTCTTCAGCCGATCGGCTTCCTGCTCCAGTCGCACCATGTCCTGCTGAACCTGTTCGACCTGCGCCCAGTCCTCGGCGATCACCGCGCGGAAGAACGGCAACAGGCCGGCCGCGCATTCGTGGGCCTTGGCGATGTGCTGCTGCATCGGCCCGATCGGCGAACGGCCGAACAGGCTGATGAACGGATTGGTCGGCATGGAACGCCTCCCTGGTGGAAATGCCGAAAAGTATAGGCCACCCACCCCGCGCGCCTTTGATCTGGAACACCTTCACCCGCGGACGCCTGGCGTCCCGAGCCGGACATCGCCCCATGCAGAAAGAAACCGAAATCAAACTCCGCGTCAGCCGCGCCACCCTGGAAGCCTTGCAGGAGCACCCGTTGCTGAAGAAGCGCAACAAATCGGGCTGGGAGCGCCGCGAACTGTACAACCAGTACTACGACACCCCCGGCCGCGAGCTGGCCCGGGCCAAGGTCGCGCTGCGCATGCGCCGCGACGGCGAGCAGTACATCCAGACGCTGAAAAGCCGCGGGCAGAGCGTGGCCGGGTTGTCCGAACGCAACGAGTGGGACTGGTACCTGGAAAAGAACAAGCTCGACCTGAAGAAACTCGACGACAAGTGCTGGCCGGCGGCCCTCAAGGATCTCGACAAGAAGCAGCTCAAGCCGATCTTCAGCACCGACTTCGTCCGCCAGCGCGCCGAGATCGCCTGGGGCCGCGGCAAGGCCAGGGTAGTCGTGGAGGCGGCGCTCGACCTGGGCAAGGTGGTCGCCGGCGACAACCAGGAGGAAATCTGCGAACTGGAGCTGGAACTGCGCCAGGGCGATGCCGCCGCGCTGCTGGAGCTGGCCGCGGAACTGGCCGCCGACCTGCCGCTGATGCCCTGCGACATCAGCAAGGCCGAGCGCGGCTACCGCCTGTTCGATCCGAACAGCTACGAGGTCGATCCCCCGGCCCAGAAACTGCTGGCGGAAACCCCGCTGGACGGTGCCTTCGCCGCCATCGCCTGGTACCTGCTCGGCAGCAGCCAGCGACTGGCCGAACAGTATCGCTTCAACGGCCACTGGCGCCTGCTGGAGGACTGGCTGCAACACCTGCAGGACCTGCGTACCCTGCTCGGCAGCCTCGGCCAGGCGGTGCCACGCGCCAGCAGTCGCGAGCTGCGCGAAGCGCTGGACGCTCTCCTTGCCGACTGGGCGCCGCGCATCGAGCGCGGCCGTGACGACGAGACGCTACGCCAGCAGGCGCCGCAACTGTTCCGCGGCGAACTCGACGAGACCCGCTGGGGCCTGTTCTCCCTGAATGCCTCGCGCTGGCTGCTGGCCAAGGCCTGGACCGAGTCGCGCAACGAGCGCGGCAACCGCCAGGGCTCTGCCGCGCTGGGCAAATGGCTGCTGCGCAGCCTTGCCGAAGAAGCCCAGGCCACGCCGCTGGCGCGCGCCCACCAGCATCCCGAGCTGCTCCCCGACCAAGCGCCGCGCCTGCAGCGCATGCTTACCTGGTTGCGCCTGGCGCGCGGCGTGCTCGACCTGCCGGAAGCCGACCGCCTCTACGGCGAACTGGCCAAGTTGCTGGAGCTGCTGCGGCAACCTGTCGATGCCGAGCGCCTGGCTGCCCGCGCCACGCAGGCCCATACTGTGCTGACGCTCAAACCCTGGAAGGCGCTGATGAAATAAGCTTCGCCGCTACCGCCATCATCCGAAGGGAGTCTGCATGTCCGTGTTCGCCACCGCCGCCCAGGACCGCCTGCTGGACCTCGGCGACCTGCTCCGCGAGCTGGTCGCCCAGGGCCGGGTCGGGCAGGAGCAGGCCGAACAGTGCCTGGCGATCCGCCGCAGCGCGGTGCGCAACCAGCAGCATCCGCTGGAGTTCCTCGCCGCGCAGCAGGTCGAGGATCTCAAGCGCCCCGGACGCAAGCTCGATCTGGAGACCCTCACCCAGTGGCTGGCCGAGTACGCCGGCCAGCCCTACCTGCGCATCGACCCGCTGAAGATCGACGTCGCCGCGGTGACTCCGCTGATGTCCTACGCCTTCGCCCAGCGCCATGGCATCCTCGCCGTCGCGCTGAGTCCGGAGGAAGTCACCATCGCCAGCGCCCAGCCCTTCGTACAGGGCTGGGAAAGCAACCTGGTGCATGTGCTCAAGCGACCGATCAAGCGGGTGGTGGCGAACCCGGCGGACATCCAGCGCTACACCGTCGAGTTCTTCCGCCTGGCCCGCTCGGTCAGCGGCGCCACCTCGCCGGACCAGAAGATCAGCAGCGTCGGCAACTTCGAACAGTTGCTCAACCTCGGCGCCGCCGACCAGGAGCCGGACGCCAACGACGCGCACATCGTCACCATCGTCGACTGGCTGTTCCAGTACGCCTTCCAGCAGCGCGCCAGCGACATCCACATCGAGCCGCGCCGCGAGCAGGGCACCGTGCGCTTCCGTATCGACGGCGTGCTGCACAACGTCTACCAGTTCCCGCCGCAGGTGACCATGGCGGTGGTCAGCCGCCTGAAGTCGCTGGGACGGATGAACGTGGCGGAGAAACGCAAGCCGCAGGACGGCCGGGTCAAGACCAAGACCCCGGACGGCGCCGAGGTGGAGCTGCGCCTGTCGACCCTGCCCACCGCCTTCGGCGAGAAGATGGTGATGCGCATCTTCGACCCCGAGGTGCTGCTCAAGAGCTTCGACCAGCTCGGCTTCTCCGCCGACGACCTGCGCCGCTGGCAGAGCATGACCAGCCAGCCCAACGGCATCATCCTGGTCACCGGCCCCACCGGCTCGGGCAAGACCACCACGCTCTACACCACGCTCAAGCAACTGGCCACCGATGAGGTGAACGTCTGCACCATCGAGGACCCGATCGAGATGATCGAGCCCTCGTTCAACCAGATGCAGGTCCAGCACAACATCGACCTGACCTTCGCCAGCGGCGTACGCGCCCTGCTGCGGCAGGACCCGGACATCATCATGGTCGGCGAGATCCGCGACCTGGAGACCGCCGAGATGGCGATCCAGGCGGCGCTCACCGGGCACCTGGTGCTCTCCACCCTGCACACCAACGACTCCCCCACGGCGATCACCCGCCTGCTCGAACTGGGCGTACCCTACTACCTGATCCGCGCCACGGTGCTAGGGGTCATGGCCCAACGCCTGGTGCGCACGCTCTGCCCGCACTGCAAGGCGCCGATGCAACTGGCGGACAGCGACTGGCACGAACTGACCCGCCCCTGGAGCGCCCCGCCGCCCAGCGGCGCGCACCAGGCCGTGGGTTGCCTGGAGTGCCGCGACACCGGCTATCGCGGGCGCGCCGGCGTCTATGAAATCATGCTGCTCAGCGATAGCCTGAAAGAACTGATCACCGCCGACACCGACCTGGTCGCCCTGCGCCGCCAGGCGTACAAGGAAGGCACCCGCAGCCTGCGCCTGTCCGGCGCGCAGAAGGTCGCCGCAGGTATCAGTACGCTGGAGGAAGTACTGCGGGTGACCCCGCAGAGCGAACAGAAGTAGCGGCACATCCCGTCGGCGGAGTTCCGACGGTTGCACGGCACAACGCCGGACGGGCCTGCCAGGCCCACAGACAAGGATGTAGACGATGACGAGCGTTCCCCCCGCCGTCCCCGCGCCGACGCTCCCCAGCCGCGGCGCACCGCACCTGCGGCGAGCCGCGAGCGGCGTCCCTGGCTCGATGTGGCTCGGCCGGCCGCCGAGCCGGCGCTGAGGGCCGGCCGATGGAAATCCTGCTGCTACGCCTGGACTTCTGGGACTGGCTGGCCTTCGGTACCGTCCTCCTGCTCCTGGAAATCTTCGGTGCCGGCGGCTATCTGCTGCGGGTCGGCCTCACCGCCGCTTGTGTCGGTGCGCTCGGCGCGCTCCTGCCGGGACTGGCCTGGCCTTGGCAGGTAGGGCTGTTCGTCCTGCTCTCCGGGCTGGTCGCCGCCTTGCATCGGCGCCGTCGCCGCAAGGCCGGTAGCGTCGAGAAAACGCCAGGGTTGCAGCGACGCGGCGACGACCTGTTCGGCCGCACCTTTCCCTTGCACCGGGCGATCGTCGGCGGGCTCGGCGAGCTGCGCGTCGAGGACGCGTCGTGGCTGGTCAGCGGTCCCGACCTGCCGCGCGGCGCCCTGGTCCGGGTCACCGGCCAGGACGGCGCCCTGCTGCACGTCGAGCCTGCCGCGCCCTGAATCGCTGTAGCTCCCGGCCGGCGGGGGCTGTACGACAGCGGAAAAAGCGACCGGACGGTCATCCCCGCTGGAACTCCGGGACGGCAAACGCGATCTGATGTAACACGCAGCCCCCTATCAGGAGTTCCCCCATGCGTTCCGTCAAACTCGCCGCCGCCACCCTGGTCATCGCCGCCCTGCCGCTGGGCTCGGCCATGGCCGATACCTTCTGGCGCAACATCATTTCCTCGGGTGCCACCACGGCCTCCACCTACCTGACCTTCCGCCACGACCACAAGCTGATCGTCGCCGCGCAGGACGACGCCGGCAGCTACATCGCCAGCGACGGCGCGATCCGCGGGCCGTACCTGGAAGCCGCCCTGCAGAAGCTGCGCAACGACAACCCGGACCTGCAGGCCAGCGACATGGAACTGGCCAGCGCGATCCTCGCCGGCGGCGAGCAGTCCGCCGTCCAGCAGTAGGCCCCGGCGACCTCGCCTCCGCCCGGAGGCGAGGTCACTCGCGGTAGTCGTCCAGCGGCACGCAGGCGCAGAACAGGTTGCGGTCGCCGTAGACGTTGTCCACCCGGTTAACCGCCGGCCAGTACTTGAACGCCCGCGCATGTTCGCTCGGGGTCACTGCCTCGGCGATCTCGTAGGGTCTCTGCCAGATCCCGGTGACGTCGGCCAGGGTATGCGGCGCCCGTTTCAGCGGGTTGTCCTCCGCCGGCCAGGCGCCGCTCTCCACCTTGCCGATCTCGGCCCTGATGCTCAGCATCGCCTCGACGAAGCGATCCAGCTCCGCCTTCGACTCGCTCTCGGTCGGCTCCACCATCAGCGTGGCCGGCACCGGGAAGGACATGGTCGGGGCGTGGAAGCCGTAGTCCATCAGGCGCTTGGCCACGTCTTCCTCGGTTATCCCGGTCTGCGCCTTGAGCGGTCGCAGGTCGAGGATGCATTCGTGGGCGACGCGCTCGTTGCGCCCGCGGTAGAGCACCGGGAACGCCCCGTCCAGGCGGTTCGCCAGGTAGTTGGCGGAGAGGATAGCCACCTCGCTGGCGTCGGCCAGCTGCGGGCCCATCATGGCGATGTACATCCAACTGATCGGCAGGATGCTGGCGCTGCCCCAGGGCGCCGCGCTGACCGCGTCGTTCAGCGGGTTCGGCCCTTCGACGCGGATCACCGGATGGTTGGCGACGAACGGCGCCAGGTGCCGCTTGACCCCGATCGGCCCCATGCCCGGCCCGCCACCACCATGGGGGATGCAGAAGGTCTTGTGCAGGTTCATGTGCGAGACGTCCGCGCCGATGTCCGCCGGTCGCGCCAGGCCGACCTGGGCGTTGAGGTTGGCGCCGTCCATGTAGACCTGGCCGCCGTGGCGGTGGACCACTTCGCAGATCTCGCCTATCCCCTCTTCGTAGACGCCGTGGGTCGAGGGATAGGTGATCATCAGGCAGGACAGCCGGTCGCCCGCCTCGGCCGCCTTGAGGCGCAGGTCGTCGAGGTCGACGTTGCCGCGGGGATCGCACTCGACGATCACCACCCGCATGCTGGCCATGATCGCCGAGGCCGGGTTGGTGCCATGCGCCGATGCGGGGATCAGGCAGATGTCGCGCTGGCTATCGCCGCGGCTCTGGTGGTAGCGGCGGATCGCCAGCAACCCGGCATATTCGCCCTGTGCTCCCGAGTTCGGCTGCATGCAGATGGCGTCGAAGCCGGTGATCGCCCGCAGCCAGGCTTCCAGTTCGTCGATCATCCGGCGATAGCCCTCGGCCTGCTCGCGCGGCACGAACGGATGCAGTTCGGCGAATTCCGGCCAGGTGATGGGGATCATTTCGCTGCTGGCGTTGAGCTTCATGGTGCAGGAGCCGAGCGGGATCATCGCCTGGTTCAGCGCCAGGTCCTTGCCTTCCAGCTGGCGCAGGTAGCGAAGCATCTCGGTCTCGCTGTGGTGGGCGTTGAACACCGGATGCTGCAGGTAGGCCGAAGTGCGTTGCAGGACTGCCGGGATGCCGTCGGCCACCGCCCCGCCATCCAGGTGCGCGACATCCAGCCCGTGGCCGGCGCCGAGGAAGATCTCGAACAGGGTCGCCAGGGTCGCCGCGTCACAGGTTTCGTCGAGGCTCAGGGCCAGCCGCCGGTCGTCGACCACGCGCAGGTTGACCCGTGCCGCCCGCGCCCGTTCGAGGATCGCCGCCTGACGCTCGCCGACCTCGTAGGTCAGGGTGTCGAAGAAGTGCCGGTTGAGCCGCCGCAGTCCCTTGCTTTCCAGGCCCGCCGCCAGCAGCGCGGTCAGGCGCTGGACGCGTTGGGCGATGCGTTTCAGCTCCTGTGGCCCATGGTAGACGGCATACAGCGAAGCAATGTTGGCCAGCAGCACCTGGGCGGTGCAGATGTTCGAGTTGGCCTTTTCCCGACGGATGTGCTGCTCGCGGGTTTGCAGGGCCATGCGCAACGCCGGGTTGCCGCGGGCGTCGCGGGAAACGCCGATGATCCGCCCCGGCATTGCCCGCTTGTACCCTTCGCGGGTGGCGAAGAACGCCGCGTGCGGCCCGCCGTAGCCCATCGGTACGCCAAAGCGCTGGGCGCTGCCGAGCACCACGTCGGCACCGAGTTCCCCCGGCGGGGTCAGCAACAACAGGGCGAGCAGGTCGCTGGCGACGCAAGCCAGCGCCTGTTGGCCGTGCAACGCCTCGATAAGCGGGCGCAGGTCGCGGATCTCGCCGCGACTGTCCGGGTATTGCAGCAAGGCGCCGAACACCGCGTGGGCGGCAAGATTGTCCGGCTCGTCGACGACCAGCTCGAAACCGAACGCCTCGGCGCGGGTCCGCAACACCGAAACGGTCTGCGGATGGCAATGCGCATCGACGAAGAACCGGTTGCTCCTGGCCTTTGCCACCCGCCTGGCCAGGGCCATGGCCTCGGCGGCGGCGGTGGCTTCGTCGAGCAGCGAGGCGCTGGCCAGGTCGAGTCCGGTGAGGTCGATGGTCAGTTGCTGGAAATTCAGCAGCGCTTCCAGGCGGCCCTGGGCGATTTCCGGCTGGTAGGGCGTATAGGCGGTGTACCAGCCGGGATTCTCCAGCACGTTGCGGAGGATCACCGGCGGCGTCACTGTGCCGTAGTAGCCCATGCCGATCAGGCTGGTCCAGCGCTGGTTGAGCCCGGCGTAGCCGCGCAGGCGCGCCAGGGCGGCCTGTTCGTCGAGCGCGACGGGCAGTTCCAGCGGCCGGTTGAGGCGGATCGCCGGCGGCACCGTCTGCACGATCAGTTCGGCGCGAGTGGAAACTCCGAGGAAGTCCAGCATGGCCTGCTGTTCCGCAGGATCGGGGCCGAGGTGGCGGCGCAGGAAGGCATCGGCGGGCTGGAGCTGGGCGAGGGACGGCGTCTGCGACATGGCTTCGGTCTCGTTGGGGGCGGCATCGCCCTGCCAGCGATCGTCGCCGAACGGATATCGAATGAGAAAGCAACGACGGCGAAAACGCATTTCGCCGCTGCAAAAAGAACAAAGCCTCGAATGATCGAGGCCTTGTCCAAGGATAGCGGGTTTTGTCGCGACTACGCGGCGGCTCAGCCTTCCGCGTCGACGGCGGCCTGGTAGCCAGCGGCGTCGAGCAGCTTGTCCAGCTCGGCCGGATTGCTCGGCTTGAGCTTGAAGAACCAGGACGCGTACGGGTCGTTGTTGACGTCTTCCGGGGTGTCGGCCAGGGCTTCGTTGATGGCGATGACTTCTCCGCCGATCGGCGAATAGATGTCGGAGGCGGCCTTCACCGACTCGACCACGCCCGCTTCCTGCCCGGCGGCGAGGGTCTTGCCCAGCTCCGGCAGCTCGATGAAGACCACATCGCCAAGGGCTTCCTGGGCATGGTCGGAAATGCCCACGGTAACGCTGCCGTCGGCTTCCAGGCGAGCCCATTCGTGGCTCTGGGCGTAACGCAGTTCGGCGGGAATATTGCTCATCTTGTTTTCCTCGAAGTCGGGGGCGACGGCGGTCGCCATTGCCAGGTTAGATCAGGGGCTTGCCGTGACGCACGAAACTGGGCTGGACCACCCGTACCGGGTACCACTTGCCGCGGATTTCCACCTCGGCGCGGTCGCCGGTGGCGGCCGGCACGCGGGCCAGCGCGATGGACTTGTTCAGGGTAGGCGAAAAGCTGCCGCTGGTGATCTCCCCCTCACCAATGCCAGCTACCCGCACCACCTGGTGGGCGCGCAGCACGCCGCGCTCCTCCAGAACCAGGCCGACCAGCTTCGGCTGGTCGCCGGCGGACTTCTGCGCTTCCAGCGCGCGGCGGCCGACGAAGTCCCGCGCAACCGGCTCCCAGGCTACGGTCCAGCCCATGTTGGCGGCAAGCGGGGAAACGCTTTCGTCCATGTCCTGGCCGTAGAGATTGAGCCCGGCCTCCAGGCGCAGCGTATCGCGCGCACCCAGGCCCGCCGGGGAGATCCCGGCGCCAACCAGCTCGTTGAGGAAACCCGGCGCCTCGGCGGCCGGCAGCATGATTTCCAGGCCGTCCTCGCCGGTGTAGCCGGTGCGGGCGATGAACCAGTCGCCCTCGGCACGGCCCTGGAACGGCTTGAGTTCGCGTATCAGCGCGGCGCGTGCCGGGGACACCAGTTCGGAGCTGTGCACGCGGGCGTTGGGGCCCTGGATGGCGAGCATCGCCAGGTCGCCGCGTTCCTGCAGGTCGACCTTGAAGCCGGCGGCCTGCGCCTGCATCCAGGCGATGTCCTTGTCGCGGGTGGAAGCATTGACCACCACCCGGTAGCCGTGCTCGGTCAGGTAGACGATCAGGTCGTCGACCACCCCGCCCTCTTCGTTGAGCATCGCGCTGTAGAGCGCCTTGCCGGTTTCGCCGAGACGCGCCACGTCGTTCGCCAGGAGATGCTGCAGATAGGCCGTGGCCTGCTCGCCGGCGACGTCGACCACGGTCATGTGGGACACGTCGAAGACGCCGCAGTCACGCCGAACCTGATGGTGCTCCTCGACCTGCGAACCGTAGTGCAGCGGCATGTCCCAACCGCCGAAATCGACCATCTTGGCGCCGAGCGCGACGTGCAGCTCGTAAAGCGGGGTGCGCAATCCCATGGGTATTCTCCTTCCGGGCGTAGCGGGTGCCGTCGGCAGGGACCGCCGGCACGAAATCGCGCGCATTGTAGCCGCAAGCCCCGGAGCAGGACACCATGGAAGCGTGCCGCGATCCGTGCATAGACCCTACGACCTGCATGGATACTGGGCTCAGCGATCTGAATGATGGGCAGAACGACGAATCAACCCGACCACCGGTAGCAGGCCGACCAGCACCAGGGTCAGGGCCGGCAGCGAGGCGCGCGCCCATTCGCCCTCGCTGGTCATCTCGAAGATCCGTACGGCCAGGGTGTCCCAACCGAAGGGACGCATCAGCAGGGTCGCCGGCATCTCCTTGAGCACGTCGACGAAGACCAGCAGCGCGGCGCTCAGCGAGGCCGGCAGCAACAGCGGCAGGTAGACCCGCAGGAACAGCAGCGGGCCGCCCACGCCGAGGCTGCGCGAAGCTTCCGGCAGCGACGGGCGGATCCGCGCCAGCCCGCTTTCCAGCGGCCCGTAGGCCACCGCCATGAAACGGATCAGGTAGGCCAGCAGCAGGGCGAACAGACTGCCCAGCAGCAGCGGCTTGCCGGCGCCGCCGAGGGCGCTGGAAAGCGGGATCACCCAGTGATTGTCCAGCCAGCTGAAGGCCAGCATGATCGAAACCGCCAGGACCGAGCCCGGCAGCGCATAACCGAGGTTGCCCAGGCCCACCGCGCCGCGGATAGCGCGGGTCGGCGCCAGGCGCACGGCGAAGGCCAGCAGCAGGGCCACGGCGACCGTCGCCAGCGCGGCGATGCCGCCCAGCGTCAGGGTATGGCCGATCAGGTCCCAGTAGCGCTCGTCGAGGTCGAAACGGCCCTGGCGCCAGAACCAGACAACCAGTTGCGCCACGGGAATCACGAAGGCGCAGAGGAACACCAGCCCGCACCAGGCGCTCGCCGCCAGCGCCCTGGCGCCGCGCAGGCGGTACAGCGGCGCGCCGCGCGGACGCTCGCTGGCGGCCTTGGCTCGGCCTCGCGTGTGGCGCTCGCCGAGCAGCACCAGGCATACCCCGAGCAACAATAGGCTGGCCAGCTGGGCGGCGCTGGAGAGGCTGTAGAAGCCGTACCAGGTCTTGTAGATGGCGGTGGTGAAGGTGTCGAAGTTGAACACCGATACCGCGCCGAAGTCGGCCAGGGTTTCCATCACCGCCAGCGCCAGGCCGGCGCCGATCGCCGGCCGCGCCATCGGCAGGGCGACCCGCAGGAACGCCTGCCAGGGCGACAGGCCGAGAACCCGCGCGGCTTCCATCAGGCCCTTGCCCTGGGCGATGAAGGCGCTGCGCGCGAGCAGGTAGACATAGGGATAGAACACCAGCACCAGGACCAGGATCACCCCGCCGGTGGAGCGTACGCGCGGCAACCGCAGGCCGCTGCCGAACCACTCGCGCAGCAGGCTCTGCACCGGTCCGGCGAAATCCAGCAGGCCGACGAAGACGAACGCCAGGACGTAGGCCGGGATCGCGAACGGCAACATCAGCGCCCAGTCCAGCCAGCGCCGCCCGGGGAATTCGCAGAGGCTGGTGAGCCAGGCCAGGCTGACCCCGAGCAGAGTCACGCCGATGCCGACGCCGAGCACCAGGGTCAGGGTGTTGCCGAGCAGGCGCGGCAACTGGGTATCCCACAGGTGGCTCCAGATTTCCCGGTCGATCTCCAGCCAGCTCAGCAGCAGCACGCTGAGCGGCAGCAGCACCAGCGCGGCAACGGTGAAGGTGATGGGGTACCAGCGGCGGGGAGCGGGATGGGCCACGAAATCCTCGGTGCGGAACGAACGACGCCCCGCTCGGACGAGCCGGGGCGTCGAGTATAACCGGCGGTCAGTTCCAGCCGGCGCGGTCCATCAGGCGAATCGCCTCGGCCTGGCGCTTGCCGGCAACTTCCACCGGGATGCTGTCGGCCTTGAAGCTGCCCCAGCTGGCGACTTCGGCTGACGGCGCGACCTGCGGGTTGGCCGGGAATTCCTGGTTGATCCCGGCGAACAGCGCCTGGGCGTCGGGCCCGGTCATCCATTCCACCAGCGCCTTGGCTGCCTCGGGATGCGGCGCGTGGCGAGTCAGGCCGATGCCCGACAGGTTGACGTGGACGCCGCGGTCGGCCTGGTTCGGCCAGAACAGCTTGACCCGCAGGTTCGGGTTCTGCTTGTGCAGGCGCCCGTAGTAGTAGGTATTGACGATGCCGACGTCGCACTGGCCGGCGTCCACCGCCTGGATCACCGCGTTGTCGTCGGCGAATACGTCGGTGGCCAGGTTGTTCACCCAGCCCTGGAGGATTTCCTCGGTCTTCTGCGCCCCGTGGGTCTCGATCAGGGTCCCGGTCAGCGACTGGTTGTAGACCTTCTTCGCCGTGCGCAGGCACAGGCGGCCTTCCCATTGCTTGTCGGCCAGGGCTTCGTAGGTGCTCAGCTCTTCCGGCTTGACCCGCTCGGTGGAGTAGACGATGGTCCGCGCGCGCAGCGACAGTCCGGTCCAGCTATCGGTGCTGGAACGATACTGCGAGGGAATGTTCCGTTCGATGGTGGCCGACTTGAACGGTTGCAGCAGGCCCATCTGCTCGGCCTGCCAGAGGTTGCCGGCGTCCACGGTGAGCAGCAGGTCGGCCGGGGTGTTAGCGCCTTCGGCCTTGATCCGCGCCATCAGCGGCGCTTCCTTGTCGGTGATGAACTTGACCTTCACGCCGGTCTTGCTGGTGTAGGCATCGAACACCGGCTTGATCAGCTCGTCGATGCGCGAGGAATACACCACCACTTCGTCGGCGGCCTGGGCCAGGCCGGTGATGCCCAGGGCCAGGGCGGCGAGTAGAGCTTTGCTTGCCTGCATGAAGAACAGCCTCGTCAGCGGAACGTAGGCACGAATGATAAGAAATCTCGCTTGCGAACCCGCGCGACTAAATGTGTCGGGGTGTTTCGCCTGCGTCCAGGCCACCGAGGATGGCGAGGAACGCCTCCACCGCGGCGCTGCGGCCATGGCGGCGGGTGAAGACGAGGAAATCGGCCAGCGCCTCGGGCTCGGCCAGCGGGCGATAGACGACTCCGGCCCGGGCCAGCGCGGTGCTGCAACGCGGCACCAGGGCAACGCCCTGGCCGGCCGCGACCAGGGCGATGATCGAGGTGATCTGGCGTCCGGCCGGTCCCCTCGTCAGCGCCAGCCCGGCCTTCCGGTAGAGGCGCTCGATCAGTTCGTTGAGGCCGGAGCCGTAGTCCAGTGGAAACAGGATCAGCGGCCGATCACGCAGATCGTACAGGTCGATCCGCTCTTGCCGCGCCAGCGGATCGCCGTTGGGCACGGCCACCACCAGCGGCTCGCCGCCCAGGGCCAGCACCTCGATGCCGACCTGGCCTTCCGGCGGCGGCAGGCGCCCCAGCCCCACATCGATGCCGCCTTCGGCGATCTGCGCCCATTGCGCCGCCGAAGCGCCTTCGAGCAGCTCCAGTTGCACCTCCGGATGGCGCTCGCGGAACAGTCGGATCGCCTCGGTGAACAGGTCCGACAGGGCGATGGAGCTGGCGTAGCCGAGGGTCAGGTGGCCGGCCAGCCCCTGCGCCAGCTTGCGGGCGAAGCCGGCGGTGCGCTCCAGTTGGTCCAGCAGGGCGCGTGCGTAAGGCAGGAACAGGCTGCCCTCGGCGGTGAGGGTCACCGCCCGGCTGGAGCGGTCGAACAGGCGAAAGCCCAGCTCTTCCTCCAGCGCGGATATCTGCCGGGTCAAGGGCGGCTGCGCCATGTGCAGGCGCTGGGCGGCGCGGCCGAAATGCAGGGTTTCGGCAACGGCTGCGAAGCAGCGCAGGCGGCGTAGGTCGAGCATGCGGTTCCTCGGTATCGATCGGTCCTGAATCGGTATTGGCCAGCCCGTCGGGAGCGCCCCTATAACAGGGGGTTTCTCGTCCAGGCAGAGCGTTCCATGAATTCGTCCCAGGGTTTCCCCCGCCTCGCGCTGTTTCTCTGCGGTTGCGCTGCGTTCCTCAATCTCTATACCACCCAGGGCATCTTCGACGAACTGGCGGCGAGCTTCCACATCAGCGCCCATCAATCGAACTGGAGCATCACCGCCACCACCCTGGCGGTGGCTCTCGCCGCGCCCTTCGTCGGCCGACTCAGCGGCGGCCGCGAGCGCAGCCGGGTGATCGCCTTCGCCGCCAGCCTGCTCTGCGTGCCCATGCTGCTGGCCGCCCATGCCGGCAGCTTCGCCGCCTTCCTGCTCTGGCGCTTCGCCGAAGGGATGCTGATTCCCCTGCTGTTCGCCAGCAGCGTGGCCTACATCGGCGAGCGCTGGAGCGGCGGCGCGGTCATCGAGCTGACCAGCCTCTATGTCGCCGGGACCATCCTCGGCGGCTTCGCCGGACGCTTCCTCACCGGCCTGCTGACCGAGGAGTGGGATTGGCGCGTCGCCTTCCGGATCCTCGCCGGGCTGACCCTGCTCATCGCTGTCGCCATCCGTGCGCTGCTCCCTGCCAATTCTGGCAGGCACGCGCCCGCACCGGGGAAACGCCCCTTAGTATCCCGTGAACTGTTCCGGGCTCCGCTGCTGTCGTCCTACGCGGTGGGGTTCTGTGTCCTCTTTTCCCAGGTCGCCATGTTCACCTATATCGGCATCCATCTCAGCCGTCCGCCGTACAGCCTGGACACCGCTCAGCTCGGCTCGATCTACGCGGTGTTCCTCCTCGCCCTGCTGGTGATTCCCGCCAGCGGCCGCCTGGCCCGCACCCGCCCGCACCGCCAGTTGCTGCTGGGCGCATCGCTGCTGGGCGTGTGCGGCTCGCTGCTGACCCTGGCGCCGGGCCTGCCGACGATTCTCGTCGGCCTGGCCCTCAGCGCCACCGGCGTGTTCCTCGCACAGTCCACGGTCAACGCCTTCACCGCCAGCAATGCCGGGACCGACAAGGCCGGTGCCGTCGGCCTCTACCTGACCTGCTACTACGCCGGTGGCAGCCTCGGCGCGGTGCTGCCGGCGCCATTCTGGGAGCGCTGGGGCTGGCCGGGCTGCCTGGGCCTGATCCTCCTGGCCCAGTTGCTGCCGTTGCTTCTGACCCGCTACGGCTGGTCCGCACCACAGGCCGAACGCGCGGCCCTGCGCGCGTCGCAAGGAAGACCGTAACCATCGCAAGAACAACAAGAACCGACAGGAGGTTAGCCATGAACCATGTCATCACCCCCCACAGCAAGCTGCTCGGCGTCATCGAGCCGGTCCTCAACGACATGCCCGCCGGAACCCTGCGCCACGCACTGTTCCGGGCCTTCTGGGACGAGACGGCGTCGTTGCTGGACATCGAGGACGCCTTCGCCCGGGTCACCGCCCGGCGCCAGGCGGTCGAGCCGCTGCGCAAGTTCTTCGCCAGCTGGTCGAAGACCAACAACTCGGCGGCCAGCGTTTCCGGACTGGCCAATCGCCTTACCCTGCTGGCCCGTTCGGAACAGGGTTCGGCAGCGGCAGACCAGCTCTATCGAGCCTGCGGCAGCCTGCAACGGATCACCGACGAAGACCTCGGCGCCCTCGGCAACACCGTGCATGCCGATCTTTTCTACACCATGGCCACCACCCTTTGCGGCGACGACCGCTGGCTGCTGCGCGAGAACTGCCTGCCTTCGGCGCAGGCGTTCAAGGACTGGACCGACCGCCAGCGCCTGCGCGAGCGCGACCTGATGCAGGGACTGCTGACCACGCTGGTACACGAGGTCTATACCCACGGCGAGGTGGAGTACATCCACCCGCTGTACAAGGAATGGTTCAGCCGCGACATGGGCGTACCCGCCGAACGCGCCCGCGCCACCGTGGCCTGGGTAACGGTGCACACCGGCGGCACCGAGAGCAATCACTTCGCCCACGCCACGGCGGCGGTGAACGCCTTCGTCGAGGCGATGGAAATCGAGGTGAACGAAGAAGCCGCGCGCAACCTGTTCGGGCTCTACCTGCGCAACAAGGCGCAGGTCATGCGTGACTGCGCGGCGCTGTTCTGAGGACTGGCGGCCCTCCCGTCAGGGGGCCGCCCCGCTCAGACTCGTGCCAGCGACGGCAGGTCGCCGCTGAGGCCAAGCGCCTGGCGGACGAACAGCGCCTTCGCCTCGTGATGGCCGTCGACCAGGCGCAGGCCGGCGTTGCGCAGCCAGCGCAGCGGCAACCGGTCGGCCTGGAACAGGCGCTCGAAGCCTTCCATCGCCGTCATCATGCCCAGGTTGTGCGGCATCCGCCGCCGCTCGAAGCGACTCAGCACGCGTTCGTCGGCAAGCCGTTCGCCGCGCTCCAGGGCGTGCAACAGGACCTCGGACAGCACCGCCGCATCGAGGAAGCCCAGGTTCACGCCCTGTCCGGCCAGCGGGTGGATGGTGTGCGCAGCGTCGCCGACCAGCGCCAGGCCCGGCTCGACGTAACGCTTGGCGTGCCGCTGGCGCAGCGGGATGCACAGGCGCCGGTCGGCATGCAGGATGGCGCCCAGGCGCTGTTCGAAGGCTTCGCCGAGGGCGGCGCGGAAGCCATCCTCGTCCAACGCCATCAGGCGTTCTGCCTGTTCCGGGGTGGTCGACCAGACGATCGAGCACCAGTGCTCGTCGCCGCGGTCCGGCAGGGGCAGGAAGGCCAGCGGACCGTCGTCGGTGAAGCGCTGCCAGGCGGTTGCGCGGTGCGCGTTCTCGCAGCGCACGCTGGTGACGATGGCGTGGTGCAGGTAATCCCATTCGCGGGTGGCGCAGCCGGCCAGGCGGCGTACCGCCGAGTTGGCGCCGTCGGCGGCGACCACCAGCGGCGCACGCAGCTGGCGACCGTCGGCCAGGGTCAGCAGCCAGTCGTCGCCGGAGTGGCGCATCTGTTCCAGGCGCGCATTGGCCAGCAGGCCGGTGGTGGAATCGTGCAGGCGTTCCAGCAGGGCGTCCTGCACCACCCGGTTCTCGACGATATGGCCGAGTACCTCGGCGTGCACGCTGGCGGCGCTGAAGCCGATCCGCCCGGTGCCGGAGCCATCCCACACCTGCATCTCGCGATAGGGCTCGGCGCG
Source organism: Pseudomonas sp. 18-147 (assembly GCF_051048045.1). Classification (NCBI taxonomy): domain Bacteria; kingdom Pseudomonadati; phylum Pseudomonadota; class Gammaproteobacteria; order Pseudomonadales; family Pseudomonadaceae; genus Pseudomonas; species Pseudomonas sp. 18-147. Next base: position 6,185,534 of record NZ_CP182296.1, read on the forward strand.
GCGCGCGACGATGCCGTCCCAGGCATGCAGGCGCTGGAGAATCCGCCGGCTGGCTTCGGACAGCGCGCTGACCCGCGGCTCGTAGGGCGCCTCCGGCTTGAACGGCGCCACGTCGAGCGAGCCGCCGTCCACCAGCAGCACCTCCAGGCCGCTGCCCTCCAGGGCCAGGGCCAGGGCGCTACCGACCATGCCGGCGCCGACGATGACCAGATCCGCGTGCATATCCTCGTTCTCCACTCGTGGGCCCTCTTCAGGCCGCGTTCCGCAGGCGCGGCTTGAGCCGCACGTACAGGGTTTTCTGAACCCGCGCCACCAGGGTGCCGGCGTCGTCGCGCACTTCGGCGTGCAGCCGGGGCAGGTACTTCTCGCCGCCGGCGGTCCGCTCGCGGACCTCGTCGAGCAGCTTCTGGTCGATGCTGAAATGCGCATGCACCGGGCCCTTGCCCGGGCTGACGAACTCGATGTTGGCCGCCTTGTCCCAGACCACGTAGTCGCGGCCCAGGTTCTCCATCAGCATCAGCATGAAGAACGGGTCGGTCATCGCGTAGAGGCTGCCGCCGAACTGGGTGCCTACATAGTTGCGATTGAGCCGGTTCAGGCCCATGCGCACCCGAACCTCGCGGAAATCGCCAGCGATGTGCCGCACACGGATGCCCGCCCCCAGGAAGGGCGGGTAGAGATTCATGGCGAAGCGCAGCAGGCGGGCCTTGCGCGCCCTCGACCAGACCGGCATGGCGCTACAGCGGCCGCGCGCCGAGGCCCATGGCCTGGCGGGCGAACCAGCGCTTGGCCGGCGGCAGCAGGTCGAGCCCGAGCAGGCCGAGGTTGCGCCCGGCGCCGAGCAGCGCGCGGTCGTTGGAGAACAGCCGGGTCACCCGGTCGGAGAAGCCGACGGTCATCTGCTGGTCCAGGCGCTGCCCATCGAGGTAGCGCTGCAGCACGGCGAACTCGCCCAGCGGCGCGTCGTCGTGGAGCAGGGCGTCGACCAGCGCCAGGGTGTCGCGCAACGACAGGTTGAAGCCCTGGCCGGCGATGGGGTGCAGACTGTGCGCAGCGTTGCCCAGCACCACCAGGTGCGGACGCACCTGCTCGCGGGCCTCGACCAGGTGCAAGGGGTAGCAGTGCCGTGCGCCGACCTGGCGGAAGGCGCCGAGGCGGTAGCCGAAGGCAGCCTGCAGCTCGCCGAGGAAGGCCGCGTCATCGAGGCCACGCAGACGTTCGGCGTCCTTGCCTGGGCGGGTCCAGATCAGCGCGCAACGGTTCTCCGGCAACGGCAGCAGGGCCATCGGACCGCTGGGGGTGAAGCGCTCGAAGGCCTGCCCGAGGTGCGCCTCGGAGGGCGATACGTTGGCGATCAGCGCAGTCTGCCGGTACGGCGTCTGCTCCACGGCGATGCCGAGTTGTTCGCGCAGCCCGGAACGACCGCCATCGGCGAGGATCGCCAGCTCGCAATCGAGTTGCGTCTCGTCGTCGAGGGTAAGCCGGTAACCGCCCTCCCGGGCTTCCAGGATCTTCACTTCGGCCGGGCAGTGCCAGCGCACCACCTCGGGGTCGAGCGCCTTCCACAGGCACTGGCCGAGCCAGGCGTTCTCCACCACGTAGCCCAGCGCCGGCACGCCTTCCTCGATGGCGGTCAGGCGGGTGGCGCCGAAGCGGCCGCGGTCGGAAACATGGATATGCAGGATCGGCTCGGCGCGCTCGGCGATCGCCGGCCACAGGCCGAGACGCTCGTAGATCTGCCGGCTGCCGTAAGACAGCGCCGAAGAGCGGGCGTCGTAGCTGGGCTGGTAGGCATTGCCGGGGGCGAAGGGTTCGATCAGCACGATCGACCAGCCGCGCTCCCGAGCGCCGGCCTGCAGGGCCAGCGCCAGCGAGGCGCCGACCAGGCCCCCGCCGATGATCGCCAGGTTGACCTTGCTCATCGTCACCTCAGGCTGCCTCGCTCTTGGCCGCGGCCATCAGCGCCTCGATCTCGGCGACGGTCTTCGGCACGCCGTTGGTCAGCACTTCGCAGCCATTGCGGGTGACCACCACGTCGTCCTCGATGCGTACGCCGATACCGCGCCACTTCTTCGCCACCGAGGTATTGTCCGGGGCGATGTAGATGCCCGGCTCGACGGTCATCGCCATGCCCGGTTCGAGCACCCGCCATTCGCCGCCGACGCGGTACTCGCCGACGTCGTGCACGTCCATCCCCAGCCAGTGGCCGGCGCGGTGCATGTAGAAAGCCTTGTAGGCCTCGTGGGCGATCAGCTCGTCGACGTCGCCCTCCAGCAGGCCCAGGCGCACCAGCCCGGCGGTGATGACCCGTACGGTGGCCTCATGGGCCTCGTTCCAGTGGCGACCGGGGGCGATGTAGTCGAACGCCGCCATGTTGGCTTCCAGCACCAGTTCGTAGATCGCCTTCTGCTCGGGGCTGAAGCGGCCATTGGCGGGGAAGGTACGGGTGATGTCGCTGGCGTAGCAGTCGATCTCGCAGCCGGCATCGATCAGGATCAGGTCACCGTCCTTGATCGCCGCATCGTTCTCGCGGTAGTGCAGGATGCAGGCGTTGCGTCCGGCGGCGACGATCGAGCCGTAGGCCGGCATCTTCGCCCCGCCCTTGCGGAACTCGTATTCCAGCTCGGCTTCCAGGTGGTACTCGAACAGCCCCGGCCGGCACACCTCCATCGCCCGGATGTGCGCCCGGGCGGAGACCTCGGCGGCGTAGCGCATGACCTTCACTTCGTTGGCGCTCTTGTACAGCCGCTGGTCGTGCAGCAGGTGGTCGAGGGCAACGAACTCGTTCGGCGGCTGCGCGCCCTGGCGGGCCTTGGAGCGGATCACGTTGATCCAGTCCATCAGCCGGCGGTCGAAGTCGGGATTGGCGCCAAGGGCGTAGTAGACCCGGTCGCGGCCTTCGATCAGGCCGGGCAGGATGTCGTCGATATCGCCGATGGGAAAGGCGTCGTCGGCGCCGTACTGGCCGATCGCACCGTCCTGGCCGGCGCGCAGGCCGTCCCACAGTTCACGCTCCGGATCCCGCTCGCGGCAGAACAGCACGTATTCGCCGTGGGCACGGCCGGGAATCAGCGCCATCACCGCCTCCGGCTCGGGGAAGCCGGTGAGGTACTGGAAGTCGCTGTCCTGGCGGTAGACATGCTCGACGTCGCGATTGCGGATGTACATCGGCGCCGCCGGCAGGATGGCGATGCTGTTGGGTTCCATCTGCGCCATCAGCGCCTTGCGCCGACGGGCGTACTCCGACTTGGGGATACGGATCATGCAGAAACCTCAGTGCAGTGAAGGCTTGGGAGCGGGCTCCAGCGGCTTGCCGCACTCGGCGAACAGCAGCAGCGGAGCGACCCGCAGGTATTCCATGACTTCCATATAGTCCGTCTCGCCGTCCTCGCTGTCTTCCAGCTGGCCCTGGACCTGGGCGATGGCGGCCATGTCCTGCAGCACTTCCTCGGCTTCGCCGGTCAGGCTGCCTTCGCGGGCGGTGAGGCCGAAACCGGCGAGGAAACCCTGGCACCATTGGCCGAGCGCCTCGGTGCGCTGGGCGAGCGGGGTTTCGTCGTCGGGCAGGAGCATGACGACGGCGACCTCGCCGGCGGAAAAGTCCTGCCGGACCATGCCGAGCAGGCCGGACAACGCGGCCTTGAGTCGTTCGCCCGGCGCGCCGCCGAGCAGTTCGGCGGCAGCGTGTTGCCAGGCGGCCTCGTCGAAGCCGGCGCCGGCGCAGACCCGACCCAGCAGATGGCCGTGCAGTTCGGCCGGCGAGACCGGCATGGCCGCCTCGGCGAGAAGGGAGGAAAAGGCGCTGTAGGCGGAATTCTGAGTGGACATCTCGGGACCCTGACGGCTGGGCGCCATTGGGGCGCTACACGTGAAATGAAGATGGTTATCCTAGCACCGCCCGCCCCGGCAAGACCATGCGACCGGTTGCCGGCGCGCCGGCCCGGCCGGGGCATTGGCCCCGACCGGGGACGATCCTATATAGTTGTCCAATCACCCCAATTCCCAAGCGAGAGCCCATGGAAGACGCCGATCTGCAATTGTTGACGGCCAAGTTCGACCAGCTGCTCCAGAAGCTGGAACAGCTCAAGGCGGAGAACCGGCTGCTGCGGGCGAACGAAAAGTCCTGGCGCGAAGAGCGCGCTCATCTGATCGAAAAGAACGAAATGGCGAGACACAAGGTCGAAGCGATGATTTTGCGTCTGAAAGCCTTGGAGCAGGACACATGAGCCAGTCGAATACCCTCACCGTGCAGATTCTCGACAAGGAATACTGCATCAATTGCCCGGACGACGAGCGCGCCAACCTGGAAAGCGCCGCCCGTTACCTGGACGGCAAGATGCGCGAGATCCGCTCCAGCGGCAAAGTCATCGGCGCCGACCGGGTTGCCGTGATGGCCGCCCTCAACATCACCCACGACCTGCTGCACCGCAAGGAGCGCCTGGACCAGGAAAGCAGCTCGACCCGCGAGCGCGTGCGCGAACTGCTCGATCGCGTCGACCGCGCCCTGGCGAATCCGGCCGATGCCGGCGAAGCCTGACCCGGGCGCGGCCAATTCGGGTATACTGGCCTCCGCTCCCTGGTGTGTTGGCCAGTCGGTGATGTCCCTGAGCCGATAACTGCAACAACGGAGGTTGCCAGTTGGACCGGTGTGCATGTCCGCACGACGGAAAGCCTTAAGGTCTACTGCAACCGCCACCTTGAACTTTCGGGTTCAAGGGCTAACCCGACAGCGGCACGACCGGGGAGCTACCTTTCCACATGATCGAATCGCAAGACCTCAGCCGCCCGGCCCTGCGCCGCAAGCTCCGCCAGGCGCGCCGCGCGCTCTCCCCCCTGCAGCAACGCCTCGCCGCCCGCGCCCTCTATCGACAACTGGCGCAGCATCCCCTTTTTCGCCGTGCCCGCCATATCGCCCTGTACCTGCCCAACGACGGCGAGATCGACCCGCGTCCGCTGCTGCGTGCGGCGCAGAAGCGCGGCAAGGCCACCTACCTGCCGGTGCTGGCGCCCTGGCCGCGGACGCGCATGGTGTTCCAGCGGGTCGGCAGCGGCGAACGCTGGACCCGCAACCGCTTCCGCATCAGCGAACCGCTGGCCGACGCCGGCCGCCAGCGCAAGGCCTGGGCGCTGGACCTGGTACTGCTGCCGCTGGTGGGGTTCGACGAACAGGGCGGGCGCCTGGGCATGGGCGGCGGCTTCTACGACCGCAGCCTGGCCTACCTGGCGAGGCGCAAAAATGGTCACAAACCGACGCTGATCGGCCTGGCCCATGAATGTCAGAAGGTGGATCGACTGGCGCTGGCCAGCTGGGACATTCCCCTGGCGGGAACGGTGACCGATGCGGGCTGGTACGTGGCAGGGAAACGCTAGGAAGGAGGGAGAACCCTGGGTACCGCGTTCCATGCGATACCCGGCGAGTCTTACGGCTGTTGCGTCACCTGGGCGGGCGTACTGGCCTGTCGTTCCCAGAGGCTCTGGGTATAACCGGTGGTGACGACCCCAAGTCCGAAGATGATGACCAAAACCCACAGCAAGTCTGGCTTGCGCTTCATCGATTGCCTCCCCCTTCCAGGCAATTTTCGAGGCCGGTCCTTGCGATTATCTTATCGCCTGAGCACCCTGCCCCGCTGAAAAACGGCATTTTCCGATAAGCTGAAGTCATACGCAATTACACCGGCGACCGGTGGTCACGCGCAGACGTTTCCTACGTATATCTACGAAAGAGGAGCAAAGTTCATGCCTGCCTACTGGCTGATGAAATCCGAGCCGGACGAACTCTCGATCCGCGACCTGCAACGCCTCGGAACCGCCCGCTGGGATGGCGTGCGCAACTATCAGGCGCGCAACTTCATCCGCAGCATGAACCCCGGCGACCTGTTCTTCTTCTACCACTCCAGTTGCCCGCAGCCCGGCATCGCCGGTATCGCTCGCATCGAAGGCGAAGCCTACCCCGATCCCACGGCCCTGGATCCCGCCAGCCCCTACCACGACCCCAAGGCCAGCGCCGGGAAGAACCCCTGGAGCGCCCGCGACGTCAGCTTCGTCGAAGCCTTCGCCGAGGTCGTTCCACTGGCCCGGCTGAAGGCCCAGGACGCCCTGGCCAACCTCGCCCTGGTGCAGAAGGGCAGCCGCCTCTCGGTAATGCCGGTCAGCGCCGAGGAATGGCAGGCGATCCTGCCGCTGGCGAAACGCTGAAGCCATCGCTCAGGCCATCTGCGAGATGGTCCGGCGGAAACGCCAGAGCGCGCCGAAGAAGAACGCCGAACCGATCACCACGATACCGGCGAACTGCGGCCAGACGATGTCGAAACCGGCGCCGCGGAACAGGATCGCCTGGGCCAGGCTGACGAAATGCGTGGTCGGCGCCGCCAGCATGATGTTCTGCACCAGTTCCGGCATGCTTTCCCGTGGCGTGGTGCCGCCCGAAAGGATGTTCAGCGGCAGCAGCACGAGGATGGTCAACAGTCCGAGCTGCGGCATCGAACGCGCCACCGTGCCGAGGAATATGCCCATGGAGGTGGTGGCGAACAGATGCAATCCGGCGCCGAGCAGGAACAGTCCCACCGAGCCGCTGATCGGCACGTCCAGCCAGCCACGCACCACCCACTGCAACGAGAGCCCCGCCGCCACCAGCACCACCAGCCCCATCGACCAGACCTTGGCCATCATGATCTCGAAGGCCGACAGCGGCATCACCAGCAGGTGCTCGACGGTGCCGTGCTCGCGCTCGCGGATCAGCGCGGCGCCGGTGAGGATGATCGACAGCATGGTGATCTGGTTGATCACTTCCATCACCCCACCGAACCAGGCCTGGGTCAGGTTCGGGTTGAATTCCATGCGCACCTCGATCTGCGCCGGCATGCTCGGCTCCGCGCGGTAGCGGCTGACGAATTCGCGCACCTCGGTGGCGACGATGTTCTGGATGTAGCCCGCGCCAGAGAAGGCCTGCCCGGTCTGGGTCGCGTCGACGTTGACCTGGATCGAGGGCTTGCGCCCGGCGAGCACGTCGCGCTGGAAGTCCGGCGGGATATCGAGGGTGAAGGTATACAGGCCGACGTCCATGCCGCGATCCATCTCGGCATGTCCGATCATTTCCGGCGGCCGGAAGTATGGGGGCTGGAAGGCATTGACGATACGCGACGAGAGCTGCGAGCGGTCCTCGTCGACCACCGCGATCGGCGCGTGATGCAAGGTTTCCGGAATACCGGTGGCGGAACTGTAGACGCCCAGGGTGAAGGCCCAGACGATCAGTGCCAGCATCGCGTAGTCGCGGCCGAGACTGCGGAACTCCTTGATGCCCAGGTTGAAGATGTTGGCCAGGCTGCGCATCGCTCAGTCCTCCTGCTTCTTCAGGCAGGCCACGCTGAGCAGGGTCAGCACCACGATGGAAGCGGCAAGCGGCAGGTAGTAGGCCCAGAGATCGGACAGGCCCAGCGATTTGGAAAAGGCGCCGCGGCTGACCACCAGGAAATGCGAGGTCGGATAGAGCTTGCCGATCCAGGCCGCCGCACCCTCCAGCGAGGACACCGGGTGGATCAGCCCGGAGAACTGGATCGCCGGGATCATGGTGGCGATCGCCACGCCGAATACAGCGGCGATCTGGCTGCGCATGAACGTCGAGAGGAACAGCCCTAGGCCAGTGCTGGTGACCACATAGAGGAAAGCGCCGATGGTCAACGCCAGGAAGCTGCCCTTGAGCGGCACGCGAAATACCACGATGGCCAGGACCAGCATCAGCAGGAAGTTGATCATGCCCATGGCGACGTAGGGCAGCTGCTTGCCGACCAGGAACTCCAGGCGCGTCACCGGGGTGACATAGAGGTTGGTGATCGAACCCAGTTCCTTTTCGCGCACCACGCCGAGGGCGGTGAGCATGGCCGGGATCATGATCAGCAGCAGCGGGATCACCGCCGGCACCATCGCCTTCAGGCTTTCCACGTCGGGGTTGTAGCGATAGCGCACCTCGGTGCTGGCCGCCGCGCTGGCCTCGGCCCCACCCGCCTGCCGCGAGAGGTCCGCCAGGTAGCTGGTGTGCAGACCCTGCACGTAGCCGAGCACGGTGTTGGCACGGGTCGGCATCGCTCCGTCGATCCACACGCCGATGGCCGGATCGGAGCCACGCTTGAGATCGCGCCCGAAGTTCGGCGGAATCTCCACCGCCAGGCTCAGCTCGCCGCTGCGCAGGCGCCGGTCGAGGTCGTCCGGGTCGGTGATCGGCGCATGTTCGACGAAATAGCGCGAGCCGGCGATGTTCAGCGCGTAGGCCTGGCTGGTGGTGGTCTGGTCACGGTCGAGGACCGCCCAGGAGAGGTCCTCGACGTCCATGTTGATGCCATAGCCGATGATGAACATCAGCAGCGCGGTGCCGAGCAGGGCCAGGGTCAGGCGGATCGGGTCGCGGCGCAGCTCCATGGCTTCGCGGCGCGCATAGCTGAACAGCCGCAGGGGGCTGAAGCGTTCGCGTTGCGCCTGGCGCTCCTGGCCATCGCCGGGCTGCTCCGCGACGGCCGGCGCCTCGGCCGGTTGCGCTGGCGCGGCGGCACCCGCGGCTTCCTCCAGGTAAGCGATGAAGGTCGCTTCCAGGGTCGGCAGACCACGCTGGCGCACCAGCTCATCGGGAGTATCGCTGGCCAGTACCTTGCCGGCATGCATCAGCGAGATGCGATCGCAGCGCTGAGCCTCGTTCATGAAGTGGGTGGAAATGAAGATGGTCACCCCGTCGCGGCGCGACAGCTCGACCATCAGCTCCCAGAAGCCGTCGCGAGCCACCGGGTCGACCCCCGAAGTGGGCTCGTCGAGGATCAGGACTTCCGGCTTGTGGATCACCGCCACCGCCAGCGACAGACGCTGGCGAATGCCCAGCGGCAGGTCGTTGGGCAGCTCGTCGGCCACCTTCTCCAGGTCGAAGCGCCGGAGCATTTCGCCGACCCGTGCCGGGATGCCATCCGCCGGCAGGTGGAACAGCCGGGCGTGCAACACCAGGTTCTGCCGCACGCTCAGCTCGGCATACAGGGAAAAGGCCTGGGACATGTAGCCGACCCGGCGACGGGTCGCCATGTCGCTGGCGTCCACCGGCTGGCCGAACAGCGCGCACGTGCCTTCGCTGGCCGGCAGCAGGCCGGTGAGCATCTTCATGGTGGTGGACTTGCCGCAGCCGTTGGAGCCGAGAAAGCCGAAGATTTCCCCACGCTCGATACGGAAGCTGACGTGATCGACCGCGACGAAGTCGCCGAAACGACAGGTCAGGCCCTCGGCCTCGATGGCGATCCGCGGCGCGCCTTCGCTCTGCGGTCGCGGCGGGATCACCAATCGATGGTGGCCGGCGCGCTTGCTTTCCGGCAGCAGGGCGATGAACGCCGACTCGAGGCTCTGCGTCCCGGTACGCTCGCGCAGCTCCTGCGGCGTACCGGTGGCCAGGACCTTTCCGTCATCCATCGCCACCAGCCAGTCGAAGCGCTCGGCTTCCTCCATGTAGGCGGTGGCGACCAGCACGCTCATGCCTTCGCGGCCCGCGCGGATACGGCCGATCAGCTCCCAGAACTGGTTGCGCGACAGCGGGTCGACGCCGGTGGTCGGCTCGTCGAGGATCAGCAGGTCGGGATCGTGGATCAGCGCGCAGCACAGCCCGAGCTTCTGCTTCATGCCGCCGGACAGCTTGCCCGCAGGACGCTCGGCGAACGGCGCCAATCCGGTGCTTTGCAGCAGATCGGCGATGCGCCGCTCGCGCTCGGCCTTGTCGTGGCCGAACAGCCGACCGAAGAAGTCGACGTTCTCGAACACCGAGAGCGTCGGGTAGAGGTTCTTGCCCAGCCCCTGGGGCATGTAGGCGATGCGCGGGCAGACCGCCCGGCGGTGGCGGCGGTCGCGCATGTCGCCATCTAGCACGCGGATCTCGCCATCCTGCATCTTCCGTGCGCCGGCCAGCAGCGCCAGCAGGCTGGACTTGCCGACCCCGTCCGGACCGATCAGGCCGACCATGCGGTTGGCCGGGATATCCAGGCTGACGTCGTCAACCGCACGCGTCTCGCCGTAGCGCAGCGAAACGCCCCGGAGGCTCGCCACGCCGCTCCCGCCAGCGGTCATTGCGGAACCTTGATCTGCAGGTTGGCCGGCCACTCGACCTCAGGGTCCAGTCGCAGGTAGGCCATTCCGGGCACGCCGGTCTTGACGTAGGTGATGTATTTTTCCAGCAGCGCCGGATCGAGCCGCGCCTTGACCCGGAACATCAGCTTCTCCCGCTCGTTGGCGGTTTCCACCGTTTTCGGGGTGAACTGGGCGACACTGGCGACATAGGAAACCTTGGCCGGGATCACGTAGTCCGGCACCGCGTCGATCACCAAGCGCACTTCCTGGCCCAGTCCGACCCTGCCGGCCTGCATGGATGGCAGGAAGAAAGTCATGTAGACGTCGGCCAGGTCGACCATGTTGAGGAGCTTGCCACCGGCCGGCAGCACTTCCCCCGGCTGTGCCACGCGGTACTGCACGCGGCCGTTGCGCGGCGCCTTGAGCAGGCTGTCGTCGATATCCGCCTGGAGCCGGGCGACGCTGGCCTTGGCCGCCTCGATGGCCGACTGCGCCTCGATTACCTGGGAACGCCCGGCCTCGATCGCCGCCTGCGCCGAAATCACTTGCGAGCGTGCCGCGGACAACGCCGCCTGGGCGCTCTGCAGGGTCGCCCGATCGTCGTCGAGTTGCTGTTGCGGCAGGGCATTGCGCTTGACCAGCGCCTCGGTACGGGTGAAGCGCTTCTGCGCCGCTGTCAGCTCTGCCTGGCGCTGCGCCACCACGGCCTGGGCGGTGCTCTTCTCGCTCTCGCGCTGGGCCACCAGCGAGGTCGCGGTGAGCTTGGCGTTCTCCGCCTGGCGCACCTGGGCCTGGGCCTGGGCCAACTGCGCCTCGAGCACCTGGGTATCCATCCGCGCGACGATTTCGCCGGCCTTGACGAAGTCGCCCTCGTCGACCTTGATCTCGGCGACCCGCCCGGGAAGCTTGGCCGCCACGTCCACCTCGGTGGCCTCGATGCGTCCGTTGCCGCTGGCGAATCCCTCGCCCAGGCCGGTCGGTCGCGATACCTGCCAGACCAGCACGCCTACGCCGAGCAGCGCCGCCACGATCAAGGCACGGCTCAGCCACCGTTTGCTTTCCTGTTTCATCCCTTCTCCTCGCACGTCCGGCCAGGCCGCGGCGATGGCGCTCACGCTGGAAAGCGCGGCCGCCGCGGACTTCACTGGCTCGATTGTCCCTCCAGGGCGGCGCGCGGGTGTTGATGCACGTCAGACGCGCCCGACCGAATCTCACAGGAAAGCAGAATCGCCGGTGCCTCGCATCCGGGAGCGCGGGACAGAACGGATAGTTGACCTCAGGGCTGGACGATGAGGTTGTTGAACAGCAGGTCGGTCACCAGCGGCTTGCCCTCTTCCTGCTCGAGGGTCTGCTGGACCTGCTTCAGCGCCTCCTGGCGCAGGCTTTCCTTGGCCTCGACCGTACCCAGGCTCTGGTCGGTCTGCTGGGCGAACAGCATGATCAACTGGTTGCGGATCAAGGGCTCGTGATGCTCGACCTTGGTCGCCGCGTCCTTGTCGGCCACCTGCAGGGCGATGTCGGCCTTGTAGTACTGCAGGCGCGGCCCGCTGCCGTAGTTGCCGACCAGCGCCGGGGTCAGGTCGACGTAGACCGGCTTGTTCGCGCCCTCGCCTTCCGGCGCGGCCTCCTCGGCCGAGGCGAACGACGGGAACAGACTCAGGCACAGGGCCAGCGACAGGGCAATGGGGGTTCTCACGGGCGCATCTCCTCGACGAATGCCGGCAAGCATAGCCAGACTCTCGGCCGGGCCCAAGCCCGGGGTTTATGGACAACCATCAGTTGCGGCGATGCTGATTGACCCCCGGCGTCTCCCTCCTACACTGGCCGGACCGCAAACTGGAGCGTCCCCGATGAAAGCCGTCCTCTGCAAAGCCTTCGGCCCGGCCAGCAGCCTGGTCCTGGAAGAAATCGCCAGCCCGAGCCCGGCGAAGAACGAAATCCTCCTCGATGTGCACGCCGCCGGGGTCAACTTCCCAGACACCCTGATCATCGAGGGCAAGTACCAGTTCAAGCCACCCTTCCCCTTCTCCCCGGGCGGCGAGGCGGCCGGGGTGGTCGCCGCGGTCGGTGAAAAGGTCGCCCACGTCAGGCCCGGCGACCGGGTCATGGCCCTGACCGGCTGGGGCAGCTTCGCCGAGCAGGTCAAGGTGCCCGGCTATAACGTGATGCCGATTCCCGAAGGCATGGACTTCGCCAGCGCCGCCGCCTTCGGCATGACCTACGGCACCTCGATGCACGCCCTGAAACAGCGCGCCAACCTGCAACCCGGCGAGACCCTGCTGGTGCTCGGCGCTTCCGGCGGGGTCGGGCTGGCTGCCGTGGAGATCGGCAAGGCCATGGGCGCCCGGGTGATCGCTGCCGCCAGTACCCCCGACAAGCTCGCCGTGGCCAAGGCCGCCGGCGCCGACGAACTGATCAACTACAGCGAAGGTAGCCTGCGCGAGCAGCTCAAGGCCTTGACCGGCGGCCAGGGCGTCGATGTGATCTACGATCCGGTGGGCGGCGAACTGTTCGAGGAGGCCTTCCGCAGCATCGCCTGGAACGGACGGATGCTGGTGGTCGGCTTCGCCAGCGGCAGCATCCCTTCGCTGCCGGCCAACCTGACCCTGCTCAAGGGCGCCTCGCTGGTCGGCGTGTTCTGGGGATCGTTCGCCCAACGCCAGCCGCAGGACAACGCTGACAACTTCCGCCAGTTGTTCGCCTGGCACGCCGAAGGCAAGCTGAAACCGCTGGTGTCGCAGCGCTTCCCGCTGGAACGGGCCGGTGACGCCATCGACGCCCTCGGCCAGCGCAAGGCGGTCGGCAAGGTGGTGGTGGAGGTTCGCTGAGCCACGAAGGCGGCGAGTATTGCCTCCCGCCCCTGCGGAGAAAGGCATGGCGGGCCGGAGCGATACACCGGCCGAGGCCCACGCTGTCAGATGTTTTTCCCCTATGAAGGCCCCGGTTTCCGACCGGGGCTTTCTTATTTCCGACCAATGCACTCAACCTGTAACATTTCCGCTATTTTTTCATTTACGAAAAATGTAGTGTTCGCAACCGCGTAAAAAGGCGCGACACAACAACAAGCGGAGCTCGCGATGTTCGGAATCTTTCGTCCCGCGCCACACCAGGCGCCACTGCCCGATGCCGAGGTGGACAGCACCTACCGGCGCCTGCGCTGGCAGATCTTCGCCGGTATCTTCATCGGCTACGCGGGTTACTACCTGCTGCGCAAGAACTTCTCCCTGGCCATGCCCTACCTCATCGAGGACGGCTACAGTCGCGGCCAGCTGGGCGTCGCGATGTCGGCCATCGCCATCGCCTACGGCCTGTCGAAATTCATCATGGGCCTGGTCTCGGACCGTTCCAACCCACGGGTCTTCCTGCCGTTCGGCCTGTTGGTGTCGGCGGCGGTGATGTTCATTTTCGGATTCGCGCACTGGGCTACCTCCAGCGTCGCCATCATGTTCGTCCTGCTCTTCATTAACGGCTGGGCCCAGGGCATGGGCTGGCCGCCGAGCGGACGGACCATGGTCCACTGGTGGTCGCAGAAGGAGCGCGGCAGCGTGGTCTCGGTGTGGAACGTCGCCCACAATGTCGGCGGCGGCCTGATCGGCCCGCTGTTCCTGCTCGGCCTGGCGCTGTTCGGCGACTGGCGCTCGGCCTTCTACGTGCCGGCCATCGTCGCCGTGGGCGTAGCCGTGTTCGCCTATTTCGCCATGCGCGACACCCCGCAATCCTGCGGCCTGCCGCCGATCGAGAAGCATAAGGACGACTACCCCGAAGGCTACGACGAACACCACGAGCGCGAGCTGTCGACCAAGGAGATCTTCGTCACCTACGTGCTGCGCAACAAGCTGCTCTGGTACATCGCCCTGGCCAACGTGTTCGTCTACCTGCTGCGCTACGGTGTGCTCGACTGGGCGCCGACCTACCTCAAGGAGGCCAAGCACTTCAACGTCGACAAGTCGTCCTGGGCGTACTTCTTCTACGAATGGGCGGGGATTCCCGGCACCCTGCTCTGCGGCTGGCTGTCGGACAAGCTGTTCAAGGGCAATCGCGGCGCCACCGGCGTGGTGTTCATGATCCTGGTGACCGTCGGCACCCTGATCTACTGGCTGAACCCGGCCGGCAACCCGGCGATCGACATGGCCGCGCTGATCATGATCGGCTTCCTGATCTACGGCCCGGTGATGCTGATCGGCTTGCAGGCCCTGGAGCTGGCGCCGAAGAAAGCGGCCGGCACCGCCGCCGGCTTCACCGGTCTGTTCGGCTACCTCGGCGGCTCGGTGGCAGCCAACGCCCTGGTCGGCTACACGGTGGACCACTTCGGCTGGGACGGTGGCTTCAAGCTGCTGATCGGCGCCTGCCTGCTGGCCATCCTGTTCCTCTGCCTGACCCTGCGCAAACCCGCGGTCCAGGCCGCGCCGCAGCAAGCCGGCGGATGACGCGGCGGCTCCGGCGCCAGGCCGGAGCCGCGTTCAGTCCCGCGGCGCGTAGGCGAACACGTCGGCGCGCATCTGGTGCGCGTCCATCCCTGCTTCGACCAGGGCATCCAGGGTCGCGTAGACCATCGCCGGCGAGCCGCTGGCATACACATGCAGGCTCGACAGGTCGGCGAAATCCTCGCGCACCGCCTCGTGCAGCAAGCCGCAACGCCCCTCCCAGCCACAGAGGTCGCTGACCACCCGGTGCAGGAACAGGTTCGGCAGGCCTTCCCACTCCGTCCAGTGCGGCAGTCGGTAGAAATCCTCCGGACGCCGAACGCCCCAGTAGAGATGTACAGGATGGGCGAAGCCGGCGGCGCGGCAGTGCTCGATCAGGCTGTGCATCTGAGACATGCCGGTTCCCGCAGCGATCAGCACCAGCGGACCGTCGGGCAGTTCCGCCAGGTGCGCGTCGCCGAACGGCAGCTGGATCCGTGCCAGGCGCTCGCGCTGCAACTGCGCGATCAGCGCGACGGCACTGTCTTCCTTGGCCAGGATGTGCAACTCAAGGTCGCGTCCCGCATGCGGCGCGGAGGCCAGGGAAAACGCCGCGCTGTCGCCGCCGTCACGCTCCAGCAACAGGTACTGCCCGGCGTGATAGCGTGGCGGCTTGCCGGCCGGCGCGCGCAGGCCGACCCGGTAGACGTCGCCGCCGACCTCTTCGCAGAAGCTCAACTGGCAGGTCAGCTTGCGCAGAGGCAGTTCACCCGGCGCCAGCACCCCGTCCCAATGCAGCACGCAGTCTTCCAGCGGCTCGGCGAGGCAGGTGAAGAGTTCGCCATGATCGCGTACCTCGCCGTTCTGGCGTACCCGCCCCTCCACCAGCAGCGCCGCGCAGATATGGCAGTTGCCGTTGCGGCAGCTCTGCGGACAGTCGTAGCCAAGCCGCCGGGCGCCATCGAGGATGCGTTCCCCCGGCAGCAGCTCGAGGCAGGCGCCGGACGGTTGCAGGACGATACGCATCAGTCGATCCCGAGGCTCGACCAGAGCGCGTCGATGCGCCGTGTCACCGCTTCGTCCTTGACGATGGCGCGCCCCCATTCGCGGCTGGTCTCGCCCGGCCACTTGTGGGTGGCATCAAGCCCCATCTTCGAGCCGAGGCCGGAGACCGGCGAGGCGAAGTCGAGGTAGTCGATGGGCGTGTTGTCGATCATCACCGTGTCGCGCTTGGGGTCCATCCGCGTGGTGATGGCCCAGATCACATCGTTCCAGTCGCGCGCATCGATGTCATCGTCGGTGACGATGACGAACTTGGTGTACATGAACTGCCGCAGGAACGACCAGACCCCGAGCATCACGCGCTTGGCGTGCCCTGGGTACTGCTTCTTCATGGTCACCACCGCCATCCGGTAGGAACAACCTTCCGGCGGCAGGTAGAAATCGACGATTTCCGGGAACTGCTTCTGCAGGATCGGCACGAACACTTCGTTCAGCGCCACCCCGAGGATCGCCGGCTCGTCCGGCGGACGCCCGGTGTAGGTGCTGTGGTAGATCGGTTTCTGCCGGCGGGTGACGCGCTCGACGGTGAACACCGGGAAGCGATCGACCTCGTTGTAGTAGCCGGTGTGATCGCCATAGGGACCTTCGTCGGCCATCTCGCCGGGGTGGATCACCCCTTCGAGGACGATCTCGGCGCTGGCCGGCACCTGCAAGTCGCTCCCGCGACACTTGACCAGCTCGGTACGATGCCCGCGCAACAGGCCGGCGAAAGCGTATTCGGAAAGGGTGTCCGGCACCGGCGTCACCGCACCGAGGATGGTCGCCGGATCGGCGCCCAGCGCCACGGCTACCGGATAGGGCTGGCCCGGATGCTTCTGGCACCACTCGCGGTAGTCCAGTGCGCCGCCGCGATGGCTGAGCCAGCGCATGATCACCTTGTTGCGGCCGATCACCTGCTGGCGGTAGATGCCCAGGTTCTGCCGTTCCTTGTTCGGCCCGCGGGTAACGGTCAGGCCCCAGGTGATCAGCGGCCCGACATCGCCCGGCCAGCAGGTCTGGACCGGCAGCCGGCCGAGGTCGACGTCCTCGCCCTCCTCGACCACTTCCTGGCAGGGGGCGTCCTTGAGCACCTTCGGCGCCATGGACAGGACCTTCCTGTACATCGGCAGCTTGGCCCAGGCGTCCTTGAGGCCCTTCGGCGGCTCGGGCTCCTTGAGTTGCGCCAGCAGCTTGCCGATCTCGCGCAGCGCGCCGACGTCCTCGGCGCCCATGCCCAGCGCCACGCGCTCCGGCGTACCGAACAGGTTGCCAAGTACCGGCATGTCGAAGCCGGTCGGCTTTTCGAACAGCAATGCCGGGCCCTTGGCGCGCAACGTGCGGTCGCACACCTCGGTCATCTCGAGCACGGGGGAAATCGGCACCTGGATGCGCTTCAACGCACCGCGCTGCTCCAGCTGGGCGATGAAATCGCGGAGATCCTTGAACGTCATTGGCCTAACCATTCACTGCAAGACCCCACATCCTACCTGCTCCCGGCCCATCCGGCAGCAGGCAAACGCGGCATTCGGTCACTGCTGGCTGGCGATCCGCGAGTCGTCGAGGCTCTGTAGCATCGGCTCGAACAAAGGCCCGAGTTCATGGGCCCCCTGGGTCGAAAGGTGGTTGTTATCCATGTACAGCGACCAGCCATCACGTTCGGCGAAACAATCCAGGCCATCGCAGAGCACGCTGGAGGGGTCGAGCACGCTCACCCGCGGGTTGCCTTCGGCCAGCGCATCGAACAGCGCATTCACGTAGGCGACGCGCGCGGCGTGCTCAGCGAAGGGAAAACGTGCGCGCCCGACATCCTCCCCGCTCAGACTCAGCCGCACCAGCCGCGCCGGTGCCTTGAATGGCAGCAGCGGTACGTCCTTGACCAGCCAGACATGTACGTCGGCCGCGTTCAGCCTTTCGATCATCCCGCTCAGGCGTTGCCGCAGCAGCGCCTCGGCGATCGAGCTGTCCGGCGTGTCGTCCGGCTCGCGGAGAATGTTGCGGGTGCCGTCCTGCGAGTCGCCGTAGACATACATGTCCCAGCGCCCGGCGAGGATCACCCCGCCCGGCCGCTGCTGTTCGACGAACTCGAGCATCTGCTGGTTGAAACGCAGGCAATTGTCCTTTTCCAGCATCCCCAGCAACGGCGGACAGCCCGCCAGCGAAGCCTGCCAGATCGGCACCCGGCGACTGGCAGCCAGTTCGCGCAGCAGCGGGCTCAACGCCGCGGAATGGCTGTCGCCCCAACTGAGCAGCAGCGGTCGTTCGGCAGCCAGTTCCGCCGGGAAGCGGCAGATGCTTTCCTGACTGAGCGCCTTCTTGTCGAACATGCAGTCGGTCTGCCCATCGCGCCACTTGGACGCCTTGGCATAACGCAAGGCTTCCTCGGAAAGACGCGACGGCACGCCGTCGTAATGCCGCACCAACTGGCCGACGACTCCCAGCAGCAGCAAGCTGCACAGCGCCGCGCCAAGCATCTGCCGGCGCACGGCGAACAGCTTGCGCTCGCGGAACGGTGCCTCGACGTAGTACAGCGACAGTGCCGCCAGGCCGATGCTCGCCGCCAGCAACCCCAGGCGTGCCGGCAGGCCCAGGGTTTCCAGTGCGTGGTACTGGACGAAGACGTACAGCGGCCAGTGCCAGAGGTACAGCGAATAGGAGATCAGACCGAACCAGACCAGCGGTTGCCAGCCCAGCAGGCGGCGAGCCCAGGTGTCGCCTGCGCCGTTGGCCCAGATCAGCAGGGCGGTGCCAAGCACCGCCGGCAGCGCCGCGAGGCCGGGGAAAGGAGTGTCGCTGTCGTAGAAGAACACCGGCAGGAGAATCGCCGCTATGCCGAGGGTGGCCGCCAGTTGCAGGGACCACTGCGAATGACCGCGGCTAGCGCCCGGCAGCAACGCCAGCACGGCACCCGCCAGGAGTTCCCAGGCGCGCATCGGCAGGAGGAAGAATGCACTGCCAGGTCGCTGGCTAACCGCCCAGACGCTGGCCGCCAGCGATAGCGCCAGGACCGCGAGGAGGATGGCGAGCCGCCAGCGCAGCAGACGCCCGGAGACCGCGGCCAGCAGTAGAGGGAAGAGAATGTAGAACTGCTCTTCCACCGACAATGACCAGGTATGCAATAGCGGCTTGAATTCGGACGCGGCGTCGAAATAGCCATCCTGCTTCCAGAACAGGATGTTCGAGGCGAACATCGTCTGGTAGCGAACCGAACGCCCTAACTCTTCGTAGTCGCGCGGCGCCATGAGGAACCAGCCGATCACCAGGCTCGCCGCCATCATCACGAACAGCGCGGGGAGAATGCGGCGTGCCCGGCGCGCCCAGAAGTCGACGAAGCTGAAACGTCCGGCCTGCTGCTCGCGCCGGATGATCGAAGTGATCAGGTAGCCGGAAATGACCAGGAAAACATCGACGCCCACATAGCCGCCGGTGATGCCCCCCAAGCCAAGGTGGTAGAACACCACCGGCAGAATGGCCAACGCTCGCAAACCATCGATGTCCCTTCGATAGGCCAGGCTCGACATCCACGTCCCTCCAGATATGCAAAAGGCGCCCCGGTCAACCGGAGCGCCTTTGTTTGGTACTCTCGAAGACTACTTTCGTTTCATCGAATCGAAGAACTCATCGTTGGTCTTGGTCTGCTTGAGCTTGTCGATGAGGAATTCGATCGCGGAGATCTCGTCCATCGGGTGCAGGATCTTGCGCAGGATCCACATGCGCTGGAGCTCGTCCTCGCTGGTCAGCAGCTCTTCGCGGCGGGTACCCGAACGGTTGATGTTGATGGCCGGGAACACGCGCTTCTCGGCGATCTTGCGATCCAATGGGAGTTCCATGTTGCCGGTACCCTTGAACTCCTCGTAGATCACCTCGTCCATCTTCGAGCCGGTTTCCACCAACGCCGTGGCGAGAATCGTAAGAGAACCGCCCTCTTCGATATTCCGCGCGGCGCCGAAGAAGCGCTTCGGCTTCTCCAGGGCATGGGCGTCGACACCGCCGGTGAGCACCTTGCCGGAGCTGGGGATCACGGTGTTGTAGGCCCGCGCCAGACGGGTGATGGAGTCGAGCAGGATGACCACGTCCTTCTTGTGCTCGACCAGGCGCTTGGCCTTCTCGATCACCATCTCGGCGACCTGTACGTGACGGGTCGGCGGTTCGTCAAAGGTCGAGGCGACCACTTCGCCGCGCACGGTGCGCTGCATTTCGGTCACTTCCTCAGGGCGCTCGTCGATCAGCAGTACGATCAGGTGGCATTCGGGGTTGTTGCGGGTGATGTTGCTGGCGATGTTCTGCAGCATGATGGTCTTGCCCGCCTTCGGCGGCGCCACGATCAGGCCGCGCTGGCCCTTGCCGATCGGCGCGCAGAGATCGATGACGCGGCCGGTCAGGTCTTCGGTGGAGCCGTTGCCGGCTTCCATCTTCATCCGCTCGTTGGGGAACAGCGGCGTCAGGTTCTCGAAGAGAATCTTGTTCTTCGCATTCTCCGGACGATCGAAGTTGATCGAGTCGACCTTGAGCAGGGCGAAGTAACGCTCGCCCTCTTTCGGCGGCCGGATCTTGCCGATGATGGTGTCGCCCGTGCGCAGGTTGAAGCGCCGGATCTGGCTCGGCGAGACATAGATGTCGTCGGGGCCGGCCAGGTAGGAAGAGTCGGCGGAGCGCAGGAAGCCGAAGCCGTCCTGAAGAATCTCCAGCACGCCATCGCCGGAGATCTCTTCACCACTTTTCGCGTGCTTCTTCAGCAGGGCGAAGATGATGTCCTGCTTGCGCGAACGGGCCATGTTTTCCAGGCCCATGGCATCGGACATTTCCAGCAGTTCGGCAATCGGCTTTTGCTTGAGTTCGGTCAGATTCATAGGAAAGAGATAGGTACGCAGAAAGAGGAATTGGAGAAAGCGTCGAGCTTGGGAAAGCCGTGTCGCAAGGGGGCGACAGGAGCGCTAGAAAGTTCGAGTAGGAAGTGCGTCCGGGACGGCATGCAGAAGGCGACGGAAAAAACGTCGCGAACCCGAATTTAACACCGTGGCCGCGTGGCGTCTATAGAAACGCAAAAAAAAGCCCCGCGAATCGCGGGGCTTTCCAGCGAGGCCTGGGCCCGGCTCAGATATTGGCGTCGAGGAAGGCCGCCAGCTGCGACTTGGACAGTGCGCCGACCTTGGTCGCCTCGACATTGCCGTCCTTGAACAGCATCAGGGTAGGGATGCCACGCACGCCGTATTTCGGCGGGGTATCCTGGTTCTCGTCGATGTTCAGCTTGCAGACCTTCAGCTTGCCCTGATAGTCCCTGGCGACTTCGTCCAGCACCGGCGCGATCATCTTGCACGGACCGCACCACTCGGCCCAGTAGTCCACCAGCACAGGGCCGTCGGCCTTCAGCACGTCCTGCTCGAAGCTGGCATCAGTAACGTTGACGATATGTTCGCTCATGAAATCTCTCCGTAGTCGGACGCGAATTGAAACGCGAAAGTGCCGACCATCATATCCCGCCTTGACCCTCGCCGGAAGGCGCAGCCGATTGAGAGTCTCTATCGTTGGTCGGCTGATTCCCGATTGATCGGCTGCCGCATTGGCGACCCTCGCCCTATCGTGGCAGGATGGCGCAGTTTTCCAATGGACTTGCAAAGCATGCCGCAAAAACCTGCCGAGGCATTCCCGCTGATTGCCGCCCTGGACCTAGGCTCCAACAGTTTCCACCTCTGTCTGGCCAAGGCCAATATCCACGGCGAAGTCCGCATCCTCGAACGGCTGGGCGAGAAGGTCCAACTGGCCGCCGGCCTCGACGAGGAGCGCAATCTCAGCGAAGAGGCCACCCAGCGCGGCCTCGACTGCCTGCGCCGCTTCGCCCAGTTCATCAGCGGCATGCCCCAGGGTTCCGTACGCGTGGTCGCGACCAACGCCTTGCGCGAGGCGCGCAACCGCAGCGATTTCATCCGTCGTGCGGAAGAGGTTCTCGGCCATCCCGTGGAAGTCATCTCCGGCCGCGAGGAAGCCCGCCTGATCTACCTCGGCGTCGCCAACAGCATGCCCGACAGCGGCGGTCGCCGGCTGGTCAGCGACATCGGCGGCGGCAGCACCGAGTTCATCATCGGCCAGGGTTTCGAGTCCGAGCTGCGGGAAAGCCTGCAGATGGGTTGCGTCAGCTACACCCAACGCTACTTCCGCGACGGCAAGATCACCCCGGCCCGCTACGCCCAGGCGTACACTGCTGCACGCCTGGAACTGATGGGCATCGAGAACAGCCTGCGGCGCCTCGGCTGGCAACAGGCGGTCGGCGCCTCCGGCACCATCCGCGCAGTGGCGCTGGCGATCAAGGCCGGCGGCCACGGCAACGGCGAGATCAGCCCGGACGGACTGGCCTGGCTGAAGCGCAAGGTGCTCAAGCTCGGCGACGTGGAGAAGCTCGATCTGGAAGGGATCAAGCCGGACCGCCGGACCATCTTCCCGGCCGGACTGGCCATTCTCGAAGCGATCTTCGACGCGCTGGAACTGGAACAGATGGTTCACTCCGAGGGCGCCCTGCGCGAAGGCGTTCTCTACGACCTGGTCGGCCGTCACCAGCACGAGGACGTGCGCGAACGCACCATCAGCTCGCTGATGCAGCGCTACCACGTCGATCCGGAGCAGGCTTCGCGGGTGGAGGCCAAGGCCCTCAAGGTGCTTGCCGAAGTCGGCGACGCCTGGGAGCTGAACGGCGAACTGCACCGCGACCTGCTGAGCTGGGGCGCACGGGTCCACGAGATCGGCCTGGACATCGCCCATTACCACTACCACAAGCACGGCGCCTACCTGATCGAGCACTCCGACCTGGCTGGCTTCTCGCGCCAGGACCAGCAGATGCTGTCGCTACTGGTACGCGGCCACCGCCGCAACATTCCGGCGGACAAGCTGGCGGAGTTCGCCGAGGAAGGCGACAAGCTGGTACGCCTGTGCATCGTGCTGCGCTTCGCGATCCTCTTCCACCACATTCGCGGCACCCAGGAAATGCCCTCGGTGCGTCTGAAGGCAGAGCCCAAGAGCCTTTCGGTGACCTTCCCCGAGGGCTGGCTGGAAGCCAACCCGCTGACCCAGGCCGACTTCGCCCAGGAAGCCGAATGGCTCAAGCGGGTCGGCTACAGCCTCAACGTGCGGTAAGCACCGGCGCGGCCAGCTTCTCCAGCAGGGTCGCCTGGGTATTGCGGGGGTTCTGGTTACCGGTGGGACTGAGCCGCTGGTAGCTACCGTCGGCCTGCAACACCCAGGCCTGGGTGTTGTCGGTCAGGTACGTTTCCAGTTCCTTCTTGACCCGCTGCACCAGCTTCTTGCCTTCCACCGGGAAGCAGGTCTCGACGCGCATGTCGAGGTTGCGCTCCATCCAGTCGGCGCTGGAGAGATAGAGCTTCTCGTCGCCGCCGTTGAGGAAGTAGTAGATGCGGCTGTGCTCGAGGAAGCGCCCGATGATCGAGCGCACGTGGATATTGTGCGAGACCCCCGGGATGCCCGGCCGCAGGCAGCACATGCCACGCACCACCAGGTCGATCCTGACCCCGGCCTGGCTGGCCTTGTACAGGGCGCGGATGACCTTCGGATCGGTCAGCGAGTTGACCTTGGCCATGATGTGCGCAGGCTGGCCGAGCGCCGCCTGGGCCGCCTCGCGGTTGATCATTTCCAGCA
The DNA here is from genome assembly GCF_051048045.1 of Pseudomonas sp. 18-147. Taxonomy (NCBI): domain Bacteria; kingdom Pseudomonadati; phylum Pseudomonadota; class Gammaproteobacteria; order Pseudomonadales; family Pseudomonadaceae; genus Pseudomonas; species Pseudomonas sp. 18-147. Next base: position 6,208,702 of record NZ_CP182296.1, read on the forward strand.
GGTTCTTCTTCAGGGTGAACGGCGCATGCAACAGCTTCTTCATGCGCAGCGTCTTGCCCATCCCGATCAGTTGGTTGAACAGCTTGTGCAGGTCCTCGCAGAGCGCCACGTCGGCGGTCAGCAGGCTGTAGTCGGTGTACAGGCGAGCGTTGCCGGCATGGTAGTTGCCGGTGCCCAGGTGCGCGTAGCGGCGCAGTTCGCCGTCCTCGCGACGGAGGATCAGCATCATCTTGGCGTGGGTCTTGAAGCCGACCACGCCGTAGATCACTACCGCGCCGGCCTGTTGCAGGCGGCTGGCCAGTTGCAGGTTGGACTCTTCGTCGAAGCGGGCGCGCAGCTCGATCACCGCGGTGACCTCCTTGCCGTTGCGTGCCGCCTCGACCAGGGCGTCGACGATCTCAGAGTTGGCGCCGCTGCGGTACAGGGTCTGCTTGATCGCCAGCACGTTCGGATCCTTGGCGGCCTGGCGCAGCAGGTCGATCACCGGAGTGAAGGACTCGAACGGGTGCATCAGCAACACGTCGAGCTTGCTGAGGACGTTGAAGAGGTTTTCCTTCTTCTGCAAAAGACGCGGGATCGCCGGGGTGAAGGGCGGGTACTGCAGCTCCGGATGGCTTTCCAGGCCGGTGACGCTGAACAGGCGGGTCAGGTTGACCGGGCCGCTGACCTTGTACAACTCGCTTTCGGACAGGCCGAACTGCTTGAGCAGGTAGTTGGTCAGGTTCTGCGGGCAGGTATCCACCACCTCCAGGCGTACCGCATCCCCGTAGCGACGCGAGAACAGCTCGCCGCGCAGCGCGCGGGCCAGGTCCTCGACATCCTCGGTGTCCACCGACAGGTCGGCGTTGCGGGTCAGGCGGAACTGGTAGCAGCCCTTCACCTTCATGCCGGGGAACAGGTCGTCGGCGTGGGCGTGGATCATCGACGACAGGAACACGTAGTTGTCGCCCTCGCCGCCAACGTCTTCCGGCAGCCTGATGATCCGTGGCAGCAGGCGCGGCGCCGGGATGATCGCCAGGCCGGAGTCGCGGCCGAAGGCATCCATCCCCTCCAGCTCGACGATGAAGTTGAGGCTCTTGTTCACCAGCAGCGGGAACGGGTGGGTCGGGTCGAGGCCGATCGGGGTGATGATCGGCGCGATCTCGTCGCGGAAGAAGCGCCGCACCCAGGTCTTGATCTTCAGCGTCCAGTGACGCCGGCGGATGAAGCGGATCTGGTGCTTGGCCAGCTCCGGCAACAGGGTCTCGTTGAGGATCCGGTACTGCCGCGACACCTGCTCGTGGACCAGCTCGCTGATCCGCGCCAGTGCCTGGTGCGGCAGCAGGCCGTCGGCGCCGGCCTGCTCGCGGGCGAAGGTGATCTGCTTCTTCAGGCCGGCGATGCGGATCTCGAAGAACTCGTCGAGGTTGCTCGAGAAGATGAGGAGGAACTTCAGCCGCTCCAGGAGCGGGTAGGACTCGTCCAGCGCCTGTTCCAGCACGCGGATGTTGAACTGCAACTGGGAGAGCTCGCGATGAATGTACAGGCTGCTGTCATCCACGCTGGGAACCACCGCAGGTGGCGTTTCCACCGGGATCGTTTCGGCCATCTTCACTTCTGCTTCGCTTTCCACGTTCGCCACTACGGTTTCGTCGGCGGCGATACGTTCGATCTCATCAAGTCCTTGCTGCGTATTCATTCATCTTCCCGAGGGGGTCAACGCCCCCGTCTTAATTGTTCTGCGGCCTGCTTGGCGAAGTAGGTCAGAATGCCATCGGCGCCGGCACGTTTGAAGGCGGTAAGGGACTCGAGGATCACCGATTCGGCCAGCCAGCCGTTCTGGATGGCGCCCATGTGCATCGCATACTCGCCGCTGACCTGGTAGACAAAGGTCGGGGCGCGGAATTCATCCTTCACCCGACGCACGATGTCGAGGTAGGGCATGCCCGGCTTGACCATCACCATGTCGGCGCCTTCGGCCAGGTCGGCGGCCACTTCGTGAAGTGCCTCGTCGCTGTTCGCCGGATCCATCTGGTAGGTGGCCTTGTTGCCCTTGCCGAGGTTCGAAGCCGAGCCGACCGCATCGCGGAACGGACCGTAGTAGGCGCTGGCGTACTTGGCCGAGTAGGCCATGATCCGCACATTGGTGTGGCCGGCAGACTCCAGGGCCTCGCGGATCGCACCGATGCGACCGTCCATCATGTCCGAGGGCGCTACCACCTGGGCGCCGGCCTCGGCGTGGGACAGCGCCTGCCGTACCAGCACGTCGATGCTGACGTCGTTGAGGACGTAGCCATCGTCATCCAGGATGCCGTCCTGGCCATGGGTGGTGAACGGGTCGAGCGCCACGTCGGTGATGATGCCCAGCTCCGGAAAGCGCTCGCGCAGGGCGCGGGTGGCGCGCTGGGCGATGCCTTCCGGGTTGTATGCCTCGGCGGCGTCCAGGGACTTCTTCTCCACCGGGGTCACCGGGAACAGCGCCAGCGCCGGAATGCCCAGGGCCACCCACTCTTCCGCCTCGATCAGCAACTGGTCGATGGACAGGCGCTCGACGCCGGGCATCGACGGAATGCTTTCACGCTGGTTGACCCCATCGAGGACGAACACCGGCAGGATCAGGTCGTCGACGGTGAGGACATTCTCGCGGACCAGGCGGCGGGAGAAGTCATCGCGGCGATTGCGCCGCAGGCGGGTGTAGGGATAGGCGCGATTGGCGGGAGTGAAGCTCACGGTTTACTCCAGGGCCCAGATAACGGGCACAGTGTGACAGTTATAGTCCCTGATTATGACGGATTGGCAACAAGCGACGACAGTGACTCAAGGTCGCGGCATCCTGCCGCACCGCCAATCATCGCAAAAAGCCAGCGGCAAAGGCCATTCATTGCACAATCAATGACCTGGGCCGTGACGATCGCGCTTTCCCCACGCCCTCAACCGAGTTAGGCTGCGCGTTCATTTCGCTTCGCTGCCCCGATGATGCTCCAACAATTCCTGCAGGACTTCGGCTATTTCGCCCTTTTTCTCGGTACTTTCTTCGAGGGCGAAACCATTCTCGTGCTGGCCGGGTTCCTTGCCTTCCGCGGCTACATGCAGCTGGATACCGTGATTCTCACCGCCTTCCTCGGCAGCTACGCCGGTGACCAACTCTGGTACTTCCTCGGCCGCCGCCACGGCCGCCGGTTGCTGGCGCGCAAGCCGCGCTGGCAGAAGCTCGGCGACAAGGCGCTGGACCATGTGCGCCGCCATCCCGACCTGTGGGTGCTGAGTTTCCGCTTCGTCTATGGCCTGCGTACGGTGATGCCGGTGGCCATCGGCCTGTCCGGCTATCCACCGGCCCGCTATCTTCTTCTCAACGGCATCGGCGCCATCGTCTGGGCCGCCGCGCTGGGCTCCGCCGCCTACTATTTCGGCAGCGTACTGGAAGGCATGCTCGGCAACATCAAGAAATACGAACTCATGGTCCTCGGCGGCCTGATCGTGCTGGGCCTGCTGCTCTGGCTATGGCGGCGTTTCAAGACACCGCGCGGCAACGGCGCGGGCGGCAACGCCGACAAATCCGAGTGAACCCGCGCCGACGCGACTGAACAGCCGGCCCCTTCGTACACTCCAACTCCTTGTACCCTCCGCTCCGGCTGGCCGCCGGGGCCGGCGGCTCGCTATGCTTGCGCGATACCGACCCCGGCCAGGCCCGTCCGGTCCGGATCCTGCGTTCCCAAGGAGTAAGCCTCATGCACAAGAAAGTTGCCGTCATCCTCTCCGGTTGTGGCGTCTACGATGGCGCGGAAATCCACGAAAGCGTGATCACCCTGCTCCGCCTCAGCCAGCGTGGCGCCGAGGCACAATGCTTCGCGCCGAACATCGCCCAGCACCATGTGGTCAACCACCTGACCGGCGAGGAAATGCCGGAAAGCCGCAATGTCCTGGTCGAGTCCGCGCGTATCGCCCGCGGCGAAGTCAAGGACCTGCGCGAAGCCCGCGCCGAGGACTACGACGCGCTGATCGTGCCCGGTGGCTTCGGCGCTGCGAAGAACCTCAGCGACTTTGCCATCAACGGCGCGCAATGCCAGGTGCAGCCGGACGTGCTGGCGCTGGCCAAGGCTTTCGCCGAAGCCGGCAAGCCAGTCGGGCTGATCTGCATCGCTCCGGCGATGGCGGCGAAGATCTACGGCGCCGGCGTCCAATGCACCATCGGCAACGACGCCGACACCGCCGACGCGCTGAAGCAGATGGGTGCCGAGCACATCGACGCGCCGGTGGACGAGATCGTCGAAGACAGCGCGCGCAAGCTGGTGACCACCCCGGCCTACATGCTCGCCCAGTCGATAGCCGAAGCCGCTTCCGGGATCAACAAGCTGGTCGACCGGGTGCTCGAACTGGTGGACCAGGACAAGGCCTGATCGGCCAAGCACGAGGGCGGTCGCGCCGCCGCCCTTTTCAAATCCGTGCCGCTACGCCAGCGTGCGTCTCGAAACCATCGAATCGAGACGCCGCGATGAGCGAAACGCCCTCCTCCGCCCTGCCTGACGACGTCCACCAACTGGTGGCGGATTTCTTCCAGCGCATCCCCTTCAACCGCATGCTCGGCATCCGCGTGGCGAGCCTGGGCCGCGAGCGGGTAGTCCTCGACCTGCCGATGAAGGACGAACTGATCGGCAACTTCGTCCAGGGCATTCTCCACGGCGGGGTGATCTCCAGCCTGCTCGACGTCACCGGCGGAGCGATGGCCCTGATCGGCGCCCTCGAACGGCATCGCGAACTGCCAGGCCACGAGCGCATGGCGCGGCTGTCGAAACTCGGCACCATCGACTTGCGCGTCGACTACCTGCGCCCGGGACGCGGCCGGACGTTCACCGCCCATGCGGTGCCGCTTCGCTCGGGCAACAAGGTCGCAGTGGTGCGCTCGGAACTGCATAGCGACGACGGCACGCTGGTCGCCGTCGGTACCGGTACCTATCTGTGCGGCTGACTCGCGCGTAGATCGGCTTCCCGCTGCAGGCGGGTGAGCAGGCGGTCCAGGGCGTTGGCGAACGCCTGGCGGTCACGCTCACCGTAGGGCGCCTGGCCGCCGCCCATCTGCCCCTGGTCACGCAGGTCGGCCATCAGGTTGCGCATGGCCAGCTTATCGCCCATGTTCCGCGCGTCGAACTCGCGGCCGCGAGGATCGAGGGCGGCAACCTGTTTCTTGATCAGCCGATCGGCCAGCGGTACGTCGCTGCAGATCGCCAGGTCGCCCGGCTCGGCCTGCTCCACCAGGTAATCGTCAGCCGCATCCATCCCGCTTTCCACCACCACCAGACGCACGCAGGCGAACGGCGGCTTGACCTGCGGCTGGCCGGCGACCATCCAGACTTCCAGCTTGCGCTTGAGGGCGAACTTGCAGACCAGTTCCTTGGCCGCCTTGGGGCAGGCGTCGGCATCGATCCAGATACGCATGAACGGACTTCCGTAGAAATGACGACGGCCAGTATCGCACTGGCCGTCGTGGTTGCGCGAACCCGCTCAGTCGGCCGCGTTGGCCGCCGCACGCCGGCGCTCGACGATCCGGCTACGTCCGTAGAGCAGCGCGATGGCCACCAGCGCCATGGCCTGGGCCGACAGCGAATAGGCGTCGGCCTTGATCCCCAGCCAGTCGAAGTCGAAGAACGGGACCGGACGAGTGCCGATCACCCCGGCTTCCTGCAAGGCGATGACGCCATGTCCGGCGAACACCACCGAGAGCGCACAGAGCAACGCCGCGTTGATGCTGAAGAACAACCCCAGCGGCAGTTTCGCCGAACCACGCAGGATCACCCAGGCCAGGCCGATCAACAGGACCACGGCGGTCGCCGCACCGCCGATCACGGCATTGTGCCCGGCCGGTCCGGCCTGCAACCAGAGGGTTTCGTAGAACAGGATGACCTCGAACAACTCGCGGTAGACCGAGAAGAACGCCAGCACTGCGAAGCCGAAGCGTCCGCCACCGCCCACCAGGCTGCTGCGGATGTAGTCCTGCCAGGCTGCCGCGTGGCGGCGGTCGTGCATCCAGACGCCGAGCCAGAGCACCATCACGCAGGCGAACAGAGAGGTGAAGCCCTCCATCAGCTCGCGCTGGGCACCGCCGATATCGATCACATAGGCGGCCAACGCCCAGGTGGCGAAGCCGGCGACGAAGGCCAGCCCCCAGCCGACGTGCACGCCACGCACGGCACTTTCCTGCCCGGTATTGCGCAGGAAGGCGAGGATGGCGGCAAGCACCAGGATTGCCTCTACCCCTTCGCGCAACAGGATCAACAAGGCGGAAACGAAACTGATGGAGAAACTCAGCGAGTCGCCGCCAAGCTGCTTGGCGGCCTCTGCCAGCTTGCCCTTGGCCAGCTCCAGCTGTTGCGCCACCTGGGTTTCCGGGAGGCCATCGCGCAACGCCTGGCGGTAGGCCATCAGCTGCTTCTCGGTGGAGCGGCGCAAATCGGCGTCGACGTTGTCCAGCGAGCTTTCCACCAGCTCGAAGCCTTCCAGGTAGGCCGCCACCGACAGGTCGTAGGCCTGGTCGCGGTCGCCTTCGCGATAGACCGCGAAGCTCTTGTCCAGGGTGGCGGCGGTATAGTCGATCAACTGCCCAGGACCGCGCTGCTCCAGCGGCGGATGCGCACGCAGGGCGCGGAAGCTCTCCGCAGCGGCCTCGCCGTCGTACTCGGCGACTTCGGCCGGAGTCTGCGTGGCCAGGGTCGCCAGCGGGTAGGCATGGGCCTTGTCCGGCTGCGCACTGCGGGCGCTCAGGCCGGCCACATAGCTGGCCAGATCCCAGCGCTGGCGTTCGTCGAGCTGGTCGGCGAACGCCGGCATGTCGGTGCCCGCCACGCCCAGGCCGATGACGTTACGCAGGTCGTAGAGGCTCAGGTGGTCGAGGCGCTGGCGATCGGTGAGGTTCGCTGGCGGCGGTTCCAGGCCGATGCCGGCGGGGCCGTCGCCCTTGCCCGCATCGCCATGGCAGATCGCGCACTGCTGGGCATAGATCGGCGCCGCGCGGCTCGGGTCGGGGGTGATCGCGGGGGTCTGCACCACCTGGTAGATATCCGCCACCCGTGCCTCGAGGTTGCGCGCCTGGAGGGCCACGTCCCTTCCCGGCAAGCGCTGCTCGATGGCCTGGCGCAGGCTGGCGACGCCCCTCTCCAGCTCGGCGCGCTCGGGGCGCATCGGCAGGGTCAGGACCAATGCCTGCAGGTTGCCGACGAACTCCACCTGTTCCTGGTATTCGCTGGGGTCGACGATCTTGCCGTCAGCCACGGTCGGCGGATAGTCGGCCGCCAGGTAACTCAACAGATGCAAGGCTTGGGAGGGGTCGACGGCCGTGTCGGCAAGAGCTCCAAGGCTGAACGCGCAGACCAGCGGCAGCAGCCACAGCAGGATTTTCGGAGGGTGCATGGCGAAGACGAAGTGAGAATGGAAGAGATTAAATTGTCCCTTCGCCTTCCCGCCCATGCAAGAAATACTCTGTAACAATCACGCCCATCAGCGTGTCGGGCGGCTCAGAGCGGCGCTCGGCGTACCGTCGCCAGCAGCCCCGCGGCACCGACGAACAGGCTGGCGAAGGTACGGTTCACCAGCTTCTGCTGGCGCGGCGAACGCAGTACGCGTAGCACGCGCGCAGCCAGCCCGGTGTAGCCGGCCATGACGATCAGGTCGACGACGATCATGGTGCCGCCCATGATCAGGTATTGCGCCAGCAGCGGCTGGTGCGGGTCGATGAACTGCGGCAGCACCGCGAGCATGAAGATCACCGCCTTGGGATTGCTGGCGTTGACCAGGAAACCACGCAGCACCAGGGTCAACGGTCGCCCCAGAGGCCGTTCGCCATCGGTGCTCAAGGCCTGTGGCGGCGCCTGCCACTGGCGCACCGCCAGGTACACCAGGTAGGCCACGCCGAACCACTTGATCAGGCTGAAAGCCAGTGCCGAGGTCGCCAGCAACGCACCGACGCCGGCGGCGACGATGGCGATCTGCAGGGCCAGGCCGATCTGCAGGCCCAGCGCGTTCCAGTAGCCTCGCGCAAAGCCGTACTGCAACCCGCAGGACATCGAGGCGATGGCTCCGGCGCCCGGCGACAGGCTGATGGCCCAGCAGGCGAGGAAGAAGGCGAACCAGGTACTGACGAGCATTGCACACCTCGGAAAGCGAACGCGGCTGGCGGCGGGAACGAAAAAGCCAGTGTGCACCAAGGCGGAGCAGCCGCACAGGTTTTCCGACCACGCGCCTCGCCCAACCTTTGCGGGCGCAACCTGGCGGACAGAAAAAACCCGGCAGATGCCGGGCTTTCCCGAGGATACGCGCTCAGCCATGTTGGGCAGACCACCGCGATGCGGCTATTCGCCCTGGCCCCGAACGCTCTCAGTCCGGCGAACCCTTGCGCAGCTTCACCGGCTCTTCGCCGCGCTTGCGCGCCAGGGCTCCGCGCAAGCGGATGTTCAGCGCCTCCACCGCCAGGGAGAAGGCCATGGCGAAGTAGACGTAGCCTTTCGGCACGTGCACTTCGAAGGACTCGGCCACCAGCACGGTGCCGACCACGATGAGGAACGACAGGGCGAGCATCTTCAGCGAGGGGTGTTTCTCGATGAAGTCGCTGATGGTGCCTGCCGCCAGCATCATCACGCCGACCGAGATGACGATCGCCGCGACCATCACCGGCACGTTCTGCACCAGACCGACGGCGGTGATCACCGAGTCCAGGGAGAAGATGATGTCGATGATCGCGATCTGGACGATGATGCCCATGAAGCCGTGGACCTTGCCGCCGCTCTTCTGCTCTTCTTCCGCGCCTTCCAGGCTGTGGTAGATCTCCATGGTGCTCTTGAACAGCAGGAACAGGCCGCCGAAGAAGAGGATCAGGTCACGCCCGGAGATGCCCTGGCCGAACAGGTGGAACAGGTCGGTGGTCAGGCGCATGACCCAGGTGATCGAGAGCAACAGCAGGATCCGCGTGCCCATGGCCAGGGCCAGGCCGAAGAAGCGCGCCTTCGGTTGCTGGGCCGGCGGCAGGCGCCCGACCAGGATCGAGATGAAGATGATGTTGTCGATGCCGAGGACGATTTCCAGGGCGGTCAGGGTCAGGAACGCAACCCAGATTTCAGGACTGGCGAGCCATTCCATAGATGGTTATTTCCCGTTTTTTGTTGGAGTTGAAAAACCTGGCCCACGCCAGCGACGCACGGCTTTCTGGAAGAACAGGCTGTTGGGAACCTGCAGCAGCGGGCCCGGCGAGCCATCCTCGAGGGTTTCTTCCAGTGTCGTATACAAGAGATTGATGGCAACCACGCGTCCGGTGACGCCCGGTTTGTCGGCGCTATCGATCAGCTCCACGCGGTCGCCGATGCGGAACGGCCCGACGGTGAAGATCAGCAACGCACAGAACAGGTTGGAGAGCACGCTCCAGATGGCGAAGAAGGCTACCGCCGCCACCGCGGCGAAACCGGTCAGCGCGGTCCACAGCACTTCGGCGGACACGCCCAGGCGCTCCAGCACCATGATCAGTGCGCTGACCATGATCAGCCAGCGCAGGCCCCCACGCAGCGGCAGGAGCAGCTCCGGCGGCACCGGATAACGCTCGCCGATACGGGTCACCGTGCGTCGGACCAGGCGCTGTAGCAGCCAGGCGACCAGCAGGATGAGCAGGATCTGCAGCGCCACCACCAGCGGCCCGCTCCAGGTCTGCGTCAACACCTGCAAGTCTTCCATCACTCACTGGCCTCTAGTTCTTTCTGCAGGGCTTCGAGGGTTTCCAGGGCCTCCAGCCAACGTTCCTCCAGCTCGCCTTCGCGAACCTTCAGGCTCGATTGTTCGGACAGCAACTCGCGCAATTCGTCCTTTCGCGATACGTCGTACAGGGCACTGTCGCCCAGCCGCGCCTCGATAGCGGCTAGCTTTTCGTGCAGGCCGCCGAGTTCGCGCTCCAGCTTGTCGGCCTCGCGCTTGTGCGGCGCCAGCTGCTGGCGCAGCGCGGCCGCTGCCTGGCGCTGGGCGCGCTTGTCGGTGCGTTCGGTCGGCGCACCCGGCGCGGTCTCGGCCTGCGGCGCCTTGCGCGCGCGATAGTCGACCAGCCAACGGGCGTAATCGTCGAGATCGCCATCGAACGGCACCACGCGCCCATCGGCGACCAGGAGGAATTCATCGGTGGTGCTTTTGAGCAGGTGCCGGTCGTGGGAAACCACCAGGACCGCCCCGGAAAACTCCTGTAGAGCCATGGTCAAGGCCAGGCGCATTTCCAGGTCGAGGTGGTTGGTCGGCTCGTCGAGCAGCAGCAGGTTGGGCTTCTGCCAGGCGATCAGCGCCAGGGCCAGGCGCGCTTTCTCGCCACCGGAGAAGTTCAATACCGGCTCGTCCACCCGAACGCCGCGGAAGTCGAAGCCGCCGAGGAAGTCCTTGAGGGTCTGTTCGCGCTCGCCGGGGGCGATACGCTGCAGATGTAGCAACGGGCTGGCCTGTGGATCCAGCGAATCGAGCTGGTGCTGGGCGAAGTACCCGATGGCCAGGTTCTCGCCGCGCAGCAGGCGGCCGCCCAGCTCGGGCAGGTCCCCGGCCAGGGTCTTGATCAGGGTCGACTTGCCGGCGCCGTTGGGACCGAGCAGGCCGATCCGCGCACCGGGCACCAGTTGCAGCTTGACCTTCTCCAGCACCGCCTTGTCGCCATAGCCGAGACGGCCTTCGCCGAGATCCAGCAACGGCCGGGAGATCTTGTCCGACTCGCGGAAACTGAAATTGAACGGCGAATCGACATGTGCCGGCGCCAGTTCCTCTAGACGCTCCAGCGCCTTGATCCGGCTCTGCGCCTGGCGCGCCTTGGTGGCCTTGGCCTTGAAGCGGGCGATGAAGCTTTCCATGTGCGCACGCTGCGCCTGCTGTTTCTCGTAGGCCTGCTGTTGCTGAGCCAGCCGCTCGGCGCGGGTCCGCTCGAAAGCGGAATAGCCGCCGCGGTAGAGGGTCAGCTTGCGGTTTTCCAGATGCACCACGTGGTCCACCACCGCATCGAGGAAGTCGCGGTCGTGGGAGATCAGCACCAGAGTGCCGGGATAACCCTTGAGCCACTCTTCCAGCCAGAGGATGGCGTCCAGGTCGAGGTGGTTGGTCGGCTCGTCGAGCAACAGCAGGTCGGACGGGCACATCAGCGCCTGCGCCAGGTTCAGGCGCATCCTCCAACCGCCGGAGAAATCACCGACCCGGCGCTCCATCTGCTCGCTGCTGAAGCCGAGTCCGGCCAGCAGCTTGCGCGCCCGTGCATCGGCGGTGTAACCGTCGGCGTTGTCCAGTTCGGTATGCAGGCGCGCCAGGGCAGAACCGTCGTGCGCCGCTTCGGCGGCGGCCAGTGCCGCCTGGATCTCGCGCAGGCGACTGTCGCCGTCGAGCACGTAATCCACCGCCAGGCGATCCAGGGTATCGACCTCCTGGCGCATGTGCGCGATGCGCCAGTCGGCGGGCAACAGGCAGTTGCCGGCATCCTGGCCGAGCTGGCCGCGCAACAGCGCGAACAAGCTGGACTTGCCAGCGCCATTGGCCCCGATGAGACCGGCTTTCTGGCCGGCGTGCAGGGTCAGTTCAGCAGCTTCCAGGAGGCGCTGCGGCCCGCGCTGTAGCGTAAGATTGAGGAGTCGGATCATGGCGGCGGAGTTTATCAGTTTCGCCCTTGCGGAGCGTGAGGCTGTATGACTGGAAATGTCTGGAAATTCGCGGTGGACGTCTATGCCCGGCCGGGCGTGGAAACGGCTTGCCTCGCGCTTCAGGAGCAAGGTGCGGACGTCTGCCTGTTGCTGGTCGCCGCCTGGCTTGGCAGGCGCGGTGTGAGCTGCTCGAAAGAACGCGCCCAGATCCTGGAGAACGCCGCGCGCCCCTGGCGCGAAACGGTCATCGAACCCCTGCGCAGATTGCGTTGCGCCTGGCGCGAAGCGGCAACCCACGATGCCTGCCTGGCCGAACTCCGCGAGGAAATGAAGGCCCAGGAACTACGAGCGGAACGGGAACACCTGCAACGCCTGGCCGACCTGGCCACAGCCTGGCTGGAGGGCCAGGAGGCGAATCGCAGTGCGGATGCCTGGCTGCAAGCCTGCAGCCGGGACATCTGCACGGAAGCAGAGCGCCGGGCTTTGCTGGTGCTTGGCTCGGCGGCTTTGCAGACAGCGCCTTAGGAGGCGCTGGTCGGGGCGGCGCCGTTGCTGCCCGCGGCAGGCGTTGCCGAAGCAGCGCTGGAGGCGGCTGCCGGGGCGCTGGGAGTCGCCGCAGGCTTCGCAGCAGGAGCGGTGGCGGGCTTGGCTGCGGCAGGTTTCGCGGCTACGGGTTTCGCCGCAGGCTTGGCCGCCGGTTTCGCCGCAGGCTTCGCAGCCGGCTTGGCTGCAGGCTTCGCGGCCGCGGGTTTCGCCACAGGCTTCACCGCCGGCTTGGCTGCGGGCTTAGCGGCTGCGGTTTTCGCCGCGGGCTTGGCCGCCGGTTTCGCCACAGGCTTCGCCGCCGGCTTGGCTGCGGGCTTCGCGGCTGCGGTTTTCGCCGCGGGCTTGGCCGCCGGTTTCGCAGCAGGCTTCGCCACCGGCTTGGCTGCGGGCTTCGCGGCTGCGGTTTTCGCCGCAGGCTTGGCCGCCGGTTTCGCAGCCGGTTTCGCAGCCGGCTTGGCTGCGGGCTTCGCTGCCGCGGTTTTCGCCGCAGGCTTGGCCGCCGGTTTCGCAGCCGGCTTGGCCGCAGGCTTCGCCGCTACGGTTTTCACCGCAGGCTTGGCTGCCGCCTTCGCAGCAGGTTTGGTCGCGGGTTTCGCCTTGCGGCTCTCCAAAGCCTTGCCAGCAGCTTCCTTCACCTTGCCGACACCCTGCGCCAGCTTGAGGCTTTCCTGTACGTCACGCTTGAGGCCGACGATGTAGGTACGGGTGTCCGCCTGCCGGGCCTTCAGGGTATCCAACGCTTCTTCCAGGTCGCTGATGGTCTCGCGCGCCTTGGCCTGTGCCTTGGTCTTGCCGGCCTTGGCAGCATCCTGCAGCTTGGTGCGAGCCTTGTGCAGTTTTTCCTGGGCTTTGCCACGTTGCTTTTCAAGTTTGGCCAGGAGCTTTTCCGAATCGACCAGCGCTTGTTTGCACGCACCTTCCAGGTGCTCGACAAGGCTGTGGGAAAGTTGCTGCAACAGGTGCAAGGGGGTGGTGACGGGCTTCTTGTTGGCCGACATGACGTGCCTCCAGGCGGACGTGGTTGCGCCCATACTAGACCCGCAACCCCCCTCTCGCCAACGGGTTCGATGTGCTACAAGCGACGTGCGCCAGGATTGCCCGCCGATTCGTCTGGAGAAACCGCATGCCGCGCCGCCTTTTCATCGGTCTTTTTCTACTGCCGCTGCCGCTTTTCGCCGCGCCCCCCAAGGACGAACTGGCCTATGCTGTAGGCGCCCGTCTGGGCACGCGCCTACAGCAGGAAATGCCCGACCTAGAGCTATCCGAACTACTTCTCGGACTGCGCCAGGCCTATCGCGGCGAGGCACTTGAAATCCCCCCCGAACGCATCGAAAAACTTCTGCTGCAACACGAGAACGCCACGACGGAAACACCGCGGACCACACCCGCCGAGGCCCGCTTCCTGGCCAACGAAAAAGCCCGCTTCGGCATCCGCGAATTGACCGGCGGCGTCCTCGTCAGCGAATTACGTCGTGGCCAAGGTAACGGCATCGGCGCGGCAACCCAGGTACACGTCCGTTACCGCGGCCTGCTTGCCGACGGTCAAGTGTTCGACCAGAGCGAAAGCGCCGAGTGGTTCGCCCTGGACAGTGTGATAGAGGGATGGCGCACAGCGTTGCGAGCGATGCCTGTCGGCGCGCGCTGGCGAGTGGTGATTCCTTCGGCGCAAGCCTATGGCCACGAAGGCGCTGGCGACCTGATCCCGCCCGACGCTCCGCTGGTCTTCGAGATCGACCTGCTGGGCTTCCGCTGAAATGCAAAAACGGCGCTCTCCCGCATGGAGACGCGCCGTTTCGTAACGACTCGCCGGTGAATCAGACCGGTACTGCCGAACCCTCTGCGCCGCTCTGGCTGTGGGCGTTGTGCAGGACTTCGATGAGGCAGTCCTCCAGCTCGAAGCGTTCGTGCAATTGTTGCCGCAGGACCTTCAGCTCCGCGATGAGGCAGGCTCCTTCACGGCAATCGCCGTTGTCGCAGCGGTCGTTGAAGTTCAGCGCGGATTCGGTGATGGCTTCCAGCCGGGGGAAGATCTGCTTGGCCAGCTCCAGGCCGCGCTGATCGCCGAAGGCCTTGCCTTCCGCCGTCAGTTGCTCGTAGACCTCGAAGTGTCCGGCAGATACGTAGTCCAGCAGCAATTGGCAGAAATGCTGGAGTTCTTCGGCGTTGGGCGCCGGTGCCTGAATACCGCTCAGGGCATCGAAGGCCTGCACCAGTTGCTGGCGCTCATGCAGCCAGCGATCGATCAGTTGGTGCACACCCCCCCACCGCTCTTGGGCATTACGGCAGCTTTCGAGCATGTTGTCCTCGCTTCCCTCTTCGGACGTCCCGGAGAATCATCGTCCGCTCCGAGACGCATTGCTGACGCACTCTCTGCGCTCTGTGGGAGAACGCCTGTGCAAGGGGCGGACTCCGGCGCTATGGAAAGCCAGATTATGCCCCCGGGATGACCCCATCAAGACGCCCGTACAGAAAAATTCATACGGATGTTTGATCGGTATCCCGCATCCGCTCTGGTTTTCGCCAAATCGATACGGCCGACGCTCGAGAGCTGACGAAAGACCACGCGACAGCCCGCATCAGGCACGTCGGAGGAACTGCACGATGGAGAAGCCGAGATAGGCAACGAACGCCAGCAGGCTCCATTCCGGAATGCTCAGGGTGAATAGCGTCCAGCTCACCTGGGCACAATCCGCGGTGCCATGCAGGACCAGGCGGATCACTTCCTGGAAGGGAAGCGCCTGCATCATGTAGTCGAGGCTGGGCAGGCAGGCCGGCAGTTGGTCCAGCGGAACGGTCTGCAACCATACCTGGCGGGCGGCCGTGGCCCCGCCGCCGAGAGCGAGCAGGAACACCAGCACGGAGTAGATACGCCGCCCACGCAGGCCGGGCCCCTGGATCGCGCCAGCAAGGCAGGTCAGGCCGATCAGGATGAAGAAGATCCGCTGCACGACGCACAGCGGGCAGGCCTCCAGGCCAACCACATGTTCCAGGTACAGCGCCCCGCCCATGATGGCGACGCAGGCCAGGAACGCGAGAAGGAAAAGCTGACGGGGGCTGGCCAGGGGCATGGCGGATCCACAGGTACACAGGGGAAAGGCCGCCTACGGTAGTGGAAAGCCTCCGGCCGTTTCAAGCCGCAAGTCCGCTCTGCGGCAAGACATCCCGAATCATGCCGGGCGCCCGCGACAAGCCGCCACAGTCCTGCCGATGGAGCCGAACGGGGAACGCCGGGGGCGTTCCCCATGCTCAAATGCCCGCCACCACCACGGGCAGCCCCGGAGTACGCCGATCGAGCAGGACCAGGCCCTCCTGGAACAACTGGTTGCTGCGCTCGACCTCGCCGAGCTGCGCCAGCAGGCGGCCCAGCTCGGCGCAGGTCTCGGCACTGCGCTGGAAGCTCAGGCTGGCCTCCAGGTATTCCCGGGCCTTGCCCCAGAGCTTGTTGATCAGGCACAGGCGCCCCAGGGTCAGCAGCAGGCCGGGATCGTTCGGATGTTCCTTGAGCCAACCTTCCGCGGCCTGCAATTGCTTGCCCGGATCGCGCCCGCGCACCTGCCCGTAGAGTTGCACCAGGGTCGCGTCGAAGCCTTGCTTGAGCGCATGGCGGAGGACTTCTTCGGCCTCTTCCTCGGCGCCCAGGCGAAGCAGTTGGGCGGCATAGCCCGCGACGATCGCCGGGTCTGCACGCAGCGCCGAAGGCACGTTCTGCCAGCGCTGGGTCAGCGGCTGCAACGCCGTCTCGCCCTCGTTCAGTCCACGCTCGCCGGCTTCCTGCAAGGAAGCCACCCAGGCACGGCGTTCGAGGTCGCGCAGTTCGGAATCCTTCAGCACACGCTCCTTGCGCAGCTCCGGCAGCAGGACGCAAAGAGCCTGCCAGTCGTGCTGGGTGACGTACAGCTGCTGCATCAGCCGCAATACCGTGCGGTGCTGCGGCTGGAGCCCGTGCAGCTCTTCAAGGGTATTGCGTGCCTGCGGGTAGTCGCCGCGATTGATCAGCAGTTGCGCACGGGTCAGGCCGACCAGCAATTGGGCGTCCGGCTCGCGCTCGCGAGCCCGGTTCAGCAGGTCGTCGGCCTCGTCGTAGCGTTCGAGTTCGTTGGCGGCCCGCGCCGCGCCGAGGTAATGCATCAGCGGCCGCTCGCCCATCTCCGCCGCCCGCCGCAAGTGACGCAGTGCCTGCGGCCAGTTGCCTTCGCCGAGATCGCGCAGGCCGCTGTGCTCGGCCATCTGCACGCGACGCCGGCGGTTGTAGCGCGACCAGGGGTTGACCACCCGCCCCGAGCTGCCGAGCAGGCGCAGGACCAGGCGCACCAGCACCACCAGCAGCCAGACCACCGCCAGCAGGGCGAGAAACGACCACAGGCTGGATTCGTAACGGAAGCTCTTGTAGGCGATCAGCACATAGCCGGCCTGCTCGGAAATCGCCAGCCCAACCAGCGTGGCGACCAGCACCACCGCCAGGACCAGGAGGTAGATGCGTCTCATGGACGGCCCTCCGTGGCCGGAGCCGCCTGCGCCTCGGGCACCAGGTTGCCGGCGGCCTCGCGGCGCGACACGTAGGACTGCAAGGCGCTCAGGGCCGGTGCGAGGTCAGGGACCTGCACGGTGACCGGCTGCTTCGCCAACTCATCGATACGCAACTTCAACGCGCGGCTGTCGGCCAGCTCTACGTTGAAATAGCCGTCCAGCACGTCCTGGGCCTGCTTCAGCGCCTGCTCGTAGACTTCCTGCTTGCCATTCAGCGCCGCCCACTGGGCTTGCTCCAGGGCCAGGCCGATGGTCAGGCGCACCTGCGCCAATTGCTCGCCGGCCAGCAGCGGACGAATGTCCTGGCCGGCATTGAAGTCGATGCGGATGTAGCGCGAGATCTTCTCCCACCACAGCTCCCAGGTGCTGTTGCCGTCGCCCCAGGCGACATTGCTGGCACCGCTTTCGCCTTCCTTGAAGGTCGGCGTGAGCGGTTGCAACTGGTTGACCTGCTCGCGCAACGCCGCCAGTTGCACGAACAGCCCGGTACGGTCCGGCTCCGGCAACGCACGCAGGGCCTCGAGGCTGGCCGCCAGCTTGGCGCGGGCGGCATAGGCGCCGGGATCGTTCTGCGCGCGCAGGATGTCATCGGCGCCCTGCACCAGTTCGGTGGCGCTGCCCACGTCCTGCAAGGCGGACAGGCGCAGGCTGGCCAGGCGCAGCAGGTGTTCGGCCTCGGCCAGTCGCCATTGCTGGCGGCTCTGGCCGAGGACCTTCTTCAGTTGCTCGCTGAGATGCTGCTGGTCGCCCTGCAGCTCCACCACAAGGCGTCGCCGGGCCTCCAGTTCGTCCGCGGTAGGCAAAGCGTCCAGGCGGGCAGCCAGTTGCTGGTTACGCTGGGCCAGGGATTCGGTCTTGCCACGGGCATCTTCCAGCTGCGCCAGCTGGTCACGCTCGGTGCCCTGCAACTGCTGGACCTGCCAGAAGCTCCAGCCACCCGCGCCGAGTCCCGCCACGCCAACCAGCAGGGCGAGCAACGCCAGGCCGGTGGCGGTACCGGAACGCCTGGATGCATCGGGTGCAACGGGAGAAGGGGTGGAAGTGGAAGTTCTTGCGTCGTCTTGGGGAGTGACTGCTTCGCTCACAGGTCCATCCTTTGGTCAAGAAAGTTCTAGGCGGCGCTCGTCAGGGCCGCCAGCAAGGCCGGCGCGCTCGCGCCCCGGCAATCAATCACCCGTTGCGCACCCAGTTCGCGCGCCATCTCGGCGACCCGCGGGCTGGGTACGAACAGCGGCAACCGGCCTATCTCGGGCCAATCGGCTGCCGCCAACTGATACAGATTTTGCAAACCCTGTCCACTGCTGACCACCAGGCCGTTCAGGCGTTCCGCCCGCACCCTTGCCAGCAGCTCTCCGGCCGGATAGTCCGGAGCCCGGCGCCGGTAGAGTGGCAGGTAGTCCACCTGCACGCCTTGGCCGCGCAGGCGCTCGGCGAGGAATTCTCGGCCACCTTCGCCGCGCATGATCAGCACTTTCGGATCGTGCACGCGCAGGGAATCCTGGAGCGCCGGCAGCGCCAGCAACGCTTCGCTGTCGTCGCCCTGTTCAGGGTAGGTTACGTCGAGGCCGTAGGCCTCGAGGATCGCCGCGGTCGCCGCGCCGACGCTGCACCAGGTCTGCTGCGGCGGCTGCGGCCAG
This sequence comes from Pseudomonas sp. 18-147, assembly GCF_051048045.1. Lineage (NCBI taxonomy): Bacteria > Pseudomonadati > Pseudomonadota > Gammaproteobacteria > Pseudomonadales > Pseudomonadaceae > Pseudomonas > Pseudomonas sp. 18-147. Next base: position 6,227,015 of record NZ_CP182296.1, read on the forward strand.
TAGCGGTCGAGCCGCTCCAGCCCCAGGCGCGCCGCCGGCTTGCTGACCACCACCACCGCGCAGTAGCGGTCCAGGTCGAGCATCAGCGTACGCTGCTCCGGGGTTTCTTCCAGCGGATCGATCGCCAACAGCGGCAGGCTGCTGCTATGGACGCCCGCCTCGCCGAGGCTGGCGGCCAGGGCCGCGCACTCCTCGTCGGGGCGCGTCAGCAGGAGCCGCCAGCCGCTCACGGATGTCCGGCCTCGCCGTAGACGGCTTCGAGAATCGCTTCGGCGCCCTGCTCCAGCAGGTCCTCGGCCACCCGCACGCCCAGCGCCTCGGCTTCCGCCAGTGGCGCCCGCCCCTCGGCGCGCAGCAACTGGGTGCCATCAGGCTGGCCGACCAGGCCGCGCAGCCACAGCTGGTCGCCCTCGCGGATGGCGTAGCAGGCGATCGGCACCTGGCAACCGCCGTTGAGCCGCTTGTTCAGCGCGCGCTCGGCAGTGACCCGCAGAGCCGTGTCGGTATGGTGCAAGGGTTCCAGCAAGGCATGCAGGTCGCTGTCGGCCGTACGGCATTCGATGCCGACGGCGCCTTGTCCGCCGGCGGGCAGGCTGTCGTCGACACTGATCGAGGAGCGGATGCGCGACTCGAAGCCGAGGCGGATCAGGCCGGCGGCGGCGAGGATGATCGCGTCGTATTCGCCGGCATCCAGCTTGGCCAGGCGGGTATTGACGTTGCCCCGCAGGAAACGGATCTGCAGGTCCGGCCGGCGCGCCAGCAGCTGCGCCTGGCGGCGCAGGCTGGAGGTGCCGACCACGCTGCCGGCGGGCAGTTGCTCGAGGCTGGCGTAGGTGTTCGAGACGAAAGCGTCACGCGGGTCTTCGCGCTCGCAGATGGTGTAGAGGCCGAGCCCCTCGGGAAAGTCCATCGGCACGTCCTTCATCGAATGCACCGCGATGTCGGCGGCGCCTTCGAGCAGGGCGGTTTCCAGTTCCTTGACGAACAGGCCCTTGCCGCCGATCTTCGCCAGCGGTGCGTCGAGCAGCTTGTCGCCGCGACTGGTCATCGGCAGCAGGGTGACGGTCAGGCCAGGATGAGCCTGCTCCAGGCGCGCCTTGACGTATTCGGCCTGCCACAAGGCGAGGGCGCTCTGGCGAGTGGCGATGCGGATTTCGCGGGACGACATGGGATATTCCGTGCACAGGGATGCGCCCATGATAACAGTTCGAACCCGAGTGCGCGGACGCTGGGCCCGATAGCCGCACCCGGGTCGCTGGCGAACCGCCGACCGCCGTCAGAGCTGATGCATCAGACGCCTGACTCCGGCCACGTGCCGCCGGCTGACGGTCAGCGCATCGCCGTCGAGGCCTTTCAGGTAGAGCTGGAAATGCCCCAGCGGCGTACGCTGCAGGCGTTCGATCCGTTCGCGGGCGACCAGCGCGTTGCGGTGGATGCGCACGAAGCGCTCGCCGAACTCGTCTTCCAGCGCCTTCAACGGCTCGTCCAGCAGCACCTCGCCCTGCGCATGGCGCAAGGTCACGTACTTGTGGTCGGCAATGAAGAAGATCACCTCTTCCAGCGGGATCAGCTCGATCCCCTTGCGGGTCCGTGCACTGATGTGGCTGCGCGGACCGCTGCCGCCGGAGGCCGGGGGCTTGGTCAGCGCGGCCAGTTGCACGCGGTTCGGTCGCGAGGCTTTCTTCAACGCCTCGGCCAGGTCTTCGCTGCGCACCGGCTTGACCAGGTAGCCCACGGCGCTGACCTGGAAGGCTTCCAGGGCGAATTCGTCATGGGCCGTGCAGAAGATCACAGCCGGCGGCGCTTCCCGCTCGCAGAGTCTGGCCGCGACCTGGAGGCCGTCCAGACCGGGCATGCGGATATCCAGCAGGACGATATCGGGCTTGAGGCTGTCGATCAGCGTCAGCGCTTCTTCGCCATTGCTGGCCGAGGGCTCGAGGACGCGATAGCCGTCCAGTTGCCCTACCAATCGGGCCAGGCGCTCTCGCGCCAGAGGTTCGTCATCGACAATCAGGACATTCATAAGCTCAGGCTTCCTGCATGAGTCGCGCACATGGATAGCGTAGACAGGTGTAGTGCCGTCCGTCACGGCGCTCGACGCTGAGACTCGCTTTAGGCCCGAAAAGTGCCCCAAGTCGTGCATCGATATTGTGTAACGCCTGTCGCGTGCCTTTCGACGGGGGCGACTCGAGCGCCTCGTCGTAGGGGTTGCTCACACATAGCTGGAACACTCCTTCACGATAAACCGCCTCGACCTGCACCAGGCCGCCTTCGACCCGCGGCTGGATGCCATAGATAAGCGCATTTTCCAGCAGCGGCTGCAAGGTCAGTTGGGGGATCGGCAGGTTGGCCGGCACCCCGTGCACCTGCCAGTCCAGTTGCAGGCGATCGCCAAGACGATACTGCTCAATGGAAAGATAGCGCCTTGCCAGCGCCAGTTCCTCCTCCCAGGAAACTAAAGTGCCGGGCTTCGCCAGGCTGGCCCGGAACAGGTCGGACAGGTCCAGCACCGCATGCTCGGCCTTCAGCGGGTCCAGCTCGATCAGGCTGGCGATGCTGTTCAGGCTGTTGAACAGGAAGTGCGGGCGAATCCGCGCCTGCAGCGATTCCAGGCGCGCCTGCAACTCGGCCTGCTGCTGCCGGCGCCACTGGCTCTGCAGGTAAAAGTAGCGCAGCACCAGGGCGGACATGATCAGCGCGATCAGCGCGTGCCGCAGATACAGATTGACCTCGCCGGCACGCGTCAGTTCTCCGCCCAGCTGATAGTGCTCGGCGACCGCCGTGCAGCCCAGGGTGAGGGCCACCACCAACAGGCAGCAGGCACTCCCCGCCAGCGCCACCGGCAGGCGTGCGAGCAATGGCCGCAGGCGGCAGAACAGCGCCGCCGAGAGCAGTACGATCCACTGCACGAACAGCGACGCCAGGGCCAGGCGCACCCAGTTGAAGCTCGGCGTCATCGGCTCCGCCAGCACCAGCACGAGCACCAGCAGCTCCGCCAGCAGCACCAGGGTGAACAGGGCTTCGGCTTCGCAGAGCTCGGGAATGAAGAAGTCGTCTTGGACGGCCGGCCGGGTCGAGCGGCCGGGCTTGAATCGGATAGGCATCGACAGAGTTTCCGCAAGGCCCGTGGCGCCCGCAAGACAGCCGCGGGCGTACGGGCGAAATAAAGCACCGAAATGCCATCTGCCGCAAAAAACCGCGAAACAGCGCTCGTTCCGGCTTCGTCGACGAGCCGCCGGTTTTTCCTCCCGGCCTGCTATCATCGTCGCACTTTGCCCGTCACGCAGGCCGCGCGGCCTGTCCGTTTCTTGTTGCAGCGAGAGATACCATGAGCGTAGAGAAGACCAACCAGTCCTGGGGCGGCCGCTTCAGCGAGCCCGTCGACGCCTTCGTCGCCCGTTTCACCGCCTCCGTCGACTTCGACAAGCGTCTCTACCGCCACGACATCATGGGTTCCATCGCCCACGCCACGATGCTGGCCAAGGTCGGCGTGCTGAGCGACGCCGAGCGCGATGCGATCGTCGACGGCCTGCAACAGATCCAGGCGGAAATCGAAGCCGGCAGCTTCGACTGGCGCGTCGACCTGGAAGACGTGCACATGAACATCGAGGCGCGCCTGACCGACCGCATCGGCGTCACCGGCAAGAAGCTCCACACCGGCCGCTCGCGCAACGACCAGGTGGCCACCGACATCCGCCTCTGGCTACGCGACGAGATCGACACCATCCTCGCCGAGATCACCCGCCTGCAGGAGGGCCTGCTGGGCCTGGCCGAAGCGGAAGCCGACACCATCATGCCCGGTTTCACCCACCTGCAGACCGCCCAGCCGGTGACCTTCGGCCACCACCTGCTGGCCTGGTTCGAGATGCTCGGCCGCGACTACGAGCGCCTGGTCGACTGCCGCAAGCGGGTCAACCGCATGCCGCTCGGCTCGGCGGCCCTGGCCGGCACCACCTACCCGATCCAGCGCGAGATCACCTGCCAGTTGCTGGGCTTCGACGCGGTTGGCGGCAACTCCCTGGACGGCGTCTCCGACCGCGACTTCGCCATCGAATTCTGCGCCGCCGCCAGCCTGGCGATGATGCACCTGTCGCGCTTCTCGGAAGAGCTGGTGCTGTGGACCAGCGCGCAGTTCCAGTTCATCGACCTGCCCGACCGCTTCTGCACCGGCTCCTCGATCATGCCGCAGAAGAAGAACCCCGACGTGCCGGAGCTGGTACGCGGCAAGTCCGGCCGGGTGTTCGGCGCCCTCACCGGCTTGCTGACCCTGATGAAGGGCCAGCCGCTGGCCTACAACAAGGACAACCAGGAAGACAAGGAACCGCTGTTCGACGCCGCCGACACCCTGCGCGACAGCCTGCGCGCCTTCGCCGACATGGTCCCGGCGATCCGGCCCCGGCGCGAGATCATGCGCGAGGCGGCACGCCGCGGTTTCTCCACCGCCACCGACCTGGCCGACTACCTGGTGCGCAAGGGCCTGCCGTTCCGCGACTGCCACGAGATCGTCGGCCACGCAGTGAAGTACGGCGTGGACAGCGGCAAGGACCTCGCCGAGATGAGCCTCGACGAACTGCGCCGCTTCAGCGAGCAGATCGACGCCGACGTCTTCGACGTGCTGACCCTGGAAGGCTCGGTCAACGCCCGCGACCATATCGGCGGCACCGCGCCGAACCAGGTCCGTGCCGCCGTCGCCCGCGGCAGAAAACTGCTGGCACAGCGCTGAAGTCGCGCCCAGTGCCCGGCAGACCTCCCTGTCCTACCCGAGACTTGATCGCACGGCGGGACAGGAACGCCCTTGGAGGTCGACAGCCACTCTAGTGAAAGTCCTTCTTCGCTAACCGGTCGCAATGGCGGAATAACTCAGCATCAGTGCTCATCATTGAAATCATCGGCCCTGGGCGTGGCAAAAATGCCCTTGGCTTCCTGGCGCCGGTAATAGGCTTCGATGCTTAGCCCGGGATCGATGCGCGCCCTGACGATGCAGGGCTGCTGTTGCCAGGGATACTCATGCAGGCGTCGGTCCAGCTCCTTGCGCTCCTTGGCTGGCCAGCCCTGGTAGGTGCGCTGGCGCCAGTAATGGGGATCGCGTCCGGTATGCCGATCATGCTCGGCGGTGACCGGATCCAAGGGGCGGCTCGGCTCCAGGACCGGCAGGTCGGGCAACGGCTGGGTCACGTCCATGTAGCGTTGCAGGCAGTCCCAGAAGGCCAGGGCATTGACCTTGTCGAGACCGAGGGAGTGGACGCGGGTGGCCAGACAGACCTTGTTGTCGGTATAGCGGTGATGCAACCAGAGCGCATAGTCGTGGCTGCCGTAGCCACTGGGCAGCAATTGCAGCACCGGATCGAACTCGTCGAAGGGAGCGACGAACAGGCGGCGGAAGCGACGCTTGAAGCGGAGCATGCCGTCCAGGCGATTGAATTCACTGCCATCTTGCTTGAAGACTTTGCTGTAGAGCCAAAGGATGGCGCTGAAGCCGACTGCACCCATAAAATAAGTAGCTACGCCTATCCAAATTGCTATTTGCAAACCATTGGTTCCAAATATTGTTCCATACTGGTACAAAGCCAATGGGATTGAAAATAAAAAACCCGACATCTGAATAACGTGAAGATATTTTTTATTCGAAAGAAAGGCCACCATGGATATTACTGAAACAGCCACCACAAAGAATGAGCAAACCAAGGTGTAGAGTTGCTGTATGTCCCTCCTCCACTCTCCGGTGGCTTCTCCCATTATGCCAATTCCCAAAGCAATCCATACAAAAAAATAGCACAGCATCCTAAGCGTGAATATTATATAAGGAATTCTGCTAGAGTTCTGGAACTGCCAACGCATAGAGTTGCAATATGCCTCAGCACCTCCAACCTCTGACTTATCCTCAGCCCCGATCGAAAGCTGCCCTACAATCTCCATTTCCGGATCTAGATTGGCATAGTTCCCAAAGGCAAGATGGGTGTCAAAAATACCATTACGGTTAGACTCCTCCTTCCACCTTGGCGGCGGTAAAGAGTCGTTGACTTCACTGCGATAAGCACTGGCTGAGTACGTGGCATCCATGTGTACGGTCATACGTTGAACTCACTGTTCTCTATCAACCAATAAGGTGGCGCAGCATGGGGGCCCAAGTCGTCCGGGGGAAGGTACCGATTGGCGGATGTGAATGCACTCCAACTCTTCGGGCTGGGTTGAGGCAGGACAAGCCGCTGCTCAGGCTGGTCGGCATTGAGTTCGAACTGTGCGCTGATCTTCAAACCCTGGGTCATGCGCATGCTATAGCGGGCCCGAGGAGACAACTGCGGAATCGGCAGGCTGGCCGGCAGCACATAGAGCACGCTGGCAGCATCCAACGGCAAGGCTTCGAGCTTGGCGGGGCCCGCGGGGACCCGATGGTAGCGCTTGACGCCGAACAGGGTGCCCGGATCGATCGGCAAGCTGCTGAGAAACTCCTGGGCCACCAGGCGGAACGCCTTCTGGCCATTCTCGAACATGGCCAGGAGCGGGGAACTCAGCACCACGGCCCAATCGTTTGCCTCCAGCGCCTGCAACTTGGGGTCGATGCAGGATAGCGCAGTGCGGCTGACCGCTTGGCGACCCCGTTCCGCTTCCTGCAAGACAGATCGATGCGCCGCCGGCGCCAATTTGCGCCAGTCTTCCAGGCGATGGACAAAGACCCGCGGATGGCCGAGGACTCCCAGCAATTGGCGATAGGCCGTTTGCGGGTCTTTCAGATGGGCGAAGCGCTGGTCCTGGCCCATCAGCGAATCGAGCAGGCCAGCCTCGGCGAATTGCCGGCCGAAGGGGCCTTTCTTGACGATGCTTTCCGCATCGCTGTCAGTCAGTAGATTAGCGACCACAGTGCCTCCGATCGCCAAAACCGCACCAGCCAGCAAAGCATAAGGATTTACTATCCATCCTAGGACGTAGGCACCCCACAGGCCCCCACCCACTGCGGCCACACCGTAGGCCGCAGCCGCATCGCTATCTCCCTGCCTCAAAGCTCGGTAGCCATCCCATACACTGATGCCTGCACCGAATAGTGTGGCTGCGCCACCAAGCCCACGTAGCAACCCTAACTTAGGGCTGCCTGTTTGAACTTCTAGATTCCTGGCCCATCGAGGGGATATTTGGGCTACCGATATACGTGGGGTTTCTAGATACTTTGCAGTAGATGGTCCGAAAAGCAGCTTTGCATGGCTTCCTCCAGCGGCTGTTAAATCGATTACTGCACCGACAGCCCCGATCGTCCCTCTGTGCTTTTCTCCACTGTCTACAAAGCCACTGTATGCCTGCACCTGCACATTCAAGTTATAAATCGCAAACCCCAGCATCATCGTCGGCACGATGCGAGTGTTCTCCATCACCTGGGTCAACGTGCCTAACTGCGTACGGAGTTTCGTGTAGGCAAGCAGGTCCGGGTGATCCTTGGGTACCGCCACCACCATGACGTTGCGCAGGTTGGCGCGACTCATGCCGGTGTCGCGGGGACTGGTGCCGGCCAGGGGATTGCCGGCACCGTCCTGAACGATGGCGCGCCGATAGCTCTTGCGCCTCAGCTCCTGGCGCTCGACCTCGGTCAGACCGTTGCGCAGGCCGGCTCCGCGCACGCCGACGACAACCATGTCGAGCGGCACCTGACTGTCGGGCAGCAGGCGGATACCTTTCATCTTCACCGAGAGGGCGCTCAGAGTATTGAAGGTCGGTGCGAACAAGCGGTCGAGCTGGATCTGGGTGGCGCCCTGGGACAGCCGGCCGAGTTGCTCGACTACGCTGGCGCCGAACACGTCCAGCAGGTCGCCGAGGAAGTAGGCGAGGCTCTTGCCGGCGCTGGGCTGGTCGACCTCGCCCAGCAGACTGGCTCCCAGCATCAGCGTGCTGAGGCCCATTGCGTCGGGGTCCGGCGTCCGCGGGCTATCGCGCAGCGCCTGCAGGCGCCGAACCGGCTCGGGAAGTTGTCCTTCGTCCTTGGCCAGGAGCATGGCGCCAAGCGGGTGGCTTGCCTGCAGAACCGTGCTGACCACCCGCTCGACATGTGCCGCCAGCGCCCGGTAGGCGGTACCGCTGTACAGTGCGTCGCAGCGGTCGGGAAGCTGGTTCAGCGCAGCCAGTGCCTCGCTCATCAGGCTGTAGGGCTCCAGCAGGGCTTCGTCGCACTGGTGGGTCCAGTCCTGCAACACCGGGTGCAAGGGGCCTTCCAGCAGGGCAACCAGATGCTCGACCTGCTGCGTCAGGTGGATTCGGCAAGACTGTCGCTCCTCGGCGAAGATCGCCTCGTCCAGTTCGGCCTGATCGACCTCGCCCCTGAGCTTGGCGAGCGGGCCGTCGAGCATGTTGCTCAGCACCTGTGCATAGCGTCCGTTGGGACGGTGCGGCAGCAGTGCATTGAGGCTGCGCAAGTAGGCGGCGCAGTGGCGCGCCTGCGCCGCAGCGTGGCGCAAGGCGAACAGCGAGTCGTCGAGCATCAGCCCGATGAGGTTGGGATGGCCACGCAGCTTGAGGGTTTCCAGTACGTCCTCTCCGGCTTCCAGAGTAGGTAGCGCAGAGGGCGGAGCCTGCTTCAGCAGGGGCGCCAATTCCTGCTGGCGTCGCTGCAACTGGCACACCAGCGACTCTTCGCGAAAGGCGGCGAACGCAGGTGTGAATTCCGCCGGGTCTTCCAGCGCGCTCTCGACGTTGAAGTCGCGAGGTCGCAAACCCTGGGCGTGATGATCAATGACCAGCGCGGGTTGATGGATGGAGGCTTTCCAGTGCTGGTTGGCCACCGAGGCGTTCCAAGCGGACGCCATCTGCTGGCAGCGCCGGTTGACCCGCTGCGGGTCCTCCTCCAGCCAGTCGATGTACGACCAAGGCCAGGGAGTTTCGCTATAGGCCATGGTGTAGCGTGGGATCACGAACTGCCCCTTGACCAGCACCGGCACCAGGATCAGCGCTTGTGTCTTGCCTACGGCCGGACGCTTGTCCGCACGCTGGCTGCGCCCCTGCAGGAGATCGACTTCGAACAGGTTGCCCTTGCCATCACATTCCAGTTCGCGCCACAACTTGCCGTCCTGGAACAGGTAGATCCGTCCCGCCCGCGGTAGCGCGCCGGCGGGCAGCTGGTCGCCATAACCGGCCTTGCCCAGCGTTGGCAGGCGGACCAGCGGCATCACAGCCAGGAAGGTGTTCTGCTGGATACGCTCGTGCTCCTCATGGCCGAGCATATCGCTGGCCACCGGAATCTGCAGGATACCGCCGTCCTGTCGCTCGACGTTCAATGCCAGTCGTGCACGCCGATCGTTCTGGTAGGCGGTGCGCTTGCGCACGCCTTCGTCGATACTCTGGTCCTGGAATCCGCTCATGCCTCGCTCTCCGGTGGCAACAGTACGACCTGGCTTCCTTGCGCCGGGTCTCCCCAGACATCGACGATCAATTGTTCCGGCCCCTTCCGCTCGGGACGGCTACGCGCCGGGTTGTCCAGTACCTGGCCCGCTGTCGCCGCATCCGCGTCGAGCGGCGGCCCCGGCAACAGCGGCGCCGCGCCGCTGCCGTTGCCCGGGCTGCCGCCGGAGTTGACCCGGACGTTGGCCCCGGAGAGGGTCACGCCGCTGGCGTCGAGCTTGAGGAAGCTGCCGCCGCCCTTGAGGGTCAGTTCGGCGCCGGCCTCCAGCACCACCTTCAGACCGCTGCTCAGGTGGATCTCCTGGCCGGCCTCGACGAACTGGCCGCTGGCGATCTTCAGGTGCTGGTCGTTGGCTACGGTGAGGTGGTCGCTGGCGCGGACCTCCACCTTGCGCTCGGCGTGGGTGGTGCGGTGTTCCTCGGCCTTGAACTCGCTGTAGCTGTTCGCCTGCACGGTGTCGTGGCGTTGGTGACCGACGCGGATCTTCTGGTCGTGCTCGATGTTTTCGTCCCAGTCGCGCTGGGCATGGACGCAGATCTGCTCCTGGCCCTTGCGGTCCTCGATGCGCAGCTCGTTGTAGCCACCGCCGCCAGGACTGCTGAGGCTCTTGAAGACGCTGCGGGTCTTGTGCCCCGGCAGTTCGTAGGGCACCGGATGTTCCCTGTGGAACAGGCAGCCGGTGACCAGCGGCTGGTCGGGATCGCCTTCGAGGAAGGTCACCAGTACCTCCATGCCGACCCGCGGGATGGCGATGGCGCCGTAGTTCCTTCCCGCCCAGCCGGAGGCAACGCGTAACCAGCAACTGCTGCTGTCGTCGGCCTGGCCCTCGCGATCCCAGTGGAATTGCACCTTCACCCGACCGTAGCGGTCGCAGTGGATTTCCTCACCCTTCGGGCCGGTCACCACCGCGCTCTGCGTGCCGAGGATGCGCGGCTTCGGCGGCGTCGGTGGGGGACGGAAGAACGCCTCCCAGGGCGTGGCCTGGAAGCGGTTGCGGTAACCCTGCCGGAAGTCGTCCGGGCTCGCCGAGGCATCGGAGACGATGCTTTCCTCCAGCACCTGAGGCTGCCGCCCCTCGTGAATCACCTCGGTGAGCAGCCAGAGGTCGTTCCAGCCCGCCTGGGGATGGGCGGCCAGCGGCAGGAAGTGGCCGCTGAGCAGCAACGGTTGGTCGCTGCGGCCCTCGGCCAGGCGGTAGTCGCTGCGCTGCCGTTCGAGGGCGCGCCTGGCCAGGTGCTTTCCGCGCTCGCGGTCGACGAAGCGACCGGGATAGTCGTAGTCCTCGAGGTCCGGCCGGGCTTCGCCGCGGGCGGTGCTTTCCAGCGTCAGGCGCGGTTTCTCGAAGTCGTAGTCGCGGCGGGTGACGCGGCTGGTGCGGGTTTCCAGGCGTACGCCGAAGCGCTTGACCGCCGGCCGGTCGGCGACCAGGCCGGAGTCCTGCTGGTAGGCCACCGGCGCGAGCCGCGGGAACACCGTCTGGTCGTCGCCGAACACCAGCAGGTGCGCCGTGGCGCTGTGCTGGAAATGAAAATGGATGCCCTCCTCGCAGCACAGGCGCTGGACGAACTGCAGGTCGCTCTCGTCGTACTGCACGCAGTATTCGCGCTCGGGGTAGCGGGTGCCGAGCTGGAAGCGGTAGGCGTCGGCGAGGATGCCGTGTTCCTCCAGCACCCGACCGACGATCTGCGGCACCGTGAGGTGCTGGAAGATGCGCTGGTTGGTGCGCTGGGCGAGGTAGGCCAGTTGCGGGACGAGGGTGATGCGGTAGCGGGTCAGGCGCTTGCCCGAGTCGCCCTGTCCGGCGCTGCGCACCAGGCCGTGGATACCGTTGCCGGCGGGCCCGAGGGTAAGGAAGGCGGGTTTGTGCAGCAGGCTTTCGAGGTCCGGCACGGGGCGTTCGCCGACCAGCTCCAGGTCGAAGGCGAACGGCTGGCTGATGGCTTCGCGGCCGCTGAAGGAGAGCACCTGCAGGTCGAGGGCGAGGCCGTCGATGGCGAGGCTGAAATGGGTCTGGTTGGCTGCTGCGAACATCCGTTGTCCCTCACTGGCGCAGGCGACCGATTCGATTGTCCTGCCTGGCGCGGGCGAGACAAGGGCGCGCAGGCTCGATCGGAAGCTGCCTACAACAAACAAAGCGGCATCGACCCGGCGCGGGCTTTCCTGGCCACGGCGCTATGGGTCATCGAGGGCACGACGGCCAGCGAGGCTGGCCGCGTGCGGCGGTCGCGGCTCAGCCGGCGACCGGGGAGCGCCAGTCGTCGGAGCCGGAGGTGCCGGAGACTTCGTGGGTCCAGGTGATCTTGCGGTAGGTGAAGTGCACGTCTTCCAGGTGGGTGAAGTGGGCGTTGCCCGGGTCCTGGCAGTTGTGCATGTAGTCCTTGATGTCGACGATGATCGCGTCTTCCAGGACGGTGGTGTAGTAGTGCTCCTGGGTGCCGGCGGCGGAGGTGCGGTACCACTGGATCTCCACCTTGGTCAGGCGCTCGCCGGAGGTCAGGGCGGCCAGCAGCAGCGGCGAGGCCTTGTCGAAGACCTTGGTGATGACCACCGGCTTGTGCACGCGCTGGCCGGTCGGCTGGCCGGACTGCGGGTCGCGCGGGATGATCACTTCGTGGTTGAAGCCCTGGACCATCACCTGGTCCTCGTGGCCTTCCTGGTAGGTGTTGCCGACCGAATCCTCGGTGAAGGCGCCGGCGGTGATCAGGCCCTGCTTGGTGCCGGTGATGGACATATAGGCGGGGGTTGCCATGGATGCATTCCTTGTCAGTGGTAGCCGGGACGACATGTCCTGGTGCGGCAGCTACCCAACAAGCTTCGTGCCAATAAAATATTTACCTTTTAAATCAAACTCTTGAAGAATCTCCCGGCCCGCACGAACGCTTTTCCCTGGGTTTACCCCGAAAAAGTGAGCAAGTTGTTGCACAGTGCTATGCAAAAACTTGCTCACTTCATCGAAGACCCCGTCAGGCCTTGGCCCCAGCGTGGTATCCACAGCTTTTCCCGAAGTTATCCAGCAAAAAGTTGCACACCTGCCGAGTGCCTCAGAGCCAGTTCTTGAACTTGAACCAGAGGTACGGAAGGATCGCCGATACCACCATCATCCCCAGCGCCATCGGATAGCCGATGGACCAGTCCAGCTCGGGCATGTCCTTGAAGTTCATGCCGTAGACCGTGCCCACCAGGGTCGGCGGCAGGAACAGTACGGCGGCGATGGAGAACACCTTGATGATGCTGTTCTGCTCGATGTTGATCAGGCCAAGGGTCGCGTCGAGGAGGAAGTTGATCTCGGTGGACATCTTCGCCAGGTACTCGTCCAGCGAGCGCACATCGCGCTCCACGGTCTTCGCCAGCACCTTGGCCGGCTCGGAAAGCCAGCCGTTGCAACCCTGGCGGAAATAGCTGTTCATCCGATTGATGCTGAGCAGGCTGTCGTTGAGCTTGGACAGCAGCGAGCTGCTGCGCCCGAGGTGCTTGATGATCTGCTGCAGGTCGGTCTTCGGCTTGCGGGTCTGGGCGGTGGACTCGGCGAAGATCTCCCGCGACATGCTGCTCAGTTGCCCCTGTACGGCCTCCAACACGTCGGCGATGCGGTCCACCAGGCTGTCCATCATCAGGGCGAACAACTGGGTGCTGCTGCGGTTGGCGTCGAGCTGGCGGATGCAGCGGTTCTCGAACTCGCGGAACGAACGCAGGTCGGCGTAGCGCACGGTAATCAGCCATTTCTCGCTGAGGACGAAGGTCACTTCCTCTGTGCTCGGCCGGTGCTCGGTGATCCCGCCGACCACCGAAGTGGTCATGTAGAGGACGTTGCCGTCCTCGTAGAAGCGCGACGAATCCTCGATCTCGGCCATCTCCTCGCGGGTCGGGATGTTCACCTGCAGGTGGGATTCGAGCAGGCGCTCCTCTTCGGGGGTCGGGTGATGCAGGTCGATCCACAGGGTGCCCGGCGGCAACCCCCGCTGGGCATCGTCGTGCTGGCGTCGCTCCAGGCGGTCGCCGGAAAGGATGTAATAGGTGATCATGTCGGGTATCGCTACCTTCGCGGCCATCCGTTGGCCAAGCAGGGTGGACAACTTCCCGCCGCCGCACAAGCGGTACTTTGCGCCAGAACGAGGAACGCCCGATGAGCGAACAGGACGACAACCAGGAAGACGGCTTCGCCGAGGAAAAACTGATCCAGGCCATCGAGAACCAGATCGAAAGCGAGAATCCGCCGGCGGCGCGCGCCGTGTTCAACAAGCTGACCCTGGTCGGCTACGAGCGCGACGAGGCGCTGGGCATGATGGCCTACGTGCTGGCCCACGAGATCAACGCCATGCTCGCCGCCGACCGCGCTTTCGACAGCGCCGGCTACGAGCATGCGCTGCGTGCCCTGCCGACGTTGCCGGACGACGAATGAGCGGAGCCGGGCCGACTGGTGCCGGCGAATGCCCCTCGTATCCATGCGGTTTTGTTTCGCCAAACGCCTGCCGCTCTGGTAGAAAGGTGGCGCCCACTCTCCGTGCCACCTGCTTTCGCGGAGCGATACCGGATGCGATCCTGGTTCCACTTCCTGCCCATCTGCCTGCTGCTGGCCCTTTCCGGCCCGGCAGCGGCCGTCCCGACAGAACCCCTGGTGCTCGGCGCCGAAGACGACTGGTATCCCTATACCGCCTACAAGGACGGCCGCATCCAGGGCATGAGCGCGGACATCGTGCGGGCCGCCTTCAGGGCTGCGGACACGCCGGTCCAGCTCAATCCCTACCCCTACTCCCGCTGCATGAAGCTGGCCCTGAAAGGCTTGATCGCCGGCTGCTTCAATACCTCGCCGAACCCGCACATCCTCGCCGACTACCGTCTGCCCCGGCATCCGTTGTTCCGCGCGGAGATCCAGCTCTGGGCGCGACGCGACGAAGCGCGGCCGGTGAATGCGGAGCAGGCGTTGAGCGGACGGAAAGTCGCGGTGACCCTCGGCTATGAATACGGCGACGGCTTCGATCGCCGCCACGACCTGGTGCGCATCCCGGTGCGCAAGGACTACTACGGTTTCCTCATGCTCCAGCGCGGCCGCGTCGACTACGCCCTGGCCTACCGCAATACGGCTCGCCAGTTGTTCAGCGAACATCCCGAACTGGAAGGCCAGTTCCAGCCGGTGGCCACGGTCCACCGCCCGGAGCTGTACCTGTCGTTCTCGCGCCGCCACCCGCAGGCCGAGCATCTGCTCGAACGCTTCGACCTCGGCATGCAGCGCATCCTCGCCAGCGGCGAGTACCAGAAGATCCTCGACGGCTGGAGCCAGGCCGCCGACGCTACGCCCTAGTCCAACTACACTCACCGGTGCTCAACACCGCAAGGAGCCGACATGGCCTTCACTCCCGAGCTGATCGACGAACTGGAACTGCTGGCGCTCTTCAACCTGAACAACACCCAGGAAGGACTCAAGGTCCATCACACCGCCGACGGCAAGGCCGTCGCCGCCGCCCGACGCCTGCACGACAAGGGGCTGATCGACCAGCCCGACGGCGGCTACCTGACCAGTCTGGGGCTGGACGCCGCGGAGCAGGCACAGGGCCTGCTGACCATCCTCAAGGGTTGACGGAAGCGGCCATCGCGACCTGCTCCCGACAGGCCGCGACGGTTGCCCCGGTTCGCGGTGCGGCGCTCAAGCCGCCGCGCTTCCGGGCGATACAATGGCATGACCGGAGCCAGGCACGGCGCCTGGCCTTGCCTGTGCCCGGACGCCCATGAACCGACACCCCGCACTCAGCCTCGATCTCGACGATGGCATCGACCGCAAGGTCCTCGGCCAGTTGCGCCAACGCTTCCTGGCGGTCAATGCCGGTCGCCTGCAACGCGCCCGGCAGGCGTTGTCCAGCCGCCAGGAGCGGGTCCTGCGCCTGCTACCGCTGCTGTTCCACATCAACCATCCGCTGCTGCCGGGCTACCTGTCGGCCAGCACGCCAGCGGGCCTGAGCGGTTTCGAGGCGGACGACGAAGTACTCGCCGAAGCCCAGCGCCTGGCCCGCTCGTTTGTCTACAAGCCACGCAGGCAAGAACCCGCACAGCAGCCGATCCACGGCCTGTTCCTGATGGGCAGCCTGGGGAGCCTGGCCCAGGAGGAACAGAGCGATCTCGACCTCTGGGTCTGCCATGCCCCAGAACTGGAGCCCGGCGCGCGCCAGGAGCTGCGCCGCAAGTGCGCGTTGATCGAGGACTGGGCGCGCAGCCAGGGCAGCGAGGTGCACTGTTTCCTGATCGACGTCGCCCGTTTCGGCCAGGACGAACGCAAAGACTGGAAAGAGTCCGGCGGCGACGGCAATACCCAGCACTTCCTGCTGCTCGACGAGTTCTACCGTAGCGCGATCTGGCTCGGCGGACGCACCCCTCTATGGTGGCTGGTGCCGCCGGCCCATGAACGGCGCTACGACGAATACTGCCGGACCCTGCTCGGCAAACGCTTCATCCGCGCCGAAGAGGTGCTCGACCTCGGCCACCTGGCGCACATCCCCGCCCGGGAGTTCATCGGCGCCGGCCTCTGGCAGTTGTCCAAGGCCATCGATTCGCCCTACAAGTCGCTGCTCAAGCTGCTGCTCACCGAAGCCTACGCCAGCGAGCACCCGCGGGTCCGCTGCGTCGCCCTGCGCTTCAAGGAGCAGGTATTCGCCGGCCAGCTCGATCTCGACGAACTGGACCCCTACGTCCTGGTCTATCGCCATCTCGAACGCTACCTGCGGGAACAGCAGGCGCCGGAACGCCTGGAACTCGTGCGGCGCTGCCTGTACCTCAAGGTCGGGCGCAAGCTCGGCGGTCGCCAGCGCCAGGCGCAGAAGGGCTGGCAGCACCTGTCGATGGAGCGGCTCGTCGCGGAATGGCAATGGGAGCCTCGCCGCTTGGCCCTGCTCGACAGCCGCAGCCAGTGGAAGATGCGCCAGGTGATGGAAGAGCGTCGCACGGTGGTCAACGAACTGACCTACAGCTACCGCCTGCTGTTCCAGATCGCCCGCCAGCAAGGCGCTGACAGCGGCATCGACAGCCGCGACCTGGGCCTGCTCGGCCGCCGCCTGTATGCCGCCTTCGAGCGCAAGGCAGGCAAGGTGGAGAACATCAACCCAGGGATCGCCCCGGATCTCGGCGAAGACGTCCTGACCCTGGTCCAGCTGCCCGCCGACGACGACCGCGAGCAGGCGCAGTGGGCGATCTTCCCCGGTGCCCTGGGCGCTCACCAGTGGCCTGACTACGCGCCGCTGAAACGCAGCCTCAGGCTGGTCGAGCTGCTCGCCTGGTGCCATCGCAACGGCGTCATCGACAGCGCCACCCGGCTGTCCCTGCATCCCGGCCAGAGCGACCTCGGCGATGCCGAACTGGACAATCTCCTGGGCAGCCTGCGGCAGTTCCTGCCGGTCCCCCTGGCGACCGTGGACGACGCCGACCTGCTGCAACCGCGTCGGCTCAAGAGCGTCCTGCTGCTGGTCAACGTCGGTGTCGACCCGCTGCGCCACCACAGCCAGATGAACCTGCACATGGCTACCGGGCGTACCGACGTGCTTGGTTATGCCGGGGTGCGCGACAACCTGGTGCTGACCCTCGACCAGCTCAGCCTCAACAGCTGGAACGAACTGACGGTGCGCCATTACGCAGGCCCCCAGGCGCTGCCCGAGTGCCTTGCCGAGTTCCTCGACGCCGTCCGCGAAAAGCCCGGAAGCCCGCCGCAGCCGCCTGAACTGATGGTGCGCTGCTTCTGTCGCAACCGGGCCGCCGCCATCGCCGTGCGGGTCGAAGAGCTGTTCCGCGAGACCTACGGGCAACTGCTTGGCGGCCAGCCAAGCCGCTACCTGCTGCAGATCCGCCAGCAGTACCACCTGCTGGAAATGTCGCCGGAAGCGGTCAGCCACGAGAGCCTGCCCGACCTGCCGAGCCTGCTCCAGCACCTGGGCCGCGAGCGAGATGGCTACAGCGCCCTGAAGCTGGATCGCCACGCCCTGGAGGGCGAGGACCTCGGGCTGATCCTGTCCATGGGGCGGCCGGACTGCATCCAGGTGTTCTACCGGCGCGACTTCGACAGCGCCGAGATCAGCCTGCTCGACGAACGCAACGCCCTCTGGCGCCAGCGCCAGGCATTGCGTGACGAACGCAGCCTGCTCGCACCGCTGCAGCGCTTCCTGCAATCGCTGCTGTACCGGCGCAACGCCCTGTCGCTGGCGGAACAGGTGCCGGCCGCGCTGGATATCCGCTACTACGAGTTGCTCTCCAACGACGGCAGAGTGCATGTCGAGCCTCGCGAGGCGCCGGAGGCCCTGGCCGGGCCCGCGCTGTACGAGCTACAGGCGCTACTCGAGCGCGGCGAACGCAAGCGCGTGCAGGTCACCCTGTACTGCGACCACCAGGAGTTTTCCGAACTGGAGTACGGCGTCGGCCTGTTCAAGGCGGTCGCCCGGCATATCCTGGCGCATCGCGCAGAAAGCGAACCCTACCCCTGCTACCTGACCGACCTCGACCTGTCGCGGCTGTTCGCCGACGAACAGCCGCAAACGCTGCACTATCTGCGTTATAAAAGCGTCCTGGAAACGGCGCTGAACCAGGCGCTGCTGGAACAATGACCCAGCGCCGCACCGCGCGGGGCTCGACAAGGACGTACGGATGGCACTCCTCGGTATTACCCTGCTCGCTGGCGCCGCATTCGTGGGCGGCTATCTCTACCGCCGCGGCCTGGATCGCCGGCGCTACCGCTTCATCCAGCAATTCCGCCTGCCGCCGCGGGTCACCCAGGCGGTCCGCGAGCGCTATCCGCAGCTCAGCGAGGAACAGGTCCAACGGGTGCTCGGCGGCCTACGCGAATACCTGCTGCTATGCCGCGCCGCCGGCAAGCGGATGGTCGCGATGCCGTCCCAGGTGGTGGATGTCGCCTGGCACGAACTGATCCTGCATACCCGGCTCTACCAGCACGTCTGCCGCAAGGGACTCGGGCGCTTCCTCCACCATACGCCGGCCCAGGCGATGCGCAGCCCCCGACAGGCCCAGGAGGGCATCCAGCGCGCCTGGAAGCTGGCCTGCCGCCGCGAGGGCATCGACCCACTGAATCCCACGCGCCTACCGCTGCTGTTCGCCCTCGACACGGAACTGGCGATCGCCGACGGCTTCCGCTACGCCCTGAACTGCGCGCAGCGGCAAGACGGCGGCGCAGCGGTGTATTGCGCCAGCCATATCGGTTGCAGCAGCGGCTGCGCCAGCGATAGCGGCAGTACCTTCGGTTCGGACGGACAGGATTCGCGCCACGGCTGCGGCGGCGATAGCGGCGGAGACGGCGGCAGCGGTTGCGGGGGTGGAGGATGCGGGGGCGGTGGGGGCGACTGAGGGTCGCGAAGCCCGTCGCCGAATGGCGACGGGCGAAAACCGATCAGCGCGCGTAGTCGCCGGCGGCTTCCGGCTGGTATTCGATTTCCAGCAGGGTCAGCTTCAGCGTCTTCCCGCTCGGCGCCGGCCAGTCGATGGTCTGGCCGATGGTCAGGCCCAGCAGCGCGGTGCCCACCGGCGCGAGGATCGAGACCTTGCCTTCGCCGGCGACGTCTTCGGGATAGACCAGGGTCAGGGTGTACTCCTTGCCGCTGCTTTCCTCGCGGCAGCGCACGGTGGAGTTCATGGTCACGACGCCCGGCGGAATCTCGTCATGCCCCACCACCTGGGCGCGCGACAGTTCGGCCTCCAGCGCCTCGGCGGCGGGTCCGAATTCGTCCAGGCCATCCAGCAGGCGCTCCAGGCGCTGCAGGTCCAGACGAGTGATGGTGATCGGCGGCGTGCTCATGATCGCAGGCGTGCTCCTTGGTCCGGTTCGGTTGATCGATGAAAAGCAGGAATCGCAAAAAAGCAAAAACCCCGCCCGAAGGCGGGGTTTTCCCGGACACTAACACAGTCGCAGGAATTAGCAACATCCCCCCTATCAGGAGAGACGGCCCGCCAGCGACTGGCGTCGAGCGGCCTGTGACCTGATCTGCAAGCGGCGGGAATCGTCGGCCTTGCCCCACTCGCGGATTTCCGCCAGGGAACGTCCGCAGCCGACGCAAACGTCCGCATCGTCGAGGCAGCACAGGCGCCGGCAGGGCGAGGCCACCGCCGGCGGCGAAGCCTCAGAGGCCGGGGAACTCGACATCCTCGCCCCCCTGCTCCAGGGTCGCCCGGTTGAGCAGCGCGCCCAGCGGTTCCTGGCTGCCATCGTGGCGCCAGAGGCCGCTGGCCTCGTCGTAATCGAAGTGGAAGCCGCCCGACTTCGCCGCCACCCACAGCTGGCGCAACGGCGCCTGGCGGCTGAGGATCAGCTGCGAGCCGTTCTCGAAGCGTACGGTGAGCACGCCGCCGGCGTTCTCCAGGTCGAGGTCCAGGTCGCTGTCATCGAAGGCGTCTTCCACCTGCTGCTGGAGCGCATCGACCAGGTCGTGGAAACGCGCTTCATTCATCGTACTCATGCATTGCCTCGGCATTCGCTAACGGGAAAAAAGGCGGACGACTACCTTCGTCTTGCCCTATTCCGACAATTCTACGCTGGTATTGCCGTAGTCCGCGCTGTTTTGCCGCGACGCTCGCGGAAAACGCCGGCATCCCCTCTGCCGCAGGCCATTCCCCTGCAAGCCCCGGCACACCTGATCCGGCTCGCATAGGCAAGGCGCCGGGGGGTCGGTATACTCCGGAACAATTCACGTTTTCTACAAGGATTCCGTCATGAAGCGGCTGTTCCTGTCCTTCGTCGCGCTCGCCCTCCTCGCCGGCTCCATCGCCGCCTGCGGCCAGAAAGGCCCGCTGTACCTGCCGGACGACGAAAAAGCCAAGAAAGAACACAGCAAAGACCGCTACGGTTTCTGAGAGAGCGCCCATGGACACATTCAGTTACCGCGACGGTGAGCTGTTCGCGGAAGGGGTGGCGCTTTCCCGCATCGCCGAGCGTTTCGGCACGCCCACCTACGTCTATTCCCGCGCACACATCGAGGCCCAGTACCGCGCCTATGCCGATGCCCTCGCCGGCATGCCGCATCTGGTCTGCTTCGCGGTCAAGGCCAACTCCAACCTCGGGGTGCTGAATGTGCTGGCGCGCCTCGGCGCCGGTTTCGACATCGTTTCCCGCGGTGAGCTGGAGCGTGTCCTGGCCGCCGGCGGCGATCCGGCCAAGGTGGTGTTCTCCGGCGTCGGCAAGACCCGCGACGACATGCGCCGCGCCCTGGAAGTCGGCGTGCACTGCTTCAACGTCGAGTCCGGCGAAGAGCTGGAGCGCCTGCAACGGGTAGCTGCGGAACTCGGCGTGAAAGCGCCGGTATCGCTGCGGGTCAACCCGGACGTGGACGCCCAGACCCACCCCTATATCTCCACCGGCCTGAAAGAGAACAAGTTCGGCATCGCCATCGACGAGGCCGAGGCGGTCTACGCCCGCGCCGCCGAGCTTGACCACCTGGAGGTGATCGGCGTCGACTGCCACATCGGCTCGCAGTTGACCCAGCTGGAGCCCTTCCTCGACGCCCTCGAGCGCCTGCTCGGGCTGGTCGACCGCCTGGCCGGCAAAGGCATCGGCATTCGCCACCTGGACCTCGGTGGTGGCCTCGGGGTGCGCTACCGCGACGAACAGCCGCCGCTGGCCGGCGACTACATCCGCGCCATCCGCGAGCGCCTGCACGGCCGCGACCTGACCCTGGTGTTCGAGCCGGGCCGGTCCATCGTCGCCAACGCCGGCGTGCTGCTGACCCGTGTCGAGTACCTCAAGCACACCGAGCACAAGGATTTCGCCATCGTCGACGCGGCGATGAACGACCTGATCCGCCCGGCTCTCTACCAGGCCTGGATGGACGTGCAGGCGGTACGCCCGCGCGACGCCGCGCCGCGCCGCTACGACCTGGTCGGGCCGATCTGCGAGACCGGTGACTTCCTCGCCAAGGATCGCGACCTGGCGCTCGCCGAAGGCGACCTCCTGGCGGTGCGCTCGGCCGGCGCCTACGGCTTCGTCATGAGCTCGAACTACAACACCCGCGGCCGCGCCGCCGAGGTGCTGGTGGATGGCGAGCAGACCCACGAGGTCCGTCGCCGCGAGACCGTCCAAGAGCTCTACGCCGGCGAAAGCCTGCTGCCGCAGTGAGGCCCAGACCATGCTTTTGCGCTTCACCAAGATGCATGGCCTGGGCAACGACTTCATGGTCCTCGACCTGGTCAGCCAGCACGCCCATGTGCAGCCCAAGCACGTCAAGCTCTGGGGCGACCGCAACACCGGAATCGGCTTCGACCAGTTGCTGATCGTCGAAGCCCCGAGCAGCCCCGACGTCGACTTCCGCTACCGGATCTTCAACGCCGACGGCTCCGAGGTCGAGCAGTGCGGCAACGGCGCTCGCTGCTTCGCCCGCTTCGTTCAGGACAAGCGCCTGACGGTGAAGAAGAGCATCCGCGTAGAAACCAAGGGCGGCATCATCGAGCTGAATATCCGCCCGGACGGCCAGGTCACGGTGGACATGGGTCCGCCGCGCCTGGCCCCGGCCGAGATACCGTTCCAGGCCGAGCGCGAAGCCTTGTCCTATGAGATAGAGGTGAATGGCCAGCGCGTCGAACTGGCCGCGGTATCCATGGGCAATCCCCATGGCGTGCTGCGCGTCGAGAACGTCGACAGCGCACCGGTACACAGCCTCGGTCCGCAACTGGAAGTCCATCCGCGCTTCCCGAAGAAGGCCAACATCGGCTTCCTCCAGGTGCTCGATCCGCACCATGCGCGCCTGCGCGTCTGGGAGCGCGGCGTCGGCGAGACCCAAGCCTGCGGCACCGGCGCCTGCGCCGCGGCGGTTGCCGGGATTCGCCAGGGCTGGCTGCAATCGCCGGTGCAGATCGACCTCCCCGGCGGCCGCCTGCACATCGAGTGGGCAGGTCCCGGCCAGCCCGTTATGATGACCGGGCCTGCCGTCCGCGTGTATGAAGGCCAGGTCCGCCTGTAAGGGCCGTCGCCCGCGAGAACCGAGACGCTTATGACCGAGAAAAGCCAGGAACCGACAGCAGCGCTGGACGCCGAGCAGGTGGCCGCCTATCTGAGCCAGCACCCGGAGTTCTTCGTCGAGCATGACGAGCTGATCCCCGAGTTGCGCATCCCACACCAGCCCGGCGACGCAGTGTCGCTGGTGGAGCGCCAGGTACGCCTGCTGCGCGAGCGCAACATCGAGATGCGCCACCGGCTCTCGCAACTGATGGACGTGGCCCGCGAGAACGACCGCCTGTTCGACAAGACCCGCCGCCTGGTCCTCGACCTGCTCGACGCCACCAGCCTGGAAGACGTGGTCAGTACCGTCGAGGACAGCCTGCGCCACGAGTTCCAGGTGCCCTACGTGAGCCTGATCCTGTTCAGCGACAGTAGCGTCTCGGTGGGCCGCTCGGTGAGCAGCGCGGAGGCGCACCAGGCCATCGGCGGCCTGCTCTCCGGCGGCAAGACCGTCTGCGGCGTGCTGCGTCCGCACGAACTGGCGTTCCTCTTCGGCGAGAGCGACCGCGACGAGATCGGCTCCGCAGCGGTGGTCTCCCTGAGTTTCCAGGGCCTGCACGGCGTGCTCGCCATCGGCAGTCCCGATCCGCAGCATTACAAGAGTTCCCTCGGCACCCTGTTCCTCGGCTACGTCGCCGAGGTCCTGGCCCGCGTGCTGCCGCGTTTCTCCTCGCCGCTGCGCTCGGTCCGCTGAGCGCGGCGGGCGGTCCGAGATGCGCGCCGACCTGGATGCCTTCCTCGAACATCTGCGCAGCGAGCGCCAGGTCTCCGCGCACACCCTCGACGGCTACCGCCGCGACCTGCTGAAGATCCTCGCCCTCGCCGAAAAGGCCGGGCTCTCCGACTGGAACGCCCTCGACACCCGCAGCCTGCGCACCTTCGTCGCCCGCCTGCACCAGCAGGGCCAGTCCAGCCGCAGCCTGGCACGGCTGCTCTCGGCGACGCGCGGCCTCTACCAGTACCTGCTACGCGAAGGGCGCTGCCGGCACGACCCTGCCAACGGCCTGAGCGCGCCGAAGAGTCCGCGCAAGCTGCCCAGGACCCTCGACGCCGACCGCGCCCTGCAATTGCTCGACGGTGCCGTGGAGGATGACTTCATCGCCCGCCGCGACCAGGCCCTGCTGGAGCTGTTCTATTCCTCCGGGCTGCGCCTCTCGGAACTGGTCGGCCTCGATCTCGAATGGCTGGACCTCAAGGAAGGCCTGGTGCGAGTGCGCGGCAAGGGCAACAAGGTCCGCGAGCTGCCGGTCGGCAAGGCCGCGCGCCAGGCGCTCGAAGCCTGGCTGCCGCTGCGCGCCCAGGCCGCTCCGGAAGACGGTGCGGTGTTCATCGGTCGCGGCGGCAAGCGCCTGACGCCGCGGGCGATCCAGCTGCGGGTGCGCCAGGCCGGCGTCCGCGAGCTGGGCCAGCACCTGCACCCGCACATGCTGCGGCACTCCTTCGCCAGCCATCTGCTGGAGTCGTCCGGCGACCTGCGCGCCGTGCAGGAACTGCTCGGCCACGCCGACATCGCCACGACCCAGATCTATACCCACCTGGACTTCCAGCACCTGGCCTCGGTCTACGACCGCGCCCATCCCCGCGCCAAGCGCAAGGGCAACGCCGATGGAGGCAACGACCCATGAGCAGCCTGCGACTGATCACCTTCGACCTCGACGACACCCTGTGGGACGTCGCCCCGGTGATGAACAACGCCGAGGCCCTGCTCCGCGAATGGCTGGCGAGCAACGCGGCGCGCCTGGGTCCGGTACCCATCGAGCACTTGTGGGCGATCCGCACCCGCCTGCTGGATCGCGAGCCGATGCTGCGCCACCGTCTCAGCGAGCTGCGCCGGCGCATCCTGTTCCATGCCCTGCTCGACGCCGGTTATCCACAGGCGGAGGCGGAAAGCCTGGCCGAGGCCGGTTTCCAGGTATTCCTCGAAGCGCGCCACCGGGTCACCCTGTTTCCCGAGGTCCACCCGACCCTGGAGATCCTCGCCGACCGCTTCACCCTCGGCGTGCTCACCAACGGCAACGCCGACGTGCGCCGCCTGGGCCTGGCCGACTACTTCCGGTTCGCCCTCTGCGCCGAGGAACTGGGCGTCGGCAAGCCCGACCCGACGCCATTCCGCGAAGCCCTGAAGCGCGCCGGCGTCGAGGCCTCGGCAGCGGTACACATCGGCGACCACCCCAGCGACGACATCGCCGGAGCGCGCCGCGCCGGCATGCGTGCCATCTGGTTCAACCCAAGCGGCAAGCCCTGGGCCGGGGAGGAAGAGCCGAGCGCGGAGATCCGCAGCCTCGCCGAGCTGCCGGCCCTGCTCGCCCGCCTGCAATGACGGACCGGGCCCCCGGTCGCGGGTAGCGCCTAGGCACGCGAAGCGCTGGCCTTTAAGCGCCCGACCCCGCGCAAGATGGAAAACGCCACCGCAACGGCAGCCAACGTCAGCGACACGCCGAAAAGCAGCAACGCCGTCGACGCACCGAAGCGATCCGCGATCAACCCGGTGAAGATCACCGGCAGGCTGAAGCCGAGGTAGGCCAACAGGAAGTAGCCCGCGCTGGCCCGCGGCTTTTCCGCACCGGCCAGGACATTCACCGCCGACAGCCCGCCCAGGTAGGTGAAGCCGTAGCAGGAACTGCTCGCGCCCAGCGCACCGAACAGCACCGCAGCCAGTGAGCCGTGGATCGCGCCCCAGGCCAGCAGGGCATAGCTCGGCGGCAGGATCACCAGCCCCAGGCAGGTCGCCGAGGCCGGCGCCATCCGCCGCGCCAGCGGCTGGAACAGCAGGCCGCAGCTGATCACGGTGAAGGTCGAGAAGCCCGACCAGCGCGCCAGCCCGTGGGCCGCCAGCAGCGAAGGCAGGACCGCGATGACCAGACCCACAGTGGCCCATGCCAGCAGGATCGAGAGGCCGTACGGCAGGCTGCCGGCGGGAAAGAACGGCAGCCACAGCATCGGCGTATCGCGCCCGCGCGGCGCCTCGTCCGGCAGGCCCGCCACCGCCGCCAGGGCCACGCAGGCCAGTCCCAGCTGGACCCAGAAGCTGCCGGGCACCAGGCTCTCCCGGAACAGCAGGAACAGACTGGTCAGTGCCGCGCCGAGGCCGAAGCCGAGCGAGGTGCTGGCGGTCACCCAGTTGGCCGAGGTGCGAGAATCCCCGCCCGCGATCAGTTCGCTCATGTAGGCCGTCCCGGTGGCCGATGCCAGGGCCGTGCCGACGCCGAGCAACAGGCGCGCCACGCCGAGCGCCTCCAGGCGCGGCCAGAGCGCCATCACCAGGGTGGCCACCATCGACAGCAGCAGCGCGACGACGATCGGCGGCTTGCGCCCGATCCGATCGGACAACCCGCCGAGTACCAGCAGCACCGGCAGTACGCCGAGCACATAGCCGGAGAAAGCGCTGGCGGTAGCTGCCGCGCCGTAGCCGGAAAGCTCCGCGTAGGCGGTGTACAGCGGCGCCTGGAGGTTCACCGCCAAGGTGATCAGGCACAGGCCGAAGGCCAGGCATGCGGCGTGGCGACGGGTATTGCTCATGCGTTTCTCCGTTCAAGGGCCTGCCGCGGCAGAGCGGTGGGCATTGGCTAGCCCGCGAGAAGAGGCGTCGACTATCCGGCGCGGCGGCGCTACGGAACAAGTAACAGCTGTTCGGATTTGTGCTTAACTGTTCGCCCCAAAAGACCAAACAGTGAGTCAGGCATGCACCTCCGGATCGACCGCAATGCCAGCGAGCCGCTGGTGCAGCAGATCGTCGCAGGGGTCAGCGGCTGGATCCGCGGCAATCGCGTCCGCGCCGGCACGCGGATTCCGTCGATACGCCAGTTGGCCAGGGAAAACCAGCTCAGCCAGTCCAGCGTGATCGAGGCCTACGACCGCCTGGTCGCCCTGGGGATGCTGGAATCGCGGCACGGCTCGGGGTTCTTCGTCGCCGAGGCGCCCGCCGCCACTACCGACCTCGACAGCGAATGGCACGAAGGCGCGGAAAACGCATGGGGCCAGTTCAGCGGCAGCTCGACGAAACTCAAGCTCGGCTGCGGCTGGATTCCGGACAGTTGGCGGGAAGTCGAGGAACTCAGCTACGCGATCCGCCAGGTCGCCCGCAGCGAACTCGCCGGGCTGTTCGACTACAGCACTCCGCTGGGCCTGCCGGCGCTGCGCCAGCACATCCAGAAACGCCTGCGGCTGATCGATATCCATGTCGACCCGGAGCAGATCCTCACCACCACCGGCGCCAGCCATGCCCTCGACCTGTTGGTACGCACGCTGCTCAAGCCGGGCGACGTGGTGGTGGTGGAGAACCCCGGCTACTACAACCTGTTCAACCTGCTGAAGTTCCACGGGGTGAAGATGCTCGGCGTGCCGCGCACCCGCCACGGCCCGGACACCGCCGCGCTGGAGACGATCCTCCGCGCGCACAAGCCGAAGTTCCTTTTCACCAACAGCATGTACCACAACCCCACCGGCACCAGCCTCAGCCCCTCAGTGGCCCACCGCGTGCTGCAACTGGCCGAGCAGCATGATTTCCACATCGTCGAGGATGACATCTACGCCGACTTCCAGAACGGCCCCAGCACCCGCCTGGCAACCCTCGATTCGCTGCGCCGGGTGATCTACCTGGCGAGCTTTTCGAAGACCCTCAGTTGCTCGCTACGGGTCGGCTACCTGATCGCCGGCCCCGAGCTGATCCGGCGCCTGGCGGATGTGAAGATGTACACCAGCATCGGCAGCCAGCGCTTCGCCGAATGCGTGGTCTCGACCATGCTCGCCAACGGCAGTTACCGCAAGCTGGTGCAACGCCTGCGCCAGCGCCTGACCCGGCAGATGGCGGCGACCCTGCGGGTGCTTGGGGACAACGGCTGGGAGGTGTTCGCCGAACCGGTCGGCGGGATGTTCGTCTGGGCCCGTATCGGCGACTACCCGTTCGCCGAATTGCAGGCCGTGGCGACACGCCTGGACGTGCTGCTGTCGCCGGGCAGCGGCTTCAGCCCGGAAGGCGAGGAGAGCGACTGGCTGCGTATCAACATCGCCTATGCCAGCGACCCGCGGGCCCTGGCGTTCTTCGAGGCGTTCGGGTGAGGCGCGCTCTTGCCCTCCCCTGCCTCACTGGTAGTCGAGCAGGATCACCATCGCGGCCAGGACCGAGCCGGGCGTGATTTTCTCGGCGGTCTGCACATAGGACGCTTTCATCGGGATCCAGTAAGCCCCGCCGGTGTTCTTGTCGTACGCGGTCACCGGCAACGAGAGTCCCATCCGTAGCGGCACGCCGGCCTCGTCGGTGACCCGGATCGATACGCCGGTCGCGGTGCTGCCCGCCAGGCGCGGCAATACACCCGAGCCTTCGGCCACCGCGCCCCCCACCGCTTGAAGGCTGTAGCCGACGCGGTTGTACCCGCGAGGACAGCCGGCCACTACCAGATTGAACGGGGTAACGGCCGCGTAGGTGCCGACGCCGTTCAGCCGGGCGGCAGCGATCGACTGCAGCTTCACGGTCTGGTCGGCGACCTGGCAGGTCGCATTGATCGTGGTGACGCTCCCGGTCAACCTGATGGAGGAGGTGCCAGACGCGATAAGCCCGTCCTTGTAGGTAATGAGGAAGTACGAGTTGAAGGCTCCGCTCGCGAACTGGCCGTCGGAGAGCGGCGTCGAGTTGCGGAACAACTGGATCTCCGCGATTTGCGAGAAAGTGCCCTTGAAACGGCTGCTCGCCGGTATGCCATCCAGCAGCAGGCGCACCGAGAGGCCCGGCACGTTGGTATTCAGGTCCGGACCATCGACCGGGTCCCAGACACTTCCCTTGTTGTACAGAGAGACGCCGATGAGATCGCAGCTGGGCTTGCCGCACAGTTGCATGGGAGTGAACGTGTAGCGCGACATGACACTTCCCTCGGGAAGGATCGAGGGCACGGCGATATCGCGGCCGCCGAAAGCGTACAGATTGGCAGCCATGCTGGTGCCGGCGGGAACGAACAGGACTGCCGCGAGCAGCAGGGTTCGACGGAACGTCTTGAACTCCATGGGATGACAACCGATGTGTCCGGCATGTCCGGGAAAATCCGCCGGAACCGGAGTGAACTTGATGGGTGGCTAATCTTTTCAGAACACCTGGAAAGGAGCCATAAGACAGGACCTACACGGCTCCGCGAATCCGCCTAAGAATCGCTAGGAAAATTCTTAAGCAAGCTCTACAGCTCGCTCTCCGGCAACCCCGGACGTCGCTTGGAGCGCCTGGATGGCAAGCAGCTTCGGTTGACGATGTGGAACGGTAGCGCTGCCACCGGAAAGGAAAAGGCCTTGGCCCGTCGCCAGCCGTGCCTGAACAGGCGAAAGATCGGCTCGCCAACCGGGATGCGGCGGGGCGAGATGCCCGTCAAAGTGACCGGCGCCATAGCACAAGGCCCGCCATCCCTTGCGGGAGGCGGGCCTTGGGATGGCGCGAAATCAGATGGGGCGGCTGCCGTACTTGCTGTCCGGCTTCTTCGGCGGATCGGCCACCACGTTGGGTTCGATCTCCTGCACCTTTCCACCGCGGGAAAGGAACTCCTCCATCGCCTTGGCGAGGGCGTCACGCTCTTTCTGCTTGGCTTCGACCGAGGGCAGCTCCTCTTCCACCACGGCGGCTTTCGCCTTCTTCCCGGGGGCGGGGGCCTCGTCGCCGTCGCCGCTGTCCGCTTCGCCGTCGTCGGCCGCGGCCAGCTCTTCGCCGTCGTCCTCGTCAGCGCCGTCCAGCTCGTCCTGTTCCAGTTCTTCTTCGCTCATGGTCAACCTCTCGGTGCTGCAAAAGCAGGTTAGTTATAGCCCAGCCGCGCGTTTTGATGAGCGCCGCCGGAAAAAATTCATACTGACTCGCCCTGCCAGGTGGCGAGCACGCGCCGTGCCCCGCCCCTGTCCCGGTGTTCACCGAGATAGATCCCCTGCCAGGTGCCCAGTGCCAACCCTCCCGACTGTATCGGCAGGGTCAGTTGGCAGCCCAGCAGGCTGGCCTTGAAATGCGCCGGAAGGTCGTCCGGACCTTCGTCGTTGTGTTCATAGCCGACTTCGCCGCGTGGCGCCAGCCGCTCGAAAAAACGCTCGAAATCCCGGCGTACGGCAGGATCGGCATTTTCATTCAGGGTCAGTGAAGCCGACGTATGTTGCAAAAGCAGGTGCAGCAGGCCGACCCGGCACCGCCGAAGCTCCGGCAAGGCGTCGAGTATCTCCTCGGTGACGAGGTGAAAGCCCCGCGGACGCGGGCGCAAGGTGATCAGGGTCTGCTGCCACATGCTGCTGTTCCAAATCGGCTCCGATCCGTCGCGCCGCGCATTCTAGCGCGGCATTTGAAAAAGCAAAGAGCGTAAGAGGCAGACCTGTGAAAGCTGATGGTGGCGCAGTCCGCTGGCAGTCACTGAAAGACCGGTTGCGGAAAGGTGGTGGCAGTCGCGGGAAGCGCCCAGGACTTTCGACGCACAAGGGCATGGCGTTCGGCGAAGGCGAGCGCGGGAGGCAAACCGACGCCCGGCGGAAAGCCGGGCGCCGGCAGGTATTACAGGTTGTAGCCGCGCTCGTTGTGCAGCGCCAGGTCGAGGCCGACCGCTTCCTCTTCCTCGGTGACCCGCAGGCCCATGACCAGGTCCAGCACCTTGAGGATCACGAAGGTCACCACGGCGGTGTAGACCACGGTGAAGGCCACGCCCTTGAACTGCACGAAGAACTGCGCGCCGATGTCCTCCACGCTGCCGAAGCCGCCCAGCGACGGCGCCGCGAAGATCCCGGTGAGCAGCGCGCCGACGATACCGCCGACCGCATGTACGCCGAAGGCGTCGAGGGAATCGTCGTATTTCAGCGCGCGCTTGAGACTGGTGGCGGCGAAGAAACAGATCACCCCGGAGGCCAGGCCGATCACCAGCGCGCCCATCGGACCGGCGGTGCCGGCGGCCGGGGTGATGGCCACCAGACCGGCGACCACGCCGGACGCGATGCCCAGGGCGCTCGGCTTGCCGTGGGTGATCCACTCGGCGAACATCCAGGCCAGGGCCGCGGCGGCGGTGGCGATCTGGGTCACCAGCATGGCCATCCCGGCGGTGCCGTTGGCGGCGGCGGCGGAACCGGCGTTGAAACCGAACCAGCCGATCCACAGCATGGCCGCCCCGACCAAGGTGTAGCCGAGGTTGTGCGGCGCCATCGGCGTGGTCGGGTAGCCCTTGCGCTTGCCCAGCACCAGGCAGGCGACCAGACCGGCGATACCGGCGTTGATGTGCACCACGGTGCCGCCGGCGAAGTCCAGCACGCCCCAGTCCCACATCAGGGCGCCGTCACCGCTCCAGACCATGTGCGCGATCGGCGCGTAGACCACGGTGAACCAGACCGCCATGAAGATCAGCATCGCCGAGAACTTCATGCGCTCGGCGAAGGCGCCGACGATCAGCGCCGGAGTGATGATCGCGAAGGTCATCTGGAAGGTGATGAACACGCTTTCCGGGAACAGCGCGGTGGCGGAAGTCAGGCCGTCGGCGGTGAGACCGCTGAGGAAGGCCTTGTCCAGTCCGCCGACGAAGGAATTGAAGTTGAGGACGCCCTTCTCCATCCCGGCGGTATCGAACGCCAGGCTGTAGCCATAGACCACCCAGAGAATGGTGATCAGGCCGGTGATGGCGAAGCACTGCATCATGATCGACAGCACGTTCTTCGCTCGCACCATGCCGCCGTAGAACAGCGCCAGGCCGGGGATGGTCATGAGCAGGACGAGCGCAGTGGAGATCAGCATCCAGGCGGTGTCGCCGCTGTTCAGGACGGGCTCCTCGGCGGCCAGGGCGACGCCCGGCAAAGCGAGGGACAATAGGGCTCCTAGCCCTGCGATCTTACGCAGAGTCATGTTGGTATTCTCCTGGGGCTTTTGGGGGTTCGGTTGGGCTTAGATCGCGTCGGTATCGGTTTCGCCGGTACGGATGCGGATGGCCTGTTCCAGGTTCACCACGAAGATCTTGCCGTCACCGATCTTGCCGGTATTGGCCGCCTTGGTGATCGCCTCGATGACGCGGTCCAGCTGGTCGTCGGCGATCGCCACGTCGATCTTCACCTTGGGCAGGAAGTCGACGACGTACTCGGCGCCGCGATACAGCTCGGTGTGGCCCTTTTGCCGGCCGAAACCCTTGACCTCGGTCACCGTGATGCCCTGCACACCGATCTCGGACAACGACTCGCGGACGTCGTCCAACTTGAACGGCTTGATGATGGCAGTGACTAGCTTCATGAAACTCTCTCCCGTGTTTGGTGGACTCGCCCCAGGAAAACGAACCCGAGGACAGTCTAAGCGCAGTGTCTGGCTTTGTAACGCGCCGGTCCCTCTGGGAAGCATGATCGGGACCCTCCGCCCCGACCTGGCCCTGCTGCGGCCGTTCGATGCCGCAACCTGCCGGCCTCCCGCAACCGCCTCATCTGCCGCACCGGTACTGCTTCAGTGCACGCCTCACACCGGCCAAAGCAGAAAGCTTGCCAGCTCCGGCAAATCCGCCGGATTTCAAGCCCTTAGCCGCCAACCCGGGGATAGTGCGGAACGCCGGCCTCCGGGCGGCGCACCAAATAGGCGCAGACGCGCTCCGACAGTTGCGCAAAAAGTGTGCAATGGCCCTCCCGCGAGCGCCGCCGACATCGTGCTAGACTGCCGCCCACTCGTTACCGGAACCCTCGCCATGCTGCCGCCCAAAGCCGTCTTCGAAGCCCTCAGCCAACAAGCCAGCCGCCTGTTCGCCGGCGAATCGCCGTTGCCCAAGGCCGAGCTGGAGTCGCAGTTCCGCGCCCTGATGCAGAGCGCTTTCAGCAAGCTCGACCTGGTCAGCCGCGAGGAATTCGACAGCCAGATGCTGGTCCTCGCCCGCACCCGCGCACGGCTGGAAGCCCTGGAGGCCAAGGTGGCGGAACTCGAAAGCAAGCTGACGCCGCCCGCCGACTGATCCTCCCCCCTGCGAGCGGCGTGAGATCAAGGAGCGATCCATGTCCCTGGCGATTGTCCACAGCCGAGCCCAGGTCGGCGTCGAAGCCCCCTGCGTCAGCGTCGAGGCGCACCTGGCCAACGGCCTGCCTTCGCTGACCCTGGTCGGCCTGCCGGAAACCGCGGTGCGCGAGAGCAAGGACCGCGTGCGCAGCGCCCTGCTCAATGCCGGTTTCGACTTCCCCGCGCGGCGCATCACCCTCAACCTCGCCCCCGCCGACCTACCCAAGGACGGCGGTCGCTTCGACCTGGCCATCGCACTCGGCATCCTCGCCGCCAGCGGCCAGTTGCCCGGCACCGCCCTCGACGGCCTGGAGTGCCTCGGCGAACTGGCCCTGTCCGGGGCGATCCGGCCAGTGCGAGGCGTATTGCCGGCCGCGCTGGCGGCGCGCGACGCAAGGCGCGTTCTGGTGGTACCGAAGGAAAATGCCGAAGAGGCCAGCCTGGCCAGCGGGCTGACGGTGTTCGCCGTGGACCACCTGCTGGAGATCGCCGGACACCTCTCCGGCCAGGCCCCGCTGCCGCCCTACCAGGCCCGCGGCCTGCTCCGCGCGCCCTTCCCTTATCCAGACCTGGCCGAGGTCCAGGGCCAGGCCGCCGCCAAGCGCGCCCTGCTGGTGGCCGCCGCCGGCGCGCACAACCTGTTGCTCAGCGGCCCGCCGGGCACCGGCAAGACCCTCCTGGCCAGCCGCCTGCCCGGCCTGCTGCCGGCGCTCGACGAGGACGAAGCCCTGGAGGTCGCGGCGATCCATTCGGTGGCCAGCCACGTCCCCCTCAGGCACTGGCCGCAGCGACCGTTCCGCCAGCCGCACCACTCCGCCTCCGCGCCGGCCCTGGTCGGCGGCGGCAGCCGCCCGCAGCCGGGCGAGATCACCCTGGCGCACCAGGGCGTGCTGTTCCTCGACGAACTGCCGGAGTTCGAGCGCAAGGTCCTGGAGGTCCTGCGCGAGCCGCTGGAAAGCGGCGAGATCGTCATTGCCCGGGCCAACGGCCGGGTACGTTTCCCGGCGCGCTTCCAACTGGTGGCGGCGATGAATCCCTGTCCCTGTGGCTACCTCGGCGATCCCAGTGGCCGCTGCCGCTGCACCCCGGAACAGGTCCAGCGCTACCGGGGCAAGCTGTCCGGACCGCTGCTCGATCGCATCGACCTGCACGTCAGCGTGCTCCGCGAAAGCACCAGCCTGCAGCCAGGACACGGCGAAACCGCTACCGCCGAGGTCAGCGAACGGGTGGGCGCCGCACGGCAACGGCAACTGGCCCGCCAGGGCTGCGCCAATGCCCATCTCGATCTCCAGGCGATGCACCGCAATTGTGCACTCGCCGAAGCGGACCGCCGCTGGCTGGAGGCTGCCGGAGAGCGCCTGGAACTTTCCTTGCGCGCCTTGCATCGCATACTCAAGGTGGCCCGGACGCTGGCCGACCTGGAGCGCATCGATGCCATCGAACGCCGGCACCTGGCGGAAGCCCTGCAGTATCGGGCAATGACCTCCACGTGAAGCGTAATAATTCAGCAAAGCTATCGATTAAGGCTTTTCGAATCAAATTAGCTATCACGATGTGTTAGGCTGTTTCGTCTTCCGCCTTCGGCGGGCAATCCGATCACAAGGAGAGCTAGCTTACATGGAGACACCCACTACCCCCCGGAGCACCCTGAATCCTCCGGTCTTCTATACCTCCGCCGCCCTGATCCTGGCCCTGGTGCTGTTTACCGTCCTCCTCCAGGAAGAAGCGCAATCGCTGTTCAACCACGTCCAGCAATGGATCATCACCAACGCCAGCTGGTTCTACGTACTGGCCGTGGCGCTGATCCTGATCAGCGTGGTGTTCCTCGCCGTCAGCCGCTACGGCGACATCAAGCTCGGCCCCGACCACAGTCGTCCCGACTACCGCAACACCACCTGGTTCGCCATGCTGTTCTCCGCCGGCATGGGCATCGGCCTGATGTTCTTCGGCGTTGCCGAACCGGTGATGCACTTCACCACCCCGCCGGTGGGCGAGCCGAACACCGTGCAGGCGGCGAAGGAAGCGATGAAGCTGACCTTCTTCCACTGGGGCCTGCATGCCTGGGCGATCTACGCCATCGTCGCGCTGATCCTGGCCTTCTTCAGCTATCGCCACGGCCTGCCGCTGACCCTGCGCTCGGCGCTGTATCCGCTGATCGGCGAACGTATCTACGGCCCCATCGGCCACGCGGTGGATATCTTCGCGATCATCGGCACCGTGTTCGGCGTGGCGACTTCGCTCGGCTACGGCGTGCTGCAGATCAACAGCGGCCTGCACCACCTGTTCGGCTGGCCGGTAAACCAGACCGTGCAGATCGCCCTGATCGCCGCCACCTGCGGCCTCGCCACGCTCTCGGTGGCCAGCGGACTGGACCGCGGCATCCGCATCCTGTCCGAACTGAACCTGAGCCTGGCGGTGATCCTGCTGCTCTTCGTGCTGGTCCTCGGGCCGACCGTGTTTCTCCTGCAGACCTACGTGCAGAACACCGGGGCCTACCTGTCCGACATCGTCAACAAGACCTTCAACCTGTACGCCTACGAGCCCACCGACTGGATCGGCGGCTGGACCCTGCTGTACTGGGGCTGGTGGCTGTCCTGGTCGCCCTTCGTCGGCCTGTTCATCGCCCGTATCTCGCGCGGCCGCACCATCCGCGAGTTCGTCTGCGGCGTGCTGTTCGTCCCGGCCGGCTTCACCCTGCTGTGGATGACGGTGTTCGGCGATACCGCCATCCACATGGTCCTGCAGGAGGGCTTCACCCAGTTGGCCGAAGTGGTCAACCAGGACAGTTCGGTGGCGCTGTTCGCCTTCCTCGAGCACTTCCCGCTGGGCAGCGTGATCTCGCTGGTGGCGGTGCTGATGGTGGTGGTGTTCTTCGTCACCTCGGCCGACTCCGGCGCGCTGGTGGTGGACATGCTAGCCTCCAGCGGCAAGGACCACTCGCCGCTCTGGCAGCGGATATTCTGGTCGGTGCTGATGGGCGTGGTGGCCATCGCCCTGCTCCTCGCCGATGGCCTCAAGGCGCTGCAAACCGCGACCATCGCCAGCGCGCTGCCATTCTCCATCGTGCTCCTGGCGTCGATCTGGGGCCTGTTCAAGGCGCTGCACCTGGATGCCACCAAGCGCGGCATCCGCTACCAGGCGCTGACCTTCTCCCGCCCCACCACGCGCAGCGGCGCAAGCGAGGGCGACGGTTGGCAGCGCCGCCTGCGCAACATCGCCATGTTCCCAAGGCGCAGCCACGTCAACCGCTTCATCACCGATGTGGCGCGACCGGCCTGCGAGGACGTCGCCGCCGAACTGCGCAAGCAGGGCTACGAAGTCCAGGTGCAGGACGGCGAGGACGGCCGGGTTCGGCTGGAAGTCAGCCACGGCGGCGAGGTCGATTTCATCTACGAGGTGCGTCCGCGCGCCTTCACCACGCCGAGCTTCGTGATGCGCGACACCGAGGACAGCAGCGAGTCGCGCAAGTATTTCCGCGCCGAGGTCCATCTCCAGGAAGGCGGCCAGGACTACGACATCATGGGCTGGAGCCGCGACGGCGTGATCGGCGACATCCTCGACCAGTACGAGCGGCACATGCACTTCCTGCACGTGGTGCGCTGAGGGATGCGGGGGCCGGCCAATGCCGGCCCCTCGCCGTTTCGCCTACTGGATCTGCTCCGGAGTGACGATCACCCAGTTCCTGTCCGCCGTCACCGGCAGGCCGGCCTTGGCCTGTGCGGCGGAATGCTGCTTGATCATGCCGTTGATCTGCTCCATGTACTTGGCCTTGCGGTTGACCCACAGGTGCACGCCGTTTTCCGCGGTGCCGTTGAACAGCATGTAACCGTCGCTGTCCGGGGTATCGCCGGCGACCAGGATCGGCCGCTTCCAACGGTCGATGTAGGTGAGGATCGCAGCCTGCTTGCCGGCCATCCAGGTCGCCGGGGTCCACAGGTAGGGGGTCACCTCCAGGTCGAGGTTGGCCTTGGGATCGTACTTGCCCTCGGCGATCTGCTTGCGCGCAGTGGTCAGCTCGCCGGTCTTGCGGTTCTTCAGCAGGGTGGTGACGCCGATGACGTTCTCCGGCTTGGCGTTGTAGCCATACCTGGGGTCCGCCGCGACCATCCGCACCAGTTCCTCATGGGCCGCGCTGATCACGTAGACCTCGATGCCGTTTTCCATCAGCTTGTTGTACAGCTCGCGCTGGCCGCTGAACACGCGCGGCGGCTCGACGTCGAGCGTGGCGAGCTTGTCGCCGTCGTAATAGGTGGCGGGGATCGGCTTGCCGTAGGCCATCAGTTCGTCGACATAGCCCTTCAGTTCCCTGAGGGTGAAGCCTGAGAACACCTGGGCGACCCAGGGATAGCAGACCATGTCGTCGATCTCGCAAAGCCGGTAGTAGTAGCTGAACAGGCTCTCCTTGTGCCCGGCCTGGTCCTTGAACGGGATCAGTTTCAGCGAAGGGTCGAGCCTGTCGCGGGTCAGCACGCCCTTCATTTCCAGATAGGGCAGCAGCGATTCTTCCAGGTCGTAGCGATAGCTGGTGTTGTCCATGTCGAACACGGCATAGGCGCCCTTGTTCGCGTTGGCCTCGATCAGTGCATTCAGTTGCCTGGCGGCGGGGGCCGGCCAGTGCTCGAGTTCGGTGGCGCTGGCCTGGCCGACTGCGGCGGCGAGCGCCAGCGCGGCGAGTATTCCTTTGGCGAAGGTCATGGCGGGTTCCTTTGGGCGGTTGGAAGGAAGCTCCGTCCCCTGCCGCTCCCGACAGGCAACGACCAACGACCCTAGCGCAAACCCTGCGCCCGGCCCAGCGACGGCAGCGACCTGTAACGTCGCGTCAGCGCCAGGAGTTGTCCGGCGGCGTCACGCCAGCCGCTCGACGACGGGCAGACGCATCGCCGCCACCTCCGCGAGGAGGAAGTCGCGCAATCGCTGGAAGCGTTCCTGTCCCCTGCGGGCACGAGGCCAGACCAGGTGATAGCTTTCGCCGCTGGCCACCGCCACCGGCCAGGGCAGGCCGATGCGGCCCTGGGCGACATCCTCGGCGACCATCACCAGGTCGCCGATGGACACGCCATAGCCTCGCGCGGCGGCGACGATGCCCAGTTCCAGCGTGTCGAACACCTGGCCGCCCTTGAGCGACACCTCCTCCCCCAGCCCGGTCCGTTGCAGCCAGCGTCGCCAGTCGCGACGATCCGGCGTGGGGTGCAGCAACTCGCTGTCACGCAGGCGTTGGAGGGTCCAGGGCTCCACGGCCTCGTCGGGATCGCAGACCGGCACCAGCCATTCGGCGAACAGCGCTGCCGTTTCCCATTCCGGGCTGAACTGGCCGCTGCCCAGCAACACCGCGCAGTCGAAAGGCTCGCGCTGGAAGTCCACCGAGTCCACATCCATCCAGGCACTGGTGAGCTGCACCTCGATATCCGGGTTCAGGTGGCGGAAGCGGCTCAGGCGCGGTAGCAGCCAGCGCAGGGTAAGGGTGGAAGGCGCCTTCAGGCGCAGGGTGGCGTCGTCCACACGCAGGGCGGTGCAGGCCCGTTCCAGCGCATCGAAGCCGTCGCGCAGCCCGGGCAGCAGCAGGCGTGCCGGCTCGGTCAGCTGCAACTGGCGGCCATGGCGCTCGAACAGACGACAACCGAAGTGCTCCTCCAGGGTACGGATGTGCCGGCTCACCGCGCTCTGGGTTATCGCCAGTTCCTCGCCGGCGCGGGTGAAAGAGGCGTGCCGGGCGGCAGCCTCGAAGGCGCGCAGGGCATACAGCGGGGGCAGGCGACGGGTCATTGGGGAATTACCTCTTTCATGACTTTTACTCATGCCTGGCATCTTGTTTTTCCTTTTGTGGAGCCATGCCAGTCGCACCGAGAATAGCCGCATTCTCAACGCCGACAGGCCATCGCGGCAACCATCTCCTCCTGAGCCTTACTCATCCATGTCCTCGCCATCCCTCGTCGAACTCAAAGCCATCCTGCGCCTGGCGGGCCCGTTGATCGCCGCCCAGCTGGCCTATGTCGCCATGGTCTTCACCGACACCGTGATGATGGGCAAGCTCGGCCCCGACGCGCTGGCCGCCGGCGGCCTGGGCGCGGTCAGCTACGCCTTCGTCTCGACGTTCTGTGTCGGCGTGGTGGCAGCGGTCGGCAACCTGGTGGCGATCCGTCACGGCTGCGACGACGCCGCTGGCGCCGCCGCGGCCGCTCGCTCCGGACTCTGGGTCGGCGCCGCGCTGGCCCTGGCCGCCGGCCTGCTGCTATGGAACCTGCGGCCGCTGCTCCTGGTCTTCGGCCAGGCGCCGCAGACGGTGGACGGCGCCATGCAGTTCCTCCACAGCCTGACATTCGCCCTGCCCGGCTACATGGCCTTCATGGTCCTGCGCGGCTTCACCAGCGCCATCGACCGCGCCGGCCCGGTGATGGCGATCAGCGTGCTCGGCGCGCTGGCCAACCTGGCTCTCAACTATTCCTTCATAGAAGGCCTGTTCGGCCTGCCGCGCCTGGGCCTGGCCGGTATCGGCCTGGTCACCGCCCTCGTCATGAACTGCATGCCGCTGCTGCTGGCCCTGTATATCCGCCTGCAGCCGGCCTATACCGAGTACTCGCTGCTGCGCGGACTGGGACGGCCGCAGCGGGCGATGGTCGAGGAGATACTGCGCCTGGGGCTGCCCATCGGTGGCACCTACGCGGTGGAGTCGGGGATGTTCACGGTCGCCACCCTGTGCATGGGCATCATCGGCGATCACGCCCTGGCCGCGCACCAGATCGCCATCCAGGCGGTATACGTGGCGTTCATGGTGCCGGTGGGGTTGTCGTACGCCACCACCTACCGCATCGGCCAGCATTTCGGCGCCGGCCGCCTGCTCGAAGCACGCCGCGCCGGGCGTGTCGGCATCGGCTTCGGCGCGCTGTGCATGCTGCTCTTCGCCGGGCTCTTCTGGTGGATGCCGGAGGCCATCATCGGCCTGTTCCTCGACCGCGACGCCCCGGCCAACCGGGAGGTGGCCGCGATGGCCGTCTCGCTGCTGGCGATCGCCGCCTGGTTCGAGCTGTTCGACGGCACCCAGAACGTCGCCATGGGCGCGATCCGCGGTCTCAAGGACGCCCGCACCACCTTCCTGGTCGGCCTGGCCTGCTACTGGCTGGTCGGCGTGCCGCTGGCCTGCCTGCTGGCGTTCGCGGCCGGCTGGGGCGCCGCGGGCGTCTGGTGGGGGCTGGCCGGCGGCCTGGCCTGCGCGGCCATCGGCCTGACCCTGGCCTTCGAGTGGAAGACCGCGCGGTTGCTGCCGAAAGCCACGGCCAGCGAGGCGTCGGCGCTCAATTGCCGAGCGGCTGGCCGCGGTGCGCCGAGCGCTCGCCGATGCCCAGGAAACGCGCCAGTTCCGCCAACGGCAGCGGCGGACTGATCCAGTAGCCTTGCACCTGGTCGCAACCGAAATCGCGCAACTGCTCCTGCTGGCGCAGGGTCTCCACGCCTTCGGCAACCACTTCCAGGTTGAGGTTGTGCGCCAGGTTGATCATCGCCCGCACCAGTTGGAAGTTTTCCGCCCGCTGGTCCATGCCGCCGACGAAGCTGCGGTCGATCTTCAACAGGGTGATCGGCAGGCTATTGAGGTGGACGAAGGACGAGAAACCGGTGCCGAAGTCGTCCAGCGAAAAGCGCACGCCCAGTTGGCCGAGCGCCTGCATGGTCTGCAGCACCTGGTCGCTGCGCCGCATCACGGCGGTCTCGGTCAGTTCGAACTCGAGCCAGCGCGCGTCGACGCCGTGCTCTTCGATCAACCGTTGCAGGGTCGGCAGCAACTGGCTGTCCTGGAACTGGCGGAACGACAGGTTCACCGCCATGTGCAACGGCTCCAGGCCGCGCCCGTTGAGCCACTGCATGTCGCGCAGGGCGCGGGCGATGACCCAGTAGCCGAGCGGCACGATCAGCCCGCTCTCCTCGGCCAGCGGGACGAACTCGCTGGGCGTGAGCAGGCCCCGCTCGCCGTGGCGCCAGCGCACCAGCGCCTCCAGGCCGACGATGCGCCCGCTGTCCAGGCACAGTCGCGGCTGGTAGTGCAGCTCCAGCTCGTCGCGACGCAGCGCCCGGCGCAGTTCGGCTTCGAGGTCGGCGAGGCTGCGCACGCCACGGTTGATGCGTTCGTCGAAGACATGGAAGGTGCAACCCTGGCGGCTCTTGGCCTGCTGCATGGCGATGTGCGCATGCCACATCAGCGGGTCGGCGCCTTCGTCGGCACGGGCGTGGGCGAGTCCCAGGCTGCAACCCAGCAACAGGCTCTCG
This sequence comes from Pseudomonas sp. 18-147, assembly GCF_051048045.1. Classification (NCBI taxonomy): domain Bacteria; kingdom Pseudomonadati; phylum Pseudomonadota; class Gammaproteobacteria; order Pseudomonadales; family Pseudomonadaceae; genus Pseudomonas; species Pseudomonas sp. 18-147. Next base: position 6,267,566 of record NZ_CP182296.1, read on the forward strand.
CCATCGATCCAGTAGGGCTCGCCGAGGCATTCGACGATGCGTTCGGCGACCCGCTCGGCGCGTTGCGGATCGCGACGGGTGTCCAGCAGCAGGGCGAACTCGTCGCTGCCCAGGCGCGCCAGGCTGTCGCCGTTCTCCATGAAGCCGCGCAGGCGGTTGACCACCTGCAGGATCAGGCGGTCGCCGCCCTGGTGGCCGAGGGAATCGTTGACGTGACGGAAGTTGTCCAGGTCGAGGTGGCCGAGCACCAGGCCACGCCCGTCGAATTCGCTGAGGCGCGCCGCGAGCAGGGTCTGGAAGCCCTGGCGGTTGGCGATGCCGGTCAGCGGATCCTGCTCGGCGAGCAGTTGCAGGGTCGCCTGCAAACCCAGGCGCTCGCGCGCGTAGCGCAGGCAGCGGCGCAGGCTGTCCTCGGAGAGCTGTTCGGCGGCCAGCCAGTCGACCACCCCAACCGGCGTCTGCGCCGGCTCCTGCTGCAACAGCAGGATCACCGGCCAGGGACAGGGAGTCCCCAGCGGCAGGCAGGCCGGCGTGGCCAGGAGCAGCCCCCGGGGCTCGGCGGCGAACAGGGTGGCCGCGCCCTCCCAGGTGGTGACGATGCTCAGCGAAAAGGCAGGCCCCAGCGCTCTCAGGCGTTCACCTAGCAGTGGCGCCCAGTCCGGCGTATCCGCCAGAAGGAGCAGGCGCAAGGGTTCTGCGGGCGCTGACAAGCAACCTCCAAAGTTTTAAGAATCTTCGTAAAGAACGAACGGCATCATCCTAATGCGGTAGGGAATCTACAGCAAAATGGCGTGAACGATCTCGGGATCGGTCACAGCTTGCACGCTAATTCTCGCGGATGCCAGCCAGCCTGTTAGAATACGTCCCCGCTTCAACCCTCTCTTCCGGCCTGTTCCTATGTCCCGACTCAATCCCCGGCAGCAAGAAGCCGTGAACTACGTCGGCGGTCCCCTGCTGGTCCTGGCTGGCGCCGGCTCCGGCAAGACCAGCGTGATCACCCGCAAGATCGCCTATCTCGTCCAGCAGTGCGGTATCCGCGCCCAGTACATCGTCGCCGTGACCTTCACCAACAAGGCCGCGCGGGAGATGAAGGAGCGCGTCGGCACCCTGCTGCGCGGCGGCGAGGGCAAGGGCCTGACCGTCTCGACCTTCCACAACCTCGGCCTGAACATCATCCGCAAGGAACACGAACGGCTCGGCTACAAGCCCGGTTTCTCGATCTTCGACGAGTCGGACATCAAGGCGCTGCTGACCGACATCATGCAGAAGGAGTATTCCGGGGACGACGGCGTCGACGAGATCAAGAACTACATCGGCGCCTGGAAGAACGACCTGATCCTTCCGGAGGAGGCGCTGGAAAAGGCCCGCAACCCCAAGGAGCAGACCGCCGCGATCGTCTACCTGCATTACCAGCGCACCCTGCGCGCCTACAACGCGGTGGACTTCGACGACCTGATCCTGCAACCGGTGAAGCTGTTCCAGGAACATCCGGACGTCCTCCAGAAGTGGCAGAACAAGGTGCGCTACATGCTGGTGGACGAGTACCAGGACACCAACGCCAGCCAGTACCTGCTGGTCAAGCTGCTGGTGAAGGACCGCGCCCAGTTCACCGTGGTCGGCGACGACGATCAGTCGATCTACGCCTGGCGCGGCGCGCGTCCGGAAAACCTGATGCAGCTGAAGGAAGACTTCCCTTCGCTGAAGGTGGTGATGCTGGAGCAGAACTACCGCTCCACCAGCCGCATCCTCAAGTGCGCGAACGTCCTCATCGCCAACAACCCGCACGTATTCGAGAAGCAGTTGTGGAGCGAGATGGGCCACGGCGATCCGATCCGGGTGATCCGCTGCCGCAACGAGGACGCCGAGGCCGAGCGCATCGCCATGGAAATCCTCACCCTGCACCTGCGCACCGAGCGGCCGTACAGCGAGTTCGCCATCCTCTACCGTGGCAACCACCAGGCCAAGCTGATGGAGCTGAAGCTCCAGCACCACCAGATTCCCTATCGGCTCTCTGGCGGCACCAGCTTCTTCGGGCGCCAGGAAGTGAAGGACCTGATGTCCTACTTCCGCCTGCTGGTGAACCCCGACGACGACAACGCCTTCCTCAGGGTGATCAACGTGCCGCGCCGGGAAATCGGTTCGGCGACCCTGGAGAAGCTCGGCAACTACGCCACCCAGCGCAAGATCTCGATGTACGCCGCCTGCGACGAGATGGGCCTGGCCGAGCACCTCGACAGCCGTTTCCACGAACGCCTGCAACGCTTCAAGCGCTGGATGGACGGTATCCGCCGACAGTGCGCGGAGAACGAGCCGATCGCCGTGCTGCGCAGCATGGTGATGGACATCGACTACGAGAACTGGCTGCGGCAGAACGCCTCCAGCGACAAGGTCGCCGAATTCCGCATGAGCAACGTCTGGTTCCTCATCGAGGCACTGAAGAACACCCTCGAGCGCGACGAGGAAGGCGACATGACCATCGAGCAGGCCATCGCCAAGCTGGTCCTGCGCGACATGCTGGAGCGCCAGCAGGAAGAAGAGGAAGGCGCCGAAGGCGTGCAGATGATGACCCTGCACGCGTCGAAGGGGCTGGAGTTCCCCTACGTGTTCATCATGGGCATGGAGGAAGAGATCCTGCCCCACCGTTCCAGCATCGAGGCCGACACGGTGGAAGAGGAGCGCCGCCTGGCCTACGTCGGCATCACCCGCGCGCGGCAGAACCTGGCGATGACCTTCGCCGCCAAGCGCAAGCAATACGGCGAGATCATCGACTGCTCGCCGAGCCGCTTCCTCGACGAACTGCCCCCGGAAGACCTCGAATGGGAAGGCATGGAAGACGCCCCGCAAGAGGTCAAGGCGGCCAAGGGCAACGCCGCCCTCGCCGACATCCGCGCCATGCTCAAGCGCTGAGCCCGCCGCGCCTCGACTGTCTCGATTTTCACAAAAGTGTCTTGCCCGATGCCTAGCCTCGGGCGAGGAACTTTTGCCGCTCCACGCGCGACCAAAATTAGCTAGCTAACGAATTCCATTCGAGGACAGCTTCATGTCGAGCAAGAAAGTCGCCGAGATCGTCGTGGAAACCCTGGAAGCCGCCGGCGTCCGCCATTGCTATGGCATCGTCGGCGACACCCTCAACCATGTCACCGACGCCATCCATCGCAGCCAGATCCAGTGGGTCCACGTGCGCCACGAAGAAGCGGCGGCCTTCGCCGCGGGCGCCGAGTCCTACATCAGCGGACGCCTGACCGCCTGCGCCGGCTCCTGCGGACCGGGCAGCCTGCACTTCATCAACGGCGTCTACGAGGCCCAGCGCAACCGCGCGCCGATGGTCCTGATCGCCAGCCAGATCGTTACCCCGCAACTGGGCATGGAGTTTCCCCAGGAGGTCGACTTCAAGGCGGTCTACGCCAGCTGCTCGGTGTTCTGCGAGCAGGTGCACAGCCCGGAACAGGCGCGCCGGGTGGTGGCCCTGGCCTGCCAGGCGGCGCTCAACCGGCGCGGCGTGGCGGTGGTGATCCTGCCGGCCGACATCAGCCAGGCCACGGTGAAGGACGACCTGCCGTTCTCGGTGCATTTCCCGCAACCGGTGCTGCGCCCCAGCGACGCCGAACTGCAGGACGTCGCCCGCCTGCTGGCCCACGGCAAGAAGATCGGCATCTACGCCGGCTCCGGCTGCCAGGGCGCCCACGACCTGCTGGTGGCCCTCGCCGACCGCCTCAAGGCGCCCATCGCGCACACGTCGCGGGCCAAGGACTTCGTCGAGTACGACAACCCCTTCAACATGGGCATGACCGGTATGCTCGGGATCGAGTCCGGCTTCCACATGATGACCGAGTGCGACACCCTCCTGCTGCTCGGCGCCGACTTCGCCTGGGCGCAGTTCTATCCGCAGAAGGCCACCCTGATCCAGGTCGACCGCGATGGCAGTCACCTGGGCCGCCGCCACCCCATCGATCTCGGCGTGGTCGGCGACGTGATCCCCACCCTCGAGGCGCTCTTGCCGTTGCTCGAAGCCCGCGAGGAGCGCAGCTTCCTCGACGAATGCCTGGAGCACCGCGAGCGCTCGCTGCGGACGCTGGAAAAAGAGGAGCAAGCCGGCAAGGGCGAGCTGATCCATCCGCAGCACCTGGTCAGCCTGCTCGACCAGCACGCCAGCGAGGACGCCCTGTTCACCGCCGACGGCGGCTCGGCGATGGTCTGGCTGTTGCGTCACATCCACAGCAACGGCAAGCGCCGCACCCTCACCAGCCTGGTCCACGGCACCATGGCCAACGCCATGCCCCAGGCGCTGGGGCTGAAGAAGGCCTACCCCGAGCGCCAGGTGATCTCGATCTCCGGCGACGGCGGCCTGGCCATGCTGCTCGGCGACCTGCTGACGGCCATCCAGGAAAAACTGCCGATCAAGGTAGTGGTGCTGAACAATGCCTCGCTGAACTTCGTCGAGCTGGAACAGAAGGTCGAGGGCCTGCTGGACAACTACACCGACCTGCTCAACCCGGACTTCGCCCGTCTCGCCGAAGTGATCGGCTTCCACGGACGCAAGGTGACGCGCTCCGAGGAGCTCGAGGCGGCGGTGCAGGAGTTCCTCGCCCAGCCCGGTCCGGCGCTGCTGGACGTGCATACCAACCCTGCGGAGCTGGTGATGCCGCCGAAGATCGAGTTCGGCCAGGTCGCCGACACCGCGCTCTACGCCGCCAAGGCCGTGCTCAGCGGGCGCTTCAAGGACGTCGAGACGCTACTGGTGAACAACCTGCTGAAATGAGCCGGCAGCGGCGCGGCCCGCCTGCCACGGGGCCGCGCCGGGCAGGCGCGGATTCCTGACCGCTCGATCATGTTCGCTCGTCCGAGAGAACGTCGCGCGCGGCGCCGGCTGGCGGTACAATGCCGCGCTTCATCAGCGACAGCCGCTTCGCAGGAAGCCACCCGTGGACATTCTCAAAGACAAAATCCGCTCGGAAGGCATCGTCCTTTCCGAGCACGTACTCAAGGTCGACGCCTTTCTCAACCACCAGATCGACCCGCAGCTGATGCAGCAGGTCGGTCACGCGTTCGCCATGCGCTTCCGCGACCAGGGCATCACCAAGATCGTCACCATCGAGGCTTCCGGCATCGCCCCGGCGGTCATGGCCGGCCTGGAGCTGGGCGTCCCGGTGATCTTCGCCCGCAAGTACCAGTCGCTGACCCTGAAGGACAACCTGTACATCTCCAAGGTGTTCTCCTTCACCAAGCAGACCGAGAGCACCATCGCCATCTCGGCCAAGCACCTGAACGCCCACGACCACGTGCTGGTGATCGACGACTTCCTCGCCAACGGCCATGCCGCCAAGGCGCTGATCGACCTGATCGGCCAGGCCGGCGCGAGCATCGCCGGGCTCGGCATCGTCATCGAGAAATCCTTCCAGGATGGCCGCGCCCTGCTGGAAAGCGAAGGCTACCGGGTCGAGTCCCTGGCCCGGGTGAAATCGCTGGCCGGCGGTCAGGTCGAGTTCCTCGACTGAGCGCCACTCAGCCCCGCTCTTCCTGGCTGGCTCGCAGGCCGGCCAGCAGCAAGCGCTGGTAGAGTTCCTCGCGAAGCCCCTGCGGATCGTCCAGGTCCATGCGCCGCAGATGCGCCGGGTAGGCTTCTGGCTCCGGCGCATCCAGGGTCGCCTTGCCCAGTTCGAGGATCTCGCTCAGCTTCAGCTTGCGCTTGAGCCAACCCAGCGCCCGCAGCAGGTCCTGCTCGACCTCGTCGAAATCGCTGCCCAGGGGAAACTCCGGCAGCGCCGCTGCGTGGGCCTGGTGCAAGGCCTGCAGGCGCTCCGGGATATTGTTGCGATAGCGTTCGGGCAGGACGAAATCCTTCGGCAGCTTGCCGGCCGACTGGGCCTGCTCGGCCAGCGCCTGCTGGAAGCGTGAGTCGGCGATGGCCAGCAGCGCGGCGATCACTTCCGCGTCATTCTTGCCGCGCAGGTCGGCGATCCCGTACTCGGTCACCACCATGTCACGCAAGTGCCGGGGAATGGTGGTGTGGGCGTACTGCCAGACGATGTTCGAACTGACCTCCCCGCCGGATTCGCGCCAGCTACGCAGCATCAGGATCGAACGTGCGCCCTCCAGCTCGTGAGCCTGGGCGACGAAGTTGTACTGCCCGCCGACGCCACTGAGCACCCGGCCGTCCTCCAACTGGTCGGCGACCCCGGCGCCGAGCAGGGTCACGGTGAAGGCGCTGTTGATGAAGCGCGCGTCGCGCCGCTGCAGACGCTTCAGCTCTTCCTGGCGGTACAGGTTGTTGACGAAGCCGATGCCGGTCATGCCGATCCCGGCGCGCTCTTCCAGCGACATCTCGCGCAGGCGCCGGTAGAACGCCAACGGACCGAGGAAAAAGCCGCCGTGCAGCCACACCCCGCCCTCCACCGGCGCCTCACCGCGCTCGGCGGCACGCTGCCGCGCTTCGTCGGGGTAGACCCGGCGGCTCAGCACGCCGGCCTCGGCCAGCGCCAGCAGACCCGGCACGAACATCTCGCTGCAACCGTAAAGCCCCCGGCGGAACGGCTCCAGGCCACCGTCGCGCTCGATCGTCTCGGCCCAGCGCGCACGCACACCCAGCTCGTCGATCAACGCTCGGTAGGTGGCGTTGTCGCGCTGGCGCAGCAGCAGGGCGGCGGTCAGCGCGTCGCCCATCGAGCCGATGCCGATCTGCAGGGTGCCGCCGTCGCGCACCAGCGCGCTGGCGTGGAGACCGATACAGTGATCCTGCAGGTTGACCGGCATGTTCGGCGTGGAGAACAGCCGGCTGCTTTCCGCCGGCGCGTCGATCAGCAGGTCGAATACCGACTCCTCGACCTCGGCGTCGCCCGGCAGGTAGGGCAGGTCATCGTGGACCACGCCGATGGCGACGATGGTCTCGCCAGCGGCGCGACGCTTCTCCAGCATCGGCAGGAGGTCCAGGGTGATATCCGGGTTGCAGGCCAGGCTCAGCTTGCCCGGCCGCTCGGGATGCCGCGCCACCAGCTGGGCCACCGCGTTGACGCCCTTGGCATTGATGTCGCGGGCGACGTGGCTGTAGTTGCAACTGATGTAGTGCTGCTGCGCCGGCGCGCTGTCCAGCAGGCTGCCGGGCTGCAGGTAGAACTCCTCGACACGGATGTTCGCTGGCAGTTCGTCGCGGCGCAGGGCGTGCAGGTAATCCAGCTCCGGGTAGTCGGCGAAGACCCGTTCGGCGAAAGGCTCGAGGAAACGCCGTTGCAGGTCGCCGCCAGCGGCGGGACGCCCCAGGGAAAGCGCGGTATACAGCGTCAGCTGGCGCTCCGGCAGGGTCCGCAGGCGCTGGTACAACGCATTGACCAGTCGGTTGGGCTTGCCCAGCCCGAGGGGCAGGCCCATGCGAATCGGGCCCTCGATGGTCTGCAGCAAGTGATCGACTGCGGCGTCAATGGAACAGGTTCGGCTCAAGACGATGCCCTCCGGCGAATGGGTAGCCGGAAGTTTGGACCCTGTTTGCCGGCGGGACGATCCGCCAGCGGGAAAAACCCGCACCGCGGATACGAAAAAGCCGCCAGGAGGCGGCTTTTCGCGACACTGTCCCGGCGTTGTTACAGACCGGACATATGCTTGATCGCGGCTTTCAGCTCGTCGTCCGAGCAATCGGCGCAGGTGCCTTTCGGCGGCATGGCGTTGATACCGGAAATCGCCTTGGCCAGCAGGCCATCGAGGCCGCCTTGCTCCTTGGCGCGCTTGCCCCACTCGGCCTTGTCGCCAACCTTCGGCGCGCCCAGCAGGCCGGTGCCGTGGCAGGTGTTGCAGGTCTTGCCGACGATGTCTTCGCCGGAACGCGCACCGCCGCCACCGGCGGCTGCCGCGACGGCGCCGACGCCTTCGCATTCCTTGCCTTGTACGCAGACCTTGCCTACCGGCTCGAGGCGCTTGGCGATCGCATCGTCAGTGGTCGTAGCCTGAGCGCTTACAGCCCACAGGGCCAACACGGCAGCTTGGGCCGCCAGCATTTTTTTAATCAGGTTCACCCTTACACCCTCATCGTGGCTTATCACACCCGGGCACGATACCGATCACTGCGGGCCGCGCGGGCGGGCGCAAGTATAACGGCAAAGAAAGCCCGGCAGAAACAATTGCACACCCTCGCAAAGCCTTGCGGCATTAGGTCGCAGCCCCGCATGCCCCTTGTCGGCCGGCGCCCTTCGGGCCCGGCGGGGTCTTGTGCTTCAGGTCAGAAATTTGCGGGCGTGGTGGCGCTGATCAAGCGTGCCGGCACATCGTAGGGATTGCGAAAACGGTGCGGCTTGTTGCTCTCGAAATAGTAGCTGTCGCCGCGCTCGAGCACATAGGTCTCGCTGCCGACGGTCAGTTCCAGGCGCCCGTCGACCAGCACGCCGGCCTCCTCGCCTTCGTGGTTGAGCATTTCCTCGCCGGTGTCGGAGCCCGGCGGGTAGGTTTCGTCGAGGAAGGCGATCGCCCGGCTCGGGTGCGCCTTGCCCACCAGGCGCATGGACACCGCGCCGCTGGAAATGTCGATCAGTTCGTCTGCCTTGTAGACAACCTGGGTATGGCTGTCCTGCTCCAGGTCCAGGGAGAAGAACTCCACCAGGGACATGGGGATACCGCCCAGCACCTTCTTCAGCGAACTGATGGAAGGGCTCACGCTGTTTTTCTCGATCATCGAGATAGTGCTGTTGGTGACACCCGCCCGTTTGGCGAGTTCGCGCTGGGAAAGACCTTTGAGCTTTCGGATGGTTTGCAGACGAGCACCGACGTCCAAGGGTGGAGTCCTCCTTATTCTTCTGGCAGGCAAGGCAAAACGAGGCCGCACACGGCTGGCGACCCCAAGTCGGCCGTATCATGGCAACACTGTTCAGTATTTACAACAGATCGGTCGACATGCCTGCGCAAAGAATTCGGAAAGTTTTTCTCAAGCCCCGGAATAGACGCGCGGCACCCTTTTCAGGTTGCACAGCAGCTGGTAGGGAATGCTGCCGAACTGCGCCGCCAGGGCGCCGACCGGCACGTTCGGGCCCCATAGTTCGACCCGGCTGCCCAGCCCGGCCTGGGGATGGTCGGTAAGGTCGACGGTGAGCATGTCCATCGATACCCGGCCAACCAGGCGCCCCGGCTTGCCGTCGATGAACACAAGGGTGCCGTCGGCGGCGTGGCGCGGATAGCCATCGGCGTAGCCCATGGCGACCACGCCGATGCGCTGGCTACGCTCGGTGCTGTAGCGCGCGCCGTAGCCGACCGGTTCGCCGGCCGGCAGGTCGCGGACGCTGATCACCTTCGATTCCAGGGTCATCACCGGGCGCAAGCGGTCGGCCAGCGGATGTGCGCGCTCGAACGGCGTGGCTCCGTAGAGCAGGATGCCCGGACGTACCCAATCGCTGGGCACCTTCGGCCAGCCGAGCACGGCTGGCGAATTGCGCAGGCTGATCTCGCCTTCCAGGCCCTGGCTAGCGGCCGCGAAGGCGGCGAGCTGTTCCTCGGTGCGCGGGCAATCCAGTTCGTCGGCGCGGGAGAAGTGACTCATCATCACGATCTTCGCCACCTTGCCGCTGGCCCGCAGGCGCTCGTGGGCGGCGCGGAAGTCCTCGGGGAAGAAGCCGACGCGGTGCATGCCCGAATCCATCTTCAGCCAGACGTTCAGCGGGCGGGCCAGGCTGGCGCGTTCGATCGCCTCCAATTGCCAGGCGCAATGCACCACGCACCAGAAGTCGTGGGCGACGATCAGCTCCAGCTCGGACGCCTCGAAGAAGCCCTCCAGCAGCAGGATCGGCTGGCGGATACCGGCCTCGCGCAGCTCCAGGCCCTCCTCGATGCAGGCCACGGCGAAGCCATCGGCCTCGGCCGCCAGCGCTTCGGCACAGCGCACCGCGCCGTGGCCGTATGCGTCCGCCTTGATCACCGCGAGCGCACGGGCGCCGGTGGCCTCGCGGGCCAGCCGATAGTTGTGACGAAGGGCTTGCAGGTCGATCAGGGCACGGGCGGGGCGCATGGCGACGGGTCTCTCTTCAGCGAGGTGCGGCATCGCGCACCTTTCATCAGGCGAAAAAAAGCCCGGCTCTCCGGCCGGGCCAGACAAAACTCAGGGCAGCGCAGCGACCACCGACATCTCTACCAGGATCTCCGGCTCGCAGAGCTTGGCTTCGACGGTGGCGCGCGCCGGCGCGACGCCGCGCGGCAGCCACTGGTCCCAGACGCGGTTCATGCCTTCGAAGTCGGCGTCGATGTCCTTCAGGTAGATGGTCACCGAGAGGATCCGAGTCTTGTCGGTGCCGGCCTCTTCCAGCAGACGCTCGATGGCCGCCAGGGTCTCGCGGGTCTGCTGCTCGACGCCCGCGGACATGTCCTCGCCCACCTGGCCCGCCAGGTAGACGGTGCCGTTGTGGACGACGATCTGGCTCATACGCTCGTTAGTGTGCTGGCGCTGGATGGGCATTCTTGGCGTTCTCCGGGGAATTGCTGTAGCGGGAAATATCCAGGCCTTCGGTACTGATCTGCGGGCGCTTCTTCGCCATCAGGTCGGCCAGGTAGCGACCCGACCCGCAGGCCATGGTCCAACCCAGGGTGCCGTGGCCGGTATTGAGGAACAGGTTGCGGTAGCGGGTGGCGCCGACGATCGGGGTGCCATCCGGGGTCGCCGGGCGCAGGCCGGTCCAGAAGGTCGCCTGGCTGATATCGCCGCCCTCGGGATAGAGGTCGGTGGTGATCATTTCCAGGGTCTCGCGGCGGCGCGGGTTCAGCGACAGGTCGAAGCCGGCGATTTCCGCCATGCCGCCGACGCGGATGCGCTGGTCGAAGCGGGTGATCGCCACCTTGTAGGTCTCGTCGAGGATGGTCGAGGTCGGCGCCATCTCCGGGTTGGTGATCGGCACGGTCAGCGAATAACCCTTCAGCGGATAGACCGGAGCCTTGATACCCAGCGGCTTGAGCAGTTGCGGCGAGTAGCTGCCCAGGGCCAGCACGTAGTGGTCGGCGGTGAGCAATTCGCCGTTGACCAGCACGCCGTTGATGCGGTCGCCGGCGAAGTCCAGGCGCTCGATGTTCTGGCCGAAGCGGAACTCCACGCCCAGGCCCTTGGCCATTTCCGCCAGGCGGGTGGTGAACAGCTGGCAGTCGCCGGTCTGGTCGTTGGGCAGGCGCAAAGCGCCGACCAGCTTGTCGGCGACCTTGGCCAAGGCCGGCTCTACGCGGGCGATGCCATCGCGGTCGAGAACCTCGTAGGGCACGCCGGAGCGCTCGAGCACGGCGATGTCCTTGCCGGCGGCGTCCAGCTGCGCCTGGGTGCGGAACAGTTGGGTGGTGCCGAGGGTGCGGCCCTCGTAGGCGATGCCGGTCTCGGCGCGCAGTTCGTCGAGGCAATCGCGGCTGTACTCGGACAGGCGGACCATGCGCTCCTTGTTCACGGCGTAGCGCTCGGCGGTGCAGTTGCGCAGCATCTGCAGCATCCAGGCGTACTGGCTGGGATCGGAGGTGAGCTTGATGGCCAGCGGCGCGTGCTTTTCCAGCAGCCACTTCATGGCCTTCAGGGGAATGCCCGGGGCTGCCCAGGGCGAAGCGTAGCCGGGAGACACCTGGCCGGCGTTGGCGAAGCTGGTTTCCAGCGCGGGACCGTCCTGACGGTCGACCACCACCACCTCGAACCCGGCACGGGCCAGGTAATACGCACTGGCGGTACCGATGACACCGCTGCCAAGGACCAGAACTCGCATTGTCGCCTCCCACGTCGCGGAGGAACCGCGGACGTTTGTTATTTTGAGCGTGTAGATGCGCGCAGTATAGGAAGAGGCAGGCAGAAATAATCACCAATTTTAGACGGTTACTCAGGTAAAAAACCGGACAATTAGGGGTTTTACCGAGGCGCATCCACCATAAAACTGGAAAAATACCGCATATTTAAATGATCGAACTCAGGCCGGGAGTCGCTTTTTCGGGAAAGCCTGTCGCAGAAGCCATGGAAAACGGCAGGAGTCCCTGAAGGAACCGCTCGCGACAGGAAAAATTCCGCGGACACTGCCCGGCCCTTGCGACCGGAGCAGCGTCCCAGAGCGCTCGCGGAGCCTTCGCGCTATTTCTTCACCCACTTGCCGCCGACCTGGACGTACTGCCCGGCAGGGGTTCTCTCCATCGCCTTCTTGCCGGCCATGGCCTCCACGTCGGCCAGCGAAGCGCCGCTGCTGTTGGCCACCTTCTGGTATTCGGCACGCCGCGCGGCATTGATCTGCGCGGCGATGTCCGCCGCCTGGCCGCTGTTGCTGACCACGCCAAGGTAGCCGTCCGCCTGCTCGCCGACCAGGCCCTGGGCCTTGGCGCCGCCAAGGGCCGACATGGCCTGGCCGAGGTCCATCGCCATGGCGGAAAGGCTGATGCCGAGGGCCAGCAGGGCGATACCGAGTTTGCTACGGGTTGTCATGGATCCGCTCCTTTAGAACAGGCCGCTGTTCTCGTTGATGATGCCGTCCAGAGCCTTGTCGACCTTGATGTAGATCTCGTGCTCGATTTTCACGTTGAGATTGATGTTGATCGGCTCGCTGGGAGCCGCCAGCTGCACGGTGGGCGTGCAGGCCATCGTCAGGCTGCCCAGCAGCAGGACAGCGAATAGAGCGCAGAGGCGCATCGGGGGTTCTCCTGTATGGCTCATGGCGCCGAAGCCTTGCGTTTCTGCATGCGCTCCTGCACACGTTGGCGAATGGTTTCGCTGACCCGGTCGCTCAGTTGCAGGCTGGTCAGCAGTGCCGGGATATCCTCCTCCAGATTGACGTTGAGGTTGACCGGGCGCCCCTTCTCCAGGTCCGGGTTGCTGCCCTGCAAGCGCAGGCCGAGCAACAGCTTGCCGTTCTCATGATAATCGACGCTGCTTTGCAGGACGTCGTAGTGGAAATCGTCGAGGGCATCGGCGACCAGCTTCATCCCCGGGTTGCTGCGCCCCAGCGCCTCGATCTTCGCCGAGCGGAAGCGCAGGTAGCCGGGCTCGCGGGCCTTGACCTGGCCGCCGGAGACGCTGGGCTTCCAGCGGTTCAGCATCAGCGGCAGCTCGCCGTCCAGGGCGCCTTCGCCGGCCAGGCCCTCCGCCGGATAGACCCGGAAAATCTCGCCGAGTTGTATGCCCTGGATACGCAAGGCGAACTTCTGCTCAGCCTGACCCAGGCGGATGCTCCCCGCGGGGACCGAGGCCTGCCCGCCGAACAGGCCGCTCTGCAACGTCTGCCAGCTCAAACGGCCGCTGCCCGGCGCGGAAAGCGGGGCCTCATAGCGCCCGCGGAAACTCACCGGCCCCAGCGGCAGGCCGGGATTGGCCTCGGCCAGGCTCAGGCCGGGGCTGTCCAGGCTCAACTGACCGCCACGCAGGCGCAAGGCCAGGCTGCCGCCCAGCCCCTTCAGCTCGCTGCGGTCGTAGATACCGTCGAGGCCTTTCAGAGTCAGGTCCAGGTCGAGGGACGAGGCGCCCGCCGCATCGAGCTTCCAGCCGGCCGCGGCGGTCGCTCGCCCATTGCCCAGTTCGAGCAGCCCCGGCCAGTCGGCGAGGGTCGCGGCCAGCGGATTGCCGGTACGGAAGAACACCTCGGCCAGCCTGGCGGAGAGCGCCAGGGGCGTCTTCGCGTCGCGCTGCAGCTGGATGTCCGCCGCCAACCCCGCGCCGTTGCTCAGCCGTCCCTTCAGGCTGGTGCGCTCGAGGGTGGTGTCGAGCGGCCCCTCGAAGGTCCAGGCCAACGGTTTGAGGTTGGCCTGGCGGAGTTGTCCGACCTGCGCCTGCAGCGGCCCGGCGAAATGCAGCGCCAGCGGCTGGTAGGCCAGTTCGAGAGCGGCCCCGGCGAGGTCGAGGCGGGGCTGGCCAAGGTGCAGCGTCGACGGCTCGGCCAGGGACGCCGCCTGCAACCGCGCGCCCCTGCCGAAGGAGAGGTTGGCGCGCTGCCCGTCCAGCCGGCCCTCCAGGGGAATCTCCGCGACCAGTCGCTCGGCTTTCCAGCCCAGGTATTGCAGGCGCGGCGCGTCCACCTGCAAGCGACCCTCCACCAGCCTGGCGGCCCACGGCGAGATGCCCAGCAGGTCGAGCCGCGTCTCCAGCTTCAGCGTACTCGCGCCCTCGCTGGTGAACGCCAGGCGCAACGCGGTGACGCTATCGGCATCGCGCTCCAGCGGCTCGCTGCGCAAGCCCAGCGCGCTCGGCCGCAACTCGGCCGGCAGCGCCTGCAACCACTCGCCGTGCAACTGGCTCAGGCGCAAGTCGCTGCGCAGCTGGCGTGGCAACCAGGCGCCCTCGTCTCCATCCAGTTGGACTTGCAGTTCGCCCTGTACATTACCCAGACCGGGCAGCGGCCAGGCTTGCGGAGCCTGCACCAGCAGCGCCGCCGAGCCACCGCCGTCGAGCACCCGGCGCGGCTCCAGCCAGTCGCTGCCAGGCGCCAGGCGGATCGTCCAGTCCGCTTGCAGATGCAGGGCTTGCGGTGCGTCGGGCAGGCGCTGGGCTTCCGGCAACCAGCGATTGAGCCAGACCACCAGGCCACGGGTGTCCGGCAGGCCGGGCGCCTCCAGGCGCCCCTGCCAGAGGCCGTCGCCATCGGACGGCGCGAGCTGGCTGTCCAGCGTCAGCAGCGCCTGCCGGTCGAGTTGCGCGCGCGTCCGCAGGCGCCAACCGGTAGGCTCCTCGAAGAGCTGGGCGTCGAGCTGGGCCTGCTGCGCCTCCTGTTGCAGGCGCAGTTGCGCAGCCAGCGGAAACAGCGCTCCCGACGGGCGGCCGATGTCCAGCCCGCCGTCCTGCTCGCAGCGGCCGGCGGGACAAGGCAGGTCGAGATGGAAGCGTTCGAGGTGGATCTGTTCCGGCAGCCAGGCGAGGGTCTCGCGCAGGGACGTCCAGTCCAGCGCAGCGGAGTCGTCGTCGGAACTCGCGGCAGCCGGTTGCCAGGCGAGCGCCACTTGCTCCACGCGCAGGCCGGGTAGACGCGGACGCCAACCCGACAGCCCGGGCCAGCGCAGCAGCGCGTGTTCCACGTCCAGTCGCAGGCTGGCGCCATCCGCGCCGCGCCGCTCCAGCGCCAGCCGTCGCAGCCCGATGCCTTCGGCGGACAGGCCCAGGCCTTGCCACTCCAGGCGCTCGACACCCTGCTCGCGCAACAGGCTGCGCCAGGCATGCCAGCCGTAGCCGAACGCCAGCAGCAACAGCACTGCAAATACCAGCAGCAACGTCGTCCTTCTGCGCAAACGCATGTCCTACCTCTGTCCGTTGCCGACCCGGCCAAGGGTGGCGGGGCCCTCGTGCAAGATCAAGGCGTTTTCCCTGGCCAGTGTTTTTCCCTGCTTTCGACGTTATATTGGCGGAAAATTTCCGGATTTTCCGAGCCAGACGGGGAGCCTCCATCCATGCGTACCCAGCATCAGAGCAAGCGCGAGCTGGACAAGATCGACCGCAACATCCTCCGCATCCTGCAGGAGGAAGGTCGCATTTCCTTCACCGAGCTGGGCGAACGCGTCGGCCTCTCGACCACACCCTGCACCGAACGCGTGCGCCGCCTGGAGCGCGAAGGCCTGATCATGGGCTATCACGCCCGGCTCAATCCGCAGCATCTGAAGGCCAGCCTGCTGGTGTTCGTCGAGATCAGCCTGGACTACAAGTCCGGCGATACCTTCGAAGAGTTTCGCCGGGCGGTGCTCAAGCTGCCCCATGTGCTGGAATGCCACCTGGTGTCCGGCCACTTCGACTACCTGGTGAAGGCTCGCATCTCGGAAATGGCGTCCTACCGCAAGCTGCTCGGCGACATCCTGCTGAAACTGCCGCACGTACGCGAGTCGAAGAGCTATATCGTCATGGAAGAGGTCAAGGAATCGCTCGACCTACCGGTTCCGGATTGACCCAAGGCACTTTCCGGGAGTCCGCCAGGACTCCCGGCATAGACGGGAAACACCGTCTTTTCTGTACACGATCCCCGCAACACCTCGCAGTTTTTTTCCTTTTTCGCCCTTGGCGAGCGCCTCGACTGACGTTTATGCTCCGTCAAATTTTCCACACATAATAATCAGGATTTCACACATGAACGCCCGCGTTCACCAGCCGGTGCATACCGCCCAACACGCCCCCTCCTACTACGCCGCCACGCTCAACCGACGCATCGAGTGCCCTCCCCTGGCCGGCGAAGAACAGGCCGACGTGTGCGTCGTCGGCGGCGGCTTCTCGGGAGTGAACACGGCGTTGGAACTGGCCCAGCGCGGCTTCTCCGTGGTCCTGCTGGAAGCGCACCGGATCGGCTGGGGCGCCAGTGGACGCAATGGCGGCCAGTTGATCCGCGGCGTCGGCCATGACGTCGAGCAGTTCCTCCCGGTGATCGGCGCCGACGGCGTGAAGGCACTCAAGCTGATGGGCCTGGAGGCGGTGGAGATCGTCCGTCGCCGGGTCGAGCAGTACGCCATCGACTGCGATCTGCGCTGGGGCTACTGCGACCTGGCGAACAAGCCCGGCGACTACCAGGGCTTCCGCGAGGACATGGAGGAACTCCAGGCCCTCGGCTATCGCCACGAGATGCGCCTGGTGCCGGCCGCGGAGATGCGCAGCGTGGTCGGCTCCGATCGCTACGTCGGCGGCCTGGTGGACATGGGCTCTGGCCACCTGCACCCGCTCAACCTGGTCCTCGGCGAAGCCGCCGCTGCCCAGTCGCTGGGCGTCCGCCTGTTCGAGCGCTCGCCGGTGACGCGGATCGACTACGGCACGGAAGTCCAGGTGCATACCGCCACCGGCAAAGTGCGGGCGAAGACCCTGGTGCTGGGCTGCAACGCCTACATGAACGACCTCAACCCGCTGCTCGGCGGCAAGGTACTGCCGGCCGGCAGCTACGTGATCGCCACCGAACCGCTGGACGAGAAACTGGCCCGCCAACTGCTGCCGCAGAACATGGCGGTGTGCGACCAGCGCGTGGCCCTCGACTACTACCGGCTCTCCGCCGACAACCGCCTGCTGTTCGGTGGCGCCTGCCATTATTCCGGCCGCGACCCCAGCGACATCGCCGCCTACATGCGGCCGAAGATGCTGGAGGTATTCCCGCAACTGGCGAACGTCCGCATCGACTACCAATGGGGCGGCATGATCGGCATCGGCGCCAATCGCCTGCCACAGATCGGCCGCCTGCCGGGGCAGCCCAACGTGTACTTCGCCCAGGCCTATTCCGGACACGGGGTGAACGCCACGCACCTCGCCGGGCAGTTGCTCGCCGAAGCCATCGGCGGCCAGCAGAGCGACGGCTTCGACCTGTTCGCCAAGGTGCCGCACATCACCTTCCCCGGCGGCAAGTTGCTGCGCTCGCCACTGCTGGCGCTGGGCATGGCCTGGTACCGGCTGAAGGAAAAACTCGGTAGCTGAGCCCATCCGAGGCTCGGTGGATTCTGAAAAAATCAGGCGGGGCATCGCTCTTCCGAGGAAAACTCCTAGAATTCGCACGACCGGGATGAGCCGGTCGTTCGAGTTTCCACGGGAGATATCCTTGCTTCGCCGATTCCTCCTGCTGGCCCTCCTGGCCCTCTCCGGCTGCGCCAGCACTCCTCCGCCGCAACCGTCGTCGGCACTGCCCGCCGAGGGTACCTGGCTGGCCAGGCAGGCCGAAATCCAGGGACGCGACCACCCCGGCCAGTCCGGCTTCCACCTCCTGGGCGCCAGCGAGGATGCCTTCGTCGCCCGCGCGGCGCTGATTCGCGCAGCCCAGCGCAGCCTCGACATCCAGTACTACATCGTCCACGACGGACTGACCACGCGCGCCCTCGCCTACGAGTTGCTCAAGGCAGCCGACCGTGGCGTGCGGGTACGCATCCTCATCGACGACACCGCCAGCGATGGCTGGGACTACGAGATCGGTGTGCTCTCCGCCCAACCGAACATCCAGGTGCGCCTGTTCAACCCGTTGCACCTGGGCCGCGCCACCGGCATCACGCGAGGCGTCGGCCGCCTGTTCAACCTGTCCCAGCAACACCGGCGCATGCACAACAAGCTGTGGCTGGCCGACGGCACGGCGGCCATCGTCGGCGGACGCAACCTCGGCGACGAGTATTTCAACGCCAAGCCGGAGATGAACTTCACCGACCTCGACCTGCTCGGCGTCGGCCCCATCGCCAACCAGCTCTCGCACAGCTTCGACCAGTACTGGAACAGCGCCATCAGCCGGCCGATCGAGGATTTCCTCTGGCGCGCGCCCTATCCCGGCGAACTGGAGTCGGCCCGACGCAAGTTGCAGCGCTACCTGCGCAAGGAGTCGGTGAAAGAGTCCGGCTACATCCGCCACCTGTTCGACCGCGGCGACCAGCCACGCCTGGGCAACTGGCTGGAGAATCTCACCTGGGCCCGCGCCGAGGCGATCTGGGATGCGCCGCTGAAGGTATTGAGCCGCGGCGAGCCCGACCCGCACCTATTGCTCAGTCCGCACCTGGCGGGCCTGTTCAAGGGCGTGCAGAAGGAACTGATCCTGGTCTCGGCGTATTTCGTTCCGGCCAAGGACGGTCTCAACTACCTCACCGGCAAGGCCGACAGCGGCGTCCGCGTGCGCCTGCTGACCAACTCCCTGGAAGCCACCGACGTGCCCGCCGTGCATGCCGGCTACGCGCCCTATCGGATGGCGCTGCTTGAGCATGGCGTTAAGCTCTACGAGCTGCGCGCCAATCCCGACCAGCCGCTGAGCGGCGCGCCCTGGCGCCTGCACGGATCGAGCAGCGCCAGCCTGCACAGCAAGGCGATGGTCTTCGACCGGCGCAAGGTATTCATCGGTTCGTTCAACTTCGATCCGCGCTCGATCCTGTGGAACACCGAAGTCGGGGTCATCGTCGACAGTCCGCTGCTGGCCGAGCAGGTCCGCCAACTGGCGCTGGAGGGCATGGCGCCGAGCGTCAGCTACCAGGTGCGCATCGACCGCAGCGGTAGCCGGCCGAAGCTGGTCTGGATCGACGAACGCGACGGCCGGCCCCAGGTCCTGCGCCACGAGCCGGGCAGCCTGTGGCGACGCCTGAACGCCTGGGTCGCGGGAATGATCGGACTGGAAAAGATGCTCTGAGGGTCACTCGGAGGCTTCCAGGCCGGTCGCCTCGTCGCCCGCCGGAATCGCCCCGCGCAGCCGCACCAGCACCACGAAGCCCGCCGCGCCGAGCGCCATCATCAACGGCAGGGCGTGACCGCTGATCCACTGGCTGGCGGCGCCGGTGGCCAGCGGGCCGAGCAGGCAGCCGATGCCCCATAGCTGCGCGACATGGGCATTGGCCCGGACCAGGGCATCGTCTCGGTAGCGCTCGCCGATCAGGATCAGCGCCAGGGTGAACAACCCGCCGGCGCTGGCCCCGAACAGCACCAGCAGCGGCCAGATCAACGACGTCTGCAGCAGCAGGGGAATCGCCAGGCTGCTCAGCAGCAGCACCAGGCCGCAGCCGCCGAACAGGCCGCTGCGCGAGACCCGGTCGGCGAGCCAGCCGATCGGCAGCTGCAACAATGCATCGCCCACCACCACGGTACTGACCATGGCCAGCGCCACCGCTTGCGGAAAGCCCTGGCGCAACCCGTATACCGGCAGCAGGGTGAGGATCATCGCCTCGAAGGCAGCGAACAATACCACCGCCCAGGCGATCGCCGGCAGACCCCGGCAGAAGGCCCACAAACCGCGCCCGGAGGCACTGTGCGGATCGACCCTGGGCGCACCGCTGCGGCCCAGCAGCAGCAACGAGCCAGCAATCAGCAGGCAGACGCCGAACCAGAAGCCACGGTCGTCGGCGGTACCGATGAAGGTCAGCAGTACCGGCCCGGACAGTTGGCTGAGGGCGTAGCCGGTGCCGTACAGCGCGACCAGCCGGCCACGCCACTTCTCCACCGCCAACTGGTTGATCCAGCTTTCCCCGAGGATGAACACCACGGTGAGCTGCACGCCGATCAGCAGGCGCAGCAACAGCCATACCGGGTAGCTCTGCAGCAGCGCCAGCAGGCCGACGGAGGCTGCCCCGGTGAGCAGGCACAACTGCATCAGCCGCGGCGTGCCGACGCGCGCGGCGAGGCGCCCGGCGATCATCGCGCCGAGCAGCACGCCCACTGCCGGCGTGCTGGCCATCACGCCGATGGCGAAACTGCCGTAGCCCCAGCTCTCCAGGCGCAACGAGACCAGCGGCATGGTCAGGCCAAGGGCGAGGCCGATGCTGATGACTGCGGAACAGACGGCGAAATAGCTTCCCCAACGCATTGCGATTCTCCCGTTGGCACCCCGGAAGCCTTGCCGGGGCGAGCGGATATATCCGGCGCACGAAGCACAGCGGCCGGGCTTCCAGAAGGAAACCCGGCCGCGGGTGTGGCTCGAGAGAGCCGGCCCGGAAGGGCCGACCTAGGCGATCAGAGCTTGATCCAGGTCGCCTTCAGCTCGGTGTACTTGTCGAAGGCGTGCAGCGACTTGTCGCGACCGTTGCCCGACTGCTTGAAGCCGCCGAACGGAGCGGTCATGTCGCCGCCGTCGTACTGGTTGACCCAGACGCTGCCGGCGCGCAGGGCCTTGGCAGTCAGGTGCGCCTTGGACAGGTTGCTGGTCCAGACCGCCGCCGCCAGCCCATAGGGCGTGTCGTTGGCGATGCGCACGGCTTCCTCGGCATCCTCGAACTCGATCACCGAGAGCACCGGGCCGAAGATTTCCTCGCGGGCGATCTTCATCGCATTGGTCACGCCGTCGAAGATGGTCGGCTCGACGTAGGTGCCGCCGGTTTCTTCCAGGGTCCGCTTGCCGCCGGCGACCAGCTTGGCGCCGTCGTTGTGACCGGCCTCGATGTAGGACAGCACGGTGTTCATCTGCTGGGTGTCCACCAGCGCGCCGACGTTGGTTTCCGGATCCAGCGGGTTGCCCGGTTTCCAGCCCTTGAGGGCCTCGATCACCAGGGGCAGGAACTTGTCCTTGATGGAGCGCTCCACCAGCAGGCGCGAACCGGCGGTGCAGACTTCGCCCTGGTTGAAGGCGATGGCGCCGGCAGCGGCTTCGGCGGCGGCCTTCAGGTCCGGGGCGTCGGCGAAGACGATGTTCGGGCTCTTGCCGCCGGCCTCCAGCCAGACGCGCTTCATGTTCGACTCGCCGGCATAGACCATCAGTTGCTTGGCGATCTTGGTCGAACCGGTGAACACCAGGGTGTCGACATCCATGTGCAATGCCAGCGCCTTGCCTACCGTGTGGCCATAGCCCGGCAGCACGTTGAACACGCCTTTCGGAATGCCGGCCTCGACGGCCAGCTGGGCGATGCGGATGGCGGTCAGCGGCGACTTCTCGGAGGGCTTGAGGATCACCGAGTTGCCGGTGGCCAGGGCCGGACCGAGTTTCCAGCAGGACATCAGCAGCGGGAAGTTCCACGGCACGATGGCGGCGACCACGCCGACCGGCTCGCGGGTCACCAGGCCCAGCTCGGCATGGGGAGTGGCGGCGACTTCGTCATAGATCTTGTCGATCGCCTCGGCGCTCCAGCGCAGGCTGTTGGCGGCGCTGGCGACGTCGATGTGCAGCGAGTCGCTGATCGGCTTGCCCATGTCCAGGGTTTCCAGCAGGGCCAGCTCCTCGGCGTTCTCCAGCAGCAGATCGGCGAAGCGGATCATCGTCTGCTTGCGCTTGGCCGGCGCCAGGCGCGACCAGGCGCCGGAATCGAAGGCATTGCGGGCGACCTTGACCGCCTGCTCGGCATCGGCCAGGTCGCAACTGGCGACCTTGGCCAGGAAGCGGCCATCCACCGGGCTCAGGCAGTCGAAGGTCTCGCCGGAGGCGGCGTTACTGTATTCGCCGTTGACGAAGGCACGGCCTTCGATCTTCAGGTCTTTGGCGCGGGCTTCCCAGTCGGCGCGGGTCAGGGTGGTCATGACAACGTGTCCTCTTATTGGTGTTCTGGGCGCCTGGGAGACAGGCGCGCTGTCAGATTCTGCAAGGCGGGCGCGCGGCCCGTGGTGTCCGCCACCCTAAACCAGAGCAGCGCCTGTTTTCAATATATTTGACAGGAACCCCTCTAACTCCCTTGTCACGTTCATTATTTTAAACATAGACTCGCCCGGACTAGCGTCTTCATCCCTCGCGTGCAACCTGGGTGGCCCTATGACAATGAATAACGAGCCGCAGTCGAGCAGCCTCGACAACTTCTGGATGCCCTTCACCGCCAACCGCCAGTTCAAGGCGCGGCCGCGCCTGCTGGAAAGCGCCGAAGGCATCCACTATATCGCCCAGGGCGGGCGCCGCATCCTCGACGGCACCGCCGGCCTCTGGTGCTGCAATGCCGGCCACGGCCGGCGCGAGATCAGCGAAGCGGTGGCCCGGCAGATCGCCACCCTCGACTACGCCCCGCCGTTCCAGATGGGTCACCCGCTGCCGTTCGAACTCGCCGCGCGGCTGGCGGAAATCGCCCCGCCGAGCCTGAACAAAGTGTTCTTCACCAACTCCGGCTCGGAATCGGCGGACACCGCGCTGAAGATCGCCCTTGCCTACCAGCGCGCCATCGGCCAGGGCACCCGCACCCGCCTGATCGGCCGCGAACTGGGCTACCACGGGGTCGGCTTCGGCGGCCTGTCGGTAGGCGGTATGGTCAACAACCGCAAGGCCTTCTCCGCCAACCTGCTGCCGGGGGTCGACCACCTGCCGCACACCCTGGACGTCGCCCGCAACGCCTTCACCGTCGGCCTGCCCGAGCATGGCGTGGAAAAGGCCGAGGAGCTGGAACGCCTGGTGACCCTGCACGGCGCCGAGAATATCGCCGCGGTGATCGTCGAGCCGATGTCCGGCTCGGCCGGCGTGGTGCTGCCGCCCAAGGGCTACCTTCAGCGGCTGCGCGAGATAACCCGCAAGCATGGCATCCTGCTGATCTTCGACGAAGTGATCACCGGTTTCGGCCGCGTCGGCGAAGCCTTCGCCGCGCAGCGCTGGGGCGTCGTCCCGGACCTGCTGACCTGCGCCAAGGGGCTGACCAACGGCAGCATCCCGATGGGCGCCGTATTCGTCGACGAGAAGATCCACGCTGCCTTCATGCAAGGCCCGCAGGGCGCCATCGAGTTCTTCCACGGCTATACCTATTCCGGCCATCCGGTAGCCTGCGCCGCCGCCCTGGCGACCCTGGACATCTACCGTCGCGACGACCTGTTCCAGCGGGCCGTCGAACTGGAAGGCTACTGGCAGGACGCGCTGTTCAGCCTGCGCGACCTGCCCAACGTGGTCGACATCCGCGCCGTAGGCCTGGTCGGCGGCGTGCAACTGGCGCCGCACGCGGACGGCCCCGGCAAGCGCGGCTACGACGTCTTCGAGCGCTGCTTCTGGGAGCACGACCTGATGGTCCGGGTGACCGGCGACATCATCGCCATGTCGCCGCCGCTGATCATCGACAAGCCCCACATCGACCAGATCGTCGAGCGCCTGGCCCAGGCCATCCGCGCCAGCGTCTGATCCAGGCGGGCGGCTGGCGCCGCCCTGCCCCCCAACTGGCCAGAACCACAAGAACCGAGAGTCAGCATGAACATCGAACAGATCGTCGACTTCGCCCAGGCCAACAGCGCCCCGGAGCACTACAGCCCGGCGCCGGAGAAAATCCTCAAGGGCGACCCGAAACAGAGCGTGCGCAACCACTACGGCAGCCCCTGCGGGCAGTTCAACGCCGGTATCTGGGAAGGCGCCGTGGGCCAGTGGACGGTGAACTACACCGAACACGAGTACTGCGAGATCATCCAGGGCGTCTCGGTGCTGCGCGACCGGCACGGCAACGCCAAGACCGTGCGCGCCGGCGACCGCTTCGTGATCCCTGCCGGCTTCCAGGGCACCTGGGAAGTGCTCGAAGCCTGTCGCAAGGTGTATGTGATCTTCGAAGCCAAGGCCTGAGCCCCGGCTTCATCCAGAATGCTTGTTACCCTTGCCCGCCACCTGGCGGGCTTTTTTGTGCGCGGCCCGGGGTTCGTACGCCGGAAATGAAAAAGCCCGCCAGGGGCGGGCTTTTCGCAAGGTGCCGGATCAATTACTTGATCTTGGCTTCCTTGTAGATCACGTGCTGACGAACAACCGGATCGTACTTCTTGATCTCGATCTTCTCAGGCTTGGTACGCTTGTTCTTGTCGGTGGTGTAGAAGTGGCCGGTACCGGCGCTGGACACCAGACGAATCAATTCACGCATGATTCAGCTCCTTAGAATTTTTCGCCGCGGGCACGCAGGTCAGCCAGGACGGCCTCGATGCCACGCTTGTCGATGATACGCATGCCCTTGGCGGAAACGCGCAGACGTACGAAGCGCTTCTCGGACTCGACCCAGAAACGGTGGTGCTGCAGGTTCGGCAGGAAACGGCGGCGGGTTTTGTTGTGTGCGTGGGAAATGTTATTCCCGGTAACCGGACCCTTACCGGTTACTTGACAGACTCTAGACATGCCTCAGCCCTCTATAACCTCATGCCCAACCCGGCATGGGTTGGCTGCTTTAACTCAAGTTCGATACTCAGTTTCACCGGGGTCTTACCCGCTGCATCCCGACGAAGGAGAGCGTGGCCCCAGAAAAGAGCGCAGCTTTATATCAGAAAGGCGCCCCGCGCCGCAAGGGTGAAGACCATGGCGCAGCCGCGGCCCGCCTCACTGCGGGCTTCGCACCGCGGCCGTTCGTCGCCTTGCCTCGTTGTCGCTGCCCGCCGCATGGTCTAGGGTAGCGATTCAAGGTCGCCAACGGCCTTGCATGACTGCGCCCAACCGCTGCGGATGGGCATGTTAACCGTTCGAATGGAGCCCGTCATGCGCCTCGCCGCTTTCTCCCTGTTCCTCGCCCCCCTGCTGCTCGCCCAGCCCGCCGCCGCTGCCGCCTTGAGCGTGTGCACCGAAGCCAGCCCCGAGGGCTTCGACGTGGTCCAGTACAACTCGCTGACCACCACCAACGCCTCGGCCGATGTGCTGATGAATCGCCTGGTCGAGTTCGACGCCGGCAAGGGGACGGTGGTGCCCTCGCTGGCCGAGCGCTGGTCGGTGTCCGACGACGGCCTGAGCTATCGCTTCGACCTGCGCCAGGGTGTGCACTTCCACAGCACCGCCTACTTCAAGCCGAGCCGTACGCTCGACGCCGACGACGTGGTGTTCAGCTTCCAGCGCATGCTCGATCCGGCCAATCCCTGGCACAAGGTGGCGCAGAACGGCTTCCCGCACGCCCAGTCGATGCAACTGCCGGAGCTGATCAAGCGGGTGGAGAAAAGCGGCGACCACCAGGTGCTGTTCGTTCTCGACCACCCCGACGCGACCTTCCTGCCGATGCTGAGCATGGGCTTCGCCTCCATCTATTCGGCGGAATACGCCGACCAGTTGATGAAGGCCGGAACCCCGGAAAAGCTCAACGCCGAGCCGATCGGCAGCGGCCCGTTCGTGTTCAAGCGCTTCCAGAAGGACGCGGTGGTGCGCTACGCCGCCAACCCCGAGTACTTCGCCGGCAAGCCGGCGGTCGACGCGCTGATCTTCGCCATCACCCCGGACGCCAACGTGCGCCTGCAGAAGTTGCGCCGCGGCGAATGCCAGATCGCCCTGTCGCCGAAGCCGCTGGACGTGGAGAGCGCGCGCAAGGACGCCAGCCTGAAGGTCGAGCAGACGCCGGCCTTCATGACCGCCTTCGTCGCCCTCAATACCCAGCATCCGCCGCTGGACGATCCCAAGGTGCGCCAGGCGATCAACCTGGCCTTCGACCGCACCAGCTACCTGCAGGCGGTATTCGAAGGCAGCGCCAGTGCCGCCACCGGCATCTATCCGCCGAACACCTGGAGCTATGCCAGGGATATTCCCGCCTACCCGCACGCTCCCGAACAGGCGCGCAAGCTGCTGGCCGGCAAGCAGCTTCCCGAGCTGAACATCTGGACCCGCCCGTCCGGCAGCCTGCTCAACCCCAACCCGAGCCTCGGCGCCCAACTGCTCCAGGCCGACCTGGCGGAGGCCGGGATCAAGGCCAACATCCGCGTCATCGAATGGGGCGAGTTGATCCGTCGCGCCAAGAACGGCGAACACGACCTGCTGTTCATGGGTTGGGCAGGCGACAACGGCGATCCGGACAACTTCCTCACTCCGCAATTCAGCTGCGCCAGCGTCAAGTCGGGGCTCAACTTCGCGCGCTATTGCGACCCCGGCCTGGACAAGCTGATTGCCGACGGCAAGGCCGCCAGCAGCCAGGAACAACGCACCGGCCTGTACCACCAGGCGCAGAAACTGATCCACGAACAGGCGCTCTGGCTGCCCCTGGCCCACCCGACCGCCTTCGCCCTTACCCGCCAGGAGGTGCAGGGCTACCAGGTCAATCCGTTCGGTCGCCAGGATTTCTCTCGGGTCGCCGTGAAACGCTGAAGGCCACGCCCGGGAGAACCCAGCGATGGATCTCGACCGTCTCTACCTGCCGCATTGGCAGTTCAGCGAACACCACCAGCGGCTGATCGACGCGCCGGCCGCAGCGGTACTCGACGCGGTGGAAGACCTGCTGCGCTTCGACGACCCGCTGGTGCGCGCCTTCCTCGTCCTGCGCGAAGCGCCGGGAAGGCTGGCCGGCCTGCTGGGCCGGCGCAACGACCTGGCCGGCCGCCCACGCTTCGGCCTGCATGAGTTCACCCGCCTGGAGCGCCGCGCCGACCAGGCCATCGCCTACGGCCTGGTCGGCCGCTTCTGGCGCGCCGACTTCGCCCTGGAACGCATCGCGGACGGCGAGCATTTCCGCTGCTACGACCAGCCCGGAGTGGCCAAGCTCGTGCTGTGTTTCCGTTGCACGCCCAGCGCCAGCGGTACCCTGCTGCACACGGAAACCCGGGTGTTCTGCCCCGATCGCGCCAGCCGCCTGCGCTTCACCCCCTACTGGTTGGCGATCCGCCCGGTCAGCGGGCTGATCCGCCGGCGCCTGCTGGCGGGCATCGAGCGGCGCCTGGGCTGAGCCCTTCGTCGAACGCTCACAGCCAACCGTATTCGGCCAGCGACAGCGGCTCGCCGTCGCCGATGATGAAGTGGTCGAGCACCCGCACGTCGATGAGCGCCAAGGCTTCCTTGAGGCGCGCAGTGAGCTGGCGGTCGGCGAGACTCGGACGGGCGTCGCCGGAGGGGTGGTTATGGGTCAGGATCAGCGCCGCCGCGTTGTGCGCCAGGGTGCGCTTGACCACCTGGCGCGGGTAGACGCTGGCGCCATCGATGCTGCCCTGGAACAGCACCTCGAACGCCAGGACCCGGTGCCTCGTGTCGAGGAACAGGCAGGCGAACACCTCGTGCTGCTCGTGGCGCAGGCGCGCCTTGAGATAGTCGCGCACCGCCTGCGGGCTCTCCAGTATCGAATCGCGACGCAGGCGCTCGGCCAGGTGGCGCCGGCCCATCTCCAGCACGGCCTGCAATTGCGCATACTTGGCCACGCCGAGCCCGAGATGGCCGCAGAACGAGGCGAGGTCCGCCTCGAGCAGGGCACGCAGCCCGCCGAACTCGCTCAACAGCCGCCGCGACAGCTCGACCGCACTACAACCGGTCACTCCCGTACGCAGGAAGATCGCCAACAGCTCGGCATCGGAAAGGGCCGCCGCGCCCTGCTCCAGAAGCTTCTCCCGAGGCCGTTCGGCTTCGGGCCAATCGCGGATGCTCATTCGCTTTCCCCATCGAGCCCGCCCGCTGTTCCCGTGCGGACGCTGTGCTATCTTAGCCCATCCTTTTTGCGCGGCAGACGATCTGGGGAGGCGCGTTTGCCGAAGCGCATGTCATCCATTTCCTTATTAAGGCAAGCCTATGCAGCGGCTCTATCGGAAACGCATCGTCCTCGGCGTGGGCGGCGGCATTGCCGCCTACAAGAGCGCCGAACTGGTCCGCCGCCTGCGCGACCAGGGCGCTGAAGTCCGAGTGGTGATGACCCAGGGCGGCCGCGAGTTCATCACGCCCCTGACCCTCCAGGCGTTGTCCGGCCATCCGGTGCATACCGATCTGCTGGACCCGGCGGCGGAAGCCGCGATGGGCCACATCGAACTGGCCCGCTGGGCCGATCTGGTGCTGATCGCACCGGCTACCGCCGACCTCATGGCGCGCCTGGTCCAGGGCGTGGCCAACGACCTGCTGACCACCCTGGTGCTGGCCACCGACGCGCAAATCGCCCTGGCACCGGCGATGAACCAGGCCATGTGGCGCGACACCGCGACCCAGGCCAACGCCGAGCTGCTGCGCCAGCGCGGCTTCCACCTGTTCGGTCCGGCAGCGGGCAGCCAGGCCTGCGGCGACGTCGGCCTCGGACGCATGCTCGAAGCCGAGGAACTGGCGCAGCGCGCCGCCGACTGCTTCCAGCGCCAGGCGCTGACCGGCGTGCATGTGCTGATCACCGCCGGCCCGACCCAGGAAAACATCGACCCGGTGCGCTACATCACCAACCACAGTTCCGGAAAGATGGGCTTCGCCCTCGCCGAGGCGGCGGTGGAAGCCGGCGCACGGGTGACCCTGGTCACCGGCCCGGTGCACCTGCCCACGCCCGACCGGGTGCAGCGCGTCGACGTGGTCAGCGCCCGCGACATGCTGGCCGCCTGCGAGGCGGCG
This sequence comes from Pseudomonas sp. 18-147, assembly GCF_051048045.1. NCBI lineage: Bacteria > Pseudomonadati > Pseudomonadota > Gammaproteobacteria > Pseudomonadales > Pseudomonadaceae > Pseudomonas > Pseudomonas sp. 18-147. Next base: position 6,296,035 of record NZ_CP182296.1, read on the forward strand.
ATGCCCTGCGACCTGCTGATCGCCTCCGCGGCGGTCGCCGACTACCGCCCGGAAGTGGTCGCCGCGCACAAACTGAAGAAAGACCCTACCAGCGGCGAGGGCTTGCTCTTGCAGCTGGTGCGCAATCCCGACATTCTCGCCACCCTCGCACAGCGCGAGGATCGTCCCTTCAGCGTGGGCTTCGCCGCAGAAACCGAAAACCTGCTGGACTATGCTGCACGCAAGCTGAAGGACAAGAACCTCGACCTGATCGTCGCCAACGACGTGGCCAACCCCTCGATCGGCTTCAACAGCGACGAGAACGCGATCACGGTGATCGACCGCGACCTGCATCCGAGCACCTTCGCCCAGACCAGCAAGGGCAAGATCGCTCGCCAGCTGATCGCCTTCATCGCCGACCGCCTCAACCAGCAATGAGTTACTGATGCACTCTCTCCAAGCCAAGATCCTCGACCCCCGCCTGGGCTCCGACTTCCCGCTCCCGCAGTACGCCACGCCAGGCTCGGCCGGCCTGGACCTGCGCGCCATGCTCAAGGAAGACAGCGTCCTCGGCCCGGGCCAGACCCTGCTGATTCCCACCGGCCTGTCCATCTACATCGCCGATCCCGGCCTCGCCGCCCTGGTCCTGCCGCGCTCCGGCCTGGGCCACAAGCACGGCATCGTGCTGGGCAACCTGGTCGGCCTGATCGACTCGGACTACCAGGGCGAGCTGATGGTGTCCTGCTGGAACCGCGGCGAGTCGCCGTTCACCATCGCCGTCGGCGAGCGCATCGCGCAGTTGGTACTGGTGCCGGTGGTGCAGGCGCATTTCGAGCTGGTCGAGGCGTTCGACGAAAGCCAGCGCGGCGCCGGCGGCTTCGGCCATTCCGGCAGCCACTGACCCCGAACACAGGACGAGACGCCGAGGAGACGCGGCATGAAGCTTTTCCAGCGCACCGCCAAGGATGGGAACGAGTTGGGCGACCTGCTCGAACCGGAAAAGAAGCCGCGCAAGGCAGCGTCCGAAGGCGCTGACGGCAAGGACCTGCTGCCCGGCATAGGCGCCAGCCTGCTGGGCGTGGCGGCTGCCGGCGCCCTGCTCTGGTTCGGCGTCTTCGGCGGCGCCGGTGAGGCGCAGCAGCGCCAGTTGGACGCGGCCTGGGCCGAAGGCCAGGCCGGCGCCTTGCGCCAGGCCTTGCAGCAACTCGCCGCCGACACCCGCGCCGCCGCGGCCAGCCCCCTCGCCCTCGAAGCCCTGCAAAGCGGCGACGCCACCCGCATCGAGGCCGCCCAGCGCAGCCTGCTGGCCTGGGACGGCGTGGTCGATGCCCACCTGAACGCGCCCGGCCAGGCCGCCCAGGACAACGACAGCCCCGGCCCGGTCAGCTTCGCCGCCCTGGATATCCTGCACCGGGTGGAAAGTGGCCAGAACGTCGCCGCCGAAGCCTACAAGGTCGGCCAGCGCTGGCTGCTGTACAGCGCCGCGCCGGTGCGCGGCGCCGACCAGAGCCTGCAAGGCACGCTGCTGCTGGCGGTCGACCTGCAACGGCTGCTGCGCGCCCTGCCGCCCTTGCCGGGCGATGCCGGCCAGGTACAACTGGTCCAGCAGTTCTCCGGCGCACCGGCCCAGGTGCTGCTGCAACGCGGTACGCCGGCGCCGGGCAAGGGTGCGCAAGCGCTGGACAGCGGCAATCCGAACTGGAAACTGAACTACACGCCCGGCAGCGTCGCTTCGACCCAGGCCTCGCCGCTGCTGCTGGCACTCGCGGCGCTGCTGGCGCTGCTCGGCGGCATCCTCGGCACCTACCTCACCCGTTCGTCGCTGTTGCGCCGCCTGCATCAGGATGTCCTGACCCTCGGTCAGTATCTTCAGGAACTCGGCGGGCAACGCACTGCCAAACCCCCTGTGCCTAGCCTGCCGGGCTTCGCCCCGCTGATCCAGGCATTGGCCCGCCAGCCGCGGCGCAAGCCGGAGCCGACCAGCGTGCCCAGCCCTGCCAAGGCAGCGCCGGTGGCGCCGGTGGCGGTGGCGAAAGCGCCTCCTCGCGAGGAGCCGGCATTGGCAGATCCGTTGTTCCAGAACACCGACATTCTGGATATCGACATTCTCGATGAAGACCAGGACCTCCTGGGATTGGAGCAAACCCCCATCATGAGCACTGCAAAAGCACCGACGCTGCCCGCCAGCATCTTCCGCGCCTACGACATCCGTGGCGTGGTAGGCGATACCCTCACCGCCGAGACCGCCTACTGGATCGGTCGCGCCATCGGCTCGGAAAGCCTCGCCCGCGGCGAACCGTGCGTCGCTGTCGGCCGCGATGGCCGCCTGTCCGGTCCCGAGCTGGTCAAGCAGCTGATCCAGGGCCTGGTGGACTGCGGTTGCCAGGTCAGCGACGTGGGCATGGTGCCTACCCCGGTGCTGTACTACGCGGCCAACGTGCTCGAGGGCAAGTCCGGGGTGATGCTGACCGGCAGCCACAACCCGCCGGACTACAACGGCTTCAAGATCGTGGTCGCCGGCGAGACCCTGGCCAACGAGCAGATCCAGGCCCTGCGCGAGCGCATCGAGAAAAACGACCTGGCATCCGGCGTCGGCAGCGTAGAGCAGGTCGACATCCTGCCGCGCTACTTCAAGCAGATCCGCGACGACATCGCCATGGCCAAGCCGATGAAGGTGGTGGTCGACTGCGGCAACGGCGTGGCCGGGGTGATCGCCCCGCAGTTGATCGAGGCCCTGGGCTGCAGCGTGATCCCGCTGTACTGCGAGGTCGACGGCAACTTCCCGAACCACCATCCGGACCCGGGCAAGCCGGAGAACCTGAAGGACCTGATCGCCAAGGTCAAGGCCGAGAACGCCGACCTGGGCCTGGCCTTCGACGGCGACGGCGATCGCGTCGGCGTGGTCACCAATACCGGTACCATCATCTATCCGGACCGTCTGCTGATGCTGTTCGCCAAGGACGTGGTCTCGCGCAACCCGGGGGCCGACATCATCTTCGACGTCAAGTGCACCCGCCGTCTGATCGCCCTGATCAGCGGCTACGGCGGCCGTCCGGTGATGTGGAAGACCGGCCACTCGCTGATCAAGAAGAAGATGAAGGAAACCGGCGCCCTGCTGGCTGGCGAGATGAGCGGCCACGTGTTCTTCAAGGAGCGCTGGTTCGGCTTCGACGATGGCATCTACAGCGCCGCCCGCCTGCTGGAAATCCTCAGCCAGGATCAGCGTGACAGCGAGCACGTGTTCTCGGCCTTCCCGAGCGACATTTCCACCCCGGAAATCAACATCACCGTCACCGAGGACAGCAAGTTCGCCATCATCGAGGCGCTGCAACGCGACGCCCAATGGGGCGAAGGCAACATCACCACCCTCGACGGCGTGCGGGTCGACTACCCCAAAGGCTGGGGCCTGGTACGCGCCTCCAACACCACTCCCGTGCTGGTCCTGCGCTTCGAAGCGGACACCGAGGAAGAGCTGGAGCGCATCAAGACCGTCTTCCGTAACCAACTGAAGGCAGTGGATTCCTCGCTGCCCGTGCCCTTCTGACATGTCGGAGCTCCCCATGACCCTGAGTCGCGATGACGCCGCCCAGGTTGCCAAGGTCCTTTCCGAGGCCCTGCCCTACATTCGCCGCTTCGTCGGCAAGACGCTGGTGATCAAGTACGGCGGCAACGCCATGGAGAGCGAGGAGCTGAAGGCCGGCTTCGCCCGCGACGTGGTGCTGATGAAAGCGGTCGGCATCAACCCGGTGGTGGTGCATGGCGGCGGCCCGCAGATCGGAGACCTGCTCAAGCGCCTGTCGATCGAGAGCCACTTCATCGACGGCATGCGCGTCACCGACGCGGCGACCATGGACGTGGTGGAGATGGTCCTCGGCGGCCAGGTGAACAAGGACATCGTCAACCTGATCAACCGCCACGGCGGCAGCGCCATCGGCCTGACCGGCAAGGACGCCGAGCTGATCCGCGCGAAGAAGCTCACCGTGACCCGCCAGACCCCGGAGATGACCAAGCCGGAGATCATCGACATCGGCCACGTGGGCGAAGTCACCGGGGTCAACGTCGGGCTGCTGAACATGCTGGTCAAGGGCGACTTCATTCCGGTGATCGCGCCGATCGGCGTGGGCAGCAACGGCGAGTCCTACAACATCAATGCCGACCTGGTGGCCGGCAAGGTGGCGGAAGCGCTGAAGGCCGAGAAACTGATGCTGCTGACCAACATCGCCGGCCTGATGGACAAGCAGGGCCAGGTGCTGACCGGGCTGTCCACCGAACAGGTCAACGAGCTGATCGCCGACGGCACCATCTACGGCGGCATGCTGCCGAAGATCCGCTGCGCCCTGGAAGCGGTGCAGGGCGGCGTGACCAGCGCGCACATCATCGATGGCCGGGTGCCGAATGCCGTGCTGCTGGAAATCTTCACCGACAGCGGCGTCGGCACCCTGATCAGCAACCGCAAGCGTCACTGATCGCCCGCCACGGCGCGCTCCGGCGCGCCATGGCGGTTCCTCCATTAGCGTCGCGCGGCCAGCGTGAAGACCTGGTCCAACGGGCTCGTGCCCTCGCTACGGAAGGTCGCCGGGCTCACTCCCGTCCAGCGCTTGAACGCGCGCCTGAAACTGCGGATGTCACGGTATCCCACTTCCTCGGTGATGCGTTCGATGGACATCCCGGGGTTGCCCAGCAGGCTCATCGCCCGCCCTCGTCGCACCTGTTCCAGCAACGCCTCGAAGGTCAGCCCGTGTTCGGCCAGCCGGCGCCGCAGGGTGCGGCTGCTCATGTTCAGTTCGGCGGAAATCCTTTCGATCTGGCTGCCCAGGCTGAGGTCGCGGGCGATGGCCCGTTCCACCGCCTGGACCAGGTCGAGTTTCCGGTGCACCTGGGTGCTTTCCTGCTCCAGCAGGGCCAGCGCCTGGCGCAACGCCGGCAGGTTGTGGTTGGGCAGGCGCATGTCCAGCCAGTGGCTGGCGATCGCCATGCGGTTGTGCAGGCAGCCGAAGCGTACCTGGGGGCCCAGCAGGCGCAGGTACTCGCCCGCGTAGGGCGGAGCGGCATGGATGAGTTCGATGCCCAGCGGTTCGAACGCCGGGCTGACCAGGGCACGCCCATACACCAGCAGGCTGGCGAAGAACTCCTCGATGGCGAACACCTGCACCTCGCTGCTGGGCAGGTGGCATTCGACCTCGACGAAGAAGGTGTCGCCCTGCTGGTAGACGCTGGAGGTGACGATACCGCCCGAGCTGTGCTGGTAGCGCACGCCGATGTCGAACGCGTCGCGCAGGGTCCGGCACAACGACAGCACATGGCCCAGAAGGCCAAGGGTGCCGAGCACGTTCTGGTGTCCGACCCACAGCCCCAGCCCCCGCTCCGGCAGGGCCTGGAGGGCACGCTGGATCATGCTCACGGCCTGGCGGTAGGAGATGCGCTGGGTAGGGTCCTGCAGGTCTTCGACGGTGAAGCCCAGGCCCCGGCACAGCCGCGCGGGATCGACGCCATGGCCTTCGACCACCTCGGCCAGCGTCTGCAGCAGGAAGGTGGATACCTGGGCGAGTTCGTAGCGCGCATCGGCGGCATTGTTGTGCATGGGCGAAATCCTGAGCCGGTCTCGGCTTCGTTCTTGTTCTGGCGGTGGATCGCGACATGGGATGAGCGTCCCATCATATAGCGTTCCGCACAGATGTAACAAAGCATTGCACGGTGTCCGCAAATCCCCCCCTCGCTGACCGTCAATGCCCTGCCTCGGCCTGTCGATAGGGCTTATTCCTATGCCGTACCCCGAGCCACGCCAAACAATAATAAGAGCCCGCCCATGAATCCGACCCACCCCCGCAGGCCCCTGCGCCTGGCCGCCTGCATCACCCTCGCCTTCAGCTGCTGCACCCATGCCAGCGAAGGCGGCGTGGACAACATAGGTCCAGGAACCGACGGTTTCTTCACCCTGCCACTGGACGTCGACAACCTCCCGGACCACATGTTCGCCTTCAACGTCTACTACAACCACTACGAAGCCAGGAAGCTGAACATCAGCTCCTTCGGCGGCAAGGTGTCCGACGTGAAGATCAGCTCGGATGCGATCATCCCTCGCCTGGACTACCTGAGCCCGCTGCGGATCTTCGGCGGGCGCCTGGGCGGCTACATCGCCCAGCCCTATCTCCGCCAACGCGTGGCCGCGTTCGGCCTGAGCGACGAACGGGAAAGCATGGGCGACACCACCTTCGCGCCGATCATCCTCTGGGACATGGGCAAGGACCTGACCCTGGCCGCCGCCGTGGAGGTCACCGTGCCCACCGGCAAGTACGATGCCGAGCGGCTGGCCAACACCAGCAACAACTTCTACACCTACAAGCCGCTGTTCTCCTTCACCTGGCTGCCCACCGAACGCACCGAGCTGTCGCTGAAGGCCACCTACAGCTTCAACATGGAAAACCACGACACCGACTATCGCTCGGGGCAGATCTTCCATTTCGACTATTCCGCCAGCTACCGGGTGACCGACAACCTGCGCCTCGGCCTGAACGGCTACTACCTCAAGCAGACCACCGACGACAAACAGAACGGCGAGACCGTACGGGTGTTCGGTTTCGGCGAGGAAGTCGACGACGGCGTACGCGGCCAGGTCTTCGCCATCGGCCCGGCCGTGCACCTGACCTTCCTCAAGTACGCCAGCGCGGAGATCCGCTGGGCCAAGGAATTCGACGTGGAGAACCGCCCCGAGGGCGACATGCTCTGGGCCAAGCTGACCATTCCGTTCGAACTCTGAGGCATCGGAACGAAGCGGCAGCCCGGTATCCGCGGGCTGCCGCCATCGACTAGGAAAAGCGCCAGGCGTCCTAGGCGTAAACCGGCCAGCGCTCGACGATCCGCCCGCCGCGCAGCGCCAGCAGGTCGCCGAATTGCAGCAGCACCGACTCGCTCTGGGTCGGCCGCAGGAAGACCTGGTCGTCCACCTCCAGGCCCACCGAAGGCGAGCCGTTGACCATTTCCTGGTTCGAGCTGCGCCCGTAGATGCCGTTGCTGCGCAGTCCCTCGGGCGAGGCGAAGTCGGCCATCCAGTTGCCGCCGTAGATGAAGAAGGTGCCGCGCTGGTTGGGGTCCCACCAGGAAAACAGCCGGGACTTGCCGTCCAGCGCCGGGATCTGCACCGCGCCGGTGCTCTTGAGTACCGGCGTGGCGATGTAGACGGCCGGCACATGCTCGGCCAGGGACGCCAGGTCGTAGTGGCTCGGCTTGAGCATGGCGGTGCCCACCGAGACCTCGCTGCTCAGCGTTTCCTTCTCGTGCATGCGATAGCTGGGGCTGCCGGCGGTATTCAGGGTCAGCTGTGGTGTCCACAGCGCGGCGAAGCGCTGGCGGGCGAAGTCGACATGTCCCTGGTAGAGCGCCATGACCTTGGCGAACAGCTCCTCGGGCGAACCGAGGATGCCCGGCACCCCCATTCCGACGAAGGGGTCGTAGCCCATGAAGCCAGCGAACTCCAGGTACTGCGGATGCGCCGCGATCAGCGCCAGCAATTCGCCCAGCGCGGCCTGGTCGGCCACCCCGCCGCGATGCAGGCCGACGTCCAGTTCGATGTTGACGCGCATCCGGGTACCCAGCCCCTGGGCCAGCGCCAGGTACTGACGCAAGCGCTGCGGCGTATCGATCAGCCATTGCAGCTGCCGCGCCGGGTCGAACGCACCCTTGTGCTCGCGGTAGAACAGTTCCGCCGAACGCACCGGCAACGGCTTGCCGAGGAGGATGTCGGCATCCGCAAAAGCGACCGCGTCGTGGTTGAGGAACGGTTGGTGGAAGGACATCAGCCGCCGGGTGCCGGCGCGCCTGGCGATGTACGCCAGCAGGCCGGGCGAAGGCAGCGATTTCTCCACCAGCCGCAGATGCTTGCCGCCGCGGCGGACCGAACGCATCACCACATCGATGTTGTGGTCCAGGCGATCGAGGTCGATGAGCAGCACCGGGCACATCGGGCCATTGGCCTTGAGTTCGCGGTTCAGCGCGCGGAAATAGTCGTCGTACGGCCAGCCACGGTCGGCGGGACGCATCCAGGCGGCAGTTCCCGCCAGCAGCGCGCCGGCCCCGAGGCCGGCGAACATGAACTTGCGTCGATTCACGGCGTCGCTCCTTTCAGGTCACGCCCAGGATGGAAGAGAGGTGCGCATTGAGGAACCGCCCGCGGGGATCCAGCGCCTGGCGCACCTCGGCGAATGCCTTCCAGCGCGGATAGAGCCCCTGCAACTGGTGCGCGTTGAGACCATGCAGCTTGCCCCAGTGCGGCCGCCCGGCGTATTTCCAGAAGATCGGTTCCACCGCGGCGAAGAAGTTGTGGTGGTCCATGCTGTAGTGCTGATGCACGGAAATGGAACAACTGTCGCGGCCCTCGAACATGCTCAGGGGAATGTCGTCGGCCTTCACGTAGCGGTACTCGATGGGAAACCAGGTGCGCAGGTCCTTGTCGCGGATCAGCGCGAGGATCTCCCGCAGGCAGGCGGGGCCATGCTCGGCGGGGACCGAATACTCCATCTCGTTGAAGCGCACGTTGCGCACGTTGGCGTAGACCGCATAGGAATCGTCGACCCGCTCGTCGAAGCGGGCGAAGTGGCGCAGGCTGTTGAGCAGGGTGCGGCGGGTCTCCGGGAAGTCGCTGAGGTACTTGTCGAGACCTTCGATCAGGCCGACGAACTCGTTGCCGCCTTCCTTCGCCGGGTCCAGGGGCGGGGTCTTCGGCTCGTCGGTCTCGTTGAGGGCGATCGACAGGGCGTAGTCGGAATGGGTCACCACCAGCATCTCCCAGTGCTGGTTCTCGCGCGTATTCTTCTCCACGTCTTCCAGCAATTCTTCGGTCCGGGCGATCCACTGCCGTTCACGCAGGCGGTAGGCCGCGCGGTTCTGCAGGCGCACCCGGGTCACGACGCCCAGCGCCCCCAGCGAGACCCGCGCGGCATCGAACACCTCCACGTTGCGCTTGGCGTCGCACTCGAGCACCTCGCCGCTCGCGGTGACCAGTTGCAGACCGCGAACCTGGGCGGAATAGGAACCGAAGCCGACCCCGGTGCCATGGGTGGAAGTAGCGATGGCGCCGGCCAGGGTCTGGTAATCGATATCGGCCATGTTCACCAGCGCCTGGCCGATCTCCTTGAGCGGAGCGCCCATCTGCGACATCGGCGTACCGCCGCCGAACTCGGCCTGGAGGGTCGCGCTGTCGTGGCTGAGCAAGCCGCTGAAGTAGGCGAGTGAGAGCAGGGTGCCGTCGGTCGGGACCAACGCGCTGAACGAATGCCCGGAGCCCACCGGGCGGATCCTGCCGGACGCCTGGCGGATGATCCGGACCAGTTCGTCGAGGTCTTTCGGTGCCTCCCGCGCCAGGGGCAGGCAGCTTTGCGCGCCGGACCAGTTGCGCCAGGGAATCAGGCGCGGTGCGCGGAGCAACTCCGCCAGCGCGGGGTTTCCCACCATGGCGGCGAACGCACCGAGCGCTCCCGCCCGTTGCAGGAGCTGGCGTCGCGACAGATGACTTGGCATGCCGGTATCCCCTATCGGTCCTGCGCTGCGGACATGAAATCGATCAAAGCCCGGAACTGTACTTCCGAGCACTGCATGCACATGCCCATGGGTGGCATGCCCTTGTAGCCGTTGATGCTGTGGTCCAGCAGGGTGTCGATGCCCTGCGCCAGGCGTGGCGCCCAGGCAGCGGCATCGCCGGTCAGCGGCGCGCCGGAGGCGGGATTGGCGTGACAGAGCTTGCAACTGGCGGAATACACCTGCGCCAACGCAGGGTCCGCAGGGACACGCTGGGAATCGGCGGCCCGCGCCGGCGGCTCCGTGGATTCTCCGCAGGCCACCAGCATCAGGCCCAGGGCAAGCAGCAACCCCGGGCGGCAAAGGCGCGAGTTGCCCGGTCCGGGGCGGAGCGTGGACGACATGGTGTTCCTCTCTCGTTGCGCACGGCGTGCGTTCTCGTCGAACAACACTAAGGCCGCGACGCCCCGAGGATGAGGGCAATGCGGGCCAGCGACGGGGGGTTCTGCGGCCAGCCCTTTCGCACCGCGCGATGGCGGTCTAGAGTCGATGTCTGCAGCAGCGTCGAGGAGCCGGCATGAACAGCGCAGCACAGCGCCAGAACTACACCTTCTTCCATTCCCTGCGGGTTCGCTGGGCGGAGGTCGATCCGCAGGGCATCGTCTTCAACGGCAACTACCTGACCTATCTCGACGTCGCCACCACCGAGTACTACCGCCAGCTCGGCATGTCCTACCCGGCCGACCTGCTGCGCGGCGGAGGCGACCTGTTCGCGGTGAAGAGCACCCTGGAATACCGCGCCCCGGCGCATTTCGACGACTGGCTGGACATCGGCACCCGCGTGGCGCGGCTGGGGCGCAGCAGCCTGGTTTTCGAGCTGGGCATCTGGCGCGACGAGCAGTTGCTCACCGTCGGCGAGCTGGTCTACGTCTATGCGGATGCGAACGAGCGACAGAGCCAGCCCCTGCCGGACTGGCTGCGCGAGAAGATCAGGGCGTTCGAGCGACAGTCGCCAGTGGAATCAGGGACTCACGCCGAGTAGCTGGGAGAGCCGCGCGCGGTCGGCGGCATAGGTTCTTTCCGCGTCTTCGCGGGCCTTCTGGAAACGCCCGATCTCGCCCTGCAGGCGCTTTTCCTCCTGCTTGAGATCGTCCAACTGGTCCACCAGCGCCTGCGCCACCGGACGTCCGGCACGCTCCTGGTTGGCCGCCTGGCCTTGCAGGTTGGCCTGTTGCAGCTTGAGCGACTGCAGGTTGCCGCGCGCCACGCTGCTCAGCCCGTCCAGTTCCGCCAGGCGCCGTTCGCGAGCGCGGTCGACGTCCTCGAGGCTGGAATACAGGCGCAGCAGCTGCGCATCGGAGCTGGCCTGGGCTTGGGCCGCCTTGCGCTGCCGCAGTTCCTCGGCGGTCGGCGCCGGCGGTACGGTGCGGATAACCCGGCCCTGGTCGTTGAGGACCTGGTAGCCCTTGCCGATGTACTGCGGCGGCACACCCTGGCGGTCGAGCACCACCACGCCCTTGTCGTTGACGTAGCGGTACAGCTCCACCGCTCCGCCCGGCGCCGCCTGGGCGCCGAAGGAAAGCCCCTGGAGCACCAGCCCCAGGGCCATCAGGCAACGCATTACATCCTGTCCGACCATGCCAGTCCCTTGTGAAAGGTTCAGATACCGTATTGGGCGCGATAGGCCTCTACCGCCGGCAGATGCTTCTTCAGTTCAGCATCTTCGGCAAGATATTCCAGCACCTGCTCCAGGGAAACGATGCTCACCACCGGCATGCCGAAGTCGCGCTCGACCTCCTGGATCGCCGACAGCTCGCCCTTGCCGCGCTCCTGGCGGTTCAGCGCGATCAGCACGCCCGCGGCCCTGGCGCCCTGGGCGTCGATGATCTGCATCACTTCGCGGATCGCGGTGCCGGCGGTGATCACGTCGTCGATGATCAGCACCCGGCCGCTCAGCGGCGCGCCAACCAGCGTGCCGCCTTCGCCGTGGTCCTTGGCTTCCTTGCGGTTGAAGCACCAGGGCAGGTCGCGTTGGTGCTGCTCGGCGAGGGCCACCGCGGTGGTGGCGGCCAGGGGAATGCCCTTGTAGGCCGGGCCGAACAGGACGTCGAAGTCGATTCCGCTGTCGATCACCGCCTCGGCGTAGAAGCGTCCCAGGCGGGCCAGCGCCAGGCCGCTGTCGAACAGGCCGGCATTGAAGAAATAGGGGCTGGTGCGCCCGGACTTGAGGGTGAACTCACCGAAGCGCAGAACCCCGCGCTCGATGGCGAAACGAATGAAATCGCGCTGATACGCCTGCATGAATGACACCAAGCCGCATGAATTTAGCTAAACCGTTTGAGCTCGGGTATCATACACGCACGTGATTTTGGGGGCCATTTATGCGGATCATCAGTGTGAACGTGAATGGTATTCAGGCTGCGGCCGAGCGCGGTTTGCTCAGTTGGCTACAAGCACAGAATGCCGACGTGATCTGCTTGCAGGACACCCGAGCCTCCGCCTTCGATCTGGATGACCCGTCCTTCCAACTGGACGGCTACTTCCTTTATGCCTGCGATGCCGAGCTACCCGAACAGGGCGGTGTCGCACTCTACAGCCGTTTGCAGCCCAAAGCTGTGATCAGCGGCTTAGGTTTCGAAACGGCCGATCGTTACGGGCGCTACCTGCAAGCCGACTTCGACAAGGTGAGTATCGCCACCCTGCTGCTGCCTTCCGGGCAGAGCGGAGACGAGAGCTTGAACCAGAAATTCAAGTTCATGGACGACTTCACCCATTACTTGAGCAAGCAGCGTCGCAAGCGCCGCGAATACATCTATTGCGGCTCGCTATACGTCGCCCATCAGAAGATGGACGTGAAGAACTGGCGCGAATGCCAGCAGATGCCGGGCTTCCTCGCGCCCGAACGGGCCTGGCTGGACGAAGTGTTCGGCAACCTCGGCTATGCCGACGCCCTGCGCGAAGTCAGCCGCGAAGGCGACCAGTTCAGCTGGTGGCCGGACAGCGAACAGGCCGAGATGCTCAACCTCGGCTGGCGCTTCGACTACCAGGTGCTGACCCCCGGCCTGCGCCGCTTCGTGCGCAACGCCAAGCTGCCGCGCCAGCCGCGCTTCTCCCAGCATGCGCCGCTGATCGTCGACTACGACTGGCAGTTGAGCATCTGAGCCCTGTCAGACATGAAAAAGCCGGCGCATGCGCCGGCTTTTCTATTCCACGTGCGGCCTACTTGATCAGCCGCAGGCAGAACGGATAGCGATAGGCCTTGCCTTCGTTGGCCTTGATGCCGGCGATGATGGTCAACACCAGCGCCGCCAGGCAGACCAGGCCGAGCAGGAAGAAGCCGATCACCACCAGCATCAGCAGGAAGCTGACGAACATCGCCAGCGCCACGGTGATCTGGAAGTTCAGCGCTTCCTTGCCCTGGGCGTCGACGAACGGATCGCTCTCGCGCTTGAGTTGCCAGACGATCAGCGGCCCGAGCAGGCTGCCGAAGGGAAACACCAGGCCGATGAATGCCGCGAAATGGCAGAACATCGCCCATTGCCGGGCTTCCTGGCCGGGGGTCGCGGCGACCTCTTCGGATACATCGTTCATGTAGCGCTCCTTCTCCGGGGCCCGGCAGGCAGTGCCGGGCGTCTGCTCATTCGGCCAGCGCGGCGCGCTGAAGTTCGAACAGCTCCTGCATGCCCTGCTGAGCCAGTTCGAGCATGGCGTTCAGCTCGGCGGGACGGAACGGCGCGCCTTCGGCGGTTCCCTGCACCTCGATGAAGCCGCCGGCATCGGTCATCACTACGTTCAGGTCGGTTTCCGCGGCGGAATCCTCCAGGTAGTCCAGGTCGAGGACCGGCACGCCCTGGTAGATGCCCACGGAAACGGCGGCGACCATCTGCTTCAGCGGATTGCCCTTGAGCGCGCCACGCTTCTTCAGCACCGCCAGGGCGTCGATCAGCGCCACGGTGGCGCCGGTGATCGAGGCGGTGCGGGTGCCGCCGTCGGCCTGGATCACGTCGCAGTCGATGTACAGGGTGTTCTCGCCGAGCTTGCTGAGGTCCAGCGCCGCTCGCAGGGAACGGCCGATCAGGCGCTGGATCTCCAGGGTACGACCGCCCTGCTTGCCGCGGCTGGCCTCGCGCTGGTTACGCTCGCCGGTGGAGCGCGGCAGCATGCCGTACTCGGCGGTCAGCCAACCCTGGCCCTGGCCCTTGAGGAAGCGCGGCACCCCGGACTCGGCGCTGACGGTGCAGATCACCTTGGTATCGCCGAACTCGACCAGCACCGAACCTTCTGCGTGCTTGGTGTAATGGCGGGTGATGCGGATCGGGCGCAGCTGGTCGGCGGCACGGCCACTGGGACGATTCATCGTGGATATCCTGTACTGAGAAAGCGGAATTGGCCGCCATTATAGAGGCCAGCCCGGGCTCTCAACCACCGTCGGCGTGCGGGCCCCGCCGGACGTGGGTTACAATGCCCGGCTCGAATCACGGCAGCCGCGCGCGTCCGGCGCCGAACGCACTCCCCACACGACTATCGAGGTAGACCCATGGTGCACAGCATGACCGCCTTCGCCCGCGTCGAGCAGGCCGGTACCCACGGCACCCTGAGCTGGGAGCTGCGCTCGGTCAACCACCGTTACCTGGAGCCCCACCTGCGCCTGCCCGACGCCTTCCGCGACCTCGAAGGCGCGGTGCGCGAGGCGCTGCGCCAGGGCCTGTCGCGTGGCAAGGTGGAATGCACCCTGCGCTTCGCCGAGGAAACCGCCGGCAAGAGCCTGCAGGTCGACCAGGAGCGCGCCCGCCAACTGGTCGCCGCCGCCGAAGGCGTAGCCGCCCTGATCCGCCAGCCGGCGCCGCTCGATCCGCTCGCCGTGCTGGCCTGGCCCGGCGTACTGGTGGCCGACTCGGCCGATCCGCAGGCGCTCAACGCCGCCGCCCTGGAAGCCTTCGGCCAGGCCCTGGAGCAACTCAAGGCCGGCCGCTCGCGCGAAGGCCTGGAGCTGGCGAAGCTGCTCAACGATCGGCTCGACGCGATGCTGGTGGAAGTCGGCAACCTGCGCGAACTGGTGCCGACCATGCTGGCCAACCAGCGGCAGAAGATCCTCGACCGCTTCGCCGAACTCAAGGCCGAACTCGATCCGCAGCGCCTGGAGCAGGAACTGGTCCTGCTGGCGCAGAAGAGCGATGTCGCCGAGGAGCTGGACCGCCTCGCCACCCACGTCGGCGAGGTCCGCCGGGTCCTCAAGGCCGGCGGCGCCGCCGGTCGGCGCCTGGACTTCCTGATGCAGGAACTCAACCGGGAAGCCAACACTCTAGGCTCCAAGGCGTTCGACCCGCGCTCGACCCAGGCGGCGGTCAACCTCAAGGTCCTGATCGAGCAGATGCGCGAGCAGGTCCAGAACATCGAATGACCGGCGGGCGCCTCCGCCCGATCTCTTTCCAACCCGTACGAAGCACCAGGAACACCTCATGTCCGGCACCCTGTACATCGTTTCCGCTCCCTCCGGCGCCGGCAAGACCAGCCTGGTGAAGGCCCTGCTCGACGCCGCCCCCGAGGTCCGCGTGTCCGTCTCCCATACCACCCGCGGCATGCGTCCGGGCGAGGTGGACGGGGTCAACTACCACTTCACCAGCCGCGAGGAATTCCTCGCCATGCTCGAGCGCAACGAGTTCCTCGAGCATGCCGAAGTCTTCGGCAACCTCTACGGCACCTCGCAGCGCTGGGTCGAGAAAACCCTCGCCGAAGGCCTCGACCTGATCCTCGAGATCGACTGGCAGGGCGCCCAGCAGGTGCGCCGGCTGATGCCCGAGGCCCAATCGATCTTCATCCTCCCGCCGAGCCAGGAAGCCCTGCGCCAGCGCCTGACCAACCGCGGCCAGGACAGCGACGAGGTGATCGAGCGGCGCATGCGCGAAGCCGTCAGCGAAATGAGCCACTACGTGGAGTACGATCACCTGGTGATCAACGACGATTTCGCCCACGCCCTGGACGACCTCAAGGCGATCTTCCGCGCCCGCCAGTTGCGCCAGGACGCCCAGCAGCAACGCCACGCCGAACTGCTCGGTCGTCTGCTCGCCTAAATCGGCTCTTCCATAAAGATTGGCGATTTTTTAGACTATTCAGTCCGCCCGGCAAACGTCGGGCTCACTTTTCGTTACGAGGAACACCATGGCCCGCGTCACCGTTGAAGACTGCCTGGACAACGTCGATAACCGTTTCGAGCTGGTCATGCTCGCCACCAAGCGCGCCCGTCAGCTGGCTACCGGCGGCAAGGAGCCGAAAGTGGCCTGGGAAAACGACAAGCCGACCGTCGTCGCCCTGCGCGAGATCGCTTCCGGCCTGGTCGATGAGAACGTCGTCCAGCAGGAAGACATCGTCGAGGACGAACCGCTGTTCGCAGCGTTCGACGACGAGGCCAACACCGAGGCCCTGTAAGCCATGGCCTCGGCTCGACGTCGCCTGCGAGCGCCGCAACCCGCCTACGGGCAGGGGGTGAACCCTTGCCGGGCATAGACGCCTTCGCCGACAGACTGTCGAGCTACCTCGGGCCGGACCAGGTCAACCTGGTCCGCCGCGCCTACTACTACGCCGAGCAGGCCCACGACGGGCAACGCCGCCGCAGCGGCGAACCGTACGTGACCCACCCGCTGGCGGTCTCCAACATCCTCGCCGACATGCACATGGACCATCAGAGCCTGATGGCCGCGATGCTGCACGACGTGATCGAGGACACCGGCATCGCCAAGGAAGCGCTCACCGCGCAGTTCGGCGAGACGGTTTCGGAACTGGTCGACGGGGTCAGCAAGCTGACCCAGATGAACTTCGAGACCAAAGCCGAGGCCCAGGCCGAGAACTTCCAGAAGATGGCCATGGCCATGGCCCGCGACATCCGCGTGATCCTGGTCAAGCTGGCCGACCGCCTGCACAACATGCGCACCCTCGAGGTGCTGTCCGGCGAAAAGCGCCGGCGCATCGCCAAGGAAACCCTGGAAATCTACGCGCCCATCGCCAACCGCCTGGGCATGCACACCATGCGCGTGGAGTTCGAGGACCTCGGTTTCAAGGCCATGCACCCGATGCGCGCCGAGCGCATCCGCCAGGCGGTGAAGAAGGCCCGCGGCAACCGCCGCGAGATCGTCGGCAAGATCCAGGAGTCGCTGGTCAACTGCCTCGCCCGCGAAGGCATGGAAGGCCAGGTGATCGGCCGCGAGAAGCACCTCTACAGCATCTACCAGAAGATGCGCGGCAAGCGTAAGGCGTTCAACGAGATCATGGACGTCTACGCCTTCCGCATCATCGTCGACAAGGTCGATACCTGTTATCGCGTGCTGGGCGCCGTGCACAGCCTGTACAAGCCGTTCCCCGGACGCTTCAAGGACTACATCGCGATTCCCAAGGCCAACGGCTACCAGTCGCTGCATACCACCCTGTTCGGCATGCACGGGGTGCCCATCGAGATCCAGATCCGTACCCGCGAGATGGAAGAGATGGCCAACCACGGGATCGCCGCTCACTGGCTGTACAAGTCCAACGACGAGACGCCCAAGGGCACCCATGCCCGCGCCCGGCAATGGGTGAAGGGCGTGCTGGAACTGCAGCAGCGCGCCGGCAACTCGCTGGAATTCATCGAGAACGTGAAGATCGACCTGTTCCCGGACGAGGTCTACGTGTTCACGCCCAAGGGCCGCATCATGGAACTGCCCAAGGGTTCCACCGCGGTCGACTTCGCCTACGCGGTGCACACCGACGTCGGCAACAGTTGCATCGCCTGCCGCATCAACCGTCGCCTGGCGCCGCTCTCCGAGCCGTTGCAGAGCGGCCAGACGGTGGAAATCGTCACCGCCCCGGGCGCCCGGCCGAACCCGGCCTGGCTGAGCTTCGTGGTCACCGGCAAGGCGCGCACCCATATCCGCCATGCGCTCAAGCTGCAACGCCGCTCCGAGTCGATCAACCTCGGCGAGCGCCTGCTGAACAAGACCCTTACCGGCTTCGACAGCCACCTCGAGAAGATTCCCCAGGAACGCATCCAGGCCGTGCTCGCCGAGTACCGCATGGAAGTCTTCGAGGACCTGCTGGAAGAGATCGGCCTGGGCAACCGCATGGCCTACGTGGTCGCCCGCCGCCTGCTGTCCAGCGAGGGCGAGGAAGCGCCAAGCGCCGAGGGTCCGCTGGCGATCCGCGGCACCGAAGGCCTGGTCCTGAGCTACGCCAAGTGCTGCACGCCGATTCCCGGCGACCCGATCGTTGGCCACCTGTCCGCCGGCAAGGGCATGGTGGTGCACCTGGAAAGCTGCAAGAACATCAGCGAAGTACGCCACAACCCGGAAAAATGCATCCAGCTCAGCTGGGCCAAGGATGTCACCGGCGAATTCAATGTCGAACTGCGCGTCGAGCTGGAGCACCAGCGTGGCCTGATCGCCCTGCTCGCCACCAGCGTCAACGCGGCCGACGGCAACATCGAGAAGATCAGCATGGACGAGCGCGACGGTCGCATCAGCGTGGTCCAACTGGTCGTCAGCGTGCACGATCGCGTCCACCTGGCCCGCGTCATCAAGAAGCTGCGCGCCCTCAAGGGAGTGATCCGGATCACCCGCCTGCGCAGCTGACCCACTTTTTCCTGTGTCATCCGGCGCCCCCGCGCCCACTCGATTTCAGCAAGGAGTTCCCATGACCAAGACCGTTATCCACACCGACAACGCCCCGGCCGCCATCGGCACCTACTCCCAGGCCATCAAGGCCGGCAATACCGTCTACGTGTCCGGGCAGATCCCGCTGGACCCGAAGACCATGGAACTGGTGGAAGGCTTCGAGGAGCAGACCGTTCAGGTATTCGAGAACCTCAAGGCGGTGATCGAGGCTTCCGGCGGCTACCTGCACGACGTCGCCAAGCTGAACATCTTCCTCACCGACCTGTCGCACTTCGCCAAGGTCAACGAGATCATGGGCCGCTACTTCACCCAGCCCTACCCGGCGCGCGCCGCCATCGGCGTGGCCGCCCTGCCGAAGGGTGCACAGGTGGAAATGGACGCCATCGTCGTCCTCGAGTAAGCCGGATGTTCGCGACGGGGCCCAAGGCCCCGTCGCTCTGCATGGAGTAGCACGATGCGCCGCGTGATTTTCCTCGCCGCAGCCGCCACCCTGCTGGCCGGCTGCGCCGGCACGGCCGATCCGTCCGGCACCTGGATCAACCAGGCCGCGATCGACGCCGCGAGCAAGGACGGCAAGCTGCGCGAGGCCCTGCTCGCCTATGGCCCGAACCTGGAGTGGAAGCTCGACAGCAAGGCAGGCGAAGCCACCTTCAGCAACGGCTTCGAACTGGGCGAAGGGACCCTGAGCAAGAGCGATGACGAGCACTGGAAGGTTGCCTTCTATGGCGACGACAACCAGGAGAGCCTCGAACTGGACGGCAAGGAGCTGATCCAGCAGGCCAGCGCCAACGGCCCGGAACAGCGTTTCCGCCGTCTCGACCCGCAACCCGCGGCCAACAGCCCTGCCGGCAGCGGTTTCGAGCGGGCCTTGTACGGCAGCTATCTGAAGGGCAGCTGGAAGATCCGCGAAGGCCAGGGCCAGGGCGGCAAGGTCGAGTTCCAGGCCAATGGCCTGGTCAGCGGTCTGCCCGGCGCCGAACGCTACGCGCTGTGCCTGGCCGGCGATTGCGCGGCGATGAGCGGCGACAACGACAGCATCTGGCTGCAACAAGGCAACCGCGGCCGCGAACTGCTGTTCAGCCTCGACGACGACGAGCTGCAACTGTTCGAGGCGGTCAACACCGCCGGCGCCAACGAGATGCCCAGCTACGTGCCCGGCAAGCGCGTCTGGCTACTGGAGCGCTGACGCCTCTCAGAGGGCGGCCAGCACCAGCCAGCCGCCCAGCGCCAGCAGCAGAACGCCGCACAGCCGGTCCAGCGCACCTACCCGCCGTTGCAACCAGCCGCGCCAGCGCGGCCTGTCCAGCAGGCGCACCAGCGCCATGTCCCAGCACAGCACCGCCAGGCTCATCCACGCCAGGCACAGGGCCAGCGCCCAGCCCGGCAGGCTGAAGCGCGCCAGCACGCCGAACAGCCCCGCATAGAAGATCGGCAGCTTGGGATTCAGGCTGCTCGCCAGCAGGCCGTCGCGCAGCCCGCGCAGATAGCCGCCGCGGGACGGGACGTCGCGCTGCGCCGGCATTTCCAGTCGCCGCTGCGCAAGCAGCGCCTGGCCCGCCAGCCAGAGGAAGTACAGTCCGCCGAGCACCTGCAGCCAGCGCAAGGCGCTGTGCGCCGAGTCCGGCACGCTGGCCAGCAGGCCGAGCACCAGCAGCATGCTCAGGAGGTTGGCCAGGGCGATGCCGGCGGCCACCCCGTCGGCCTGGCGCCGGTCGCGCAGCAGGGCGGCGCGTACCAACAGGAAGAAGTCCGGCCCCGGCGACAGCAGGGCAGCGAAATGGGTACTGGCGACAAGGACGAACGCGGCGAACATGAAGGTCCCTCGAAACGCGAAGGCCTCCAGTCTGTGCAGCGCGGCGGGCGCCGTATTGGAAAAAACTCAGGTCTTGGCGCTGCGCCGGAACTGCCCCGGAGTGACCCCGGTGAAACGCCGGAAGGTCGTGGAGAAGTGCGCCTGGTCGTAGAAGCCGAGGTGCTGGGCGAGTTCCGCCAGCGGCCGTTCTTCCAGCAACAGGCGCTTGGCCTGGCGCACCCGGCATTGCAGTTGGTAGGTATGCGGAGGTACGCCGTAGGCACGCCGGAAAGCCTCGATCAGATGGCGCGGGTGGCGCTGCAGCAACTGCGCCAGTTGGTCCAGACCGAGCGCCTCGGTGGCATGCGCTTCCAGGTAATCGCGCAGGCGTGCGGTGGTTCCGCCGTCGCGGGGCGCCGCAGCCGCCGGGCGCAAGCCGCCGTGGCGCACGAAGACCTGTTCGAGCAAGGCCAGCAGGCGGCTTTCCAACCCCAATGCGTCGCTGCGCTGGAAATCCTCGGCCAGCCACGCCAGGCCAGCCGCCACGCTGCCGTCGTCGGCCGGGTTCAGTTCGCCGAAGCCGCGCGGCAACTGTTTGCGGCCGAGCAGGCCGAGCAGGCGCGTTTCCTCGACATAGAGCATCCGGTAGACCAGCCGCTCGGATTCGGCGTGCCCGGTATGTGGCTCTTCCGGGTTCATCAGCGACAGGGTGCCGGCCGGCAGCGCATGGCGCCGCCCGCGGCACTGGTAGCCGCCGACGCCGTGGAGGATCGAGCCGATGGCGAAGGCCGAATGGCTGTGGCGGCCGAACGCCTGGCCGGAGAAGTCCGCATGGAACAGTTCCACGCCAGGCAGCCAGGGACGCGCCAACAACCGGTTGGCAGCCATCAGGCGTCCCCGAGCACCGCCGCGTAGCCCTCGCGGTAGCTGGGATAGCGCGGCACCCAGCCGAGCGCCCGGGCGCGGCGGTTGCTGCAACGCTTGCTGCCGGCGCGGCGTACCGAATGTTCGTCGGCCCATTGGCTGACGCCCAGGCGCTGGCGCAGGTAGTCGACCACCTCGTGCATCGCCACGGGCGCGTCGTCGACACCGATGTAGCAGTCCTCCAGCGCCTGGCCGCCGGCATCGGCGCGCAACAGGAAGGCCAGCAGCCCGGCCGCATCGTCGGCGTGGATCCGGTTGGCATACAGGGGCGGCTCGCTGACCACCCGGTACCCCTGGCGCACCTGGTTGAGCAGCCACTCCCGCCCCGGACCGTAGATGCCGGCCAGGCGCACGCGGGTAGCCGGTATCCCGCTGTCCAGCGCGACCTGCTCGGCGTCGAGCATGATCCGTCCGGAATAGGCCTGGGAAAGCGCCGGCGACTCCTCGTCGATCCAGCCGCCATCGGTCTGCGCGTAGACCCCGGTGCTGGAGACGAACAGCAGGCGCCTGGGCCGCTGGCCGTGGGCCTGCAACCAGCCCAGCACATGGCGCAGGCCGTCGACGTAGGCGGCACGGTAGCCAGCCTCGTCGTGCTGACTGGCGGCGGCGCTGTACACCAGGTAGTCGAGCGGCTCGCTCGGCCACTGCGCGGGACACTCCGGAGCCTGCAGATCGCCAGCCACCGGCAGGATCCCCTGCGGCAAGGCGTCCACCGAGCGACGCAGGCCATGGACCCGCCAGCCATCGGCCAGCAGCGCCTCGCCGAGGCGCCCGCCGACATCGCCGCAGCCGGCGATCATCACTGTTTGCGACATGAAGCCGTCTCCTTCCTACAACAAGGCGGGCAGTGTAGGCGTCGAATCGTCTGCAATGCACGCCCGATCATGCCCCCGGAGGTTGGTTCGCGGCGGTGCAGCCGCTATGCTTGGCCGATCTTAACGGATGAGCAGCCATGACCCTCACCGAACTGCGCTACATCGTCACCCTCGCCCAGGAACAACACTTCGGCCGCGCCGCCGAGCGTTGCCACGTCAGCCAACCGACCCTCTCGGTCGGCGTGAAGAAGCTCGAGGACGAGCTGGGGGTGCTGATCTTCGAGCGCAGCAAGAGCGCCGTGCGCCTGACGCCAGTGGGCGAAGGCATCGTCGCCCAGGCGCAGAAGGTCCTCGAACAGGCCCAGGGCATCCGCGAGCTGGCCCAGGCCGGCAAGAACCAGTTGGCCGCGCCGCTGAAGGTCGGCGCCATCTACACCATCGGTCCCTACCTGTTCCCGCACCTGATTCCCCAGCTGCACCGGGTCGCGCCGCAGATGCCGCTGTACATCGAGGAGAACTTCACCCATATCCTCCGCGACAAGCTGCGTACCGGCGAACTCGACGCGATCATCATCGCCCTGCCGTTCCAGGAAGCCGACGTCCTGACCAAGCCGCTGTTCGACGAGCCCTTCTATGTGCTGATGCCGGCCGACCATCCCTGGACCGCCAAGGCCAGCATCGATTCCGAGCTGCTCAACGACAAGAGCCTGCTCCTGCTCGGCGAAGGCCACTGCTTCCGCGACCAGGTGCTGGAAGCCTGCCCGACCGTGCGCAAGGGCGACGAGAACAAGCACACCACGGTGGAGTCCTCGTCGCTGGAGACCATCCGCCACATGGTCGCCTCCGGACTGGGCGTCTCGGTGCTGCCGTTCTCCGCGGTGGACAGCCACCACTACGCGCCGGGCGTCATCGAAGTGCGCCCGTTCAGCGCGCCGGTGCCGTTCCGTACCGTTGCCATCGCCTGGCGCGCCAGCTTCCCGCGTCCACGCGCCATCGAAGTGCTGGCCGACTCGATCCGCCTGTGCTCGGTGGCCCGTCCGCAAACCCAGGAACAACCGCAAATAGCATGACCGAGCTGTCCAGGGTCCCGGTCACCGCGCTAAAGGGCGTAGGCGCCGCGCTGGCGGAGAAGCTCGCTCGGGTAGGCCTGGAAACCCTGCAGGACATCCTGTTCCACCTGCCCCTGCGCTACCAGGACCGTACCCGCGTCACCGCCATCGGCGCCCTGCGGCCAGGGGCCGACGCGGTGGTCGAGGGCGTGGTGGCCGGCGCCGACGTGGTGATGGGGCGCCGCCGCAGCCTGCTGGTGCGCCTGCAGGACGGCAGCGGCACCCTGAGCCTGCGCTTCTACCATTTCAGCCAGGCGCAGAAGGACGGTCTCAAGCGCGGCACCCACCTGCGCTGCTACGGCGAAGTCCGGCCGGGTGCCTCGGGCCTGGAGATCTACCATCCGGAATACCGCGCGCTGAACGGCGACGAGCCGATTCCGGTGGAGCAGACCCTGACGCCGATCTACCCGACTACCGAGGGCCTCACCCAGCAGCGCCTGCGCCAGTTGAGCCAACAGGCCCTGGCCATGCTCGGCCCCAGCAGCCTGCCCGACTGGCTGCCGGCGGAACTGGCCCGCGATTACCAACTTGGCCCGCTCGACCAGGCGATCCGCTACCTGCACCGGCCGCCGCCGGATGCCGACATCGAGGAACTGGCCGAAGGCCGGCACTGGGCGCAGTTGCGCCTGGCCTTCGAAGAACTGCTGACCCACCAGTTATCCCTGCAGCGCCTGCGCGAAGCCGTGCGCTCGCAGGCAGCGCCGCGCTTGCCGGCGGCCAGCCGCTTGCCGAAACGCTTCCTTGCCAACCTCGGCTTCCAGCCGACCGGCGCGCAACGCCGGGTCGGCGCGGAGATCGCCTACGACCTGGCCCAGGACGAACCGATGCTGCGCCTGGTGCAAGGCGACGTCGGCGCCGGCAAGACCGTGGTCGCCGCCCTCGCCGCCCTGCAAGCCATAGAGGCCGGTTACCAGGTGGCGCTGATGGCGCCGACCGAGATCCTCGCCGAGCAGCATTTCCTCAACTTCAGCAAGTGGCTCCAGCCGCTGGACATCGAAGTCGCGTGGCTGGCCGGCAAGCTCAAGGGCAAGGCCCGCGCGGCGGCACTGGAACGCATCGGCGACGGCGCGCCGATGGTGGTCGGCACCCACGCGCTGTTCCAGGATGAAGTGAAATTCAAGCGCCTTGCACTGGCGATCATCGACGAACAGCACCGCTTCGGCGTGCAGCAGCGCCTGGCCCTGCGCCAGAAGGGCGTGGACGGCAGGCTCTGCCCACACCAGTTGATCATGACCGCCACGCCGATCCCGCGGACCCTGGCGATGAGCGCCTATGCCGACCTCGACACCTCGATCCTCGACGAGCTGCCGCCCGGGCGTACCCCGGTGAATACCGTGCTGGTGGCCGACAGCCGCCGTATCGAGGTGATCGAGCGAGTCCGCGCGGCTTGCCGCGAAGGGCGCCAGGCCTACTGGGTGTGTACCCTGATCGAAGAGTCCGAGGAGCTTACCTGCCAAGCCGCCGAGACCACCTACGAAGAGCTTTCCTGGGCGCTGGGCGAACTGCGTGTCGGCCTGATCCACGGGCGCATGAAGCCGGCGGACAAGGCCGTGGTGATGGAGGCCTTCAAGGAAGGCATGTTGCAACTGCTGGTGGCGACCACGGTGATCGAGGTCGGCGTCGACGTGCCCAACGCCAGCCTGATGATCATCGAGAACCCCGAGCGCCTTGGCCTGGCCCAACTGCACCAGCTACGCGGCCGGGTTGGCCGGGGCAGCGCCGCCAGCCACTGCGTGCTGCTCTACCACCCACCGCTGTCGCAGATCGGCCGCGAGCGGCTGGGCATCATGCGCGAAACCAGCGACGGCTTCGTCATCGCCGAGAAGGACCTGGAATTGCGCGGCCCCGGCGAAATGCTCGGCACCCGCCAGACCGGCCTGCTGCAATTCAAGGTCGCCGACCTGATGCGCGACGCAGACCTGCTGCCGGCGGTCCGCGATGCCGCCCAATCCCTCCTGGCGCACTGGCCGCAGCATGTCAGCCCGCTGCTCGAACGGTGGTTGCGCCACGGCCAGCAATACGGTCAAGTGTGATCTATTTCGCTCTCGCTGACCGGCGTAGGTCTCAGTCTTGAAGCAGCTCTGGTTATACTGAGGGAAAATCCAGCTCGCATGGTCTCGTCATGACAGAAGCCGCCCTGGCCTCCGCCGATGCTCCGCACGCCCCCCAGGTCATCCTCCAGCTGCTCGCCAAGCTAGGCATCGCCTGCCGCGAGGTCAGCGACAGCGCGGAGCTGCCTGCCGCCCGCCGGGTCCAGGCGGTGCTGCTGGACGACGCCGTCGGCACCCTGCTGGTGCTGTTCCCGCAGAGCCAGTTGCTGGACCTCGCCCGGCTCACCGAACTGACCGGCCGCAAGCTGCTGGCGATCAAGCCCGAGCGCCTGGAGCGAATGCTCGGCAAGCACGAGTTGCACCGCCTGCCGGCGTTGCCGCCCCTGACCAGTTCGCCCTGCCTGTACGACGAGCGCCTGTTGCAGGAACCGCGCCTGCTGATCGAGTCCGGCCAGCCCGGCATCCTCCTGGAGATCGCCAGCAACGACTTCCGCGGCCTGCTGGGCAAGGCCAGCGCCGCGCGCTTCGGCGAACCGCTGGAAAACATCAACCTGAACCTTGACCGCCCGGACGACGACCGCGCGGAAATCAGCCAGGCCGTGCAGGCCTTCACCGCCCGGCGCATCCAGCAGCGCCTGGAGCAGACCATCGAGATTCCACCGCTGCCGCAGACGGCGCAGAAGATCATCAAGCTGCGGGTCGACCCCAACGCCAGCGTCGACGACATCACCGGCCTGGTGGAAACCGATCCGGCGCTCGCCGCCCAGGTGGTCAGTTGGGCGGCCTCGCCCTACTACGCCGCGCCGGGCAAGATCCGCTCGGTGGAAGACGCGATCGTCCGCGTCCTCGGTTTCGACCTGGTGATCAACCTGGCCCTCGGCCTCGCCCTGGGCAAGAGCCTGAGCCTGCCCAAGGACCAGCCACAGCAGGCCACGCCCTACTGGCAGCAAGCGATCTACACCGCAGCGGTGATCGAGGGCCTGACCCGCGCCATGCCGCGCGAGCTGCGCCCGGAGTCCGGCCTGAGCTACCTGGGCGGCCTGCTGCACAATTTCGGCTACCTGGTCCTGGCGCATGTCTTCCCGCCGCATTTCTCGCTGATCTGCCGGCACCTGGAGGTCAACCCGCACCTCGGCCATGCCTATATCGAACAGCACCTACTGGGGATCACCCGCGAGCAGATCGGCGCCTGGCTGATGCGCGTCTGGGACATGCCTGACGACCTCTATTGCGCCCTGCGCTTCCAGCAGGACCCCAGCTACACCGGGCCGAACGCGGTCTACGCCAACCTGATCTGCCTGACCAACCGGTTGCTGCGCAACAGCGGCATCGGCGATGGCCCGCAGCAAGCGATTCCGGCGGCATTGTACGAGCGCCTAGGGATCACCCCGGAGAAGGCCGGGGACGCCGTGAAAAAGGTGCTGGAAGCGGAAGCGGCCCTGCGCGAACTGGCGGCCCAGTTCAATCGCTTGCCGGGGTGACCGGGTAGTCCGCTGCGAAACGCACTACCGAAAGGCTGCGGCCGCAGCCCGGATGAGATCGAAAGCCGCCCTCAGGCGGCTTTCTTCTCCGGAGCCTTCTTCTTCGGCTTGAGGTACTTCACCAGACCCTGGAACCAGATCACCAGCGCCGGATTGCCCTGTATCTGGATGTCCTTGTTCTGGATGCCCTGCATGAAGGCCAACTGCGGGTTCTTCGAAGTCATCGCGGCGAAACCGTAGGCTCCGTCCTTGAACCCCAGGGAAAAAGCCGGTTGCGGATGGGTACCGCGCTTGCTGCTGACGCGCAGGTCCCTGACCAGGTAGTGGCGCGCCACCTTGCCGTCGAGGGTATGCAACTGGAACACCAGGTCCTTGCCCTCGAGCTGCTTCTGGAAAGCGGGATTGTCGCGGCTGGCCTTGGCCATCAGGCGACCAAGCATCCACAGGAGAAGACGAAATTTCATGCACGCGCCTCGATATCCGGGGAGATGAGCGGCGCATTGTAGCTGTTCGCGAGGAGGACTACAGCTGTCCTTTCGATGAGCGCGGAAGCGTCTTCGACGAAGCCCGGAGCCGCTCTGACTCCGGGCTCTCGGCGGTCAGTTGACCGCGTCGCGCAGGGCCTTGCCCGGCTTGAAGGCGACGGTGTTGCTGGCCTTGATCTTCACCGGCTGGCCGGTCTGCGGGTTCTTCCCCGTGCGGGCTCCGCGATGGCGTTGCAGGAAGGTGCCGAAACCGACCAGGGTCACGCTGTCCTTGCGGTTCAGCGCGCCGGTGATTTCATCCAACAGGGCGTTGAGAACGCGATTGGCCTGTTCCTTGGTGAGATCGGCCTTTTCGGCGATAGCGGCGGCTAGTTCTGGTTTACGCATAGTTGCCTCTTTGACGGTTTGTTGTTTTTGTGTCCGTGCTGTCTTCCCAGCAGCGCTCAAAGGCACCGCAGTCCACCGGAACCATAGGCTCTAGACTGCGGTAGACGCGATGGAGGATGGCATGCTCCCGAGGACTGCGCCAGTATCGTCCGACAATTTTGCCGCAAGTCTCGACGGCATAACGGCCGGAACCAATGGCATTCAAGCCATGAGGCCGGGTAACTCTTTGTTCAGGGCCAATTTTTCGTTCACCGCCGCTCCGGTCAGGGCATAACCGATCACTCGACCAGCGGTATCCCGGCACAGGACCTTGAGGTCCGTTCCAGAGCCTTCCACTAGCCATTGGCCATCCATTCCGCGGGGCGGCGGCGACACCACCAGCGGGCAGGCCGGGGTCTTCACCGTCACCGGCATGGGACCGTAGGCCACCTGGCTGGGGTTGCCGGCGAGGGTCTGCGCCAGCGCGCGTGCGCAAGCCATCAGCGGCATCACATAGAGCAGGTTGAGGCCGTCCACTTCGGCGCAGTCGCCCAGCGCGTAGATGTTGGCGTGGGAGGTGCGCAGCGAGCGGTCGACGACGATCCCGCGGTTGACCGCCAGCCCGGCGGCGAAGGCCAGTTCGGTGCGCGGACGCAGGCCGACGGCGGAGACCACCAGGTCGCAGGGAATCACCTCGCCATCCGAAAGATGCGCTTCCAGCCCCTCGCCGGCCTTCTTCAGGCTGGCCAGCACCGGCCCCAGGTGGAAGCGCACGCCGAGGCCTTCCAGGCCTGCCTGCACGGCCTTCGCCGCGGCCGGGTGGAGCAGGCCCGGCATGACCTGCTCGCAAGGCGCCACCACGTCGAGCTGGTAGCCGCCGCTGGAGAGGTCGTTGGCGAATTCGCAACCGATCAGCCCCGCACCGAGCAGCAGTACCCGGCGCTTGCCGGCAGCCGCCTGGCGGAAGCGCGCGTAGTCTTCCAGGTCGTTGATCGGGTAGAGCGCTTCCTGGGCATCGCCCTCGACCGGCACCCGGATCGGCTCCGCGCCCCAGGCCAGGACCAGGTCGCGATAACGCACCTCTTCCTCGCCGATCCAGATCCGCTGATGGCCGGGATCGATACCGGTGACCCGGGTATGGGTCAGGATGCGTGCGTTCAGTTGCTCGGCCATGGCGCCCGGTTCGGCCATGGCCAGGCCGTCGGCGTCCTTGTTCTTCGAGAAGCCGGTGGAGAGCATCGGCTTGGAATAGGAACGGCCGTCGTCGGCGGTGATCATCAGCAGCGGCGTCTCGCTGTCCAGCTTGCGCCACTCGCGGGCCAGGTTGTAGCCCGCCAGGCCGGTTCCGATGATTACCAGGGGCGCACGCTCGCTCATTTCCGTTCCTCTGTGATTGCCGGCGCCGGGCGCCGCTTCTGTGGATTTCGCTCAGGCGATCTCGATCATCTCGAAATCGATCTTGCCGACACCGCAATCCGGGCAGACCCAGTCCGCCGGGATGTCTTCCCAACGGGTTCCCGCCGGAATGCCTTCTTCGGGCAGGCCCAGGGCTTCGTCGTAGATGAAGCCGCAGACCACGCATTGCCACTTGCGCATAGCCACCCTCCTCGTTCGTCGAACCTAGCTCAGCGTCGGTGGCCGGCCAACGGCAAGGCTGCCGGGCGTTCCCGGCAGGACAGTCAATGACCGGACCCAAGTCCCAAGGATAACTCCTGGACGGCCGCTGGCCAGGCATGAAAAAAGGCGGCCAGGGCCGCCTTCTTCGCCGGCGAGCGGGGCTCAGCCGATTTCGATCATCTCGAAGTCCAGCTTGCCGACGCCGCAGTCGGGGCACAGCCAGTCTTCAGGCACGTCTTCCCAGCGCGTTCCCGCCTCGATGCCTTCTTCCGGCCAGCCTTTGGCCTCGTCATAGATCAGTCCACACACCACGCATTGCCACTTCTTCATTGTTTACCTCGGGCGGGTTACCACGGTTCAGCGCCGGCAACCTATAACAAATCCACCCTGTCCGCCAACCTGCCCGAAAGGCAAGGTGGTGCCGAACGGGCCAACCAAAGATGGGTGGTGCCCACCGGTCGCCTCACAACCCCTCGGCTCCGATCCGCGCCACCCGGGCGTCCTCTTCGGCGCGTACGCCGGAAACCCCGACCGCGCCGACCACCTGTCCGTCCACCAGGATCGGCACACCGCCCTCCAGGGTGGCCTGCAGCAGCGGCACCGAGAGGAAGGCGCTGCGTCCGCCGTTGATCATGTCCTCGTAGCGCTTCGTTTCCCGGCGTCCCAGGGCGGCGCTGCGGGCCTTTTCCGTCGCGATGTAGGCACCGATCGGCGCGCAGCCGTCGAGGCGCTCCAGCGCCAGCGGGTGGCCGCCGTCGTCGACCACCGCGATGCTCACCGCCCAGCCTTGGCGCTGTGCCTCCTCGCGGGCCGCGCCAAGGACGCGGGCGACCTCCTCGCGGCCTAGTACCGGCTTGCTGTGCATGGTTTCACTCTCCTCCGGGCAAGGCCTGGTCGAGCAGCTCGATCCAGTGGCGTACCGGGGTCCGTCCGGCCCCGTCGAGATGGGCCTGGCAACCGACGTTGGCCGTGGCGATGACATCCGGCGCGCCGCTTTCCAGGGCGTCCAGGCGGTTGTCGCGCAGACGCCGGGACAGCGCCGGCTGGGTCAGCGAGTAGGTGCCGGCGGACCCGCAGCAGAGATGACCGTCGGCCACCTCGGTGAGATGGAAGCCCAGTCGCCGCAGCACCGCCTCCACGGCCCCGCCCAGTCGTTGCGCGTGCTGCAGTGTGCATGGGCAGTGGAACGCCAGGCGCTGGTCGCAGCGCAGGCCGAGGGACTCCAGCGGCTCGTCGCGAAGCACTTCCACCAGGTCGCGGGCAGCGGCGGCGACCTCGTGCGCCTTGTCCGCGTACCGTGGGTCGTCGCGCAGCAGGTAGGCGTAGTCCTTGACGAAGGCGCCGCAGCCGCTGGCGGTCTGCACGATGGCCTCGGCACCCTCGCGCAGCAACGGCCACCAGGCGTCGATATTGCGCCGCGCGCGCTGGCGGCCGCGCTCCTGCGCATCCAGGTGGAAATCCAGCGCGCCGCAGCAGCCGGCCGCGGCCGCCGGCGTCACGCTGATTCCCAGGCGGTCCAGAACCCGCGCGGCGGCGGCGTTGGTGTTCGGCGACAGCGCCGGCTGCACGCAACCCTCGAGCAGCAGCACGCGCCGCGCATGCCGGGGCTGCGGCCGCCTGCCCGGCGCCGCGACCCGACGTGGCAGCTTGCCCTGCATCGCCTCAGGCAGCAGAGGCCTCAGCCGCCCGGCAGCGCCGGCCAGCGCGCCGAACAACCCCGGGCGCGGGGCCAGCAGGCGCAGCCCGTCGCGCAGCAGGCGTTGCCGGAAGCCGCGCGGCAGGCGTTCGGCGAGTAGGTCGCGGCCGATATCCAGCAGCTTGTGGTACTCGACTCCGGACGGGCAGGTGGTTTCGCAGTTGCGGCAGCTCAGGCAGCGATCGAGGTGCAGGCGGGTGCGCTCGCTGGCCTCGTCGCGCTCGAGGAACTGCTTGATCAGGTAGATCCGTCCGCGCGGGCCGTCGAGTTCGTCGCCCAGCTCCTGGTAGGTCGGGCAGGTGGCGTTGCAGAAACCGCAGTGCACGCAGCTGCGCAGGATGCGCTCGGCTTCGGCGGCCTCGGCGCGTTGCCGGGCGGAATCGCAGAGGTTGGTTTGCATCGCGCCTCCTCAGAGTTCGGCGTACATCCGCCCGGGATTGAAGATGCCCTGCGGGTCGAGCTGGCGTTTGAGTGCCCGGTGCAGGCCGAGCAGTCCAGGCGGTAGCGGCTGGAACGGCGCATCGAGATGGCCGGCGCGGTAGCAGGTGGCGTGACCGCCATGGGCGGCGGCCCACGCACGGATGTCCGCGGCCGGCGCGTCGCTTTTCAGCCAGCGCAGCGCCCCGCCCCAGTCCAGCAACTGACGACCGGGCAACGGCGTCTCCGGCGCCAGCGCCGGCAGCGACAGGCGCCAGAGCGGTCGCGGGTCGTCGAAGAACGGCAGGCGCTGCTCGAGCAGGTCGGCCCAGAAGCCGTCCTCGAGCGCTTCGCCACCGAGGCGGTCGCGCGCCGAGCGTACCGAGCCCTCGCCGCCCTCCAGGCGCAGGCGCAGGGCTTCGCCGTCGTGGCAGGCCGCACTGATCGGCAATGGCTGGCCTCCCCACTCGGCCAGCTTGCGCAACGCCGTCGCCACCGGCAGGTCCAGGCTCAGGCCGGCCTGGCAGCGCGGCATGGGTAGCACCTTGAAGGACACTTCGGTGACCACCCCGAGGCAACCGAAGCTGCCCGCCAGCAACCGCGACAGGTCGTAGCCGGCGACGTTCTTCATCACCTCGCCGCCGAAGCGCAGGTGGGTGCCCAGGCCACTGATCAGCCGCGTCCCGAGGACGAAATCGCGTACCGCTCCCGCCCAGGGCCGGCGCGGTCCGGACAGGCCGCTGGCGAGCACCCCGCCGACCGTCGCCCGGCCGCCGAAACCCGGCGCCTCGCAGGCAAGCATCTGCCCGCCGCGCGCCAGCACGGCCTGTAGCTCGTCCAGCGGCGTACCGGCACGGGCGGTGATCACCAGTTCGCAGGGATCGTAGGCGACGATCCCACGGTGTTCGGCGAGCGCCAGCGGTTCGCCCGCAACCGGCCTGCCGAGGAACGCCTTGCTATCGCCACCGACGATGCGCAGCGGCGCGCGCCGCGCCAGGGCGTCGCGGACCCGCTCGAGCAGCGCGCCGGCATGGTCGGCGCCAGCGTCCGGATCGAAATACGGCTGGCTCATCAGAAACGCTCCAGTTCGGGGAACGGCAGTCGACCGTGGCGGACGTGCATGGCGCCGAACTCGGCGCAGCGATGCAGGGTGGGCACGTTCTTGCCGGGATTGAGCAGCCCGGCCGGGTCGAACGCCGCCTTCACGGCGTGGAACAGGGTCAGCTCGTCGGCATTGAACTGAGCGCACATCTGGTTGATCTTCTCGCGGCCGACGCCATGTTCGCCGGTGATGCTGCCGCCTACCGCTACGCACAACTCGAGGATCCTGCCGCCCAGCGCTTCGGCGCGCTCCAGCTCGCCCGCCAGGTTGGCGTCGAAGAGGATCAGCGGGTGCATGTTGCCGTCGCCGGCGTGGAATACATTGGCCACCCGCAGGCCGTATTCGCGCGAAAGCTCGGCGATGCCATGCAGCACCCGCGGCAGCTCGCGGCGCGGGATGCTGCCGTCCATGCAGTAGTAATCGGGGGAAATCCGCCCGACCGCCGGAAACGCATTCTTGCGCCCGGCCCAGAAGCGCTGGCGCTCGGCCTCGTCTTGGGCCTGTCGCACCGAGGTGGCGCCAGCCGCCTCGAACAGCTCGCGGACCCGCTCGCAATCCTCGTGCACGTCGGCTTCCACGCCATCCAGTTCGCAGAGCAGGATCGCCGCCGCGTCGACCGGGTAACCGGCGTGGATGAAATCCTCGGCGGCGCGGATCGACAGGTTGTCCATCATTTCCAGCCCGGCCGGGACGATGCCGGCACCGATCAGGTCGGCCACCGCCCGCCCGGCGCTTTCCACATCGTCGAAGCTGGCCAGCAGGACCCTCGCCACCGGCGGGCGCGGCAACAGCCTGACGGTGACCTCCACCACCACGCCGAGCAGCCCTTCGGAGCCGGTGAACAGCGCCAGCAGGTCGAAGCCGGCGCTGTCCAGGGCGCTGGACCCCAGGCTCAGGCGCTCGCCTTCCAGGGTCACGATGTCCACCTGCAACAGGTTGTGCACGGTCAGGCCGTACTTCAGGCAATGCACGCCGCCGGCGTTCTCCGCGACGTTGCCGCCGATGGAGCAGGCGATCTGCGAGGACGGGTCCGGTGCGTAGTACAGACCATGAGGGGCAGCGGCCTGGGAGATCGCCAGGTTGCGCACGCCAGGCTGGACCCGGGCGAAACGACCCAGCGGATCGATCTCGAGGATCCGCCGGAAACGCGCCATCACCAGCAGCACGCCGTTCTCCAGCGGCAGCGCGCCGCCGGACAGGCCGGTGCCGGCACCGCGCGCCACGACCGGCACCTTCAGCCGATGGCAGAGGGCGAGCAGGCCCTGAACCTGTTCGATGCGTTCCGGCAATGCCACCAGCAACGGCGTGCAGCGATACGCCGAGAGTCCGTCGCACTCGTAGGGACGCAGGTCTTCCGCGGCGTGCAGCAGTTCGAGGTCGGGCAGGCGGAGGCGCAACTCGGCCAGCAGGCCATCCTTGTCCACCTGCGGCAGCGGACCGTCCAGACGCTCGTCGTAGAGGATGTTCATGGCGGCTGTCCTTGTTGTGGTTGTCGGCGGGATCAGCAAGCGTCCACAGCCTGTACCGCGCGGACGCCGGGGTCCAGCAGGCGTCTAACTGGTCCTACCAGTATCACCAGGAGCCATGGGCATGAGGCGCATGCTAGAAAGTCCCTGAGCTTCTATAGTGAGTAACGACAGCCAACTGGTCCTACCAGTGCAACGGGAGCTTCCATGCAGAAACAGCGGGTGGCCGACCAGGTCGCAGAGCGTATCGAGCGGCTGATCGTCGACGGCGTGCTCAAGGTCGGCCAGGCTCTGCCGTCCGAGCGGCGCCTGGTGGCCAAGCTCGGCTGCTCGCGCTCGGCCCTGCGCGAGGGCCTGCGGGCGCTGCGCGGGCGCGGCATCATCGACACCGAGCATGGCCGTGGGTCGTTCGTCGCCGACCTCGACCGCAACGCCGACGCCAGCCCGCTGATGCACCTGTTCGGCTCCCAGCCGCGCACCCTCTACGACCTGCTCGAAGTCCGCGCCCTGCTGGAGGGCGAGGCGGCCCGCCTGGCAGCGCTACGCGGCACCGAGGCAGACTTCGTCCTGCTCGCCCGGCGCTACGAAGAGATGCTCGCCAGCCACGAGGAAACCCAGCCGATCGATCCCCGCGAGCACGCCCGCCGCGACCACGCGTTCCACCGGGCGATCAGCGAGGCATCGCACAATCCGGTGCTGGTGCATACCCTGCAATCGCTCAACGAACTGCTGCTGAGCACGGTGTTCGCCTCAGTGAACAACCTCTACCACCGACCGCCGCAGAAACGCCAGATCGACCGCCAGCACGCGCGCCTCTACGCGGCCCTCCGCGAGCGCCAGCCGGACCAGGCGCAACGGGCGGCGCGCGAACATATCCACAGCATCCGCGACAACCTGCGGGAGATCGAGCAGGAAGAACAGCGCCTGGTCCGCGCCACCCTGCGCCTGAACGGCTGGGGCTGACGCGCCACCGCGTCACAGACCGGCCGCCGGCCGAACGTGCTACCCTCGCCGCCTTCTGCCGCCGTCTCGTAGTCCCGTCATGCCCAGCAATGCGCTCTGGCTTCGCGCCGACCAACTGTCCAGCGTCTCCCCCGCCGTCCTCGACTGGCTGTTCGACGAGGGGTCGCTGACCCGGCGCCTGACCGCCCTGGCCGACGGCGCGTTCCGCGTCGAACCCCTGCTGGAAGGCTGGCAGACCCTGCGCGACGACGAATGCCAGGGGCTCGACGTCCCTACCGGCAGTAGCGGCTGGGTCCGCGAGGTCTACCTGCATGGCCACGACCGTCCCTGGGTGTTCGCCCGCAGCGTGGCGGCGCGCAGCGCCCTGGAAGGCTCGGGCTTCGACCTGGCGCTGCTCGGCACCCGCTCGCTGGGCGAGTTGCTGTTCAGCGACAGCGCCTTCGAGCGCGGGCCCATCGAAGTCTGCCGCTATCCGGCGGCCGGTCTGCCCGCCGAGGTCCGCGCCGAGGGTCTCTGGGGCCGTCGCTCACGGTTTTCCCGCGGCGCGCTCGGGGTGCTGGTAGCGGAGGTGTACCTACCGCGCCTGTGGGACCAGGCGGGAATCGCCGACGTATAATCCCCCGGTCGACTCCGGAGGTCCCCATGTTCGTCACCCTGATCAAGCCGCTGGCCCGCCTGCACCCCCGCGCCTGGGACTTCGTCCAACTGGTGCGGCTGGACCGGCCGATCGGCATCTACCTGCTGCTCTGGCCGACCCTCTGGTCGCTGTGGATCGCCGCGGACGGCGTGCCGGAACTGAAGAACCTGCTGATCTTCGTCCTCGGCGTCATCCTGATGCGCGCCGCCGGCTGCGTGATCAACGATTTCGCCGACCGCAATTTCGACGGCCATGTCGCACGCACCAAGGCGCGCCCGCTGGCCACCGGCAAGATCAGCGTGCGCGAGGCCTGGATCACCTTCGCCGTCCTGGTCGCGCTGAGCTTCGGCCTGGTCCTGCTGACCAATGCAACGACCGTCTGGCTGTCGTTCGGCGCGGTAGCCGTGGCCTCGCTCTACCCCTTCATGAAGCGCTACACCTACTATCCGCAGGTGGTGCTGGGCGCCGCCTATTCTTGGGGCATCCTGATGGCCTTCACCGCCGAGCGCGGCGAATTGCCGGCCAGCGCCTGGCTGCTGTTCCTGGCCAACGTGCTGTGGACGGTCGCCTATGACTCCTACTACGCGATGACCGACCGCGAGGACGACCTGAAGATCGGCATCAAGTCCACCGCAATCCTCTTCGGCGATGCCGACCGCCTGATCATCGGCAGCCTGCAGGGCCTGACCCTGCTCCTGCTAGTGCTGGCCGGCAACCGCTTCGAACTGGGCCTGTGCTTCTACCTCGGCCTGGCGGTGGCGGCGGCCTGCTTCGTCTGGGAAGCCTGGTCGACCCGCGACCGCGACCCGCAGGCCTGCTTCCGCGCCTTCCTGCACAACCACTGGGCTGGCCTGGCGATCTTCCTCGGCACGGTCGCCGACTACGCGCTGCGTTGAGCGGCGCGCAGGCCGGCGACCATCTAGTCCATGTCCGGCTGGGCGACGTGCCAGGCGCCCATCTTGCCGTCACCGTTCTTGTCGCCAGGCTTCTTGTCCTGGATGAAGGTATAAAGGGACTTGCCGTAGTAGGCCCACTGCTGGGTGCCGTCCTCGCGAGCGACCAGGCTCCAGTCGCCGCTGGCCTGCGCTCCCTGGGCCGCTGCCAGCGGCGGCCAGTTCTTCGCGCACTGCCCGGAACAGGCGGATTGCCCTTCGCTGTCCTTGTCGTAGGTATAGAGCGTCATGCCCTTGCCATCGACCAGCACGCCGTCCTTCTCGGTGGCCGGCGCCACCGTTTCCTGGGCCAGCGCGGCGAACGCCGGCAGGGCCAGCGCCAGACCCAGCGCCAGGTGGATTCTGTTCATCGCGTCTCTCTCCTGTGTCTTCAGGTGGAGCGTTCGCCGCCCGCAGGGACGGCACCGTAACCTGTTGAGCATAGCCCCGCCGCGGGCAGTCGGCGGAAACTACGCCGTTGTGTCACATACCTGACACAATTTCGTTATCTAATGCGGCGCAAGACAGATCGACCCGAGGCAAGACCATGGTTGGCAAGACAATCCTCATCGTTGATGACGAAGCACCGATTCGCGAGATGATCGCCGTGGCCCTGGAGATGGCCGGCTACGAGTGCCTGGAGGCGGAAAATACCCAGCAGGCGCACGCGGTGATCGTCGACCGCAAGCCGGACCTGATCCTGCTCGACTGGATGCTCCCCGGCACTTCCGGCATCGAACTGGCGCGACGCCTGAAGCGTGACGAACTGACCGTCGACATCCCGATCATCATGCTCACCGCCAAGGGCGAGGAGGACAACAAGATCCAGGGCCTGGAGGTCGGCGCCGACGACTACATCACCAAGCCGTTCTCGCCCCGCGAGCTGGTCGCCCGCCTGAAGGCCGTGCTGCGCCGCACCGGGCCTGGCGACAGCGAGGCGCCGATCGAGGTCGGCGGCCTGCTGCTGGACCCGATCAGCCACCGCGTGACCATCGACGGCAAGCCGGCCGAGATGGGCCCCACCGAGTACCGCCTGCTGCAGTTCTTCATGACTCACCAGGAACGCGCCTATACCCGCGGCCAACTGCTGGACCAGGTCTGGGGCGGCAACGTCTATGTCGAGGAGCGCACCGTCGACGTGCATATCCGCCGCCTGCGCAAGGCGCTCGGCGAGGTCTACGAAAATCTGGTTCAGACTGTCCGCGGGACCGGCTATCGTTTCTCCACCAAGAGCTGACCCCGCTCCCGGCCGCCCAGCGGCCGGAGTCGTTTCCCCTGGACGGTCCGTGACGGACCGCCACTGGACAGGATGCAATCCGTCGTGAACCAAGACTGGCGTGGAGCGCTGATCCGCCACCTGCTTCTCGTGCTGGCCGCCAGCCTCGTGCTCGGCGTGGTCAGCGGCCATTACGGCTGGGCCCTGGCCCTCGGCCTGGCTCTCTACCTCGGCTGGACCCTCTGGCAGCTACTGCGCCTGCACCAGTGGCTGCGCAACCACCAGCCAGACGAGCCACCGCCGGACAGCTACGGCCTCTGGGGCGAAGTCTTCGACAATATCTACCACCTGCAACGCCGCAACCAGCGCGCCCGTGGCCGCCTGCAGGCGGTGATCGACCGGATCCAGGAGTCCACCGCGGCCCTGCGTGACGCGGTGATCATGCTCGACAGCGACGGCAACCTGGAATGGTGGAACCTCGCCGCGGAAAACCTGCTCGGCCTGAAGACCCCGCAGGACGGTGGCCAGCCGGTGAGCAACCTGATCCGCCATCCGCGCTTCAAGGAATACTTCGACCAGGAGGATTACCGCGAGCCGCTGGAAATCCCCTCGCCGATCAACGAGCGCCTGCGCCTGCAATTCCACATCACCCTCTACGGCAACCGCGAGCACCTGATGCTGGTCCGCGACGTCACCCGCGTCCACCAGCTGGAGCAGATGCGCAAGGATTTCGTGGCCAACGTCTCCCACGAGCTGCGCACGCCGCTGACGGTGATCGCCGGCTACCTGGAGACCCTCCTCGACAACGTCGAGGATGTGAACCCGCGCTGGCTGCGCGCCCTGCAGCAGATGCAGCAGCAGGCCGGACGCATGCAGAACCTGCTCAACGACCTGCTCCTGCTGGCCAAGCTGGAGGCCACCGACTACCCCGGCGACAACAAGCCGGTGGCGGTGGACGCTCTCCTCGCCAGCATCCGTAACGACGCCCAGGCCCTGTCCGCCGGGCGCAACCACCGCATCAGCCTGGACGCCGCACCCGCTGTGCAGCTCAAGGGCAGCGAGGCGGAACTGCGCAGCGCCTTCTCCAACCTGGTATTCAACGCGGTGAAGTACACCCCCGACGAAGGCGAGATCCGCATCCGCTGGTGGGCCGACGAACAGGGCGCGCACCTATCGGTGCAGGACACCGGTATCGGCGTCGACCCCAAGCACCTGCCGCGCCTGACCGAGCGCTTCTACCGGGTGGACTCCAGCCGCGCCTCCAACACCGGCGGCACCGGCCTCGGCCTGGCCATCGTCAAGCACGTGCTGATCCGCCACCGCGCGCGCCTGGAAATCAGCAGCGTGCCCGGCAAGGGCAGCACCTTCACCTGCCATTTCGCCCCGGCGCAGGTCGCCGAGGCCGAGCGCAAGGCGCCGAAGTGAACCTCGTCGCGGTGCCGCGCCGCCGGCGTCGGCACGGCCAAGGCTTGCAAGCGACGACACAGCCCCTCATTCTTAAGGGCCTTTTGGCTACCGCACACCCCCATGGACCCTTCTCCTAGTACCAGCATCGCCACCTATTTCGCCGATGCCGGCCTGATCCTCTTCGCGCTTTTCCTCGTCCTGCTCAATGGCTTCTTCGTCGCCGCCGAGTTCGCCATGGTCAAGCTCCGCGCCACCCGCGTGGAAACCATCGCCAAGCAGCACGGCTGGCGCGGCGCCATCCTGCGCAAGGTTCACAACCAGCTGGACGCCTACCTGTCCGCCTGCCAGCTGGGCATCACCCTGGCCTCCCTGGGCCTGGGCTGGGTCGGCGAGCCGGCCTTC
The DNA here is from genome assembly GCF_051048045.1 of Pseudomonas sp. 18-147. Classification (NCBI taxonomy): domain Bacteria; kingdom Pseudomonadati; phylum Pseudomonadota; class Gammaproteobacteria; order Pseudomonadales; family Pseudomonadaceae; genus Pseudomonas; species Pseudomonas sp. 18-147. The sequence continues at coordinate 6,335,041 of NZ_CP182296.1, forward strand.
GCCGAACTCCTGGAACCGCTGCTGGCGATGATCGGCGTGCATTCCGACGAACTGATCCGCGGGATCTCCTTCTTCACCGCGTTCTTCATCATTTCCTACCTGCACATCGTGGTCGGCGAGCTGGCGCCCAAGTCCTGGGCGATCCGCAAACCGGAACTGCTGTCGCTGTGGACGGCGGTGCCGCTGTACCTTTTCTACTGGCTGATGTACCCGGCGATCTGGCTGCTCAACGCCAGCGCCAACGCCATCCTCAAGATCGCCGGCCAGGGCGAGCCCGGCCCGCACCACGAGCATCACTACAGCCGCGACGAACTGAAGCTGATCCTCCACTCCAGCCGCGCCCAGGACCCCAGCGACCAGGGCATGCGCGTGCTGGCCTCGGCGGTGGAGCTGGGCGAACTGGAGGTGGTCGACTGGGCCAACTCCCGCGAAGACCTGGTCTACCTCGAGCACGACGCGCCGCTGGCGGACATCCTCGCGGTGATCCGCCGCCACAAGTACAGCCGCTACCCGGTCTGGGACAGCCACAAGGGCGAGTTCATCGGCCTGCTGCACATCAAGGACCTGCTGCTGGCGCTGTCCGCCCTGGACAGCCTGCCGGAGACCTTCGACCTCGACGAACTGGTGCGCCCGCTGGAGATCGTCACCAAGCACACCCCGCTGTCGCGCCTGCTGGAGCAGTTCCGCAAGGGCGGCGCGCACTTCGCCGTGGTGGAAGAGGCCGATCACAAGGTGGTCGGCTTCCTGACCATGGAGGACGTGCTGGAAGTGCTGGTCGGCGACATCCAGGACGAACACCGCAAGACCGAGCGCGGCATCCTCGCCTACCAGCCGGGCAAGCTGCTGGTGCGCGGCGACACACCGCTGTTCAAGCTCGAGCGCCTGCTCGGCATCGACCTCGATCATGTCGAGGCGGACACTCTCGCCGGGCTGGTCTACGACACCCTGAAGCGGGTGCCGGAGGAAGAGGAAGTCCTCGACACCGAGGGCCTGCGGATCATCGTGAAGAAGATGCGCGGTCCGAAGATCGTCCTGGCCAAGGTGGTCAAGCTCGACTGAGACGAGCCGGCGCCGCCACGGCGCCGGCGACTTTTCAAGGCTCGCGGACGATGGCGAAGTTCGGCAGGCTGTCGACCGGCTGGGCGAAGTCGTAGGGAATCGACTCCAGCGCCAGGCCGACGTTGCGCTGGATCACGAAGTGCAGGTGCGGCCCGCTGCTGTTGCCGGTGTTGCCGGAGCGCGCCAGCGGCGTGCCGACCTGGACCCGCTGGCCCTCGGCGACCAGTACCGAATGGCGCATCAGGTGCAGGTAGACGCCCATGGTGCCGTCGTCGTGCAGGATGCGGACGAAGTTGCCCGAGGGATTGTTGCCGCGCCCGCTCTGGTTGTTCTCGATCTTCACCACGGTGCCGCCGCGGGCAGCGATGATCGGCGTGCCCTCGGGCATGGCGATGTCCATCGCGTAGCGGCCCTTGGGGGTGAAGTGGCTGTACTTGCCATTGGCGCCCTGGGACAGGCGGAACGGCCCGCCGCGCCAGGGCAGCGGATAGCGATAGAGCAGCGGCTGCTGGCGCGGGTCGCCGAGCGCGTAACGCAGCTTCGGGGTGTAGCTCATCGGCTTGCCGGCCTTGCGCGGCGCCAGGGTCGCCAGGCGCACCTGGCTGCGCGCCGGGACCACCCAGCGAATCGGCCCGTCGGGCACCCCGACGGCATTGCGCGGGTTGCGGATCCGCAACTCGACCTCGACCGGCGCGTAGAGGTCGTTGCGCACCTGCAGGGTCTCGCCACCCGCGTGCTTCTTCGTCTCCAGCTTCACTTCCCGTTCCAGGTGCTCGACCATCCGGTCGCGGAAGACGAACACCTGCGCCCCGGCCACGGCGCGGTCGGAGTAGGTCACCACGCCATTGGCGTCGGTGTACTTGTAGATGGTCAGGGCCGCAGCCGGAGCTGCCGCGGCGAACAGGCCACAGAGAAGGAGAAGGCGCCCTAGCATGACTGCACGGATCGTGTCGTTCTGGTTATCCCGAATCGGCAAGACTAGCAGCGCTTTATTGCCAGGGCGAGACGACAGCGAGCGGGCTGTGAACGGATCGTCGGGAAAAAACCGCTCAGGCGCCGGGAACGTAGTGCTTCTGGGTACTTCCGCGGGCGATCAGGCGCGACAGGTAGTCGAGCTTCTGCGGGTCGCGGTCGACGAAACGCAGGGTCAACAGCAGCCAATCGCTATCCGGCTTCGGCTCCAGCGCGGCGATGGCGTGCAGGTAGCCGTTCAGGCGCGCCACGTCGCTGTTTTCCTCGAGGTCCAGCACCGCGCTTTCCAGCACCTGCGGCAACGGGTCGGCGCGCTTCACCACCAGTTGCGCTTCCTTCAGACTGACCGCCTTGATCACGCAGGGCATGCTGCTCTGCGGCAGGCGCAATTGCGCCTGCCCCAGCGGGTTGCCGCTGCCGGCGGGACGCGCGCTGGCCTGGGGAGCCGAAGCCGGCTTCGGCGCGGGGGCCGGTTTTGCCGGACTGGCGGCAGGCTTGATCACCTCGGCGCGACCACCGGTCAGGGCGGCCAGCGAATCGTTGGCCATGCCGCTGGCGATCTCCCGGCGCGGCGCGTGGGCCGCCAGGGCTTCCAGCTTGCCGCTGCGGCTCAGGGCCTTCTTGATCTTGGCCACCAGTTGGTCATTGGAGAATGGCTTGCCGATGTAGTCCGACACCCCGGCCTGGATCGCCTGGACCACGTTCTCCTTGTCGCCGCGACTGGTGACCATGATGAACGGGGTAGTCTTGAGGTTTTCCTGGGCACGGCACCAGGTCAGCAGTTCGAGGCCGGACATCTCCGGCATCTCCCAATCGCAGAGGATCAGGTCGACGTTCTGCCGACTGAGCAGTTGCTGGGCCTTGCGGCCGTTCACGGCCTCCTCGATATGAAGGCCGGGGAAGTTGTCGCGCAACCCTTTCTTCATCAGATCTCGGATGAAGGGGGCGTCATCCACCACTAGCGCGCTGACTTTGCTCATCGACTTCTCCTGGACAGGTCCGCCTAGGATAGCCTCCCCTGCTGGCAGGATGCCAAGCCTTGCTGCAGTCGCGCGAAGAAACAAGGCTCCAGGTCAAGGGAGCCTTGCCTGCGGAAGATCACTCGCCGCGGTTGTTCTCGACCTCTTCCTTCATGCGGGTCAGGCCGATGTGGCGAACGTCGGTGCCGCGAACCAGGTAGATCACCAGCTCGGCGATGTTGCGCGCATGGTCGCCGATGCGCTCCAGCGAGCGCAGGGCCCAGATGATGTTGAGCACGCGGGATATCGCCCGCGGGTCTTCCATCATGTAGGTGACCAGCTCGCGCAGGGCGGTCTTGTATTCGCGATCGACGGTCTTGTCGTACTGCGCCACGGACAGCGCCAGGTCGGCATCGAAGCGGGCGAAGGCGTCCAGTGCCTCCTGCACCATCTTCTGTACCTGGCTGCCGATGTGCCGAACCTCGACGTAGCCGCGCGGCGACTCGCCTTCCTCGCACAGCTGGATGGCGCGGCGGGCGACCTTGGAGGCCTCGTCGCCGATCCGCTCGAGGTCGATCACCGACTTCGAGATGCTGATGATCAGGCGCAGGTCGGAGGCCGCCGGCTGACGCCGGGCGAGGATACGCACGCACTCCTCGTCGATGTTGCGCTCCATCTGGTTGATCTGGTCGTCGATCTCGCGGACCTGCTGGGCGAGGCCGGAGTCGGCGTCGATCAGCGCGTTGACCGCGTCGTTGACCTGCTTTTCCACCAGCCCGCCCATGGCCAGGAGGTGGCTGCGCACATCCTCCAGCTCGGCGTTGAACTGCTGGGAGATGTGATGGGTGAGACTGTCTTTGTTGATCATGTGGGGAATCCTTCTGGAGCCGCTGCGACCGGTGACATCAACGAGCTACGGAGAGCGCCGGAGGCAGCGGTATCGCCGCGCCTCCGGACGCGCCGCTAGCCGTAGCGGCCGGTGATGTAGTCTTCGGTCTGCTTCTTCGCCGGGTTGGTGAACAGCGTATCGGTGTCGCCGAACTCGATCAGCTTGCCCATGTACATGAACGCCGTATAGTCGGAAACCCGCGCGGCCTGCTGCATGTTGTGGGTAACGATGACGATGGTGAACTTCGACTTCAACTCGTAGATCAGCTCTTCGATCTTCAGCGTGGAGATCGGGTCCAGCGCCGAGCACGGCTCGTCGAGCAGCAGCACTTCCGGTTCCACCGCGATGGTCCGGGCGATCACCAGGCGCTGCTGCTGGCCGCCGGACAGGCCGAGGGCGGACTCGTGCAGGCGATCCTTCACCTCCTCCCACAGCGCAGCCCCCTTCAGCGCCCACTCGACGGCCTCGTCAAGTACGCGCTTCTTGTTGATGCCCTGGATACGCAGGCCGTAGACCACGTTCTCGTAGATGCTCTTGGGGAACGGGTTGGGCTTCTGGAACACCATGCCGACGCGACGGCGCAGCTCGGCGACGTCGACGCCCTTGGCGAAGATGTTGTGGCCATCGAGGCGAATCTCGCCTTCGACGCGGCAGCCATCCACCAGGTCGTTCATCCGGTTGAAGCAGCGCAGCAGGGTCGACTTGCCGCAGCCGGACGGGCCGATGAAGGCGGTCACGCGCTGCTTCGGAATGTTCATCCGGACGTCGAACAGGGCCTGCTTGGCGCCGTAGAACAGGTTCAGCCCGGGCACTTCCAGTTCGACACTTTCGGAAGCCAGGTCGAGGCTCTGGCGGTCGCGGCCGAGCGCATCGAAGTTGATGCCGTGGCTGGCGGTCTCGTTTTGCATGGGAAGCTCCCTCAATCAGTTTTCCAGGGCCTTGTACTTCTCGCGCAGGCGATTGCGGATCGCGATGGCGGAGAAGTTCAGCAGGGCGATCACCACGACCAGCAGCAACGCCGTAGCGTATACCAGCGGCCGTGCGGCCTCGACGTTGGGGCTCTGGAAACCGACGTCGTAGATATGGAAACCGAGGTGCATGATCTTCTGGTCGAGATGCACGTACGGATAGTTACCGTCGACCGGCAGCGACGGTGCCAGTTTCACCACGCCGACCAGCATCAGCGGCGCCACTTCGCCGGCGGCACGGGCCACGGCGAGGATCAGGCCGGTCATCATCGCCGGGCTGGCCATCGGCAGGACGATCTTCCACAGCGTTTCCGCCTTGGTCGCGCCGAGCGCCAGGGAGCCTTCGCGGACCGCGCGCGGAATCCGCGCCAGGCCTTCCTCGGTGGCGACGATCACCACCGGCACGGCGAGGATCGCCAGGGTCAGCGAGGCCCAGAACAGCCCGGGGGTACCGAAGGTCGGCGCCGGCAGGGCCTCGGGGAAGAACAGCCGGTCGATGGAACCGCCCAGCACGTAGACGAAGAAACCCAGGCCGAACACGCCGTAGACGATCGCCGGTACGCCGGCGAGGTTGTTCACGGCGATGCGGATCACCCGGGTCAGCGGCCCCTGCTTGGCGTACTCGCGCAGGTAGACCGCAGCGATCACGCCGAACGGGGTGACGATCAGCGCCATCACCAGGGTCATCATCACGGTGCCGAAGATCGCCGGGAAGATACCGCCCTCGGTATTGGCCTCGCGCGGATCGTCGCTGAGGAACTCCCAGAGCTTCTTGAAGTACACCGTCATCTTGGTGCCCAGGCCCATGGCGTTGGGCTGGTAGGCATGCACCAGCTTGCCAAGGGTGATTTCGCTCTCGCGGCCGCTGGCGTCGCGCATTACCACGCTGTCGCGGTTGAACTCCTGGTGCAGGCCGTTGAGCTGCTCTTCCAGGACCTTGTAGCGCGCCTGCAACTCGCTGCGCTCGGCGGCCAGGTCGGCCTGGGCGGCGGCGTCCAGCTTGCCGTCCAACTGCAACTTGCGCTCTTTCAGGCGCAGGCGCTCGAGACCGTGGTTGATCCCGCCGATGTCGCCCTTCTCCAGCTTGTAGAGCTTGGCGTAGAGGTCATCCACCCGCTGCATGCGCTTCTGCAGTTCGCCTACCGCGGCGTCGCCTTCGGCGACCACCTGGCCGTTCTCCTTGACGCTCAGCAGGTAGCCGTAGAAGTTGCCCCACTCGCGGCGTTCGAGAACCATCAGCGCTTCGGGACGCTTGATGTCCTGCAGCCACTCGCCGACGACCCAGGAGAAATCGCTGCCGTAAAGCTCGCGGTTGCCCAGCTTGAGCAGCTCGCGGGTCATGAATTCGGGGCCGGCCTCCGGGACCGGCATGCCGGCGCTGCGCAGGCGCGCGCGCGGCACTTCCTCGGCCTGGACCACCTCGCCGATCACGGTCTTGGCGGCTTCGCCAGGGATCTGGTAAGTCGCCTCGATGACGTTCGCCGGCCAGAAGTGGCCGAGGCCGCGTACCGCGATCACCGCCAGCAGGCCGATGGTCATGATCACCGCGATCGACACCGCGCCGGCGTTCATCCACACCCAGGGCGAGCCGCTGCCGAACCAGGCTTTGACGGTTTCCTGTTTCTGTTTCACAGAGCTATACCTCCGCCGCTTACAACGACGCGTATTTCTTGCGCAGACGCTGACGGATCAGCTCTGCCAGGGTGTTCATCACGAAGGTGAACGTCAGCAGTACCAGCGCCGAGAGGAACAGCACGCGGTAGTGGCTGCCGCCGACCTCCGACTCGGGCATCTCCACCGCGACGTTGGCCGCCAGGGTGCGCATCCCCTCGAAGATATTCACTTCCATCACCGGGGTATTGCCGGTCGCCATCAGCACGATCATGGTCTCGCCGACGGCGCGGCCCATGCCGATCATCAGCGCCGAGAAGATGCCTGGACTGGCGGTCAGGATCACCACGCGGGTCAGCGTCTGCCAGGGCGTGGCGCCCAGTGCCAGGGAGCCGTAGGTGAGGCTGCGCGGCACGCTGAAGATGGCGTCCTCGGCGATCGAGAAGATATTCGGGATCACCGCGAAGCCCATTGCCAGCCCGACGATCAGGGCATTGCGCTGGTCGTAGGTGATGCCCAGGTCGTGGCTCAGCCAGAGGCGCATGTCGCCGCCGAAGAAGGTGGTCTCCAGGTGCGGGCTCAGCCACAGGGCGAAGGCGCCGACGGCAAGCACCACCGGGATCAGCAGCGCGGCTTCCCAGCCGGCCGGCAGGCTCAGACGGATACGCTCGGGCAGGCGGCTCCAGAGCAGGCCGGCAAGAAGGATGCCCAGCGGCGTCAGCAACAGCAGGCTGAACACACCCGGCAGGTGGCCTTCGACGTAGGGCGCCAGGAACAGGCCGGCGAAGAAGCCGAGGATCACCGTCGGCAGCGCCTCCATCAGCTCGATCACCGGCTTGACCTTGCGGCGCATCGCCGGAGCCATGAAATAGGCGGTGTAGACGGCGGCCGCGATGGCCAGCGGAGCTGCCAGGATCATCGCGTAGAAGGCGGCCTTGAGCGTGCCGAAGGTCAGCGGCGAGAGGCTCAGCTTCGGTTCGAAGTCGGTGGTCGCGGCGGTGGACTGCCAGACGTAGGCCGGCTTGTCGTAGCTCTCGTACCAGACCTTGCCCCAGAGCGCGCTCCAGGAGATTTCCGGGTGCGGGTTGCTCAGGGCGAAGCGGTGGATCTTGCCACCCTGCTCCAGCAGCAGGCGGTTGGCCCGCGGCGACAGGGTGATGACCCCGGAAGAGTCGGCGACCGGCTGGACCAGCAGGGTACGGTGCGCGGTGCTGTGGAAGACGCCGAGGTTGCCCTTCTCGTCCAGGGCGATGAAGCCCTTGCGCCGTTGTTCCGGAGCGATGGCGCTGATCGGCGCGCCATCCAGATTGAAGTCGCGAACGTGCGACAGGCGCGGTTCGCCGTCGGTATCGCGAGCCATGAACCACTGGGCGATGCCACCCTTGGAGTCGCCCACCAGCAGCGAGATGCCGCCCAGCAGCTGGGTGCTCGCGGTGACCTCGGCGTTGGGGTCTTCCAGCAGCTTGTAGCGACCGTTCAACTGGCGGCTGTGCAGGTCGAACACATCGGCGGTGGCACGTCCGTTGATCACGTACAGCCACTGCTTGCGCGGGTCGAGGTAGATGGCTTTCACCGGTTCGGCGATCTGCGGGAGTTCGATGCGCTCCTCGTCCAGCGTGCTTTCGCCGGTCAGCATGTTCTCTTCCCGAGTCATGCTCAACAGCAGCAGTTGCTTGTCGACGGAGCCAGCCAGCAGCAGGCTGTCGTCGCCGGCATTGATGCTCACATGCTCCAGCGGGCGGCCCTGCGGATCGAGACCGATCGGGGTCTCGCCGTAGGGGAAGGCGATCTCCGGGGTGATGGTCTTCTTGTTGTCCGGGTAGGTGACCTTGTAGGTGTGCTGGAACACCAGCACCTGTCCGTTGGACAGGCCCAGGGCGACCGTCGGGCTGCCCGGCTGGTCCTGGGCGATCGAGCGGATCTCGCTGCCCGCCGGAAGCGGCAGAGCGACACGCTTCAGTTCGACACCGGTCTTGGCGTTGAAGAAGAGAATCTCGCCCTGGCCGCCGACGCGCATGGCCACCTGGTTCTGCTCCTCGATGCTGAGCAGCAGGGGCACCTGCGCCTGCTGCATCCAGGCCGGAGTCAGCGCTTCGCGGGTCTCCAGGTCGGCGCCGCGGAACAGGGGGAGCACGACGTAGGCCAGGTAGAAGAAGATCAGGGTGATCGCCGCCAGCACGGCCAGGCCGCCGACCAGCACGTACCAGCGGGTCAGGCGGTCCTTGAGGGCACGGATGCGGCGCTTGCGTTGCAGGGCTGGCGTATTGAAGTCAATCCGCTCGGGAGCAAGGGAGGAGTTCATCGGGGAGTTGGCCATGTCGTTCATGGGGTGACACCCTAAAGGCTCTGTATGACAGACAGATGACAGCAACATGACGCAACAAAGCCCGCCAGCAGAGCCTCGCTGGCGGGAAAGGCCGGCGGATCCTAGCGCCCGCCGGCAGAGCCTTCATGCCTGGACGGCCCATCGCTGGGCCATCCGCTCAAGTCACTGGATTACAGGCCCAGTTCCTTGATCGCCTTCTCGGCCACCTTGGCCGGCAGCGGGATGTAGCCGTCCTTGACCACGACCTGCTGGCCGGTCTTGGACAGAACCAGCTTGAGGAACTGAGCCTCCAGCGGGTCCAGCGGCTTGTTCGGCGCCTTGTTCACGTAGACGTAGAGGAAGCGCGACAGCGGATAGGTGCCGTTCAGGGCGTTCTGCTCGTTGTCCTCGACGAAGGCAGCGCCTTCCTTCTTGGCCAGGGCCACGGTCTTCACGCTGGCGGTCTTGTAGCCGATACCGGAGTAGCCGATGCCGTTCAGCGACTGGCTGACCGACTGCACCACGGAAGCCGAACCCGGCTGCTCGTTGACGTTCGGACGGAAGTCGCCTTTGCACAGGGCTTCTTCCTTGAAGTAGCCGTAGGTGCCGGAAACCGAGTTGCGGCCGAACAGTTGCACCGGCTTCTTCGCCCAGTCACCGGTCAGGCCCAGGTCGCCCCAGGTCTTCACGTCCTGCTTGCTGCCGCACAGGCGGGTAGCGGAGAAGATCGCATCGACCTGCTGCATGGTCAGGCCTTTGATCGGGTTGTCCTTGTGCACGAAGATCGCCAGGGCGTCGACAGCGACCGGGACGGCGGTCGGCTTATAGCCGTACTTCTGCTCGAAAGCCTGCAGCTCGACGTCCTTCATCTTGCGGCTCATCGGGCCCAGGTTGGCGGTGCCTTCGGTCAGGGCCGGCGGCGCGGTGGAAGAACCGGCAGCCTGGATCTGGATGTTCACGTTCGGATAGAGGCGCTTGTACTCCTCGGCCCACATGGTCATCAGGTTGGCCAGAGTGTCGGAGCCGACGCTCGACAGGTTGCCCGACACACCGCTGGCTTTCTGATATTCCGGCAGCGCCGGGTCGATCGCGGCTACCGCGGAAGCGGCGCCTACGCCTGCGGCGACGAACGTCAGGGCCGCCATCAAACGCTTGAGTTTCATGCCTTGCTCCTTGGACAGGATGGGGTTGGATGGAACGGGGGCCAGTATCGTCAGGCCGCATGAAGACTCTATGAAAGGAATGTGACAGTTGGATGAAATGCCATCAGCCTTCCGACATTTTTCCGCAAGCCTTGGGAGAAGCCCTGCCACACCCCTAAAAGCCTGGAAACACAAGGGCTCCAGCCTTTCACGGAGGGGCCGGGGAGGCCCTCTGGAGCGCGTTTTCGATCCGCCTGGGGGAGGTAGCCGTCCATCCGTTTCATGCAGGATGGGTAGTTTCCAGGGCAATTGTGACAGTCGCCGCCGGCATTCGCAGTCGAGAAAAGAAGCGAGGAAGCACGCCTTTTTCCGCGCGCAAAAGCAAAACCCCCGGTCATCGCTGACCAGGGGTTTTGGGATAGGAGCTTGACGATGACCTACTCTCACATGGGGAGACCCCACACTACCATCGGCGATGCGTCGTTTCACTTCTGAGTTCGGGAAGGGATCAGGTGGTTCCAACGCTCTATGATCGTCAAGCAATTCGGTTGGATATCCGTTCGCTTGGGCTTACGTCTATCCGGATTCAGGTATGTGATTTCAAGGTGTTTTGCGGTTCATGCGAACTTTCGGTTCGTCGACTTCACCTTACAACACACAATCATCAGATTGTTTGGGTGTTATATGGTCAAGCCTCACGGGCAATTAGTACTGGTTAGCTCAACGCCTCACAACGCTTACACACCCAGCCTATCAACGTCGTAGTCTTCGACGGCCCTTCAGGGGAATCAAGTTCCCAGTGAGATCTCATCTTGAGGCAAGTTTCCCGCTTAGATGCTTTCAGCGGTTATCTTTTCCGAACATAGCTACCCGGCAATGCCACTGGCGTGACAACCGGAACACCAGAGGTTCGTCCACTCCGGTCCTCTCGTACTAGGAGCAGCCCCTCTCAAATCTCAAACGTCCACGGCAGATAGGGACCGAACTGTCTCACGACGTTCTAAACCCAGCTCGCGTACCACTTTAAATGGCGAACAGCCATACCCTTGGGACCGGCTTCAGCCCCAGGATGTGATGAGCCGACATCGAGGTGCCAAACACCGCCGTCGATATGAACTCTTGGGCGGTATCAGCCTGTTATCCCCGGAGTACCTTTTATCCGTTGAGCGATGGCCCTTCCATACAGAACCACCGGATCACTAAGACCTACTTTCGTACCTGCTCGACGTGTCTGTCTCGCAGTCAAGCGCGCTTTTGCCTTTATACTCTGCGACCGATTTCCGACCGGTCTGAGCGCACCTTCGTACTCCTCCGTTACTCTTTAGGAGGAGACCGCCCCAGTCAAACTGCCCACCATACACTGTCCTCGATCCGGATCACGGACCAGAGTTAGAACCTCAAGCATGCCAGGGTGGTATTTCAAGGATGGCTCCACGCGAACTGGCGTCCACGCTTCAAAGCCTCCCACCTATCCTACACAAGCAGGCTCAAAGTCCAGTGCAAAGCTACAGTAAAGGTTCACGGGGTCTTTCCGTCTAGCCGCGGATACACTGCATCTTCACAGCGATTTCAATTTCACTGAGTCTCGGGTGGAGACAGCGCCGCCATCGTTACGCCATTCGTGCAGGTCGGAACTTACCCGACAAGGAATTTCGCTACCTTAGGACCGTTATAGTTACGGCCGCCGTTTACCGGGGCTTCGATCAAGAGCTTCGCTTGCGCTAACCCCATCAATTAACCTTCCGGCACCGGGCAGGCGTCACACCCTATACGTCCACTTTCGTGTTTGCAGAGTGCTGTGTTTTTAATAAACAGTCGCAGCGGCCTGGTATCTTCGACCAGCCAGAGCTTACGGAGTAAATCCTTCACCCTAGCCGGCGCACCTTCTCCCGAAGTTACGGTGCCATTTTGCCTAGTTCCTTCACCCGAGTTCTCTCAAGCGCCTTGGTATTCTCTACCCGACCACCTGTGTCGGTTTGGGGTACGGTTCCTGGTTACCTGAAGCTTAGAAGCTTTTCTTGGAAGCATGGCATCAACCACTTCGTCATCTAAAAGACGACTCGTCATCAGCTCTCGGCCTTGAAACCCCGGATTTACCTAAGATTTCAGCCTACCACCTTAAACTTGGACAACCAACGCCAAGCTGGCCTAGCCTTCTCCGTCCCTCCATCGCAGTAACCAGAAGTACAGGAATATTAACCTGTTTCCCATCGACTACGCTTTTCAGCCTCGCCTTAGGAACCGACTAACCCTGCGTCGATTAACGTTGCGCAGGAACCCTTGGTCTTTCGGCGTGGGTGTTTTTCACACCCATTGTCGTTACTCATGTCAGCATTCGCACTTCTGATACCTCCAGCAAGCTTCTCAACTCACCTTCACAGGCTTACAGAACGCTCCTCTACCGCGTCACTTACGTGACACCCGCAGCTTCGGTGTGTGGTTTGAGCCCCGTTACATCTTCCGCGCAGGCCGACTCGACTAGTGAGCTATTACGCTTTCTTTAAAGGATGGCTGCTTCTAAGCCAACCTCCTAGCTGTCTAAGCCTTCCCACATCGTTTACCACTTAACCACAACTTTGGGACCTTAGCTGGCGGTCTGGGTTGTTTCCCTTTTCACGACGGACGTTAGCACCCGCCGTGTGTCTCCCATGCTCGGCACTTCTGGGTATTCGGAGTTTGCATCGGTTTGGTAAGTCGGGATGACCCCCTAGCCGAAACAGTGCTCTACCCCCCAGAGTGATACATGAGGCGCTACCTAAATAGCTTTCGAGGAGAACCAGCTATCTCCGAGCTTGATTAGCCTTTCACTCCGATCCACAAGTCATCCCCTACCTTTTCAACGGGAGTGGGTTCGGTCCTCCAGTCAGTGTTACCTAACCTTCAACCTGCTCATGGATAGATCGCCCGGTTTCGGGTCTATACCCAGCGACTAAACGCCCTATTAAGACTCGCTTTCGCTACGCCTACCCTATACGGTTAAGCTTGCCACTGAATATAAGTCGCTGACCCATTATACAAAAGGTACGCAGTCACCTAACAAGTAGGCTCCCACTGCTTGTACGCATACGGTTTCAGGTTCTATTTCACTCCCCTCTCCGGGGTTCTTTTCGCCTTTCCCTCACGGTACTGGTTCACTATCGGTCAGTCAGTAGTATTTAGCCTTGGAGGATGGTCCCCCCATGTTCAGACAAAGTTTCTCGTGCTCCGTCCTACTCGATTTCACTTCAAAGATCCTTTCGCGTACGGGGCTATCACCCACTATGGCCGCACTTTCCAGAGCGTTCCGCTAAAATCAATGAAGCTTAAGGGCTAATCCCCGTTCGCTCGCCACTACTAAGGGAATCTCGGTTGATTTCTTTTCCTCAGGGTACTTAGATGTTTCAGTTCCCCTGGTTCGCCTCTTGCACCTATGGATTCAGTACAAGATACCTAGGTTATCCTAGGTGGGTTCCCCCATTCAGAGATCTCCGGATCAAAGTCTGTTTGCCGACTCCCCGAAGCTTTTCGCAGGCTACCACGTCTTTCATCGCCTCTGACTGCCAAGGCATCCACCGTATGCGCTTCTTCACTTGACCATATAACCCCAAGCAATCTGGTTATACTGTGAAGACGACATTCGCCGAAAATTCGCGCTTGAACTCGCAAATTTTACCTTGACTTGAATGATCACCAGTGAAAGAGATCATTCAGTCTTACTTCTATCACATACCCGAATTTTTAAAGAACAGTTCTGGTGCAAAGACCAGAAATCAATGTTCATCCACGAACATTCATTTCTGAGCTTTCGACGATTGTTTTAGATGGTGGAGCCAAGGAGGATCGAACTCCTGACCTCCTGCGTGCAAAGCAGGCGCTCTCCCAGCTGAGCTATGGCCCCGTATCGGATCACGCAGCACACCAACAATTGGTGGGTCTGGGCAGATTCGAACTGCCGACCTCACCCTTATCAGGGGTGCGCTCTAACCAACTGAGCTACAGACCCAATCGTCTAACCAGTGAATCAAGCAATTCGTGTGGGAGCTTATGAAGAAGCTGAGATCTTCGATTAAGGAGGTGATCCAGCCGCAGGTTCCCCTACGGCTACCTTGTTACGACTTCACCCCAGTCATGAATCACTCCGTGGTAACCGTCCCCCTTGCGGTTAGACTAGCTACTTCTGGAGCAACCCACTCCCATGGTGTGACGGGCGGTGTGTACAAGGCCCGGGAACGTATTCACCGTGACATTCTGATTCACGATTACTAGCGATTCCGACTTCACGCAGTCGAGTTGCAGACTGCGATCCGGACTACGATCGGTTTTATGGGATTAGCTCCACCTCGCGGCTTGGCAACCCTTTGTACCGACCATTGTAGCACGTGTGTAGCCCTGGCCGTAAGGGCCATGATGACTTGACGTCATCCCCACCTTCCTCCGGTTTGTCACCGGCAGTCTCCTTAGAGTGCCCACCCGAGGTGCTGGTAACTAAGGACAAGGGTTGCGCTCGTTACGGGACTTAACCCAACATCTCACGACACGAGCTGACGACAGCCATGCAGCACCTGTGTCTGAGTTCCCGAAGGCACCAATCCATCTCTGGAAAGTTCTCAGCATGTCAAGGCCAGGTAAGGTTCTTCGCGTTGCTTCGAATTAAACCACATGCTCCACCGCTTGTGCGGGCCCCCGTCAATTCATTTGAGTTTTAACCTTGCGGCCGTACTCCCCAGGCGGTCGACTTATCGCGTTAGCTGCGCCACTAAGATCTCAAGGATCCCAACGGCTAGTCGACATCGTTTACGGCGTGGACTACCAGGGTATCTAATCCTGTTTGCTCCCCACGCTTTCGCACCTCAGTGTCAGTATCAGTCCAGGTGGTCGCCTTCGCCACTGGTGTTCCTTCCTATATCTACGCATTTCACCGCTACACAGGAAATTCCACCACCCTCTACCGTACTCTAGCTCAGTAGTTTTGGATGCAGTTCCCAGGTTGAGCCCGGGGATTTCACATCCAACTTGCTGAACCACCTACGCGCGCTTTACGCCCAGTAATTCCGATTAACGCTTGCACCCTTCGTATTACCGCGGCTGCTGGCACGAAGTTAGCCGGTGCTTATTCTGTTGGTAACGTCAAAACAGCAAGGTATTAACTTACTGCCCTTCCTCCCAACTTAAAGTGCTTTACAATCCGAAGACCTTCTTCACACACGCGGCATGGCTGGATCAGGCTTTCGCCCATTGTCCAATATTCCCCACTGCTGCCTCCCGTAGGAGTCTGGACCGTGTCTCAGTTCCAGTGTGACTGATCATCCTCTCAGACCAGTTACGGATCGTCGCCTTGGTAGGCCTTTACCCCACCAACTAGCTAATCCGACCTAGGCTCATCTGATAGCGTGAGGTCCGAAGATCCCCCACTTTCTCCCTCAGGACGTATGCGGTATTAGCGCCCGTTTCCGGACGTTATCCCCCACTACCAGGCAGATTCCTAGGCATTACTCACCCGTCCGCCGCTGAATCCAGGAGCAAGCTCCCTTCATCCGCTCGACTTGCATGTGTTAGGCCTGCCGCCAGCGTTCAATCTGAGCCATGATCAAACTCTTCAGTTCAATACTGCTTGGGTTTTGAGAAAACCCTAAACTTGGCTCAGCAATCGCATTCTCTTAAAAAGAGATAAAACTCTCGAATTCACGAGTGTTACTTGCGCTGCTGATAATCTTGCGATCACCAGTCTTACATCACAAGCACCCACACGAATTGCTTGATTCGACTTGTTAAAGAGCAGTTGGCCAAGGCTTTCGTCTCAACCGAGGCCGCGCATTCTACAGCAACCTCTCGTTCCGTCAAGCGTTATTTTCGAAAATTTTCTTTTCTACTCAACCGCTTGCGCCGACCTTCAAACCATCTTCCGATCAGCGGGAGGCGCATTCTACAGCGTTCAAATTCGCTGTCAAGCACCTCGATGAAGCTTCGTTTCGAGCCCCTTTCGGGACCGAACCGCTGCGGCGGACAACCTGCCGGAGCGCTTCACCACCCCTGGGAGAGAATCCGTAAATCCTTGATTTTCAAGCATTTACTCTTCGTCGTCGCCGGGAGTGGTGCGCATTATAGGGAGATAGAAACTGGCGTCAACGATTATTTCAAAAATAATTCAAATAACCGCCGGAAGCGCTTTCAGCCCACCGAAACCGCCTCGCCAGCCGGCTTTTTCTGCGCCAGCAGGTAGAGCCCGACGAGGAAGCCGACCAGGCACAGAGTGACCACGTAGTAAGCCGGCCCCATCGGGCTCTGCTTGAGCAGCAGGGCCACCGCCATCGGCGTCAGCCCACCGAAGATGGCGTAGGCCAGGTTGTAGGAAAAGGACAGGCCGGAGAAACGCACAACCGGTGGGAACGCATTGACCATCACGTAGGGAACGGCGCCGACGATGCCGACGAAGAAGCCGGTCAGTGCATATAAAGGAAAGAGCCAGTCCGGGTGGGCCTTGAGGTTGCCGTAGAAGCTCCAGGACACCAGCGCCAGCAGCACGCTACCGGCAACGAAAGTCAGTCCCGCGCCGTAACGATCCGCCATGCGCCCGGCGACGATGCAGCCAAGGGTCAGGCAGACGATCGCCAGGCTGTTGGCCTTGAGCGCCGTGGCGGCATCGAAGCCGTATACGCTCTGCAGCACGGTAGGGGTCATCAGGATGACCACCACGATCGCGGCCGACAGCACCCAGGTCAGCAGCATCGACACCAGGACGGCGCCACGATGATCGCGGACCACCGCTTTCAACGGCACTTCCTCTGCCAGCGCCTTGCGCTGCTGCAGCTCGGCGAATACCGGCGTCTCGTGCAGCCAGCGGCGCAGGTAGACCGAGAACAGGCCGAACACCCCGCCGAGCAGGAAGGGAATCCGCCAGGCGTAGTCCTGCACCTCTGTCGCGCTATAGAAGCTATTGATCGCAGTAGCCACCAGCGAGCCCAGCAGGATGCCCGCCGTCAGGCCGGAAGTCAGCGTCCCGCAGGCATAACCGACATGCCGTGCCGGTACATGCTCGGCGACGAAGACCCAAGCCCCCGGCACCTCCCCGCCAATCGCGGCGCCCTGGATCACCCTCAGCAGGAGCAGCGCCAGGGGCGCCCAGATGCCGATCTGCGCGTAGGTCGGAAGCAGGCCCATGATCAGGGTCGGCACCGCCATCATGAAGATGCTCAGGGTGAACATGCGCTTGCGCCCGAGCAGGTCGCCGAAGTGGGCCATGATCACGCCGCCCAGCGGCCGCGCCAGGTAGCCGGCGGCGAACAGGCCGAAGGTTTGCAGCTGACGCAGCCATTCCGGCATGTCCGCCGGGAAGAACAGCTTGCCGACCACGGTGGCGAAGAACACGAAGATGATGAAGTCGTAGAACTCCAGCGCTCCACCCAGGGCGGAGAGGGACAGGGTCTTGTAGTCGCTGCGGGTCAATGGACGCTGGGCCGGCGCCTCGGGAGCATTCGCGGATGGCATGTCGGGATTGTTCTCTTTATTCGTTCAGCAAGCATGAGCGGGGTTCGACCGGCAGGCGTGTCGACCTGCGACCCGGGGACGCAGGAGCGAAACCATAGCAAATCGACGAATGTCCACACAGTCGGTCGAAGAGAGAACCGGGCGGTCGTCGGCTGCCCTACTCCTCTATATAATGCCCGGGCGCCTCTGAAAGCTGTCCCAAGACCTTGCACCGGCAGGCGTTTTGGGAGAGTTTTCCCCTAAACCGCGCTTGAACAAGAAATCCGGGGGGCACGAGGCCCTTACCTATGATCGAGCTTGAACAAGAAGACCCCATTCCCCAGGGAGACCTGGCCTTGCAGATTACCGCGCTGCCGCGCGAAACCAACGGTTTCGGCGATATCTACGGCGGTTGGCTGGTATCCCAGATGGACCTGGCGGGAACCGCCATGGCCAGCAAGATCGCCGGCGGCCGTATCGCCACCGTCGCCATCGACCGCATGGCCTTCATGGTGCCGGTCGCGGTAGGTGCCCAGCTTTCCTTCTATACCCAGACCCTGGAAGTCGGCCGCAGCTCGATCCGCATGCTGGTCGAGGTGTGGAGCGACGACCCGCTGTCCAGCGAATGGCGCAAAGTCACCGAGGCGGTGTTCGTGTTCGTCGCCATCGATGGCAGCGGGCGCACCCGCCCGGTCCCGCCACGCCGGGGCTAGACGCAGGAACGCCGGCTATCGCCGGCGTTCTTGTTTGCGCGTTCCTCAGGCCCGCACGGGGTTGCCGCGTACCGGCGCATCCCCGGCCACGTAGTACTTCGCCGTGCTGCGCGGCAGCGGCTGGCGACCGCGGATCCTGTCGGCGATCTTCTCGGCCATCATGATGGTGGTGGCATTGAGGTTGCCGGTGATGATCAGCGGCATGATCGACGCATCCACCACTCGCAGTCCTTCCATGCCATGGACCCGTCCCTGGCCATCGACCACCGCCATGTCGTCGCTGCCCATCTTGCACGAACAGGATGGGTGGAAAGCGGTCTCAGCATGGTTGCGGATGAACTCGTCGAGTTCGGCGTCCGACTGCACGTTCACCCCTGGGCTCAACTCGCGGCCCCGATAGGGGTCCAGCGCCGGCTGGTTCATGATCTCGCGGGTCAGCCGGATGCCGTCGCGGAACTCCTGCCAGTCCTGCTCGTGGGACATGTAGTTGAACAGGATGCTCGGATGCTGGCGCGGGTCCCTGGACTTCAGGTGGATGCGCCCGCGGCTCGGCGAGCGCATCGAGCCCATGTGCGCCTGGAAGCCGTGCTCCTGCACGCCCTTGCTGCCATTGTAGTTGATCGCCACCGGGAGGAAATGGAACTGGATGTTCGGCCATTCGAACGCTTCGCGGGTTCGGATGAAGCCGCCGGCCTCGAACTGGTTGCTGGCGCCGAGGCCCTTGCCGAGGAACAGCCACTGGGCACCGATGGCCGGCTGGTTCCACCATTTGGTCGCCGGGTAGATCGACACCGGCTGCTTGCAGGCGTACTGCAGGTAGAGTTCCAGGTGATCCTGCAGGTTGGCGCCGACGCCCGGCAGGTCATGCACCACCGGGATGTCCAGGTCGCGCAGCAGGGCCGCCGGGCCGACGCCGGAGCGTTGCAGCAATTGCGGCGAGGCGATCGCGCCGCTGCACACCAATACTTCGCGGCGGGCGTGGGCGGTGACCGGGTTGTCGCCGTTGCCCACCAGGTAGGAGACGCCGATGGCGCGCTTGCCGCTGAACAGGATGCGGTCGCTCAGGGCGTGGGTGACGATGGTCAGGTTGGGCCGGCCGCGGGCCTGGTCCAGGTAGCCGCGCCCGGTGGCGGCGCGACGGCCCTCCGGGGTGACGGTCCGGTCCATGGGGCCGAAGCCTTCCTGCTGGTAGCCGTTGAGGTCATCGGTTCGCGGGTAGCCGGCCTGCACGCCGGCCTCGACCATCGCATGGAACAGCGGGTTGTTGCCGGCCTTCGGCGTGGTCACGCTGACCGGGCCGTCGCCGCCATGGTAGTCGTTGGGACCGATGTCCCGGGTTTCCGCCTTGCGGAAGTACGGCAGGCAGTCGAGGTAGCTCCAGTCCTCGAGGCCCGGCTCCTTGGCCCAGCCGTCGAAGTCCAGGGCGTTGCCGCGGATGTAGCACATGCCGTTGATCAGCGAGGAGCCGCCCAGGCCCTTGCCGCGACCGCACTCCATGCGGCGGTTGTTCATGTAGGGCTCGGGGTCGGTCTCGTAGGCCCAGTTGTAGCGCCGCCCCTGCAGCGGGAAGGCAAGGGCCGCCGGCATCTGGGTGCGGAAGTCGAAGCGGTAGTCGGGACCGCCGGCTTCGAGCAGCAGGACGCTGACGTCGGCATCTTCGGTGAGGCGGGTAGCGAGTACGTTACCGGCAGAGCCGGCTCCGATGATGATGTAGTCGAATTCCTGGGACATGCAGGCCTTCCTCTTTTCTCGGCATGACACCGGCCGCGACGCTGGCGCGCCGGTGTCTGGAAGTTCGGAATGGCCGGTGTCAGGGAGCGTTGCCTGGGACCGGCCTGGTTAGGGGTTCGAGCGCTGCGTCGAGGCTCAGAACACCGAGGCGTAGTCGCCCAGCTCCACTTGCACGGACTTGATGCGAGTGTAATGAGCCAGGGTGGTGAGACCGTTCTCGCGACCGACACCGGATTGCTTGTAACCGCCGACCGGCATTTCCGCCGGCGACTCGCCCCAGGTATTGATCCAGCAGATGCCGGCTTCCAGGCGATGGATGGCGCGGTGGGCGCGGGCCAGGTCCTGGGTCACGACGCCGGCGGCGAGGCCGTACTCGGTATCGTTGGCGCGGCGGATCGCCTCGTCTTCGTCGTCATAGACCAGGATGCTCATCACCGGGCCGAAGATTTCCTCGCGGACGATGGTCATGTCGTCGCTGCAATCGGTGAACACGGTCGGCGCGACGTAGGCGCCATTGCCGAACGCTCCATCGGTCACACGCTCGCCGCCGCACAGCAGGCGAGCCTTCTGCGCCTTGCCGGACTCGATGTAGCCGAGCACGCTTTCCATGTGCGGGAAGCTGACCAGCGGGCCGAAGTTGGTGTTCTCGTCCTGCGGGTCGCCGAGACGGATGCGCTGCACGCGCTCCAGTATCTTGGCTTCGAAGCGGGCCTGCTGGGAACGGTGGATGAACACCCGGGTGCCGTTGGTGCAGACCTGGCCGGAGCTGAAGAAGTTGGCCATGACGGCGATGTCGGCGGCGCGGTCGAGGTCTGCGTCGGGGAAGATGATCAGCGGGGACTTGCCGCCCAGCTCCATGGTCACTTCCTTCAGCGACGAGCTGGAAGCACTGGCCATGACTTTCTTGCCGGTGGAGGTGCCACCGGTGAAGGAGATCTTCTCGATCAGCGGGTGCTCGGTCAGCCACTGGCCGACTTCGCGTCCGCTGCCGGTGAGCACGTTGAACACGCCGTCCGGCACGCCGGCCTCGGTGTAGATCTCGGCCAGCTTGAGGGCCGTCAGCGGGGTGACTTCGCTGGGCTTGAAGATCATCGCGTTGCCGGCAGCGAGGGCCGGGGCGGATTTCCACAGGGCGATCTGCACCGGGTAGTTCCAGGCGCCAATGCCGGCGACCACGCCCAGCGGCTCGCGGCGGGTGTAGACGAAACTGGTTTCGCGCAGGGGAATCTGCTCGCCTTCGATGGCCGGGACCAGGCCGGCGTAGTACTCGAGCACGTCGGCGCCGGTGACGATGTCCACCGAGCGGGTTTCCGCCAGCGGCTTGCCGGTATCCAGGGTTTCCAGGGCAGCCAGTTCGTCGTTGCGCTCGCGGAGGATGTCGACGGCGCGACGGAGAATGCGCGAGCGCTGCATGGCGGTCATCGCCGCCCACACCTTCTGCCCCTCGACGGCGCTCTGCACGGCCCGCTCGACGTCTTCCCTGGAAGCCCGCTGGACCTTGGCGAGCACTTCGCCGTTGGCCGGGTTGATGGTCTCGAAGGTGGCGCCACTGCTGGCCTCCACGTAGCGACCGCCAATGTAGAGCTTCTGTTCTTCGAATCGGGCCATGTTGCAGTCCTCTCTTATCGGTATCGCAGGCGCAAGGCGGCGCCGCGGGGGTTTTCGTCCCTACCCCGACTGTTTTGCCAACTGCTGGTCGAGGTAGTCGTAAGCGATGTTCAGGGCCTCGTCGGTATCGAAGGCGTCGCCGGTCAGCGCGCCACGCAACCACAGGCCGTCGATCAGGGCCGCCAGGCCGCGTGCCGCGGCGCGGGCGTCGTCCGCCGAGAGCTGGCGGCGGAACTGGTAGCACAGGTTCGAATACAGGCGATGGTCGTTGACCCGCTGCAATCGACGCAGTGCCGGCTGGTGCATGCTGGTCGCCCAGAACGCCAGCCAGGTCTTCATCGCCGGACCATTGACCTGGCTGTCGTCGAAGTTGCCTTCGACGATGGCTCGCAGGTGCGCCCTCGGACTGTCGTCGTAGAGCGCCGCGCGGCGTTCGCGTACGGCCTTGCTCAAGGCGCTGAGCAGGTGCCGCATGGTCGCTTCCAGCAAGCCGTTCTTGTCCTGGAAGTAGTGGCTGATGATGCCGTTGGAAACACCAGCCAGGCGGGCTATCAGGGCGATGCTGGCGTCTCCCATGCCGACCTGATCGACCGCCTCCAGGGTGGCGTGAATCAGTTGCGAGCGGCGGATGGGCTGCATACCGACCTTGGGCATTGCTATCTCCTCTCGTCGATGGGTGCGTGCGGGCACCGACCGACGTCATTGGTGGCCAGTCTATTTTGTTTTTATTGAACGTTCAATCAACTAAGAATAAGCTCGGCGTCCATGAGCGGCTCCCAGCCTGCGTGCAACCTGGCCCGCGCCGTTCATCACCTCGTCGCCGAAGTCCGCCAAGGATCGCAGAATCCGGGCTTCAAGTGGGGTGGCAATGCTGTGTCTGTAGTCCGCGGCCATAAGCCGCCATGCTTTCACTGCCATGGGGTCATCCTCCAATGAGTACTGCTTCGCCAATAAAAACAAACGAGCAGGTACGTCTGAATCCGATCGTGTTCTTCGGCTCGACCGCACTGATCCTGGTTCTGACCGCCGCCCTCATCCTCTATCCCGACAGCGCCGGAGCCTTGCTCGGCCGCATCCAGGCGTGGCTGTCGCACAGCTTCGGCTGGTACTACATGCTGGCCATCGGCGCCTACCTGTTCTTCGTCGCCTGGGTGGCCTTCTCGCGCTTCGGCACCCTCAAGCTCGGCGAGGAGCATGAAAAGCCGGACTTCAGCTACGGCGCCTGGGCCGGCATGCTGTTCTCCTCCGGGATCGGCATCTCGCTGCTCTACTTCGCCGCATCCGAGCCGATCGACCACCTCTACCATCCACCCGAAGGCGTTCCCGGCAGCCCTCAGGCGGCGCGCCAGGCGCTGCAACTGACCTTCCTCCACTGGGGCCTGCACGGTTGGGCGATCTATGCCCTGGTCGGCCTCGCCGTCGGTTATTTCGCCTACCGCCATCGCCAGCCGCTGGCGTTGCGCTCGGCGCTCTATCCGATCCTCGGCGAGCGCTGGGTGAAAGGCGCCGCGGGCCATGCGGTGGATTGCTTCGGCATCTTCGTCACCCTTCTCGGGCTGGTGACCAACCTGGGCATCGGCGCCTTGCAGGTGTCGTCCGGTCTCGAGTACCTGACCGGCATGCCGCACAGCAAAGGCACCCTGCTGGCGGTGATCCTGGCGATGAGCCTGGTCGCCACCCTGGCGGCGGTCTCCGGTGTCGAGAAAGGCATCCGCCGGCTGTCCAACCTGAATATCGTGCTGTTCAGCTCGCTGCTGCTGTTCGTGCTGGTCTGCGGTTCGACCCTGGAACTGCTCAACGGCTTCGTACAGAACCTCGGCGACTATCTCGACGGCCTGGTGCTGAAGACCTTCGACCTCTACGTCTACACCGGTGCCGGCGCCGGCAAGAGCGAGGAATGGCTGGGCCTGTGGACCCTGTTCTACTGGGCCTGGTGGATTTCCTGGGCGCCCTTCGTCGGTATGTTCATCGCCCGCATCTCCCGCGGTCGCAGCGTGCGCGAACTGGTCTGCGGGGTGCTGCTGATCCCGCTGGGCTTCACCCTGGCCTGGCTGTCGGTATTCGGCAACAGCGCCCTGGACCTGGTGATGAACCACGGCGCGACCGACCTGGGCAAGGCCGCGCTGGAACAGCCGTCGATGTCGATCTACCTGCTGCTGGAACACTATCCGCTGTCGAAGATCGTCATCGGCCTGTCGATCTTCGTCGGCTTCGTGCTGTTCCTCACCCCGGCGGATTCCGGCTCGGTGATGCTGGCCAATCTCTCGCGCAGCGGCGGCGAGCTGGACGAGGACGCGCCGAACTGGCTGCGTATCCTCTGGTCGGCCGTCGTCACGCTAGTCACCATCGGCCTGCTGTTCGCCGGTAACTTCACGGCGATGCAAACCGTCGTGGTGCTCGCCGGGCTGCCGTTCTCGGCGGTGCTGATCCTGTTCATGTTCGGCCTGCACAAGGCCATGCGCGCCGACTACGAGGCCCAGGTCGGCGACCGCCGCACCTACCAGCCGGTGCCGGCGCCAACCCAGCCCCAGACCTGAACCCGGCGCCGCTAGGGCGCCCTCGCCAATCAGGTGCGTACTTGGCCCGGCGTTTCGCCGGGCCTTTCTTTTCTGCCACCCGGCGCCCGGCGCATGCCGCAGGAACCGACGCGCAGGAGTGTGGGACAGGAAGAGCAGGCGGAAAAAGCGCGGAGGGTAAACGCGAATGCCCGGCAGCGCCGGGCATTCGCAGCGGCCCCGAGCGGGCCGAGGGTGATCAGCCGAGGTTCTTGCCCAGCAACGCGTGATACAGCTCGCTGTCGCCGAGCACCCCGACCACCCTGTCCTGCTCCTGAAGGACCAGCTTGTGGCCGGTCTGGTAGCGAATCTGCAGGGCATCGCGCATACGGATGCTGACATCCACCAGGGTCGGTTCGCGGCGCAGCTTCTCCACCGGATCGCCCTGGCGCCAGCGTTGCAGGTCGATGACGTTGCTGCCCTGGCGCGCGCCCTTGAGCACGTCGCCTTCGCTGAGACCGATCCAGCAGTCGCGGCCCTGGTCGAAGCAGATCTCGTCGTTCTGCCGGATGCACTGGTCGAGGCCACGCATCAGGCTCTGGCCGCACAGCACGTTGAGCGGGTTGGTATGGGCGACGAAGGTACGCACGTAGTCGTCCGCGGGGCTCAGCACGATCTCTTCCGGCTTGCCGTGCTGGATGATCCGGCCGTCCTTCATGATCGCGATGCGGGTGCCGATCTTCAGCGCCTCGTCGAGGTCGTGGCTGACGAACACGATGGTCTTGTGCAGTTGCCGTTGCAGCACCAGCAGTTCGTCCTGCAATTGCTGGCGGATCAGCGGGTCGAGGGCCGAGAACGGTTCGTCCATCAGCAAGATGTCGCCATCCATCGCCAGCGCGCGAGCCAGGCCGACGCGCTGCTGCATGCCGCCGGAGAGCGAGTCGGGACGCTTGTCGCGCCACTGCGAGAGACCGACCAGCTCGAGCTTCTCGTCGATCAGCTTCTTCCGCTCGGCGGCCGGGCGGCCCTGCATCTCCAGGCCGAAGCCGACGTTCTCGGCCACCGTCAGCCAGGGCATCAGGGCGAACTTCTGGAACACCATGGCGATGCGCTTGGTACGCATGGCCTTGAGGGTCGCCGGCGAGCAGTTGGCGATGTCCACCTGCGAACCTTCGTGCTCGATCAGCAGCTTGCCGCGGCTGACCTTGTTCAGGCCGTTGATGCAGCGCAGCAGGCTCGACTTGCCGGAGCCGGAAAGTCCCATCAGCACGCAGATCTCGCCGCGGTTGACGTCCAGGCAGGCGTCCTCGACGCCGAGCACCTGGCCGGTGCGCTTGAGGATCTCGGCGCGGCCGAGGCCCTGGTCGAGGAGCTTCAGGGCTTCCTTGGTGTGGGTGCCGAAGATGACGTCCACATGGTCGAATCGGATCGCGGTCATGGCTTATTTCCCCTTCACGGCGCGCTGCTTGCACACCCGGTCGAGCAGGATGGCGAGCAGGACGATGGCCAGGCCGGCTTCGAAGCCGAGGGAGATGTCGGCGGTGTTCAGCGCGTTCACCACCGGCTTGCCGAGGCCATCGGCGCCGACCAGCGCGGCGATCACCACCATCGACAGGGAGAGCATGATGCATTGGGTGATGCCGGCGGCGATGCTCGGCATCGCGTGCGGCAGCTCGATGCGCGTCAGCAGTTGCCAGCGCGAGCAGCCGAAGGCCTTGCCGGCGTCGAGCAGCTCCGCCGGAACGTCCTGGATACCCAGGCAGGTCAGGCGGATCGGCGCGGCGACGGCGAAGATCACCGTGGAGATCAGGCCCGGCACCACGCCGAGACCGAACAGGGTCAGGGTCGGGATCAGGTAGACGAAGGTCGGTACCGTCTGCATCAGGTCCAGCAACGGCCGCAGCGCGGTGTAGAACCACGGCTTGTGCGCGGCGACGATGCCCAGCGGCACGCCCACGGCGATGCACACCAGGGTGGCGAATATCACCTGGGCGAGGGTTTCCATGGTCTCCTGCCAGTAGCCCAGGTTGAGGATCAGCAGCAACGAGGCCAGGGCGAACACGGTCAGCCCCCAGCTGCGCTGGATGAAATGCACCAGCCCTACCAGCAAGGCGATCAGCACCAACGGGTTGAACCAGAGCAAGCCGTTGGTGACGCCATGGATGAGGAACTCCAGGGTGTCGGAGATCTTGTCGAAGAACGATGCGCCATGCAGGGTCAGCCAGTCGACGAAACCGGCGATCTGCTCTCCCAGCGGGAGCTTGTGATCAGTCAGGAACATAATCAGGGTCCATCAAGAGCGGGAAATGAACGACCGGTCGCCTACTTGGCGAACGCCAGCTTGGCCGCGGCTGCGGCAGGCTGCCCGTCGCGCGTGGTGACACCGGCCAGCCAGGCATCCAGCTGTTCCGGGTGATCCTTCAACCAGGCCTTAGCGGCTTCCTCGGGTTTCTTGTTTTCGTTGAGTACCGCGTCCATCAGCTTGTTCTCCATCTCGAGGGTGAAGCTGAGGTTCTTCAGCAGTTGGCCGACGTTGGCACACTCCTGGGCGTAGCCCTTGCGCACGTTGGTGTAGATGGTCGCGCCGCCATAGTTGGGGCCGAAGAAGTCGTCGCCGCCTTCCAGGTACTTCATCTGGAAGCGGGTATTCATGGGGTGCGGCTCCCAGCCGAGGAACACCACCCACTGGTTGCGCCGGATGGCCCGCTGCACCTGCGAGAGCATGCCCGCCTCGCTGGATTCCACCAACTTGAACTTGCCCAGTTCGAAGGCGTTCTTGTCGATCATGCTCTGGGCGACGCGGTTGCCGTCGTTGCCCGGCTCGATGCCGTAGATCTTGTTGCCCAGCTTGTCGGAGAACTTCGCGATATCGGCGAAGCTGCGCAGGCCGCCGTCGTAGACGTACTGGGGAACCGCCAGGGTGTACTTGGCGCCCTCCAGGTTGGCGCGCAGTGTCTCGACCGTACCTTTCTCGGCGTACTGCTTGATGTCGTTGGTCATGGTGGGCATCCAGTTGCCCAGGAATACGTCGAGGTCGTTGTTGGCCAGGGAGCGGTAGGTCACCGGCACCGAGAGCAGATTGACCTTGGTCTTGTAGCCGAGGGACTCGAGGACCTGGCGGGTGACCGCAGTGGTCACTGTGATGTCGGTCCAGCCGACGTCGGCGAAACGCACCGACGCACAGGATTCGGGCTCCGCGGCCTGGGCTGCCAGCGGTGCGCACAGAGACACGGCCAGCAGCCAAGACTTGCAACCTTTCATAGCGAACTCCTCTGCAGGGTAAGGCGCCGGCGCTACCCCGAAGGGCGCGGCGGTCTGTCTGTATCGGGCCGACCGGTAGCGGCCCTCAGCGGGCAATTCGTGAACGATCATGAAACAGGACGCATCCGTCGCCTACAGGGTGGGTCGCAACCAGTGCAGGCGGGGTCGCATTCAGTACCCGCTGTGTCGCATTCAATCATAGTGGTCTTTGCCGGCGACCAGCGGATGCCGTTTTCGGAGCGGCGCGAGCCCGTTCTCATTCCGACGCCGTGCAGGTGCAGACGCCCCTCGGCCGCAGAGGTTCCCCGATCCGGGCGCGGACGCGGCGCTTTTGGACATGGCCGGGTCGGTGGCGGATGCGGCCCGCCCCGGGGAAAGCCCGATGATGCGCAGGAATCGCGGGCGGAGGAGCCGCCACCCCCACTACGCAGGCACGGATGCCGCGGCAATCCCGGAGGCCGGCATGGCTATCAGTGTGTTCGACCTTTTCAAGATCGGTATCGGCCCGTCCAGTTCGCATACCGTCGGCCCCATGCGCGCCGCCGCGCTGTTCACCGCTGCCCTGCGCCAGCGCCAGGCGCTGTCGGCGGTGCGGCGTCTCGAAGTGCGCCTGTATGGCTCGCTGTCCGCCACCGGCGTCGGCCACGGCACCGATCGCGCGGTGATCATGGGCCTGATGGGCGAATGGCCGGATCGTATCGACCCGACCCAGATCGCCCCACGCATGGCCGCCCTGCTCGATAGCGGCCTGCTGCAACTGGACGGCCGCGTGGCGGTACCGTTCGACTGGGTGCGCGACATGCGCCTGCTCGACGAGAACCTGCCCTACCACCCCAACGCCATGACCCTGGTCGCCTACGGCGAGCAAGGCGAACTGCACCAGGAGACCTACTACTCGGTGGGTGGCGGCTTCGTGGTCGATGCGGCACAGGCCGCCTCGGGACAGCTCGACCAGGACCACACGGTGCTGCCCTACGACTTCTCCAGCGCCGAGGAACTGTTGCTGCTGTGCAAGCGCCACAACCTGCGGGTATCCGAGCTGATGCTGGCCAACGAACGCATCTGGCGCAGCGAGACCGACATCCGCGAAGGCCTGCGGCGCATCTGGCAGGCGATGCGCGATTGCGTCGACAACGGGTTGCGCAACGAAGGCATCCTTCCCGGCGGGCTCAACGTGCAACGCCGCGCCGCGCGCCTGCACCGCAACCTGCAGGAGATCGGCAAGCCCAACGTGATCGGCTCGACCCTCAGCGCCATGGAATGGGTCAACCTGTTCGCCCTGGCGGTGAACGAGGAGAACGCCGCCGGCGGGCGCATGGTCACCGCGCCCACCAACGGCGCGGCGGGGATCATCCCGGCGGTGCTGCACTACTATATGAAGTTCAATCCCGACGCCCAGGACCGCGACGTCGTCGACTACCTGCTGGCCGCCGCCGCGGTGGGCATCCTGTGCAAGAAGAACGCCTCGATCTCCGGCGCCGAGGTCGGCTGCCAGGGCGAGGTCGGCTCGGCCTGCGCGATGGCCGCCGCCGGACTGGCGGAAGTCCTCGGCGCCACCCCGGCGCAGGTCGAGAACGCCGCCGAGATCGGCCT
This sequence comes from Pseudomonas sp. 18-147, assembly GCF_051048045.1. Lineage (NCBI taxonomy): Bacteria > Pseudomonadati > Pseudomonadota > Gammaproteobacteria > Pseudomonadales > Pseudomonadaceae > Pseudomonas > Pseudomonas sp. 18-147. The sequence continues at coordinate 6,363,790 of NZ_CP182296.1, forward strand.
GGAGCACAACCTCGGGCTGACCTGCGACCCGGTCGGCGGGCTGGTCCAGGTGCCCTGTATCGAGCGCAACGCGATCGCCGCGGTGAAGGCCATCAACGCGGCGCAAATGGCCTTGCGCGGCGACGGCCAGCATTTCATCTCGCTGGACAAGGTGATCCGCACCATGCGCGACACCGGTGCCGACATGCACGACAAGTACAAGGAAACCTCGCGCGGGGGCCTGGCGGTGAACGCCATCGAGTGCTGAACCGGAATTGCTCACGAAACGATCGAGACGCCACTTTTTGGCGCATATGACGCGTGACCGGGCGGTCGTCATCCGTCACACTGCGGAGTAACGGCTCGCCGCCCGTCGTTACCTTTGTCGCCACGGCCGCTGCCCCGCCTTCTCGCCGGGGGCCGCCCTGGTGCTACCGAAATGCCCAGGCGCGCGGCGCGCCGCCAGCCGTCGCCCATGCTGTCGTTGTGCCAGGTCCGAGGGGAAATACCGGGCTAAAGCCTTCCGGCTTTTTTGATTGAACGCCCAATCAATATAGGCATGGCATTTGCCTTGCTCTGGTTACAAGCAACGCCGACGGCGTGGCCCAAGCAGCCACCCGGAAATTCCAACAATCATAAAAAAAGCCTCGTGAGAGGCCTGCTTGCTCAGCGTGAGGAGATACACCCATGACCACGTACGCGCCCGGAGTCCCACCACAGAACCGAAATCCGCAGTCCATCGGCTTCCTGCTGCTGGACAACTTCACCCTGATCTCCCTGGCCTCGGCGGTGGAACCGTTGCGCATGGCCAACCAGCTCTCGGGACGCGAACTCTACCGCTGGCATACGCTGAGCCTGGACGGCCGCCAGGTCTGGGCCAGCGACGGCCTGCAGATCACCCCCGACGCCGGTACCGACAACGCCCCGGCGGTGGATTGCGTGATCGTCTGCGGCGGCGTCGGCATCCAGCGCAGCGTCACCCGCGAGCACGTCACTTTCCTCCAGGCCCAGGCCCGCCAGGGTCGGCGCCTCGGCGCGGTGTGCACCGGCAGTTGGGCGCTGGCCCGCGCCGGCCTGCTCGACGGCTACGATTGCAGCGTGCACTGGGAATGCCTGGCGGCGATGCAGGAAGCCTTCCCCCGGGTGGCCATGAGCACCCGCCTGTTCTCCATCGACCGCAACCGCTTTACCTCTTCCGGCGGCACCGCGCCGATGGACATGATGCTGCACCTGATCGGCCGCGAGCATGGCCGCGAGCTGTCGGCGGCGATCTCCGAGATGTTCATCTACGAGCGCATCCGCAACGAGCAGGACCACCAGCGCGTGCCGCTCAAGCACATGCTCGGCACCAACCAGCCGAAGTTGCAGGAGATCGTCGCGCTGATGGAGGCCAACCTGGAGGAACCGATCGACCTCGACGAACTGGCGGTCTACGTCAACGTCTCGCGTCGCCAGCTCGAGCGGCTGTTCCAGAAGTACCTGCACTGCTCGCCGTCGCGCTACTACCTGAAGCTGCGCCTGATCCGCGCCCGCCAGTTGCTCAAGCAGACGTCCATGTCGATCATCGAGGTGGCCTCGGTCTGCGGCTTCGTCTCCACCCCGCACTTCTCCAAGTGCTACCGCGAGTACTTCGGCATCCCGCCGCGCGACGAGCGCCAGGGCCAGCCGCTGGGCCAGCCGGTGGTGCTGATGCCGATCCCGCAGGACCTGGCGTTGATGCCCAACTCCTCGGCGCTGTCGGCCCTGAGCCAGGCGCAGGGCGAGTCGACCTTCGCCAGCGTGCGGATCTGACGGCGCGTCCCTGCCCGCCCCGTCCACGGGAGCGGGCAGGGCCTTGTCAGCCCCGCGGCACCAGCGCCGGCAGCAATTGCCGGGAAATCGCCTCGCGCACCGCCGGGAGCAGCGTGGCGTGCCCGCCGAGCATGTCCTCCACCAGCCGCCGCAGCGCCTGGGCGCGCTCCGGGCTGAGGCCGCGCACGGCGTATTCGCAGGCCTGCTCCGGAGTCGAGTCCGGCGGCACGCTGAAGCCCAGCGCCTGCAGGCGTTCGCGGAAATCGTCCTGGTCGATCAGATCGGCGTGCATCATCGCGGCAGCTCCTTCGATGGGGATTGCCATCGATTCTGCTGAGCCCACGTCGCTCCCGGCAAGGGGGCTGTCCCGCCTGGACATGGGCAGGTCGTTTTCGGCTAATTCGACCGCCAGCGACACCGCCACAATCGCCTCCAGCGGCTTGCGGAATGCAGCGGACGGCTTCCGGAAAACGCCAGACTCACACTGAGGGCCGTTCCTGGCTCCTTTTTCATCCCCCTCCGCGCGTCGGGCGCGGCAGGGGGATTTTTTTGCCGGAAGCCAGCTAGCCGGCGCCGAGTCCCGCCCGACAGTGTTCCCAGAAACGCTCGAAGCCCGGCGAGAGGAACTTGTCGCGCTGGCGCAGCATGTAGAAGCGCCGGCGCAACGGCGGCAGGCTGCTGCGCAGTTCGACCAGCGCGCCGGAGGCCAACTGTTCCTCGACCACCCAGCGCGACAGGCAACTGATGCCCAGCCCGGCGGCGACGCTGTGCTTGATCGCCTCGGAGCTGCCCAGGTCCAGGCTGTCTTCCAGGTAATGCAGGTGGCCCAGCAGGGCGTGGCTGACCTCCTCGCGCGTGCCCGAGCCGGGCTCGCGCAGCAGCCAGCGCGCGCGGCGCAGGGCCTCGCGGGAGACCTGGGTGCGCGAGGCCAGCGGGTGGCCGGGCGCCGCCACCACGATCAGGCTGTCCTCGAGCCAGGGCTCCACCCGCAGGCCCGGCTCGTGGCAGGGGCCTTCGATGAGGCCGATGTCCGCCGCGAAGGTCACCACGTCCTGCACCGCCGAACCGGTGTTGCCGATGCTGGCGTTGACCCTCACGCCCGGCTGCTCCCGCTCGAAGGAGGCCAGCAGGCGCGGCAGCACGTAGTTGCCGATGGTGCTGCTGGCCGCCACCGTCAGGCTCGCCTGGGGCGCGGCGGAAACCGCGAACTGCTGCTCCAGTTGCGCCACCCCGTCGAGCAGGCGCAATGCCTGGGGCAGGAAGCGGCGGCCGACCTCGTTCAGTTGCAGGCGCTTGCCGACCCGGTCGAACAGGCGCGTGGAAAGCTGCGATTCCAGCTCGTTGAGCGCGGCGCTGGTGGCCGACTGCGACAGCGAGATGGATTCCGCCGCCGCCGTGGTACTGCCGCAGCGAGCCACCGCACAGAAGATCTGGAGCTGACGGAAACTGAGGGCCATGGACTCACCTACCTGTTTTTCAGGTATTTAATACAGAAACTATTCGTTTCACAAATTCATGCACGCTACCTAACCTGCGTCCCGTGACCTCACCTGAGGAGCGAAGGATGCACACCCTCCCCGTCAAGACCGGTACCAGACCCCTGGCCCAGGTCCAGAAACTCATCCCCGGCCTGCTGCTCAGCGCCGCCCTGGCCGGCGTGGCGATCCTCCTGGGTCGTTCGCAATGGTTGCAGCACAACGGCATCAGCGCGCTGACCCTGGCCATCGTGCTCGGCATCGTCGTCGGCAACACCCTGTACCCTCGGATCGCCGCCGGCAGCGCCGCCGGCGTCGGCTTCTCCAAGCAGATCCTGCTGCGCGCCGGGATCATCCTCTACGGCCTGCGCCTGACCTTCCAGGACATCGCCGGCGTCGGATTGCACGGCGTGCTGCTGGACGTCCTGATGCTCGCCAGCACCTTCGGCCTGGCGTGCCTGCTCGGCAACCGGCTGTTCGGCCTGGACCGCACCACCACCCTGCTGATCGGCGCCGGCAGTTCGATCTGCGGCGCCGCCGCGGTGATGGCCACCGAGCCGGTCGTGCGTGGCCGCGCCGAACAGGTCGCGGTGGCGGTTTCCACCGTGGTGGTGTTCGGCACCCTGGGCATCTTCCTCTATCCGGCGCTGTTCCAGCTCGACCAGGACTGGGGGCTGCTACCGCGCGACCCTGGCACCTGGGGCGTGTACATCGGTGCCACGGTGCACGAGGTGGCCCAGGTGGTCGCCGCGGGTCGCTCGATCGGCATCGAGGCAGCGGATACCGCAGTGATCGCCAAGATGGTCCGGGTAATGATGTTGGCGCCCTTCCTGATCCTGCTCTCGGCCTGGCTGGCACGCGACAAGGCGCACCGCCGGCAGCACAGCGGCGCGACCAAGATCACCATTCCCTGGTTCGCCGTCGGCTTCGTACTGGTCGCCGGGCTCAACTCACTGGTCAGCCTGCCGCCGGCGCTGGTCAGCCACGTCAACGACCTCGACACCTTCCTCCTGGCCATGGCAATGGCCGGCCTCGGCCTCGGCACGCACCTCTCGGCGATCCGCCGCGCCGGCCTCAAGCCGCTGCTGCTGGCCGCCCTGCTATTCGCCTGGCTGGTGCTCGGCGGTGGATTCCTCACCCGCCTGGCGCTCGCCTGAGTCCTCCGCCAGGAAGCCCTGCACGGCCCGCCGCAAGGCCTCGTGCAGGGCTTCCACCTCATCGATGCCGTGGCCGCGCAGGCAGCCATGGACCAGCCCGCTTCCCGGATAGAACCCTGCCTCGCCACCCGCCGCGCGTAGCGCTGCGCCATAGCGCTCGCCGTCGTCGCGCAGCGGATCGAATTCGGCAACCGCCACGAAGGCCGGCGGCAGGCCAGTGAAATCAGCGGCCTCCAGGGGTAGCGCCAGCGGCTGTCGGTGCAGCGCCGCCAGCGGCAGGTAGGCGTCCAGGCACGCCTGCACATCGCCGAGGCCGAGCAACGGCGCGTCGGCGCAGTCGATCCGCGAGGGCGATGGCGCAGCGGACAGCAAGGGATAAAGCAATATCTGCGCGGCCGGCGACGGCGCGCCGCTATCGCGCAGGGCCAGGCACAGCGCCGCCGCCAGGTTGCCGCCGGCGCTGTCGCCGGCCACCAGCAGGCGTCGCCCATCCAGCGCTTCGTCCAGCTCGCCCAGGCTCAGCGCCTGCCAGGCACGCAGGCAATCCTGCAATGCCGCCGGGAACGGATGCTCCGGCGCCAGTCGGTAATCCACCGCCAGCACCAGCAGGCCCAGGCGCGCCGCCAGGTCGGCGCAGATGAAATCGTGTGAATCGAGGCCGCCGAGCATCCAGCCGCCACCGTGCAGGTAGAGCAGCGCCGGCCAGCCACCGGGCGGTGCCGGGCGGTCGGGGCGATAGCGGCGCACGCGCACCGGCGGCGCGGCCGGCAAGCAGGAGTCGAGCACCCGCAAACCGGCCGGGCGCGGCGGCGCGAACGCCTGGCACATCCGCGCGTAGGCCGCACGTTGCGCATCCAGGCGCGGACTGTCGCTGGCGAACGCCCGGCTGTGCTCGACGAAGCGCCACATCGCCGGAGACAGCGGATACTTCGCAGCCATCGCGCTCAGCGCACCGGCGGCAGGCCGATCACCCGACCGACGCCTTCCGGCACGGGGAGCGCGCGATGTGCCTCGGCGAGCGCCTCGACCCGCGCCAGCACCTCGCCTTCGAACGGTACCGAGCGCGGGCCGTCGAGGCTGACGTGGAGCAGCATCTGCTCGCTCAGCGCCAGCGCCTGCCCGCTGCCAGGCAGGTACAGGGCATGGTGGATATGCAGGCGCTTGCGATCGTGACCGAGCAGTTGCGTACGCACCTCGACCCTGGCGCCCTCCTTCACCTCATGGAGGAAGTTCAGGTGGCATTCCAGGGTGAACAGCGAGTGTCCGCTGGCGTCGCGGTTCTGGCTGTCCAGGCCGATATGCGCCATCAGCGCATCGGTGGCGTAGCTGAACACCAGCAGGTAGAAGGCATCGCGCAAGTGGCCGTTGTAGTCCACCCACTCGGGCAGGACCGGCGTCTCGTAGGTCGTCAGGGCTTGGCTCATGGCAGGCTCCGTGGTTGCGCTACGCCCGGCGGGGCGGAAGGCGCGTCATGTCACTCGGCGAAGGCGAAGCCGTGCCGGGCCTTGGTTTCCCTGATCGCCCCGAGCACCGCCAGCAGGCAGTCGTCGCGGTAGCGCTCGAGCTCGGCGATGCTGCGCGCGCCCTGCTGCTCGGCGGTGCCCTCCACCACCCGGTCGATCAGGGCTTCGGTGAGTTCCGGCGCCGGCAGGTAGGTCCAGGGCAATTGCAGCGCCGGGCCGAACTGCGCCATGAAGTGGCGCATGCCGGCGTTGCCACCGGCCAGGGTGTAGGTCAGGAAGGTGCCCATGAACGACCAGCGCAGGCCGGCGCCGAAGCGGATCGCATCGTCGATCTCGCCGGTCGTGGCCACGCCGTCGTTGACCAGGTGCAGCGCCTCGCGCCAGAGCGCCTCGAGCAAGCGGTCGGCGATGAAGCCGGGCACTTCCTTGCGTACGTGCAGCGGACGCATGCCCAGCGATTCGTAGACCCGCATCGCCGCCCGCACGGCCTCGGCAGCGGTGCGTTCACCGCCGACCACCTCCACCAGCGGCAGCAGGTAGACCGGGTTGAACGGGTGGCCGACCAGGCAGCGCTCGGGGTGGCTCGCCTCGGCGTAGAACTCGCTGGGCAGCAGGCCCGAGGTGGAGGAACCGATCAGCACGTCGGGCCGCGCCGCGGCGCTGATCCTGGCGTGCAGGTCGAGCTTCAGGTCGAGCCGCTCGGGGGCGCTCTCCTGGATGAAATCGGCGTCGCCCACGCATTCCTCGATGCTCGCGACGAAGCGCAGGCGCTCCTGCGCCGCGCCGGGCGCCAGGCCCTGTTTCCGCAAGGCCGGCCAGGCATTGGCGACGCGCGCGCGCAACGCCGCTTCGGCGCCCGGCGCCGGATCCCAGGCGACGACGTCGAGGCCGTGGGCCAGGGCGCGGGCGATCCAGCCGCTGCCGATGACGCCGCTACCGAGGGCGGCGAAGGTCTTGATCTCGGTGACGAAGGACATGAACATCTCCAGAAGTTGTTCCCGCCCCCGACGGGGCGGGGAGGAAGAAATCAGCGCGGCTTCAGGTTCATCCTGCGGCGCCCTTCCGCCGGGCTCAGGGCGCGCCCGCCGAGGCGCTCGATGATCTCGATGGCGCGCTCCACCAGGCTGCCGTTGCTCGCCGGCACGCCCTTGTCCAGCCAGATGTTGTCCTCCAGGCCGACCCGCACGTTGCCGCCCAGCAACATGGCCTGGGCGACCATCGGCATCTGCGTGCGGCCGATGCCGAAGCCGGCCCAGGTCGCCCCCGGCGGCAGGTTGTCGGCCATCGCCTTCATGGTCGTGGTATCGGCCGGCGCGCCCCAGGGAATGCCCAGGCAGATCTGGAACAGCGGATCCTCCAGCAGCCCTTCCTTGAGCATCTGCTTGGCGAACCAGAGGTGGCCGGTATCGAAGATTTCCAGCTCGGCCTTGACCCCCAGCTCGGTGATGCGCCGGGCGCCGGCGCGCAGTTGCGCAGGGGTGGAGACGTAGATGTAGTCGCCGTCGCCGAAATTGAGGGTGCCGCAGTCCAGGGTGCAGATTTCCGGCAGCAGCTCCTCGACATGCCTGAGCCGCTCCAGCGGGCCGACCAGGTCGGTGCCGGCACCGAACTCCAGGGGCTGCTCGCCCTTGCCGATCTCCAGGTCGCCGCCCATGCCGGCGGTGAGGTTGATGATCACGTCGGTGTCGCTTTCGCGGATACGCTCGACCACTTCACGGTACAGTGCCACGTCGCGGCTGGGCTTGCCGGTGGCGGGGTCGCGGACATGGCAGTGGGCGACGGTGGCGCCGGCCCTGGCCGCCTCGATGGCGGCCTCGGCAATCTGTTTCGGAGTGACCGGGATCGCCGGATGCCGGCCGACGGTATCGCCGGCGCCGGTCACCGCGCAGGTGACGATGACTTCATGGTTCACGGTGGTAGCTTCCTGTATTCGGGGTGTACGAAGCCCCGCCCGGCCGCGCCGGGCGGAACGGATAGGTGCGGGTTACTTCAGCGAGGCCTGGAGCGCGGCCAGGCCGTCCTTGCCGTCGAAGGTGCTCACGCCATCCAGCCAGGCCTTCAGCGGCTCGGGGTTGGCCTTCAGCCACTGCCGCGCGGCGTCGAGGGGCTGGGTGCGATCGAGGATCGGCGCCATCACCTGGCTGACCTGGGCGCTGCTGAAGCGCAGGTTGTGCAGCAGCCGGGCGACATTGCCGCACTGCGCCTGGTAGCCGGCGGCGGTCATGGTGGAGACGGTGGCCGCGCCTTCGTCGGGACCGAACACATCCTCGCTGCCGGTGAGGTAGGTCATGTCGATCTGCAGGTTCATCGGATGCGGCTTCCAGCCGAAGAACACCACCCACTGCTTGCGCTTGATCGCCCGCTTCACCGCCGTGAGCATCCCGGCCTCGCTGGACTCCACCAGCTGGAAGCCCTTCAGGCCGAAACGGTTGTCGTCGATCATCTTCCGGGTGATGCGGTTCGAGCCGCTGCCCGGCTCGATAGCGTAGATGCGGCCGCCAAGCTTGTCCTTGAAGCGGGCGATGTCGGCGAAGGTCTTCAGCCCGCCCTCGGCGACGTAGCTCGGCACCGCATAGGTGGACTGCGCGTCGGCCAGGGTCGGCGGCTCGATCACTTCGATCCGGCCTTTGTCCAGGTAAGGCCTGGCGACCGGCTGCATGGTCGGTTGCCAGTAGCCGAGGAACAGGTCCAGCTGCTTGTCGGCCAGGCCGGCCAGGACGATCTGTTGCGAGGCGCTGGTCTGCTTCACCTGGTAGCCCAGGCCGTCGAGCAAGGCCTCGGCCACGGCGCTGCTGGCGACCACGTCGGTCCAGTTCACCGTGCCCAGGCGCACCGTGCGGCACTGCTCGGGTTCGGCGGCCAGGGCGGCGCCACTGGCCAGGATCAGCAGGGCGCAGCCCAGCTGGCGAATCGTCGTCTTCATCGGTCTCCCCTCGTGCGGCTATTGATTGTTTTTCTGCGAGGTGGGCGCCGGCCCCTTGCGAGACCGACCCTGGCGACCAAGGTACGCAGCCGGGACGGCGGCGAAGCGCACTGCGGCGACCAGCTCTTGCACTGCAGCGACCTGGCCATTGCCAAGCGCGGCGGGCCTGCGCTACACACAGGCTGCGCAACCTCAACCCCGGAGCGCCCCATGTCCCAGGACTTCTGGTTTCTCCTGCTGCCCGGCTTCTCGGTAATGGGCTTCGTTTCCGCCGTGGAGCCACTGCGAGTGGCCAACCGCTTCCACGCCGACCTCTACCGCTGGCACGTGCTCAGCGCCGACGGCGGTCCGGTGCTGGCCAGCAATGGCATGTCGGTGAACAGCGACGGCGCGCTGGAGCCGTTGAAGAAAGGCGACCTGCTGTTCGTGGTGGCCGGTTTCGAGCCGCTGCGGGCGGTCACCCCGGCACTGGTGCAGTGGCTGCGCAAGCTCGATCGCAACGGCGTGACCCTCGGTGGCATCGATACCGGCAGCGTGGTGCTGGCCGAGGCCGGTCTGCTCGACGGGCGCCGCGCGACCCTGCACTGGGAAGCCATCGACGCCTTCCAGGAGTCCTACCCGCAACTGAGCGTGACCCAGGAGCTGTTCGAGATCGACGGTCCGCGCATCACCTCGGCCGGCGGCACCGCCTCCATCGACCTGATGCTCGACCTGATCGCCCAGGCCCACGGTCCGCAACTGGCGGTGCAGGTTTCCGAGCAGTTCGTGCTCGGCCGCATCCGCCCGCGCCAGGACCACCAGCGCCTGCAGGTGGCGACCCGCTATGGCGTGAGCAACCGCAAGCTGGTGCAGGTGATCGGCGAGATGGAGCGGCATACCGAGCCGCCACTGACCACCCTGGAGCTGGCCGAGCGCATCCAGGTCACCCGCCGCCAGCTGGAACGGCTGTTCCGCGTGCACCTGGACGACACGCCCTCGAACTTCTACCTCGGCCTGCGCCTGGACAAGGCCCGCCAGTTGCTGCGCCAGACCGACCTCAGCGTGCTACAGGTGAGCCTGGCCTGCGGCTTCGAGTCGCCGTCGTACTTCTCCCGCAGCTACCGCGCGCGCTTCGCCGCCAGTCCCAGCCAGGATCGCGCGGTGCTGCCGCTCAAGGCTCCCGCAGCCACGCCGCCAGGCGCGCCAGCAGGGCATCGCACGCCTCGAGCTGAGCGAGGCTGACGAACTCGTCCGGCTTGTGGCCCTGGTCCATGCTGCCGGGACCGCAGATCACCGCCGGGATACCGGCCTGCTGGAACAGCCCGCCCTCGGTGCCGAAGGCCACGGTGGAGAAATCCGTCGAACCGCTGAGCAGGCCGATCAGCTCCGCCGCCTGGCTGTCGTCTGCGGTGAGCAGGCCGGGATAGGCCGATAGCGGCGTGAAGCGGATATCGGTACTTCGCTCCACCGCGCGCATCCGCGGCAGCAGTTCGCTTTCGGCATAGTCGCGGAGTTCCTCGGCGACCTGCCGCGGGTCGTCCGCCGGCAGCGCGCGGACCTCGAAGTCGAAGCGGCACTCGGCGGGCACGATGTTCAGCGCCCGGCCGCCCTGGATCAGTCCGGTCTGCACCGTCGAGTAGGGCGGGTCGAAACGCCGGTCGTGGCGCTCCGGCACCGCCAGGCGCGCGCCGATCTCGCCGAGGCGGCCGATCAGCCGCGCGGCGTATTCGATGGCATTCACCCCCTGCGGCGCGTAGGCCGAATGGCAGGCCGCGCCGTGCACCTCGCAGCGCATGGCCAGCTTGCCCTTGTGGCCGAGCACCGGCTTCAGCTCGGTGGGCTCGCCGATGATGCACAGCAACGGCTTGTGCGGACGCCGCTCCAGCGCCGCGAGCAGCGAACGGACGCCCAGGCAGCCGACTTCCTCGTCGTAGGAGAACGCCAGGTGCACCGGCAGGCGCAACGGCGCGGCGAGGAACGCCGGGACGGCCGCCAGCACGCAGGCCAGGTAGCCCTTCATGTCCGCCGTGCCACGCCCGTAGAGGCGGCCATCGCGCTCGCTGAGCCGGAACGGCGGCACGCTCCAGGCCTGGCCGTCCGCCGGCACCACGTCGGTATGCCCGGAAAGGCAGACGCCGCCACGGTCGCTGGGGCCGATGGTGGCATAGAGATTGGCCTTGCGGCCGTCGGCGTCGAAGAACAGTTCGCTGTCGACGCCGAAACCCGCCAGGTAGTCGCGGACGTAGTCGATCAGCGCCAGGTTGGACTCGCGGCTGACGGTGTCGAAGGCCACCAGGTCGGCGAGGATGTCGCGGCTGCCGGGCATGTCGGGCTCCAGGGCGCAGGTCTCGCGCTGCGCCGTCGAGGAAGGGAACGACCCGCTCACTCGTCGCCGGGCACGCCGTAGCTCGGCGCACGGGTCGGGTCGAGGGCGCGGGTCACATAGTCCTGCATCTGCGGCTTGTAGGCGAGCCACAGTCGCTCGAGCTGGCCGATGGGGTCGTGCTCGGCCCAGTCGACGCGCAGGTCGACCACCGGCCAGAGCAGGTCGCCGACCACCGACAGCGCCGCCGAATGCACCGGCCCGGCTTCGCCACCAGCGGCCAGCGCGGCACGCATCGCCGCCAGCAGGCGCTCGGCGAGCAGGCCTTCGGCGTTCTCGAAGGCATCCACCATCGCCTCGATCACTTCCGGCGCGGCCAGCAGGTTGCCGGCCGCCACGCATTGTTCGCCGGCCCGCGCATGGTGGACGCCGAGCGCCTCGCGGCCGGTGAACAACGCGGTGCGGCCGTGCTGGTCGATCACCGTGACCTGGCGATACTGGCCATAGCCGTTGCTGCTCAGCGCCTGGTCCAGCGCTTCGCCAGGGGCCAGGCCCTGGTCGAGGCGGTCGAGGATCTGCGGGCCGAGCGCCGGCAGGGTGATGTTCTGCGTAGCCACCGCGCCGGTGCCGGCGCGCAGCCAGGGACAACGGGCGCCGACGGCGATGCTCGACGAGCTGATGGCGATGCCCAGCTGGCCGGTTTCGGCGCAGCGGCCGACGATGGAAAAGGTCATGGCGCGCGCCTCCTCATTGCTGCCAGTCGTCGGGAATCACCGCGATCACGTCGATCTCCATCAGCCACTGCGGCTGGCCGAGGGCCGAGACCACCAGTCCGGTGGAGATCGGGAACACCCCTTTGAGCCACTTGCCGACCTCGCGATAGACCGGCTCGCGGTAGCGCGGATCGATCAGGTAGGTGGTGGTCTTGACGATGTGCGAGAGGTCGCTGCCGGCTTCCTCAAGCAGTTGCTTGACGTTCTTCATCGCCTGCTCGGCCTGGGCGCGCGGGTCGCCGAGGCCGACCAGGTTGCCGTCGAAGTCGGTGCCGACCTGGCCGCGCACGTACACCGTGTTGCCGGCGCGCACGGCCTGGCAGAGATCGTTGTCCAGGGACTGGTTGGGGTAGGTGTCCTTGGTGTTGAACATGCGAATGCGGGTATGGGTAGGCATCAGCTGACTTCCTGGAGGCTGGTTTGCGGAGCTTGCGAGGCGCGGTCCTGTTCCTGGCGCTGGGCGGCGTCGCGGTATGCGAGGTACTTGCGCTGGATGGCGATGTGGTCGGCGACATGGCGCGCGTCGTGCCAGACGCCCCAGATGAACGAGGAGCCGCGCCGCGACAGCCAGGGCAGGCCGATGAAATACACGCCGGGTTCGCTGGACACGCCACGCTGGTGGCGCGGCTTGCCGTCGCGGTCGAAGGCATCGACCTGCAGCCAGCCGAAGTCGACGGCATAGCCGGTGGCCCAGATGATGCTGCCCACCCCGGCCTCGGCCAGGTCCAGTTCGAGGATCGGATCGGTCACGCACTGCGGGTCCGGCAGCCGGCGGCGCGCCTCGGGCTCTTCCGGCAGGTCAAGGCCGTTGCGGGCGATATAGGCGTCGGCGGCGTCGAGCAACGCCAGGTAGTTCTCGTCGCCGCGCGCCAGGTTCTCCGCCAGGTCCGGCCGGAAGGTCGCGACGCCGTCGACGAAGGATTCGGTCAGTCCGACCAGGGTCACGCCCTGATGCGCCAGGGCGCGGAAGTCCACGGTATGTCCGCCGCGGGCACCGCTCACGGCGATGGTCACATGCTCGCGCCCGGGCTTGGCGACTTCCGCATCCCATTCGCCGAGCACGCCCAGCCACCAGCAGAAGTCGCGGTTGCGGTAGGAACGCGGCGGACGGTCATGAGCGCCCACCGAGAGGTAGACCTGGCGCCCGGCACGTTGCAGCTCGTCGGCGATCTGTACCCCCGACGAACCGGCGCCGACCACCAGTACCGCACCTTCGGGCAGCTGCTGCGGGTTGTAGTAGTGGGCCGAGTGGATCTGCCGGATACGCTCGTCGCGCGGCGCGATCGGCGGGATCACCGGACGCTGGAACGGGCCAGTGGCGGCGACCACGCGGTTGGCCTCGATGGTCCCTGCGGAGGTGTCCACGGTGAAGCCGGGGCGACCGACATTGCGCACCACCTTCCTCACCTCGACGCCGGTACGGATCGGCGCGTCGAATTTCTTCGCGTAGGCCTCGAAATAGGCCGCCACCTGGTCCTTGCCGGGGAAACCGTCGGGATCGATGTCGAATTCCATTCCCGGGAAGCGGTCGTGCCAGGCCGGGCCGTTGGCCACCAGCGAATCCCAGCGTCCGCTGCGCCAGGCCTCGGCGATGCGGTTGCGCTCCAGGACTAGGTGCGGCACGCCGAGCCGGCTCAGGTGCTCGCTCATCGCCACGCCGGCCTGGCCGGCGCCGACGACGAGGGTGTCGGTCTTTTCCACGGTCCCGTCCGTGCGCGAGGGCAAGGCGGTGCGATTCAGGTCGGTCATGGCTCGGTTCCTCGGACTCTGGTCGTTCTTGTTCTGCGGTTGCGTGATGGCCGCATTCTGTTCAGAGCCGGGGAATAGCGAAATTATGATTTTTGTAGTCGCTGGCTAGGGAAAAGCTGCACGCCCGCGCGGTCGGCGGGCGGCAGAGGCGTCGCTCAGGACCTGCCGACGAACTGGCGAGCTGGAGAAACCGGGCGAAAACGAACGGGGAAGCGGAGTCCCCGAACGGCAACCGAGCTTTCCGAAGCCGTTTCCAACGCGGTTTTGCCGACGTACAGAGTTCGCGAAGGTTTTCAGAGGATCGGCGAGACCAGCCGCGCCACGCGCATCCCCAGTTGCTGCAGGCGGCGCACGCTGCGGCGGTCTTCCGGAGTGAATTCGAGCGACTCGGCGAAGTCCGCCTCGAGCATCGCCTCCACCTCGCCGGCGAAGCCCTCGTCGACGGTCACCACCATCACCTCGAAATTCAGCCGGAACGAACGGTTGTCCAGGTTGGCGCTGCCGACGGCGGCGGTGTCGCGGTCCACCAGCACCACCTTCTGGTGGAGGAAGCCGGGCTGGTAGCGGAACACCTTGACCCCGGCACGGATCGCCTCCAGCGCGTAGAGGCTGGACGCGGCATACACCGTGCGGTGGTCCGGGCGCGAGGGTATCAGCAGGCGCACGTCGACGCCGCGCAGCACCGCCAGGCGCAGGGCGGCCATCACCGCTTCGTCGGGAACGAAATACGGCGAGGTGATCCAGACCCGCTCGTGGGCGGCGTTGATCATCTCGACGAAGAACAGCGAGCAGGTTTCCTGGGCATCCGCCGGACCGCTGGCGACTACCTGGCAGAGCGCGCCCTCGCTGTCGTACTGCGGCGGCAGGATCAGCGGCGGCAGGCTGTGGGTCGCCCAGTACCAGTCCTCGGCGAAGCTTTCCTGCAGGCACGCCACCGCCGGCCCGCGCAGTTCCATGTGGGTGTCGCGCCAGGGCGCCAGCGGCGGCTTCTCGCCGAGGTACTCGACGCCGACGTTGTGCCCGCCGACGAAACCGCACTCGCCATCCACCACCACGACCTTGCGGTGGTTGCGGAAATTCACCTGGAAGCGGTTGAGCATGCCGCTGCCGGTGCTGAAGCCATGCATCTGCACGCCGCCCTGGCGCAGCCGCTCGACATAGCGGTGCGGCAGCGCGTGGCTGCCGATGGCGTCATAGAGGAAGAACACCTCGACGCCGTTGGCCGCACGTTCCAGCAGCAGTTGCTGGAGGCGCTGGCCGAGGGCGTCGTCGCGGACGATGAAGAACTGCACCAGGATCACCTGGCGGGCGGCGGAAATCGCCTTGAACATCGCCTCGAAGCTGGCCTCGCCGTTGACCAGCAGGCGCACCCGGTTGTTCGCCAGGGTCGGCGTGCGGGTCATCCGCACCAGCGCCTTGAGCCCCTTGTAGCCGCTGACCTGGCGGGCCGCCAGGGCCTCCTCGACCCAGGGACGCCAGTCCAGCTCGGCGGCCGCCAGGTGCATCTCGCGGTTGGCCTGGCGCCGCGCCTCGATGTAGGCGTCGAAACGGCTGCGACCGAACACCAGGTACGGCAGCAGGGTCAGGTACGGCATGAATACCAACGAGGTGGCCCAGGCGATCGCGCCCTGGGCGGTGCGCACGGTGAGCACGGCATGGATGGCGGCGACGAAGCCGAGTACCTGGATACCGACCAGCAGCAGGCCGAGGTAGGTGGTGGAGGTCATTGCGCGAGGTCGATCCTTGTCCACTCCGGTGGCGGCCATCATAGCCCTCTCCGGGGTAGGTCTGGCCAGCCTGGCAAACAGCCAGGGGGGCGAGGCGGGATTGGCAGGATCCGTGGGATCGACGTCATTCGGCCGCGCTCGCCCTGCCCTACGCTGTTCCCATCGAAAACCACCGCAGACCGAGGAGCCCGCCATGAGCGACGTCCGTCCCCCGCTTCCCCCCTTCACCGCCGAAACCGCCGCGCAGAAGGTCCGCGCCGCCGAGGACGGCTGGAACAGCCGCGACCCGCAGCGCGTCTCGCTGGCCTACAGTCCCGACAGCGTCTGGCGCAATCGCTCGACCTTCGTCCGCGGCCGCGAGCGGATCGTCGAATTCCTCAGCGGCAAGTGGCAGCGCGAGCAGGAGTACCGGCTGATCAAGGAACTCTGGGCGTTTACCGGCAACCGCATCGCCGTGCGCTTCGCCTATGAATGGCACGACGACTCGGGCAACTGGTTCCGCTCCTACGGCAACGAGAACTGGGCGTTCGACGAGCAGGGATTGATGTACGAACGTCACGCCAGCATCAACGACCTGCCGATCCGCGAGGACCAGCGGCTGTTCCGCTGGCCGCTGGGGCGCCGACCGGACAACCATCCGTCGCTCGGCGAACTCGGCCTCTGAACCCGCGCCGGCAGGGGCGCGCGCACTCCCCGTTGCCGGCCCCGGGCGGCCAGCGCCTGTTCCATCCGCGACATTGCCCTCCGTCGTTGCGGTCGCACGCTTGACGCTTTCGGCACGACCCTGGTCGTTTTCGGGCCGGGTCGCGCCGGGCCCCGACGATATGCTGCCCCCAAAGCGTCGGCACAAGTCCCGGCGCGCCCAGCCTGAAAGGGGTATGCCAGATGAGCCCAGCCGAATTGCACGCCGACAGCATCGTCATCGACGGTCTGATCATCGCCAAGTGGAACCGCGAACTGTTCGAGGACATGCGCAAGGGCGGCCTGACCGCCGCCAATTGCACCGTATCGGTATGGGAAGGCTTCCAGGCGACGGTGAACAATATCGTCGCCAGCAACAAGCTGATCCGCGACAACAGCGACCTGGTGATCCCGGTGCGCAGCACCGCGGACATCCGCAAGGCCAAGGAGCAGGGCAAGACCGGCATCCTCTACGGTTTCCAGAATGCCCACGCATTCGAGGACCAGATCGGCTACGTCGAGGTGTTCAAGCAGCTCGGCGTGGGCATCGTGCAGATGTGCTACAACACCCAGAACCTGGTCGGCACCGGCTGCTACGAGCGTGACGGCGGGCTCTCCGGCTTCGGTCGGGAGATCGTCGCGGAGATGAACCGGGTCGGCATCATGTGCGACCTCTCCCACGTCGGCAGCAAGACTTCCGAAGAGGTCATCCTCGAATCGAAGAAGCCGGTCTGCTACTCCCACTGCCTGCCGTCCGGCCTCAAGGAACACCCGCGCAACAAGTCCGACGAGGAGCTGAAGTTCATCGCCGATCATGGCGGCTTCGTCGGTGTGACCATGTTCGCGCCGTTCCTCAAGAAAGGCATCGACTCGACCATCGACGACTACGCCGAGGCCATCGAGTACGTGATGAACATCGTCGGCGAGGACGCCATCGGCATCGGCACCGATTTCACCCAGGGCCACGGCCACGACTTCTTCGAGTGGCTGACCCACGACAAGGGCTACGCCCGGCGCCTGACCAACTTCGGCAAGATCGTCAACCCGCTGGGCATCCGCACCGTCGGCGAATTCCCCAACCTCACCGAGACCCTGCTCGAGCGCGGCATGCCCGAGCGCGTGGTGCGCAAGGTGATGGGCGAGAACTGGGTAAGGGTCCTGCGCGACGTCTGGGGCGAGTAACTCCCGGCCCACTCCCGACTCGTCGCCTCTTCCTCCAGGGAGGGGCATTGCATCGCACCCATCTTCCCTCTCCCCGCCTCTCTCCCTGAAGGGAGAGAGGGAGTCAAAAGAATCGGAGCTTACACCATGGCCAAACATGCCCCCCAACTGCCCATCGAGGTCGACAGCGAGACCGGCGTCTGGACCACTGACGCCCTGCCGATGCTCTACGTACCGCGACATTTCTTCGTCAACAACCACATGGGCATCGAGGAAGTGCTGGGCGCCGACGCCTACGCCGAGATCCTCTACAAGGCCGGCTACAAGTCCGCCTGGCACTGGTGCGAGAAGGAAGCCGAATGTCACGGCCTGGAGGGCGTGGCGGTGTTCGAGCACTACATGAAGCGCCTGTCCCAGCGCGGCTGGGGCCTGTTCGAGATCGAGCGGATCAACCTCGAGGAAGGCACCGCCGAGGTCCGCCTGCGGCACTCCGCCTTCGTCTACGTCTACGGCAAGGTCAATCGCAAGGTCGATTACATGTTCACCGGCTGGTTCGCCGGCGCCATGGACCAGATCCTCGCCGCCCGTGGCAGCAGCCTGCGCACCGTGGCCGAACAGGTCTACAGCGGCGCCGAGGACGGTCACGAAGACGGCCTGTTCGTCGTCAAACCCCTGTAAGCCGAGGAAAGGGTCATGGCCTTCGAAGCAATGTTCCAGCCGATCCAGATCGGCAAGCTGACCATCCGCAACCGCGTGCTCTCCACCGCCCACGCCGAGGTCTACGCCACCGACGGCGGGATGACCACCGAGCGCTACGTGAAGTACTACGAGGAAAAGGCCAAGGGCGGCATCGGCCTGGCCATCTGTGGCGGCTCCTCGGTGGTCGCCATCGACAGCCCGCAGCAGTGGTGGAGTTCGGTGAACCTGTCCACCGACCGGATCATCCCGCACTTCCAGAACCTGGCGGACGCCATGCACAAGCACGGCGCCAAGATCATGATCCAGATTACCCACATGGGGCGCCGTTCGCGCTGGGACGGCTACCACTGGCCGACCCTGATGTCGCCGTCGGGTATCCGCGAGCCGGTGCACCGCGCCACCTGCAAGACCATCGAGGTGGAGGAGATCTGGCGGGTCATCGGCAACTACGCGCAGGCCGCCCGCCGCGCCAAGGAAGGCGGCCTGGACGGCGTCGAGCTGTCCGCCGTGCACCAGCACATGATCGACCAGTTCTGGAGCCCACGGGTCAACAAGCGCACCGACGAATGGGGCGGTAGCTTCGAGGGGCGCATGAAGTTCGGCCTCGAGGTGCTCAAGGCGGTGCGCGCCGAGGTCGGCGAGGACTTCTGCGTCGGCATGCGCATCTGCGGCGACGAGTTCCACCCGGACGGCCTGTCCCACGAGGACATGAAGCAGATCGCCAAGTACTACAGCGATACCGGCATGCTTGACTTCATCGGCGTGGTCGGCTCCGGCTGCGACACCCACAATACCCTGGCCAACGTCATCCCCAACATGACCTTCCCGCCGGAGCCGTTCCTGCACCTGGCGGCCGGCATCAAGGAAGTGGTCGACGTGCCGGTGCTACACGCGCAGAACATCAAGGACCCGAACCAGGCCACGCGCATCCTCGAAGGCGGCTACGTGGACATGGTCGGCATGACTCGCGCGCACATCGCCGACCCGCACCTGATCGCCAAGATCAAGATGGGCCAGGTCGACCAGATCAAGCAGTGCGTCGGCGCCAACTACTGCATCGACCGCCAGTACCAGGGCCTGGACGTGCTGTGCATCCAGAACGCCGCGACCTCCCGCGAATACATGGGCGTGCCGCACATCATCGAGAAGTCCGCCGGACCGAAGCGCAAGGTGGTGGTGGTCGGCGGCGGGCCGGCCGGGATGGAAGCGGCCCGCGTGGCGGCCGAGCGTGGCCACGACGTGACCCTGTTCGAGAAGAAGGAGCAGCTCGGCGGCCAGATCACCACCGCCGCCAAGGCGCCGCAACGCGACCAGATCGCCGGCATCACCCGTTGGTACCAGCTGGAGCTGGCGCGCCTGGGCATCGACCTGCGCCTGGGCACCGCGGCCGACCCCGAGACCATCCTCGACCTGCGCCCGGACGTGGTGGTGCTGGCCAACGGCGGACATCCGTTCCTCGAGCAGAACGAACACTGGGGCGCCGCCGAAGGCCTGGTGGTGAGCAGCTGGGACGTGCTCGACGGCACGGTCGAGCCAGGCAAGAACGTGCTGGTCTACGACACCATCTGCGAGTTCAGCGGCATGTCGGTGGCGGACTTCCTCGCCGACAAGGGCGCCCAGGTGGAGATCGTCACCGACGACATCAAGCCGGGCGTGGCCATCGGCGGCACCACCTTCCCCACCTACTACCGCAGCATGTATCCCAAGGAAGTGATCATGACCGGCGACCTCATGCTGGAGAAGGTCTACCGCGAGGGCGACAAGCTGGTGGCGGTGCTGGAGAACGAATACACCGGCGCGCGGGAAGAGCGGGTGGTCGACCAGGTGGTGGTGGAAAACGGCGTGCGCCCCGACGAGAGCCTCTACTACGCGCTCAAGCAGGGCTCGCGGAACAAGGGCCAGATCGACGTCGAGGCGCTGTTCGCGATCCAGCCGCAGCCCTGCCTCAGCCAGTCCGGAGAAGGCTACCTGCTGTTCCGCATCGGCGACTGCGTGGCCCAGCGCAACACCCATGCGGCGATCTATGACGCGCTGCGCTTGTGCAAGGATTTCTAAGACACGCCTCGTGGCATCCGACCGGCACGGCCGGCCCCCCTCTCCCGCAAGCGGGAGAGGAGGCCGATCCAGCGCCGCCTGACGTCCCGCAGGGAGACCAGAAATGCTCGACACCCTCCTCCCCGTCCTGCTCTTCGCCGCCCTGGCACTTGCCGTGCTCGGCGCCGCGAAGCGCTTCCTCATGTGGCGCCGCGGCCGACCCGCCAAGGTCGACTGGATCGGCGGCCTCATGCAGATGCCGCGTCGCTACCTGGTGGACCTGCACCATGTGGTAGAGCGCGACAGGTACATGTCCAGAACCCACGTCGCCACCGCCGGCGGCTTCGTCCTGGCGGCGCTGCTGGCGATCCTGGTGCACGGTTTCGGGCTGCACGGCCGGATCCTCGGCTTCGCCCTGCTGGCGGCCACGGCGCTGATGTTCGTCGGCGCGCTGTTCGTCGCCCGCCGCCGCCTCGACCCACCGTCGCGGCTGTCGAAGGGCCCCTGGATGCGCCTGCCGAAGAGCCTGCTGGCGTTCGCCGCGAGCTTCTTCCTCGCCACCCTGCCGGTGGCCGGGATCCTGCCGGAAGGCTTCGGCGGCTGGTTCCTCGCCGGCCTCCTCGCCATTGGCGTGGCCTGGGGCGTGTCCGAGCTGTTCCTCGGCATGACCTGGGGCGGGCCGATGAAGCACGCCTTCGCCGGTGCCCTGCACCTGGCCTGGCACCGCCGCGCCGAACGCTTCGGCGGCGGCCGCTCCACCGGCCTCAAGGCGCTCGACCTGGCCGATCCGCAGGCGCCGCTGGGCGTGGAAAAGCCCAGCGACTTCACCTGGAACCAGTTGCTCGGGTTCGACGCCTGCGTGCAGTGCGGCAAGTGCGAGGCGATGTGCCCGGCGTTCGCCGCCGGCCAGCCGCTGAACCCGAAGAAGCTGATCCAGGACATGGTCATCGGCCTGGCCGGAGGCAACGACGCGAAGTTCGCCGGCAGCCCCTATCCAGGCAAACCGCTGGGCGAGCACGGCGGCGGCCCGCACCAGCCGATCGTCGCGCTGGATGGCAAGGCCCTGGTCGACGCCGACACCCTGTGGTCCTGCACCACCTGCCGGGCCTGCGTCGAGGAGTGCCCGATGATGATCGAGCACGTCGACGCCATCGTCGACATGCGCCGCCACCTGACCCTGGAGAAAGGCGCCACACCGAACAAGGGCGCCGAGGTGCTGGACAACCTGATCGCCACCGACAACCCCGGCGGCTTCGCCCCCGGCGGCCGGTTGAACTGGGCGGCCGACCTGAACCTGCCGCTGATGAGCGAGAAGAAGAGCGCCGACGTGCTGTTCTGGGTCGGCGATGGCGCCTTCGACATGCGCAACCAGCGCACCCTGCGCGCCTTCGTGAAGATCCTCAAGGCGGCCGCGGTGGACTTCGCCGTGCTCGGCCTGGAGGAGCGCGACAGCGGCGACGTGGCGCGCCGGCTGGGCGACGAGGCGACCTTCCAGAACCTGGCCAGGCGCAATATCGCAACCCTGGCGAAATACCGCTTCACCCGCATCGTCAGCTGCGACCCGCACAGCTTCCATGTGCTGAAGAACGAATACGGCGCCCTCGGCGGCGACTACCAGGTACTGCACCACAGCACCTTCATCGACGAACTGCTGCGCGCCGGCACACTGCAACCGGGCCGCAGCAAGGCCGGCAGCGTCACCTACCACGACCCCTGCTACCTGGGCCGCTACAACGGCGAGTACGAGGCGCCGCGCAACGTGCTGCGCGCACTCGGCATCGAGGTCAAGGAAATGCAACGCTCCGGCTTCCGCTCGCGCTGTTGCGGCGGCGGTGGCGGCGCGCCGATCACCGACATCCCCGGCAAGCAACGGATTCCCGACATGCGCATGGCCGACATCCGCGAGACCGGCGCCGAGCTGGTGGCCGTCGGCTGCCCGCAGTGCACCGCGATGCTCGAAGGCGTGGTGGCACCGCGGCCGGAGATCAAGGACATCGCCGAGCTGGTGGCGGAAGCGCTGATAGAGCAGGCGGAAGCGCCGGCAAAAAAGCCGGTGCGGCGTGAAGCCGTGGCGGAGGTGCATTGATGAGAGTGTCGAGCTTCACATCGAATCCGCTGCTGACCGGGGCAGCACGGATAGCGGCCTCTCCCTCCAGGGAGGGGGCCGCGGGATCGGGTAGCCGCAGCCACAGGAAGCATTCCGCATGAACGACATCGTCCGTCGCGATCCACGCGCCGAATGGATCGCCCGCAACCGCCTGCATCCGCTGCATGCGGCCATGCAGTCCGCCCAAGGCGGCGAGGTGCGCTGGATGGGCCCCCACGGCGTGATCCGCAAGAACCCGCACGCCGTCGGCTTCCTCGGCCCCAACGGCATCCGCCGCATCGATCGCTCCGGCGGCCAGCAGGGCAGCGGCGCGCGCCGCGCCAGCGTAGCGCAGGAAGCGCAGTTGCCGCTGCATGTGGTCGAGCAACCGGCATTCCTCGTCGCGGTGGTCCCGGACATGGTCGGCGGCCGTCTCTCCAGCCACGACAAGGACCTCCTCGGACTGGCCCGCAAGCTCGCCGGCAACGACGGCGCGGTGCTCGCCGTGGTGTTCGGCGAACACAAGGAAAGCGCCTTCGACAGCGCCGGCGTCGACCGCCTGCTGCACCTCTCCGGCGGCGAGTACGACGGCTACGCGCCCGAGCAGCGAATACTCGCCCTGCGCAACCTGGAGAACCAGCTCGCCCCGCGCCACTGGCTGTTCCCGGACAGTCGCAACGGCGGCGGCGAACTGGGCCGGCGCCTGGCCGCCGCGCTCGGCGAGCGGCCGGCCGGTCGCGTCTGGCAGGTCGAGGACGGCCGCTGCATCGGCCGCGCCGGCGCCGGCCGCGAGGACATCCAGCGCGCCCTGCCGCGCCTGCTGCTGGCCGCGGCGGAATGCGCCGAGCCGGTCAGCGAGACCCGCCATGAGGTTCGCGAACTGCACATGGCCGAGCAGGTGGCGCGCAACCTGCCACGCATCGAGGACCTCGGCCCGGTGGCCGTGGACCCGGCGCGGATTCCCATGGCCGAGGCCGAATTCATTCTCTCCGGCGGCAACGGCGTGCAGGACTGGACGCTGTTCCACCAGGCCGCCGCCGTCCTCGGCGCCACCGAGGGCGCCTCGCGGGTGGCGGTGGACGACGGGCACATGCCGCGCAACCGTCAGGTCGGCGCCACCGGTACCTGGGTCACCGCGCGGGTCTACCTGGCGGTGGGCATCTCCGGGGCGATCCAGCACCTGCAGGGCATCGGCGCCTGCGACAAGGTGGTGGCGGTGAACCGCGACGCCGGCTGCGACATGATCAAGCGCGCCGATCTCTCGGTGATCGGCGACTCGACGGAAATCCTCCGCGCGCTGATCCGCCTGGCCGAGGCACACCGCAACGGCGCCGCCCGCGATGCGGCCTGAACCCGCTTCCACGTACCTTTCATCGGTATCGAACCATGACTGAGCTGAACATCGTCGCGCTGGTCTCCATCGGCGCCCATCCAGCCTCCGGACGCCCGCGCCGTGCCGAACAGGACGCCCGCGCGGTGGAACTCGGCCTGCGCCTGAGCGGCCCACGCCTACAGGTGCTGCACGCCGGCGACCCGCACGCCGAGGCGCTGCGCGGCTATCTCGGCATGGGCCTGGAACGCTTGTCCGTGCTGGAACAGCCGGCCGGCGCCGACGCCCTGCCCGCACTGGCCGAGCACCTGCGCGACTCTCGCGCGCAACTGGTGCTCACCGGCAGCCAGGCGGAAACCGGGGAAGGCTCCGGGATGCTGCCCTTCCTCCTCGCCGAGCGCCTGGGCTGGCCACTGGTGGTCGGCCTGGCCGAGGTCGAGAAGGTCGAAGACGGCAGCGCCCAGGTCCTCCAGGCTCTGCCTCGCGGCCAGCGACGCCGACTGCGGGTACGCCTGCCGTTCGTCGCCAGCGTCGACAATGCCGCGCCGGTGGCCCGGCAGAGCGCCTTCGGCCCGGCTAGGCGTGGCGAGATCGAGGCCCATGAGGTGGAGGTGGTCGACGACCCGCTGCTCGCCGAAGACAGCCTGCAACCGGCCCGGCCGCGCCCGAAGCGGCTCAAGGTAATCAAGGCGAAGACCGGCGCCGAGCGGATGAAAGCCGCCACCGCCAAGGCCTCCGGCGGTACCGGGCAGGTACTCAAGGATCTTTCGGTGGAAGCCGGCGCCGAAGCCATCTTCAAGCTCCTGCGCGAGGAAGGCGTGATCCGCTGAAGCGGGTCAGAACGCACTGTGCGCCAGATCACAAGTTATGACGTGGTGACGATAAATTATTGTATTACGATAATTTATTCCCTAGTTTCGCCATCCAGACGCGAAACACACAGGGGAACCCGGCATGGCGCTGTCCACGCATCTCAGCAACCACAAGCTCTATCTGCTCGGCATGCTCTGCGCCATCCTGGCCTGGGGCATGGCCTGCATCGAACTCGGAGCGAACACCCACCTCTGGTTCTCCGGCCTCAGCGAGCAGGGCTACCTGCAGGCCTGGAGTGATGAAATGCCGCGCCTGGCCAGCGACGGCTTCGTCCTGTCCTGGAGCAGCCGGGCGCTGCTGATGCTGCTGGACTACCTGCCGACCCTGCTTTCCGCGTTCGGCCTGGCGCTCACCGGCCTGTTCTTCCGCCGCCTGGCCAAGGGCGAACGCTGGTCGCAGCGCAACGCCAGGACCCTGGTGCACATCGGCCTGCTGTCCTTCCTGGCACTCTTGCTCCAGCCATTTATCAATACGCTGCAAGGTCTTGTACTATCTCTCGACCTGCCCGACGGCGAGCGTGTCCTGAGCGTTTCGATAGGACTCACTTCCGAAGCGGCCTACGAGTTTCTCAAGGCGATCTTTCTCTGCTCGTTCGGCCTGATGATGAGCGAAGCCAGGAAACTGGACGAAGAAGTAAGAGCCTTCATATGACGACCTCATGATCATCATCCGACTAGACGTCATCCTGGCGAAGAACAAGGTCCGCTCCAAGGAGCTGGCGGAAGCCATCGGTATCACCGAACAGAACCTGTCCCTGCTGAAGAACGGCAAGGTCAAGGGCATCCGCCTCGACACCCTGGAGAAGATCTGCGCCTTCCTGGACTGCCAGCCGGGCGACATCCTGGAATACGTCGCGGACGACTGATCCCCGCTCCACCCTTTCCCAACCAGAAACCATGAACAGACACCTGAACCTCTCGGGCGTTGCGCTCGCGCTCGCCCTGATCTCGGGCTGCGGCCCCTCCGTCCGCTACCAGTACGTGATGCCACCGAGCGAAGCGGGACGCACCTGCGTCGCCCAGTGCCGCACGCAACAGAGCCAGTGCGAAAGCCTCGCGCGCCTGGAATGGCAGAACGAAAACCGCCTGCGCGAAGCGGAACGGCGCAGCTACCACTATTGCAGCCAGGGCAAGAGCAAGAAGCAGGCGCGCAAGGAATGCCTGGCACCAGGCTATTCCTCCTCGTTCGGCTACAACGGCTTCGGCGGCTCCGGCAACTTCAACTGCAGTTCCGACTACGACCGCTGCTTCACCGACATCTGCGGCGGCACCATCCGCCGCATCGTCGAGCAACTTCAATGATCGGAGTATCCCCATGAGCCGACGCCTCTTCCCTCTCCTGCCGTTCCTGTTCCTGGTCGGCTGCGCCCAGGGCTATCCCTCCTTCTCCGGCATCCTTCCGGACGTCCGCGTCAGCGGCGACGAACGCAGCTACGCCGAGCGCGCCGAAGACTGCCTGAAACGGCGCAACTGCCCGCCGGCCACCGATCGCGATCCCTTCGTCGCCGACCCCGGGCACTACTCGCTGGGCGGCAGCTTTCACTGGTGAAGCCGGGTGCCGAAGCCTGGCAACCGACCACGGACCTGGCTTCGGCAGGCGCTTTTCTTTATCCTGCGCGCCCTTTGAACGACTGGGACGAGATCATGCTGAAGAACACCCTGGAACGCCTGGAAACCCTGGTAGCCGAGCTGCTGCAACAGAACCAGGCCCTGCGCGACAGCCACGACCAGCTTCAGCAGCAGCTGCGCCAGGCCACCGAGGAAAACGAAACCCTGCAACTCTCCATGCTCGAGCAGGAAGAAAAGCAGAGCGGCACCCAGGCCCGCCTGGAAGCCCTGGTCGAGCGCCTCAGCGCGCAGCAACCGGTTAGCGCATGAGCCGCGACGGCGTCCAGGTCCTGTCGATCCTCGGTCGGGACTATTCGATCCGCGTGCCGACCGGCGAGGAGAGGGCCCTAGCGGACGCCGCCGCGTTGCTGCAAGCGGAAGTGGACGCCAACAAGCGCAAGTTTCCCTACGTCACCAGCAACGAGCTGGTGGTGCTCTCCGCGCTCAATCTCTGCGCCCGCCAGCTCGGCGCGAACGACGGCGAGTCGCCGCGCCTGCGAGCGGTGGAGCAGCGCCTGGAAGCGCTGGTCGAGCGGATCGCCGGGGCATCCGGCTAGTCGCGCGCCTGCGGACTCGCCCAATACAGCCGCCGATGCCCGCGCGCCTGGTAGTCCTTGACCAGCGCGCAGGCCTCGTCGCGCGTCAGGTCGCGGCGCATGACGAAGGCATTGCCGTTGTCGTCCTGGCGCCACAGGCACCAGCGCGTTTCCTCCGCCGGCTTCGCCGCCACCGCGTCAGGCCTTCAGGGTCGAAGTCTTGCGCAAGCGCAGCGCGAGCATGACCAGCAACACGCCGAAGAACACCGCGTAGGCGCCGATCACCCAGACCACCGCCAGCGCCCCGGCGCCGGGGTTGGCGATCATCAGCACGCCGAACAGCACCGAGATGGCACCAGAGAGGATCATCCACCATTCGTTCTGGATCGACTTGCGCAGGCGGATCGCCGCGACGATCTGGAAGATGCCCATCGCCAGCGCCCAGCCGGCGATGATCAGGAGTAGGCCGATGGCGGTCAGTTGCGGCCAGAAGAACGCAACCAGGCCGGCCGCCACGCCGATCACCCCGACCAGCGCCAGCGGCCAGTTGAACTGCCCATCGCTGCGCATGTTGAACGCGGCGATCAGGGCGAACGCTCCGTCCACCAGCGCGTAGGCGCCCCAGAACAGCACCAGCACGGTCAGCGCCAGGGCCGGCGAGAGCAGGGTCAGGACGCCGAACACCAGCGCCGCCACGCCGCGCAGGGCCACCAGTTTCCAGTGCTTGCCCAGTTCGGCCCACAGGGGATTGTTTTCCACGCTTGCCTCCAGAGGCCGCCCTTGAGCGGCCCGTTCAGGTTGAGTCCTCCCACCTTAGTCCTTTTGCCGGGAGGCTGTCAGGGGGCGGAGGCGGGAGGCAAGGCGTGCGCGCGGGCTCAGGGCCGGGACTTCTCCGGCGGCCGCTGGCGGCGCCAGCAGGCGAACAGGTTCCAGGCCAGCAGCAGGCTGACGAAAGCGGAACTGACGTAGAACAGCAGATTGTCCATGACCTTTCCTCCGCAGCGGCGCCCCGCCAGGGGGCGCCTCGTCCGGCTCAGCTGCCGGCCACCTTGCGCACGTGGGCGGACTCCTCGCCGAGGTTGTTCAGCATGCGCTCGCTGTACCAGTCGAGGAAATTGATCACACCGAACTCGTAGGTCTTCGAGTATGGACCAGGCTGGTAGGCGTCGGAGTTGATCCCGCGCTGGTTCTCCTCGGCCAGCCGACGATCCTGGTCGTTGGTCGCGTCCCATACCTCGCGCAGGCGCGCCACGTCGTAGTCGACGCCTTCCACCGCGTCCTTGTGCACCAGCCATTTGGTGGTGACCAGGGTTTCCTGGGCGCTGATCGGCCACACGGTGAAGACGATCAGGTGGTCGCCCATGCAGTGGTTCCAGGAGTGCGGCAGGTGCAGGATGCGCATCGAGCCGAGGTCGGGGTTCTTGATCCGGCCCATGAGCTTCTTGCTGCCCTGCTTGCCGTCCATGGTCATCGACACCGTGCCGTCCAGCAGCGGCATGCGCACGATGCGATTGCGCAGGCCGAAGCTGGCATGGGCGTACGGGATCTTCTCGGCGTCCCAGGCGCTGGTGCAGGCCGCCACCTGGTCCTTGAACGCCTGGCTGGCGCGCGGGTCGGTGACGTCGTCCCACTCCAGCAGGGTCTTCAGCAGTTCCGGGTGGGAGCCGTTGCAGTGGTAGCACTCGCGGTTGTTCTCGATCACCAGCTTCCAGTTGGCGGCTTCGCGGATGGTGGTCTGCACCGCCACCTTGGCGTTCTCCATGTCGTACGGCTCCATGTAGTGCTCGAGCGTCGCCAGGAAGTCGTCGATGGCCGGCGGGTTCTCCGCCAGGCTGATGAAGATGTAGCCGCCGGCGGTCTTCACCTGGATCGGCTTCAGGCCGTACTCCTTCATGTCGAAGTCGGCGCCCATCTCGGTGCCGGCGAACAGCAGGCGGCCATCCAGCTCGTAGGTCCACTGGTGGTAGGGGCAGACCAGCTTGGCCACCTTGCCTTTCTCGCTCACGCACAGGCGCGAGCCGCGGTGCCGGCAGACATTGTGGAAGGCATGCACCTGGCCTTCGGCGCCACGGATCACCAGGACCGGGTTCTTGCCGATCTGCAGGGTGAGGAAATTGCCCTTGGCGGGAATCTCGCAGGTCATGCCGGCGATCAGCCATTCCTTGTGGAAGATCTCCTGCATGTCGATCTCGAACAGGCGCTGGTCGCAGTAGAAGGGCTGCGGCAGCGAGAAGCTGTGGTCGCGGCTGCGCAGCATGTCGGCGGTGGCCTTGCGGGCCGGTTCCAGGGGATCGCCGAGACTCAGGGTGGAAGTGACGTCCATCGGTAACTCCTCATGCCGCCCCCGCGCGGGTGGCGGCGGAAAAAGTGGCTGATACGGTTGCTACGCAAGGTGGCGTTCACAGCCTTCCTCATCCCGGCGCGGCGTCCGGAATCCCGCCCTGCCGATGGACGGGCCCCGCCGTGGCGGGAATGAAGGTCAGTCGCTCTACACGTCCGGGCTCTACCCTCCCGGGGTTCATGCAAACCCTCGTCTCGGCTGGTCTGGAGTGTGGGCCCGCGCCCGCCGCCGACCTTATCCATGGGCGACATGACCGCATCCGTTTCCGACGCTCCGGGCCGCGCCCCAGCAGGCAGGTCGCGATAAGCATGTAAATGTCGCTGGCAGGTAAATGAGCGGCCACGGCGATGCGCACAATCCGCCCCATCAGGCCATCGTTCGGCCCCGTGCGCACGGAGAGATCATCATGTCGAGCAACTTCCTCAATCCGGTCACCACCCAGACCTGGGCCAACGGCCGGCACCTCGTGCGCTGCGTCAAGGTCATCCAGGAAACCTGGGACGTGCGCACCTTCTGCTTCATGGCCGACCAGCCGATCCTGTTCTTCTTCAAGCCGGGCCAGTTCGTCACCCTGGAGCTGGAGATCGACGGCGAGCCGGTGATGCGCTCCTACACCATCTCCAGCTCGCCCTCGGTGCCCTACAGCTTCTCCATCACCATCAAGCGGGTGCCGGGCGGGCGGGTTTCCAACTGGCTGCACGACAACCTCAAGGAAGGCCAGGAGCTACCGGTGCACGGTCCGGTCGGCCTGTTCAACTCCATCGACTTCCCGGCCGACAAGGTGCTGTTCCTCTCCGGCGGGGTCGGCATCACCCCGGTGATGTCCATGGCGCGCTGGTTCTTCGACACCAACGCCAACGTCGACATGGTCTTCGTCCACAGCGCCCGTTCGCCGAAGGACATCATCTACCACCGCGAGCTGGAGCACATGGCCTCGCGGATCGACAACTTCAGCCTGCACATCATCTGCGAGCGCCACGGCCTCGGCGAAGCCTGGGCCGGCTACCGTGGCTACCTGAACCTGCGCATGCTGGAACTGATCGCCCCGGACTTCCTCGAGCGGGAAATCTTCTGCTGCGGCCCGACGCCCTATATGAGCGCGGTGAAGCACCTGCTGCAGGGCCACGGCTACGACATGAGCCGCTACCACGAGGAAGCTTTCGGGCCGACTCCGCCGGAGGTCCGCGCCGACGTCAGGGAACTGGCCGCGGAAGCCGCCGAGGCGCCGGAGGTACCGGTCGCCGACCAGCACCAGGTGGAATTCACCGCCACCGGCAAGAGCATCCGCGTCAGCCCCGGGGAAACCGTGCACGCCGCCGCCGCCAAGCTCGGCCTGCACATTCCGAAGGCCTGCGGGATGGGCATATGCGGCACCTGCAAGGTAATGAAGACCGCCGGCGAGGTGGAGATGGAGCACAACGGCGGGATCACCGACGAGGATGTCGCCGAAGGCTACATCCTCTCCTGCTGCAGCGTGCCCAAGGGCGACGTGGTCATCGACTACTGAGGGCGCGAGGGAAACGCCAGGCGCTCCCAGTAGCGCCGCCGCGGCAGTTCCTCGGCCGGCAGCCAGCGTCCGGCGCAGGCCCGCAGCGGCTCGGCGGGAGCCTTCAGCAGCGAGTCCAGGGCCAGCACGTAGCGCCCCGTCCCCGCGCAGCGGAAGCACAGGTCGTCGTCGAAGCTGTCGAAGCACGGGTACTCGCCGAGGTCGTCGCGGTAGCGACGCAACGTCCGCTCTTGCACGTCGAGCAGCAGCAGGCGCCACTGGTCCCGTTCCAGGTCGCTTTCCTCGTAGCGCTGGACGTGCCGGGTCAGCGCCAGGTAGCGACCGTCCGCCGACCAGATCATTGGCGCCGCCAGGTTGCCCAAGCCGATGCCCGACGCGGTCAGCAGGTAGCCGTCGCGGCTGAACCCGGCGCGCACGTCCTCGTCGCGGTGCATGCCCTCGTAGTGGAAACCGAAGCCCCAGGCGGCGTCCTCCGCGCCCACCGACGGCAAGACGAAGTCGCCGTCGCTCCAGGGCCGTGGCGCTGCGTCCAGCCAGCGCGACGTGGGGCACAGCCGCCAGGCCGTGCCATCGAACGCCACCCGCGCCTGCTCGTAGTAATGCCGCCAGTCGTCGTGGAAGCGGCCGAATGCGTGCCAGGCGCCGGGCTCGGGCAAGCCTTCGTCGAAGCGGCGCAACAGGCCGGGGTCGCCTTCGCCCGGCCCGCCCGGCGGCTGGTAGGCGTTGCGGCCGAGCAGGTGGAGCAAATGCACCTGGCCATCGATGAAACCTTGCAGGTGTAGATCGGCCAGCGGCTCGGCGAGCCACTCCAGGCGCCGCTCCCGGCTATCGAGTATGGCCAGGCGCTGCGGCAGGGTCGGCGCCTCGGCGAAGGCCACCACGGCCAGGTAGCGACCGCAATCGGACACGCGGTGGTCGAGCGTCCACTCGCCATCCAGGCGCCAGTCGCCCAGGCGCAAGGCATAGGCGCCGCGCTCCGCCTCCTGATCGTCGCGCAACCACTCCCAGACGGCCCGGCTGCCATCGGCCAGCGGTGCGCTCTGCAACAGGCATCCCGGCCTGCCGGCCGCGCCATCCAGGGGCAGCAACAGGTCCAGGCGCGGCATGTCGGCCTCGCGCCAGCGCGGCCGGTCGTCCGCATCGCGAGCGTGCAGAAGGTAGAGGCTGGAATGGCTGTACGAACCCAGCGTGCCGTAGCGTTCGTAGGTCAGGCAGGGTTGCGCCAGGTCCAGGCCGAAACGCAGCCAGCCATCCTCCAGCCCGAGCAGTTCGGGCCCGCCGGCATGGGGCTCGGCGGGCAACGCCGACCACGGCGCGCCCAGCGCACGCAGGCCGCCGTCCTCTCGCCAAAGCCAGTAGGCATCCTGCCCCAGCGGCTCGCCTGCTGCCTGCAGCGCCAGCGCCCGGCCGTCATCGCTCCAAGCCAATGGCGGCGCTTCCCGCGACAGGTAGAGGCCGCTGGCCTCGCCGTTTATCCACAGCTCGCCGCGGTTGGCGCGCAGCGGCGCGAAAGGATCGTCCAGGGCCAGCAGGCTGGCCGGCAGCCAGGGGCGGATTTCCAGCGCGGGCCCGCCAAGCGGGGACGGTAGCGGTTGCGCGCGCAGATCCCCGCTCCAGCGCTGCCATTCGCTTTCGGGCAGCCAGAGGTCGCCGATGGCAACGAAGGCCTCGGCCTCGCTGCCGGCCTTGAGCGCCTGCAGCTCGAGGCGCTGCGGTGCGTTGGACGTCAGCGGACTGTGCCGCCCGATCACCTCGCGCTCGGTGACGCTGTCCAGCTCCCAGAAGTTGTCCACGGCACAGCGGTAGAGCAACCGCTCCTGCCGGTCGAAGATCGCCAGGCCCCACGCGCCTCGGCTCGGTATCGGCGAAACGAAGTGGCGGCCATCGCTGGAAAAGCGTGCCGAAGGATTGCAGTCGGGGATGAAACAGCCGTCGGGCATCAGGTAGTGGCATACCAGCGGGCCGCCCATGGCGATCTCGCCGCCGTCGAACAGGCGGATCGCCTCGCCCTCGGGGGTCCGCTCGGGCGCTTCGCCGCCCCATGCGCTACCTCCGGCCGGCAGGGGTACGTCCAGCGCTTGCGGAGCCTGGCGCTCCAGGCGCAGGCCGCGCTCGAAGCGAATCTGCAACAGCACGCCGCCGATCACCGCCAGCAAGCCACCGCCCAGTCCCAGCCAGAAGCCCGGCAGTGCCTGGCCCAGGGCGATGCCGCCACCCAGAACCCAGAAGAACAGCGCCTGTTGCAGGCGATACGGCACCTTGCCGCGCCAACGATCCGTGGCCCACTCGGCGCCCAGCAGCAGCACCCAACCCAGCGCTACCAGCGGCAACGGAAGGAGGACGCCAAGGGCCACCAGCACGGCGATCCAGGCGATCTCGCCGAGGCCTTCGAGCAACAAGCGGCCGAGCGGCTTGTCTGACATCCGATCATCCATGATCCATCCCACTTTCCTGGCAAAAGCCAAGGGTAATCAAGGCTCCGATCAACCACCAGAGCCAAGGCGAAGCTGACCTTCTCATACTGGAAAACACCAGGGCGCCAAGGTTGTCCACATTCGGACTGGAATTCCATACAGGTGTTTCTTCGCCGCCTGGATGTCTGCCATGTGTTCACTCAAGCATTTGAAATAAAAGATAAATTCTACAAATTCAAGTGCATTTCAGGGCCGGCTACTCAGCCCGTCCCTGCCTCCGGGAAGCCCTTTCCAGGCTAGGTTGATCACAGACTTATCCACAAGTTGTGCAATCCATCGCCTCCTCTATGTCCTGCGGGTCCAGAAACAACATACCGACAATACCTCCTCCGTGGCGCGAGGGCTCCGCAAGCCCATCCGGCTTTCCTTCCGGGTAAATCGCACTTCGCCGCACGCTCGGCCTGGCCGCACTCTCCTGCTCATTTAACGATCAATGCGCCAGAGACCCCGCCGTACGGCCCCCCCAAGCGTGAGCGAACAACTTTTCCACAGGGCTTTACACTTCCCGTGGGGAAAAACAAAAAAATATTCACAGCATGAAGAAAAATCTCTGCTTTCTCAGGCAGTCCGGCTCTTCCCATGCGCACCGATCGTTTATTGATCAATCCACCGCAGGCTTAGCCCTATGCGGCTTCTGGCGCTATCCATACAGGTTGTCCACAAGACTTTCCAGGCCTTTTGTGGGCAACCCTGCATTTATACACAAGCTCCCTAAAGCAAGCCCGCCACCTGTTGACAGAACATCCGGTCAATTCTTGATCAATTCCCTGAAAGGCTCGCCCCACCGGGCTCTCCGCACTCTATAAACAGGCTCTTCACATCGACCTCAACAGGAATTGGGGGAAATTCCCCTCGGCGATTGCTTCCATTGTCCCAGCGACTTCGGAACGGAAGAATTTTGTCTTTTTCCTCAAGCCGTTACGTCCGCGCAGGGTGTTTTCGACTTTTGCGCCCACTTCGCTCCCCGTCTTTTCTATCCACAGGCTTGCATGGGCCCGGAGGGGACAATACCCGTCACCGTTTCGTCAGCGCGTTTCACCCGAACCGTCATCCTCTGTTCACAAACGGCTGTTTTCGCTCAAAAACCGACCAGCCTCCGGAGAGCCCGGCGGGGCGCTGCCCGGAAGCGACTGCGAACACGTTATTCACATTCGGTTCCACAGTGTTTGTGGATTGGACAGGTTATCCCGCCACTGGAGTGGAGCCGCGTGGATAAAGGCTTTCGGCGTCTCGGGCGGAGACAGGAAGGACGTTCCAGGGAGCACTTTTGCATAGCTCCCGAACAGTTAGCCCACAGAGTTATCCACAGGATTTGGGGAAAGAGCGGCCGCCCCGCGCCATGGGGGCGACCGAGAGCGGACTCAGGCGCCCATCACCAGGCGGATGTCCCGCGCCAGTTCGCGGACCCGCTCGATATCGGTATCCCAGGAACACATGAAACGCGCGCCACCTTCACCGATGAAGGTGTAGAAGCGCCAGCCGCGCGCGCGCAAGGCTTCGATCGCCGGCTCGGAAAGCTGTAGGAACACGCCGTTGGCTTCTACCGGGAACATCAGGCTGACGCCGGGAACGTCGGCCACCAGCTCGGCCAGCAGGCGCGCGCAGCGGTTGGCGTGATCGGCGTAGCGCAGCCAGGCATCGTCCTGCAGTACGCCGACCCAGGGCGCGGCGAGGAAGCGCATCTTCGAGGCCAGTTGGCCGGCCTGCTTGCAGCGGTAGTCGAAGTCCTCGGCCAGGTCGCGGTTGAAGAACAGGATCGCCTCGCCCACCGCCATGCCGTTCTTGGTGCCGCCGAAGCAGAGCACGTCGACCCCGGCCTTCCAGCTCAGCTCCGCCGGCGAGCAGCCGAGGAAGGCGCAGGCGTTGGAGAAGCGCGCGCCGTCCATGTGCAGGTGCAGGCCGAGCTCCTTGCAGGTGGCGCTGATCGCCTTCAGCTCGTCCGGGCGGTACACCGTGCCGACCTCGGTGGCCTGGGTGAGAGTCACCACGCGCGGCTTCGGATAGTGGATATCCTGGCGCTTGAGAGCGATGTCGCGGATCGACGCCGGGGTCAGCTTGCCGACCTCGGTCTGCGCCAGCAGCAGCTTGGAGCCATTGGAGAAGAACTCCGGCGCGCCGCACTCGTCGGTCTCGACGTGGGCGGTCTCCGAGCAGATCACGCTGTGGTAGCTCTGGCACAGCGCAGCCAGGGCCAGGGAGTTGGCGGCGGTGCCGTTGAAGGCGAAGAACACTTCGCAATCGGTCTCGAACAACTGGCGGAAGTAGTCCGAAGCACGCGCGGTCCACTGGTCGTCGCCATAGGCGCGTTCGTGGCCGCGGTTGGCTTCGGCCATCGCCGCCCAGGCTTCGGGGCAGATGCCGGAATAGTTGTCGCTGGCGAACTGTTGGGTGTGATCGGTCATGTGGGCCTCTGGAACGGTTGCCGAGCCCTTGTGGGGCTCCATGCGGTCGTGCCGGCACGGGTACGTGCCGGCACAGTCTGTCAGGGTAGCTTGGTCAGCTTCATCTGCTCGACGAACGGCACCAGCACCTGGCGCATCGCCGTGGCGCTGCCGCCATTGGGCGTGTCGCGGGTGCTGAGGGTCAGTACGTAGCGGTTCTTGATCACTCCGCTGAGGGTCGAGACGCCCTCCTCGCCCTTGGCCGGGACCATCACTCCCAGCGGGTCGCCCATCCGCGTGGTATCGATCAGCGGCAGGTAGTCCTCGCCGCCGAAGCGCTCGGCGGTGCCGTTCTTAAGGGCGGTCTCGCGGGTCTTGTGGAGCAGGGTCAGGTTGGTCTGGGTCATCTCGCGCAGCTTGTCCTGCGCCGCCCGATAGGACACCGCGTCGCCCTCGGTCGGCGGCGCCGGCAGGCCGGTGTCGGTGAGGACGATCTCCAGGCGCTTGCTGCCGTCGGCGGCGCCGAAGACCACGGTGGCATCGTTGTAGCCGCACTGGCGGGAGAGGAAGTCGTAGCCGAACAGTGGCTTGCCGGCCGGCGGCAAGGCCACTTCGAGTTCATGGCCGGTGCAGGAATCGGCCGGCAGCGCAGGCGCGGCGGCCTGCTTTTCATCGCCGCCCCCGCACCCTTGCAGGGATGCGCCGAGCAGCACGGCGGAAAGGAAGATCAGCGGGCGTTTCATGGTGTTCTCGCAAGACGAAGAGCACGCAGTTTAGCGCCAGCCCGGGGCGTTCCGCATCGGTTGCCGAATCCCACCGCCATGTCGCAAACGCACCTCCCCGTGGCGTGCATAGGCATCTGGGCCGGCAGGGCCGGTCATACCATCGCTGGCAAAGGGACCGCGTGTCCCGTTGCAGCCATTCCGGCGCGGTTCCGGCGCCGCAGGGAGACCCAGCGATGTTCAGCAAGCATGACCAGATCCGCGGCTACGACGACGAACTGCTCGCCGCGATGGACGCCGAAGAGGCCCGCCAGGAAGACCATCTCGAACTGATCGCCTCGGAGAACTACACCAGCAAGCGGGTCATGCAGGCGCAGGGCAGCGGCCTGACCAACAAGTATGCCGAGGGCTATCCGGGCAAGCGCTACTACGGCGGCTGCGAACACG
The DNA here is from genome assembly GCF_051048045.1 of Pseudomonas sp. 18-147. Taxonomy (NCBI): domain Bacteria; kingdom Pseudomonadati; phylum Pseudomonadota; class Gammaproteobacteria; order Pseudomonadales; family Pseudomonadaceae; genus Pseudomonas; species Pseudomonas sp. 18-147. The sequence goes on from NZ_CP182296.1 coordinate 6,400,008, forward strand.
TCGACAAGGTCGAGCAGTTGGCCATCGACCGCGCCAGGCAACTGTTCGGCGCCGACTACGCCAACGTCCAGCCGCATTCCGGTTCCTCGGCCAACGCCGCGGTGTACCTGGCGCTGCTCAACGCCGGCGACACCATCCTCGGCATGAGCCTGGCCCACGGCGGCCATCTCACCCACGGCGCCAAGGTGTCCTCCTCCGGCAAGCTGTACAACGCCGTGCAGTACGGCCTGGACACCGCTACCGGGCTGATCGACTACGACGAAGTCGAGCGCCTGGCCGTGGAGCATAAGCCGAAGATGATCGTCGCCGGCTTCTCCGCCTACTCCAAGACCCTCGACTTCCCGCGCTTCCGCGCCATCGCCGACAAGGTCGGCGCGCTGCTGTTCGTCGACATGGCCCACGTCGCCGGGCTGGTCGCCGCCGGCCTCTACCCGAATCCGATCCCCTTCGCCGACGTGGTCACCACCACCACCCACAAGACCCTGCGCGGCCCGCGCGGCGGCCTGATCCTGGCGCGCGCCAACGAGGAGATCGAGAAGAAGCTCAACTCCGCGGTATTCCCCGGCGCCCAGGGCGGCCCGCTGATGCACGTGATCGCGGCCAAGGCGGTGTGCTTCAAGGAAGCGCTGGAGCCGGGCTTCAAGGACTACCAGGCGCAGGTGATCCGCAACGCCAAGGCGATGGCCGAGGTGTTCATCGGGCGCGGCTACGACGTGGTTTCCGGCGGCACCGACAACCACCTGATGCTGATCAGCCTGGTGCGCCAGGGCCTGACCGGCAAGGAAGCCGACGCCGCCCTCGGCCGGGTCGGCATCACGGTGAACAAGAACGCCGTGCCGAACGATCCGCAGAGCCCGTTCGTCACCTCCGGCATCCGCATCGGCACCCCGGCCATCACCACCCGCGGGCTGCAGGAAGCGCAGAGCCGCGAACTGGCTGGCTGGATCTGCGACATCCTCGACCACCTCGGCGATGCCGACGTGGAGGCCAAGGTCGCCACCCAGGTCGCCGGTCTCTGCGCGGACTTCCCGGTCTATCGCTGAGCCCCCCGAAGACGGTCGGGGAGCCCGACGCGCCCCGGCCCAACCCTCTCCGCGGGAGAGGGAGCAACAGTTCAGGAGCATCCACATGCAACGCTACTCCGGCTTCGGCCTGTTAAAGCATTCACTGAGCCATCACGAGAACTGGCAACGCATGTGGCGCACGCCCACGCCGAAGCCGGTCTACGACGTGGTCATCGTCGGCGGCGGCGGGCACGGCCTGGCCACCGCCTACTACCTGGCCAAGGAACACGGCATCAGCAACGTGGCGGTAGTCGAGAAAGGTTGGCTGGGCGGCGGCAACACCGCGCGCAACACCACCATCGTGCGCTCTAACTACCTGTGGGACGAGTCCGCGCTGCTCTACGAACACGCGATGAAGCTGTGGGAGGGCCTGTCCCAGGACCTCAACTACAACGTGATGTTCTCCCAGCGCGGGGTCTACAACCTCTGCCACACCCTCCAGGACATGCGCGACGGCGAGCGCCGGGTCAGCGCCAACCGCCTCAACGGCGTCGACGGCGAATTGTTGAACGCGCAGCAGGTGGCGGAGGAGATTCCCTACCTGGACTGCAGCAAGAACACCCGCTACCCGATCATGGGCGCGACCATCCAGCGTCGCGGCGGCGTCGCCCGCCATGACGCGGTGGCCTGGGGCTTCGCCCGCGCCGCCAATGCCCTCGGCGTGGACCTGATCCAGCAGACCGAAGTCACCGGCTTCCGCAAGCAGGACGGCGCGGTGATCGGCGTCGAGACCAACCGCGGCTTCATCGGCGCGCGCCGTGTCGGAGTGGTCACCGCCGGCAACTCCGGGCACATGGCCAGGCTCGCCGGCTTCCGCCTGCCGCTGGAGTCGCACCCGTTGCAGGCGCTGGTCTCCGAGCCGCTGAAGCCGATCATCGACAGCGTGATCATGTCCAACGCCGTGCATGGCTACATCAGCCAGTCGGACAAGGGCGACCTGGTCATCGGCGCCGGCATCGACGGCTACAACGGCTACGGCCAGCGCGGCTCTTACCCGGTGATCGAGCACACCCTGCAAGCCATCGTCGAGATGTTCCCGGTGCTCTCGCGGGTACGCATGAACCGCCAGTGGGGCGGCATCGTCGACACCACCCCGGACGCCTGCCCGATCATCGGCAAGACTCCGGTGCAGAACCTGTTCTTCAACTGCGGCTGGGGCACCGGCGGCTTCAAGGCCACTCCCGGCTCCGGAAACGTCTTCGCCGCCACCCTGGCCAAGGGCGAACCGCATCCGCTGGCCGCGCCCTTCTCCATCGAACGCTTCCACAGCGGTGCGCTGATCGACGAGCACGGCGCGGCGGCAGTGGCGCACTGACAAAAGCCGCCCGAAGGGCGAAATCCGCTGCCCCTCGCCCTTCAGGGAGAGGGTGCCGGTCAACCGGCAAGAACAGTTTCCGGAGGCTACAAAATGCTGAATATCTTCTGCCCCCACTGCGGCGAACTGCGTTCCGAAGAGGAATTCCACGCCAAGGGTCAGGCCCACATCCCGCGCCCGCTCGACCCGAACGCCTGCAGCGACGAGGAATGGGGCGACTACATGTTCTTCCGCGACAACCCGCGCGGCCTCCATCACGAGCTGTGGGTGCACGCCGCCGGCTGCCGCAAGTACTTCAACGTCACCCGCCATACGGTGACCTACGAGATCCTCGAGACCTACCTGATCGGCGAGCAGCCCAGCGTCGTCGCCGACGGTGAGAAGAAAGCCGCCGTACAAGGGGAACCGGCATGAGCCAGATCAATCGCCTGTCCAGCGGCGGCCGCATCGACCGCAACCGCCCGCTGACCTTCAGCTTCAACGGCCAGCACTACCAGGGCTATGCCGGCGACACCCTGGCCGCCGCGCTGCTGGCCAACGGCGTCGACATCGTCGGCCGCAGCTTCAAGTACTCGCGGGCGCGCGGCATCGTCGCCGCCGGCGCCGAGGAGCCCAACGCGATCCTGCAGATCGGCTCCCGCGAAGCCACCCAGATCCCCAACGTGCGCGCCACCCAGCAGGCCCTCTACGGCGGCCTGGTGGCCACCAGCACCAACGGCTGGCCGAACGTGCAGAACGACCTGATGGGAATCTTCGGCAAGGTCGGCGGCAAGCTGATGCCGCCCGGTTTCTACTACAAGACCTTCATGTACCCGCAGTCGATGTGGATGACCTACGAGAAGTACATCCGCAAGGCCGCCGGCCTGGGCCGCGCGCCGACCGAGGTCGATCCGGACAGCTACGACTGGATGAACCACCACTGCGACGTGCTGGTGGTCGGCGGCGGCCCGGCCGGCCTGGCCGCCGCCCTCGCCGCCGCTCGCAGCGGCGCGCGGGTGATTCTCGCCGACGAGCAGGAAGAGTTCGGCGGCAGCCTGCTGGACACCCGCGAGACCCTCGACGGCAAGCCCGCCGCCGAGTGGGTCGCGGACGCCGTGGCCGAGCTGCAAGGCCTGCCGGAAGTCATCCTGCTACCGCGCTCCACGGTCAACGGCTACCACGACCACAACTTCCTCACCATCCACGAGCGGCGCACCGACCACCTCGGCGAGGTCGCCCCGCTCGGCCAGGTCCGCCAGCGCGTGCACCGCGTACGCGCCAAGCGCGTGGTACTGGCCGCCGGCGCCCATGAGCGGCCGCTGGTCTACGGCAACAACGACCTGCCCGGCAACATGCTCGCCGGCGCGGTTTCCACCTATGTACGGCGCTACGGCGTGGCACCGGGCAAGAAACTGGTGCTGGCCACCAACAACGACTACGCCTACCGCGTCGCCCTCGACTGGCAGGAAGCCGGCCTGCAAGTGGTGGCCATCGCCGACGCCCGGGCCAATCCGCGCGGCGAGTGGATCGAGGAAGCACGCCAACGCGGTATGCGGGTGATCACTGGCAGTTCGGTGATCGAGGCTCGCGGCGGCAAGCGGGTCAGCGGCGCCAAGGTCGCCCGGATCGACCTGCAGGCCATGCGCGCCAGCGGCGGCGAATGGCTGGACTGCGACCTGATCGCCAGCTCCGGCGGCTACAGCCCGGTCGTGCACCTGGCCTCGCACCTGGGCGGCAAGCCGGAATGGCGCGAGGAAATCCTCGCCTTCGTCCCCGGCGAAGGCCTGCAGAAGCGCATCTGCGCCGGCGCCGTGAACGGCGTGTTCGGGCTCGCCGAGGTGCTCGCCGACGGCTACCAGGCCGGGAGTCGCGCCGCCCTCGACGCCGGCTACAAGACCACCGCCGGCAGCCTGCCGAAGGTCCAGCCGCGCCGCGAGGAAGCGTCCGTCGCGCTGTTCCAGGTGCCCCACGAGAAGCCCACGGCACGCGCACCGAAGCAGTTCGTCGATCCGCAGAACGACGTCACCGCCGCCGCCATCGAACTGGCCTGCCGCGAGGGCTTCGAGTCCATCGAGCACGTCAAGCGCTACACCGCGCTGGGCTTCGGCACCGACCAGGGCAAGCTGGGCAACATCAACGGCCTGGCGATCGCCGCGCGGGCCCAGGGCAAGAGCATCGCCGACACCGGCACCACCATGTTCCGTCCGAACTACACCCCGGTGACCTTCGGCGCCGTCGCCGGCCGCCACTGCGGGCACCTGTTCGAACCGGTGCGCTTCACCGCCCTGCACGCCTGGCACGTGAAGAACGGCGCCGAGTTCGAAGACGTCGGCCAGTGGAAGCGGCCGTGGTACTTCCCGCGCCGCGGCGAGGACATGCACGCCGCCGTGGCCCGCGAATGCCGCGCGGTGCGCGAGGCGGTCGGCCTGCTCGACGCCTCGACCCTGGGCAAGATCGACATCCAGGGCCCGGACGCGCGGGAGTTCCTCAACCGGGTCTACACCAACGCCTGGACCAAGCTCGACGTCGGCAAGGCGCGCTACGGCCTGATGTGCAAGGAAGACGGGATGGTCTTCGACGACGGCGTGACCGCCTGCCTGGCCGACAACCACTTCGTCATGACCACCACCACCGGCGGCGCCGCCCGCGTACTGGAGTGGCTGGAGCTGTACCACCAGACCGAATGGCCGGAGCTGAAGGTGTACTTCACCTCGGTCACCGACCACTACGCGACCCTCACCCTGTCCGGCCCGAACAGCCGCAAGCTGCTCGCCGAAGTCACCGACATCGACCTGGACAAGGATGCCTTCCCCTTCATGACCTGGAAGGAAGGCAAGGTCGCCGGGGTGCCGGCGCGGGTGTTCCGCATCTCCTTCACCGGCGAGCTGAGCTACGAGGTGAACGTCCAGGCCGACTACGCCATGGGCGTGCTCGAAGCGCTCGCCGAGCACGGCGCGAAGTACGGCCTGACGCCCTACGGCACCGAGACCATGCACGTCCTGCGCGCCGAGAAGGGCTTCATCATCGTCGGCCAGGACACCGATGCCTCGGTCACCCCGGACGATCTCAACATGGGCTGGGCGGTGGGCCGCAGCAAGCCGTTCTCCTGGATCGGCTGGCGCGGCATGAACCGCGCCGACTGCCTGCGTGAGGATCGCAAGCAACTGGTCGGACTCAGGCCGAGCAACCCGCAGGAGGTACTGCCCGAAGGCGCGCAACTGGTGTTCGACACCCAGCAGGCGATCCCGATGAAGATGGTCGGCCACGTCACCTCCAGCTACATGAGCGCCAGCCTCGGCCACGGCTTCGCCCTGGCGGTGGTGAAAGGCGGCCTCAAGCGCATGGGCCAGAAGGTCTACGCGCCGCTGGCGGACGGCCGCTTCATCGAGGCGGAGATCTGCTCCTCGGTGTTCTACGACCCCAAAGGGGAGCGGCAGAACGTGGATTGACCGGAGAGGGATGCGCTCCTCTCCCCGGCCCTCTTCCCGAAGGGAGAAGGCAGACAGGCTACCAGGGCGCGCGGCGCCCCAAGGTGAAAACGAATGAGCAAGGCAAACGTCTACCAGCAACGCCCCGAACCCGGCGTCCACGCCGAATCGCCGCTGCACCATGCCGAGCTGCACAAGCTCGCCGGCAAGACCGCCGCGAAGGCCGGTATCGTCCTGCGCGAGAAGAAGCTGCTCGGCCACCTGGTGCTGCGCGGCGATGCCGCCGACCCGACCTTCGCCGCCGCCGTGCACCAGGCCCTCGGCCTGGAACTGCCGGTGGCCCTGACCCTGGTCGCCAGCGGCGAGACCTCGCTGCAATGGCTGGCCCCGGACGAATGGTTGCTGATCGTCCCCGGCGGCGAGGAATACGCCGTCGAACAGCGCCTGCGCCAGGCCCTGGGCGAGGAGCTGCACTACGCGGTGGTCAACGTCAGCGGCGGGCAGACGCTGCTCGAACTGAGCGGAGCGAACGTCCGCGAACTGCTGATGAAATCCACCAGCTACGACGTGCATCCGAGCAACTTCCCGGTGGGCAAGGCGGTCGGCAGCATCTTCGCCAAGTCGCAATGCGTGATCCGCCATACCGGCGAGGACACCTGGGAGCTGGTCGTGCGCCGCAGCTTCGCCGACTACTTCTGGCTCTGGTTGCAGGACGCCAGCGCCGAATACGGCCTGCAGGTAGCGGCATGAGCAGCCTTCCCCTCTCCCCGAGAGGGGATACCGGACCCGGAGCCTCGCGATGAGCCGTACCCCCGACACCTGGATCCTCACCGCCGACAGTCCCAGCCTGCTGGGCACCGTCGACGTGGTGACGCGCTACCTCTTCGAGCAGCGCTGCTACGTCACCGAGCACCACTCGTTCGACGACCGCCTGGCGCAACGCTTCTTCATCCGCGTGGAGTTCCGCGCCGGCGACGGCTTCGACGAAGCCTCCTTCCGCGCCGGACTGGCCGAACGGGTGGCACCGTTCGGCATGCGTACCGAGCTGACCGCGCCGGGCTACCGCAGCCAGATGGCGATCATGGTTTCCAAGGCCGACCACTGCCTGAACGACCTGCTCTACCGCCAGCGCATCGGCCAGTTGCCGATGGACGTGGTGGCGGTGATTTCCAATCACCCGGACCTGGAGCCGCTGGCGCGCTGGCACGGCATTCCCTACCACCACTTCCCGCTCGACCCGAACGACAAGCCGGCCCAGGAAGCCAGGGTCTGGCAGGTGCTCGAAGAGAGCGGCGCCGAGCTGGTGATCCTCGCTCGCTACATGCAGGTGCTGTCGCCGGAACTGTGCCGGCGCCTGGACGGCTGGGCGATCAACATCCATCACTCCCTGCTGCCCGGCTTCAAGGGCGCCAAGCCGTACCACCAGGCCTACCAGAAGGGCGTGAAGCTGGTCGGCGCCACCGCCCACTACATCAACAACGACCTCGACGAAGGGCCGATCATCGCCCAGGGCGTCGAGACGGTCGACCACGCCCACTACCCCGAGGACCTGATCGCCAAGGGCCGCGACATCGAGTGCCTGACCCTGGCGCGGGCGGTGGGCTACCACATCGAGCGGAGGGTATTCCTCAACGCCAATCGGACCGTGGTGCTGTAAGCGCGCCCTCTCTTCCCAACCCTCGCTGAAGGAAGAGGGCCAGGGAGAGGGGCGCTTCCCACGGCCTCGCGTCCCGAGCAACACCGACAGCCCGCCGGCTGCCAGCATTCTCCGGCCCTGTCGCGCAACAGACGACTTTCCAGTGCAAAGCCGCGCGGCCGTGGACGCCGCGCATTTGTACCCACAACGACAAAGAGGAAACGCGTATGTCTGGCAATCGTGGTGTGGTCTATCTCGGCCCGGGCAAGGTCGAGGTGCAGAACATTCCCTATCCGAAGATGCAGGACCCGCAGGGCCGGCAGATCGACCACGGGGTGATCCTGCGGGTGGTCTCCACCAACATCTGCGGCTCCGACCAGCACATGGTGCGCGGCCGCACCACCGCGCCGGAAGGCCTGGTGCTTGGCCACGAGATCACCGGCGAGGTGGTGGAGATCGGGCGTGGCGTGGAAACCATGAAGATCGGCGACCTGGTCTCGGTACCGTTCAACGTCGCCTGCGGCCACTGCCGTACCTGCAAGGAACAGCACACCGGCGTCTGCCTGACGGTCAATCCGGCGCGTGCCGGCGGCGCCTACGGCTACGTCGACATGGGTGGCTGGGTCGGCGGCCAGGCCGAATACGTGCTGGTGCCCTACGCCGACTTCAACCTGCTGAAACTGCCCAACCGCGAAGCGGCGATGGAGAAGATCCGCGACCTGACCTGCCTTTCGGACATCCTCCCCACCGGCTACCACGGCGCGGTCACCGCCGGCGTCGGCCCGGGCAGCACGGTCTACATCGCCGGCGCCGGTCCGGTCGGCCTGGCCGCGGCGGCCTCGGCACGCCTGCTCGGCGCGGCGGTGGTGATCGTCGGCGACGTCAACCCGACCCGCCTGGCCCACGCCAAGAAACAGGGCTTCGAGATCGCCGACCTGTCCAAGGACACCCCGCTGCACGAACAGATCGCCGCTCTGCTGGGCGAGCCGGAGGTCGACTGCGCGGTCGATGCGGTCGGTTTCGAGGCGCGCGGCCACGGCCATTCGGGCTCGCAGCAGGAAGCCCCGGCCACCGTGCTCAACTCGCTGATGGGCATCACCCGGGTCGCCGGCAAGATCGGCATTCCCGGCCTGTACGTCACCGAAGACCCGGGCGCAGTGGACGCGGCCGCCAAGCACGGCGCCCTGAGCATCCGCTTCGGCCTGGGCTGGGCCAAGTCGCACAGCTTCCATACCGGCCAGACCCCGGTGATGAAGTACAACCGCCAGCTGATGCAGGCGATCATGTGGGACCGGATCAAGATCGCCGACATCGTCGGGGTGGAAGTCATCACCCTCGACGATGCGCCGAAAGGCTATGGCGAGTTCGACGCCGGGGTGCCGAAGAAATTCGTCATCGACCCACACAACCTGTTCCGCGCGGCCTGAACCTCCGGCAACAACCGACGCGGCCCACGGGCCGCGTCGTCGTTGGCGCTATCCGGGGGAACTGCCGGCGATAAAATGGATCGGTGATACTGCTGCCATCCATTCGCCTCCCGGAGACCGCCATGAACACCGATAGCCCGATCAACCGCGTCGAACAGGTACAGGTCGACGACCTGGCCTGCTGGCGCATCCACACCGCCCATGGCGAGGCGCTGATCGCCCAGCAGGGCGCGCAACTGCTCAGCTACCAGCCCCACGAACAGCCGCCGCTGGTCTGGCTCAGCGACGAGGCCGGCTACCGGCGCGGGCAGTCGGTACGCGGCGGGGTGCCGGTGTGCTGGCCGTGGTTCGGTCCGCTGGAGCGCAACCCGCAGGAAGTCCGCGGCCAGGTGGAAGATGGCCTGAAGGCGCCCGCCCACGGGCTGGTCCGGGCAGTCGACTGGGAAATCGACGACATCGCCGAGGAGGACGGCGACCTCTGCGTCAGCTTCCGCCTCGACGCCCCCGATGGCCTCCCCGGCTGGCCGCACCCGGCGGCGCTGCGCATGCTGTTCCGCTTCGGCGAGCGCCTGACCCTGCGACTCACCAGCGAGAACCTCGGCAGCAAGCCGCTGGTGCTCAGCCAGGCGCTGCACACCTACTTCGCGGTCAGCGACAGCCGCGAGATCGCCATCGAGGGCCTGGAAGGCGCGCGCTACATCGAGACCCTGGAGAACTGGGAAGAACGCACTCAGCACGGCGCGGTACGGGTCAAGGGCGAACTGGACCGCATCTACCTCGGTCTCGAACGCGACCTGCTGATCAAGGACCCGCGCTGGGAACGCAGCATCCACCTGCACGCCCTCGACTCGCGTTCGGCGGTGGTCTGGAACCCCTGGGTGGACAAGTCCCGGCGTCTCTCGCAGTTCGCCGACGACGCCTGGCAGCAGATGCTCTGCATCGAGACCGGGCGGGTCTGGGACGACCTCATGGTGGTCGCCCCCGGGCGCAGCGAAAGCTTTGGCGTGCAGATCTGGAGCGAGCCGCTGAAACGGCCCTGAGCGGGACGGCGAGCGGACGGGGCGGCTCGCGTCGTCCGCCATGGGCCGTTGCGCAGGTGCCGGCCCTACAGGTCCGCTTCCTCCACCACCTTCACCCGCGCCTTGTCGATGGCGTAGGCGGCATCGGCCAGGTCATTGCTCACCTGCTCGATCTTCAGCGTGCCGCTGACCCACAGCGGGGTGTAGATATCGGTCAGCTTCAGCCCCTGTGGATAATGCACCAGGACGATCTGGTTCGGCGGCGGCGGCGGCACGTGGATGCAGGCGCCCGGATAGGGCACCAGGAAGAATTCGGTGACGCGGCCCTTGGCGTCGTTCTCCAGCGGCACCGGGTAGCCGCCGAGGCGGATCGCCTTGCCATCCAGGCTGGCGACGGTCTTGGCCGAATACATCACCGCCGGCATCTTCCGGTCCGACTGCTTCAGGCCCCCCTTGCTGGTGAAGGTGCCGGCGGCCTCCGGGGTGTCGTGGACGATGTCGGGCATTTCTTCCAGCGCCTTGCGGTCGGCCGGCGGCATCAGTTCCAGCCAGTCGGTCTCGGGCAGTTCGGCGTGGACCAGGGGTGAGGACAACAGGGCGAGCAGCAACAGGCGGGCGAACGGGAAGCGGCGCATGATGGCGGGAATACCGGCGAAGTGAGGAAACGCCGGCCCCCGCGGGGGCCGGCCAGAGCCATCAATTCTTCTTGATCAGGCCGTAAATGACCAGCAGTACGACGGCGCCGACCACCGCGCCGATGAAACCGGCCGCCTGGCCAGCCTGGTAGAAGCCGATCGCCTGGCCGCCGTAGGTGGCCAGCAGCGAACCGCCGATGCCGAGCAGGATGGTCATGATCCAGCCCATGCTGTCGTCACCTGGCTTCAGAAAGCGTGCAACGAGACCAACGATCAGTCCGACGATGATGGTTCCGATTAATCCCATGACAGTCCCTCCTTACGGGTGTATGCGCATGTATTGCGCCTGCCATGGGACAGTGTAGAAAAGCCTTGGGTTCAGTGCCGCCCGCCAACCCAAGGATGGGCGGGCGGCAATCGCTCACGCCTCGATCAGCGCCTCGACCTCGGCGATGCGCGCCTGCAGCGTCGCCCGGTCGGCACAACGCAGGGTGGCGTGGCCGACCTTGCGGCCGTTCTTGAAGGCCTTGCCGTAGTGATGCAGGTGGCAATCGGCGACGGCGACCACCTGAGCCACCGGGGGGACCGCGCCGATGAAATTGAGCATCGCGCTCTCGCCGACCTTGGCGGTCGAGCCCAGCGGCAGGCCGGCGACGGCGCGCAAGTGGTTCTCGAACTGGCTGCACTCGGCACCTTCGATGGTCCAGTGCCCGGAGTTGTGCACGCGCGGGGCGATCTCGTTGGCCTTCAGGCCGCCGTCCACCTCGAAGAACTCGAAGGCCAGCACGCCGACGTAGTCGAGCCGGGCCAGCACGCGGCCGACGTAGTCCTCGGCCAGCGCCTGCAACGGATGCCCGCTGCTGGCCACGGAGAGCTTGAGGATGCCGCTGTCGTGGGTGTTGTGCACCAGCGGGTAGAAACGCGTCTCGCCATCGCGAGCGCGCACCGCCACCAGCGAGACTTCCCCGGTGAACGGCACGAAGCCCTCGAGGATGCACGGCACGCTGCCCAGTTCGGCGAACGCGCCCTGCACGTCGGCCGGCTGGCGCAGGACCTTCTGGCCCTTGCCGTCGTAGCCCAGGGTGCGGGTCTTGAGCACCGCCGGCAGGCCGATGGCGGCTGCGGCGGCATCGAGGTCGGCCTGGGACTGGACGTCGGCGAAGTCCGGAGTGGGAATGCCGAGGTCCTTGAACATCGACTTCTCGAACCAGCGGTCGCGGGCGATGCGCAGCGACTCGGCGTTCGGGTAGACCGGCACGAACTGGGAGAGGAAGGCCACGGTTTCCGCCGGCACGCTCTCGAACTCGAAGGTCACCAGGTCGACCTCGTCGGCCAGTTGCCGCAGGTGCTCCTGGTCGCCGTAGTCGGCGCGGATGTGCTCGCCCAGGGAGGCCGCGCAGGCGTCCGGCGCCGGGTCGAGGAAAGCGAAGTTCATGCCCAGCGGGGTTCCCGCCAGGGCCAGCATGCGGCCCAGCTGGCCGCCACCGATGACACCGATTTTCATGGTTCGAGCCTTACCTTCTCAGAGCCTGTCTCACGCATCGCGCGGGTCGGGATTGTCCAGCACGGTTTCGGTCTGGTTGGCGCGGAACTGCTTCAGCGCCTCGTGGTACTGCGGGTGCTTGGCGCCGAGGATGCTCGCCGAGAGCAGCGCCGCGTTGACCGCGCCGGCCTTGCCGATGGCCAGGGTGGCGACCGGTACGCCGGCGGGCATCTGCACGATGGAGAGCAGCGAGTCGACACCCGACAGCATCGACGACTGTACCGGCACGCCGAGTACCGGCAGGTGGGTCTTGGCCGCGCACATGCCCGGCAGGTGGGCGGCGCCGCCAGCGCCGGCGATGATCACTTCGAGGCCGCGGCCTTCGGCTTCCTCGGCGTACTGGAAGAGCAGGTCCGGGGTGCGGTGGGCGGAAACCACCTTCACTTCGTAGGGGATGCCCAGCTTGTCCAGCATGTCCGCGGTGTGACTGAGGGTGCTCCAGTCCGATTTGGAACCCATGATCACGCCAACCAGTGCGCTCATCGTCGTGCCTCTCTCAAATGCGCCGTCCGGCGCGTCAGAAACCAACAAGCCACGCTTCGTCGAGGGGCGTGGCTTGTACTGGGCCGAGCCGGCGGGCAGTGCCGGTTCGAAGGCGGCGCAGTATACCGCAAAGGCAGGCCGGGCGCGCGCCGGGGGCTACCGTCCGTCCCGTTTTTTCGCGCCATGGCGGGAAACTTGCCGCAACTCAATGCGCGCCTACCACGAGCGGCCAGACTGGTTGTCGCGGCGCGCTCCGAGGGAGCGGCGGCCGCGCCGGTTCCGCAGCCTGTCGCGGTGCCCGTCAAAGGCGCCGCGACAGGCGCTCAGCCCCGTCCAAGGAGATGACCATGACCCTGCCACAGACCATGAAAGCCGCGGTCGTGCACGCCTACGGCGCGCCGCTGCGGATCGAGGAAGTCAAGGTTCCGCTGCCCGGCCCCGGGCAGGTACTGGTGAAGATCGAAGCCTCCGGCGTCTGCCACACCGACCTGCATGCCGCCGAGGGCGACTGGCCGGTGAAGCCGCCGTTGCCGTTCATTCCCGGTCACGAAGGCGTCGGCTACGTCGCCGCGGTGGGCAGCGGAGTGACCCGGGTGAAGGAAGGCGACCGGGTCGGCATCCCCTGGCTGTACACCGCCTGCGGCTGCTGCGAGCACTGCCTGACCGGCTGGGAGACCCTCTGCGAGAGCCAGCAGAACACCGGCTACTCGGTGAACGGCGGCTATGCCGAATACGTATTGGCCGACCCGAACTACGTCGGAATTCTGCCGAAAAACGTCGAATTCGCTGAAATCGCGCCGATCCTCTGCGCCGGCGTCACCGTCTACAAGGGGCTCAAGCAGACCAACGCGCGCCCCGGCCAGTGGGTGGCGATCTCCGGCATCGGCGGCCTCGGCCACGTCGCCGTGCAGTACGCCAGGGCCATGGGCCTGCACGTCGCCGCCATCGACATCGACGACGCCAAGCTGGAACTGGCGCGCAAGCTCGGTGCCAGCCTGACGGTCAACGCCCGGCAGGAAGACCCGGTGGAGGTGCTCCAGCGCGACATCGGCGGCGCCCACGGGGTGCTGGTCACCGCGGTATCCAACAGCGCCTTCGGCCAGGCCATCGGCATGGCGCGCCGCGGCGGCACCATCGCCCTGGTCGGCCTGCCGCCGGGTGACTTCCCGACGCCGATCTTCGACGTGGTGCTCAAGGGCCTGCACATCGCCGGCTCCATCGTCGGCACCCGCGCGGACCTTCAGGAAGCCCTCGACTTTGCCGGCGAAGGCCTGGTCAAGGCGACCATCCATCCGGGCAAGCTGGACGACATCAACCAGATCCTCGACCAGATGCGCGCCGGGCAGATCGAGGGGCGCATCGTCCTCGAGATGTGACCTGCGGGGCGGCGTCCCGGCGCCGCCCTTGCCTGTCTACTCGACGCTGCCCAGCCCGCCTTCCAGCTTGCGCCAGAGCAGGCGGATCGCCGCCTTGCGTACCAGCGCGCAGCGGTACAGGCGGATTTCCTGCGGCACGAACCATTGCGGCCCGCCACAGATCGCCAGCTCACCGCGCTCCAGTTCGTTGACCACGCTCAGCCGTGGCACCCAGGCCACGCCCATGCCTTGCAGCGCCATGCTCTTCAGGCTGTCGGCCATCGCCGTCTCGTAGACCGTGGTGTAGCGCAGGTTGCGCTGGCGCAGCAGCAGGTTGACCCCGCGGCCGAGGAAGGCGCTGGCGCTGTAGGCGAGCAGCGGCACGCTCTGGCCGTTCTCCAGGTCGAACAGCGGCTGGCCCTCGGCGTTCACCGCGCAAACCGGCAGCATCTCGGTGCGCCCCAGGTGCAGCGAGGGGAAGATCTCCGGGTCCATCTGCAACGCGGCGTCAGGGTCGTAGAACGCCAGCATCAGGTCGCAGCTACCCTCGCGCAGGGAATGCACCGCCTCGCCGACGTTGGTGGCGATCAGCCGGCTGGCGATGTTCAGCCCCTCGTTGCGCAGCCGCGCGATCCACTGCGGGAAGAAGCCCAGCGCCAGCGAGTGGGCGGCGGCGAACTGCAGCACCTCGCCCTGCCCGCCTTCCAGGTGGTGCAGGTGGCGCACCACCTGGCCGAGCTGCTCGACCACGCTGCGCGCGGTGACCAGGAACAACTGCCCGGCCTCGGTCAGTTCCACCGGCGTGCGCTGGCGATTCACCAGGGTCAGGCCGAGGGCGTCCTCCAGGCTGCGAATGCGCCGGCTGAAGGCCGGCTGGGTGACGAAGCGTTTCTCCGCCGCCTGGGAAAAGCTGCGGGTGCCGGCCAGGGCGATGAAATCCTCCAGCCACTTCAGTTCGAGGTTCACGACGGGAAAGGCTCCGGTAATGCGATGACACGTCCGCCATCATACCAGCGTCACATCCAACATTATGCCGTTTGTGCATGAGGCAGCGTTTAACAGCATTGGCCACGAAATCGTCACATCCTTAGTCTAGTGGGCATCGCGGCACTGGCCGTGTCCCTCTGAGACAAATCCCGTCATGTCCCCCGTTGCATCTTCCCGTATCGAGAAAGACCTGCTCGGCACCCTCGAAGTGCCCGCTGACGCCTACTACGGCATCCAGACCCTGCGCGCCGTGAACAACTTCCGCCTCTCCGGGGTGCCGCTGTCGCACTACCCGAAGCTGGTCGTTGCCCTGGCCATGGTCAAGCAGGCCGCCGCCGACGCCAACCGTCAGCTCGGCCATCTCCCGGAAGACAAGCACGCCGCCATCAGCGAGGCCTGCGCCCGCCTGATCCGCGGCGATTTCCACGAGCAGTTCGTGGTGGACATGATCCAGGGCGGCGCCGGCACCTCCACCAACATGAACGCGAACGAAGTGATCGCGAACATCGCGCTGGAAGCCATGGGCCATACCAAGGGTGAGTACAAGTACCTGCACCCGAACAACGATGTGAACATGGCGCAGTCGACCAACGACGCCTACCCGACCGCCATCCGCCTGGGCCTGCTGCTCGGCCACGACACCCTGCTGGCCAGCCTCGACAGCCTGATCCAGGCCTTCGCCGCCAAGGGCGTCGAATTCGCCGGCGTACTGAAGATGGGCCGCACCCAATTGCAGGACGCCGTGCCGATGACCCTCGGCCAGGAATTCCACGCTTTCGCCACCACCCTCGGCGAAGACCTCGATCGCCTGCGTCGCCTGGCGCCGGAGCTGCTCACCGAAGTGAACCTCGGCGGCACCGCCATCGGCACCGGCATCAACGCCGACCCCGGCTACCAGAAGCTCGCCGTCGAGCGCCTGGCCGCCATCAGCGGGCAGCCGCTGAAACCGGCCGCCGACCTGATCGAAGCCACCTCCGACATGGGCGCCTTCGTGCTGTTCTCCGGCATGCTCAAGCGCACCGCGGTCAAGCTGTCGAAGATCTGCAACGACCTGCGCCTGCTCTCCAGCGGCCCGCGCACCGGCATCAACGAGATCAACCTGCCGCCGCGCCAGCCGGGCAGTTCGATCATGCCGGGCAAGGTCAACCCGGTGATCCCGGAAGCGGTCAACCAGGTCGCCTTCGAAGTGATCGGCAACGACCTCGCCCTGACCCTGGCGGCCGAAGGCGGCCAGTTGCAACTGAACGTGATGGAGCCGCTGATCGCCTACAAGATCTTCGACTCGATCCGCCTGCTGCAACGCGCCATGGACATGCTCCGCGAGCACTGCATCACCGGCATCACCGCCAACGTCGAGCGCTGCCACGAACTGGTCGAGCACAGCATCGGCCTGGTCACCGCGCTGAACCCGTACATCGGCTACGAGAACTCCACGCGGATCGCCAAGACCGCCCTGGAGAGCGGCCGCGGCGTCCTGGAACTGGTACGCGAGGAAAAGCTGCTGGACGAAGCCACCCTGGCCGACATCCTGCTGCCGGAAAACATGATCGCGCCGCGCCTGATTCCGCTGCGCGCCTGATCCGATACGAGATCGAGCGCGCCCAGGTCCGGCTGTCGACGCAGCCGGGCCGCAGCGCAGCCGATCGAAGAAGGCTCACCGGTAGAGGGGGAGTACTACCCCCTCGACCTTTAGGGATGGATACCCTTCATCCCTTCTTTTATACCCGGCGCCCCGGCCCAGCCGCGGCGCCACGCTCACCGGTCGAGAGGGATACCAACTTTCCCTCTCTACACTCTGAGGGACACGGCGACCTGCGGTGTCCCTTCTTTTTTTCACCGCTCAGGACGGCCCGCAGATCTTCCCCGTTGCCGAGGTGTTGTGTGGCTGCGCTCACCTGTGGATAACGTCCGCGTCATACGTCCTACGAAGGCATATCCCCTCTCAACACCCCGTCAACCCTTGCTCCCGCCGCTCCTCCGGGAAGAAATAAGGCCTCAATACCCGTACCCCGACGCTGTTGCCGGCAAACGCCGCCACCAACCACAACCAGCCATGCAGGCTGCCGGACGCGATCCCGCTGAAATACGCGCCGATGTTGCAGCCATAGGCCAGGCGCGCGCCGTAGCCGAGCAGCAGCCCGCCGATCACCGCCGCCGCCAGCGAACGGCGCGGGATGTCCAGGTTCGGCGCGAAGCGTCCGGCCAGGCCGGCGGCGAGCAGCGCGCCGAGGACGATGCCGATGTCCATCACGCTGGTGATGTCTTCCCACAGCGGCGCGGCCAGCGCCTTGGCGTTCGCCGGCGTCTGCCAGAAGGCCCAGGCGCCGACGTCCAGGCCCACGCCCTGGGCGATCTTCGCGCCCCACAGGGCGAAGGCCGACGTGATGCCCCAGGGGCGTCCGGCGAGGTACAGGGTGAGGAAGTTGAGCAGCGCCAGCGCCAGCGCCCCCCAGACCAGCGGCCAGGGGCCGCGGAGGAAGCGCCGCCAACCACGCCATTCGGCGCTCGGCGGGGTTTCCAGGGTGCCGTGGCGGGCCTTCTCCATGCGTACCGTGACCCCGGCGATGCCGATGAACACCGCCAGGCTCAACACCAGCGCCGGTGCCAGGCCCAGTTCGGCGACCAGCGAGATCGGCGGCAGCGACGGCAGGGCGAACCACCAGCCGACATGCTGGGTGGCGATCAGCGAGCCGAGGATGAAGAACAGCAGGGTCACCAGCATCCGCGCGTTGCCGCCGCCGACGGTGAACAGGGTGCCGGAGGCGCAGCCGCCGCCCAGTTGCATGCCGATGCCGAAAATGAAGGCGCCGACGATCACCGAAGTGCCGACCGGCGAGACGAAACCGCTCACCGGCTGGCCGAACAGGCTGCCCGCCGCCAGCGCCGGGAAGAACAGCAGCACCGCCAGCGCCAGCATCACCATCTGCGCGCGCAGCCCGGCGCCACGCCGTTCGCGGATGAATACCCGCCAGGCGGAGGTGAAGCCGAAGGCGGCGTGGTAGAGGGTCAGGCCCAGGGCGCCGCCGACGATGAAGAGGATGGCCTGGCGCGCGCTGACCGCGTTGAACAGGAACAGCCCGCCGAGCACCAGCAGGGCGAAGGCGATCAGGGGGGCGGCGAGCTTGCGCTCGGGCGCGGCGGAAAGGGCGACACTCATGGCTACTCCTGGGCGCGAGGGTGATCCGGGGGCATTCTAGTCAGTCGCGACGACGGGTCCAACCAGGGCCTCCCGCCGCCAGGCCTTGCGCAACGCCCGCAGCGCCTCGTCGATACGCGCCTCGGGTACTGCCGCGAAGCCCAGCACCAGGCCCGCGCGGTCGTCTGGCGCAACGCTGGAGTCGTCCATCCAGTAGTCGCTCAAGGCGCTGACTTCCACCCCGGCGGCTGCCGCCGCGGCGATCAGGGCCCGCTCCCGCGCCAGGCTGTCGACCCGCACGCACAGGTGCAGCCCCGCCTCCACCGCCGGCAACGGCTGGCAACCCGGCGCCTCTGGCCAGCCCCGCAGCAAGGCGTCGCGGCGGGCGCGGGCGGCGCGGCGCATGCGGCGGACGTGGCGCTGGAAATGCCCTTCGGCGATGAAGTCGGCCATGACCCGCTGGGTGCCCACCTCCGAATGGCGTACCTCGATGGCCCGCCGCTGGCGGAAGCGCTCGACCAGCGCCGGCGGGACCACCAGGTAGCCCAGGCGCAACGCCGGGAAGGCGATCTTGCAGAAGGTCCCGACGTAGAGCACCCGGCCCTGTCGGTCCAGCGCGGCCAGCGGCGCCAGCGGCGTACCGCTGTAGCGATACTCGCCGTCGTAGTCGTCCTCGACGATCCAGCCGTCGGCGCGCTCGGCCCACTCCAGCAGCTCCAGGCGCCGCGCCAGCGACAGGGTGACGCCGGTGGGGTACTGGTGTGACGGCGTGACATAGGCCAGGCGGCAGCCGGCGATGCCCGCGAGCCGGTCGCTGCGCAGGCCCTCGGCGTCGAGGTCGATCCCGTGCGGTACCGCGCCGGTCGCGGCGAAGGCCAGGCGCGCCGCGCGGTAGCCAGGGTTTTCCACAGCCACCGGATCGCCGTTCTCGAGCAACACCTGGGCGCACAGGCGGATGGCCTGCTGCGCGCCATGGGTGACGATCACCTGTTCCGCCTCGCAGCGCAGGCCGCGCGCGCTGCGCAGGTAGGCGGCGATCAGCTCGCGCAGGCGCGCCTCGCCGGCCGGGTCGCCGTAGCCCAGGCAGTCCGCCGGCGGGTTGCGCCAGAAGCGCGCCTGTAGCCGCGCCCAGGTGTCGAAGGGGAACAGGTCGAAGGCCGGCACGCCGACGCGGAACGCTCGCGGCGCGCCTTCCGGTGGCGGCGCCAGGGCCGCCGGGCCGCGCGGCGCGGGAGCGCTCGGGGCGACGGCGGGGGCCCTGCCTGGGATTTCCTGCAACTCGGCAACGTAGGTCCCGTCGCCTGTGCGCCCGTCGATATAGCCCTCGGCGTGCAACTGTTCATAGGCCCGCACCACGGTGTTGCGCGAGACCTTCAGGGCCTGGGCCAGCTCGCGGCTGGCGGGCATCCGCGTGCGGCTGCCGAGGCGGCCGTCGAGGATCCGTTCGCGCAGCGCGGCGTAGAGCTGGCGGGCCAGGCCCTGGGCGGGGTCGAGGTGGATGCCGGCGGCGTCGAAGGGCAGTACGGTGGCCATGGCGGTCTCGCAGGGAAGAAAGCGCCAGTGTGGATTGGACCTGTGGAATTGACCAGCAATGGATCTTCTAGCGGACCATTTCCCGGCCTAGTCTGGAGGCACCTTTACCCGGACATGGAACCGAGCCATGAGCACGTCCCTGCAGATTCGTCCCGTCGGCGCCGGCGACCACGCCGCCTGGCTGCCGCTGTGGGAGGGCTACCAGCGCTTCTACAAGACCGAGATCGCCGCCGCTACCAGCGACGCCACCTGGCAGCGCTTCCTCGACGCCGACGAACCGATGAACGCCGCCCTCGCCTGGCTCGACGAGCGCGCCGTGGGCCTGGTGCACTGGATCTACCACCGCTCCTGCTGGACCGTCGGCGACTACTGCTACCTGCAGGACCTGTTCGTCGCCGAGGGCCTGCGCGGCAAAGGCATAGGGCGCCGGCTGATCGAGCATGTCTACGCCGAGGCCGGCGCCGCTGGCTGTTCGCGGGTGCACTGGCTGACCCACGAGAGCAACAGCGACGCGATGAAGCTGTACGAGCGCATCGCCGACAAGTCCGGTTTCCTTCAGTACCGCAGGATTCTCTGAGGCCCACCATGCGCGAACCCTTGAACTGGCGCCCCGTCGCCACTCCACCCCACGCCCCGCTCGACGGCCGCTTCGTCAAGCTCGAACCGCTCGATCCGCAACGCCACGGCGACGACCTGTGGGACGCCCTGCAAGGGCCTGGCGCCGACCCGTTGCTGTGGGAATACCTGGCCTACGGCCCGTTCGCCGAGCGCCCGGCGTTCGACGCCTGGCTGGCCGGCCAGGCGGCCAGCCGCGACCCGCAGTTCTTCGCCGTGCGCGAGCGGCGCACGCAGCGCGCCGTCGGCCTGCTCAGCTACCTGCGGATCACGCCGAAGGATGGCGTCATCGAAATCGGTCATATCGCCTTCGGCGCGCCTATGCAGCGCACACCGGGGTCTACCGAGGCGGTCTACCTGCTCGCCGAACTCGCCCTCGGCCGCCTCGGCTACCGCCGCCTGGAGTGGAAGTGCAATGCCGGCAACGCCCGTTCGATGCGCGCCGCCGAGCGCCTGGGCTTCACCTACGAAGGCACCTTCCGCCAGCACATGGTGGTCAAGCAGCGCAACCGCGACACCGCCTGGTTCTCCCTGCTCGACAGCGAATGGCCGGCGCGACAGGCGGCGTTCGAGCGCTGGCTCGATCCTTCCAACTTCGACGCCGAAGGCCGCCAGCGGCAGACGCTGGAGGCGCTGCGCGACTAGCCCCTGGCAGGGACTGCCGGTCGCTCAACGGTACTCCGGCAGCCAGTGCAGGCTGGCCAGGATGTGCGCGACCGCGTTGGCCACGCCGAACAGCAGCACCAGCACGATCGCCGGCGTGCCGCCCCAGGCGCGGAACAGCGGGCTGCCGAAGCGCTTGCGCGAGGCCCGCGCCATCAGCGCCGGAACGATCACCGCCCAGAACGCCGCGGCCAGCCCGGCGAAACCGATGGCGTAGATGAAGCCGTTGGGGAACAGCAGCCCGCCGATGGTCGGTGGGACGAAGGTCAGCAACGCGGTCTTGAAGCGCCCGAAGTGGCTGTCGTCGAACTTGCACAGGTCGGCCAGGTAGTCGAACAGGCCGAGGGTCACGCCGAGGAAGGAGCTGGCCACCGCCAGGTTGGAGAAGGTGGTGAGCAACGCGTTCAGCGAATCCGACGCGGTGATCCGGTGCAGGTATTCCACCAGGGTGCCGACGTTGCTGCCGCCGGCGATGATGCCCTTGAACTGCTCGCGCGGGATGGTGCCCAGGGTGCTGGCCTGCCACAGCAGGTAGATGGCCAGGGCGATCAGGGTGCCGATCCACAGCGAACGGCTGATCCGCTGCGGGTCCTTGCCGTAGTACTTCATCAGGCTCGGCACGTTGCCGTGGTAACCGAAGGAAGTCAGGCAGAACGGCAGGGTCGCCAGCAGGTAGGGCCAGTAGACCGCGTCCGGCTCGCCGCTGTTGAACAGGATCGCCGGCTGGATGCGCCCGAGCAGGCCGCTGATGGAGAGGCCGAAGGTAATGATCATGCCGCCGAGCATCAGCGTGGTGATGCGGTCCACCGCGCGGGTGCTCCACCACACCACCAGCGCCACCGCCAGGGCGAACAGCAGCCCGGCGAGCTTTTCCGGCAGGGTCACGCCGAGGCCGCTGGACAGGGTGTAGCCGATGATCGAGCCGCCGCCGGAGATATAGGCATAGGTGAGGATATAGAGGACGAAGGCGATGCTCAGCCCGTTGACCACATTCCAGCCCTGGCCGAGCAGGTCGCGGGTGATGGTCGAGAAGCTCGAGCCCACCGGGTAGTTGAGGTTGGCCTCGAGGATCATCATCCCCGACAGCAGCATGCAGAACCAGGTGAGCAGGAACACCGCCACCGACCAGCCGAACCAGATGCCGGACATGGCGATGGGCAGGGAGAACATTCCGGCACCGACGGCGGTGCCGGCGATGATCATCGAACCGCCGAGCAGCGAGGGCCGGCGGCTGGGCGTTTGAGCTGGAGAGGACGACACCTGGACTTCCCGATAGTCAGCGCCTGCGGCGCGACGCGCCGTTGGGCAGAGGCGGCATTCTAGGCGGCGCGCGCGCCGGGCGCACCCTGGCAGGGCGAACAGCCGGCCGACGCGGCAACCGATGCCGATAAAAAAAGGGGAGCATCATGCTCCCCCAGGGACTTTAACCGTCTGTCGCGGTCAGCCCGCAATCTCGATCAGGATCTCGCCCGGGTTGACCCGGTCGCCCTTGGCCACGTGGATCGCCTTGACCGTACCGGCGATGCCGGCCTGGACCTCGGTTTCCATCTTCATCGCCTCGGTGATCAACACCGCCTGGCCGGCCTTGACGCTATCGCCTTCCTTCACCAGCACGTCGACGATGTTGCCCGGCATGGTGGTGCTGACGTGGCCCGGCTCGCTGGCATGCTTGCGGCCGCTGGCGGAGCCGGCGACATATTCGTTGAGCGGCTCGAACACCACTTCTTCCGGCATGCCGTCGATGGACAGGTAGAAGTGCCGCTTGTTGTCGCTCTTCACGCCGACCCCGGTGATGTCGACGCGGTAGGTCTCGCCGTGCACGTCGATGACGAACTCGGTCGGGGTGCCTTCCGCGCCAGCGGCGGCGACGCCCTTGCCGGTGGGAATCGGCAGCAGTTCCTCGGGCTTCAGGGTGCCGGCCTCACGCTCTTCGAGGAACTTGCGCCCGATGTCCGGGAACATCGCGTAGGTGAGTACGTCTTCCTCGGACTTGGCCAGGTTGCCGATCTCGCTGCGCAGCTTGTTCAGCTCCGGCTTGATCAGGTCGGCCGGGCGCACGTCGATGACTTCCTCGCTGCCGATGGCCTGGCGCCGCAGTTGCTCGTTGACCTCGCCGGGGGCCTTGCCATAACGGCCCTGCAGGTACAGCTTCACTTCGTTGGTGATGGTCTTGTAGCGCTCGCCGGCGAGCACGTTGAAGAACGCCTGGGTGCCGACGATCTGCGAAGTCGGCGTCACCAGCGGCGGGAAACCGAGGTCGGCGCGGACCCGCGGGATTTCCTCGAGCACCTCGCCCATACGGTTCAGCGCGCCCTGCTCCTTGAGCTGGTTGGCCAGGTTGGAAATCATCCCGCCCGGCACCTGGTTGACCTGCACGCGGGTATCCACGCCGGTGAATTCGCTCTCGAACTGGTGGTACCTCTTGCGCACCGCGTGGAAGTACATGCCGATCTCCTGGATCAGCTCCAGGTCCAGGCCGGTGTCGTAGGGGGTACCGCGCAGCGCCGCGACCATCGACTCGGTGCCCGGGTGGCTGGTGCCCCAGGCCATGCTGGAGATCGCCGTGTCGATACGGTCGGCGCCGTTTTCCACGGCCTTGAGCTGGCACATGCTGGCGACACCGGCGGTGTCATGGGAATGCACCACCACGTCCAGCGGCAGGGCGTCCTTCAGGGCCTTGACCAGGTCGCCGGTGGCATAGGGGGTGAGCAGGCCGGCCATGTCCTTGATGGCGATGGAGTCGACGCCCATGTCGGCCATCGCCTTGCCCTGGGCGACGAAGGCCTCGATGGTGTGCACCGGGCTGGTGGTGTAGCAGATGGTGCCCTGGGCGTGCTTGCCGGCGGCCTTCACCGCCTCGATGGAGACGCGCAGGTTACGCACGTCGTTCATCGCGTCGAAGATGCGGAACACGTCGATGCCGTTGACCGCCGCCTTGGCCACGAAGGCGCGCACCACATCGTCGCTGTAGTGGCGGTAGCCGAGCAGGTTCTGCCCGCGCAGGAGCATCTGCAGGCGGGTGTTGGGCAGCGCTGCCTTGAGCTTGCGCAGGCGTTCCCACGGGTCTTCCTTGAGGAAGCGCACGCAGGCGTCGAAGGTGGCGCCGCCCCAGACTTCCAGCGACCAGTAGCCGACGCGGTCGAGCTTGTCGCAGATCGGCAGCATGTCCTCGGTGCGCATGCGGGTCGCCAGCAGCGACTGGTGGGCATCGCGCAGGATGGTATCGGTGACGCCGGTCTTCTTCGCTTGGATGGTGTTGCTCATGTTCTGCTCCTTCCCTTACAGGCCGGCGTGGGCCGCGATGGCGGTGGCGATGGCGATGGCCAGGTGCGACGGGTTGCGCTTGATCGAGTACTGGGTCAGTTCCGGGTGGCTTTCGACGAAGCTGGTGTTGAACTGGCCGCTGCGGAATTCCGGGTTGCGGAGGATTTCCTGGTAGTACGGCGCGGTGGTCTTGACCCCTTGCACGCGCATGTCGTCGAGGGCGCGCAGTCCGCGATCGAGGGCCTCTTCCCAGGTCAGCGCCCAGACGATCAGCTTCAGGCACATCGAGTCGTAGTACGGCGGGATGGTGTAGCCGGTGTAGATCGCCGTGTCGGTACGCACGCCGGGGCCGCCGGGGGCGTAGTAGCGGGTGATCTTGCCGAACGAGGGCAGGAAGTTGTTCTTCGGGTCCTCGGCGTTGATGCGGAACTGCAGGGCGTAGCCGCGATGGACGATGTCGTCCTGCTTGACCGACAGCTCCAGCCCGGAAGCGATGCGGATCTGCTCGCGGACCACGTCGATGCCGGTGATTTCCTCGGTGATGGTGTGCTCCACCTGGACCCGGGTGTTCATCTCCATGAAGTACACCTCGCCGTCGGCGAGCAGGAACTCCACGGTGCCGGCGTTCTCGTAGCCCACCGCCTTGGCCGCGCGCACCGCCAGATCGCCGATGTAGGCGCGCTGCTCGGGGGTGAGCTGCGGGCTCGGGGCGATCTCGATGAGCTTCTGGTTGCGGCGCTGGATCGAGCAGTCGCGCTCGAACAGGTGCACGGTGTTGCCGAAGGAATCGGCGAGGATCTGCGCCTCGATGTGCTTGGGATTGACGATGCACTTCTCGAGGAATACTTCGGCGCTGCCGAAGGCCTTGGTCGCCTCGGAGATCACCCGCGGGAACGCCTGTTCCAGCTCCTCGCGGCTGTTGCAGCGACGGATGCCGCGACCGCCGCCGCCGGAGGTGGCCTTGAGCATCACCGGGTAGCCGATCCGCTCGGCTTCGCGCAGGGCCTCGGCGAGATCGGCGACGTTGCCTTCGGTGCCGGGGGTGCAGGGCACGCCGGCGGCGATCATGCTGCGGCGGGCTTCGGTCTTGTCGCCCATGCGGCGGATCACTTGCGCCGACGGGCCGATGAACTTGATACCGCGCTCGGCGCAGATTTCCGCCAGCTCGGCATTTTCCGAGAGGAAGCCATAGCCGGGGTGCAGGGCGTCGCAGCCACTTTCCACCGCCAAGTTCACCAGGGCGCGCGGGTTGAGGTAGCCGGCCAGCGGGTCCGCGCCGATGCTGTGGGCTTCGTCGGCGCGCTTGACGTGCAGCGCGTGGCGATCGGCCTCGGAGTAGACGGCCACCGAGCGGATGCCCATCTCGGCGCAGGCGCGCACGATGCGGACGGCGATCTCGCCGCGGTTGGCGATCAGGATCTTCTTGATCACGGAGGTCTCCCTCTTCGGGGTTGGGAACCTGGTACGGTCGATCCGGATATTCCGGTCGCTGCATGACCGGCAGGCAGCTCCCGGTCGCACTTTTACCCTACCCCCGCGAGGGTGATTAACAAAAATCAATAATTATTGGGATAGCCATTAGAAAAGCTTTATAGTCGCCCGACCGATCTCGGTCAGAGTGTGACTGGAATGCGTAAGTCGTTGATGCGTATGACATTACGGCAGCTTCAGGTTTTCCGTGCCGTATGCGAGAGCCGCTCCTACAGCCGGGCGGCGGAGGAAATGGCCCTGACCCAGCCGGCGGTCAGCCTGCAGATCCGCCAACTGGAAGAGCTGGTCGGCCAGCCGCTGTTCGAGTACGTCGGCAAGAAGCTCTACCTGACCGATGCCGCCGAAGCCCTGCTGAAGACCAGCACCGACCTGTTCCAGCGCCTGGAAAGCCTGGACATGCAGCTCTCGGACCTGAAGGGCTCGCTGCAGGGCCAGTTGCGCCTGGCGGTGGAGTCCAGCGCCAAGTACATCACCCCGCACCTGTTCAAGGCGTTCCAGAACCTGCATCCGGAAGTCAGCCTGAGCCTGACGGTGGTCAACCGCACCCAGGTGATCAAGCGCCTGGCCGACAACCGCGACGACCTGGTGATCATGTCCCTGGTACCGCAGGACATGGCCCTGGAGTTCCTGCCCTTCCTGAACAACCCGATCATCGCCGTGGCGCCGCCGGACCATCCGCTGTGCAACGCCGCGAAGCTGGCCCTGAAGGACCTGGAGCCCTTCCCGCTACTGGTCCGCGAACCGGGCTCCGGCACCCGCAAGGCTTGCGAGGAGTTCTTCCAGCAACGCCGCGCGCACTTCTCGCAGATCCAGGAGATCGCCTCGCTGGAGTCCCTGCGCGAAGGGGTGATCGCCGGCCTCGGCCTGGCCCTGCTGCCGCGCCATGCGGCGCACCAGGAACTGGCCAACGGCCTGCTGCGCGAACTACCGGTGGAGGAATTGCCGCTCTATCGCAGCTGGTGCCTGGTGCACGCCAAGGGCAAGCGCCTGAGCCCGGTGGCCCAGGCGTTCGTCGCCTTCGTCCGCGAGGAGCGGGCGCTGATCAGCCAGCTCGCTGGGCGCTTCGCCGGCCCTGGCGGTTCGAGCTGAGGTAGGCGGCGGCTACCAGCTCGGGGTAGTCGGCCAGTTCCTGGCGCAGGCGCAGTTCTTCGCAGTGGTCCTCGATCGCCCGGCGGAATTGCATGCGCCGCTGGTCTTCGAGCTTGCGGCGGGTTTTCGAATCCACGTGCTGGGCATTGGCATCGCTATGACGGGGCATCTCGCGTCTCCCATGGCCGACTGGCTGGAGTCGCGAGCATCGCGCAGCAATGTGACGGTTTGGCGGCAGGCCGGTGAAGACTGCGTTATGCCTTCCCGGCGGCGCCTCAGGACGGCTCGCCGCGCTCTTCCTGGTTCTTCATCACCTTCGGCGACAGGCGCAGGCTGCGCAGGCTGCGCTTGACGCTCTTGAGGTGGTTGACCAGGTCCGGGCCGCGGGCCATGGCCACGCCCATCGCCAGCACGTCGATCACCACCAGGTGGGCGATGCGCGAGGTCAGCGGGGTGTAGATGTCGGTGTCCTCGTGCACGTCGATCGCCAGGTTGACCGTGGCCAGGTCGGCCAGCGGGGTCTGGCTCGGGCACAGGGTGATCAGCGTGGCGCCGGCCTCGCGGACCAGGTTGGCGGTGATCAGCAGGTCCTTCGAGCGACCCGACTGGGAAATGCAGATGGCCACGTCGCTGGGCTTGAGCGTCACCGCCGACATCGCCTGCATGTGCGGGTCGGAGTAGGCCGCCGCCGACAGCAGCAGGCGGAAGAACTTGTGCTGGGCATCCGAAGCCACCGCGCCGGAAGCGCCGAAGCCGTAGAACTCCACGCGCTGGGCGTGGGCGATGGCGGCGATGGCGCGCTCCAGGGCGTGGGTGTCCAGGTGCTCGCGGACTTCCATCAGGCTGTGCAGCGTGGTGTCGAAGATCTTCAGGCTGAAGTCGGCCACCGAGTCGCTCTCGTGGATCGAGAACTGGCCGAAGCTGGCGCCGGCCGCCAGGCTCTGCGCCAGCTTCAGCTTGAGGTCCTGGAAGCCGCTGCAGCCGATGGCGCGGCAGAAGCGCACGATGGTCGGCTCGCTGACCCCGACCCCATGGGCCAGTTCGGCCATGGAGCTGTGCATGACCGACGCCGGATCGTTGAGAACGTGATCGGCGACCTTGAGTTCCGACTTGCGGAGCTGTTGGCGGGACTGGGCTATGTGCTGCAGCAGGTTCACAGGCTGGGCTCGATTCTCTGTAGTAACCTTGTAGTTATACTACAAACAGTCAGCCACGCCCAGCCAACGCCGTCGGGAGCTTGCCTTGAGTACACCAGCCACTCCAACGTCCTGCGACATCCTGGTCTTCGGCGGTACCGGCGACCTGGCCCTGCACAAGCTGCTGCCGGCGCTCTATCGCCTGCACCGGGAGGACCGCCTGCCGGCCGATACACGGATCTTCGCCCTCGCCCGCAGCGCGCTGGACAACGCCGCCTTCCTCGCCCTCGCCGAGCGCAACGTCCGCGCGGTGGTGGCGCGCAGCGAGTTCGCCGCCGAACAATGGAAAGGCTTCGCCGCGCGCCTCGACTACCTGGCCATGGACGCCTCGCAGAGCGCCGACTTCGGCCGTCTCGCGCGGCACCTGAAGAGCAGCGAGGGCCGGGTGCTGGTGCACTACCTGGCGACCTCGCCGAGCCTGTTCGCGCCGATCGCGCAGAACCTCTCCATCGCCGGCCTCGCCGGGCCGCAAGCGCGCATCGTGCTGGAAAAACCGCTGGGCCATTCGCTGGACTCGGCGAGGGCGATCAACCAGTCCATCGGCCGGGTGTTCGACGAGTCGCGGGTGTTCCGCATCGACCACTACCTGGGCAAGGAAACCGTGCAGAACCTGATGGCCCTGCGCTTCGCCAATGCGTTGTTCGAGCCGGTCTGGCGCGCGGCGCACATCGACCATGTGCAGATCAGCGTCAACGAGACCCTTGGCGTGGAGAACCGTGGCGGCTACTACGACCACGCCGGGGCGATGCGCGACATGGTGCAGAACCATCTGCTCCAGTTGCTCTGCCTGGTGGCGATGGAGGCGCCGGTGCGTTTCGACGCCGAGGCTGTGCGCAACGAGAAGCTCAAGGTGCTGCAGGCGCTGAAGCCGATCTCCGGGCTCGACGTGCAGGACAAGACGGTACGCGGCCAGTACGCCGCCGGCAGGATCGGCGGCCAGGAGGTGCCGGCGTACTACTTCGAGAAGAACGTCGACAACGACAGCGATACCGAGACCTTCGTCGCGCTCCAGGCCGAGGTCGAGAACTGGCGCTGGGCCGGGGTGCCGTTCTACCTGCGCACCGGCAAGCGCATGGCGCGCAAGTGCTCGGAAATCGTCATCCAGTTCAAGCCGGTGCCGCACAGCCTGATCGACGGCGGCGGCGGGCCGGCCAACCGCCTGTGGATAAGGTTGCAGCCGGAGGAGCGGATCAGCGTGCAACTGATGGCCAAGACCCCGGGCAAGGGCATGCAACTGGAACCGGTGGAGCTGGACCTCAACCTGGCCGAGGCCCTCAGCCGCAACAAGCGGCGCTGGGACGCCTACGAGCGCCTGCTGCTGGACGTGATCGAGGGCGACTCGACGCTGTTCATGCGCCGCGACGAGGTAGAGGCCGCCTGGGGCTGGGTCGACCCGATCCTCGCCGGCTGGCGCGAGCACTACCAGAGCCCGCGGCCCTACCCGGCCGGCAGCAACGGCCCGGAACAGGCGCAACTGCTGCTGGAACTGCAGGGTCGACGCTGGCTGGAATGACGCGGACATTGATCCGGCTCAGGATCGCCCGGCGCGCGCTCGGCTAGAGTCGCGCGCCCACGTCGTTGCGAGCCCGAACCATGACCGCCACCGCCCTCCGCCCCGAACTGCTGTGCCCCGCCGGCACCCTGAAAAGCATGCGCTATGCCTTCGCCTACGGCGCCGATGCCGTCTACGCCGGGCAGCCGCGCTACAGCCTGCGGGTGCGCAACAACGATTTCGACCACGCCCAACTGGCCGAAGGCATCGCCGAGGCCCACGCGCTCGGCAAGCGCTTCTACGTGGTGGTCAACATCGCCCCGCACAACGCCAAGCTGAAGACCTTCCTGCGCGACCTGGAGCCGGTGGTCGCCATGGGTCCGGATGCGCTGATCATGTCCGATCCCGGCCTGATCATGCTGGTTCGCCAGCATTTCCCGCAGATGCCCATCCACCTGTCGGTGCAGGCCAACGCGGTGAACTGGGCCGCGGTGCAATTCTGGCGGCAGCAGGGCCTGACCCGGGTGATCCTTTCCCGCGAGCTGTCGCTGGAGGAGATCGAGGAAATCCGCCAGCAGGTGCCGGACATGGAGCTGGAAGTGTTCGTCCACGGCGCCTTGTGCATGGCCTATTCCGGGCGCTGCCTGCTGTCCGGCTACATCAACCGCCGCGACCCCAACCAGGGCACCTGCACCAATGCCTGCCGCTGGGAATACAAGGCGGTGGAGGGCCGCGAAGACGAGCTGGGCAACGTGGTGGCGCGGGAGCCGACCCTGGGACGCGGCGCGCCGACCGAGCAGGTGTTCCTCCTCGAGGAAGGCAACCGTCCCGGCGAACCGATGGCCGCCTTCGAGGACGAACACGGCACCTACATCATGAATTCCAAGGACCTCCGCGCCGTACAGCACGTCGAGCGGCTGGCGCGGATCGGCGTGCACTCGCTGAAGATCGAGGGCCGCACCAAGTCCCACTACTATGTGGCGCGCACCGCCCAGGTCTACCGCCAGGCGATCGACGACGCGGCGGCCGGCAAGCCGTTCGACCGCGGTCTGATGGACACCCTGGAGTCCCTCGCCCACCGCGGCTACACCGAGGGCTTCCTGCGCCGCCACGTGCACGACGAGTACCAGAACTACCAGCACGGCCATTCGTTGTCCGAGCGCCAGCAGTTCGTCGGCGAACTCACCGGCGAACGCCGCGACGGACTGGCCGAGGTGGAGGTGAAGAACCGCTTCCAGCGCGGCGACAGCGTCGAACTGATGACTCCGCGAGGCAACCTGAGCCTGCGCGTGGAGGACCTGCGCAACGCCGCCGGCGAGGCCATCGAGGTGGCGCCGGGCAATGGCCACGTGGTCTACCTGGCGCTGCCGGAAGGCCTGGACCTGCGCTACGCGCTACTGATGCGCGATCTCCAGCCCGGCCAGGATACCCGCCAGCCGCAGGCCGAACGCAGCGGCGGGTGTGCCGGCAAGGGCGCTTGCGGCTGCGCTCACTGAGGGTTGAGCAGGAACACCACGTAGCCCCTGAACCAGGGGCTCTTTTCCAGGTAGTCGGGGGCTTGCCAGTCGCCGCCCTGGACCAGGCCGATCCGGTACGGCAGCTGCAGGCGGCTGACCCGCGGGAGGTAGGCGGCGTGGTTGGGAATGCTGTGACGCCCCTGGTAGGTCTGCACCACCACTTCATCGACCACGCCCTTGAGCCGGTTGATCGCCGCCGGCTCGGCGTTGCTGCCCCAGTCGAGCAACCCGGTGATGCTCAAGCGGTATTCGCGGGGCAGGCGCCGGCGCAGGTCGCGGAGGAAATCGACGTACTCGTCGAGGTAGCGGGTACGCGCATCGAAGTCGATCTGGATGCCGACCACCGGGTTGCCGGCACGCTTCCAGCGCTGCACCTGGTTCAGCACGGCCTGGTAGATCTGCGGCGTCCAGCGCAGGGTATGGGCGCGGTACACCACCCAGACCTCGCCCCGCGCCAGGCGTGGCACCGAGATGCCCTGGGCGATCAGCCGCACGCCCTCGCCGGGGCGCCGGCGCGACTGGCTGATCTGTCCCTGCAGGATGTACAGCGTCTCGGCCCGCGCCAGCACCGGCTGCGGCGCGACGCCGCTCCACAGCCAGAAGGCGCCGTAGTCCTCGGCGCGCACCGCGGCCTCGACGGACGGCAACAGCGGCAGGCCCAGCAACAGGCCCGCCAGCCAGGCTCGCCAGCGCCTCACCAGTAGTACTTCAGTTCCTTGGCCCAGGAGCTGTCGGCGTAGGTCGACTTGAGCGTACGGAACCATTGCTTGCGCTCGGCCTGCGGGATGTCCTGCTGGCCGCAGGTGTTGTAGCCGGCCGGCGCGAAGCAGTTGATCGCGCGGAACAGCGCGTAGGCCTTGTCTTCGCGCGGAGCCTTGGGGTTGTCCATGACCAGGCGATAGCCATCCAGCCGGGAGTACACCTCGCCCTTGAAGCCGCTCGGGGTGCCGCCCAGCTCGTTGGCCTCGGGCTGGCTGTCCAGCGGCATGCCGTCGAGACCGTTGCGCAGGATGAATTCGCCCAGGCAGTTCAGGCCCTTCGGGTCCTTGTCATCGGCGGCCAGCGCCGCGGCCGACTCGGCGATGGCCGGGCAAACGTAGCCGGACTCGGCCTTGTCGCCCTTCCAGCGGAACAGCTCCAGGCTGTTACCGGCGCCGTAGACATAGCCGAGGCTGGTGCCCAGCTTGGTCTGCGAGGGGGTTTCGCCGAGCAGCGCGAAGTCCTTGCCGAAGTCGGCGAAGCGGCTGCGGCGCAGGTCCTTGTAAAGGAGAGTGAACAGCGCGGTATCGCGCTCTTCCGCCGTCGCGCCCTGCTTGGCCTGGCGGCGCAACAGCGCGGCGTCGGCGACGTTGCGCAGGAGGATGCTGCGCAGCAGCGGCTCCTGGACCGGCGAACCTTCGGCGAAGACCTTTTCCAACTGGCCGCTGCGCTCGTAGTTGAGCGCCAGGGCCAGCTGCAACTGGCCCTTCTGGTACGGCTGCGCGGCCTGCGGCAACAGTTCCAGCCAGAGCGCCTCGGCGGCTTTCCAGTCCTTCTGCTGCTCCAGCGCCAGCCCGCGCAGGGTCTGCTGGCTGAAGCCGACGTAGTCGAGGCTGCCGACCTTTTGCGGCAGCGCTTCGAGGGTCTTCGCCGGATCCTGGTCGACATAGAAGCGATAGGCCGCCTGCAGGTAGGCGAACAGTTCGGGATGCGCGGCGAAGCTGGCCTGTTGGGCCTGCAGCGTTTCCCAGGTGAAGCTGCGCGGGGTCGACGGATCGTGGGCGCGCATCTGCACCAGGTCGGCCACCGCCAGCAGCAGCGGGGTCTGGATGTCGCCGAGCTGGATACCGGTCAGGAGCTTGTTGTCGACCTCCTGGACCAGGTCTTCCAGGGCCATGTTGCGCTGCCCTTGCTCGGCTTCGGCGAATTGCGCGGCATAGTCCTGGGCCAGCAGCTTCTGGTCGCCGGCCAGCCAGTGCACGCGCCGTTGCAAGCCCTTGGCCGAGGCGGCGTAGAGCCCCTTCGGATACGCCTGCAGGTAGGCCTCGAGGGCGCTGCGGGTCTGTTCCAGGCGAGCCTTGTCGACATTCTGCAGCTCGGGGAAGCCCATGTCGTCGAAGGCGTTCTGCTGGGCGGCGTTGAGCAGGGTGCGCGCCTGCAGGTACAGGGCGGTTTCCTTCAGCCAGGGCTGCGACACGTCCTGCAACGCCTTGAAGCCCTGTTCGGCTTCGTCGAAGCGACCGCTGTAGAAGTTGGCCGCAGCCTCCAGGTACGTGGCCAAGGCCTTGCCTGCGGCCGACTCGACGCCTTGCGCGAGCACACCGCCCAGTTCCTCTTGTTCCCAGCCGCAGGCACCGAGCAGGTCCAGGCGGCTGTTGGCCAGGGCCTTGGTCTCCGCCTCGCCCAGCCCGGCGTCACGCACCTGGCGAAGAAACGCCAGCGCGCTGTCCTGGTCGTTGCTGCGGCAGCGGCTGCCCTCGCCCTCGAAGAATTCGGCGCCGGCGATCTTTTCCGGTAGCGCTTCGGCGCCCATCTGCCGGGCCAGTTCGGCGAGCGGCGAGGGCGCTGGCGCAGGCGGCGGTGTCTCGGCCTCGCTCGCCGCCGGCGGCGCGGGCGGCTGGCTGCCGTCGCCGGGCAGCAGGCGGAACAGGCCGAACGGTACCAGGCCGTAGCCTTCGAGCTTCTCTTCCTCCGACGGCGGCGCCTCCACCAGCCGCCAGTGGCCGGCGTCGGCCAGCAGCAGGCGCAGGTTGGCGCGGGTGTCGTTGCCCGGGGCGAGGAACGGCAGGGTATCGCAGACACCGCCGCCGACCAGCGACCAATCGGGATAGCAGGAGTCGTCGCTGCTGGCCTGGGCCAGCGGGGAGAGACCGGCGCCCACCAGCAGGAGGGCGGGAAGAAGCGGCTTCGAGCGCATGAATCGTCCTTAATTCGTGGGAGTCGAAAGTGCTACAGCATACTCCGCCGGATCGCGTTCAACGAGCCTGGCGCAAACCTTCCTCCAGGGCATGGGCCGGCAACGGCCGGCCGATCAGGTAGCCCTGCAGCTCGTCGCAACGCTGGGCCACCAGGAAGTCCCGCTGTTCGATGGTTTCCACGCCTTCGGCGACCACCTTCAGGTCGAGGCTGTGGGCCATGGCGATGATCGCCCGGATGATCGCCGCATCCTCGCTGTTCTGGGTCAGGTCGCGGACGAACGACTGGTCGATCTTCAGGTAGTCCAGCGGCAGGCGCTTCAGGTAGCTGAGCGAGGAATAGCCGGTGCCGAAGTCGTCGACCGATAGCTTCACCCCCATCTCGCGCAACTGGCGGAAGGTCGCCAGGACACTATCGAGGGCGTCCAGCCACTGGCTTTCGGTCAACTCCAGCTCCAGTTGCGCCGCCGGCAGGCCGCTGTCGGCAAGCGCCGAGCGCACTACGTCGAGCAGGTCGCCCTGGCGCAACTGGTGGACCGAGAGGTTCACCGAGACCCGCAGGTTCAGGCCCCGCTGGCTCCACTCGGCGGCCTGCAGGCAGGCCCGGCGCAGGACGAATTCACCGATCTCGCCGATCAACCCGCACTCCTCGGCGAGGCCGATGAAGGTCGACGGCGGGATCATGCCCTCCTCCGGATGGTGCCAGCGCACCAGCGCCTCGACCGAGTCCGGGCGGGCGCTGGCCAGGCACAGCTTGGGCTGGTAATGCACGTCCAGCTGGCCCTCCTCGACCGCCTTGCGCAACCGGGTTTCCAGGCGCAGGCGTTCGAGGGTGCTGTCCTGCAGGTTGTCGCGGAAGAACTGGAAGGTATTGCCGCCGAGTTGCTTGGCATGTTGCATCGCCAGGTTCGCCTGGCTCATCAGCACGGAGATTTCCCGTGCCTGCTCGGAAAACAGGCTGATCCCCAGCGAGGCGCCGAGGATCAGCTCGTGGCCGAGCACGCTCACCGGCTGGCGCAACTGGACCAGCAGGCGTTCGGCCAGGCGCGACAGGGCCGCGGTGCCGGTGCCGCCATCGAGGAGAATGGCGAACTCGTCGCCGGCCAGACGCGCCAGGGTGTTGGCTTCCGGCGCGGTGCGCCGCAGGCGCTGGGCCATCTCCCTGAGCAACTGGTCGGCGACCTCGTGGCCGAGGCTGTCGTTGAGCAGCTTGAAGCGGTCCAGGTCGATCAGCAGCAGGGCCAGCCCGCCCTCCTCCTGGCGCGCCCGCTGGGCCGCCTCGTGCAGCCGCTCGCGGAACAACCGGCGGTTGGCCAGGCCGGTCAGTTCGTCGTAGTGCAGCAGGTGACGCAGGCGCTCCTCGACGTCGCGGCGGGCACTGAGATCGGTGAAGAAACCGACGATGTGGGTCGCCTCGCCATTGCCGTCGCGCAGCAGGTTGAGCTGCAGCCATTGGGGATAGGGATCGCCATTCTTCCGCGTATCCACCAGTTCGCCCTGCCACTGCCCGTGCTGGCGCAGCTCGGCGCGGATCTGCCGGTAGTGGCGCTGGGCCTCGGGGGTATTCACCAGCAGGCTGGCGTTGCGCCCGACCACGTCCTCGCGGCGATAGCCGGTGATGCGACTGAAGGCCTGGTTGACCGCCAGCAGGTTGTAGGCCGGATCGAGGATCACGATGCTCTCGCTGGCCGCCTCGAACACTGTCGCGGCCAGTTGCTGCTGCTCTTCCAGGCGCTTGCGCGCGCTGATGTCGCTGCGCGTGCCGAGCATCCGCGTCACCCGTCCCCGCGGGTCGCGAGCCATGGCCCGGCCACGATCCTCCAGCCAGCGCCAGCCGCCCTCCCGGTCGCGCACGCGGTACTCCACCCGGTATAGCTCGCTGCGCCCCTTGAGATGTTCGGCGAGGGCGCGACGGATGCGCGGCAGGTCGCCGGGGTGGATGCTTTCGATCAGCCTGCGATAGTCCTCGGGACCGTCCCCGGCGTCGCTGAAGACCGCCTCGAGATAGGAATGCTGGACCCGGCCGCTCTCCAGGTCCCAGTCCCACAACCCCAGTTCGCTGGCCTCCAGGGCCATGGCCAGGCGCGCCTCGCTCTGGCTGAGCGCCTGGCTGGTCGCGCCAAGCTCCTCGGTGCGCGCCTCCACCCGGCGCTGCAAGGCGTCGCGGGCGGCGCGCAGCTCGCGTTCGACCAGGCGCCGCTGGCCGACCTCCTGGGCGAGCTTGCGATTGAGCGCTTCGGCCTCCGCATTGACGCGTTCCAGGTGCAGGTTCAGCGCCTGGGTCTGGAAGCGTCGCAGCAGCGCGCCCTGCACCAGCCGGTGGATCTGCCCGGCGACCACCAGCAGCGCCACCAGCAGGATCAGGCCGAGCACGCCCCAGCCCTGCAACAGGCTATGCGGCTGCAACAGCAGGAAAACGATGGATGGCAGCAGGCCCGGCAAGGCGAAGGTGAGGAAGGCCGGCAGGCTCACCGCATAGGCGACGCTGGCGGAGAGGATCGCCGCCGCCACCAGGCCGAACACCAGCACCTGCTGGAGGAAGGCATCGGCCGGGACCAGCATGATCACCGCGAACGCCAGGGTCAGGCCCGAGGCGCCGGCGCCGCACAGGAAGGTCCGCCGCCAGTGGCGGCTGGCCTGGCGACGGCTGTCGGCCTGCTGGAAGGCGGCGACCTGCAGCAGGCGCAGGACGGCGAGCAACACCAGCCAGACCAGCCAGCCGCCGAGCAGCCAACTGCTGACCTTGCCCCACACCAGGCAGGCGCTGGTCACGCCGCCGAGCAGCATGAGCAGGGTCGGCGTGCGCGAGCCGAGATAAAGGAGCCGGGTACGCTCGATGGCGATTTCGCGGGCGTAGAGCCGCAGTACATCGGTGCTGCCGCCCGGCAGCGCCAAGGGCTCGACATGGACGGTCATAGGCGCTTGTTCTTGTAGTGGTTTGCCTTGAAGTGGCCGGAGCATAACCGAGCAGGGGCAGGCTGCCCAAGGCCGGGATAGAGCATTTTTCCGCAGCCAGGCCCGACGCTGCGCCGGCCTGCGCCGAATGGCGGCCCGGTTTGCCCGGCTTTTCCCCGCCCCGGTAGAATGCCGCGATGAACGACGACCTCTCCCTCCTGCTGAACTCCCTCAACGACCCGCAGCGCCAGGCCGTGGCCGCGCCGCTGGGCCGCCAACTGGTCCTCGCCGGCGCCGGCTCGGGCAAGACCCGCGTGCTGGTGCACCGGATCGCCTGGCTGATCCAGGTCGAGCACGCCTCGCCCTACAGCATCCTGTCGGTGACCTTCACCAACAAGGCGGCGGCGGAGATGCGCCACCGCATCGAGCAGTTGCTCGGGATCAATCCGGCGGGCATGTGGGTCGGCACCTTCCACGGCCTCGCCCATCGCCTGCTGCGCGCGCACTGGCGCGAGGCCGGGCTGAGCGAGAACTTCCAGATCCTCGACAGCGACGACCAGCAACGCCTGGTCAAGCGGGTGATCCGCGAACTCGGCCTCGACGAGCAGCGCTGGCCGGCGCGCCAGGCCCAGTGGTTCATCAACGGGCAGAAGGACGAGGGCCTGCGGCCGCAACACATCCAGCCCGGCGGCGACCTGTTCCTCGCCACCATGCTGAAGATCTACGAAGCCTACGAGGCGGCCTGCGCCCGCGCCGGGGTGATCGACTTCTCCGAGCTGCTGCTGCGCGCCCTGGACCTCTGGCGCGACCATCCCGGCGTGCTCGAGCACTACCAGCGGCGCTTCCGCCATATCCTGGTGGACGAGTTCCAGGACACCAACGCCGTGCAGTACGCCTGGCTGCGGATTCTCGCCAAGGGCGGCGACAGCCTGATGGTGGTCGGCGACGACGACCAGTCGATCTACGGCTGGCGTGGCGCACGGATCGAGAACATCCAGCAGTTCAGCGACGACTTCGCCGACGCCGAGGTGATCCGCCTGGAGCAGAACTACCGTTCCACCGCGTCGATCCTCAAGGCCGCCAACGCCCTGATCGCCAACAACCAGGGACGCCTGGGCAAGGAGTTGTGGACCGACGGCGAGGACGGCGAGTCGCTGAGCCTGTACGCCGCGTTCAACGAGCACGACGAGGCGCGCTACGTGGTCGAGTCGATCGAGAGCGCGCTCAAGGGCGGCCTGGCGCGCAGCGAGATCGCCATCCTCTACCGCTCCAACGCCCAGTCGCGGGTGCT
Organism: Pseudomonas sp. 18-147; assembly: GCF_051048045.1. NCBI lineage: Bacteria > Pseudomonadati > Pseudomonadota > Gammaproteobacteria > Pseudomonadales > Pseudomonadaceae > Pseudomonas > Pseudomonas sp. 18-147. The sequence goes on from NZ_CP182296.1 coordinate 6,437,955, forward strand.
GGAGGAAGCCCTGCTGCGGGAGAAGATTCCCTACCGCATCTACGGCGGCCAGCGCTTCTTCGAGCGTGCCGAGATCAAGAACGCCATGGCCTACCTGCGCCTGCTCGACGGCCGCGGCAACGACGCGGCGCTGGAACGGGTGGTCAACGTGCCGGCACGCGGCATCGGCGAGAAGACCGTGGAGAGCATCCGCGAATTCGCCCGCGGCAACGATGTGTCGATGTGGGAGGCGATCCGCCTGATGATCGCCAACAAGGTCCTGCCCGGCCGCGCCGCCAGCGCCCTGACCGGCTTCGTCGAGCTGATCGAGAATCTTTCGGCGAAGGTCATGGACATGCCGCTGCACCTGATGACCCAGACGGTGATCGAGCAGTCCGGACTGATCAGCTACCACAAGGAAGAAAAAGGCGAGAAAGGCCAGGCCCGGGTGGAGAACCTCGAGGAACTGGTCAGCGCCGCCCGCGCCTTCGAGAACAGCGAGGAAGAGGAAGACCTCACCCCGCTGCAGGCCTTCCTCAGCCACGCCTCCCTGGAGGCCGGGGAAACCCAGGCCGACGCCCACGAGGACAGTATCCAACTGATGACCTTGCACAGCGCCAAGGGCCTGGAGTTCCCGCTGGTGTTCCTGGTCGGCATGGAGGAAGGGCTGTTCCCGCACAAGATGAGCCTGGAGGAATCCGGCCGCCTGGAAGAGGAACGCCGCCTGGCCTACGTCGGCGTCACCCGCGCCATGCAGCGACTGGTCCTGACCTACGCGGAGACCCGCCGGCTCTACGGCAGCGAGACCTACAACAAGGTTTCGCGCTTCATCCGCGAGATCCCGCCGGCGCTGATCCAGGAAGTGCGCCTGTCCAATACCGTCAGCCGCCCCTACGGCGGCACCTCGCGCAGTGCCGGCGGCAACCTCTTCAGCGGCGCCGGGGTGCCGGAGACGCCCTTCTCCCTCGGCCAGCGGGTGCGCCACGCGCTGTTCGGCGAAGGGACTATCCTCAACTTCGAAGGCGCCGGCGCCCAGGCCCGGGTGCAGGTGAATTTCGAGAGCGAAGGCAGCAAGTGGCTGATGCTCGGCTACGCCAAGCTGGAAGCCCTGTAGCGGCGCAGCCGCTGGAGAAGGCCCGGAGGAGGACGACATGCTGGCATCCTGGGCCTTCTGGGCACTGCTTTCGGCGCTGTTCGCCGCGCTGACCGCGATCTTCGCCAAGATCGGCCTCGACCGGGTCGATTCGGACTTCGCCACCTTCATCCGCACCCTGGTGATCCTCGTCACCCTCGGCGGCATCCTCGCGGTCCTGGGCAAGTTCCAGGCCCCGGGAAGCATCCTGCCGCGCAGCTGGCTGTTCCTGGTGCTCTCCGGGCTGGCCACCGGTGCCTCCTGGATCTGCTATTTCCGCGCCCTCAAGCTCGGCCCGGCGTCGCTGGTGGCGCCGCTGGACAAGTTCAGCGTGGTGCTGGTGGCACTGCTCGGCGTGGCCTTCCTCGGCGAACGCCTGGACCTGCGCCAATGGCTCGGCGTAGCCCTGGTGACAGCGGGCGTGGTGGTCCTGGCAATCCGCCCATAAGCCCGCTGAATGGCGCTTCGACCTTGGTATAAAGGCGAAAAATCGCGGAAACCCTAGACTGGCGGCCTCTAATAATTCGTCGTCTGAGGTTCGTTCCATGTACCGTGATCGCGTGCGCCTGCCCTCCCTGCTCGACAAGGTGATGAGTGCGGCCGAAGCCGCCGACCTGATCCAGGACGGCATGACCGTCGGCATGAGCGGTTTCACCCGCGCCGGCGAGGCCAAGGCCGTACCCCAGGCGCTGGCCATGCGCGCCAAGGAACGTCCGCTGCGTATCAGCCTGATGACCGGCGCCAGCCTCGGCAACGACCTCGACAAGCAGCTCACCGAGGCCGGCGTGCTCGCCCGGCGCATGCCGTTCCAGGTCGACAGCACCCTGCGCAAGGCGATCAACGCCGGCGAAGTGATGTTCATCGACCAGCACCTCTCGGAAACCGTCGAGCAGTTGCGCAACCACCAGCTGAAGCTGCCGGACATCGCCGTCATCGAAGCCGCCGCGATCACCGAGCAGGGCCACATCGTGCCGACCACCTCGGTGGGCAACTCGGCGAGCTTCGCGATCTTCGCCAAGCAGGTCATCGTCGAGATCAACCTGGCCCACAGCACCAACCTGGAAGGCCTGCACGACATCTATATCCCGACCTACCGGCCGACCCGCACGCCGATCCCGCTGACCCGCGTCGACGACCGCATCGGCAGCACGGCGATCCCGATCCCGCCGGAGAAGATCGTCGCCATCGTCATCAACGACCAGCCGGACTCGCCATCCACCGTGCTGCCGCCGGACGGCGAGACCCAGGCCATCGCCAACCACCTGATCGATTTCTTCAAGCGCGAGGTCGACGCCGGGCGCATGAGCAACAGCCTCGGCCCGCTGCAGGCCGGTATCGGCAGCATCGCCAACGCGGTGATGTGCGGCCTGATCGAGTCGCCGTTCGAGAACCTGACCATGTACTCCGAAGTGCTGCAGGACTCGACCTTCGACCTGATCGACGCCGGCAAGCTGCGCTTCGCCTCGGGCAGCTCGATCACCCTGTCGCCGCGGCGCAACGCCGACGTGTTCGGTAACCTGGAGCGCTACAAGGACAAGCTGGTGCTGCGCCCGCAGGAAATCTCCAACCACCCCGAGGTGGTCCGTCGCCTGGGCATCATCGGCATCAATACGGCGCTGGAGTTCGACATCTACGGCAACGTCAACTCGACCCACGTCGGCGGCACCAAGATGATGAACGGCATCGGCGGCTCCGGCGACTTCGCCCGCAACGCGCACCTGGCGATCTTCGTCACCAAGTCGATCGCCAAGGGCGGCAACATTTCCAGCGTGGTGCCGATGGTCAGCCACGTCGACCACACCGAGCACGACGTCGACATCCTCGTCACCGAGCAGGGCCTCGCCGACCTGCGCGGCCTGGCGCCTCGCGAACGGGCCCGGGTGATCATCGAGAACTGTGTCCACCCGTCCTACCAGGCACCGCTGCTGGACTACTTCGAGGCGGCTTGCGCGAAAGGCGGCCACACGCCGCATCTGTTGCGCGAGGCGCTGGCCTGGCACCTGAACCTGGAAGAACGCGGACACATGCTGGCCGGCTGAGACTGAACCGTTTCATCCGCAACTATTTCCAGCGCCCGGACGATTAATTCTTCCGGGCGTCTGGACAGGGCAGAAAAAACCACGTAAAAACATATTTCGGCGGCCTTTTCTCTTGCCGCCATCGCAACACGCCGGCTCGGCCCTTCCGCTTTTCCTGCTGTAACACTTCGTTGTTTCTTTCGGTAACGCACTATGACGGTGCAGAGCGGTACAGTTACGCACCGAAACAACCCATACAGTTCGGAAACACACCCCGGTGATCCAACGCAACTCTCCGCAACTGTTCCTATTCTTGTTGACCTGTTAGTCAGATCATATTGCTCAGTTAATCACTAGCAACCTGACTACCCACCACAAGTGGGAAGGATCGACACATCATGGAACGTACCCTCGGTTCCAACACTTTCGACATCGCTCGCTCCAACCGCCGCAGCAGCAGCCTGCTGGGCACCATGAAACTGTGGCAGCGCCGCATCCAGAGCCGTCGCCAGCTGGCCCGCCTGGACTCCCGCCTGCTCGCCGACGCCGGCATCAGCGAAGCCCAGCGCTACGCCGAGCTGAACAAGCCGTTCTGGCGCTAAGCGATACTGTAACGCCCCGGTTCGGCCCAGCCTGAACTGTACCGTAGGCCGCTCCTTACCGAGCGGCCTTCACGTATCTGGAAGAAGCCTTTTCCTCCAGCAGTTCACGGTACAGCTCGCTCCAGCGACGCCCCATCTCTTCGGCGGTGAACAGTTGCCGATAGCGGGCCTCCGCGTTCCTGCCCATTTCCTCCGCCTGCTGCGGATGCTCCCAGAGCCAGCGCATCGCTTGGCGAAACGCGGCCGGCTGGCTGGGCGGCACGACCAGGCCGGTCTCGCCATGGATATTGATGTAGCTGGTGCCGGTGCCGATCTCGCTGGAGATCATCGGCTTGCCGTACATCGCGCCCTCCAGCAGGGAGATGCCGAACGCCTCGGAACGCAGGTGCGACGGAAAGACCATGGCGTAGCTGAGTTGCAGCAGGGCGACCTTGTCCTCGTCGTCCACCCGCCCGAGGAAGTGCACGTTGCGCAACCCCAGCGCCGCGGCCTGGGCATACAGCTCGGCCTGCAACGGCCCGGCACCGACGATCACCACCGGGTAATCGGTGCCCTGCAACGCATCCAGCAGGATATGCAGGCCCTTGTAGTAGCGCATCACCCCGACGAACAGGAAGAACCGCGGCCCGAGTTTCTCTCGCCAGTGCTCCAGACGCTGTGTCGCAGGCTTCGGGTAGCCGCCCTTGTCCAGGCCGTAGGTGATCACCCGGGTCTTTTCTCGGTACTGGCGGAGCACGTCGCTGGTACTGAAGTAGTTGGGCGAGGCTGCGACGATGCGATCCACGCTGTCGAGGAAACGACTCATCAGCGGCCGGTACAGTTTCAACAGGACGCGCTGGCGGATGATGTCCGAATGGTAGGTGACCACGCTCGGCTTGTTCATACCGGTGAGGAAATGCACCAGGTCCATGAACGGCCAGGGGAAGTGGTAGTTGACCACGTCCGCCTCCGCCGCCAACTCGCGGAACTGCTTGAACACGCTCAGGGAAAACCCGGTGGAAGCGAGCTGCAGGTCGAGCCTGGCGCGATGCACCACATGTCCGCCGAAGGGCACGACAGGCGGATGCGGATCGCTGCTCAGGGTCAGGACGTGGTTGTCGATCCCCCACGACCCGCTGCTCTCGCAAAGCTGGAAGATCACCTGTTCGATCCCGCCTACCGTTTCGCTCAGGTAGGTCTTGTAGAAGTGCAGTACCCGCATTCAGCCCTCCACGGCACGACGATAGGCTGCAGCGGTGAGATTCGCGCAACGCTTCCAGGAAAACTGCTCCGCCCGTCGCAGGCCGGCTTCCCGGCAGCACTCCCAGTAGACGGTATCCTCGGTCATGCGGACCAGCATGTCAGATAGCCCATTGGCATCATCCGGGTCAATATAGCTGCCCGCCTCGCCGGCCACCTCCGGCATTGCGGAGAGTCGCGTGAGCAATACTGGCGTGCCGCTGGCCATGGCTTCCAGCACAGGCAGGCCGAAGCCTTCGTAGATCGAGGGGAAGACCAGCGCCCGAGCGCCCGACATCAACTCGGCGACCCGCTCGTCCGGCAGGTAGCCGAGCAGCCGCACCGTTCCCGAAGCCAGCGCCTGGCGCAGTTCGTCGTCGAGCGAGCGACTTTCCCATCCCGGCATGCCGACGATCATCAGCGGAAAACGCTGGCGGACCGCCGCCGGCAGTTGCCCATGGGCGCGCAGGGCCAGCGACAGGTTCTTGCGCGGTTCGAGGGTTCCTACGCAGAGGAAATACCCGCGCGGCACCAGGCCATGCGCGCGCAAGGGCTCGCGCAGGGACTCCCGGTCCCGCGGACGGAACCGCGCGGCATGGCCGAGGGGCGCCACCACGAAGCGCTCGCGCGGCAGGCCGAAATACGCCTGCGCCTCGTCGGCGATCGCCTGCGAGTCGGTCAGGATCAACCGCGCCTTTTCCATCCCGCGCGCCAGCCGGCGTTCTATTTCGCGCAAGCGGGCGGCGGGTTGCGTCGCCGGATAATGCAGGTGGGTCAGGTCGTGCAGGGTCATCAGCATCGGCCCGTCGAAGTCCAGCGGCCAGAGACTGGGCTCATGGTAGAGATCGACCGGCGGCCGACCGCTATCGAAACGCCGCTGCTCCAGCCAGCGTCGTGCCCGGTAGGCTCCGGGCAGGTTGCGCAGCCAGGGCGACAGACGCGAATAGCCGGGCAGCGCCGCCGCCGGCAGGTCGCCGCTCCAGCCCCAGCCATGGAACAGGGAAAACTCTAAGTCCGCGTGCGCCTGCAACGCACCCAGCAACTCGACCAGGTAATGTCCGATGCCGGTCCGCGGCGCCTGGAGAATCCGCGCGTTAACCGCAATCCGCATGTACTGCCTCGCCATGCGCCGGGGCCTTGCCGAGGGCGAGCAGGATCCGCGCGATCAGTTGCCGACTCGCCTCGTGCCAGCCGATCCAGCGCCATTCGCCGACCGGTCGCTCGGCCGGGAACTCGCCCGTGGCTTCGAAGCGGGTGACCAGGTTCGCCAGTGTCTGCGGATCGGCGAGGTCGAAGTAGGCCATGAATTCGCCGCCGATCTCGCGGAACACCGGGATGTCGCTGCCCATCGCCGGCAGGCCGCGCTGCATGGCCTCCACCAGCGGCAGGCCGAAACCTTCCACATAGGACGGGAAGACCAGCGATGCGGCATGGGAGTATGCGTACTCCAGGCTCTTGTCGGAGAGGTCGTTGAACATGAACAGGCGCTTGTTCAGCTCCGGATGCTGCCGCACCCGTTCCACCAGCGCCTCGCACTTCCAGCCGATGCGTCCGGCGATGCACAACCGCGCCTGCGAACCCTGGGCCCAGGCACGCTCGAAGGCATCCAGCAGGTAACCGTGGTTCTTCCGCGGCTCGATGGTGCTGACCATCAGGAATACCGGCGCCTTGGCCTTGAACATGCGCAGCAGATCGGGCTCGACGGAGGCGCCGTCCTCCACCAGGTCCAGCTCCGAACCCAGGTGGAAATAATCGAACCAGCGTTGCGCGACCTTCTCCGGGCCGATGCGCCGCAGCATCTCCGCGCGCACTTCGTCGCGGATGGTCTCGGAAATCGCGACGTAGCCGTCGGCGGTGGCCGCGATCCAGTCGAACCAGTGGTTGAACACCTTGACCAGTCCGGCATCGCAGAATTGCGGATGGGTCAGGGGAATCAGGTCGTAGATCACCGAGACGATGCCCACGCCCTCGCTCTTGAGGCGTTCCGCCAGCGGGAAGAAATCGGCGTGCCAGGAGGAGTCCAGCAAGACCAGTTGGTCGCCGGCCCGATGTTCGAGCGGGGTCGCGCGCACGGGTGCAGGCTGCTGCTTGCCGAGGATGCGGTCGAGCAGGCGCAGCGGAATGCTGAGGAAGGCGAAGGCGAACAGGCGGCAGGCTACATAGAGAAGGCGCCGGGCCCACGGCGAGGAACGGAACGGGCGGCGCTTTTCCAGGGTGCGCTGGCCCAGCCAGAAGTAGTTGGCGGCTCGCTCCACCAGGATGCGCAGGCGTACCAGCGGCGAATGCGGCCGCGGGTCCAGCGGCGCCAGGCTGTGGACCTGATACAGGGTGCCGTCGAGCATTGCCACCGGGATGCACTCCACCGTCTCGTCGGCTTCCGGCAACTCGCGGATGACGTTGCGCACCACCCGCTGAATACCGGAATTGACCTTGGGATGCTCGAACACATAGGTGCATTCGACCAACAGACGCGTCATGGAGTGCTCTCCGCGGAAGTGGGGTCCAGAGCCGCCTCGCCGGAGCGGCTGATATGGGTTTCGGCGCCCAGCCAGGAGCAACCGACGAAGTCTTCCTGGCGGTTGTTGATGACATGGAAGACCAGGCCGTAGTCGCGCCATTCGAAGTTGCGGTCCAGGTGCGAGTCCAGCCGCGACAGGCTCAGCGCCACCGAGTAGTGCCCCTTGCCCAGGCGCATGTCGAAGGCGAAGCGGTAGGTGATGCGCTCGCCGGCCTTCAGGTCGGTGAGCGCCTTGTCCAGGCGGTGGGTATTGATCCCGTACATCGGCTGGCCGAGGCGGTCCTTGATCATGAAGCCGAGGATCAGCCGCTCGATGTCCTGGCGAACCTCGACCTCGACTTCCAGCGTCACCGCCTGGCCTACCTCGACCACCTCCAGCGCGCGCTGCCGCTGGTCGACCATCCGTACGTCGAGGATCGCTGCCTCGCCGGTGCCGGAAATCGTCCGCACCTGGCCGTCGGCGAGCATTTCCTGGCGCACGGTCTGCCCCTCGCGCTCGGCGAGCAGGGCGTTGTAGTAGTCCATCACTTCTTCCGGCCGCCCGCGCATGGCCATCCGTCCCTGCTCCAGGAGGATCGCGGAGTCGCAGATGGACTGGATCGCCGAGCGGTCGTGGGAAACGATCAGCAGGGTGGTGCCGGCCTTGCGGAAACTGCGGATGCGCTCGAAGCTCTTGTGCTGGAAATAGGCATCGCCGACCGACAGGGCCTCGTCGACGATCAGGATGTCCGGCCGCCGGGCAGTCGCCACGCTGAACGCCAGGCGCATCTGCATGCCGCTGGAGTAGGTGCGCACCGGTTGCTCGATGGCCTCGCCGATTTCGGCGAAGGCCTCGATATCCGGCATCAGCGCCTGGATTTCCTCGACCTGCATGCCCAGCAGTTGCCCGGCCATGAAGACGTTCTGCCGGCCGGTGAAGTCCGGGTGGAAGCCCATGCCCAGCTCGAGCAGCGCGGCGACCCGGCCGGCCACGCGGATCTCGCCGCAGGTCGGCTGGGTGGTGCCGGCGATCATCTTCAGCAGGGTGCTCTTGCCGGCGCCGTTGACCCCGACGATGCCGACCGCTTCGCCCGGCTCGATGGTGAACTCGACCTCGCGCAGGATCCAGTGCAGGTGGTGGCGCGAAGGGCTGAAAGGCACCAGCCATTCGAACAACCGGCTCCAGCGATTGGGATACTGCTTGTAGGCCTTGCCGAGGCCGGATACGCGTATCTGTCCCATCAGAGTTCATCCACCATTTCGCCGACCCGCTGGCGGAACAGACGCAGGCCGAGCGCGCACAGCAGCAGCGCCAGCAGGGTGATCGGCAGCAATGAAGGCCAGTCCGGCCATTGCCCGTGGAGGAACAGCTGCTGGTAGCTGCGCATCAGCGCGGTCATCGGGTTGAGTTCGATCAGCGAGCGGATACCCTCGGGCAGGATGCCGATCGGATAGACGATCGGCGTCAGCCAGAACCAGAACTGCAGGCAGATGCCGAACAACTGGCCGACGTCGCGGAAGAACACGTTGAGCACCCCGAGGATCATCCCCAGTCCCGCCGCGAACAGCACCTGGATCGCCAGCAGCGGCACCAGCGCGAGCAATGCCGCGCCCGGCAGGCGCCCGCTGAGGGCGAGAAAGCCGAGGAACAAGGCGAGGATGATGGCGAAATTGACCCCGGCGTTGAGCAGTACGATGACCGGCAGGCAGATGCGCGGGAAGCTGATCTTCTTCAGCAGGTTGGCGTTCTCGATGAACATGCTCTGGCTGCGCGAGGTGATTTCCGCGAACAGGCCCCAGGTCAGCAGGCCGGCGCAGAGATAGACGCTGTAGGCCAGGCCGTCGTCGACCCCCGGCAGGCGCGCGCGCATCACCTGGGAGAAGATCACCGTGTAGACGACGATCATCGACAGCGGATTGAGCACCGTCCACAACGCGCCGAACAGCGACCCGCGGTAGCGTGACTGGAACTCGCGCTTGACGCTGCCGAGAACGAAGCCACGATAGCCCCACAAGGAACGAGACAAGCCAAGAAGCATCAGACCACCCTGCCGTACTGGTCCTCGAAGCGGACGATGTCGTCCTCTCCCAGATATTCGCCGCTCTGCACCTCGATCATCACCAGGTCGATGACCCCCGGGTTTTCCAGGCGATGCCGGTGGCCCGCGGGAATGTAGGTCGACTCGTTGCTGTTGACCAGCCGCGCGCCATCGCCATTGGTGACCCTGGCCATGCCTTGCACCACGATCCAGTGCTCGCTGCGGTGATGGTGCATCTGCAGCGACAAGCGCTCTCCCGGCCTGACCACGATTCGCTTGATCTTGAAGCGCGGCCCCTCCTCGAGGACGGTATAGCTGCCCCAGGGACGGTTGACGGTCCGATGCAGCCGATAGGCCTCGTGCCGCTCGTCCTTCAGCCGCTGCACCACCCTGCGCACCTCCTGGACCCGGTCGGCGCGGGCGATCAGCAGCGCATCGGAAGTATCCACCACGACCAGGTCGTCGACCCCGACCGTGGCGACCAGGCGCCCGTCGCTCTGCACGAAGGTGTTACGGGTGTCGACGAACAGGGTGTCGCCGCTGCCGCGATTGCCCTCTGCGTCCGCGTCGAGCAGCGCGCTCATCGCGCCCCAGGAACCGATATCGCTCCAGTCGAAGGCCGCCGGCACCACGGCGACCCGCGCGGAGCGCTCCATCAGCGCATAGTCGATGGAAATGTCCGGCAGCGCGGCGAAGGCTTCGCCCGCCAGCTCATGCTGGATGCCATCGGCCATCTTCACCGCCGCACTGGCGGCCAGGCAGGCCCTGGCCTGCTCCAGCAGGGCCGGGGCATGCTGCGCCAGTTCGTCGACCAGGGTCGAGGCCGTGAAACAGAACATCCCAGAGTTCCACAGGAAACCGCCACTTTCCACGTAGCGACGGGCGGTTTCCTCATCGGGTTTCTCGACGAAGCGGCGCACCTTGGCCGCCCCCTGCTCGTCCAGCCGGTCGCCCAGCTCGATATAGCCGAAACCGGTTTCCGCTGCGTCCGGCACCACGCCGAAGGTAACCAGGTGCCCGGCGACGGCGAGACGCGCGGCATGCCCCACCGCCTTGCGGAAGGCCTCCTCGTTGCGGATCAGGTGATCCGCCGGCATCACCACCAGTACCGCCGCGTCGCCATGTTCGGCTTGCAGCGCCAGGGCGGCGACGGCAATCGCCGGAGCGGTGTTGCGTCCGGTCGGTTCGAGGATGAAATGTCCCCGATGCCGCCCCAGGCGGGCCGCCTGGAACTGGTCCTTGCTCTGGAAGTAATGCTCGCGGTTGGTCACCGTGACGATTTCGCCATGCCCGGCCAGGAGCCCGGCGGCACGTCGGTAGGTCTTGCCCAGCAGGGTCTGGCCATCGGGCAGGCGCATGAACGGCTTCGGCTGTCCTTCGCGCGACACCGGCCAAAGGCGGGTACCGGCGCCACCGGAAAGCACCACGGGAATCAGCATGGCTTACTCCCGGGAAACGCGTCGCAGGTCCGCCTCGACCATCATCCGGATCAGCTCGTCCAGGCTGGTCCTGGGCTTCCAGCCGAGCACACGCTGGGCCTTGGCCGGATTACCCAGCAGCACGTCGACCTCGGCGGGCCGGAAGAACGCCGGGTCGATCTTGAGGAAGTCGCGGTAGTCCAGGCCCACATGCTCGAAAGCGATCTGGCACATGTCGCGCACGGTGGTAGTGACACCGGTGGCCACCACGTAGTCGTCGGCCTTGTCCTGCTGCAACATCAGCCACATGGCTTCGACGTAGTCCCCGGCAAAGCCCCAGTCGCGCTTGGCGTCGACGTTGCCCAGGCGCAATTCCTGCTGCTTGCCGAGCTTGATGCGGGCCACCGCGTCGGTAACCTTGCGCGTGACGAACTCGATGCCGCGCAGCGGCGATTCGTGGTTGAACAGGATGCCGCTGGAGGCGTGCAGGCCAAAGCTCTCGCGATAGTTGACGGTGATCCAGTGGCCATAGAGCTTGGCCACGCCGTAGGGGCTGCGCGGGTAGAACGGCGTGTTCTCGTCCTGGCGCTCGGCCTGGATCAGGCCGAACATCTCGCTGGTGGAGGCCTGGTAGAAGCGCGTTTCCGGGCTGAACTGGCGGATCGCCTCGAGCAGGTGGGTCACGCCCAGGCCGTCGACGACGCCGGTGGTCACCGGCTGGTTCCAGGAGGCCCCGACGAAGCTCTGTGCCGCCAGGTTGTAGACCTCCTGCGGCTGCGCCTTGATCACCGCGCGCTGCACCGAACAGGCATCGGCCATGTCGCCGTCCTCGTACTGGATATCGCCTTCGATCCCCAGTTCGCGCAGGCGCCAGCGCGTGTCGCTGCTGCGCCGCGCCACCAGGCCGTGGACCCGGTAGCCCTTCTCCAGCAGCAGCTTGGCCAGGTACGCTCCGTCCTGACCGGTGATCCCAGTTACCAGTGCACTTCTTGTCATTCTTCTCGTACCCGTGACTCCCAGTCGGACAGGATCGCCCGCAGGGACTGTTTTATGGTTATTTCAGGCTTCCAGCCCGTGGTGTCATGCAGTCGAGCATGGCTGCCGCGAACCCGCCGCTGTTCCGCCCGGCGCATCCTGGCAGGGTCCTGAACGATTTCCAGCTCGACCTGGGCGATGTCCGCCAGCAGTTCGATCAGCTCGCGAATCTTCTGCTCCTGCCCGGAACAGACGTTATAGACGGCGCCCGCCTCGCCGTGGGAGAGCAGGCGCAGATAGGCTGACAGCACGTCCTGGACATCGAGGAAATCACGGCTGACGTCGATGTCCCCCACTTCCAGCCGATTGGCCTGCAAGCCCTGCTTCATCCGGGCGATCTGCCGCGCGGCGCTGGCGATCACGAAGCTGTCCTTCTGCCCCGGCCCTATATGGTTGAACGGTCGCGCCACCAGCACCCGCCAGCCTTCGGTGATACCCCACTGCAGGCACAGCGACTCGGCCGCCAGCTTGCTGACCGCATAGGGATTGCGCGGGTGGGGGATGAGTTCCTCGTGGATCGGCAACGCCGCCTCGGCCACCTGGCCGTAGACGTCGCCGGAGCTGATGTACAGGAAGGTACCGGAGAAACCCCGCGCCTTAAGCGCCTGGAGCAGGTTCAGGGTGCCAAGGAGGTTGATCTGCAGGGTCCGCGCAGGATCGCGGAAGGCCTCCGGCACGTAGGTCTGCCCGGCCAGGTGGATGACCGCATCCGGCAGCTCCGGCCAGAGGTCGCCCAGCGAATCCGGCTCCAGCAGGTCGTAACGATGCGGTACGGGAAGGAGCGCCCACGGCGTGTGGGCCGCTGCCAGATAAGCTTGAAGATGCTTGCCTACGAAACCGGAGAGCCCGGTGACGAACAGACGCTGAGTCAAGGAAGCGGGCCTTTTATCTGATGCTACGCTCAGCGACGCTCTTCCTAGGAATACGACGTTCCAGAGGTCATGCCGGATAGCGTGTTGTTCTGATTATCGCGCTCCAATCTGTGCCAAGAATGCGCCGATTTCAACCGCTTATTCGTGACCGGTAGGTTCTCATTCGAACGGCATGACGTTTTCTCCGTCAGCCTTCACGTTTTTGCGAAAGGTATGTTTAGAATGCCTCTCGATTTCGTGCTTGACTGCCTCCTGTTCTGTTGATCGAACAGGTCGCGGTCGCGATAACAGAACAAGAACACGATGGGTCGACCAGTCCGCCGGGAAGGCTTCCGGACAACGAAGCAGCGCCTGGCCTCGCTCATCACCACCAAGCTGTCGAACGGGCAGTTTCATCACGAGATGCCATGAATTTCATCCTTTACTCGGATATCAACGAGCGCTCGATCGGCCACAACCTCGGTCGCCCCGAATACAGCTACTACTTCGTCCTCAAGGCCTACCGGCCAATCCTCGAATCGCTGGGACAGGTCCACCTGGTACAGAGCACGGACGAAGTCGACCCGCTCTACCGGCAACTGCATGAACAGGGCGAAGACTGCCTGTTCCTCTCCTTCACCCCGCCGCACAAGGCGGCGCGGGGCCTGCAATGCCCGATGCTGTGCGTGGTCGCCTGGGAGTTCGAGACGATTCCCGACGTGGCGTGGGACGGTGATCCGGCGCAGGACTGGAGCCAGGTCCTGGCCGGCCATGGCGCAGCCATCACCCTCTCCGAGCAGACTGCCCGCGCGGTTCGCCGGGTGCTGGGCGAAGATTTTCCGGTACTGGCGCTGCCGACGCCGATCTGGGAGGACTTCGCCGCGATCCGCCAGCAAGGCGAACGGAATCCGGTCAAGTCCGGCGAGACCCTGCAACTCAAGGGCTGCGTCATCGACAGCCGCCTGCTGGGCCTTTCCGCCGACGGCCTCATCGCACCGATCATGGAAGAGACCGAGGACGAGATCCTCGAGGTCCTCCCCGAGACGCCCGCCGAGCCCGAGCCCGAACCGGTCCCTGAGCCAGAACCAGAGCCAGAGCCGGTTCCTCTCGACTGGAGGCGCCGACTGGTCATCAGCAAGCACTACCTGCTGCTGTGGTACCGGGAAGCCGTCAGCGACCTGGTACCCATACCGGTACGCCGCTGGCTGTTCCGTCACCTGCGCCGGCCGCTGCCGCCCCCACCAACGGCGCTGGAAACGCTGCCGGAGCCATTGCCCCAGGCCATCGAGCCGATACCGCCCGCCGAGCCCGAGCATCCGCCGGCGCTGCTGCCGGACGTCGACCAGCACCAGCAGGTCGTCGTGGACGGGGTGGTCTACGTCTCGGTGTTCAATCCGCTGGACGGGCGCAAGAACTGGCATCACCTGATCACCGCCTTCTGCTGGGCATTCCGCGACACCAGCGATGCCACGCTGGTGCTGAAGATGACCCAGAGCGACCTGACGACCTACCACGTCGAACTGCTCACCCTGCTTTCCCAACTGTCGCCATTCGCCTGCCGGGTCATCGCCCTGCACGGCTATCTCGATGCCGCGGAGTACGCCCGCCTGTACGGAGCCGCCAGCTACTACGTGAACGCCTCGCGCTGCGAGGGCCTGTGCCTGCCGCTGATGGAATTCATGTCCTGCGGCACCCCGGCGATCGCTCCGGACCATTCGGCGATGGCCGACTACATGGACGCCCAGGTGGGCTTCGTGGTCCGCTCCAGCCAGGAGCCCGCGGCCTGGCCGCAGGATTCGCGCCGGTTGTACAGCACCCGGCGCTACCGGCCGAGCTGGGAGTCCCTGAAGGAGGCCTACCTGGAGAGCTACCGGGTAGCCCGGGAACAGCCGGAGCGCTATCGGCAACTGTCCGCCGCGGCCAACCAACGCATGCGCGGCTACTGCGCCGGCGACGTGGTCCGCCAGCGCCTGGAACCCTTCCTTTCCGCCCGCAAGGCAACCCCTGCGCCCGGCGTCGAACTGGCGGCCACCGCCACAGGCAACGTTCCATGCTGATCATCATTCACTCCGAGACCAACAAGACCACCATCCGGCAGAACCTCGGGCGCCCGGAGTACAGCTATTACTTCGTCCTCAAGGAATTCCGTCCGCTGCTGGAAGAGATCGGCCAGGTGGTCGAAGTCAGCGATCCCGACGAACTGGTGGACCGCCTCTACCACGACTGCCGCAAGCGCGGCGAACCCTGCGTCTTCCTCTCCTTCTCGCCGCCCCATCGCACGCCGATCCACCATGCCTGCCCGACCATCCCGGTGTTCGCCTGGGAGTTCAGCACCCTCCCCAGCGAAACCTGGCACGGCGAACCGCGCCACGACTGGCGACATGTGCTGCGCCACAGCGGACGGGCCATCACCCACTCCAGCTTCACGGTCGACGTGGTGCGCGCCGCCATGGGTCGCGACTACCCTGTACTGAGCGTGCCGGCGCCGGTCTGGGATCGCTTCGCCAACCGCGCCTCGCAGCAGGCGGGCCGTCCCGAAGCCCGGGATGTGCGCCTGCGCCTGGACGGCCTGCTGGTGGACAGCCGCCAGCTGGACCTGGCCGTCCATGCCGACCCCGAGCCGTCGGCGGAGGTCCTGGCCCTGCCGGACCGCGCGGCGAAACAGGTCGAGCTGAGCCTCGACGGGGTCATCTACACCTCGGTGTTCAACCCCTACGACGGGCGCAAGAACTGGCAGGACATGATCAGCGCGTTCTGCGCCACCTTCCGCGACGAGCCCGACGCCACCCTGGTGCTGAAACTGACCCACCACAACGTCGGCGAAGCGCTGGCCGACATGCTTCACCACCTGTACAAGAACCAGTCCTACCGCTGCCGCATCGTGCTGATCCACGGCTACCTCGCCGACCCGGACTACGAGCGGCTGGTCGAGGCCACCAGCTACGTGGTGAACACCTCCTACGGCGAAGGCCAATGCCTGCCGCTGATGGAATTCATGTCCAGCGGCAAGCCGGCCGTGGCTCCGCGCAATACCGCGATGATCGACTACATCGACGCCGACAACGCCTTCATCGTCGACTCCTCGGAAGAAGCCACCGCCTGGCCCCACGACCCGCGCGCGGCCTACCGCACGCTGCGCTACATCACCGACTGGGAGTCGCTGTGCCGGGCCTACCGGGCCAGTTTCGAGGTCGCTCGCCAGGAGCCGGAGCGCTACGCACGCATGTCCGCGCATGCCAGCGCCAGCCTCGAACGCTTCTGCAGCCGCAAGCTGGCCGTGGAGCGCCTGCGTCGCTTCCTCGACGAAGCGGCACAAGGCGACCCCGCCGCCTTGCAAAGCATCCCGGCATGATCCGCGCCCTGCTCCAACGCTGGCGTTCCCGTCCCGCTGCGGCGAGCGAACCGGTGTCGCCACGCATGTGCGGTCTGCGCGATGCGGTGCTGGATGGCTGGTTCCGCAGCGAAACCGGCGAACTGCTCGCCGGCTTCGCCATCGGCGCCCAGGACACCCTGCTCGATCTCGGCTGCGGCGAAGGCGTCGCCACCCTCTTCGCCGCCCGCCAGGGCGCTTCGGTGATCTTCACCGACAGCGAGGAGGACAAGGTGCGGAGCCTGGCGCAGCAGGTCGAGGCGGTGGCCCGGCGGCCCTTCACCGGCCTGGTCAGCGACAGCGACCCGCTGCCGCTGCGCGACGCCTGCGCCGACAAGCTGGTGTGCATGGAA
The DNA here is from genome assembly GCF_051048045.1 of Pseudomonas sp. 18-147. Taxonomy (NCBI): domain Bacteria; kingdom Pseudomonadati; phylum Pseudomonadota; class Gammaproteobacteria; order Pseudomonadales; family Pseudomonadaceae; genus Pseudomonas; species Pseudomonas sp. 18-147. The sequence continues at coordinate 6,454,467 of NZ_CP182296.1, forward strand.
GTGCTCGAACACGTGGCCAACCCAGCGCGGGTGATGGACGAACTCGTGCGTCTCGGACGCCCTGGCGCGCAGTACCTGCTGAGCGTGCCGGACCCGGTCGGCGAACACCTGCAGCAGGGCATCGCCCCGGCCGACTACTTCCGGGCGCCCAACCACATCCACATCTTTTCCCGCGACGACTTCGCGCGCCTGGTGCAGGACGCCGGGCTGGTCATCGAGCACCGCCAGGCCAGCGGCTTCTTCTGGGTGATGGGCATGATCTTCTTCTGGGCCAGCGAACGGGCCGCCGGCCGTGAGCTCGGCGGCGCCGTCCGCGACCGTATCCAGCCGCCCTACCCGGCGCTGATGGAAGACTGGGCACGGCTCTGGGAAAACCTCCTGGCCCGTCCCGACGGCCTGGAGATCAAGCACCTGCTCGACCATTTCATGCCCAAGAGCCAGGTGATCATCGCGCGCAAGCCGCTCGACCCCGGATCGTCGCGGACATGAGCGGCAAACGTATCCTCGACATCGAACTGTTGCGCGGGCTGGCCGTGCTCGGCGTGGTATTCCACCATCTGCACGGCAACCTGTTCAGCGGCTCCCCGGCACTGCTGGACGGCATCAACCAGCGCGTCCAGTTCTGGTGGGGCGTGGACCTGTTCTTCGCCATCTCCGGCTTCGTCATCGCCCGCACCCTCATCCCGCAACTGCGCGAGGCGCCCACACGCCAGGCATTCTGGGAACAGGCGCGGTACTTCTGGATCCGCCGCGCCTTCCGCCTGCTGCCCTCGGCCTGGCTGTGGCTGGCGCTGATCCTGGCCTGTTGCCTGCTGCTGAACCGCTCCGGAGCCTTCGGCAGCCTGTCGGCCAACCTCGCGGCGAGCCTCGCCGGTTTCCTCCAGGTCGCCAACTTCCGCTTCGCCGACAGTTTCTACCGCTACGAATACGGTGCCAGCTTCGTCTACTGGAGCCTTTCCCTGGAGGAACAGTTCTACCTCCTGCTGCCGCTGCTGATCCTCTGCCTGCGTCGCTACCTGGGCTGGGCCCTCCTGGCGCTGGTGCTGGTCCAGTTCTTCAGCCTGCGCACGCCGCTGCTGATGGTATTGCGCACCGACGCCCTGGCCATCGGCGTACTGCTCGCCCTCGCCTCCCTGCAGCCTGGCTATGCCCGCTGGAACCCCACCCTGCTGGGCCGCGCCTGGAGCGGGCCGTTGCTGCTGGCCGCCGTGGCCGCGGCCCTGGGCGTGCTGGCCAGCGAAGCGTACAGCCTGGTCACCGTGCGGATCGGCGCCATCGCGCTATTGTGCGGACTGCTGGTGTGGATAGCCTCCTACGACCGCGACTACCTGCTCTCCAACGGGCCGCTGAAGCGCTTGCTGGTCTGGGTCGGCGCGCGCTCCTATGCGATCTACCTGATCCACATCCCGGCGTTCTATCTCAGTCGCGAACTCTGCTTCCGCCTGGGCTGGGACGCCGGCGAGCGGCCCCTGTCGCTGCTCGCCATCAGCCTGGTCCTGATCGTCGTACTCAGCGAGCTCAACTACCGCTTCGTCGAGAGCCCCTGCCGCGACCTGGGCTCCCGCCTGGTCAAGCGCCTGAGCGCCGCCCGCCGCGTCGCCACCACTTCCGGAGCCACCTCATGCTGAACTTCCTCAAGAAGATCGTCTCGCCGCCCAGCCCCGTCGCCGAGCCCATCGCCGCGCCACCCGCCCCTGCGCCGGTCGACCCGTACATGCTCGGGTTGCGCGACGCGGTGCTCAGCGGCTGGTTCAACCAGGAGACCGACGAGCTGTTCAGCGGCTTTCCGATTTCCGCCGAGGACACCGTGCTCGACGTGGGGTGCGGCGACGGCGGCAACGTTCATTTCTGCGCCATGCGCGGCGCTCGCATCATCATCGCCGACATCGACGCGGAAAAGATCGCCAGGACCCGCGAGCGCCTGGCCGATACCCCGGCCCGCGAACTGGAATGCCTGGTCAGCGACTGCGACCCGCTGCCCCTGGCTGACGCCACGGCCACCCGGGTGGTCTCCACCGAGGTCATCGAGCACGTCGACGATCCGCGGCAGTTCCTCGCCGAGCTGGTACGGGTCGGCCAGCCCGGCGCACTCTATCTGCTCAGCGTGCCGCATCCCACGTCGGAAGACCTGCAGAAGGACTTCGCCGCCGACGAATACTTCCGCAAGCCCAACCACATCCGCGTGCTCGGCGAGGAGCAGTTCGCCGCACTGGTGCGCGAAGCCGGCCTGGAAATCCTCAGCCACAGCCGCTACGGCTTCTACTGGTCGCTGTGGATGCTGCTGTTCTGGGAGGCCAAGGTCGATTTCGGCAATCCCGACCATCCCCTCCTCGAACACTGGGCCAGGACCTGGCAGGCGCTGCTCGACTCGCCGCGCGGCCCGGCCATCAAGCAGGCCCTGGACGCCGTGGTCGCCAAGAGCCAGGTGATCATCGCGCGCAAGCCCGCCCAGGCGTAGAACCACCGGAACAGTTCCGCTACAGCCGGGCGGAACAGTTGCCGGGGCCACCGAACTGTTCCGTCCAACTCCCGCGTGGTTGCCCCTGAGCAAGCCAGCGGTCCCGGCGCATCATGAGGTTCCACACCCCGCCCCCATCCCCGGGATGGGAAGGAACGCACGATGAGGACATCCCCGCACCCGCACGCCGGGAGTTCCAGCGGTCTCCCGGCCGCCCATCCACATCTCGCCGCCCTGTTGGAAAAATTGAATTCCTGGCGACAAAACGCTCGATCGCGCAAGCATCTTGCGCAAATGTCCGAACACGACCTCGCCGACCTGGCAATCAGCCCGAGCGAACGCTACGTAGAGATTTCGAAACCTTTCTGGCGCTGAGCCGCTGGTGACGTGGCGCACAGTTGGTTAGTCTCAGCGTTGACACGGCCGCGCGGATGCGGCCGTCTACGCTGACTTCGTTCGGAGCAACTCACATGAAACGTCTGCGCCTGATCGGTGCCGCTGCCCTGCTCGCCTGCGCCTCCAGCGCGTTCGCCAGCAGCTTCGTGGTCACCACGGATACCCTGGTCCGCGCCACCGGCATGACCTCCAATGCCACTTCGGACATCACCAATTCCTTCCGCGACGACAAGATCGTCCTCGAAGCGCGCGACGACGCCGCCAGCTTCGTCGCCAGCCAGGGCGACATCCGCGGTTCGCACCTGGAAGCCGCACTGCGCCACATCCGTGGCAAGCTGCCGAGCCTGGCCGCCAACGACATGCAACTGGCCCAGGCGATCCTGACCATCTGAGTCGCCCGCCCCGCCGCCGCAGCCACCCGGCTGCGGCGATGACCTGGCCGACCGGCCACACTGGCTCCGCGCCGCACATTCCGTTAGCCTTGGCGGCTGTTCCAGTCCTATTCCGCCCAACCCCATGCGTTACCGGTTCTCGTTGCTCTTCTGTTGCCTGCTGGCGCCCGCTGCGCACGCCTTCGATACCACGACGGCGTTTACCGCGAAGTCCCTTTACGTCACCAGCAAGCTGACCAGCACGCCGTTCGAGAACAAATTGTTACGCGATGCCCGGGGCGATGCGGCCAGCTTCGTCGCCAGCGATGGCAGCATCCGTGGTGCGCGCCTGGAAGCGGCGCTGCGCTGGTTGCGTGTCGCGCACCCCGAGCTGGCGGCCAGCGATCAGGAACTGGCCGAAGCAATTCTTGCCCAATAGGCGATCACCACCGTTCCGGAGAACCTCCATGCGCCGTAGCTCCATGCGTCATAGCCCCCTGTTCGCCGCCCTGCTGCTGGCGCTCTGCGCCACGGCCGCGGAAGCACGCTCGGTGGTCGCGACCAGCAATATCATCGTCCGCGCCCTCGACCGCAGCATCGACTTCACTTCCGACACCACCACTTCCGTGCGCGACATGAAAGTGGTCACCGAGGCGCGCGACGACGCCGCCAGTTTCGTCGCCAGCGACGGCGCCATTCGCGGCGCCCAGCTGGAAGCCGCGATGCGGACCCTGCGCAGCCGTCTGCCGGAAGCCCGTGAAGCCTCCGACCAGGTACTTGCCGAAGCCATTCTCGCCCTGTGAGGAAGGCCTGCGCCTGGCTGCTGGCGCTGGCCCTCTGCGGAGCCGGCAACGCGACGGCGGCCCTGCGCCTGAAACTCGACGCGCCTGGGCTGGACCCTGCGCAGCGCGAGGCCAGCCAGCAACTCTTGGACGAAGCCGCGGACAAGTTGCCGCCGGCCTTCCGCGAACGCCTGGACCGCGAGATCGAGGTCGAGTGGCGCGACGACCTGCCCGCCAACGGCATGGGCCAGGCCCGTGGCCCGCAGCGCATCGCGCTGAACCGCAAGTACCTGGCCGATCTCACCGACGGCAGCGCCGCCAGCCGCCAGACCGGGCGCGTGCACGGCACCGAGCGGCGCGAGCTGCTGGCGACCCTGCTGCACGAGCTGACCCACGTCTACGATCGCGCGCGCCTGTGGTCGGCGGAGGAAAAACGCGAGATCCGCCGCTGCACGCGCCAGGAAGAAACCCTCGGCCGGATCGCCCAGCCCACCGATTGCCGCGGGCAGAGCGGTCGCCGCTTCACGCTCTCCGACGACCCGCGCCTGCTCGATCTCGCCGGCTGGCCGCAGCGCGCCGGCCAGCGCGGGCGGCGCGAGGCGCACAATGGCTTCGTACTGCGCAGCCCGGACGTCTACGAGCTGAGCAATCCGCGCGAGTTCGTCGCGGTGAACATGGAGTACTTCCTCCTCGATCCCAGCTACGCCTGCCGCCGCCCGGCGCTCTACCGCTACTACCAGCAACGCTTCGGCTGGGCGCCGGAACACAGCGCCTGTGCGCAGAGCTTCGCCTACCTCAACGCCGGCCGCGACTTCGGCCAGCAGCCGCTGGGCCAGCTCGACCCCGAGCGGGTCTACGAGGTCGACTACCTGCTGGCCGAGGCCAACGACAACCTGGTCAGCCGCTGGGGCCACACCATGCTCCGCCTGGTGATCTGCGCCCCCGGCCGGCCGCGTGGTCCGGACTGCCGGCTGGACCTCGACCAGCATCTGGTGCTGTCCTACCGCGCCTTCGTCGGCGACCTGCAATTGTCCAGCTGGGACGGCCTGACCGGCGCCTATCCGTCGCGCCTGTTCGTCCTGCCGCTGTCGCAGGTGATCGAGGAATACACCAAGGTCGAGCTGCGCAGCCTCGCCTCGGTGCCGCTGAAGCTGGACCGCGAGGAGGTCGCCAGCCTGGTCGAGCGCGCCGCGCAGAGTCACTGGAGCTACGACGGCCAGTACTACTTCATCTCCAACAATTGCGCGGTGGAAACCCTCAAGCTGCTGCGCAGCGGCATCCCCCGGCGACCGCTGCAAAGCCTGGACAGCATCACCCCCTACGGCGTGCTCGAGATGCTGGAGAACCGCAAGCTGGCCGATCCCAGTGTGCTCGACGACCCCAAGGAAGCCCTGCGCCTGGGCTACCGCTTCGACTCCTTCCGCGACCGCTACCAGGCGATGTTCGACGTGCTCAAGCAGCGCCTGCACATTCCCCAGGACAAGGTCGAGGACTGGCTGGCGCTGCCGGCCAGGGAGCGCCAGCCCTGGTTCGCCAAGGCCGACCTGCGCGCCAGCGCGGCGCTGCTGCTGCTCGAGCAGGCCTCGCTGCGGCGCCAGCTGCTGCTCGCCCAGGACGAGTTGAAGCGCCTGTACCTCGGCCATCTGGACAAGCCGGCCGGCGACCAGCGCCTGGAAGTGGCCGGCAAGACCTTCCAGCAGATCCTCGACGACAGCGGCTTCCTCAGTCGTCCGGCGGAACTCCTGGAGGGCGGCTACGGCCTGCCGCAGGCCGCCGAGTGGAAGCACCTGGAAGAGCAGACCCGCGAACGCCAGGCGCGCCTGCGCCGGCTCAGCGACGACCTCGACCGCGAGGTCCGCGCCCTGCTCGATCCCGAGCGCCGCGCCGAGCTGGAAGCCAACGAGGCCAACATCAAGGAGGTCGGCGCGCACCTGCGCGAGCTGCACAAGGCGGCCGGCGGGCTGATGCTGCCCTGAGGGAGGCGCCTGCAGGACGCATGGTCCCGAGCGCTCTTTCAGCGCCTCGCAGACGGCGGATAACGCTCTGCGTTATTCGCCCTACAGGTGCCACCTCCGGTCTTCGCTCACGGGTCGTCCGCTCCGGCGATGAACTCCTCGTCCTCTTCGGGCAACTGCGGGTCGAGGTGTAGCCATGGCAGGCGGCTGCCGACCCAGATGTGCCGGTTGGCGGGGGCGCGCTCGGGATGGTCGAGGCTGGCCACGGTGAAGTCCAGGGTATCGGCGCTGAGCCGGGTGAACAACGCCAGGTTGGCCCCGCAACGCGGGCAGAAGTAGCGCGTGCAGCTGGCCGACGAGGCATATTCCGCCGGTTCGCCCGCCAGCCAGCGGAACGCCGCGCGCGGCACCGTGGCCCAGGTGGTGACGATGCCGCCTGTGGTGCGCCGGCAGATCGAGCAGTGGCAGTGAGCGACATCGTCCAGCGGCGCGGCGACGGCGTAGCGCAGATAGCCGCAATGGCAACCGCCGGTATGGGTCTCGGGCATGGCGAATCCTCCTCGCGGGAGTGCCAGCATAAGCCGGACTTGCCCTGTGCCGCAGCCACCTCGCAAGATGAGCGGATTCCACTATCCGGGGGTGCCCGTGACCGCTCTGCTCTACTCCCTCTGGCCGCTGTTCGCCCTCATCGTCGGCGGTTACGCCCTGCGCCGCTGGGACTTTCCCGGCGAAGCCTTCTGGCCTGCCGCAGAACGCCTGAACTACTTCATCCTGTTTCCCGCGCTGCTGTTCAGCAACCTGGCGACCGCGCCGCTGGACGACCCCGGCCTGGCCCGCCAGGCCCTGGCCGTACTGCTCGGGCTCGGCGTCGCCTGGCTCGCCCTGCTGCTCTGCAAGCGCTGGCGCGGCTGGGACGCCGGGCGCTTCGGCGCCATCGCCCAGGGCGTATTGCGCTTCAACACCTATCTCGGCCTGGCCGCGGTCGGCAGCCTGTACGGCAAGCCGGGCCTGACCCTGGCCGCGCTGATGCTGGCGCTGATGGTGCCGACGGTGAACGTGATGTCGGTCTGGGCGCTGACCGCCGAGCGCGGCATCAGCCTGCGCGCGCTGCTGCTGCCGATCCTGAAGAACCCGCTGATCCTCGCCTGCCTCGCCGGCGCACTGGTCAACCTGGCCGGCGTCGGCCTGCCCGGCGGCAGCGATCGCCTGCTCAACCTGCTGGCGGTGGCCAGCCTGCCGCTGGGCCTGCTGTGCGTCGGCGCGGCGCTGAAACCCCAGGAACTCGGCGGCGAAGTCGCGGCCCTTGGCTGGAACTGCGCGGCGCGGCTGCTGGCGATGCCCCTGCTGGCCTTCGCCATCGCTCGCGGGCTGGGCCTGCCGAGCATGGAAAGCGCCGTGCTGGTACTGTTCTTCGCCCTGCCGACGGCGCCCACCGCCTATGTGCTGACCCGCCAACTGGGCGGCGACGGCCACCTGATGGCGGGCATCATTACCTTGCAAACGCTGCTTTCCGGCGCCACTCTGGTCGGCGTACTCCTCGTGCTGCAAGGAAGCCCATGACGACAGGACGCGTCGCCGCCGCCCTCACGGCGCTCTGCCTGCTCTGCCAACCGGCCTTCGGTTTCATCAAGGTGTTTCCCGAATTCGACGACGAACCCGGCGCCGCCACCTTCTTCTGGGCGGCCGTCACCACCGTCGGCCCGTTCATCGGCAGCACCGTCAGCGCACAGGAGTCCAGCGCTGACGAGGGCGACAAGCTCGTCCAGGCGCGGGACGACGCCGCCAGCTTCGTCGCCAGCGACGGTGCGATCCGTGGCGCGTACCTCCAGGCAGCCTTGCAGGTCCTGCGCCAAGCCCCGGAATACACCGGGTACAGCGACCTGCAACTGGCCGCGGCGCTCCTCGCGCGGCAGCCCTGATCGACCATATATCCGAAATTACCCGCACGTTTCCCGCCGTTATCCAGCGAAAGCTGCCTGAAAGCTTCCCGCCGTAGCATCCGCCCACCACCGGCAGAAGACCGGACACGACGGCGCGCCCACGAGACGCCCGCTTACCCGTACAAAAACAACAATGGTGATTGCCATGCCCCGTTCCGCACACGCCTACAGCCGCACTCCGTCCGCGCGACGCCACCCGCCCGCCGCCTGCTGACCGCACGCCGCACGCCCGTCCGCCGTCTTCCCCGGAGTGAACCCATGCTGACCCTGCTCGCCTTCGCCATGGTGGCGACCTTCATGTTCCTGATCATGACCAAGCGCCTGTCCGCGCTGATCGCGCTGATCCTGGTCCCGATCGCCTTCGCCCTGATCGGCGGTTTCGCCGCCGGCCTCGGCCCGATGATGCTCGACGGCATCCGCACCCTGGCGCCGACCGGCGTGATGCTGATGTTCGCGATCCTCTACTTCGCCATCATGATCGACTCCGGGCTGTTCGACCCGGCGGTGCGCAAGATCCTCCGGCTGGTCAAGGGCGACCCGCTGAAGGTCTCGCTGGGCACCGCGGCGCTGGCGATGATCGTCTCCCTCGACGGCGACGGCTCGACCACCTACATGATCTGCGTGGCCGCCGTACTGCCGTTGTACAGCCGCCTGGGCATGAGCCCGCTGGTGATGGCCTGCCTGATCATGCTCTCCAGCGGCGTGCTCAACATGACCCCCTGGGGTGGCCCCACCGCCCGCGCGGCGAGTGCCCTGCACGTCGACCCGGCGGATATCTTCGTGCCGATGATCCCGGCGATGATCGCCGGGCTGCTGGCGATCTTCGCCATCGCCTGGATCTACGGCAAGCGCGAGCGCGCCCGCCTCGGCGAGCTGCACCTGCCCACCGACCATGAGGACCTGGCGGAGATCAGCGTGTCGCAGTATCCGGAGGCGCGCCGGCCCAAGCTGCTGTGGTTCAACGCTATTCTCACCGTGGTCCTGATGGCGACCCTGATCGCCGGCCTGCTGCCGATGCCGGTGCTGTTCATGATCGCCTTCGGCATCGCCATGATCGTCAACTACCCGTGCATCCAGGAGCAGAAGAAGCGCATCGGCGCACACGCCGAGAACATTCTCGCAGTGGTCTCGCTGATCTTCGCCGCCGGGGTGTTCACCGGCATCCTCTCCGGAACCGGGATGGTCGACGCCATGTCCAAGAGCCTGCTGGCGGTGATCCCGCCGGCGCTGGGCCCATACCTGGCGACCATCACCGCGCTGGTGAGCATGCCGTTCACCTTCTTCATGTCCAACGACGCCTTCTACTACGGCGTCCTGCCGATCCTCACCCAGGCCGCCGCCGAATACGGCATCACCCCGGTGGAAATGGCCCGCGCCTCGATCGTCGGCCAGCCGGTGCACCTGCTCAGCCCGCTGGTGCCCTCCACCTACCTGCTGGTGGGGCTGGCCAAGATCGACTTCGGCGACCACCAGCGCTTCACCCTGAAATGGGCCGTGCTGGTGTGCCTGGCAATCCTCGCCATGGCCCTGCTGCTGGGCCTGTTCCCCCTGTTCAGTAACTGACCGAGACGAGTGACCGCTTCATGGAATGGCTGACCAGCCCGGAAATCTGGATTGCGTTCTTCACCCTGACCGCCCTGGAGATCGTCCTCGGCATCGACAACATCATCATGATCTCGATCCTGGTCGGGCGCATGCCGAAGCACCTGCAGCCACGCACCCGCTTCTTCGGCCTGGCCCTGGCGATGGTGACGCGGATCCTGCTGTTGCTGTCGATCACCTGGGTCATGCGCCTGACCGCCGACCTCTTCCACCTGTTCGGCCAGGGCATCTCCGGACGCGACCTGATCCTGTTCTTCGGCGGCCTGTTCCTGCTCTGGAAAAGCAGCTCGGAGATCTACCAGGGCCTGGAAGGCGAGGAAGAAAGCGGCGATGAACCGAAGGGGTCGGCGGGCGGCTTCATCGGCACCATCATCCAGATCGCGATCATCGACATCGTCTTTTCCCTGGACTCGGTGATCACCGCCGTCGGCATGGTCTCCCACGTGCCGGTGATGGTCGCGGCGATCATCGTCGCGGTACTGGTGATGATGCTCTGCGCCGGCGCCATCAGCGACTTCATCGACAAGCACCCGTCGCTGAAGATGCTCGCCCTGTCGTTCCTCATCGTGGTCGGCACGGTGCTGATCGCCGAAGCCTTCGAAGTCCATGTGCCGAAGGGCTACGTCTACTTCGCCATGGCCTTCTCCCTGGCCGTGGAGGCGCTGAACATCCGCATGCGCGGCGCCGCCGCGCGCAAGCGGGGCGAAGAGCCAGTGAAGCTGCGCAAGGAAGTGCTCGGCGACTGAGCCGCTCAGGCCGGCTCGAAACGCTCGCCGCGGAATACCCGGCGAGCCGCGCCGCGACTGATCCGACCGTGGGCCTGGCGGCGCTCCGCGCGCAGCGCGTCGGCCGCGCTGCTCGCCTGGTCCGCGAGGCGCCGGGCGATCAGCAGGATCGCCAGGCGTTTGTTGGCGTGCTGGCTACGCTGGCTCTGCACCCTGACGCTGATGCCGCTGGCCAGGTGGGTGGCGCGCACCGCCGAGTCGGTGGTGTTGACATGCTGGCCGCCGGGGCCGGAAGAGCGCAGGGTCTCGAAACGGATCTCGCCCTCCAGACTGGCCGGCGGCGCGGCGAAGCGCTCCGCGCCGATGAACCAGTTCTTGCGCGCATGCCTTGCCCGGTAGGGGCTGGGGCAGATCCATTGGATACCGCCGCACCAGCGCTCGGCGAGCGCTTCGGCGGCAGTGCCGCGCCGCCCCAGGAGCAGCGAACGCCAGGTGCGCGGACGCTCGCCGGCCACCTCCTCGATTACCTCGACCTCGACGCCGGCTTGCGCCGCCTCGAGGCACAGCCGCTCGAACGCCTTCGCCACCGCCAGGCAGCATTCCGCCGGCCCCTGGGCCGCGGAGAGTTGCAGCAGGATCATCGGCAGCACTCCCCACGGGTCTTGTAGGTCAGCACCGGCTTCAGGCGAGCGACCAGGCGCAGCAGGCCGGCTTCGAGCAGCGCGCCGACCACCGAGTCGATACCCTTGTAGGCTTCCGGCGCTTCCTCGTAGATCAGTTGGCGGTCGCCACAGATCACCCTGCTGCCAAGGCGCGTACGGCCCAACTGGTCGACGCTGAAGCGCGCCGCCAGACGCTCCCGACACTCGCCGCGCTGCCATTTGCGACCGGCGCCGTGGGCCAGGGAGAACAGGCTCTGCGCGCTCGGCACAGGCTCCACCAGGTAGCTGTAGTCGCCGCGCGAGCCGGGGATCACCAGCACGCCCTGGTCGGCCGGGGTGGCGCCCTTGCGGTGCAGCCAGCCGTCGACGCCATCGACCTGTGCCGGCGCCACCAGGTTGTGGTTGATGTCGAGCAGTTCCAGGCCGTCGCAGCGCAAGCGTTCGAGAATGCGCCGGGCGATGAGCTGGCGGTTACCCTCGGCGAAGCGCAGCGCATCGGCGTGGCGCGCCAGGTAGGCGGAAGCTTCCAGGCTGCCGTCGAGCAGGCCGGCGTGGCCATGCAGGCTGACCTGTTCTTGCAGGATCGCCTGGCCGAGACCGCGCGAGCCACTGTGCACCAGCAGTTGCAGGCGGCCGGCATCGAGGCCGAGGGCGTGCAGGGCGGCCTGGTCGAACACGGTCTCGACCTGCTGTAGCTCGGCGAAGTGGTTGCCGCCACCGATCGTGCCGAGCGCGCGCCAGTGCTCGCGGGCCGGTAGATCCAGGGCTTCGATGCAGTCGCTCCAGGTCTCGTCCAGCGGCAGGTCGAGATTGCCCAGGCGCTTTTCCAGTTTGTCCGCCGATAGCTTGCCGGGGGCCAGGCCGGTTTCCCACAGGGCCATGCCACAGCCGATGTCGTTGCCGACCAGCGCCGGATAGAAGCGACCGACGGAGAAGAACGCCGCGCCGACCGGATAGCCGCGGCCGGGATGCAGGTCCGGGAGACCGACGACGCGGCACATGCCGTCCAGTTCGGCGGTGGTTTGCAGTTGCTGGATCGCCTTGCCTTCGATCCAGGTGCTGTCCGAGGCGATCAGTGCGACGCCCGCGGACAAAGGCTTGATGTAGTTGCCCATAATCCAATCCATGTGATTGAAACGGTAGATCCGGGGGGCAGACCGAAGCCGAGCGGGCACTCGCGGAAGGGCGAAGGGCGTCTAACGGAGAAGTGAAAACCTGGGGAGCGGTGACCGCGGCAGCCGATGACCTCTCGCCGGAAGCTTGCGCGGACGCAAGGGCGGGAATCGTTCAGCGGTGCAGGGGGTCGAGCGGTAGGTTTCGGTGGCCGTTAGGCCAGGCGCAGCCTGCAAAGGGTAGAGAACTGAATCATCGATGTAACCTCCTTTGCGGTGCGTAAGTGGGGGAAATGAAGGGCGAATCCTAGGCGTTTCATTCCCACCGCGCAAGCCCCGGAAAGGCTTCGCGATGGAAATGAGCGGCGCATCACTGCGCCGAAAGAGCCTGCACGGCGCCGGGCACCTCGCTGTTCCAGCGCTGGTAGAGCGCCCGCAGCTCGCCGGACGCCGCCATCTGCCGTACCCGCGCGTCGTAGACCTCGCGCAGGAGCCGGCCGCTGGCGCTGTCGGCGAAGGTCATGAAGGACTCCTTGCCGGGCGGCAGTTGCGCGATCGGGTAGGCGTCGGCCGGCAGATGCGCTTCGCTGCGCTGCTTTTCCAGTTCGTCCGGCTCGTCGAGGAAGAAATCCAGCTCGCCGTTCTGGACCTGCTCGGTGCAACGCTCGGGGCGGACGCACTCGACCAGGGTGAAGTCGCGCTGCTCCGCGGGGATCAGGTTGTAGCTGTGGCGCCAGCCGACGCGCTTGCCGGTGAGGCTGGCGCGGCCGGAAAAGGGCGTCTTCGCCGCATGCATCACGCCGTGGTACTCGATGTCGATCGGCAACTGGGCGTACAGCTTGCCCTCAACGCCGGGGATCTCGCCCGGCACGCCATCGACCATGGAGCCCGCGGTCATCAGCTTGTTGGCGCGGTTCCAGGGCATGTTGATGAATTTCACGTCGAGCCCGTAGGGCGCATAGACCTGCTTCAGCAGGTCCCAGTACAGACCGCTGCCGTCGGCGTTGGTATAGCCTTCCCAGGCCGGCGCGGCGAAGGTCGCCTTGCGGATGTGCGCCTGCTCCAGGCTATCGCCCAGCGCATCGGCCTGAACCACCGGCGCTCCCCCTACCCCGAGCGCCAACACCGCTGCCGAGAGGCAGCCACTGATCCCCGAAAATCGCATCCGCACCACTCCTCTGTATCCCTCTAGACCGGGGCTTTTTAAAAGGTGCAAAGGATACCCTTCCTGTCGGCTAATTCCATGGCCTGTGGCGCAAACGCATGCATCGAACGGAAGGCGAAAAAATCCTCGCCGTTTCCCGGCGCGCACGCTTGAATGAAGGGTAGGCGCCCTGCCGCTCGGGCTGCCGAGACGAACTCCCGCGGGGGGCGCCTGTCCAAATATGACGTTCGTGTTACAACTCGCCTGAACGCTGCCTTTCCATCGTGGCCGTTGGCGCCGTTGTCCGGGCTCCGCGGCGCAACGCACGCGGAACCTGGCGCGAGGTTGGCCATTCGTCGTAGTGCCAGGGGGGCCACGCCATGCTGAAACTGCTCGACCTGCTCTCTGCCGTCGCCCTGCTGGTGTGGGGCACGCATATCGTCCGCACCGGAATCCTCCGGGTCTACGGCGCCGACCTGCGGCGCATCCTCAGTCGCAGCGTGGAAAAACGCCCGCTGGCGTTCGCCGCCGGCATCGGCGTCACCGCCCTGGTGCAAAGCAGCAACGCCACCGCCCTGCTGGCCACCTCCTTCGTCGCCCAGGGCCTGATGGCACTGGCGCCGGCCCTGGCGATCATGCTCGGCGCCGATGTCGGCACCGCGCTGATGGCGCGGGTGCTGACCCTCGACCTGTCGTGGCTTTCGCCATTGCTGATCTTCTTCGGCGTGATTTTCTTCCTCAGCCGCAAACAGACCCGCCTCGGCCAGCTCGGCCGGGTATTCATCGGCCTCGGCCTGATCATCCTGGCGCTCCAGCTGATCGTCGCCGCCGCCGAGCCGATGACCCAAGCCAAGGGCGTCAAGGTACTGTTTTCCAGCCTGACCGGCGACATCATGCTCGACGCGCTGACCGGCGCGTTGTTCGCCATGATTTCCTATTCCAGCCTGGCCGCCGTGCTGCTTACCGCGACCCTCGCCGCGTCCAAGGTGATCTCGCTGAAAGTCGCGCTGTGCCTGGTGGTCGGCGCCAACCTCGGCAGCGGCATCCTGGCCATGCTCAGCGCCACCGCGCAAAACGCCGCCGGTCGCCGGGTGGCCCTCGGCAGCCTGTTGTTCAAGGTCGCCGGCTGCCTGCTGGTGCTGCCCCTGGTGGGGCCGCTGGCGGACTGGATGGATCATTGGCAGTTCAGCACAGCCGAACTGGTGATCGCCTTCCACGTGCTCTACAACGCCGCGCGCTGCCTCGCCTGCCTGCCGCTGACCAACGCCATGGCCAGCTTCTGCACCCGTGTGATGCCCGACCGTGCCCTTCCCGACGACGTCGCCCGGCCGCGCCATCTCGACCCCGCCGCCCTCGACACGCCGAGCCTGGCGCTGGCCAACGCGGTGCGCGAGACCCTGCGCATGGGCGACACCGTCGAGCAGATGCTGAACAATCTGATGCAGATCATCCGCGGCGGCGATCCGCTGCTCGGCAAGGACATCCGCAAGCTCGACGACGACGTCGACGCCCTCTACACCGCGATCAAGCTGTATCTGGCAAGGATGCCGCGCGAGGACCTGTCCGAACGCGACAGCCGGCGCTGGGCGGAGATCATCGAGCTGGCGATCAACCTGGAGCAGGCCGGCGACATCATCGAGCACATGCTCGCCGCCGTGCAGGACAAGAAGACCTCGCGCAGCCGCTCGTTCTCCGACACCGGCCTGGAAGAGATCGGCACCTTGTACCAGCAGTTGGTCTCCAACCTGCGCCTGGGTCTCTCGGTGTTCCTCAACGGCGACCTCGACAGCGCCAAGCGCCTGCGCCGGGCCAAGCAGCGCTTCCGTCTGCAGGAACGGCGCTACGCCCATGCCCATGTCGACCGCCTGCACCAGCAGGTGGTACAGAGCATCGAGACCAGCTCGCTGCACCTGGACCTGATCAGCGACATGAAGCGTCTCAACTCGCTGTTCTGCGCCATCGCCTACGCCGTGCTGGACAATCCAGACGCGCCGAGCAGCGCGGCCGACGAGGGCACTCGGCGGGACGAGGACGACTGGGCCGACGAAGTCGACGACATGACCTCGGCGCCGCTGGCCGAGCCAGCGCTCGCCGAGGAGCGAGCGGAAACGCGCCGTTCGCGACATTAGCCGTTCTGCGGGTAGGTTCGTCATGAAGCATCCGCTATTCTCGGTATTTTCAGTTCCAGGCTCGGCCCATGCGTTCGTTGTCCACCCTGCTGCTGTTCTGCCTGCTCTGCCCCTGGTCGTACGCCGACCAGCGCAGCGAGGTCGAAGCCTTCCAGCTGGAAAACGGCATGGGCGTGCTGCTCAAGCCCACCGAGCAGCACCGACACGTCTCGATCCGGCTGGTGGTGGGGGTCGGTTTCGCCGACTTCTCGTGCCGTGAAAAGCAGCTGCCGCACCTGCTCGAGCACCTGTTCTTCAGCGGCCTGGACGGCGGCGACGAGGCCGACCTGGAAGCCCGCATGCAGGCCCTCGGCGGACAATGGAACGCCTACACCAGCGAAGGCGACACCACCTTCGTCATCGAGGCACCTGCCGCCACCCAGCGGCAGGTCCTAGACCTGCTGCTGGACACCATCACCCGCACCGAACTGGACGAGCCGCGCATCGCCGCCGCCAAGCGAGTGATCGAGCGCGAAGGCGGCGGCCATTACTCGCACCTGCAGCGCTGGCTCGACCGCGAGAACCTGGGCCGTGGCGCCATGGACCAACTGGCGGTGGAACTGGGCCTGGCCTGCTCCCAGCGCGCGCCGCTGGCGCCGCTTGGCGCGGAGCAGCTGGAGCGGCTGCGCAGCGACTGGTACGTACCGGGCAACATGACCCTGATCCTGGTCGGTGACCTCGATCCGCGCCTGCCGGCCTATCTGACCCGGACCTTCGGCACCCTGGAAGACCACGAGCTCCCCGAGCGCCGCGAGCTGCCGGCGGCCAACGGGCATGCCGAGGCCAGGCGCACCCTGATCACCCGGCCATTCGGCGAGGGTGCGATGCTGCACTGGATCTATCCGGAGCCGGACGACGCCGACCCGGACGCCATGGTCCTGCTCCAGGCCTATATGAACGACGCGCTGTACGCCGACCTGCGTGTGCGTCGCGGACTCACCTACGGGCCATCGACCGATCGCCAGGTGTTCGCCAACCAGGGCTTCTTCAGCCTCGACGCGGATGTCGAGCGCAGCGACCTACCCGCCACCGAGGCCGCCCTGCGCGAGTTGCTCGACGGCATCCGCCAGCATGGCCTGGACCCGGGGCGTTTCAAGCGGGTGCAATTCGCCGAGCGCGCCAGGCTGGCCTGGAGCACCCAGGGCAACGCGGCGCTGGCGGACTATTACTGGGGCTCGCTGGCCGACTACGAGGACGGCCATTTCCCCAATGAGGAGCGCCGCCTGGCGAAGGTCAGCCTGCAACAGGCGAACGCGCTGGCGAAGCGGCTGTTCGACGGCGAAGGCTACCTGCGCATCGAAAAGCCGCTATTCGACGACGACATGCTCTACCCATTGCTGCTCGCCGCCGGTCTCCTGGCCAGCGGCCTGCTCTGGTTCGGCCTGCGCCGCCGGCGCGCCTGAGCGGGCTACAGGGCCAGGCGGTGGATGACCTGGGTCGAGTCGTCCGGGTCGCGCTGGCCGACGAAGCCCAGTGCGCAACACAGGTCGCGCATCGCCCGGTTGGCCGCCGAGTCCACCGAATACATCTGGCGGAAGCCGTTGCGCCGCGCCACGTCGATCAGATGGCGCATCAGCACGGCGTCGAGGCCCAGCCCCTGGTAGTCGTCGGCGATGGTTACCGCGCATTCGCACTGCCCTTCCTCGCAACAGGCGGCGTAGCGGCTGATACCGACCTCGCGCAGCTCACCGTCCTCGTGCACCAGGGCAACGAAGGCCATGCTCTGCTGGTAGTCGATGTCCATCAGTTGGTCGAGCAGCGCCGGGCTGGCTTCCTTGATCTCGCCGAGGAAGCGGAAGTGGCGGGTCGCCGGGGACAGCCGGTTGATGAACTGGCGTTCGCGCTCCCGGTCCTCCTCGCGCAGGGGACGGATCAGCACGTGGCGGCCATCGTCGAGGGACTCGACCCAATGGTCGCCCTCCACCGCCGCGAACGCGGAAGACCGGCTGGCATTTTGTACATTGGACATGATGCGATCTCCAGGAAGGGAAGGAAGTCGGTACAACCACTTCCTTCCTGTCTACGCGGTTTGGCGCAGCTCCGGTTGATCGACATCAACGCCGCCGCCGCAGCCCCGGCGGGAGCCGACGCACGGCATGCGGCGAAACGCCTCAGGCGTTGGCCAGCTCGGCCTCGGCGATCTCCTTGCCGCGCCGGCGGAACAGCACCAGGGTGGCGAGCAGCCCCAGCAGCGCCGCGCCACTGAGCCAGATGCCCGGAGCCGCGCGGTTGTCCAGGGTGTGGATCAGCCAGGTGCAGACCGCCGGGGTGAAACCACCGAAGGTCGCCGTAGCCAGGCTGTAGGCGAGGGAGAAACCGGTGGTGCGCACGTCCGCCGGCATCACCTCGGTCAACGCCACCACCATCGCGCCGTTGTAGCTGCTGTAGAGGAACGACAGCCACAACTCGACGCCGAGCAGGCCGGCGAAACTCGGCTCGCGGACCAGCCAGGACAGCGCCGGGTAGGCGGTCAGCAGTGCCAGCGCGGAGGCACCCAGCAACAATGGCTTGCGCCCGATGCGGTCGGAGAACGCGCCCATCACCGGCAGCCAGATGAAGTTGGACAGGCCGATGCACATGGTCACCAGCAGGCTGTCGAGGTCCGACAGTTGCAACTCATTCTTGCCGAAGGTCGGCGTGTAGGCGGTGATCAGGTAGAACGATACGGTGGTCATCACCACCATCGCGGTACCGGCCAGCACTACGCCGAAGTTCTGCCCGATGGAGCGCAGCACCTGCGACAGCGACGGTCGGTGGGTGCGCGCCTCGAACTCCGGAGTTTCCTCCAGCGAGCGACGGATGACGAACAGCGCCGGAACGATCAGGCAGCCGATGAAGAACGGTACGCGCCAGCCCCATTCGCCCATGTCCTGCGGGCTCAGCCACTGGTTGAGGAGCACGCCGAGCAGGCCGGCGAAGACCACCGCGACCTGCTGGCTCGCCGACTGCCAACTGACGAAGAAGCCTTTGCGTCCTGGCGTGGCGATCTCCGACAGGTAGACCGAAACCCCTCCCAGCTCGACGCCGGCGGAAAAACCCTGCAGGAGCCGGCCGAACAGCACCAGCAACGGCGCCGCCACGCCCAGCGTGGCATAGCCGGGAACGAAGGCGATCAGCAGGGTGCCCATGGCCATCAGGCCGAGGGTGATGATCAGGCCCTGGCGGCGGCCGTGGCGATCGATGTAGGCGCCCAGGAACACCGCACCCAGCGGCCGCATCAGGAAGCCGGCGCCAAAGGTGGCGAGGGACAGCATCAGGGAGGCGAACGGGTTGTCGCCGGGGAAGAAGGTCTTGGCGATGGCGGTGGCGTAGAAGCCATACACCATGAAGTCGTACATCTCGAGGAAGTTGCCACTGACCACACGGAAAATGGCGACACCTTTGGATTTATTAGAGGCCATGGGACACACACTCAGGCAGACACGGGGAAGCGGTCCATGGCGGCGTCGATGGCCACGCAGGCGGGTACGTCATCCATCGACCGAGTTGTAACCATATGTGTAAAAACTCCTGTCGAACAATCTAAAATTGCCCGAAAGGTGCGAATGGAAGGGGTTTGAAAGACTGTCGAAAGCTTCGCGACCATCGGTCGGGAAAGCGACGCCTTTTTCCCTGGTCGACCTCCAGAAAGGAGAGCGGAGCCTCTGTCGGGCGAAGGAAACATTCGCCACGCGGCAGCTGTCCTTCGTTCATACCCAGGAAACCCGGCCGGGGTTATGCTGCGCGCCCCGGCCGGCTGGCCGAGCAGCTCCGATCGAGAACCCGCTGGTCCCCATGCCCAACCAACAACGCCCCGTCCTCAAGGCCCGCCTGGAGCAACTGATCGCCCTGGTCGGCGGCCTGATGGCCCGCTATCCGCGCACCATCGCCCTGTTCGGCTTCTGTTCGGGCGTGTTCAGTTTCATCATGGTCGACCGGCAGAAGGGCTTCGCCCAGGTGCTGGCGATCATCATGCTGGTCAGTTGGGTCTGGTTGATCCTCGAGAACCTCCTGCGGGAGACCTTCGCCCGCCGCTTCGGCTGGGAGATCCCGGCACCGCTGCTGCGCTACGCGACCCAACTGATCCACCAGGAAAGCCTGTTCTTCGTCCTGCCGTTCTTTCTCATCACCACCACCTGGAACAGCGGTCAGGCGCTGTTCACAGGGACGCTGGCCGCCGCGGCGCTGATCTCCATCACCGATCCGCTCTACTATCGCTGGCTGTCCAGGCGTCGCTGGGTGTTCCTCGCCTACCACACCCTGACCCTGTTCGCGGTGTTGCTGACC
This sequence comes from Pseudomonas sp. 18-147, assembly GCF_051048045.1. NCBI lineage: Bacteria > Pseudomonadati > Pseudomonadota > Gammaproteobacteria > Pseudomonadales > Pseudomonadaceae > Pseudomonas > Pseudomonas sp. 18-147. Next base: position 6,474,048 of record NZ_CP182296.1, read on the forward strand.
TCGCTGCCGATCCTGCTGCACCTGACCACCCCGGAAAGCTACCGGTTGTCGCTGGGCATCGCCGTCGTGCTGTCCTTCCCCAGCCTGCTCGTGACCTTCCCGCTACAGCACTGGTGGCGCGGCTTCCTGCTTCTCGGCCTGACCCTGGCAGTGGGCCTGGCCGGCTGGTTCGGCCGTACCTGGGTGCCGCCGGCCACCCTGTGGCTGACCGAAGTGGCGGTGAGCAGCCAGTTCGACGACCAGAGCCGCACGCCCGGCGACAGCCTGGAGCAGGTCGGCGCCAGCCAGTTGCGCAGCCAGGGCCTGTTCGCCTATACCGCGATCAACGCGCCGCGCGGCCTCGACGAGCGCATCTATCACGTGTGGATGTTCAACGGGAAGGAGTTCGACCGCATCGCCCTGGATATCCACGGCGGCCGCAAGGAGGGCTACCGGGCCTGGACCCACAAGCAGAACTTCCCCGGCGACCCGGTCGGCCACTGGCAGGTGAAGGTACTCACCGAGGCCGGACAGATGATCGGTACCCTGCGCTTCGACGTCACCCAGTGACGTCGAAGCCTGGCGACTTCAGGCGAAGAACCAGTAGCACACGCCGATGGAGGCGATGACCCCGGCCAGGTCCGCGGTCAGCGCGCAGCCCACCGCGTGGCGCGCGCGCTGCAGGCCGACCGAGCCGAAATAGACGGCGAGCACGTAGAAGGTGGTCTCGGTACTGCCCTGCACGGTGGCGGCGACCAGCGCCGGGAAACTGTCGACGCCGTGGGTCTGCATGGTCTCCAGCAGCATCGCCCGCGCCGCGCTGCCGGAGAACGGCTTGACCAGCGCGGTGGGCAGCGCCTCGACGAAGCGGCTGTCCCAGCCCAGCCCCTCGACCGCCCAGCGTATCCCGCCGAGTACCACTTCCAGCGCCCCGGAGGCGCGCAACACGCCAACCGCGCAAAGCATTGCGACCAGGTACGGCAACAGGTTCCTGGCGACGTCGAAACCTTCCTTCGCCCCCTCCACGAAGCTCTCGTAGACCGGCACCTTCTTCAGCGCGCCGACGATCAGGAACAGCACGATCAGGCTGAACAGCGTCAGGTTGCCCAGCAGCGAGGACAGCTGCGCCAGCGCGGTGGCCGAGAGCGTGCCGAGCACCGCCATGAAGCCGGCCAGCAGCAACGCGCCGGGGATCAGGTAGGCCAGCACCACCGGGTCCCACAAGCGCAGGCGCTGCATCAGCGCCACCGACAACAGGCCGGCCAGGGTCGAGGCGCTGGTGGCCAGGAGGATCGGCAGGAATACCAGGGTCGGATCGGCCGCGCCCTGCTGCGCGCGGTACATGAAGATAGTCACCGGCAGCAGGGTCAGGGACGAGGCGTTGATCACCAGGAAGAGGATCTGCGCATTGCTCGCGGTGGTGCTGCTGGGATTGAGCTCCTGCAACGCCTTCATCGCCTTCAGGCCGATCGGCGTGGCGGCGTTGTCCAGACCCAGGCCATTGGCGGCGAAGTTCAGGGTGATCAGGCCGATCGCCGGATGCCCCGGCGGCACTTCCGGCATCAGCCGGCGGAACAGCGGTCCGAGCAGCACCGCCAGGCGCTCCACCAGCCCGGCCTTCTCGGCGATGCGCAGGAAACCGAGCCAGAGCGTCAGGGTGCCGAACAGCAGGACCATCACCTCGACCGCCAGCTTGGCCATGGCGAACAGGCTCTCCACCATCGCCGCGAACACCGTCGCATCGCCGCCGATCAACCAGCGCGCCAGCGCACTCGCCGCCGCCACCAGGAAAAAACCCAACCACAAGCCGTTCAGCATTCAGAATCCCCCGCGTTGCGCGGATGATAGCGGCGCAGGCGGTGCCGGCGCCAGAAACGCCGAGGCCCCGGACGATGCCGGGGCCTCCTGGGCGGGAAGCCGCCTTATTCGAGGGTGGCCTGCTTGCCCTTGGCTTCGCCGACCGCCTGCCGCAGGTGCGGCAGCGAATCCCAGTAGCGCTGGCCCTTGGCCGCGTCGTACATGCCTTCCCACTTGGAGATGACCAGCACCGCGAGGGCATTGCCGATCACGTTGAGGGCGGTGCGCGCCATGTCCATGATGCGGTCCACGCCGGCGATGAAGGCCAGGCCCTCGAGCGGGATGCCGACGCTGCCCAGGGTGGCGAGCAGCACCACGAAGGATACGCCCGGCACGCCGGCGATACCCTTGGAGGTCACCATCAGGGTCAGCACCAGCATGATCTGCTGGCCGATGGACAGGTCGATGCCGTAGAGCTGCGCGATGAAGATCGCCGCGATGCTCTGGTACAGGGTCGAGCCATCGAGGTTGAAGGAGTAGCCGGTGGGCACCACGAAGCTGCTGATCGCCTTCGGCGCGCCGTAGGCTTCCATTTTCTCGATGATGCGCGGCAGCACGGTTTCCGAGCTGGCGGTGGAATAGGCGAGGACCAGGTCGTCCTTGAAGATGCGGATCAGGCGCATGATCGAGAAGCCGAACATCCGCGCGATCAGGCCCAGCACCACCAGGGCGAAGAAGACGATGGCCACGTAGACCAGGATCACCAGCTTGGCCAGCGGCAGCAGCGAGGCGAAGCCGAAGTTGGCGACGGTCACCGCGATCAGGGCGAAGACACCGATAGGGGCGTACTTCATGATCATGTGGGTGACCTTGAACATGGTCTCGGAAACGCCCTGGAACACCTTCACCAGCGGCTCGCGCAGATCGTTGGGCAGGCTCGACAGGCCGAGGCCGAACATCACCGAGAAGAAGATGATCGGCAGCATCTCGCCACGGGCGATGGCGGCGAAGACGTTGGAGGGAATCAGGTTGAGGATGGTCGCGATGAACGCATGGTCATGCTGCACTTCCTGGGTGGTCTTCTGGTACTGGGAAATGTCCACGGTACCCAGGGTGCTCATGTCGATGCCGGTGCCGGGCTGGAACAGGTTGGCCAGCAGCAGGCCGACGACGATGGCGACGGTGGTGACGATCTCGAAGTAGATGATGGTCTTCAGGCCGATGCGGCCAAGCTTCTTCGCGTCGCCGACGCCGGCGATGCCGACCACCAGCGAGGAAATCACGATCGGCACCACGATCATCTTGATCAGACGGATGAAGATGTCGCCGGCCGGTTGCAGCACGTTGGCGATCCACCAGGCCTTTTCGGCGCTGAAATGGTTGAGCACTGCGCCGACGGCGATACCGAGTGCCAGACCGATCACGATCTGCCAGGCGAGGCTTAGCTTGGCTTTACCCATGTTTCGTCACCCTTAATTCTTGTGGAAGTCGGGAGTCGCTCCAACGGGAGAGTCGCTCCCGACAGGCGAAAGGGCGCAATGATTCATGCGCTCCCCTACCCCGTCTAATGCCGTAAGTGACTGCCCCATGCCGAATCGGCATGAGAAATCACTAATGAAACGTCCGTCCCACAGGAAATTGCCCTTGATTTTCGTACAAGAACAGGGAGCGGAAGGCACTCCGTGCAAGGCCCGGGAGCCTCGTGCCCATCCTGGGAAGTTGAAAGTCGCTCATCATCGCTGCGATGCATGGTCGCAGGACACGCAAGGCCGTCCGGCACGCCATCGCCGGCTGTGGATAAGCGGCATTCTGTGGATAACCGCGCGGTAAAGCCCTTCTGGGAGGGCGCCTCGGAACGCGCGGGCGGTCGATTGTAAAACGACTCCGCCATCCACAGGCATTGATCGATATCAGGGAAGTTCGCGGAGTATCGCTCCGGAAGCCGACGCTCCGCCGGACGGCGGAGCATCGTACCCCTTCTATATATAGAAGCGCGCCGGAAGGCAGCGAGACATCGGTGGCTCCCCTCCGGCGCGTTTTCGCCTGGCCCGACCCCGAAGGAGGTACTCCCTGTACCCCTGGAACCCGCCGGATCGACCTCACCCAGCGCATCCCGGTCCCCTGGCCATGCCCCGCTGCGGGCGGGGCGGTGTCACGCAAGCCCGTTCCGCCTCAGTACCAGTTCGGATCGGCCTTGAGTTGTTCGTCGAGGATCTTCTGTACCGCCGGTTCCGGCTTGCCCAGCCAGCGGAAGCTGGCGTGCTTGCTCGGCGACTTGTCCTGCGGCAGCCCTTCGGGCACCTGCACGTAGAGCCCGTAGGCATGACTCTTGTCCCAATCGAAGGCGACCAGCAGGCGCTGGCCCTTGCAATCGGACTTCTCGCAGAGACCGCCAACCAGATACTTGTCGCCCTGGTCGTCGACGGCATGCATCGGCGTAGCGGTTCCCGAGAGATTCATCACCCAGTCGGGCAAGCGGCTCTCGTCTTCCACCAGGTTCTGCCAGGCCTTGCGGTATCCGGCATCGGTGCTCTGCAGTTCGTTCAAGCGGTATTCGCCGTCCCTGTCGGCCGCCACCGCCAGCGAACTGGCGGCGGCACCGAGCAGCAGTGCGTTCATCAGGTTACGCATGAGTCGCATCGCTTTCTCCTTGGCATCCGGTTAGCCGCGACGGCGTCCGAAGAAGAACGAGACCACGAAGAGCACCAGGAACAGCACGAAGAGGATCTTCGCGATTCCGGTGGCGGCACCTGCGATGCCACCAAACCCGAGGACGGCAGCGATGATGGCGATGATCAGAAAGGTGATAGCCCAACTAAGCATGATGTTTTCTCCTGTGTGCCTTCGGAACTGTCGGTACCGCCTCGGGGCCAGGCCCATCGGGGTAGCGAACCGGCCTGTGTCCATTTTTTCTTCAGGGAGACCGTGACTACCTCATTGCACGCCGCATGCCAGCCTTTCTGAAAAATAAAAACACTTTTAATTCAATAAGTTATAAAACAACCCAGGTAGTCTGCGCAGTTCATCCTGCACGACGCGACAAATTATTCCGGGCGTTTTGCACGATCGGCGCGGTACGCTGTCACATGCAACAGGGAAGCGACCCGGCACCTGCTACCCGGAGCCATCCGTGGAGCCGCCACGGCTTCCCGAAAACCCAAGAACAGCAACATCGGCAGGTTGCACGCCGCCCTGGCCGCCCGGATGGGCGGCGGGGCGCTCTGCAACTTGCATGGGCTTTCCGGGGACTAACCCAGAAGCCGAATGGCAGTGAATTCCCTAGAGGATAAAAAGCAACGATGGAAACCACTTCCGAAAAACAGGGGCGCATCCTGCTGGTCGATGACGAGTCGGCGATCCTGCGCACTTTCCGTTATTGCCTCGAAGACGAAGGCTACAGCGTGGCCACCGCCAGCAGCGCGCCGCAGGCGGAGGCCCTGTTGCAGCGCCAGGTATTCGACCTGTGCTTCCTCGACCTGCGCCTGGGCGAAGACAACGGGCTCGACGTTCTCGCCCAGATGCGCGTCCAGGCGCCATGGATGCGCGTGGTGATCGTCACCGCGCATTCGGCGGTGGATACCGCGGTCGACGCCATGCAGGCCGGCGCGGTGGATTACCTGGTCAAGCCCTGCAGCCCGGACCAACTGCGCCTGGCCGCCGCCAAGCAACTGGAGGTGCGCCAACTGACCGCGCGCCTGGAGGCCCTGGAGGACGAAGTGCGCCGCCAGGGCGACGGCCTGGAATCGCACAGCCCGGCCATGGCCGCGGTACTGGAGACCGCGCGCCAGGTAGCGGCGACCGACGCCAACATCCTCATCCTCGGCGAATCCGGCTCCGGCAAGGGCGAACTGGCACGCGCCATCCACACCTGGAGCAAACGCGCGAAGAAGCCCCAGGTCACCATCAACTGCCCGTCGCTGACCGCCGAACTGATGGAAAGCGAACTGTTCGGGCACAGTCGCGGCGCCTTCACCGGTGCCACCGAAAGCACCCTGGGCAGGGTCAGCCAGGCTGACGGCGGCACCCTGTTCCTCGACGAGATCGGCGACTTCCCGCTGACCTTGCAACCCAAGCTGCTGCGCTTCATCCAGGACAAGGAATACGAACGCGTCGGCGATCCGGTGACCCGCCGCGCCGACGTACGCATCCTTGCCGCGACCAACCGCGACCTGGGCGCGATGGTCGCCCAGGGCCAGTTCCGCGAGGACCTGCTCTACCGCCTCAACGTGATCGTGCTCAACCTGCCTCCCCTGCGCGAACGCGCCGAGGATATCCTCGGCCTGGCCGAACGTTTCCTCGCTCGCTTCGTCAAGGACTACGGCCGCCCCGCCCGCGGCTTCAGCGAAGCCGCCCGCGAGGCCATGCGGCAATACCCCTGGCCGGGCAACGTACGCGAGCTACGCAACGTGATCGAACGCGCCAGCATCATCTGCAACCAGGAACTGGTGGATGTCGACCACCTCGGTTTCAGCGCTGCGCAATCTGCCAGCAGCGCGCCGCGGATCGGCGAATCGCTGAGCCTGGAAGACCTGGAGAAAGCCCATATCACGGCGGTGATGGCCTCCAGCGCGACCCTCGACCAGGCCGCCAAGACCCTCGGTATCGATGCCTCGACCCTGTACCGGAAGCGCAAGCAGTACGGCCTATGAGCATGCCGCTGCCGATGAAGCTCCGGACCCGGTTGTTCCTCAGCATTTCCGCGCTGATCACCGTCTCGCTGTTCGGCCTGCTGCTCGGGCTGTTCAGCGTGATGCAGCTCGGCCGCGCCCAGGAACAACGGATGTCGCACCACTACGCGACCATCGAGGTGAGCCAGCAACTGCGCCAGTTGCTCGGCGACCAGTTGGTCATACTGCTCCGCGAAACCCCCGACGGGCAGGCCCTGGAGCGCTCGCAAAACGACTTCCGACGAGTCCTGGAACAGGGCCGGGCGAATACCGTCGACAGCGCCGAGCAGGCCGCCCTGGATGGCGTCCGCAACGCCTACCTGCAACTGCAGGCGCACACCCCGGCCCTGCTCGAGGCGCCCATGGCCGACAACGACGGCTTCAGCGAAGCCTTCAATGGCCTGCGCCTGCGCCTGCAGGACCTGCAGCAACTGGCGCTGGCCGGCATCAGCGAAGCCGAGACCAGCGCCCGCCATCGTGCCTACCTGGTCGCCGGCCTGCTTGGCCTGGTGGGCGTCGCCATCCTGCTGATCGGTTTCGTCACCGCCCACAGCATCGCCCGGCGCTTCGGCGCGCCGATCGAAACCCTGGCGCGGGCGGCGGACAGGATCGGCGAAGGCGATTTCGACGTGACCCTGCCGATGACCAACGTCGCCGAGGTCGGCCAGTTGACCCGGCGTTTCGGCCTGATGGCCGAGGCCCTGCGGCAGTATCGCAAGACCAGCGTCGAAGAGGTGCTTTCCGGCGAGCGGCGCCTGCAGGCGGTACTCGACAGCATCGACGACGGCCTGGTGATCTTCGACAACCAGGGACGCATCGAACACGCCAACCCGGTCGCGATCCGCCAGCTGTTCGTCTCCAACGACCCCCATGGCAAGCGGATCGACGAAATACTCAGCGATGTCGATGTCCAGGAGGCGGTGGAAAAGGCCCTGCTCGGCGAAGTCCAGGACGAGGCGATGCCCGACCTGGTGGTGGACGTCGCCGGCGAGTCGCGCCTGCTGGCCTGGTCGCTGTATCCGGTCACCCATCCCGGCGGGCATAGCGTCGGCGCGGTGCTGGTGGTCCGCGACGTGACCGAGCAGCGCGCCTTCGAACGGGTCCGCAGCGAATTCGTCCTGCGTGCCTCCCACGAACTGCGTACGCCGGTGACCGGCATGCAGATGGCCTTCAGCCTGCTCCGCGAACGCCTGGACTTCCCCGCGGAGTCACGGGAAGCGGACCTGATCCAGACGGTGGACGAAGAGATGTCGCGGCTGGTCCTGCTGATCAACGACCTGTTGAACTTCTCGCGCTACCAGACCGGCATGCAGAAGCTCGAACTGGCTTCCTGCGACCTCGTCGACCTGCTCACCCAGGCGCAGCAGCGTTTCATTCCCAAGGGCGAGGCCCGCCGGGTCTCGCTGCAACTGGAGCTGGGCGATGAGCTGCCGCGCCTGCAGCTCGATCGCCTGCAGATCGAGCGGGTGATCGACAACCTGCTGGAAAACGCCCTGCGCCATAGCAGCGAAGGCGGGCAGATCCACCTGCAGGCCCGGCGCCAGGGCGACCGGGTGCTGATCGCGGTGGAAGACAATGGCGAAGGCATTCCCTTCAGCCAGCAAGGACGGATCTTCGAGCCTTTCGTCCAGGTCGGACGCAAGAAGGGCGGCGCCGGCCTCGGCCTGGCGCTGTGCAAGGAAATCATCCAGCTGCATGGCGGGCGCATCGCGGTGCGCTCGCAACCGGGCCAGGGCGCGCGCTTCTACATGCTGCTGCCGGTGTGACCGGGGCCGCTCCCGGCAGGCTTTTCCACAGGCCTCAGGAAGTCGGCACCGCCAGCAGCAGGGCGGCGGTTTCCAGGTCCGGCTCGCCATCGAAGCGGGCCGGACGGTATTTCATCTGGAAAGCGCCGATGACGTCGCGGGTGTCCTTCTCCAGATCGCCGGTCTGCGGCACCAGGTAACCGTGCCGCGCCAACTGCTGCTGGAACCAGCGCACATCCGGCAGCTGGCCGTTCAGTTCGGCGAGCCGGCGCGCCAATTCGCCGGGCTTCGGCCAGGGCACCAGGCCGGCGTCGGCGAGGCGCTTCCAGGGGAACAGCGGACCCGGATCGACCTTGCGGCCCGGCGCGATATCGCTGTGTCCGATGATCCGGTCCGGGGTGATGCCGTGGCGCTTGGCGATGTCCTTCAGCAGGGGGATCAGCGCCTGGATCTGTGCTTCGCTGAACGGATACCAGACCCGCCCCTGGGGTGTATCGCGATAGCCCTGGTTGACGATCTCGATGCCGATCGAGGTGGCGTTCAGCCAGGTCCGGCCCTGCCATTCACTGACCCCGGCGTGCCAGGCGCGGCGGTTCTCATCCACCAGGCGGTAGACGGTGGCCGGCTCGTCGTCGCCGATCAGGTAGTGCGCGCTGACGCCGCCGTGGGTGAGGATGCCCAGCGAATGCGGCAGATCGGTGGAGGTGTAGTGGAGGACGATGAACTGGACGCGGCTGTCCTGGTTCGCCGAGGTGTAGTCGGTGTTCAGGCGCGGGCCGCTGGAGCAGCCGGCCAGTAGCGACAGGGTGAAAGCCAGTAGAACGAACGAACGCATGATGACTCCGAAAAAAATGGGCAGCGCGGTCAGGCGGCGATGTGCAACACGCTGCGCAGGTTGTCCAACAGCATATCGACGCTGAGCATGATCAGCAGCATGCCGGCCAGCCGCTCGATGGCGGTCAGCCCGCGCGGGCCGAGGAAACGCTGGAGGAACGCCGCCTGCAGCAGGATCAGCGCAGTAGCGGCCCAGGCCAGCACCACCGCCAGGTAAAGCTCCCACAGCGGACCGTCGAAGGTGGTGCGCAGGGTGATCAGCATCGCCAGCGCCGAGGGCCCGGCCACCGCCGGGGTGGCCAGGGGTACCAGCAGCGGCTCGCCGTCGGGCACTTCGCCGAGCAGCCCTTGGGGCGACGGGAAGATCAGGCGCATGGCGATCACGAACAGGATGATGCCACCCGCGATCCCGGTCGCCTCGCGGGACAGGCCGAGGCCGCTGAGGATGTGCTCGCCGAGGGTGAGGAAGAGCAGCAGCAGGCCCAGGGCGAAGGCCAGCTCGCGAAACGCCACGCGCAGGCGGCGCCCAGGTGCGACGCCTTTCAGCGCGGCGAGGAACACGGCGATGTTGCCGAAGGGGTCGGTGACCAGAAAGATCAGGACGGCGACGCCGAACATATCCATGGGAGTTTCCAGAGCGGGACAGCCGGTCATTCTACCGGGCGGGACCATTCTAGCGAGCCGCGGCAACACCTGCAGGCGAGCCCGTCCCGAGTCGTCGGAATGTGCGCTGGTCGCCCTTCAGGCCACTTCCAGGCGGTCCCGGCCGGCGCGCTTGGCTCGATACAGCGCCTGGTCGGCACGCTCGAAAACCGCTTCGCCGGCCTCGTTGCCTTCGAACGCGGTGATGCCGGCGGAACAGGTGATGCTCAGGGGCTCGCCCTTGAAATGGAACGGACAGGCGGCGATCGCCGCGCGCAGCCGTTCGAGCAGTTGCCGGCCGGCTTCCAGGGACGTGGCCGGGAGCAGGACGACGAACTCCTCGCCGCCGAAACGGGCGATGAAATCGGCCTGCCGCAACCGTTTGCGCAATTCGCCGGCAATGATCTTCAGCACCTTGTCCCCGGCCAGGTGGCCGAAGTCGTCGTTGATCCGCTTGAAGTGGTCGATGTCCAGCACCGCCAGCAGCAGATCGCCGCCGTCCCGGTGCCGGCGCGTCACTTCCTGTTCCAGGCGCTCGCTGAGCGCCGCGCGGTTGGGCAGGCCGGTCAGCGGATCGGTCAGGGCTTTCTGTCGCTGGTCCTCCAGGTGGCTGTGGAACGCCTTGGCATCCTGCTCCATGCTGTTGACCCGCTCCATCAGCGCCTGCAGGCGGCCGGACACCTCCTGTTCGTGCTCGGCCTGTTCGCGCTGGTGTTCGTCCATGGAGGCAAGCAGGCCGTTCAGCCGGCTGTCCACCGCCAGCTTGAGGCTGTTCAGGTCGGTCGCCTGCTGCACGCTGGCCTGCAGGCCACTGACCTGCTCACGCAGCGATTGGTCGAAGCCGCGCGCGTTGTCCAGCACGTCGGTATAGCCGGCGTGGGCGTCGCCCAGGTGGCCGAGGAAGCTTTCCAGGCGCTCGTTGAGTTGCCGCAGGTATTCCTCGAAGTCGCGCTGGCCACTGTCCGCCAGGGACAGCACCAGCACCGCCAGGTCGTCGAGTACCGGCACCAGCTCATACCAGTTCAGGCTGCCATCGATCCGCTCCCGCAGCGCCTCGGCCTGGGGCTGGTGGCTGCTCGGCAGGGACAGACCGTCGAGCAGCCGCAGCAGGCTGGCCTCGATGTGCGGCGCCACCGCGCTGTAGCCGGGCTCCGGTATCGGCGGCGGCAGTTCGTAGGCCTCGTCTACCGCCTGCCCGTCGAGGTTATCCACAGGAGTGGCCGGAGCTTCGGGCGCGCTTTCAACGTCCGCCGGCATTGCGGGCGACGGCTCCGCACCCGCTTCTTCCAGCGTCTCGCTAAAGCTCAGGCCGGCCGGTAGCGGCAGGCTGTCGAGCCAGATTTCCCGGGGCTCATCCAGCAGGATCTGGTTCGGCTCGCCACGCTCGGCGACCCCGACCCAACCCGCTGGCGCGCTTTCGATGGCGGCGACCGTGCGGGCGGGCAACGGCTGCGGCGGACCGCCTGGCGCCTCGTCGTGCTCGGCGACCGGCAGGGACGGCGCGGCCGCCGCCGGTTGGATCGGTGTATTGCTTGCCGCCACAACGGACGGCACCGATGCGCTCGGCTCCGCGGTGGTTTCCGACTCCTTGCCGCCGAACAGGCGTTGCAACAGGCTCGGGCGACCGTCTTCGGCATCGCCGCCCTTGCGCTCGGCCAGCGCCTGGCGTTGCAGCCTGCTCAGCTCGCTGAGCAGGATCGGAATCTCGCGCGACTGCCGGGCGCGCTCCTCGATATCGCGGGCGAACTGCTTCAGCGGCTTGCGCAGTTCCCGCGGCAGGTCCAGGGCCAGCAACTGCTGGGCCAGTTCGCCGAGAGCATCGATGTTCTGCTGGGTGCGTTGCTGGCGGCGCTGTTCGGAGTCGAGCACGGCCTTTTCCAGGCGCGGAATCAGGCCCGACAGGCCGGCGTCCATGTCGTCGCGACGGAGGATCTCGCGCAGCTCCTTCATGCACTGGTCGACCGCCTTGTCGCTGCCTTCGGCCGCCAGACTGCTACGCACCAGGCCGCGACGCAGCAGGTCGATCCGGGCATCCCAGCGCCGTTGCAGGCGCTCCTGCTGCTCGATGTTCTCCAGGTACTTGTCTTTCCAGCGCTGGACGTCGTCGCGACTCATGGCGGACTCCCGGCATCCCCGCGCACGACCAAGGCCTTGTCGCGCAGGTTGTCCGGCAGGCGAATCTCCACCGATACCGGCAGATGGTCGGAGATCGGCTGGTCGAGCACGTCGACCCGCTCGAGAGCGAGATCGGAACTGAGCAGGATATGATCAAGATTGCGCTGCGGCCGCCAGCTGGGAAACGTCGCCTCGACCTGCGGCGCCATCAGGCCGAGGTCGCGCAGGGGCGAGTTTTCCAGAAGATCGACGGCGTGGGTGTTCATGTCGCCCATCAGCACCTGGTGGCGGTAGTCGCCGATCAGCTCGCGGATATAGGCGAGCTGGCGGGTGCGGGTGCGAGCGCCGAGAGCGAGATGCATCATCACTACCACCAGCGCGTCGGCGCCTTCGCCAAAGCGCACGAAGATCGCGCCGCGTCCCGGCGGACCGGGCAACGGATGATCTTCCAGCAGGGTCGGCCGCCAGCGGCTGAGCAGGCCGTTGCTGTGCTGGGCGATACGCCCGAGGTTGCGGTTGAGCTGCTGGTACCAGTAGGGGAACGCCCCCAACTGGGCCAAGTGCTCGACCTGATTGACGTAGCCGGAACGCAGGCTGCCGCCGTCGGCTTCCTGGAGGGCGACGAGGTCGTAGTCGGCGAGCAGTTCGCCGATCCGCTTCAGGTTGGTCGCCCGCCCCGCGTGGGGCAGCAGGTGCTGCCAACCGCGGGTCAGGTAGTGGCGGTAGCGCTCGGTGCTGATACCGACCTGGATGTTGAAGCTGAGAAGGCGCAGGCGGCCGTCGTCGGGCAGCTCCCGCGAATCGTCACAGGAGGGGTTCACTCGCGGGTCGCAGCTGCCTGCGACCCGAGGTTCACGCTGCCAGCGGCGCAACATGCCGAATCACCTTGCCTACTTCTTGGCCGCTGCGCGCTCTTTCTCGATCAGGTAGTCGGCCAGCTTGAGGGTTTCCTCCGGACCACCGGCGGAGCCGATGTCGAAGCGGTATTTGCCATTGACCACCATGGTCGGTACGCCGGTGACCTGGTAGGCCATCGCCAGCTTCTTGGCCTTTTCCATCTGGCCCTTGATGGCAAAGGAATTATAGGTGCTCAGGAATTTTTCCTTGTCCACGCCCTTGCCGGCGAGGAAATCGGCCATTTCTTCCGGAGTGGCGAGCTTCTTGTGCTCCTTGTGGATCGCCTCGAACACGGCGTTGTGTACGTCATGCTCGACACCCATGCTTTCCAGGGTCAGGAACATCTGCCCATGGACGTTCCAGATACCGCCGAACAGGGCAGGCAGGCGCACGAAATGGACATCTGCCGGCAGCTTCTCGCTCCACGGCACGATGGTCGGCTCGAACGCGTAGCAATGCGGGCAGCCATACCAGAACAGTTCCACCACTTCGATCTTGCCCGGCTGGGACACCGGCACCGGGCTGCTCAGCTCGACGTATTCCTTGCCGGCGGTATAGTCGTCGGCCTGGGCGGCCATGCCGAACAGGCTGGCCATGGCCAGCATGGCGGTGAGAATCAGGTTACGCATCGTTCACTCCTAGGCGAGGTCAGTGCCGCTCTCCGGCCGGGTTCGGCCCGGTCAGTTCGACCGGGGGGAGCGGTCACGGGTTCCAGCATTGTAGCGATGGCGGACGCAAAAAAGGGCAGCCGAGGCCACCCTTTTTCATACATCTTTTTTGCCGTGCTACGCAGCGATCAGTGCAGACCCTGGATGTAGCTGGAAATCGCGGCGATGTCCTTGTTCGACAGCTTGGCGGCGATGGACTGCATGATCTTGGTGTCGCCGTCGTTGGTGCGGGTGCCTTCGCGGAAGTCGGTCAGCTGCTTGGCCACGTAGGTCGCGTGCTGGCCGCCCAGGTGCGGGAAACCGGCGGTTGCGATGCCGACGCCGCTCGGGGAATGGCAACCGGTGCAGGCCGGCATGCCTTCGGCGATCTTGCCGCCGCGGAACAGCGCTTCGCCCTGGGCCACCAGGTTCGGATCGGCCATGCCGACGCTCATCTTCTGGCTGGCGAAGTAGGCGGCGATGTCGGCCAGGTCCTGGTCGCTGAGGTTGGTCAGCAGCCCGGTCATTTCCAGCACGGTACGCTTGCCGTCCTTGATGTCATGCATCTGCTTGAGCAGGTAACGCTCGCCCTGGCCGGCCAGTTTCGGGAAGTTCGGCGCCGGGCTGTTGCCATCCGCACCGTGACAGGCGCCGCACACCGCGGCTTTCGCCTGGCCCGCGGCGGCATCGCCAGCGGCATGGGCAAGGCCGGTCAGACCCAGGGTCAACAGCAGACTCACGAGAAGTTTGTTCATCAGCTAATCCAATTACGGCTAAGGGTGAAAGATAGTGGGCTTCGGCTACTTCTTCACCATCCACTGGATGGTTGCCTGGTAGTCTTCGGCACTGCAGTCGGTGCACAGGCCGCGGGGCGGCATGGCGTTGAATCCGTTGGTCACATGCTGGACCAGGGTCGGCATGCCCTTGGCCAGCCGCGGCTCCCAGGCGGCATGGTCGCCCTTTTTCGGCGCCATCGGCAGCTGGCCGTCGTGACACGCGCCACAGGTCCGGTTGAACACTGCTTCCGGGTCCTGCGCCGCCTGCGCCGTAACGGCCACCGCAACGACTGTCGCTGCGAGCAGCAGTTTCTTCATGATCGTCCTCATCAGGGGGAACGCCCGCGTTCTACCGCGCGGAAAATGCTCTGTCCGTTCCCGCGCGCGCTCGACCCTGGGGGATAAAGCGCACACAAAATCCGCGGCATTATATACTTCCGATACCGAAACGGAAACGAAACAGCCCCCCGCGACACCGAGTCGCACCCCTGTGGATAACCCATGTCAGAGAAGAACCCCATCGTCGGCCTGTGCCAGAAGGCCAGCTTTCTCATCAGTGCCGCCCAGGTCGACCAGTGCCCCCCCGACGAAGGCCTGGAAGTCGCTTTCGCCGGGCGCTCCAATGCCGGCAAGTCGAGCGCGCTGAACACCCTCACTCACGCCAACCTGGCGCGCACCTCGAAAACCCCGGGACGTACCCAACTGCTCAATTTCTTCGTCCTGGACGACTCGCGGCGCCTGGTGGACCTGCCCGGCTACGGCTACGCGAAGGTGCCGATCCCCCTGAAGCAGCACTGGCAGCGCCACCTGGAAGCCTACCTGAGCAGCCGCGCAAGCCTGGCCGGGGTGTTCCTGATGATGGACATCCGCCACCCGCTCACCGACTTCGACCGACTGATGCTGGATTGGGCCCAGGCCAGCCAGCTACCGATCCATGTACTGATGACCAAGGCCGACAAGCTGGCCTTCGGCGCGGCCAAGAACGCCCTGCTCAAGGTACGCCGGGAAGTCCAGCAAGGCTGGGGCGACGTCGCCACCCTGCAACTGTTCTCCGCGCCCAAGCGCCAGGGCGTCGACGAGGCGCAAATGGTCCTGGCGCAATGGCTGGGCCTGCTGGACGAGGAACAAGAGGCGTTCGAGGAAGCCTGAATTCCAGGCAAAAAAAACCCCGAGCTTCGTATGGGGAGGGGGAAGTTCGGGGTTCAAGTCCGGACCGCTAGGGCGGGGTCCAGGAATCTGCCAACACTAAACACTGCAAAGGAGCATCGAAGGGCTCAAGAAGCCATTCGTGTGTTCTGACTGTCGGCAAAACGGGAAAGTTCAGCGCACCGCGAAAAACTTTTCCACGGCACCCTCACCGGGCACTCCGGACCTGCTCGCAAGGCCCGCCACACGGGCCTCGCAACCGTTCATCAGTGGGCTTCGTCCCAGTTCGAACCGACACCCGCCTCGACCACCAGCGGTACGTCCAGGGTCGCCGCTCCGCTCATCAGCGGGCGGATTCCCTCGCACACCTGCTCGACCAGCTCCTCGCGCACTTCCAGCACCAGTTCGTCGTGCACCTGGAGGATCACCCGGGCATCGAGGCCGCTTTCCTGCAGCCAGTTATCCACAGCGACCATGGCGCGCTTCATGATGTCCGCCGCGGTGCCCTGCATCGGCGCGTTGATCGCGGTGCGCTCGGCGGCCTTGCGCATGGCGCCGTTCTTCGAATGGATCTCCGGCAGGTACAGGCGACGGCCGAACAGGGTTTCGACGAAGCCCTGCTCCGCGGCCTGGGCGCGGGTCCGTTCCATGTACGCCAGGACGCCGGGGTAGCGGGCGAAGTAACGGTCGATGTAGGCCTGGGCCTCCTTGCGCTCGACGCCGATCTGCTTGGCCAGGCCGAAGGCGCTCATGCCGTAGATCAATCCGAAGTTGATCGCCTTGGCGCTGCGTCGCTGGTCGCCGCTGACGTCTTCCAGCGGCACGCCGAAGACTTCCGCCGCGGTGGCGCGGTGTACGTCCAGGTCGTGGCGGAAGGCATCCAGCAGGCCATCGTCCTTGGCCAGGTGGGCCATGATCCGCAGCTCGATCTGCGAGTAGTCCGCGGCCAATAGCTTGTAGCCCTGCGGCGCGACGAACGCCTGGCGGATGCGCCGGCCCTCCGCGGTACGGATCGGGATGTTCTGCAGGTTCGGGTCGCTCGACGACAGCCGCCCGGTAGCCGCCACCGCCTGGTGGTATGAGGTATGGATGCGTCCGGTACGCGGGTTGATCTGCTCGGGCAGGCGGTCGGTGTAGGTGCTCTTGAGCTTGCTCATGGAGCGGTACTGCATGATCACCTTGGGCAGCTCGAAGTCCTGCTCGGCCAGTTCGGCGAGCACTGCCTCGGCGGTGGACGGCTGGCCGGTCGCGGTCTTGCTCAGAACCGGCAGGCCGAGCTTGTCGTAGAGGATCGCGCCGAGCTGCTTGGGCGAACCGAGGTTGAATTCCTGCCCAGCCAGGTCGTATGCCTGGCGCTCCAGGGCGACCATCTTCTCGCCCAGTTCGCGGCTCTGGATGCCCAGCAGGTTGGCGTCGACCAGCGCGCCGTTGCGCTCGATCCGCGCCAGCACCGGTACCAGCGGCATCTCGATGTCGGTCAGGACCCTGGCCAGGGACGGGATCGCCTCCAGCTTCTGCCACAGGGCCTGGTGCAGGCGCAGGGTCACGTCGGCGTCCTCCGCCGCATAGGGCCCGGCCTGTTCGATGGCGATCTGGTCGAAGGTCAGTTGCTTGGCGCCCTTGCCGGCGATGTCCTCGAAACGGATGGTGCTGTGGCCGAGGTACTTCAGGGCCAGGCTGTCCATGTCGTGGCGAGTGGCGGTGGAGTCCAGCACATAGGACTCGAGCATGGTGTCGTAGGCTACGCCCCGCAGCGCGATGGGGGTGCTGGCATTGGCCAGGACATTGATGTCGTACTTGGCATGCTGGCCGACCTTGAGCTTCTTCGGATCCTCCAGCAGCGGTTTCAACGCACGCAGCACCGCGTCACGGTCCAGTTGCTCCGGAACGCCCATGTAGCTGTGGGCCAGCGGCACGTAGGCGGCCTCGCCCTCCTTCACGGCGAAGGACACCCCCACCACCTGCGCCTGCTGGGCGTCGATGCTGGTGGTCTCGGTATCGAAGGCGATCAGCTCGGCCTCCTCCAGCTTCTTCAGCCAGGCGTCGAATCCGGCCTGGTCGAGCACCACGTCGTAGTCGACCTCGGCCTGGATAGGCGTTTCCGCCTCGCCGTTCTCGCCGGCCTCCTTGGCCTCGCGCAGGAGGTCGTCCAGCCAGTTCTTGAACTCCAGCTCGCGGTACAGGGCGATCAGCGCTTCGCGCTGCGGCTCGCCGGGATACAGCTTGTCGATCTCCACGTCCAGTTCGACGTCGGTCTTGATGGTCGCCAGTTGATAGGACAGGAACGCCTGCTCGCGATTTTCCTCGAGCTTCGCCGGCAAGCCCTTGGCGCCGCGGATCGGTAGCTCGGGCACCTTGTCCAGGCTGGCGTAGAGCACCTCCAGGCCGCCACCGACACCGGTCAGCAGGCCCAGCGCGGTTTTCTCGCCGACACCCGGAACGCCGGGGATGTTGTCGACCTTGTCGCCCATCAGGGCGAGGAAATCGATGATCAGCTCAGGACCGACGCCGAATTTCTCTTTCACGCCATCCACGTCGAGGCGGCTACCGGTCATGGTGTTGACCAGCGTAATGTGCCCGTCGACCAGTTGCGCCATGTCCTTGTCGCCGGTGGAAATCACCACCGGGCGGTCAGCCGCGGCGCTGCTGCGCGCCAGGGTGCCGATCACGTCGTCGGCCTCGACCCCCTCCACGCACAGCAGCGGCAGGCCGAGGGCGCGGACGCTGGCATGCAGCGGCTCGACCTGGACCCGCAGGTCGTCGGGCATCGACGGCCGGTTGGCCTTGTACTCGGCGAACAGCTCGTCGCGGAAGGTCGGGCCCTTGGCGTCGAAGACCACCGCGAACGGGCTGTCCGGGTACTGCTTGCGCAGGCTCAGGAGCATGTTCAGCACGCCCTTCACCGCACCGGTGGGCTTGCCGGTCGAGGTGGTCAGCGGCGGCAGGGCATGGAAGGCGCGATACAGGTACGAGGAACCGTCCACCAGGACGAGGGGCGCTTGGCTCATGAGGGGAATCAACCTTTTCCGGAGACCAGGGCGTGTAGAATGAACCCTGGACGATTCGATAAAGGAGCAAGGTTACCATGCGTACGCTGAACCGCTTGATGCTCGCCGGACTGCTGGCGTTCGCCCCGCTCGTCGCGATGGCGGCGGACGACGACGCGCCCTCCGGCGAGCCCGACGTAACCATCCGCCAGGAGGGCGACAAGACCATCCAGGAATACCGCGTGAATGGCTTCCTCTACGCCATCAAGGTGGTTCCCAAGCATGGCAAACCCTATTTCCTGGTCCGCGCCGACGGCAGCGATGGCAACTTCATTCGCTCCGACCAGCCGGACAAGCTGATTCCACAATGGGAGATCTTCAGCTGGTGATGTGCATTTCCAACCTGGCGAGGCCGCGCTGACATGTCGGTGTTCACCCCACTCGAACGCTCGACCCTGGAAGCCTTCCTCGCCCCCTACGACCTGGGCCGCCTGCGGGATTTCCGTGGCATCGCCGAAGGCTCCGAGAACAGCAACTTCTTCGTCAGCCTGGAACACGGCGAGTTCGTCCTGACCCTGGTCGAGCGCGGCCCGGTGCAGGACCTGCCGTTCTTCATCGAACTGCTCGACGTGCTCCACGAGGACGGCCTGCCGGTGCCCTACGCCCTGCGCACCCGCGACGGCGAGGCCCTGCGCCGTCTCGAAGGCAAGCCGGCGCTGCTGCAACCGCGCCTGGCCGGCCGCCACGAGCGGCAGCCGAACGCCCACCACTGCCAGGAAGTGGGCGATCTGCTCGGCCACCTTCACGCCGCCACCCGCGGGCGCATCCTCGAACGCCCGAGCGACCGTGGCCTGCCCTGGATGCTGGAACAAGGTGCCAACCTCGCCCCGCGACTACCGGAACAGGCCCGCGCCCTGCTCGCCCCGGCCCTGGCGGAGATCGCCGCGCTGGATGCCGAGCGTCCAGCGCTGCCGCGCGCCAACCTGCATGCCGACCTGTTCCGCGACAACGTGCTGTTCGACGGCCCGCACCTGGCCGGCCTGATCGACTTCTACAACGCCTGCTCCGGCTGGATGCTCTACGACCTGGCGATCACCCTGAACGACTGGTGCTCCAATACCGACGGCAGCCTGGACCCGGCCCGCGCCCGCGCCCTGCTCGCCGCCTACGCCAACCGCCGGCCGTTCACCGCGCTGGAAGCCGAGCACTGGCCGAGCATGCTGCGGGTCGCCTGCGTGCGCTTCTGGCTGTCGCGACTGATCGCCGCCGAGGCGTTCGCCGGACAGGACGTGCTGATCCATGATCCGGCGGAGTTCGAGATACGCCTGGCGCAACGGCAGAACGTGGAGATTCATTTGCCGTTTGCGTTGTAGGCAGGAACCACAGGAGCACGGCCGTCCTGCGGCCGTTCGCCCTTCAAAAACCATGCGGTTCGGCGTCTCGGAGTGAGGCCGAGCCGACATCCTGTCGAGGCTTCGTCGTTCAGCCCACCCCCGGCCCGGCCATCCTGGCCGGTCGTTCGCCCTTCAAAACGCATGCGGTTTGGCGTCTGGGGTGAAGCCGAGCCGACATCCTGTCGAGGCTTCGTCGTTCAGCCCACCCCGGCCCGGCCATCCTGGCCGGTCGTTCGCCCTTCAAAACGCATGCGGTTCGGCGTCTTGGGTGAGGCCGAGCCGACATCCTGTCGAGGCCTCGTCGTTCAGCCCACCCCCGGCCCGGCCATCCTGGCCGGTCGTTCGCATTGAAAAACGCATGCGGTTCGGCGTCTTGGGTAAGGCCGAGCTGACATCCTGTCGAGGCTTCGTCGTTCAGCCCACCCCCAGCCCGGCCATCCTGGCCGGTCGTTCGCATTGAAAAACGCATGCGTTTTTCAAGTGCTCACCCACATTTCGAGTGTCCGCAGTTGAGGCAGGTGGCGCAGCCGTCCATCTGTACCACCGCCATGCTGTTGCACTTGCCGCACAGTTGCGCGCCGGCGGGGAAGCCTTCGCCCGGCTCGACCTTGCTGGTGCCCTGGGCGGCCTCGTAGGCGGCGCGTTTTTCCGCGAGGAAAAGGCGCTGTTCCTCGTCCAGTTCAGGGCCACGCAACAAGCCGATGGCCGTCAGGTGGCGCTCCAGCACGCCGCCGATCTCGGCGACGATGGAAGGCATGTAGATGCCGCCTTTCTTCAGGTAGCCCCCGCGCGGGTCGAATACCGCCTTGAGTTCCTCGACAAGGAAGGTACAGTCGCCGCCCTTGCGGAAAACCGCGGACATGATGCGGGTAAGTGCGACGATCCACTGGAAATGATCCATGTTCTTCGAGTTGATGAAGATCTCGAAGGGACGCCGCTGCTCGTGCGCCGTGCCCGCATTGAGGACCATGTCGTTGATGGTCACGTAGAGCGCGTGCTCGAACAGCGGCGACTTGATCTTGTAGGTGGCGCCGATCAGGGTATCCGGGCGCTCCAGGGTCTCGTCCATCTGCACCACCGACGCGGCTTCCGCGGCGGCGGCAAGGGCCTGCTCCTCGGCTTCGTTGACGACCTTGAAGCCCTTGATCTTCTGCGTGATCTTGACTGCTGACATATCGATTCCCCCGGCCTCAGTACTTGCCGTAATAGCCTTCTTTCAAGGCGTCGAAGAGGTTGGCGGCGGTATGGATCTCACCGTCGTACTCGACCTGCTCGTTGCCCTTGAACTCCACCACGCTGCCGTCCTCCAGTTCGAAGCGGTAGCGGGTCTTCTCCAGGTCGGACTCCTTGACCAGCACGCCCTGGAACGCCTCGGGATTGAAGCGGAAGGTGGTGCAGCCCTTGAGTCCCTGGTGCCAGGCGTAGCGGTAGATGTCCTTGAAGTCCTCGAACGGGTAGTCGGTGGGCACGTTGGCGGTCTTGGAGATCGACGAATCGACCCACTTCTGCGCCGCCGCCTGGATGTCCACGTGCTGCGCCGGGGTGACGCTGTCGGCGGTGATGAAGTAGTCCGGCAGGCGTCGCGCCGGGTCGTCGCTGTCCGGCAGGGCCTGGGCGTTGACCAGGGTCCGGTAGGCCAGCAGCTCGTAGCTGTAGACCTCGACCTTTTCCTTGGTCTTGCGGCCTTCGCGGATAAGGTTGCGCGAATAATGGTGGGCGAAGCTCGGCTCGATACCGTTGGAGGCATTGTTGGCCAGGCTCAGGCTGATGGTCCCGGTCGGCGCGATGGAGCTGTGGTGGGTGAAGCGCGCGCCGGTTTCAGCCAACGCCTCGATCAGTTCCGGAGCATGTTCGGCGACCCGCTGCATGTAGCGGGAATACTTGGCGTGAAGCACGCTGCCGCGGATGCGGTCGCCGGCCTTATAGCCATCGGCGGCCATTTCCGGACGCTTGCGAAGCATTTCCGCAGTGACTTCGTAGTCCTGCGCCAGGATCGGCGCCGGGCCCTTCTCCCTGGCCAGCTCCAGGGCCACTTCCCAGCCCACCAGGGCCATTTCCCGCGCCACTTCCTCGGTGAATACGCAGGCCTCGGGACTGCCGTAGCGCAGCTTGAGCAGGGTCAGGGTCGAGCCCAGGCCGAGGAAGCCCATGCCATGCCGGCGCTTGCCAAGGATTTCCTGGCGTTGCTGTTCCAGCGGCAGGCCGTTGATTTCCACCACGTTGTCGAGCATCCGGGTAAACACCCGCACCACTTCGCGGAAACGGTCCCAGTCGAAGCGCGCCTCGTCGCCAAATGGCTGCTCGACGAAGCAGGTGAGGTTGACCGAGCCGAGCAGACACGAGCCGTACGGCGGCAGAGGCTGCTCGCCGCAGGGGTTGGTGGCGCGGATCGCCTCGCACCACCAGTTGTTGTTCAGTTCGTTGACCCGGTCGATGAGGATGAAGCCCGGCTCCGCATAGTCGTAGGTGGAGACCATGATCATGTCCCACAGGTGGCGGGCGCGGACCTGGCCGTAGACCTTGCAGGCGACCAGCCCGTCGGCGCGCTGGACGTAGTCGTCCTGGATCGGCCATTCGCGCCAGACCACCGCGTTGGGGTCGTCGAGGTCGATCTCGTCGCGCTCCTTCACGTGCACCGGGAATACCAGCGGCCAGTCGGCGTCCTGTTCCACCGCCTGCATGAACTGGTCGGTGATCAGCAGGCTCAGGTTGAACTGGCGCAAGCGCCCGTCCTCGCGCTTGGCGCGGATGAATTCGCGGACGTCCGGGTGGCTGACATCGAAGGTGCCCATCTGCGCGCCGCGGCGGCCGCCGGCGGAGCTGACGGTGAAGCACATCTTGTCGTAGATGTCCATGAACGACAGCGGCCCGCTGGTGTAGGCACCGGCACCGGAAACGTAGGCGCCGCGCGGGCGCAGGGTGCTGAACTCATAGCCGATGCCGCAGCCGGCCTTGAGCGTCAGGCCGGCCTCGTGGACTTTCTCGAGGATGTTGTCCATGGAGTCCTGGATGGTTCCGGACACGGTGCAGTTGATAGTCGAGGTGGCCGGCTTGTGCCCCAGGGCGCCGGCGTTGGAGATGATCCGGCCGGCCGGGATGGCACCGTTGCGCAGGGCCCAGAGGAAGCGCCCGTACCAGTGTTCGCGGGAGGCCTTTTCCTCGACATCGGCAAGGGCGCGGGCGACGCGTTGCCAGGTACCGTCGACGCTGGCATCCACCGGCGTACCGTCCTTGCTCTTGAGCCGGTACTTCTTGTCCCAGATATCCTGCGACGCGTCCTGCAGGGCGATGGTCCCGCGTTCGGTGCGGGGACTGCGTGCGTCTGTCTTGGCCATCCGCTGATTAACCTCCCGATGGTTGTTGGGGCGTCCGAAGCCGGCCACCGTACGCAACATCTAGTTATCCGTACCTGACGGGAATCAATATCTTGTGTCAGGCAGCAACAGACAACCTTAGTCATCGGGACGCCGCGCGCAAGAGGGCGCGGCCATCGGTCACGGGTTTTCAGAGCTTTTCCAGACAGCCGGCAAATTCGCCTGCCAGGTTGTTCAGAAGATTCTCATAGCCGTTGGCGTCCACGCTCACGTTCACGCCCAGGTCGTCCAGTTCGGCCAGGCGCACCGGCAGGCCTTCGCTGAGGGTGTCGGCCAGCCGCGGTCGAAGCGGCGGCTCGCTGAAGATGCAGGCCGGACCGGCGGCCTTCAGCTGGGCGCGCATGGCGGCGACATGGCGTGCTCCCGGCTGGACCTCCGCGGATACCGCGAACACGCCGGTATGGCGCAATCCGTAGGCTTCCTCGAAATAGTCGAAGGCTTCATGGAAGACGAAGAAAGGCTTGCCGGCAAGCTTGCCCAGGCGTTCGCGGAGTTTGCCGTCGAGCCCGCCGAGGCGCTCCTCGAAGGCCTTCAGGTTGGCCCGGTAGCGCCCGCCGTTGGCCGGGTCGACCTGGGCCAGGTCCTCGGCCATCCGCGCGGCGATGGTGCGGGCGTTGGCCGGCAACAGCCAGAGGTGGGCGTCGAGCATGCCGGGACGATGGTCATGGTCGTGCTCGTCGTGCCCGGCATGCTCCTCTTCCTCGAAATTGACGAACTTGCGCAGGTGCATGCCCGGCAGGTCCTGCACCGCGACGCTGGCGCCCTGGCGGCCGGCGAGCACCTTGGGCAGGAAGTTCTCCAGGTCCGGGCCGATCCAGTAGAACAATTGCACCTCGCGCAGCCGCCGTACGTCGGAAGGACGCAGGGCGTACTGGTGCGGCGAGGCGCCCGGCGGCAGCAGTACGTCCGGCTGGCCGACGCCGTCCTGGATGGCCGCGGCGACCAGTTGCAGCGGTTTGATGCTGGTCAGCACGCTGACCTCGGCGCGCGCCGGCGAAGCCAGCAGGAACAGGGCGAAGCAGGCGGACAGCAGGGCAAAGGGACGCAGGGTCACGGCGGCACTCACATGAAAGGTGGTTAGCGGGTAATATAATAACGTCTCTACCCTCGAGCGTCGCAGCCCATGTACAAGATTGCGCCCAAGACCCCGCTGGCCTGCCAGCCCCATGACCACAGCCAGTGCGTCAGCACCGCGCTGGCCGAGGCCGATGCGCTGTGCGCGCGCCAGGGCGTACGCCTGACCGAATTGCGGCGGCGCGTGCTGGAGCTGGTCTGGCAGAGCCACAAGCCGCTGGGGGCCTACGATATCCTCGCGGTGCTCAGCGAAACCGACGGCCGCCGCGCCGCGCCGCCGACCGTCTACCGCGCGCTGGACTTCCTCCAGGAGAACGGCCTGGTGCACCGCATCGCCTCGCTCAACGCGTTCGTCGGCTGCAACAACCCGGAGCACAGCCACCAGGGCCAGTTCCTCATCTGCCGCACCTGCCACACCGCGATCGAGCTGGAACAGCCGGATATCAGCCGGGCCATCGTCGCCGGAGCGAACAGCGTCGGCTTCGCCGTTGAAAGCCAGACCGTCGAGGTGGTCGGCCTCTGCGGCACCTGCCGGGACCAGAAGGACGCCTGATGGACAACGCGCTGGTGCGGCTGACCCAGGTCGGCGTGTCCTTCAACGGCCAGGCGGTGCTGAGCGATGTCGACCTGGCCATCGAGCCCGGCCAGATCGTCACCCTGATCGGCCCCAACGGCGCCGGCAAGACCACCCTGGTACGCAGCGTGCTCGGCCTGCTCAAGCCGCACGTCGGCGAGGTCTGGCGACGGCCGCGGCTGACCATCGGCTACATGCCGCAGAAACTCCACGTCGACGCCACCCTGCCGCTCAGCGTACTGCGCTTCCTCCGCCTGGTACCCGGGGTCAGGCGCGAGCAGGCGCTGGCGGCGTTGCGCGAGGTCGGCGCGGCGCACGTGCTGGAGCGCCCGCTGCAAAGCATTTCCGGTGGCGAACTGCAACGCGTGCTGCTGGCCCGCGCTCTGCTGCGCAAGCCCGAGCTACTGGTGCTCGACGAGCCGGTGCAGGGCGTCGACGTCGCCGGCCAGGCCGAACTCTACCGCCTCATCGGCAAACTGCGCGACCGCTACGGCTGCGGTGTGCTGATGGTCTCCCACGACCTGCACCTGGTGATGAGCGCCACCGACCAGGTGGTCTGCCTGAACCGCCATGTCTGCTGCTCAGGGCACCCCGAGCAGGTCAGCGGCGACCCGGCCTTCGTCGAGCTGTTCGGCCAGGACGCTCGCAGCCTGGCGATCTACCACCACCATCACGACCACGCCCACGACCTCCACGGCGAGGTGGTCAAGGCCGGTCCCGGCGCCTTGCCTCCAGGCACCCGCTTCACTCCTGTCCACAAGCACGGCCCCGACTGCAACCATGGCTGACTTCCTGCTCAACGCCCTCCTCGCCGGCCTCGCCCTGGCCCTGGTGGCTGGCCCCCTGGGCTCCTTCGTGGTCTGGCGGCGGATGGCCTATTTCGGCGATACCCTGTCCCACGCCGCACTGCTCGGGGTAGCCCTGGGTTTCCTCCTCGATGTCAGCCCGACCCTGGCTGTGACCGTCGGCTGCGTGCTGCTCGCAGTGCTGCTGGTGACCCTGCAGCAGCGCCAGCCGCTGGCCGCCGACACCCTGCTGGGCATCCTCGCCCACAGCACCCTGTCGCTGGGCCTGGTCACCCTGAGCTTCATGAAGGAAGTGCGGGTCGACCTGATGGCTTACCTGTTCGGCGATCTGCTGGCGGTAAGCGCCAGCGACCTGCTGTGGATAATCGCCGGCAGCGCGCTGGTCCTGGCACTGATCTGCTTCCTCTGGCGGCCGCTGCTGGCGATCACCGTGCACGAGGAACTGGCGAAGGTGGAAGGCCTGCCGGTCGGAGCGATCCGCCTGGCGCTGATGTTGCTGATCGCCATCGTCATCGCCGTGGCGATGAAGATCGTCGGCGTACTGCTGATCACCTCGCTGCTGATCATTCCCGCCGCCGCCGCCCAGCGCCATGCCCGCAGTCCCGAGCAGATGGCGGTCGGCGCCAGCCTGCTGGGACTGGTCGCGGTGTGCGCCGGCCTGGCCCTGTCCTGGTTCAAGGATACCCCCGCCGGCCCCTCGATCGTGGTCAGCGCCGCCGGCCTGTTCCTGCTGAGTTTTGTCCTGCCCCGCCGCACGGTGTAGAATCTGGCGATTTTTTGACCAAACGAGAACCCGCAGGAATGATGTCGTCCTTCTTTCGCCTGCTGTCCGTCCTGGCGGCGGCGCTGCTGGTCAGCGCCTGCCAGGGCAATGCGTCGTCGCAACCGACGCCGGTGGTCGCGCCCCAGGCGCAGCCCGCCGATCCCTACGCCGAACTGCAGCAAACCCTGGCCGCCGGCAAGCTCGAACAGGCCGAGCAACAATGGCTGGCCCTGCGCAGCGCAGCCGCCGGCGACGAGCGAGTCGAAGCGTTCCGCCGCCAGTTGGCCGAGGCCTACATGCAGCGCGGGGAAACCGCGCTGCGTCAAGGAGACCTCAACACCGCCACCAGCGCCCTCGGCCATGCCCGCGGACTGATGCCCAAAGCGCCGGCGCTGACCGCCGGGCTGGACGGTGCGATCAACCGCGCCAAGGTCGATCCCGCCCGCGCCGAGCAGGCCCGACGCATGCAGCAGGCGGCCCAGCAGCAGATGCAGCAGATCATCCAGACGCCGCCCGGCGGCGAGCTGAAGCCGCTACCCGGCGCTCCCCACCTGATCGATCCGCAAGCGGCCAGCAGCGCCGTGCCCCTGCCGATGCTCGACGGCACCGGCCAGGGCGGCCTCGGTGCGGTGCTCGACGCGGTGGCCGCGGATGTCGTCGCCTACCGTTGCAGGGTGCATATCGAAGTGCGCCGGGACAGCGACTATCCGCTGGTTTCCGACCAGCTCCTGGCGCGGGTGAAGAAGCTCTCACCCGATTTCGACCTGCATCTCAGCCATGTCGTACAGGCCGACAAGCCAACCCGATTGATACTTACCCCCCGGAATTGAGACCGGTCCTGCCCCGGCCGCAGCAGAAAGCGCTTGTCGGGAGCGCACCAGACGCTTATTCCATTTCAATGATTTTTCATCACCAATAAATATTAATAATGCATAAGAAAGCAAGGTAAAATGCTCGGTTTAGCTGACCGCCCATGCTTCCCGCCAAGCCCGTGCTCCAGCCGTAACAGCATCGCCGCACCCACAAGGTTCGCCCAGTGATCGAATTCCACGACGTCCACAAGACCTATCGAGTTGCCGGTCGGGAAATCCCCGCCTTGCAACCGACCCGCCTGAACATCCAGGCCGGGCAGATTTTCGGCCTGATCGGCCATTCCGGTGCCGGCAAGAGCACCCTGCTGCGCCTGATCAACCGCCTCGAGGAGCCCAGCGGCGGCCGCATCCTGGTCGAGGGCGAAGACGTCACCGCCCTCGACGCCGAAGGCCTGCGCCGTTTCCGCCAGCGCGTCGGGATGATCTTCCAGCACTTCAACCTGCTGTCCTCGAAGACCGTCGCCGACAACATCGCCATGCCCCTGCGCCTGGCCGGCGGCTTCAGCCGTGCCGAAGTCGATGCGCGGGTCTCCGAGCTGCTCGCGCGGGTCGGCCTGTCCGACCACGCGCGCAAGTATCCGGCCCAGCTCTCCGGCGGACAGAAACAGCGCGTCGGCATCGCTCGCGCCCTGGCCTGCCGGCCGAGCATCCTGCTCTGCGACGAGGCCACCAGCGCCCTCGATCCGCAGACCACCGCCTCGGTCCTGCAACTGCTGGCGGAAATCAATCGCGAGCTGAAGCTGACCATCGTCCTCATCACCCACGAGATGGACGTGATTCGCCGTGTCTGCGACCAGGTCGCGGTCATGGACGGCGGCGCCATCGTCGAGCAGGGCGATGTCGCCGATGTCTTCCTCCATCCGCAGCACCCGACCACCCGCCGCTTCGTGTTCGAGGCCGAACGGGTCGACGAGGACGAGCGCCACGACGATTTCGCCCACGTGCCGGGTCTCATCCTGCGCCTGACCTTCCGCGGCGAAGCCACCTATGCGCCGCTGCTGGGCACCGTGGCGCGGCAGACCGGGGTCGACTACAGCATCCTTTCCGGACGCATCGACCGCATCAAGGACACGCCCTACGGCCAGCTGACCCTGGCCCTGGTCGGCGGTGACCTGGAAGCCGCCATGAGCCAGTTGAACGCCGCTGACGTACATGTGGAGGTACTGCGCTGATGGACTTCTTCGAAACCATGAGCTTCGCCAACATCGACTGGTACGAAATCTGGCTGGCCAGCGTCGACACCTTCTGGATGCTCGGCGGTTCGCTGCTATTCACGGTGGTCCTCGGCCTGCCCCTCGGCGTCCTGCTGTTCCTTACCGGGCCACGGCAGATGTTCGAGCAGAAGGCGGTCTACACCCTGCTCTCGCTAGTGGTGAACATCCTCCGTTCGTTGCCGTTCATCATCCTGCTGATCGTGATGATCCCGCTGACCGTACTGATCACCGGTACCTCGCTGGGCGTCGCCGGGGCCATCCCGCCGCTGGTGGTGGGTGCCACGCCGTTCTTCGCGCGCCTGGTGGAAACCGCGCTGCGCGAGGTCGACAAGGGCATCATCGAGGCAACCCAGGCGATGGGCGCCAGCACCCGGCAGATCATCTGGAACGCCCTGCTGCCGGAAGCCCGGCCGGGCATCATCGCCGCCATCACCGTCACCGCCATCACCCTGGTCTCGTACACCGCGATGGCCGGAGTGGTCGGCGCCGGCGGGCTGGGCGACCTGGCGATCCGCTTCGGCTATCAGCGCTTCCAGACCGACGTGATGGTGGTCACGGTGGTGATGCTGCTGATCCTCGTCCAGATTCTGCAAACCGTGGGCGACAAGCTGGTGGTGCACTTCTCGCGCAAGTAAGCTTGCCGGCCAAGCCCAAAACCCTGAGCGCCGCGGTTATCCACAGCCGCCAGGAACACCTCGAAAGGAGTTGAAGATGAAAAAACTGCTTGCTGCTTTCTCCGCTGTCGCGGCGCTCGGCCTCACCGCCGCCCAGGCCGCCGAGTCCCTCACCGTCGCGGCCACCCCGGTGCCGCACGCGGAGATCCTCAACGTGGTCAAGCCGCTGCTGGCCAAGGAAGGCGTGGACCTGAAGATCAAGGAGTTCACCGACTACGTGCAGCCGAACGTGCAGGTCTCGGAAAAGCGCCTGGACGCCAACTTCTTCCAGCACCAGCCGTACCTCGATGAGTTCAACAAGGCCAAGGGCACCGACCTGGTCGCCGTGACCGGCGTACACATCGAGCCGCTGGGCGCCTACTCGAGCAAGTACAAGAAGCTCGACGAACTGCCTTCCGGCGCTACCGTGGTGATTCCCAACGACGCCACCAACGGCGGCCGCGCCCTGCTCCTGCTGGACAAGGCCGGGGTGATCAAGCTCAAGGACAACAAGAGCATCACCGCCACGCCGAAGGACATCGTCGACAATCCGAAGAACATCAAGATCCGCGAACTGGAAGCCGCGACCCTGCCGCGCGTGCTGACCCAGGTCGACATGGCGCTGATCAATACCAACTACGCCCTGGAAGCCAAGCTGAACCCGACCAAGGATGCGCTGGCCATCGAAGGCAGCGACTCGCCCTACGTGAACATCCTCGTCGCGCGGCCGGACAACAAGGACAGCGACGCCATGCAGAAGCTGGCCAAGGCCCTGCACAGCGCCGAGGTCAAGCAGTTCATCCAGGAGAAATACAAAGGCGCGGTGGTACCGGCGTTCTGAGCCAAGCCGCGTAACCGCCCCTGGAAAAAGCCCGGTCTTCGACCGGGCTTTTTCGTTTCCGTCCCGGCCGTACGTCTGCCTGCCGTGCCACGACAGAGGTCATTCGGCCGTTTGCGGGAAATGTAGTGAAAAAAACATTCCGTCACATATTGAACAATCTGAAAAATTCACTACACAATCGACCCACCTTCGAGGATGCCCCATGCAAGAACTAAAACAACGCCTGGCCTCCCCGCCCGCCGAACTGACGCCCGCGGAGCGCAAGGTGGTGCGTGCCCTGCTCGATGACTACCCGCGCCTCGGCCTCGGTCCGATGACGCGCCTGGCCCGGCACGCCGGAGTCAGCGACCCGACGATCATGCGCCTGGTGAAAAAGCTCGGCTTCGCCGGCTACGGCGACTTCCAGGAAGCGCTGCTGGCCGACGTCGACGACCGCCTGCGCTCGCCGCGCACCCTGCTCGCCGAACGCCGCGAGCGGATGGGCCGCGACGACACCTGGGCGCGCTACCTCGACCAGGCTGGCCAGAGCCTGCAACAGACACTCGGCCTGACCCGCCCCGATGACATCCAGCGCCTCGCCGACTGGCTGCTCGACAGCCGCCTGCGCGTGCACTGCCACGGCGGACGCTTCAGCCGTTTCCTCGCCGGCTACCTGGTCACCCATCTGCGCCTGCTGCGCCCGCAGTGCCGATTGCTCGACGACGGCGCCCTGCTCCCCGACCAGCTCTACGACCTCGGCCGCCAGGACCTGCTGGTCCTGTTCGACTATCGCCGCTACCAGAGCCAGGCCCAGCACGTGGCCCAAGCCGCCAAGGCACGCGGCACACGGCTGGTGCTGTTCACCGACATCTACGCCTCGCCGCTGCGCGAACACGCCGACCTGATCGTCAGTTCGCCAGTGGAATCCGCCTCGCCCTTCGACTCGCTGGTGCCGGCCATGGCCCAGGTCGAGGCACTGGTAGCGACCCTGGTGGCGCGCATGGGCGCGCCGCTCGACGAACGCCTGGAGGGCATCGACCAGCTCCGCAACGCGTTCAGCAGTCATATTCTGGAGGAATGACCCGATGTTCAGCCTGCCCCACCACTCGCCGCGCGACCTGCCATTCGGCCGCCGGCAGACCGCCATCCTCTTCGTCGACATGCAGCGTGCCTGGGTCGAGCCGGGGCGCGACCCGCACGTCGATCCGCAGGCAGCCGGTTACTTCTACGAGCGCGTGCAGAACCAGGTGATCCCCAACCAGCAGCGCCTGCTCAGGGCCATGCGCGCAGTGGACGAGAACGTCCTGCACACCGTCATCGAGAGCCTCACCGCCGATGGTCGCGACCGCTCGCTGGATCACAAGCTGTCGGAGATGCACCTGCCCAAGGGCAGCCCGGACGCCAGGGTGATCGACGCCCTGGAGCCGACCGCCAACGAGATCGTGCTGCCGAAGACTTCTTCCGGCGTTTTCAACTCCACCGCCATCGACTACGTACTGCGCAACCTCGGCACCCGCCACCTGATCGTCTGCGGGGTGGTCACCGACCAGTGCGTGGACATGGCCGTGCGCGATGCCGCCGACCGCGGTTACCTGGTCACCCTGGTCGAGGATGCCTGCGCCACCCATACCCCGGAACGCCACCAGGCCTGCCTGGAAGCGATCAAGGGCTACTGCTGGATCAGCGACACCGAGACCGTCCTGCAACGCATCGCCGCCCTCGGCCGGAGCAACCTGTGAACCGCCTGCAGCCGGTACGCCTGGTCAGCTTCGTCACCACCGACCTGGCCGGCATCACCCGCGGGCGTTCGCTGCCCCTGGCGACCCTGGAGGAGCAATTGGCCAGCGGTTGCGGCTGGGTACCGGCGAACAGCTCGCTGACCCCGCAGGACCTGATCGACGAGAGCAGCCCCTGGGGCAGCCACGGCGACCTGCGCTTGCTGCCCGACCCGAACAGCCGGGTGCGCGTCGAGCAGGGTCCCGACGCCGCTGCGCCGGCGCTCGACTACCTGCACGGCAACCTGGTGGAAACCGACGGCACGCCGTGGCCGGCCTGCCCGCGCAGCCTGCTGCGGGCCGAGGTGGAACGCTATCGCGACAGCGGCCTGCAGGTCATCGCGGCGTTCGAACACGAATTCAGCCTGCTCGGCCTGCCCGGCGAGCGTCCGGCCGCGGCGTTTTCGCTGCAGGCCCAGCGTGCCGCCGGGCAGTTCCCCGGCTGGCTGGTCAGCGCCCTGGCCCAGGCTGGCACCGAGCCGGAGATGTTCCTCCCCGAATACGGCCAGCGCCAGTACGAGGTCACCTGCCGCCCGGCGCAGGGCGTGGCCGCCGCCGACCGCGCGGTGAACGTCCGCGAGGTCACTCGCGAAGTGGCGCGGCAGATGGGCCTGCGTACCTGCTTCGCACCGCTGCCGGCACCCGGCGCGGTGACCAACGGGGTGCACCTGCACCTGAGCCTGCAACATGCCGACGGCAGCCCGCTGCTGTACGAGCCCGGTCGACCCAACGATCTCTCCGAACTCGGCGAGCACTGGGCCGCCGGCGTGCTCGCGCACCTGCCAGCGCTGTGCGCGCTGACCGCGCCTACCGCCGCCTCCTACCTGCGCCTGAAACCCCACCACTGGAGCGCCGCCTACGCCTGCCTGGGACTGCGCAACCGCGAAGCGGCGCTGCGCATCTGCCCGGTGGTGAGCGTCGGCGGCAAGCCGCTGGGCAAGCAGTACAACCTGGAATTCCGGCCGATGGACGCCACCGCCTGTCCGCACCTGGCGATGGCCGCGGTGCTGATCGCCGGCCGCCTGGGCATCGAACGACGCCTGCCGCTGCGCGCCCTGGCCGATATCGATCCGCACGGCCTCAGCGACGAAGAGCGCCAGGCCCGCGGCATCCAGGCCCTGCCGGCGACCCTCGGCGATGCGCTCGACTGCCTGCAGCGCGACGAGACGCTCTGCGCCGAGCTGCCAAAGCCGCTGCTGGACACTTACCTCGCCATGAAGCGCCACGAACTGGCACTGACGGCGGGCCTTTCCGACGACGACCTGTGCCGCCACTATGCCGAGCTTTACTGACAACCCCGAACTCGGCATCTACCAGCTGCCACCCTACCGCCTGCTCAACCCCGAAGGGCGCAGCCCGGTGGTCCTGGTCTGCGAGCACGCCAGCCGGCACATCCCGCTGGAGTTGCAGCGCCTCGGCCTGGACCAGGCCGCGGCGGAAGAACACATCGCCTGGGATATCGGCGCCCTGGCGCTGGCCGAAGAGCTTTCCCGGCGGCTCGACGCGCCATTGCTGGCGGCCGGCTACTCGCGCCTGCTGATCGACCTGAACCGACCGCTGGAGGCACCCGACAGCATTCCGCCGCACAGCGAGATCTACCCGGTTCCCGGCAACCGCGAGCTGTCCGAGACGGTGCGCCGCTATCGCCAGGATTGCCTGTTCCATCCGTTCCACCAGCGCCTGACGCAACTGCTCGACGAGCGCCAGGCCGCCGGCGTGCCGACCCGCGTGGTCGGCGTGCACAGTTTTACCCCGGTGTACCACGGCAGACCCCGCCCGCTGGTTGCCGGGGTGCTTTATCGCAACGCCGGCGCCTACGCCAGGCGCATCCTCGACGGTTTGCGCCGGCACGGCCTGGAAGTCGCCGGCAACCAGCCCTATGCGATCGACCCGGCGGAAGACACTACCGTTCCGGTGCATGGCGACGCACGCGGTCTGGAAGCGGTGCTGCTGGAGATCCGCAACGATGGATTGCGCATGCCGGATGCGGTGTACGCCTGGGCCGAGCGTCTGTATCCCTGGCTCTGATGCGATGACCGGCGCCGCCGGTCGCCAACAACGAGAAAGAGGCCCGCTTCGCGTGCGGCGCCGATAACGACAATACGCTGCCTTTTCCCGAGGAGCCCGTCATGGCCATCGAACAGTTCGGATACCGGCAACAGCTGCGCCGCAGCCTGTCCCTGAGCGACCTGATCATCTACGGGATGATCTTCATGATCCCCATCGCCCCGTTCGGGGTCTACGGCTGGGTCCATGCCGACGCCCACGGCATGGTGCCGATGGCCTACCTGGTGGGCATGCTGGCGATGCTCTTCACCGCCCTCAGCTACGGAGCCATGGCCAAGGCCTTTCCGATTGCCGGCTCGGTGTATTCCTACGCCCAGCGCGGCATCCACCCCCATGTCGGCTTCATCGCCGGCTGGGTGCTGCTGCTCGACTACCTGCTGATCCCGCCGCTGCTCTACGTGTTCAGCGCGCTGGCGCTGAACCACTTGTTCCCGGCGATCCCCAAGCTGGCCTGGATGCTGCTGTTCCTGGTCTCGGCGACCCTGGTCAACCTGCGCGGCATCACCTTCGCCGCCCGCGCCAACCTGTTGTTCCTGATCGGAGAGCTGGTGGTGCTGGCGATCTTCCTGGTGGTCGGCTACCAGGCGCTGGAAGGCGGCCTGGGCAACGGCCGGCTGACCCTCGAACCGCTGTATCGCCCGGAAGCCTTCGATCTCGGCCTGGTGATGAAGGCCGCCTCGATCGCCGTACTGTCGTTCCTCGGCTTCGACGCCATCTCCACCCTCGCCGAGGAGGTCAAGGGCGATCCCGCCCGGCAGATCGGCCGCGCCGCGCTGATCGCGCTGTTCATCATGGGCGGCATCTTCATCGCGCAGACCTGGCTGGCCACCGACCTCGCCGCCGGGATGAACTTCAAGTCGGCGGACACCGCCTTCTACGAGATCGCCGAAGCGGCCGGTGGCCAGTGGCTGTCGATGCTGACCGCGGTAGCCACCGCGCTGGCCTGGGGTGTCACCGTGTCGATCACCTCGCAGGCAGCGGTCTCGCGCCTGCTCTACTCGATGGCCCGGGACGGCAGGCTGCCGCGCGCGCTGGCCAGGGTCCATCCGCGCTACCAGACGCCGCACGTCAGCCTGTACCTGGTGGCGGTGCTGTCGCTGGGAATCGGCTGGGCCTTCCTCGACGCACCGGACGTGCTCACCTCACTGGTGAACTTCGGTGCCCTCACCGGCTTCTGCCTGCTGCACCTGAGCGTGATCAACCACTACTACCGCCGCCAGCGCTCCGGCCAGTGGTTGCGGCATCTACTGTTCCCGCTGGTGGGCCTGGCGATCATCGCCTACGTGCTTTACAGCATGAGCCTCGACGCACAGTTGCTCGGACTGGCCTGGATCGCGGTGGGGCTGGTCTACCTGGCGTTGCTGCAACGCGGCGGGCGCCAGGCACCAACGGAGTTGGCGAAGGATCTCTGACGCCTCGCGAGGGCTGGTTCAGGCCGGCTCTTCGCCGACGAAATCGCTGCGGCTGAGGCCATGCCGCAGCATCTTTTCGTTGAGTGTCCGGCGCGGCAGTTGCAGCAACTCCATCACCGCCTTGATATCCCCGCGGCACTGGCCGAGCGCCTGGCGCAGGCACTCCGCCTCGAAGGCTTCCATGCGTTCCGCCAGCCCCGAGGTGAGGCCGCCGCCTTCCTCGGCGTCCCCACGCTCCAGGCCGAGGACATGACGCTCGGCGGCGTTGGCCAGCTCGCGTACATTGCCCGGCCAGTCGTGGGCCATCAGCCGCGCCAGTTCCGCCGGCGCGGCGGGCTGCGGCTCGCGGCCGAGGCGCTGGCTGGCAACGCTGGCGAAATGTTCGAAGAGCAGCGGGATGTCCTCGCGACGCTCGCGGATCGGCGGCAGGCGCAGCTCGGCGACGTTCAGGCGATACACCAGGTCCTCGCGGAAGCGTCCGGCACGTGCTTCGGCCAGCAGGTCGGGCTTGGTCGCGGCAATCACCCGCAGGTCGACGTGGATGCTCTGGTTCGAGCCGAGCCGCTCCAGTTGCTGCTCCTGCAGGACGCGCAGCAGCTTGACCTGCTGCGCCAACGGCATGCTTTCGATCTCGTCGAGGAACAGGGTGCCGCCATGGGCATGCTCGAGCTTGCCGATGCGCTTGCCCTGCGCGCCGGTGAACGCACCGCTCTCATGACCGAACAGCTCGCTCTCGAACAGTTGCTCGGGAATCGCCGCGCAGTTCAGCGCCACGAACGGCTTGTCGGCGCGCGGCCCGAAGTCGTGCAGGCAGCGGGCAACCAGTTCCTTGCCGCTGCCGGTCTCGCCACGGATCAGGACGTTCACCGGGGTCGGCGCCAGGGCCAGAACCTGCCGGCGCAACGCTTCCATCGGCTTGGACACGCCGAGCAGACGCGCATCGACCTGGTCCTTGAGACTGGCCTGCTCCTTCAGGCGCCGGTTCTCCAGCACCAGGCGGCGCTTTTCCAGCGCGCGCCGCAAACTGCCGAGCAGGCGCTCGGGCGTGAAGGGTTTCTCGATGAAGTCGTAGGCACCCTGGCGCATGGCCTCCACCGCCATCGGCACGTCGCCGTGCCCGGTGACCATGATCACCGGCAGGTCGCGATCGACCGCCTGCAGGTTGGCGAGCAGTTGCAGGCCGTCCATGCCGGGCATGCGCACATCGCTGATGACCACCCCGGCGAAGGACTTGTCCAACGCTCCCAGGCATTCCTCGGCGCGCAGGCACAGGCGCACCTCGAAGCCGGACAGCTCCAGCCATTGCTGCACCGCTTCGCGGATCGTCGCTTCGTCGTCGACGAAGATCACCTGGTCGCTCATGTCGTTACGCTCGTGTCATCGGGGGCCGCCGGCAGGATCAGGCTGAACACCGCTCCCGCCTCGGCATTGGCGACCTGCAGGCGGCCGCCGAGTTCGTGGACGATCCCATAGGATACCGCCAGGCCGAGGCCGAGTCCCTCTCCCACCGGCTTGGTGGTGAAGAACGGATCGAAGACGCTGCCCAGGTGCTCGGCGGGAATCCCGCCGCCGTTGTCGGCGACGCTCAGCACCCAGTCGCCGCCAAGCCGTTGCAGGGCCAGGCGGATCCATGGCCGCTCCTGGCCGGCAACGGCATCCAGGGCGTTGCGCAGCAGGTTGACCAGCACCTGTTCCAGGCGGATCGCGTCACCCATCACCCAGGCCGGCCAGAGCAGCGCCTGCTCGATCTCCACCCGTTCGGCGCGGATTCGCGGCAGCAACAACTGCTGCGCCTGTTCGACCACGTGACCCAACTCGATACGCTCGCGCAGGCCGCCGGCGCTCTTGCGCGCGAAGGTCTTCAGGTGGCCGGTGAGCGCGGCCATGCGTTCGAGCATCTGGTCGATGCGCGGCAACGCCTGGCGCGCCTCGTCGTGGCGTCCGGCGTCGAGCAGCAGGCGCAGGCTGGCCAGTTGCATGCGCTGGGCGGTGAGCGGCTGGTTGATCTCATGGGCCAGGGCTGCCGACATCTGCCCCAGGGCGGCCAGCTTGGCCGCCTGCACCAGGCCGTCCTGCGCGGTACGCAGGTCGGCGGTGCGCTGCTCGACCAGGCGCTCCAGCTCCTCCCGGCTACGTTGCCGCAGGCGGGCGATACGCCAGCGCTGGTGCAGGAACAAGCCGAGGAAGACCAGCGCCAGCCAAGTGCCGGCGGCGGCCAGGCGCGCGGTGGCGACGTCGTCCTGGATGCTCGCGGTGTCGCGCAGCAAGTGGAGGGTCCAGCCGTCGTTGGGCAGGTCCAGCGATTGCCAGAGGTAGTCCTTCTCGCCGTCGGCGCTTTCCACCCGCGCCAGACGGCTGTCTTCGCCGTAGCTGCGCAAGGTCTGGTGGCGCAGGGGTATCAGGGGCTGGCGATCGTATTGCCGGGTCTCCGCCAGTTCGAAGCGGTCCACGGTATCCAGCGGTTCCAGTTCGCGGTAGCGCCAACCGGCGTGGTTGGCGAGGAACACGATGCCCTTGGCGTCGCTGGCCAGGACCAGGTCGGGGGTCTGGTTCCACTGCCGTTCCAGATCGGGAAACTCCAGCTTGACCACGATTGCGCCCAGGAAGCTGCCGTCCTCGGCGCGCACCGCGTGGGACAGGAAATAACCGGGAATCCCGCTGATCACCCCGACCGCATAGAAACGTCCGGAGCCTTGGGCGATGGTCTGGCGGAAATAGGGACGGAAACCGTAATTGTGGCCCACGTAGCTGGTCGGCAGGTTCCAGTTGCTCGCCGCCACGGCCAGCCCGGTACGGTCGAGCAGCTCCAGGGTGGAGGAGCGGGCGGCCAGGTTGATGCTTTCCAGCTTGAGGTTGAGGCGCTGCTGCAACTCGCCGTCGATCGGCCCGGCCAGCGCCGCGCGCAGATCCGGATCCAGCGCCAGTACCGCCGGCAGGCTGCGGAAGCGTTCGATCAGGGTCTGCAGCGAGCCGGCGTAGAGGTCCAGCTGCTTGCGCACCTGTTCGCCCTCGGCGCGTAGCGCCTGCTGTCGCGCCTGGCGACCCGCCCAGTCCATGGACAGCAGCAGGCCGCCGAGCAGCGGCAGCAACAGCAGGAACAGGCGCAGCGGACGGGACAAGGACATCGGCGGATCGAAACGGCGGCGGGAAGCGGCGACGATAGCACGGCGCCCGGTTACACTGCGCGCCGTACGAGGAGTCTGCCCATGTCGCTATCCCCCTGGTCCCATTCTTGCTCGGCCGGTTTCACCCTGCGCGGCTGGCGCAGCGAACCGAGCGGCAAGCCGTTGCTGCATTTCCTCCATGGCAACGGCTTCTGCGGCCGCACCTACGAACCGATGCTGCGTCTGTTGGCGGAGGATTTCGACCTCTGGCTGTGCGACATCCAGGGCCACGGCGAAAGCGACCATGGCGGCCGCTTCCACGGCTGGAACCGCAACGCCGAGATGGCGGTGGAGGCCTTCGAGGCCGGGCGCGGTCCCTATGGCGATGTCCAGCGACTGGCCTGCGGGCACAGCTTCGGCGGCGTCCTCAGCAGCCTCGTCCTGGCCCGCCATCCCACCCTGTTCGCCCGCGCCGTGCTGCTCGACCCGGTACTGTTCACCCCGGCGATGATCGGCGTGATGGCACTTTCCGAGACCCTCGGCCTGCAATTGCGCGGCAGCCTGGCGAAGAAGGCGCGCCTGCGCCGCAGCCAGTGGCCCGATCGCGCAGCCGCCTACGCCGGCTTGCGCGGCCGCGGTATCTTCAAGGGCTGGACCGACGAGGCGCTGTGGGCCTACGTGGAATATGCGCTGAAGGAGAGCGACGGCGGAGTCGAGCTGAAGTGCCGGCCAAGCCGCGAAGCGGAGATCTTCAGTTCCTTCCCCAGGCGGCTGTGGCCGTCGCTGGGCAAGATCATCACGCCGACCCGCGTGCTCTACGGTGACCGCACCTACCCTTTCGTCGCCAAGTCGGTGGCGCGCTGGTGCTCGCTCAACCCCCAAGTCAGCGCCCACGCGGTGGTCGGCGGCCACTGCTTCATGCAGGAAGACCCGGCCGATGCCGCCGAACGCGTACGCGACTTTCTCCTGCCCAATCCATGAACGCTCCTTCCGTGGGGAATCCGGCGCTCATCCATCGGTCCCAGGGAGGATGACCCCACAGGACCGAGCCATGCGCCCTCTCCTCTTCAGTGCCCTTCTCCTGCTTTCCGGGCATACCCAGGCCAGCGAATGGAACGACAGCCAGGCCGTGGACAAGCTATTCGGCGCGGCCGGGGTGAAAGGCACCTTCGTCCTCTACGATGTGCAGCGGCAGCGCTATGTCGGCCATGACCGGGAGCGCGCGGAAACCCGCTTCGTTCCCGCTTCCACCTACAAGGTGGCGAACAGCCTGATCGGCTTATCCACAGGGGCGGTTAGATCCGCCGACGAGGTTCTTCCCTATGGCGGCAAGCCCCAGCGCTTCAAGGCCTGGGAGCACGACATGAGCCTGCGCGACGCGATCAAGGCATCGAACGTACCGGTCTACCAGGAACTGGCGCGGCGCATCGGCCTGGAGCGGATGCGCGCCAATGTCTCGCGCCTGGGTTACGGCAACGCGGAAATCGGCCAGGTTGTGGATAACTTCTGGTTGGTGGGACCGCTGAAGATCAGCGCGATGGAACAGACCCGCTTTCTGATCCGACTGGCGCAGGGAGAATTGCCATTCCCCGCCCCGGTGCAGTCCACCGTGCGCGCCATGACCCTGCTGGAAAGCGGCCCGGGCTGGGAGCTGCACGGCAAGACCGGCTGGTGCTTCGACTGCACGCCGGAGCTCGGCTGGTGGGTGGGCTGGGTGAAGCGCAACGAGCGGCTCTACGGCTTCGCCCTGAACATCGACATGCCCGGCGGCGAGGCCGACATCGGCAAGCGCGTCGAACTGGGCAAGGCCAGTCTCAAGGCTCTCGGGATACTGCCCTGACGCTCTGCCGCCTCAGTCGCCGACCTTTTTCTGCCGGGACTGCCGCCACTCGTCGAGGCGAATCACCTCGGCGCTATGCACCGGCGGGTTGTCGACCTCGGCGGCCGCCTCGAAGCGATGCGGGGCCAATTCGATGGCGCCGAGGTGATAGCCATACATGACGATGCGCCCGGCGTAGCGTTCCTCGCCGCTGACGGTGAATTCGAAACCGAACTCGCGGCTCAGCCGCCACTGACCACGGTGGTCACGGGCCAGGCGCAGGCGCCGGCGCGCGACATTCTCGTCGAGCAGTTCCACGCCCTGATTGGCGCAATGCTGCTTGGCCAGCAGCAACGCCCGCTCGCGCACGCCATGGGCGCGCCACCACCAGGCTGCGGCGGCGCCCAACAGGAGCATGACGAAAAGGTTACCCAGGGTCACGAGCGGAATCCGGTGTAGGGGGACGGCCAGCTTACCCGTTCTCCCGGCAGGCAGCGAGTGGGGGGTGTTTTCGCCATGTGAATTAGCCCCCATACTGCGCCGACTCAGCTGTAGGAAGTCGTCTCATGCCACGTACACCCCACCTGCTCGCCATCCAGTCCCATGTGGTCTTCGGCCACGCCGGCAATGCCGCGGCGGTGTTCCCGATGCAGCGCATCGGAATCAACGTCTGGCCGTTGAACACGGTGCAATTCTCCAACCACACCCAGTACGGTCAATGGACCGGGCAGGTGCTGCCGCCGGAGCAGATTCCGGCGCTGGTGGACGGTATTGCCGGCATCGGCGAACTGGGCAACTGCGACGCGGTGCTGTCCGGCTATCTCGGCAGCGCCGCCCAGGGCCGCGCCATTCTCGATGTGGTGGCACGGATCAAACAGGCCAACCCTCGGGCGTTGTACCTCTGCGACCCGGTCATGGGCCACCCGGAAAAAGGCTGCATCGTGGCCCCGGAAGTCAGCGACTTCCTGCTGGAAGAAGCCGCCGCGGTCGCCGACTACCTGTGCCCCAACCAGTTGGAGCTGGACAGCTTCTGCGACCGCCAGCCGAACTCCCTCGCCGACTGCGTGGAAATGGCACGGAGCCTGCTGGCACGCGGTCCCAGGGCAATCCTGGTAAAGCACCTGAACTATCCGGGCAAGTCCGGCGACACCTTCGAGATGCTGTTGGTGGCCGCCGATCAGGCCTGGCACCTGCAGCGCCCGCTGCTGGCCTTCCCGCGGCAACCGGTCGGAGTCGGCGACCTGGCCTCGGGGCTGTTCCTCTCTCGCCTGCTGCTCGGCGACGACCTGCGTAACGCCTTCGAATTCACCGGCGCCGCGGTCCATGA
This sequence comes from Pseudomonas sp. 18-147, assembly GCF_051048045.1. Lineage (NCBI taxonomy): Bacteria > Pseudomonadati > Pseudomonadota > Gammaproteobacteria > Pseudomonadales > Pseudomonadaceae > Pseudomonas > Pseudomonas sp. 18-147. Next base: position 6,515,328 of record NZ_CP182296.1, read on the forward strand.
AGTGCTGCTGGAAACCCAGGCCTGCGGCAGCTACGAGCTGGAACTGGTGCGGGCGCAGGATCGGATCGCACACCCAAGGGTTCGTTTCGACGCAGTGCGCCTTTAGTCTCCGCCCCTGTGGGTGAAAATCATCCACAGGCGGCTCAAAGAACGTATTTCCCCAACATCAACCCACCGACCACCATCACCGCCATCAGCACGAAAGCCATGCCCAGACGCCGCTCTATCAGGGTCTTCAGGCGTGGGCCAGCCCAGAACAGCAAAGCGCAGGTAGCGGCGAAGCGCAGGCTGCGGGCGACAAGGCTGAGGCCGACGAACAGCCAGAGGTCGAGCTGGGTCACTCCGCTGGTAATGGTGATCACCTTGTACGGCAGCGGCGTGAAGCCGCCGCCCAGCAGCACCATCAGCCAGCCCAGTTCGTTGTAGCGTTCGGCGACCTGTTCGAAGTTCTCCAGCAAGCCATAGAACGCCAGGATCGGCATGGCCACGCTCTCGAACAGCAGCAAGCCGATGAAATAGCCGGCGATGCCGCCCAGCACCGAGCTGATCGCGCAGATCGCCGCGTAGCGCCAGGCCTTGGCCCGGTTGGCCAGGACCATCGGCACCAGCAAGGCGTCCGGCGGAATCGGGAAGAACGAGCTTTCGGCGAAGGTCACCCCGCCCAGGGCCAGCTCCGCGCGGGGATGGCCGGCCAGGCGCAGGGTCCAGTCGTAGAGACGGCGCAACATGTCAGGCCGACTGCGGCAGCGGTGCGTCGGCGCCGCGCTCGTCACGGTCGAGTCCCAGGCGATGGACCATGCCGCAGGCGATCTCGCGCTCGCCCATGATCACCAGGTTGGCGCCGTTCTGCTCCAGGTAGTCCACCTCGGCGTCGAAATGCGCCCGGGCGACGATGTCCAGCGGCGGGTTCACCGCGCGGGCGTGGCTGGCGATCTGCCCGGCCTCGAAGCCGTTGGGAATGGCGATCAGCAACCAGCGCGCCTCGGCGATGTTGGCCAGTTCCAGCACGCCGGGACTGGCGGCATTGCCGAGGACCACGCTGTAGCCCTGTTCGCGCAGTTCGTCGGCCTTGTCGCGCTTGTCCACCACTACCACGAAGGGCGTCCCGGCGGTGCGCAGGCGAGCGCTGACCAACCCGCCAACCCGGCCATGACCGATCAGCACCGCATGCTCGCGCTCCAGGATCGGCGGCGGCAGGTCCTGCGCCGGCATCTCGCGGACCCCGCCAGCGGCCTCCGCCAGGCGCTGCTCCTTGCGTTGCTGCAGGCGATCGATGGCGATGAACAGCAGCGGATTGACCAGGATCGACAGGATCGCCCCGGCCAGCACCAGGTCGCGGCTCTGCTCCGGCACCAGTTCGAGGCCAATGCCCAGGCCGATGAGAATGAAGGAAAACTCGCCGATCTGCGCCAGGCTGGCGGCGATCACCAGTGCGGTGCTGTTCGGATGGCCGAAAGCGCGGACGATCAGGTAGGCGGCCACCGACTTGCCGAAGACGATGACCAGGAAAGTGGCCAGGACCGTCAGTGGCTCCTGCAACAGGATCATCGGATTGAACAGCATCCCCACCGAGACGAAGAACAGCACCGCGAAAGCGTCGCGCAGCGGCAACGAGTTCTCCGCCGCCTCGTGGCTGAGCTCGGACTCGTTGAGAATCATCCCGGCGAAGAAGGCACCTAGCGCGAAGGACACCCCGAACAGCACCGCCGAGCCATAGGCGATGCCCAGGGCAATGGCCAGCACGGCCAGGGTGAAGAGCTCCCGCGAACCGCTGGCGGCGATCCTCTCCAGCACCCAGGGCACCACCCGGCGACCGCCGAAGATCATCAGGGCGACGAAGGCGGCGACCTTGCCCAGGGTAATCAGCAGCGGCCAGAGCAGACCGGCGTCGCCGCCGTCGGTCTTGCCGCCGAGGGTGCCGGCGAGCGCCGGCAGGAGCACCAGGGTCAGGACCATCGCCAGGTCCTCGACGATCAGCCAGCCGATGGCGATCCTGCCACGCTTGGTGTCCAGCAACTGGCGCTGCTCCAGGGCGCGCAACAGCACCACGGTACTGGCCACCGACAGGCTCAGGCCGAATACCAGGCCGCCGCCGAAGCTCCAGCCGAGCAGCTTGGCCAGGCCGATGCCAAGCAGCGTGGCGACGCCGATCTGCACCAGCGCCCCGGGAATGGCAATGGCCTTCACCGAGAGCAGGTCCTTGAGCGAGAAGTGCAGGCCGACGCCGAACATCAGCAGGATCACGCCGAGTTCGGCGATTTCCTGCGACAGCGCCTGGTCGGCGACATAACCGGGAGTGAACGGCCCGGCCAGGACGCCCGCGAGCAAGTAGCCGACCAGCGGCGAAATGCGCAGGCGATTGGCCAGGGCCCCGAAGAGGAAGGCGAGGACGAACCCCGCGGCGAGTGTAGTGAGTAACGGCGTATGGTGCATCAGGACTCCCGGCAACACGGGGAACGCGTCCTCCGCGGCCTGGCCGGCGGACGACGACGTTCGAAATGGATCACGGACCCGCGCCCGTGACGGCAAGGCGGAAAGGTTTTCCGCCAACGGAGCCGGGCAGAGCGACCGGCCCATGGCATTCGAGCGACCCGACGGCGGCTATGGTTCCTGGCGAAACCCGGCGCTATACCGACAGGTTAACCCGTTGACGTTGCTGGAGTTTTAACAGGCACGCCGGTTTCTTATCAAGAAATGTCAGGAATTGACGCCAGCAGAGGCAAACTTCTGCGTTTTCTTATGAAAAGCTGCGAAAATTCGCGAAACGGCATCAGGTCCGAAGCGGGCTCGACCGGACACCGGCAGCCTTCTTCAACCGTCTTCGCGAATCGCCTGGTAGCGGGCCTCCAGCTCCGCGCGCAGCTGGCGGCGTTGCTGGGCCTGGGCGAAGCGGCGCTTCTGCTCGGCGGTTTCCAGCTCCAGCGGACGGACGGCCACCGGCTTGCGCTCGTCATCCAGGGCGACCATGGTGAAGAAACAGCTGTTGGTATGACGCACGGACTGCTCGCGGATGTTTTCGGTGATGACCTTGACGCCGATCTCCATGGAAGTCCGCCCGGTGTAGTTGACCGAAGCGAGGAAGGTCACCAGTTCGCCGACATGCACCGGCTCGCGGAAGATCACCTGATCCACCGACAGGGTCACCACGTAGCGACCGGCATAGCGACTGGCGCATGCATAGGCGACTTCGTCGAGATACTTCAGGAGGGTACCACCATGGACATTGCCGGAGAAATTGGCCATGTCCGGGGTCATCAGCACGGTCATCGACAGTTGGTTGTTTCCGGGTTGCATAGCGCTTTTTCTCTCATCAGGACGGGCGGGGGACACCATAGACGCAAACGAAGACGGCAGCGGCCACAAATTTTCAATCGTCATGATCGAAATCGCGCCGGGTCGTGCAGACATCCGCGGGCTTTTCTAGACTGGCCCTTTTCCACCGGGAATCGCGCCAATGCCTGCCGCCATTCGCATCCTTCTCCTGGCCCTGGCCGTGCTTGCCGGCATCGGTGCCGCTGCCATCCAGGCCGAGGATACGCCCTGCGCCACAGCCGCGGAATGCAACACGCGCGGCACCCAGGCTTATCGACAGGGGAGTTATCCACAGGCGCTGGACGCCTTCGCCTGGCAATTGCGTCTGGCCGAGCGCCAGGAACAGGGCGGAGCCGACTCGGAACAGGCGCTGAACAATCTCGCGCTGACCAGCCTCAAGGCCGGACAACCGGGACGCGCCCGCGCCTGGATGAACCTGGCGCTGGATCGCGGCTACAGCGGCAAGGCCACGCGCCACAACCTGGAACAGGTTGCCCTGAAAGTCGACTATCCGTCCCTCCAGGGCCTCGCCGGGCACTACCTGCGCTACGCCGGGCAGGCCGAATGGGAAAGCCTGCAGATCGAACCGGTGAAGGGCGGCTACCAGGCGAGCTTCGCCCTGATGCGCATCGGCAATCCGGAGAAACTGTTGGAATATGGGCCCGCGGCGGTCGGCGAGTTGTCCGGTCGGCTGGAGGGGCAAGGCGCCCTCTACCGACTGCGCAGCGAAGGCCTGGGCGCCGGCTGCAGCCTGCTGGTATGGCAGGAAGGCATCGACCTGCGAGTGGTGGAGAGCCTTGGCGGGGACTGCCAGGGTTACGGCGGCATGGGCATCGCCGCCGCCGGTAACTGGGTGAAGATATCCAGTCAGGCCAGGGACGACTGAAACTTTTCCACAGGCCGCTCCAGCGGAGCGACCCGTGGAAAATCCACTCAGCGGCCAGCGGACAGGCCGAAGTCCACCGCCAGGTCGGCGCCCGTGATCGCTTCGGCCTGAGGGCCGCAGAGATACCAGACCAGCTCGGCGACTTCTTCCGGGCGGATGAAGCGTGCCGCCTTGCCCTGTGGATAATCCTTCAGCAGCGCGCGCTTGTAGCCATCCGGATTGCCCATCCCATAGCGTTCGGCCTGGTAGTCGAGCATCGGCGTGGCGATATCCGCCGGCGACACGGCGTTGACCCGCACGCCCTGCTCGGCCAGTTCCAGCGCCAGGGTCTTGCTCAGCATGGTCAGCGCCGCCTTGCTCGCGCAATACGCCGCCGAACCCCGGTAGGCCTGGCGTCCGGAGTCGCTGGAGATGTTGACGATGCTGCCCTGGTTTTCCTTCAGGTAGGGTATCGCGGCCTGACACATGTAGAAGGAGGCCTTGAGGTTGACTCCCAGGACCAGGTCGAAATCCTCCTCGGTGAAGTTTTCCACAGGCCCCTCGCGCCAGACGCCCGCGGCATTCACCAGGGCGTCGAGACGTCCGGTACGGGCGAGAATCTTCGACATCAGGGTATGGCAGTTATCCGCGCTGCGCAGGTCGGCGACCCCGCTGGCGTCCAACGGCACCTGCGCGTTCAGCGCGTGCAGGCCCTCCTTATCCACATCCGTGGCGGCGATGCGCCAATGACTCTGGGCGAAACGCTTGGCGATTGCCCGGCCCAAGCCGCCGGCTGCACCAGTGATAAGAACGACGGGCGTGCTCATCTGCTTTTCCTTACTCCTGTGCCGCGTGGAAAACACCGACGGCCAATCGGCCGCCCGCTTCAATGACTGACCGGCAACGCCGGCAGCCGTTCATTCAGGCCTGGTTGAGATACCAGCGCCAGTCCTGCTCGCCGACCTCGCCCATGAAGGCACGGTATTCGGCCTGCTTGATCGCCAGGTAGATCTTCAGGAAATCCTCGCCGAGCGCCTCGCGCGCCCAGGCCGAGCCCTCCAGCGCGCGCAGCGCGGTCAGCCAGTCGCTCGGCAACGCCTGGGTGGCTTGAGCGTAGCCGTTGCCAGTGATCGGCGCACCGGGGTCGAGTCGCTCGCGAATACCCAGGCGCACCGCCGCGAGCAACGCCGCCGCCGCCAGGTAGGGATTGGCGTCGGCGCCGCAGATGCGGTGCTCGATGTGCCGGCTGGACGGCGAGCCGCCGGGAACCCGCAGCGACACGGTGCGGTTGTTGATTCCCCAGGTCGGCGCCAGCGGCGCGTAGCTGTTCGCCTGGAAGCGGCGGAACGAGTTGGCGTTCGGACAGAACAGCGCCAAAGACTCCAGCAGGCACGCCTTCATTCCACCGATGGCCTGGCGCAGCAGCGGGGTCCCGGCCGGGTCCTCACTGGCGAACAGATTGTTGCCAGCGGCGTCGGCCAGGCTGACGTGCAGGTGCAGGCCGTTGCCGGAAAGATCGGCGAACGGCTTGGCCATGAAGCAGGCCTGCAACCCATGGCGATTCGCCACGCCCTTGACCAGGCGCTTGTAGCGCACGCCTTCGTCGATCGCCTGGAGCGTGTCGAAGCGATGCTGCAGGGTAATTTCCACCTGCCCCGGCGCGTACTCCGAAATCGCCGTGCGCGCCGGCAGGCCCTGGGCCTCGCAGGCGGCATACAAGTCATCGAGGAATGGCTGCAACTGCTCCAGCTCGTAGACGCCATAGACCTGGGTCGCCCGCGGCCGCTGGCCATTCATCTGCAACGCCGGCAACGGCCGGCCGTCGCTGTCGCGTTCGCGGTCGAGCAGGTAGAACTCCAGTTCCACCGCCATCACCGGGTGGAAACCCTCCGCCTGCAGGCTGTGGATAACCCGCTGCAGCACATGCCGGGGATCGCCCGCCGCGGCCGGTAGCCCGAACTCGGGATGCATGCTGACCTGCACCTGTCCGGTCGGTGACCGCCGCCAGGGTTGCAGGGTCAGGCTGCCGGGCAGCGGGAAGGTCCAGCAATCGGCATCGCCGACGTCCCAGACCAGGCCGGTCTCCTCGACGTCATCGCCATTGATGGTCAGGCCGAGGATGGTGCTCGGCAGCGGCCGCCCGCTTTCGTAGACCGCCAGCAGCTCGTCGCGATGCAGCAGCTTGCCGCGCGGCACGCCGTTGGCGTCGATCAGGAACAGCTCGATGCTGCGCACCTCGGGGTGTGCGGCGAGGAACTCGCGGGCTTCCCGCGGATCGGCGAAATGCATCTCAGGCCTCCCGCGCGCCGGGTATGGCGAGCAGCTCGCCGAGCGCCTCGTCGAGGCTGGAGAGCAGGCGGTCGACATCTTCTTCGCGAGTGTCCGGGCAACACAGGGTCATGTTGTGGAACGGCGTGATGAGGATGCCGCGGTTGATCAGATACAGGTGCAAGGCCATCTGCAGGCTGTCGTGGAACGCCGCCTCGGCGGCCGCGCCGTCGCGTGGGGGTTGCGGGCAGAACTGGAACTCGCTGCGCGCGCCGAGCTCGGTCACCGACCAGGCCAGGCCGTACTTGTGGATAATCCTGCGGAAGCCCTCGGCCAGACGCGCCGCCAGGGACAGCATGTGGGCGTAGGCGGTATCGGTCATCACCTCTTCCAGGTTGGCGCGCATACAGCGCATCGCCAGGGCGTTGGCCGACAGCGTGGTACCCATGCCGCTGTGGCCGTGGCCTTCGCTCTGCTCGCTGGCACGTGCCCTGGCCAGTTGCATGGCGCTGGCCATCGCCGCGCTGCAACCATACACCGAGCACGGTACGCCGCCGGCGATCGGCTTGCCGAGGGTGATGAAGTCCGGCTCGAGCTTCCAGGCGCGGGTACAGCCGCCAGGACCTGTGGAGATGGTGTGGGTCTCGTCGATGATCAGCAGCGTGCCGTGACGACGGGTCAGCTCGCGCAGCTTCTGGTGGAAGCCGGGTTGCGGCAGGACCATGCCGATGTTGGTCATCGCCGGCTCGCAGAGCACGGCGGCCACGTCTTCGCTGGCCAGCGCCCGCTCCAGGGCCTGGAGGTCGTTGAACGGCACCGCGCGGCTGAACTGGGTGAGGTCGTGGGCCTGGCCGAGCAGGCCGGAGCGATGCACGGTGCGGCCGTCGCGGCAGCGAACCAGGGTGTCGTCGACCGTGCCGTGGTAGCAACCGTCGAATACCAGCACCACCTTGCGACCGGTGATCGCACGCGCCCAGCGCAGGACGAAGCGGTTGGCGTCGGTAGCGGTGGTCGCTACCTGCCAGAACGGCAGGCCGAAGCGCTGCGCCAGCAGCTCGCCTGCGACGATGGCATCCTCCCCCGGAAGCATGGTGGTCAGGCCGTTCGCGCCCTGCTCGGCGAGCGCCCGGGCGATCGGCGCCGGAGAATGGCCGAACATGCTGCCGGTATCGCCCAGGCAGAAGTCCACGTAGGCGTGGCCGTCCACATCATGGAAACGCGCGCCGTGGGCACGCTCCACGAACAGCGGACAGGGTGTCGACCAATCGCTCATCCAGTGCATCGGTACGCCGTCGAACAAGGCGCGCCGGGCTCGCTCGGCGAGCGCGACGGACTGTGGATTCTGCGCAAGGAAACGTTGCTGCTCGCGGGCCATGAAGGTTTCCACGGCGGCTTCGGCGATGCCACTGGCGGTCATTTCGAACACCTCGTTTTTTATTTCGCACAACTTTCATTTGTGATCACAAAAAAGTCAATACAGTATTTGAAAGCACTGATAATCTGTTTTCCATGTCAATTTTGTGATCACAAAAATGAATGACTTTTCGAAGTGGACAGGTCAGGTCGCGCTCATCAGCGGCGCCGGCAGCGAACTCGGCATCGGTTTCGCCATTGCCCGGCGGCTGGCCCGCGAAGGCGTGCGCCTGCTGATCACCGCCAGCAGCGAGCGGATTAGGCAACGAGCGGAGGAACTGAGCGCATGTGGTCACGACGTGCGCGCCGCGAGCGCCGACCTGACCGACGAAGCCCAGGTGCAGGGCCTGCTGGACTGGGCCGAAGCCCAGTGGGGACGGGTCGACATCCTGGTGAACAATGCCGGCATGGCCCAGTTGGACAGCGCGGAGCCCTTCAGCGCAGTGGAAGCGACCTCGCTGCGGGATTGGCAACTGTCCCTGTCGCGCAACCTGACCAGCGCTTTCCTGCTCACCCGCGGCCTGCTGCCGGGCATGCGCGAGCGCGGCTACGGGCGGATCGTCAACGTCGCCTCCACCACCGGAACCCGCGGCAGCAACCCGGGCGAAGCCGCGTATAGCGCGGCCAAGGCCGGTCTGGTCGGCTGGAGCATGGGCCTGGCGCTGGAGGTGGCGAAGAGCGGCATCACGGTGAACAGCGTCGCGCCGGGCTGGATCGCCACCGCCTCGAGCACCGCCGAAGAACGCCAGGCCGCCCTGGCCAGCCCCAGCGGACGTGCCGGCCGGCCCGAAGAGGTGGCCGCCGCGGTGGCCTTCCTCGCCTCGCCCGAAGCCAGCTTCGTCAACGGCGAACTGCTGGTGGTGGATGGCGGCAACTGCCTGATCGAAAACAAACGGAGCTGAACATGCGCAACTGCAGCCTGACGCTTTCCCAGCTTCCGGCGCCACCGGCGACCCGGAGCTGACCATGGCCGAGAATCTCCAGGAACGACTCTACCAACGACTGCGGGAAGACTTGCTGGCCGGACGTTTCCAGCCCGGCGAGCGACTGAAGATCCGCGACCTGGCGAACCAGTGGGGCACCAGCCCGATGCCGGTTCGCGCCGCCCTGCAACGGCTGGTGGCGGAAGGGGCGCTGGAGGGCGAGGCACAACGCTCGCTCAGGGTGCCGCTGATGACCCGCGAGCGTTTCCTGCAGATCCTCCAGGTGCGCCTGTCCCTCGAAGGGCTGGCGGCCGAAAGCGCCAGCGGCCGGCTGGACGAGCAGGCACTGGAAGGACTCGAAGGTTGTCTGCGGCGAATGGAGGACGCCTTGCGCCGACGCGAGGTACAGGCCTACCTGGAAGCCAATAGCGAATTCCACCTGACGCTCTACCGCGCCTGCGGCAACCCGGTGCTGCTGCGTCTCATCGAGACGCTCTGGCTACAGGTCGGGCCGTTCTTCAACCGGCTGTTCACCGAGGCCGACCTCTCCCTACGTCTGAACGATTTCCACGAGGACGCCCTGGACGCGCTACGCCGCGGCGACGGCCCGGCCGCGCGCGCGGCGATCGAACAGGACCTGGCCTACTTCGGCCAGTACCTGCTGAACCTCCTGGAGCTGGAGGCCCGGCCACGAAAGCGACACCGTTCCGGCGAGCACGCCTGACGGGAGATAAGCGCCGCTACTGCGGGCGAATGGTGCGCACATTGTCCTTCTTGATCAGGATGGTGTCGCCATTCAGCTGTTCGAACTCGTAGTAGTCATTGTATTTGTCGTAATCCGACTGATCCTTGACCAGGACCTCGCTGCCATCTTGCAAAGTGACCACCGCCTGGTTGGCGCAACCCGCCAGGCTGGTCAGCAGCAATGCAGCGAACAGAGCTTTGAACTTCATAGAATCTCCACACGGGGCAGCGCACTTGCCTACATCCGGAGCGACAAGTGCGGAATTGCCCTTGTGACCGTCGCAATCGAGGGAAATTCCTTAGCGCAGCGGCGCTTTGTCGGAGACGAAGCGCCGACGGCGACGCGCAGGGCCTCCAGGCAGCCTCGCGCGACGTCGGGAAGTCAGCCGCAAAGGCGCGTTGCAGAGCCTTTGCGGCGGTTCAGGCTCAGCTCTCCAGCCAGACGTCGCGAGCCCAGACCCACACCGAATCCCAGCTTTCATCGGTGAGGTCGCCATCGGCCCAGAGCACCACCTCGCCGTCCTCCGCCACGCAGTAGTAGCTGCCGTCGTCCTCGCAAAGCGGGATCAGCTCGCGCGGAACGCCCAGGTCCCAGGCAGTGGCCGCCACTTCGGGCAGATAGGTGTGCGAGTGCGGATCGGTCACGGTCACCGGCTCCAGGCGGCCGTAGACCACATCGCTGACCAGCAGGAGGAATTCGCGGAACTCGGCGGGAATGCCGATCAGCAGCTCTTCCTCGATTTCCACCAGCAGTTCTTCTTCCGGCAGTTCCAGGGGCACCGGAACCGGTTCGTTGAGTTCACGCAGTTTTTCGATGACGTCTTCCACGACAGGCTCTCTCGCAACGGGTGGCGCGCTTTTTATACAGTAGCCGCACCGAGCGCAAGACAAGTGTCGCGGCTGGCCTTCGGCCATGGCGCCGGACGAATGGTCGGTCAACCCGCCAACGGAGATGAAAAAACCCCCGTTCCCTGGCGGAAGCGGGGGGTTCGGCGGCCCCCGAAGGGACCGCAACCACTCGGGATCAGTTCTGCCGGATACCGGCCACCAGCCATGGCTGGTTCTCGCCCTGGGCGCGCTCCATCCGCCAGCTTTCGCTGAAGGCTTCGCCCTGGTCGAAGCGCGAGGTCTTCGACACACCGCTGAAGGTCAGGGTGGCGATGGTCTTGTCGGCCTGGTCGTCGACGCCGTCCAGTTGCACGACCAGGTTGTCGATGTAGGTGGACTGGTAGGCGTCGCCGATCTCGGCGCGCTCCTGCTTCAGCCATTGCAACATCTGCGGGGTGACGAACTCGGCGATCTTGTCCATCTCGTTGGCATCCCAATGCTGCTGCAGGGACATGAAGTGTTCGCGAGCGGCACCGACGAAGCGCTCCTCGTTGAACCAGCTCGGCGCGTTGATCACCGGGCTCGGCGCAGCGGCAGCAGCGGCGGCGCCACCGAAGATCGGCGCCTGGGCCGGCATTTCGCGCTGCATCGGCGCGTGCCCGGCCATCGCAGGCTGGCCCTGGTTCTGCTGGCGCCGGCGAGCGGCGATGAAGCGGAAGGCAATGAAGGCCACCAGGGCGATCAACAGGATGTCGAGCATCTGGATGCCCTCGAAGCCGTCGCCCATGAACATGGAAGCGAGCAGGCCGCCCGCGGCGATACCGGCCAGCGGGCCGAGCCAGCGCGAAGCACCGCTGGCGGCAGCGGCGGGACGAGCGGCGTTGGGGGCGGCAGCAGTGGCGTTCGGCGCAGTGGCCGGCTGCGCCTGGCGGGTCTGGTGGCTGGGTGCCGAGCCGAGGCTCTTGCCGCCGCCGAAGCGCTTGGCATTGGCATCCAGGCTGACGGTCAGCGCCAGGCAGAAGGCGAGGGCGATGCTGAGAACACGCTGCATTGTAGTCTTTCTCTCTTGGGGGAATCGACGCGCGCCATGTTGCGGCGGTACGGGCGACAGGACCAGCCGGATTTTGTTTCGGGCTATTGCTCCCCGGCCGCCGTTTTTTCGCCCGCCGCGTCTGGCTCGCGGGTCGGCGCCAGGGTACACCTTCGTTGCCGGGGACGACAGGCATGCACGCGGATCGGCGCGCGAAGATCCGCCCGGCGACCCGGGAAGCACAACGCAGAGCCTCGCCGAAACGTCTGTTACAGTTTTTTTCAGCCCACCGATCAAGCACTTGCGGATGCTAGTCTGCGGGTCTGCGAGGCCGCCCGGTCGCCGCGTCTGCCGACCCATTCCCCGAGCGAGGACCGCCGCCATGCATGCCGTCGATTTCATCCAGGACCTCGCCGTGATCATGCTGGTGGCGGGTGTGGTCACTATCCTCTTCCACCGCCTGCGCCAACCGGTGGTCCTTGGCTACATCGTCGCCGGCTTCATCATCGGCCCGCACACCCCGCCCTTCGGACTGATCCACGACGAAGACACGATCAAGACCCTGGCCGAACTCGGGGTGATCTTCCTGATGTTCTGCCTCGGCCTGGAGTTCAGCCTGCGCAAGCTCTTCCAGGTCGGCGCCACGGCGTTCATCGCGGCGTTCCTGGAAATCGTCCTGATGATCTGGATCGGCTTCGAGATCGGTCGCTTCTTCGAGTGGAGCACCATGGACTCGCTGTTCCTCGGCGCGATCCTGGCGATCTCCTCCACCACCATCATCGTCAAGGCGCTCGGCGACCTGAAGATGAAGAACGAGCGCTTCGCCCAACTGATCTTCGGCGTGCTGATCGTCGAGGACATCCTCGGCATCGGCATCATCGCCCTGCTGTCGGGAATCGCCGTGAGCGGTTCGGTGGAAACCGGCGAGGTGTTCTCCACGGTCGGCAAGCTCAGCCTGTTCATGATCGTCGCGCTGGTCGTCGGCATCCTCCTGGTGCCACGCCTGCTGGCCTACGTGGCGAAGTTCGAGAGCAACGAGATGCTGCTGGTCACCGTGCTCGGCCTGTGCTTCGGCTTCTGCCTGCTGGTGGTGAAGCTGGAATACAGCATGGTGCTCGGCGCCTTCCTGATCGGCGCGATCATGGCCGAGTCGCGCCAGTTGGTGCAGATCGAACGATTGATCGAGCCGGTCCGTGACATGTTCAGTGCGATCTTCTTCGTCGCCATCGGCCTGCTGATCGACCCGAAGATCCTCGTCGAGTACGCCTGGCCGATCGCCCTGATCACCGTCGCGGTAGTGCTCGGCAAGATGTTCTCCTGCGGCATGGGTGCGTTCATCGCCGGCAACGACGGACGCACTTCGCTGCGGGTCGGCATGGGCCTGTCGCAGATCGGCGAGTTCTCCTTCATCATCGCCGCCCTGGGCATGACTCTGAAAGTCACCAGCGACTTCCTCTACCCGGTGGCGGTAGCGGTCTCGGCCATCACCACCCTGCTCACCCCGTACCTGATCCGCGCCGCCGACCCGCTCTCGCAGCACCTGGCCAACGCCATGCCGCAGCGCATGGCGAGGATCTTCGGCCACTACGGCGACTGGCTGCGCAGCATCCAGCCGCAGGGCGACCGTGCGGTGCTGGCGGCGATGATCCGGCGCATCTTGCTGCAGGTCGGGGTGAACCTGGCGCTGGTGATCGCGATCTTCCTCGCCGGCGGTTATTTCGCCGATACGCTTTCCGCCTGGATGAGCCAGTGGGTCGCCTACGACGGGCTACACAAGGCATTGATCTGGGGCGGCGCGCTGCTGGTCTCGCTGGCCTTCCTGATCGCCGCGTACCGCAAGCTCAAGGCCCTGTCGATGCTGCTGGCCGAACTCGGGGTCAAGCCGGAGAAAGCCGGACGCCATACGGCGCGGGTACGTCGGGTGATCTCCGAGATAATCCCGCTGCTGTCGCTGGCCGGCATGATGGTGCTGCTGGCGGCGCTCAGCTCGAGCATCCTGCCGCCGGGCGAGTTGCTGGTCGTAGTGGTGCTGGTCGCCGGCCTGGTGATCGCAGTGCTCTGGCGCTGGCTGATCCGCGTGCATTCGCGGATGCAGATCGCGCTGATGGAAACCCTCGACCAGGAAAAGGGCAGCCACTGAGAGCCAAGCGATCCCGGCCTGCCGTCGAATCGGCGGATAACCACGCTGCGGTTATTCGCCCTCGCCTGCACCTGGTGTCGCTATCGGACCCTTTGCCCTGAAGGATCGGCGGATTTCCGCTTATCCACTCTCCCGGTCGGCGGACTCCCGCTCGGCCAAGACCACCCCGCTCCTCTTCCAACCCAGTCCCCACGCGGCTTTCCCGCGTTGGCACGGCACCTGCTATCGAGCCATCCAATACGTCGCCCTCGCGATGTGCCGGTGTGCTGCGCCCTGATCAGCACATCCAAGACAACAACGAAAAGAGGAAACACGATGGAAAGCGCCAACGCCATTTCCGCGTCTGCCCAGCCCCGCACCACTTCGCAACGCATCAAGTCGATCTTCAGCGGTTCCGTCGGCAACCTGGTCGAGTGGTACGACTGGTACGTCTACGCCGCCTTCTCGCTGTACTTCGCAAAGGCATTCTTCCCCCAGGGCGACATGACCGCCCAACTGCTGAACACCGCAGCTATCTTCGCTGTGGGCTTCCTGATGCGCCCGATCGGTGGCTGGCTGATGGGTATCTATGCCGACCGCAAGGGCCGCAAGGCGGCGTTGCTGGCCTCGGTGCTGCTGATGTGCTTTGGCTCGCTGATCATCGCCCTGACCCCCAGCTATGAAACCATCGGCGTCGCCGCGCCGATCCTGCTGGTGGTCGCGCGCCTGCTCCAGGGCCTGTCGGTCGGCGGCGAATACGGCACCTCCGCCACCTACCTGAGCGAGATGGCGAACAAGGAACAGCGCGGGTTCTTCTCCAGCTTCCAGTACGTGACCCTGATTTCCGGCCAGCTCATCGCCCTGGCGGTGCTGATCGTCCTGCAACAGACCCTGACCGTAGAACAACTGGAAAGCTGGGGCTGGCGCGTCCCCTTCTTCATCGGCGCGCTGTGCGCAGTGGTGGCGATGTTCCTGCGTCGCGGCATGGAAGAGACCGAGTCCTTCTCGAAGAAGAAGGAAGAGCCGAAGGAAAGCCTGCTGCGCACCCTGCTGCGCCACCCGAAGGAAGTGCTGACCGTGGTCGGCCTGACCATGGGCGGCACCCTGGCCTTCTACACCTACACCACCTACATGCAGAAGTACCTGGTGAACACGGTAGGCATGAGCAAGACCGATTCGACCATGATCTCGGCTGCCACCCTGTTCCTCTTCATGCTGCTGCAGCCCATCGTCGGCGCCCTCTCCGACAAGATCGGCCGGCGGCCGATCCTGATCGCCTTCGGCGTACTCGGCACCGTCTTCACCTACCCGATCCTCAGCACACTGCACAGCGTCGACAGCTGGTGGGGAGCGTTCTTCCTGATCATGGCGGCGCTGGTGATCGTCAGCGGCTACACCTCGATCAATGCGGTGGTGAAGGCCGAACTGTTCCCCACCGAGATCCGCGCCCTGGGCGTCGGCCTGCCGTATGCCCTGACCGTGTCGATCTTCGGCGGCACCGCCGAATACGTTGCCTTGTGGTTCAAGAGCGTCGGCCTGGAGAGCGGCTTCTACTGGTACGTCACCGCCTGTATCGCCTGCTCGCTGCTGGTCTATGTGTTCATGAAGGACACCCAGAAGCACTCGAAGATCACGACCGATTGATTGAGCCTCGTGCTCATGGCCCCGACACACTCCGGGCCTTTTTATCCACAGGACGGCGACCTTCGGGTCGCCGTCCTGCTTTTTGGCGCGGCAACCGACTCCCCCACACCCGCCGACTGTTGGTCTACGGCACGGCATCCCGACCGGAGCCCTAGGGCGCGCAACGCCGGCGGCGTAATCCTCCGGTGTCCCTGCGTTCCACGGCGGATAACCGCAAGCGGTTATTCGCCCTGCGGCTCGTCATTCCGGCGGGGCTGGAACCTTGGCGCGCAAACGCCGATCTCCTCGCGTTCCCACGGTGGAACAGCGCAAGGGGCCTGCCGTCCCCAGGCAGCGAAGCCCCGTCTGCGAGACCTACCGGGAATAAAAAAACCGCGCTCGAAGGCGCGGCTCTTTTCGTTGTCAGAGAACCGCCTCAGCGGCGCTTCTCGATCTTGAAGAAGAACATCTTGGTCGCCTGGCGGGCGACAATCTTGCCACCACTGACACGCGGCTCGAAACGCCACTTGGCCATGGCCTGGCGCACTTCACGGTCGAACATGCGCGACGGCACCGACTCCAGCACCTGGATGTCGTCAATGCGGCCATCGCTGGTGATGGTGAACAGCACCTTCACCCGGCCTTCGATACCCCGGGCCTGGGCCATCCGGGGATAGATCGGAGGATCCATGCGCAACGGCTTGATGTCACTGTCGTTGAGGCTGCCGCTGGGCAGGCCGGCCGGACCTTGCGAGCCGCTGGGCGCGGTCTGCGCGCCGGGCGTGCTCTGCCCGACGGTAGGTGCGGGCGGCGGCGGGGCGGCGCTGGACGGGCTGGGCTGGCTGGATGCCTCCGTGCTCGGCTCGGGTTCCGGCTTGGGTTTGGGTTCCGGCTTCGGCTTGGCCTTGGGAATGGCGTTTTCCACCGGTTTGGGCTTGGGTTTCGGCTTGGGCTTGGGTTTTTCCACCGGCTTCGGCTTCGGCGGCTCCGGCTTGGGTTCCTCGATCTTCGGCGGCGTCGGCTCCGGCGCGGCAGCCGGCGGCTGCGGGGTCGGCTCGGCCTTCTTCTCGAGCTGGACGAAATTCACCTGCATGGTCTTCGGCAGTTCGCCGTGGCCAAGGTTGAGTTCGGCCGGGGTCGGCATCACCCACACCAGCGCACCGATGATCGCCACATGCATCGCCACCGCCGCGCCGGAGGACAACCACCAGCGCGACTTGGGCGGCTCGCCGGGGACGTCTTCGGGATCGCTGCCATGGGCGTAGGGGATCAGCACTTCCTCGACCGCCACTTCCTCGTCGCGGCGCGCGCCGGAGCAGTCCACCACGCGCAGGTTGGGTTCTCCGCGCTGGGCATTCACGCATGGCAGGGACTCGCTTTCGTCTCCCTGGGCGGGAGCGGTGGGGTGGTCTTCGGCGAGCGCGGCCAGCGAAAAACGGTCAGGCGACCGTGAAGGCTGTGGCGACATGAGGGCGACCTGCGGAGAAGTGAAAGGTAAGGAAGTAGAGTCTTCTGATAATTATTATCATTCAGTCGCGTCCTCAGGGCAACCTTGGCGGATCATTCCGCGACCATCCGACACGCCAGGAACGCCTCTTCGAGCGCCTCTTCATCCGCGCCTGCGGCGAGGATCAGTTCCAGCCGATTATCCCGCCGCCACGAGGACTTGCCCCAGTTATCCACAAACGGCGCGGCATTCGCTGCATACCAACCGTCCGCGCAATGCAGCACCGCCTTGGCCCGCCGCAGTCCGGACAAACGGTTCAGCCAGGCGTCCACTGCGGCCCGATCGAAACGCACCGACGGCGCCAGCCGCCAGCCGATGGCGAACTGGCCGTCCTGCTCGCGCACGGCGCGCAGCGGTCGCTCGGCGGGCAGCACCGTTCCCAACTGAGCAGGCGCCTCCGGCAGGGCCGCCCAGGTCGTCGCGCTACCTTCCCCGGCAACGCTGGTCGGCAGATCGCGCAATGCCAGGTGACCGCGCACGCTCCAGCGCAACGGCAGGACCGGCAGGCGCGCGCGCACAGCGCAGCGCTGCGTCGCGTCGAGCGTTTCGGATTTGTTCAGCAGCAACATGCCAGCCGCTTCCAGCGCCTGTTCCTGTGCCTCCGGCAGCGGTTGGCCGGAGGCCAGCGCGGCGGCATCCAGCACCACTACCAGGGGTTGCAGGGCCAGGACGCCGGACCAGGGAGGAGCCTGCAGCTGTTTCCACAGCGCCAGCGGATGTCCCAACCCGGAGGGTTCGATGAACAGCCGGTCCGGCCGTGCCCGACGCAACAAGCGACCGAGCCCCACCTGGAACGGCACGCCATTGACGCAGCAGAGGCACCCGCCCGCCACCTCGCCGATGGCCACGCCGTCGACGTCCGTGGCCAGCAGCGCGGCATCCAGGCCGATCTCGCCGAACTCGTTGACCAGCACCGCCCAGCGCTCGCCCGCCGGCTTCTGCGCCAGCAGCGAGCGGATCAGGCTGGTCTTGCCGGCCCCCAGGGGGCCGCCGATCAGGTGTGTGGGTATCTCTCGAAGCATCTGCGCAACCGGAATGTGAAAGCCTGTGGATCAATGCGGTCCTTGCCTGCGGGGAGCCAGGCCCCGTGCTAGAGTCGCGCCCGTCTGCAATGGAGTCCTCGCATGCGTCCGTTCCTGTTCTTCCTGTCCTGCCTGCCGGGCCTGGCCCTGGCCGAAGCCTGCATCGTCCATAGCCAGGCGAAGAATCTCGACGTGAAGGTCTGCCAGCAGAACCGCAGCATCCCGGCCAAGCTGTTCCGCGAAGGCTTCTGCCAGCCACAGCTGCAGGGCCAGAAGGTCGAGGTGACGTTCGCCGAGGAGTGTCCGACGGGCGCCTTCGGTGTCTGCCGCGACGCCAGGGTACCCAACGCGCCCTATCGGCAGGACATCTTCTACTACGGCATCGCGACCGACGCACGCTACCTGGAGCCGTTCTGCGCCAGCCAGAGCCAAGGTCGCTGGGAAGAGCCTAGCGCCGCGAAAAAGCCCTGAGCGCGTCATCAGCCTGTCACAGCGTCAGGGCTAAATGGGAGTCGGGTACCTCAGCACCCTTCGTCCCCATCCCCAAGGTAGGACGACTTTTTGGTGATAGGCCATCTGCGGATGGCCTTTTTTTATTCCTCGAAAGACACTTGTCCACAGGCTCAGGCAAGCCAGTCCAGGGTCAACAGCAGGCGCGCCAGCCCGGGCTCCGCTCGCGGCGAGCGATGCACCAGCCCGGCACCTTCGTTACCCTCCCAGCGTTCGCCCTTGAGCAGCGCCACGTCGCCCGTGGACAAGCTGTGTATAAGCTGTTCATCGACAACTTCCGCCTGCGCTCCGCCAAGCAGCCGACGGTCCAGGCCGGACTCGTCCAGCCATTCGCTGGCGGCGCCCTGGTAGGTGGTGACCAGCCGCAGCGGCACGTGGTCGACGTGGAAACGCGGGCACATCGGTTTATCCAGAACGCGCAGGCGCAGGCCGATACGCCGCGCCCCGGTCAGGCAGGAGAAGGCCTCGACCAGCCAGCCCAGGTCGTCGAGGAAATCGGTTTGTCCCGGCAGTTGCTGCGCGTCGAGCAGGCCGTCCAAGACGGGTAGCCGTTCCTCTTCCATCTCCAGCGTCTGGCTCAGCGCCAGTCCCGGCCGGTTGCGCACCAGGGCGGCGGCGAAGTCGCGCAGCGCCGGGCTCAACCGGCGTGTCCAGACCGCCAGGTTGACGCCCTCGCGAAGCACCTCGGCCAGCACCTGGGGGTCGTCATCGAACGCCTGGCACGGCAACGGTTTTTCCTGCGGCAGTGCGCTCATGCGGCGTGCCCCCAGTCCTCGAAGGGGTCGTCCAGGCCCTGCCAGCCGGGGATGCCCAGGTTCATCTCGGCGTCATCCAGCAGGCAGGCGTCCAGGGCTGCGCGCAGGGCCGCGAAGTCCAGGTTCTGACCGATGAAAACCAGCTCCTGGCGACAGTCGCCGACGCCTTCCTCCCAGTGCCGCATGATCGCCCGCAGGCCCTCTTCGTCCTGTGGCCACTGTCCGGTCGGCACGAAGCGCCACCAGCGGCCCGCCAGGCCGTAGCGCATCAGGCCGCCGGCCTGCGACCAGCTGCCGGCCTCGCGGGGCCGGCTGGCGAGCCAGAAGAAGCCCTTGGAGCGCAGCAGCCGCCCCTGCTTCAGCGGATTGTGCAGGAAGGCGTGGAAGCGCGCGGGGTGGAACGGCCGGCGCGCCCGGTAGGCCATGGAGGCGATGCCATATTCCTCGGTTTCCGGCAGGTGCTCGCCGCGCAGTTCCTTCAGCCAGCCCGGCGCGGACGCCGCGCGATCGAAATCGAAGCGACCGGTATCGAGGATCTTCGCCAGCGGCACCTGACCCATCACCATCGGCAGGATCTCCGCCTCGGCATTGAGCTGGCGCAGGATCGCCAGCAGTTCCTCGCGCTGCTCGCTGGAGATCAGGTCGATCTTGCTGACCAGGATCACGTCGGCGAATTCGACCTGGTCGATCAGCAGGTCGGTGATCGAGCGCTGATCCTCCTCACCGAGGGTTTCGCCACGACTGGCCAGGCTGGCGGCCTCCTGGTAGTCGCGGAGAAAATTCATCCCGTCGACCACCGTGACCATGGTATCCAGTCGCGCCACGTCGGACAGGCTGCGGTCCAGCTCGTCGCGGAAGGTGAAGGTCTCGGCCACCGGCATCGGTTCGGAAATCCCGGTGGACTCAATCAGCAGGTAGTCGAAGCGGCCTTCCCGGGCGAGACGGCCGACCTCTTCCAGCAGGTCTTCGCGCAGGGTGCAGCAGATACAGCCGTTGCTCATCTCCACCAGGCGTTCTTCAGCGCGGTTCAGGCTGACATCGCGCTGGACCTCGCTGCCATCGATATTGATTTCGCTCATATCGTTGACGATCACCGCAACCCGTCGGTTCTCGCGGTTCTTCAGCACATGGTTGAGCAGCGTGCTCTTGCCGGCGCCGAGAAAGCCGGACAGCACGGTGACAGGTAGGCGTTGGTTCACGGTTGGTAACCTCTTCAGTTGTGCCGCACGTGGCGTTCGCGCTTCTCCTGGCGCTCTTTCGCCTCGATGCAGAGGGTGGCGGTGGGACGCAACAGCAGGCGGCGCAGGCCGATCGGCTCGCCGGTTTCCTGGCACCAGCCGTAGTCGCCGCGGGCCAGGCGCTCCAGCGCTTCGTCGATCTTGTCGAGCAGCTTCTTCTCCCGCTCCAGCAGGCGAAGTTGCCATTGCCGCTGTTCCTCGCGGGAAGCCAGGTCGGCCTCGTCGCTGGGGCGTTCGAGATCGCGCAGCTCGCCGAATTCGCCTTCGATGCGCGCCTGAAGTTCCTGGCGCTGACGCAGCAACAGGTCGCGGAAGAAGTCCTGCTGGGTTTCGTCCATGTAGGCAGCGTCGGGCTGGGCAAGCAGTTCCTGTTCGGTCATGGGCTGAACCTGGGAAATTTAAAACGTTATACTATAACAATTAACACCACAATCGATGGCCCGCCAATCGCCTTCCGGCTACCCTGGGCCCACGTCATCCCGGGATCCACCGATGCGCCGCGTCCTCCGCCTTTACTGCCTGGCCCTCCTGCTGCTCGCTCCGGCGGCACAGGCGCAGGGCTTTCTTCCCGGCACCCGCCCGGCGGAATGCGCCTACCTGCGTACCGTTCTGGCCTGCATGGATCGGCTGGGCAACCACTACAGCGTCGCCACCGGCGGCAACGACACCTGGCTGCGCGGCTACGACGCGGCGAGCGGACGACGCTGGGCCCAGACCAATACGCGCTACGGGCGCCTGACCTTCTTCAGCGGCATCGCCAGCGATGGGGAAATCTGGGTCGGCCTCAGCCGCAACATCGGCTGGACCAGCATCAGCCGCCTGAGCAGTTCATCGGGCCAGCGCCAACGCCTGACCTGCGGGCGGGTCAGCGGCTGCAGCGAAGGCCCTAGCCGGGAGGCTGCGCGCTGAGCGCCGCCAGGTAGCTGCCGGCGGGAGGGCGTTGCCGGAAGTAGCCCTGCACGCCAGCGAAGATCGCCTCGGCCAGGCGCTGGCGATGGCGTTCGTCCATCAACCGGCGACAATCGCCGCGATTCGAGATGAAGCCGGTCTCCACCAGGATCGAAGGGATGTCCGGCGACTTGAGCACGGCGAAGCCGGCCTGCTCGACACGCTTCTGGTGCAGCGCGGTGACGTCCGACAACTGGCCGAGAACGCTGTGGCCGAGGTCCAGGCTGCTGGCGATGGTCGAACTCAGGGCCATGTCGAGGATCACCCCGGCGAGTACCTTGTCGCGGCCCTGTAGCGGCAGGTTGCCGCTGTTGCCGATCAGGTCGGCGCCGTTCTCGCGCTCGGCCATCCAGCGCGCCATGGTCGAGCTGGCGCCATGCTCGGAGAGGGCATATACCGACGCGCCGGAGGCGGTCAGTCGCGGCGCCGCGTCGGCGTGCACCGAAACGAACATGTCGGCGTTGTAGCGCCGGGCCACTTCCGGCCGCTTGCGCAGCGGGACGAACACATCGCCGTTGCGCACCAGGCGCGCCTTGAAGCCTTTCTCACGGTCGATCCGCCGCGCCAGCAGGCGGGCGATGGCCAGCGCCACGTCCTTTTCGCGCTCGCCCTTGCTACCGACCGCGCCGGGGTCCTTGCCGCCATGGCCGGCATCGACCACCACGAGGATGTCGCGGCCCGTCGAGGGTAGCGGGCGGGCCAGCGCCAGCATTGGCTCGGGGGGCGCCGCCAGCGCCTGTGGATATAGGTCTAGGACCAGGCGATGGCCCTTTCCCGCCTGCGGTTCCAGGGCGAAGCTGCGCGGCCTGACCGCTTGGCGCAGATCGAGGACGATGCGCGTCCCGCCGCCACCCAGTTGGCCACTGCGTATGGCGCGCACGGGGCCGTCCAGCGGTAGCTCGGAGAGCGTTGCGAGCAATTGCGCGTCGGGCAGGTCGAGGATCAACCGCTCGGGGGCCTGCAGGGAAAAGGTTCGATAACGCGGCGGGCCGTCCAGTTCCAGCACCAGGCGCCAGCTTTCCGAGGAATTCCAGGCCCGGGCCTGGCGGATTCGTACATTGGCGCTGGCGGCCAGGAACGGCTGGAGGGCCAGGCCGGCGAGCAGGCTTTGCAGGAGACGACGGCGCTTCATCGACGAAATACCCGATTGCAAGGGTCGGCATTAGCTAATACGTTATATTATAACATTCAAGCCATTTCCAGGCCTTGCCTACCCTTCTTCGAGTTCTCCATGAATGCCTTGACGCTTCCCGATATCGCCCGCCAGACCACCACCGCCGATCTTCCCCTGGACTGGGTCGGCATGCAGGGCATCGCCCTTCCCGTGCAGATCGGCGGGCAGAGGGTCGCCGCCGAAGCCGATGCCGGTGTCAGCCTGGACGACCCGCAGGCCCGCGGCATCCATATGTCGCGCCTCTACCTGGCGCTGGCCGAACTGGAACAGGGCGAGCTGGACCTTTCCTGCCTGCGCGCCGTCCTGCAACGCTTCCTCGACAGCCACGCCGGCCTGTCGCGTCGCGCCTACCTGCGCCTACGCCTCGCGCCGCTGCTGCGGCGTCCGGCGCTGGTCAGCCCGCTGAGCGGCTGGAAACGTTATCCACTGGTGCTGGACACGCGCCTGGAAGGCGATGACTTCCAGGCCGAAGTCCATCTCGAGCTGACCTACTCCTCGACCTGCCCCTGTTCGGCGGCACTGGCCCGGCAATTGATCCAGGAGCGCTTCGACCAGGACTTCGCCGGACAGCCGCTCGATCATGCCAGCGTGCTCGCCTGGCTCGGCAGCAGCGCCGGCATCGTCGCCACCCCGCACAGCCAGCGCAGCAGCGCGCACCTGCGCATCGGCCTGGCGGAAGACTGCATCGGACTGCCCCTGGAAGAGCTGGCGGATCTCGGCGAAAGCGCCCTCGGCACCGCGGTGCAGACTGCGGTGAAACGCGCCGACGAGCAGGCCTTCGCCCTCGCCAACGGGCAGAACCTGATGTTCTGCGAGGACGCGGTGCGCCGGCTGCACCGCGCCCTGCAGGGTTATCCACAGGCGAGCCGGTTCTCCATACGGGTCGTCCATGCGGAAAGCCTGCATGCCCATGACGCCGTCGCCGAAAGCCATTGGCAGCGAGGTGCAGCATGATCCGCAAGAATCCCTCCGGCGACCTGCCGGTGATCGACGAATCGGCCTATGTGGACAAGACCGCGATCATCTGCGGCAAGGTGATCATCCAGGCCAACGTCTTCGTCGGTCCCTACGCAGTGATCCGTGCCGACGAAGTCGACGCCGACGGCGGCATGCAACCGATCGTGATCGGCGCCAACTCGAACATCCAGGACGGCGTGGTGATCCATTCCAAGTCGGGTGCCGCGGTGACCATCGGCGAGCACAGCTCCATCGCCCACCGCTCCATCGTCCACGGTCCTTGCGAAGTCGGCGACCGGGTCTTCATCGGCTTCAACAGCGTGCTGTTCAACTGCCGGGTCGGCGATGGCTGCGTGGTCCGCCACAACGCGGTGGTCGACGGCTGCGACCTGCCAGCGGGTTTCTACGTACCGTCCACCGAGCGCATCGGTCCGCGCACCGACCTGGCGAGCATGCCGCGGGTCAGCGTTTCCGCCAGCGAGTTCTCGGAAGACGTGGCGCGCACCAACGTCGACCTGGTACGCGGCTACAAGTCGCTGCAGAACGAGTTCTGAACATGCAAAGCCTGCTGATCCGCAATGCCCGGATGGTCAACGAGGGGCAGGTACGCGAAGGCGATCTGCTGGTCCGCCACGGTCGCATCGAACGCATCGCCGGCTGCCTGGAAAACTGCGGCGCCAGCCGGGAGATCGATGCCGCCGGACGCTACCTGCTGCCGGGAATGATCGACGACCAGGTGCACTTCCGCGAGCCGGGTTATCCACAGAAGGGCTCGATCGCCAGCGAATCCCGCGCCGCCGTGGCGGGCGGCATCACCAGTTTCATGGACATGCCCAATACCCGCCCGGCGACGCTGAGCCTCGAAGCGCTGGCGGAAAAGAAGCGCCTCGCCGCCGCCCATAGCGTGGCCAACTACGGTTTCCACTTCGGCGTCAGCCGCGACAACCTCGACACCGTGGCCGCCCTCGATCCACGCGAGGTCGCCGCGGTGAAGGTGTTCATGGGCGCCTCCACCGGCGACATGCTGGTGGACGACCTGCCGACCCTGGAGCGCCTGTTCGCCAGCGTTCCGACCCTGCTGCTGAGCCATTGCGAAGACACGCCGCGGATCGAAGCCAACCTGGCGCGCTGGCGACAACGCTTCGGTGAACGTATTCCGGCAGCCGCCCACCCGCGCATTCGCGACGCCGAGGCTTGCTACCGTTCCACCGCCCTGGCGGTGGAACTGGCGCAACGACATGGCACGCTGCTGCATGTCCTGCACTTATCCACAGCGCGTGAACTGGCCCTGTTCGAGGACAAGCCGCTGTGCCAGAAACGCATCACCGCGGAAGTCTGCGTCCACCATCTGCTGTTCGACGACAGCGACTACGCCCGCCTCGGCCATCTGCTCAAGTGCAACCCGGCGATCAAGAGCCGCGAGGACCGCGACGCCCTGCGCAGGGCGCTGGCCGGCAACCGCCTGGACGTGATCGGCACCGACCACGCGCCGCACGCCTGGGCCGAGAAGCAGCAGGCTTATCCACAGGCGCCGGCCGGCCTGCCACTGGTCCAGCATGCGTTGCCGGCACTCCTGGAGCTGGTCCGCGAAGGCTGGCTGTCGCTGGCCACCCTGGTGGCGAAGACCAGCCACCGGGTCGCCGAACTGTTCGCCATCGCCGATCGCGGTTTCCTCCGCGAAGGTTACTGGGCCGACCTGGTGCTGGTCAGCGAACTGGAGCACCCGGCGCTGGCCAGCGCCATGCCGCTGCTGTCGCGCTGCAACTGGACGCCGTTCCGCCACCGGGCATTCCACCATCGGATCGATACCACCATCGTCTCCGGGCAACTCGCCTGGCACGCGGGACGCCTGTCCGACGATTGCCAGGGACTGCCCCTGCGGTTTTCCCGCTGAAGTCTTGTCCACAGCCTGCTGTGGATATCCGTTAGCCCACGGCCCTAGCGCAGGGCTTTCACCGCCGCGCCAAGGAAGGCATAGGTCTCCTCCTCGCGATCGTCCATCTCCGGCTTCGGCCAGGCGCTCCAGACCACCGCCACGATCTTCTCCTTGCGGTTGATGTAGAGGTACTGGCCGAAGATGCCCTGGGCTTCGAAGGCCCCGCCGTCATGCTCGGGCAGGGCCTTGGCGCCCACCGGGAAGGTCCACCACTGGTAGCCGTAGCCGAGCGCGTATTCGCCATCGTAGAGCTTGCCCGGGGCCAGGTGGGAAGAAGCCTCGACGCGACTGGCACGATCGACCCAACCTTCGGGGAGGATACGTTCGCCATCGATCACCCCGTCCTCGAGGACGAACTGGCCGAAGCGGCCATAGTCGCGCAGGGTCGCGCTCAAGCCGCTGCTGCCGATCTCTTGCCCGGCCGGCGATTCCAGTTGCCAGAAGCCGTCGCTCTCCATGCCCATTCGCGCCCAGATCCGCTCGGACAGGTAGTCGCTCACCGGAATGCGGGTCGCCGCGTGCAGCAGCTCGCTCTGCAGGTGCGACTCGCCGGTGCTGTAGGTGAAGTGGGTACCGCTCGGGTACTGCCGCGGCAGACTCGCCAGCAGCCGCAGGATGCCACCGGGACGTTCGGCGAGCTGGGCGTCGAACATCTGCCGGCGGTCGGACTTCGGATCGCGATAGGTCTCGTTCCAGCGGACCCCGGAACTCATCTGCAGGACCTGCTCCACCGTCACCCCCTGGTAGGCGGAGCCGGCCAGGCTCGGCAGGTACTTGTCCACAGGCTGGTCGAGAGCCAGCAGGCCCTGCTGCACGGCGGCGCCCACCAGGGTCGCGGAGATCGACTTGACCACCGAGAACGAGGTCCAGCGCGTGCGTTCGTCGTTGCCCAGGCCGTAGCGCTCCAGGGCGACCTTACCATCCTTGAGGACCAGCACCCCGCCAACGCGGTTGCGCCGCATGAAATCGTCGACGCCGTATTCCTCGCCGCCGATCCGGTAGCGCGGCGCGATGGCCACACCCGCCGGCAGCGGACGGACCTTGGTCCCCTTGTGGATAACCCGGGTCGGATAGACCTTGTCCATGTTCCGGTAGGTGTCCGGCTGGTATTCCGGGATCAGTTCATAGAGATCGGCGGCACGGCCGATCCGCGGGTTTTCCACAGCCGCGTCGGCGCCGGCCGAGCCGCTTGCCGAGACGAACAGCGCCAGCAGGGCCGGCCGGAAGACTGATATACAGCTACGCATGGACGTTTTCCTTATGACCGGAAGCAGCTCCGGCTTCGTCGTTTTTATGGATGTGGACTGGCGTCTCACGGTTATCCACAGGACGTTCAGTCGCTCGGGTCCCGTATCGGACACGCCCAGAGTTCGACCGCCGGGCGCTCAGGGTCCGGCGGACCGATCCAGCGCGCCAGCGCATCGCAGCGCCCCTGACGGCAGATCCGGTAGTCGCCGGCCTCCGGTGTGCGCCCCAGCCGCAACGGTTGCAGCGGCGGCACCCCACGGTGGTAATGCCAGGCGCCGTCACGCAGCACGGCGCCCTCGGGAATCTCCATCCCCGCCCCGCTGCCCCGCACCCGGGCCTCTTCCAGCAGCAGGCCGCGCTCACTCAGGCGATAGTCTTCTTCCCAGAGCACCTTCTCGACCGTGTGTTGCCAGGCCAGGGTGAACGACTGCAGCGGCAGCGTCGCCCAGACGCTGCCGGCCATGCCCAGACACAGCGCGATCACGCCACCGCCTCGCGCGCACGCTGGCGCCAGAGGTGCCAGCCGATCACCAGCGCGCCGAGGACGAAGCCCAGCTCGTCGCTGATCGGCAAGGCCAGGACCAGGCTGGCCCCCGCGGCGAACGCCACCAGGCGCTCCCACCAGGCCAGCGGCCCCTGCAGGTAGCCGATGGAAGCCATGCCCCACAGGCCGATGGCCAGCACCGCCTTGCAGGTGACATAGAGCGTCGCCCCCCAACCGCCTTCCTGCAGCATCAGCGCCGGGGAATACACCGCCATGAACGGCACCACGAAACCCGCCAGGGCGATGCGCACCGCCCAGAAGCTGATCTTCAATCCCCTTTCCTTGGCGATCGGCGCGGCCGCGAAACAGGCCAGCGCCACCGGAGGGGTGAGGTCGGCGAGGATGCCGAAGTAGAAGACGAACATGTGCGAGACGATCAGCGGCACCCCCAGTTCCAGCAGCGCCGGCGCGGCGATGGAGCTGGTGATGATGTAGTTGGGGATGGTCGGGATGCCCATTCCCAGGACCAGGCAGGTGACCATGGTCAGGACCAGCGACAGCAGCAGGTTCTCCCGTCCCAGGTCGAGCACGTAGCTGGCGAAGGTGGTGGCGATGCCGGTCAGCGAAATCACCCCGATGATGACTCCCACCAGGGTGCAGGCGATGCCCACCGGGATCGCATGTCGCGCACCTTCGGCGAGGGCGCGGACGCAGATGCGCAGGGTTTCCCGGCCGCCACGGACGAACCAGCAGGCCAGGGCCAGGGCCGCGATCACGACGAAGATCACTCCGATGCCGAGGCGGAAGAACCCCGCGCAGAGCAGCCCCAGCGCCACCCAGAAGGCGATGCGCAGGCCGAGCGAGGACACCCGCAGGATGATCGCCGAACCGAGGATGACGATGGCGGTCAGCGCCAGGCCGATGGTTCCGGAGAACAGCGGCGTGCGCCCGGAGAACAGCAGCGCGATCAGCACCAGCAACGGAATCAGCAGGAACCAGCGCTCGCGGACGGCACCCCAGGCGCTGGGACACTGATCGCGCGGCAGGCCCTTTAGATCGGCCCGGCGGGCCTCGAGGTGGACCATCCAGTACACCGAGCCGAAATACAGCAGGGCCGGGATCAGCGCCGCCTTGGCGATCTCCACGTAGGGGACGTTGATGGTCTCGGCCATGATGAACGCCACCGCCCCCATCACCGGCGGCATCAGTTGGCTGCCCATGCTCGCGGTCGCCTCGACGCCGCCGGCGAACGCCGGCTTGTAGCCGAAACGCTTCATCAGCGGGATGGTGAACTGTCCGGTAGTGACCACGTTGGCCACGCCGGAGCCGGTGATGGTGCCCATCAGCGCCGAGGAGAATACCGAGACCTTGGCCGGCCCGCCGACCCGGTGACCGAACAGGCCCATGGCGAAATCGGTGAACAGGCGGATCATGCCGGCCTGCTCGAGGAAGGCGCCGAACAGGATGAACAGATAGATGTAGGTGGCCGATACGTAGGTCGGCGTGCCGTAGAGACCTTCGGTACCGAACGACAGCTGGTTGACGATCTGGTCGAAGCCGTAGCCGCGGTGGGCCAGGTCGCCCGGCAGGTGTTCGCCGAACAGGCCATAGGCAAGAAACAGCGCGCAGATGATCGGCAAGGCGATGCCCATCACCCGTCGCGCCGCCTCGAAGACCAGGACGATCAGCACCACGCCGACGACCATGTCGGCCTGGGTCAGCTCTCCGGAGCGCTGGATCAGGTCGCCCTCGAAAACCCACTGGTAGACCGCCGTGCCCAGGCCGGCCATGCCCAGCAACCAGGCCAGCGGCTGCCAGGGGCGACCTATGCCGAAGGCGGGATAGCTGATGTACACCACCAGCAACAGCAGTCCGACGTGCATTGCCCGCAGGACCTGGGTGGAAATCAGGGGAAAGGCCGCGGTGACGACCTGGAACACGGAAAAGGCCAGGGCCACGGCGAACAACGCGCGCGGCCAGTTTTCCGCCTCAAGATGCAGCCCGTTCTGATGATCGCTCATGCATCGACTCCCTACAGCCGGAAACGCGGGGAACCCGGTCCGCCGCACGGACCGGGGCTACGGAGAAACGGGCCTCACTCGGGCAGTACGCCCTTCTCCTTGTAGAAGCGCTCGGCGCCGGGATGCAGCGGAATCGGCAGGTTCTTCGCCGCCTTGTCCAGGGCGATGTCCTTGGCGGCAGCATGGGCGGTGACCAGGCGCGGCAGGTTGTCGAACATCAGCTTGGTCATCTGGTAGGCGAGCTCGTCGCTGACCCCGGAGTGGCTGACCAGGATATTGTCGATCGCCACCGTCGGCACGTCCTGCTCCTGGCCGTCGTAGGTGCCGGCGGGAATGCTCGCGGCGTGGTAGGCCGGGCTGTCGATCTTCGCCACCACGTCCGCCGGGATCGCGACGAAGGTGATCGGCATGGTCGAGGCCAGGTCGCGGATGGCCGCCATGCCCAGGCCGGAGGATTGCAGCGTAGCGTCGAGCTGGCGGTTCTTGATCAGCTCCACCGACTCGGCGTAGGGCAGGTACTCCACCTTGCCCATGTCCTCGTAGCTCAGGCCGGCGGCCTTGAAGATCGCCCGGGCGTTCAGCTCGGTACCGCTCTTGGGCGCGCCCACCGAAATGCGCTTGCCTTTCAGGTCGGCCAGGGTCTTGATGCCCGAGGCTTGGCTGGCCACTACCTGGATATAGTTCGGATAGGTATTGCCGATAGCCCGCAGCTTCTTCAACGGCGCCTTGAAGCCGGCGTCGGCGACCCCGTTCCAGGCGTCGGCGACCGAGTCGCCCAGCGCCAGCGCCAGTTCTCCACGCCCGGCCTGCAACAGGTTGAGGTTCTCGACCGAAGCCTTGGTGGCCTGCACCGAGGTTTTCGCGCCCTGGATATCGTGCCCATAGATCTGCGAGAGGCCGACCCCTATGGGGTAATAGACCCCGCTGGTGCCGCCGGTGAGGATATTGATGAAGGTCGGCGCGGCAAAGACCGCGGTACTGAAGGTCACCGTTGCGGCAAGCGTGAAAAGACCGAAGCGTCTGCTCAGCGACATGGGAAGTCTCCTGTTCTTATCGTTGTTGTCGCGCTGTCGCGGAAGCGTCCCGGCTTCCTTCGACCGCGCAGGACTTCGTGCAGACTAGACCGCCCCGCCACGCAGGACAATCAGCAAGGACCGATTGCGCGACCGGCTCCGCAAGGGAGCCGGTCGCCGGCGTTCAGGCGTACAGGTCGCGCCGCGACCAGGGCAGCTCGTGGGAGCCATCCTCGTGGGGGCGAATGGCGAGGATCTGGTGCAGGTTGATCCAGCCGCGCTTGAAGCCGTAGGCGCATCCGGCCAGGTACAGCCGCCAGATCCGCAGGGTTTCCTCGGGCACCAGGCGAGCCGCCTCCTTCAGCCTGGCTTCCAGGTTGGCGCTCCAGAAGTCCAGGGTCCGGGCGTAGTGCAGACGCAGGCTTTCCACGTCGACTACTTCCAGCCCGGCTTCGCTCATCCGCGCCACCGCCAGCGACAGGTGCGGCAGCTCGCCGTGGGGAAACACGTAGCGATCGATGAAGTCGCCGGCCCCCTTGCCAACCGGGCGGCCGTCGGTGTAGCGCGAGGTGATGCCGTGGTTCATCACCAGGCCGCCGGGACGCACCGCATCGTACAGTTGCTGGAAGTACAGCCCCAGGTTGGCGTGCCCGACGTGCTCGAACATGCCGACGCTGACCACCTTGTCGAAGCGGCCATCGCGCGGCAGGTCGCGGTAATCCAGCAGCTTGAGGGTGACCCGGTCCTCCAGGCCTTCGGCCTTGACCCGCTCCCGGCCGAGCGCCAGCTGCTCCTTGCTCAATGTGATGCCGGTGACCTCGACGCCGAACTCGCGAGCGGCCAGGCGCGCCAGCCCCCCCCAACCGCAACCGACATCGAGCAGCTTCTCGCCCGGCTGCAAACGCAGCTTGCGGCACAGGTGACGGAGCTTGGCCAGTTGCGCGGTGGCGAGGTCTTCCTTGCCGGTCTCGAAATAAGCGCAGGAATAGACCATTTCCGGATCCAGCCAGAGCTGGTAGAAGTCGTTGGACAGGTCGTAGTGGTAATGGATGGCTTCGGCGTCGGTGTCCTTGTCATGGCTTTCGCGAACCGGCGGCGCGCCGCCATCGGGTTCGCCGAGCGCTTCGCTGAGGGCATCGCCGATACCGATGACCTGGCTGATCGGTCCTTCGATGTCGAGACGCTTCTCGACGTAGGCCTTGCCCAGCGCATCGAGGCTGGGATGGGTGATCTCGGTTAGCAGCGAGGGGTCGCGAATGACCATGGTTACCTGTGGATCCGGCCCCAGATCGAACGCCTGAGCATCGCCGATGCGGATCCGCAACGGCAGTTGCAGGGACAGCAACTCAGAGGGGAGCTGTGCAATCATGCCAAACCTCCTGGTCACAAGACGGGAACACTATAGTCCAGTACCTGATAGAGTTTTGCTATCGACTACTTAGCCTCCTATCTATCGATGCAAAACCCCTGAGCACTCCGATTCAGGTTAGCAGCCAGTCTGCCCATGGATAGTTGACAGTTCTGATATACAAACTTTCCCTTGCTGCAATAACGGAATGACGCATACACCCTGTCAAAGGAAGCGGAAGCGACATAAGGAATGCCGATGAACGAGACCGTATCCCTCGAAACACGCGAAGTACGCTTTCTCTCCGTGTTCGACTTCGACGGTACCCTGACATACCGAGACAGCTTCGTGCCCTTCCTGCGTTTCGCCTTCGGCAACCGGGTGTTCGTCCGCCGCATGCTGCGCATGGCAGGACCCAGCCTGGCCTATCTCTGCCGGCGTATCGACCGCGACGACCTGAAGGCGCGCCTGATCGCCACCTTCCTCACCGATGTGCCCGTACATGTGCTGGAAGAGCGGGCGCTGGCCTACCAGAACCGCTTCTGGGAAACACTGATGCGTCCCCACGCATTGACCGCGGTGGCCGACCAGGTCAGCAGCGGCAGCACCGTGACCATCTGTTCCGCCTCCCCTTCGCTGCTACTCAGGCCGTTCGCCGAGAAGCTCGGCGTGCACCTGATCGCCACCGAGCTGGAAGTGGTAGACGGCGTACTGACCGGCAGGATCGTCGGCCGCAACTGCCGGCGCGACGAGAAAGTCTGCCGCCTGGAGCGGCACTACGGTCCGCTGACCCAATACTCCCTGCGCGCCTGGGGCGACTCGCGCGGCGATACGGAACTGCTGGCGGCGGCGCTGGAGCGCTTCTGGAAACCGTTCCGCTGACCGGTTGCCGGACATGGTCTGATCCGAGTATCAATCCAAAGTGGGAGCGAACGTCGCCATATCCGGCAGGAGTGCAAAATTCGGCTAACGTTCCGGTAGGATAGTTTCTCCAGCACTCCCCAGCCCCGAGCGGATTCCGGGGAGAGCCGCTTGAGGCGATACGCCGAAGCCTTCTTCGAAATCGTGCACTGGCCCCCAGAATCTCCCTCCGTTCTCTTCTTTTCTCCCCGCCGTTCCCGCACCAGCCACACAACCATCCCCTCCATAGCCCGAGCGGTTCAGCCCTGGCGCCGGCTCCGCGAGCCGGCGCCCCCTTGGCGTTCGTCCGCTCATTCAGCCAAAGAGAACATCATGAACCAGAAAATTTCCCCGCCTTCACAGAAGCTCGACGGCTTGTTCCTGCTGGCCCTGTCGATGGCCGTGTTCTTCATCGGCGTGACCGAGTTCATGCTGTCCTCCATGCTCGGGCCGCTGGCGCAGGCGTTCCACACCACCACCAGCGGCGCCGCCTGGCTGATCTCCAGCTACGCGTTCTCCTATGCGATCGCCGCGCCGTTGCTGGGCTACTTCTCCGACCGCATGCAACGCAGGAAGCTGCTGCTGCTCGCCCTGATCCTCTTCGCCGTCGATACCCTGGCCATCGTCATCGCCCCGACCCTGGAAATTGCCGTTGTCCTGCGGGTAATCGGGGGCATCGCCTCGGCAATCATCATCCCGACCACCTTCGCCCTGGTCGCGGAGGTGGTCGCCCCGCAAAGACAGGCCGGTGCCATGGGCCAGGTGATGCTCGGCATGACCCTCGGCATTGCCGCCGGCCCGGCACTGGCCGGCCTCCTCTCGGACTTCTTCGGCTGGGCGACGCCCTTCCTGATGGTCTCGTGCGGTTGCGTGCTGGTCTTCCTGATGGCGCGCCAGCGCCTTCCCGTGCAAGCCGTGGCACCGCGCGCCGAGGGCCACGCGCTGGGCTGGTGCAGGCAATGGAGCATCCTCAGGCCACTGATCGCCAAGGGGGCCTGGAACGGCACCGGGGTCGCCGGCCTGCTTCTCTCGGGAGAGGTGCTGCGCCAGCGCTACGGCTTCAGCACCGCGCAGATAGGCGTCAGCATCGCCGCCTTCGGCGTGGGCCTGGCCGTGGGCAACCTCGCCGCGGGTTACCTGCGGCGCTACCTGAAGCGCGACGAAGACATGCTCCTGCTGGTGCTGGCGCTCCTGGTGCTATCGATGTCGACCTTCATGCTCCTGCCGCTACCGTTGCCCGTGGCGCTCTTCTGCCTGGGCGCCTGGGGCACCGCGCTGGGCCTGGGCGCGCCGGCGGGCACGGTGGTACTCGCCTCGCGCTCCGGGCCGGACAAGGGCATGGTGCTGTCGTTCGCCGAGACGTTCAACAACATCGCCATTCTCGCCAGCGTGCCCCTGGCTGTGCGACTGCTGGAGCTGAAGGGGCCGCCCACCACCCTGTGGGTATTGGGCATCGGCCTGGGGATCGGCGCCTGGTTCACCGTGCTGGACTGGTTCGCCAGCCGCAGGAGCGACGAGGCGCTGCCGTTGCGCGATTGACGGCGGGCGTCGCGATCGCCGGGGCCGCATGCCTGCCCCGGCTTCTCGGGTACGCGGCCGGCGTTACTCGACGGTGACCGACTTGGCCAGGTTGCGCGGCTGGTCGACGTCGGTGCCCTTGAGCACGGCGACATGGTACGAGAGCAATTGCAACGGGATGGTGTAAAGGATCGGCGAGAGCACGTCGCCGATGTGCGGCATGCCCACCACATGGGTGCCCTCGCCGGCCTCGATGCCCGCGCCTTCGTCGGCGAACACCACCAGTTCGCCGCCGCGGGCGCGGACTTCCTGCAGGTTCGACTTGAGCTTCTCCACCAGCTCGTTGTTCGGCGCCACGGTAACCACCGGCATGTCGCTGTCCACCAGCGCCAGCGGGCCATGCTTGAGTTCGCCGGCCGGGTAGGCTTCGGCATGGATATAGGAAATTTCCTTGAGCTTCAGCGCGCCTTCCAGGGCCACCGGGAACTGCGCGCCACGGCCGAGGAACAGGGTGTGGTGCTTCTCGGCGAATAGCTCGGAAACCTTCTCCACCGTCCGGTTCATCGCCAGCGCCTCGCCCAGCCGGGTCGGCAGGCGACGCAGTTCGTCCACCAGCTCGGCTTCGACGCCATCGGCCAGGCGCTTCTGCACCTGGCCGATGCCCAGGGTCAGCAGCAGCAGGGCGACCAACTGGGTGGTGAAGGCCTTGGTCGAGGCCACGCCGATTTCCGGGCCGGCCTGGGTCAGCAGGGTCAGGTCGGATTCGCGCACCAGCGAACTGGTGGCAACGTTGCAGATCGCCACGCTGGAGAGGAAGCCCAGCTCCTTGGCGTTGCGCAGGGCAGCCAGGGTGTCGGCGGTCTCACCGGACTGGGAGATGGTGACGAACAGGCAATCCGGCTGCACCGCGACCTTGCGGTAGCGGAACTCGCTGGCAACCTCCACCTGGCAGGGAATCCCGGTCAGGCTTTCCAGCCAGTAACGGGCGACCATGCCGGCGTGGTAGCTGGTACCGCAGGCGACGATCTGCACGTTGCGAACCTTGGCGAACAGCTCCGCCGCCTGCGGGCCGAAGCTTTCCACCATTACCTGGTTCTGCCCGAGGCGGCCTTCCAGGGTGCGCTGCACGACGCTGGGCTGCTCGTGGATTTCCTTGAGCATGAAGTGCCGGTACTCGCCCTTGTCGGCGGCTTCGGCGCCTTCGTGGTACTGCACGGTCTCGCGCTGCACGTCGTTGCCCTGGACATCCCACAGGCGCACGCTGTCGCGACGGATCTCGGCGATGTCGCCTTCTTCCAGGTAGATGAAGCGATCGGTCACCTGGCGCAGCGCCAGTTGGTCGGAAGCGAGGAAGTTCTCGCCAAGCCCGAGGCCGATCACCAGCGGGCTGCCGCTGCGGGCGGCGACGATGCGGTCCGGCTGCGCCGCGCTGATCACTGCCAGGCCATAGGCCCCGTGCAATTCCTTGACCGCGTCCTTCAGCGCCAGGGTCAGGTCGCCGATGGACTGCAGCTTGTGATGCAGCAGGTGGACGATGACCTCGGTGTCGGTCTGCGAGGTGAACACGTAGCCCAGGCCCTTGAGCCGCTCACGGAGAGGTTCGTGGTTCTCGATGATGCCGTTGTGCACCACCGCCAGTTCGTCGCTGGAGAAATGCGGGTGGGCGTTGCCTTCGGTTGGCGCGCCGTGGGTCGCCCAGCGGGTATGGGCGATGCCCAGGCGGCCGAGCAGCGGCGTACCGGCCAGGCCTTCCTCCAGGCTGGCGACCTTGCCGACCCGGCGGCAGCGCTGCAGCCTGCCTTCGTTATCGAAGACCGCCACGCCGGCGCTGTCGTAGCCGCGATACTCGAGGCGCTTGAGGCCTTCGATGAGGATGGGGGTGATGTTGCGCTCGGCGATCGCGCCTACGATTCCACACATGGGGTCTTTCTCCTTTCAGGGCTCGACCGGGGCGCAGATCAGCGTGACGCCCCGGGCGGTTATCTTTTCGCGCGCGGAAGGTTCCAGGCGCTCGTCGGTAATCAGGGTATGGATGCTGCTCCAGGGCAATTCCTGGTTGGGAATGCGCCGACCGACCTTGTCGGCCTCGGCCATGACGATCACCTCGCGGGCGACCTCGGCCATCACCCGGCTCAGGCCCAGCAATTCGTTGAACGTGGTCGTCCCGCGTTCGAGATCGATGCCGTCGGCACCGATGAATAGTTGGTCGAAGTCATAGGAACGCAGCACCTGCTCGGCAACCTGCCCCTGGAACGACTCGGAATGCGGATCCCAGGTCCCCCCGGTCATCAGCAGCACCGGCTCGTGCTCCAGTTCGCGCAGGGCGTTGACCACGTTCAGTGAGTTGGTCATCACCACCAGGCCCGGCTTGTGCCCGAGTTCGGGGATCATCGCCGCGGTGGTGCTGCCACTGTCGATGATGATCCGCGCATGCTCGCGGATGCGCGCCGCGGCGGCGCGACCGATAGCCTGCTTGTAGGGCGAGACGGGCTGTGCGGCTTCGCCGATCAGTTCCTGCGGCATCGGCACCGCACCGCCGTAGCGACGCAACAGCAGGCCGTGGCTTTCCATGGCGGCGAGGTCCTTGCGGATGGTCACTTCCGAGGTGGAAAAGCGCTTGGCGAGTGCGTCCACGCTGACCTCGCCCTGCTCGGAAAGCAGCGCGAGGATGGCATGGCGACGTTGCGGCGTATTACGTTTCGAGATCACTTAAGTTTCGTTTCGAAAGAAAAGTGTGCGAATCAAAACTTATCCGGCGATTCCCGTCAATGACTTTTCATCGGCTCGGCAGCACCGTATTGGGATCGAGGTAGAACATTTTCTTCCAACCCTGGGTGCTGGCGTCGGCCAGCCAGGGATAGGGCAGCAAGGTGATGATCGCGTAGTGCAGGTGGGCCGGCTTGCCGCGCGCGTTGCCGGTGGTTCCGACCGCACCCAGGCGGGAACCGGCGAGGACCGGCTGGCCCGGATAGGCGTCGAGGCTATCGAGATGGGCGTAGTAATGCAGGCGCCACTTGGGCGCCAGCACCAGGACGACCTTGCCGCCGAGGGCGATCTCCCCGCGATAGAGCACCAGGCCGTAGCTGGCGGAGCGTACGGGGGTGCCGCTGCGGGCGAAGATGTCGATGCCCTTGTGCACTCCGGAGCGCCCCCAGGGCTCGAACCAGAAGGTTCGCGGATTCCAGTCGCGGGCACTGGCGCCTTCGACGGGTATCCGCGGCCATTCGGGTAGCACCGCCCCGGCTATGAGCAGCCCCAGCACGATCCATTTCGCAGGCTTCGGCATCCGTGCCGCTCCGTTACTTCTTGATTTTTTCCGGGCGCTTCCAGTTTTCCAGGTTCTTCTGCCGGGCGCGGCCGAAAGCCAGGTTCTTCGCCGGAACCTCATGGGTGATGGTGGAGCCGGCCGCGGTCGTCGCGCCATCGCCAATCTTCAGCGGCGCCACCAGCGAGTTGTTCGAGCCGATGAACACATCGTCGCCCAGCTCGGTGCGGAATTTGTTCGCGCCATCGTAGTTGCAGGTGATGGTGCCGGCGCCGATATTGCAGTTGGCGCCCAGCTCGGCATCGCCCAGGTAGCTCAGGTGGCCGGCCTTGCTGCCCTCGCCCAGGCGGGCATTCTTCAGTTCGACGAAGTTGCCGACATGGGCCCGAGCGCCGAGCACGCTGCCCGGACGCAGGCGGGCGAACGGACCGGCATCGCTACCCTCGCCCAGCTCCGCGCCTTCCAGGTGGCTGTTGGCCTTGATCACCGCGCCACGCCGCAGGACGCTGTCGCGAATCACGCAGTTCGGTCCGATGCGCACGTCGTCCTCGATCACCACGCGGCCTTCCAGCACCACATTGACGTCGATCAGCACGTCGCGGCCGACCGAGATTTCGCCACGGACATCCAGGCGCTGCGGATCGAGCAGGGTCACGCCCTGGCACATCAGCTCCTCTGCGCGCAGGCGCTGGTAGTGACGCTCCAGCTGGGCCTGTTGCATGCGGTCATTGACGCCCTGCACTTCCATCGCGTCCAGCGGTTGGGCGCTGGCCACCACCAGGCCGTCGCCGACCGCCATGGCGATCACGTCGGTCAGGTAGTACTCGCCCTGGGCGTTGTCGTTGGACAGGCGGCCGAGCCAGTCGGCAAGGCGCTTGCCCGGCACCGCGAGGATGCCGGTGTTGATCTCGCCGATCTGGCGCTGCGCCGGGGTCGCGTCCTTGTGCTCGACGATGGCCTGCACCGCGCCCTGGTCGTCACGGACGATGCGGCCGTAGCCGGTGGGGTCGAGCATGTCGACGGTGAGCAACGACAACTGGTCCGGGGTGACTTGCGCCAGCAGGCGCTGCAAGGTGTCCAGCTGGATCAGCGGCACGTCGCCGTAGAGGATCAGCACCTGGTCTGCACTGAGGAACGGCAGGGCCTGGGCCACCGCATGGCCCGTACCGAGCTGTTCGGCCTGGAGCACGAAATTCAGGTCGTCGGCGGCCATCCGCTCACGCACCAGATCCGCGCCGTGGCCGATCACCACGTGGATCCGTTCCGGCTGCAACTGGCGCGCGCAGTCGATGACGTGGCCGAGCATCGGCTTGCCGGCAATGGGATGGAGGACCTTGGGCAGGGCCGAACGCATGCGGGTGCCCTGGCCGGCGGCGAGAATCACGATTTCAAGGGACATGGACTGGACTACCGTTCCTGGTGGTCACAGGCAAAACCTGTGAGTGAAGATGCAAAACGAAAAAAGGGTAGCCCACAGGCTACCCTTTTCCCTGACACCGCTAGAAGTACCGGCTGGAAATCAGCCGCCGAACTTCTTGCGCAGTTGCTGGACGGTGCGCAGCTGGGCTGCGGCTTCGGCCAGACGCGCGGCAGCGGCGCTGTAGTCGAACTCGGCACCCTTGCCCTGCAGCGCCTTTTCGGCAGCCTTCAGGGCTTCCTGGGCGGCCGCTTCGTCGAGGTCGCCGGCACGAACCACGGTGTCGGCGAGGACCTTGACCATGTTCGGCTGGACTTCGAGGAAACCGCCGGAGATGTAGTACACCTCCTGCTCGCCGCCCTGCTTGACCAGGCGGATGGGGCCCGGTTTCAGGTCGGTGATCAGCGGCGCGTGGCCCGGGGCGATACCCAGGTCACCCAGAGCGCCGTGCGCGATAACCATCTCGACCAGGCCGGAGAAGATCTCCGCCTCGGCGCTGACGATGTCGCAATGGACTGTTATGGCCATACGCTTGCCTCACATGAGCGCCCGTCGCCGGGCGCACAGGATTACAGTTTTTTGGCTTTCTCGACCGCTTCTTCGATACCGCCGACCATGTAGAACGCCTGCTCCGGCAGGTGATCGTAGTCGCCGTTGAGAATGCCCTTGAAGCCAGCGATGGTGTCCTTCAGGGAAACGTACTTGCCCGGCGAGCCGGTGAAGACTTCCGCTACGAAGAACGGCTGGGACAGGAAGCGCTGGATCTTACGAGCGCGCGCCACCAGCAGCTTGTCGGCTTCGGACAGTTCGTCCATGCCCAGGATCGCGATGATGTCCTTCAGCTCCTTGTAGCGCTGCAGAACATACTGGACGCCGCGAGCGGTGTCGTAGTGATCCTGGCCGATCACCAGCGGATCGAGCTGGCGAGAGGTCGAGTCCAGCGGGTCGACCGCGGGGTAGATACCCAGCGAGGCGATGTCACGGGACAGTACGACGGTCGCGTCCAGGTGGGCGAAGGTGGTCGCCGGGGACGGGTCGGTGAGGTCGTCCGCGGGAACGTATACGGCCTGGATCGAGGTGATCGAACCTTTCTTGGTGGAGGTGATGCGTTCCTGCAGAACGCCCATCTCTTCGGCCAGGGTCGGCTGATAGCCCACCGCGGACGGCATACGGCCCAGCAGTGCGGACACTTCGGTACCGGCGAGGGTGTAACGGTAGATGTTGTCGATGAACAACAGAACGTCACGGCCTTCGTCACGGAACTTCTCGGCCATGGTCAGGCCGGTCAGTGCGACGCGCAGACGGTTGCCCGGCGGCTCGTTCATCTGGCCGTATACCAGGGCTACCTTGTCCAGTACGTTGGAGTCCTTCATCTCGTGGTAGAAGTCGTTACCCTCACGAGTACGCTCGCCCACACCCGCGAACACGGAATAACCGCTGTGCTCGATGGCGATGTTACGGATCAGTTCCATCATGTTGACGGTCTTGCCCACGCCGGCGCCGCCGAACAGGCCTACCTTGCCGCCCTTGGCGAACGGGCAGACCAGGTCGATCACCTTGATGCCGGTTTCCAGCAGCTCGTTGCCGCCAGCCTGGTCGGCATAGGACGGAGCTTCGCGGTGGATGCCCCAGCGCTCTTCTTCGCCGATGGGACCGGCTTCGTCGATCGGATTGCCCAGTACGTCCATGATCCGGCCCAGGGTCGCTTTACCGACCGGCACGGAGATGGCAGCACCAGTGCTGTCCACGTTCAGGCCACGCTTGAGGCCTTCGGTGGAACCCATCGCAATGGAACGAACCACGCCGTCGCCCAGCTGCTGCTGGACTTCCAGGGTGGTTTCAACGCCCTGAACCTTCAGGGCTTCATAGATGCTCGGCACGGCATCGCGCGGGAATTCCACGTCGATCACGGCGCCGATGATTTGAACGATACGTCCGCTACTCATGTCTGGTTCCTCTGAATTTTGAACCTGTTCTTACACCGCGGCAGCGCCGCCGACGATTTCCGAGATTTCCTGGGTGATCGCCGCCTGACGCGCCTTGTTGTAGATCAGCTGCAAATCGCTGATCAGCTCGCCGGCGTTGTCGGTAGCGTTCTTCATTGCAATCATCCGGGCCGCCTGCTCACAGGCGTTGTTCTCAACCACGGCCTGGTACACCTGGGATTCCACGTAACGCACCAGCAGCCCGTCGAGGAGCGACTTGGCGTCGGGTTCGTAGAGATAGTCCCAGTGGTGCTTCAGCTCCTGATCGTCATCGGCCACCAGCGGAATCAGCTGTTCCACGGTCGGCTTCTGGGTCATGGTGTTGACGAACTTGTTGGAGACCACGAACAGGCGATCGATACGGCCTTCGAGGTATGCGTCGAGCATCACCTTGACACTGCCGATCAGGTCGTTGATCGAAGGCTCTTCGCCGAGGTGGCTGATAGCTGCCACGACGTTGCCGCCGAAACTGCGGAAGAACGAAGCGCCCTTGCTACCGATCACGCAAAGGTCGATTTCCGCCCCTTGCTCGCGGTAGCCGCTCATGTCCTTGACGAGGGACTTGAACAGGTTGATGTTCAGACCGCCGCACAGACCACGGTCACTGCTCACCACGATGTAGCCGACGCGCTTGACTTCACGCTCGACCATGAACGGGTGACGGTATTCCGGGTTGGCGTTGGCCAGATGGCCGATCACCTGGCGAATACGCTCCGCGTAGGGACGGCCGGCCGCCATGCGCATTTGTGCCTTGCGCATCTTGCTCACCGCCACTTTTTCCATGGCATTGGTGATCTTTTGCGTGCTTTTGATGCTCGCAATCTTGCTGCGAATCTCTTTTGCGCCTGCCATTTGACACCTATCGGGTTAGCAGGCGGGAGCCTCGCGGCTCCCGCTGCGGCTTACCAGGTTTGGGTGGCCTTGAACTTCTC
The DNA here is from genome assembly GCF_051048045.1 of Pseudomonas sp. 18-147. Lineage (NCBI taxonomy): Bacteria > Pseudomonadati > Pseudomonadota > Gammaproteobacteria > Pseudomonadales > Pseudomonadaceae > Pseudomonas > Pseudomonas sp. 18-147. The sequence goes on from NZ_CP182296.1 coordinate 6,556,631, forward strand.
GATGCCGGCCTTGATGCCCGCGTCGATTTCGTCGTTGAAGTCACCTTTCTCGTTGATCTTCGCCAGCAGAGCGGCATGCTCGCGCTGGAAGTAGGAGATCAACGCCTGCTCGAAGCTACCGACCTTGGCGATTTCGACGTCCTGCAGGAAGCCACGCTCGGCGGCATACAGGGACAGCGACATCTCGGCGATCGACATCGGCGCGTACTGCTTCTGCTTCATCAGCTCGGTAACGCGCTGACCATGCTCCAGCTGCTTGCGGGTCGCTTCGTCCAGGTCCGAGGCGAACTGGGCGAAGGCCGCCAGTTCACGGTACTGGGCCAGAGCGGTACGGATGCCGCCGGACAGCTTCTTGATGATCTTGGTCTGGGCCGCGCCACCTACGCGGGATACCGAGATACCGGCGTTGACGGCCGGACGGATACCCGAGTTGAACATGGCGGATTCCAGGAAGATCTGGCCGTCGGTGATCGAGATCACGTTGGTCGGAACGAACGCGGAAACGTCGCCGGCCTGGGTCTCGATGATCGGCAGCGCGGTCAGCGAGCCAGTCTTGCCGGTCACGGCGCCGTTGGTGAACTTCTCGACATACTCTTCGGAAACGCGGGAAGCGCGCTCCAGCAGACGGCTGTGGAGATAGAACACGTCGCCCGGGTAGGCTTCGCGGCCCGGCGGACGGCGCAGCAGCAGGGATATCTGGCGATAAGCCACGGCCTGCTTGGACAGGTCGTCGTAGACGATCAGGGCGTCTTCACCGCGATCGCGGAAGTATTCGCCCATGGTGCAACCGGAGTACGGCGCCAGGTATTGCAGGGCGGCGGACTCGGAAGCGCTGGCGGCGACCACGATGGTGTTGGCCAGGGCACCGTTCTCTTCCAGCTTGCGTACGACGTTGGCGATAGTGGACTGCTTCTGGCCGATGGCCACGTAGACGCACTTAATGCCGCTGTCTTTCTGGTTGATGATGGCGTCGACCGCGAGGGCGGTCTTGCCGATCTGGCGGTCGCCGATGATCAGCTCGCGCTGGCCACGGCCTACCGGGATCATGGCGTCGACCGACTTGTAGCCGGTCTGTACCGGCTGGTCTACCGACTTACGCCAGATCACGCCCGGAGCGACCTTCTCGACCGCGTCGGTGGCCTTGGCGTCGATCGGACCCTTGCCGTCGATCGGATTGCCCAGTGCGTCGACTACGCGACCCAGCAGTTCCGGACCGACCGGAACCTCCAGGATGCGCCCGGTGCACTTGGCGTTCATGCCTTCGGCGAGGCCCTGGTATTCACCCAGGACCACGGCACCCACGGAATCCTGCTCCAGGTTCAGCGCCATACCGTAGACGCCGCCCGGGAACTCGATCATCTCGCCGTACATGACGTCGGCCAGACCGTAGATGCGCACGATACCGTCGGACACGCTGACGATGGTGCCTTCGTTTCGTGCTTGGGAGGCGACGTCGAGTTTCTCGATGCGCCCCTTGATGATTTCACTAATTTCGGAAGGATTGAGTTGCTGCATGCCGCTGCCCCTTCAAACTCAAGATTTCAACGCTTCGGCCAGTTTCGCGAGCTTGCCGCGCACCGAGCCATCGATTACCAAGTCACCGGCGCGAATGATCACGCCGCCGATCAGGCTCGCGTCTTCCGACGCATGTAGCCGCACTTCGCGACTGAGCCGGGCGCTGAGAGCCTTGGCGAGTTTGTCCTGCTGTTCTTTGCTCAAGGTGAAGGCACTGGTGACTTCTACCTCGACCGACTTTTCCTGCTCGGCCTTCAACTGCTCGTACATCTCAGCGATGGTCGGCAGCAGTTCGAGCCGCTTGTTCTCAGCCACAGTCCGGACGAAGTTCTGGGCTGGTGCATTCAGCTTGTCGCCGCACACATCGATCAGGCTCTGGGCCTTGGCCGAAGAGGTCAGCTGAGGCTCTTTGAGCAGCTGGCGCACGGTGTCGTCCTGCGACACTGCGGCCAGCACACCCAGCGCAGCCGACCAATCGGCCAGTTGCTGATGAGCCTGGGCGTACTCGAAAGCCGCCTTTGCGTAGGGACGAGCCAACGTGGTCAGTTCTGCCATAGCGCCCTCGCTTAGATCTCGGCTGCCAGTTTGGAAACCAGCTGCTCGTGCGCGTTTGCGTCGATCGAAGCACCCAGGATCTTCTCTGCGCCGGTGACGGCCAGGGCACCCACTTGGGCACGCAGGGCGTCCTTGACGCTGTTCAGTTCCTGTTCGATTTCCGCTTGGGCCTGGGCCTTCAGGCGTTCGCCTTCGGTACGGGCCTGGTCGCGGGCTTCATCGACGATCTGGTTAGCGCGTTTCTTCGCCTGTTCGACGATTTCGGCTGCCTGAGCCTTGGCTTCGCGCAGTTGCTGGCCCGCTTTCTCATGAGCCAGCTCCAGATCACGAGCCGCGCGGTTGGCAGCGTCCAGGCCGTCAGCGATCTTCTTCTGACGCTCTTGCAGAGCCGCGATGACCGGAGGCCACACGAACTTCATGCAGAACAGCACAAAGATGAAGAACGCAACGGACTGGCCAATCAGGGTTGCATTAATGTTCACGCCAACACCTCGCTCGTTCGTTGTCCGTCAAACACTCAAATCGAATGATTCGAGTGATTAGCCGGCGATTTGACCAACGAAGGGATTCGCGAAGGTGAAGAACAGGGCGATACCCACACCGATCATGGTCACGGCGTCCAGCAGGCCGGCGACGATGAACATTTTCACCTGCAGCATCGGAACCATTTCAGGCTGACGAGCTGCGCCTTCCAGGAACTTGCCACCCAGCAGACCGAAACCGATGGCGGTACCCAGGGCACCCAGGCCAATCAGCAGAGCAACGGCGATAGCAGTCAGTCCAACTACAGTTTCCATTTTTCCTCCCGACTTTTTGTCGTGTTGGTTAAAGGTTGAAGCGAATCGATTAATGGTTGTCTTCGTGCGCCATCGACAGGTAGACGATGGTCAGCATCATGAAGATGAAGGCCTGCAGGGTGATGATCAGGATGTGGAACACAGCCCACGCCCAGTTCAGGGCTACGCCCAGGGCACTCAGCAGGAACATTCCGCTACCGAACATGACGGCGATCAGAATGAAGATCAGTTCGCCGGCATACATGTTGCCGAACAGACGCAGCGCCAGCGAAACCGGCTTGGCGATCAGGGTCACGAACTCGAGCAGGAAGTTCACCGGAATCAGCAGGATCTGAACGACGATGTTCTTGCTGCTGAAGGGGTGCAGGGTCAGTTCACCGAGGAAGCCGCCGATGCCCTTGACCTTGATGCTGTAAAAGACGATCAGGGCGAACACCGAGATCGACAGGCCGAGGGTGGCGTTCGGGTCGGTGGTGGCCACCGCGCGGAAGAACAGGTGCTCGTCGCCGGTGATCTTCGCGGCCAGCATCGGCAGGTAGTCCACCGGTACCAGGTCGATCAGGTTGAGCAGGAAGATCCAGACGAACACGGTCAGGGCCAGGGGCGCGATCAACGGGTTACGCCCGTGGAAGGTGTCCTTGACGCTGGTGTCGACGAACTCGACCATCACCTCGACGAAGTTCTGCAGTCCACCCGGCTGGCCGCTGGTGGCCTTCTTGGCCGCCAGGCGGAAGATGAACAGGAACACCACGCCGAGCAGTACCGACCAGCCCAGGGTGTCTACGTGGAATGCCCAGAAGCCCATTTCCTTGGCTTGCTCGGCGGTGTGGGCGAACCCCCAATCACCATTAGGCAGACGCCCGAAGGTCAGGTTCTGCAAGTGGTGCTGGATGTAACCCGAAGCGGTTTCTGCTGCCATGTTTGCCTCAATCGCTCTAAGGTCTTGTAAATGTTTTTCCCATCAGCAGGGGTGCGCACCAGCTGACCATCAGGGTCAGCAGATAGACACCGAACAGAGCCGGCGCCATCAGTGGCTTCACGCCTGCGAACGTCAGTGCGAAGAGCACCGCCGTCAGAATCAGTTTCCCGGCTTCGCCCGCATAGAAAGAGCGAACGATTTCCCGGGCAGCCCGCGCTCCGCTGAAACGGAACGCCTTGTAGGCGAAATAACAATTCGGCAACCAGGCGATCATCCCTCCCAGCAGTCCGGAATATCCGGCTACCGGTCCCCAAGAAATCCACAGGGAGATCGCAGCAACAAGCACTACTACCAGTTGGACGAGCAGCAATCTGAATGCCGGCAGGCGACTTGGCATGCGGGACTCCATCGCGCTCTCAGTCTTCTGGTGTCGGCACTGCCAAATCAACGACTTGGCATAAAAAGTGCCCACAAAATAGCGCGCAGAGTATAGGGGGGGAGTCCCCCCTGTTCAACTGGCTGGTAGTGATTTCCGACTACCCGCTACAACCCAAAGTGTGTCAACGGATGTGGGCGAGAACGCCCTGCAGTTCATCCAGGGAGCTGTAGCGGATGACCAACTGTCCCTTGCCCTTCTGACCATGCCGGATCTGCACCGAAGCGCCCAGGCGCTCGGCCAGGCGCTGTTCCAGGCGGGCGATGTCCGGGTCGCTCTTGACCGGTCCCGCAGGCTTGCCCGGGGCATGCGTCCACTGCCGAACCAGGGCTTCGGTCTGACGTACGGTCAGCCCATGTGCGACAACATGTCGCGCCCCTTCCACCTGCCGTTCTGCCGGCAGACCGAGGAGCGCACGGGCATGGCCCATCTCCAGGTCGCCATGGGAAAGCAGGGTCTTGATCTCTTCCGGCAGGCCGATCAGGCGCAGCAGGTTGGTAATGGTCGCGCGCGACTTGCCGACCGCTTCCGCGACCTGCTGCTGGGTCAGCTGGAACTCCTGCTGCAAGCGCTGCAGGGCAGCGGCTTCCTCGATCGGGTTGAGGTCCTCGCGCTGGATGTTCTCGATCAGCGCCATGGCGATGGCCGCTTCGTCCGGCACGTCGCGCACCAGCGCCGGGATCTTTTCCAGTCCGGCCTGCTGGCTGGCCCGCCAGCGCCGCTCGCCGGCGATGATCTCGTAGCGGCCATTGGCGATCGGCCGCACCACGATGGGCTGCATCACGCCCTGGGCCTTGATCGACTGCGCCAGTTCCTCCAGCGCCTGAGGGTCCATGTCGCGACGCGGCTGGTACTTGCCGCGCTGCATCAGGTCGAGGGGGATCTGCTGCAACTCGCGGCGGTCGGCCTGTACGGCTTCCTCCTGCAGTTTGGCGGGACTCGAGCCGCCCAGCAGGGCATCGAGCCCGCGTCCCAGTCCACGTTTCTTGGCTGCCATGCGGGTTCCTTATGCGGTTGCGGCGCGGCCTTTGGCGCGCTGGCGGCGGACCAGCTCGCCGGCCAGCGCCAGGTAGGCGATGGCGCCGCGGGATTGCTTGTCGTAAACCAGCGCCGGCATGCCGAAGCTGGGGGCTTCGGCGAGGCGCACGTTACGCGGGATGACGGTGCTGTAGAGGGTGTCGCCGAAATGCTCCTGCAACTGCGCGGAGACATCGTTGGTCAGGCTGATGCGCGGATCGTACATGGTCCGCAACAGACCCTCGATCTTCAGCGTCGGGTTGAGCAACTGGCCGATGCGCTGGATGCTGTTCATCAGGTCGGTCAGCCCCTCCAGCGCGTAGTACTCGCACTGCATGGGGATGATCACGCCGTCGGCGGCGGTCAGCGCGTTGACGGTGAGCATCGACAGCGACGGCGGGCAGTCGATGAGGATGTAGTCGTAGTTCTCGCGGATCGGCGCCAGCGCGTTGCGCAGGCGATTTTCCTTCATGTCCATTTCCAGCAGCACCACTTCCGCGGCGGTCAGGTCGCGGTTGGCCGGCAGCAACTGGTAGCCGCCGTGTTCGGAGAACTGCATGGCCTCGGCGAGGTTGCACTCGCCGGTGAGCACGTCGTAGATGGAGTGCTCCAGGTTGTGCTTGTCGATGCCGCTGCCGGTGGTGGCGTTGCCCTGGGGATCCAGGTCCAGCAGGAGGACGCGGCGCTTGGTCGCCACGAGGGAGGCCGCGAGGTTGATACAGGTCGTGGTCTTGCCGACACCGCCTTTCTGGTTGGCGATCGCGAATACCTTAGCCATGGTTATCCCTGTTCCCCCTCATGCTGTGCGCCGCAGTATCAGCAGATGCCGCTGACCTTGGCAACCGGGTACCGCCAGCGCGTGCTCGGCTTCGACCCGGAAATCCTCCGGGAGTGCCGCCAGCTCTTCGTTCGGATGCACGCCCTTCATCGCCAGCCAGCGGGTTTCCTGGCCACCGAGGTGGCGGGTCCAGTTGGCGAAGTCCTCCAGGCTGCTGAAAGCGCGGGAAACGATGCCATCGAAGGGGCTCTCGGGACGGAAGGCTTCCACCCGGCTGTGCACGACTTCGAGGTTGGCCAGCTTCAGCTCGAGCTTCACCTGGGTCAGGAAGCGGGTCTTCTTGCCGTTGCTGTCGAGCAGGGTCAGGCGCTTTTCCGGGAACAGGATGGCCAGCGGCACGCCGGGCATGCCGCCGCCGCTGCCGACATCCAGCCAGTTATCCCCAGCCTCGGCATAAGGCACGATGCTCAGGCTGTCGAGCAGGTGGCGCGAAACCATCTCGTCCGGGTCGCGTACGGCGGTCAGGTTGTAGGCCTTGTTCCATTTGATCAGCAGGGCCAGGTAGGCCAGCAGCTGGCGTTGCTTGTCGGCGTCGAGGGCGACGCCTAGCTCGTCAGCACCGCGCGCGAGTTCGTCGGCGTGGTGTTGGGTTACCGCAGACATCAAGCGCTCTGCTCCAGTTGGCGGCCAGAGGCACGCTTCTTCAGGTGGATCAACAACAGCGAAATCGCAGCCGGCGTGACGCCGGGGATCCGCGAAGCCTGTCCGAGGGTTTCCGGACGGGCCTGGTTCAGCTTGTTCTGGATTTCCTTCGACAGGCCGGAAATCCCCAGGTAATCGATATCCACAGGCAGGCGGGTATCTTCGCTGGCGCGCAGACGGGAGATTTCCTCCTGCTGGCGGTCGATGTAGCCGGCGTACTTGGTGCGAATCTCCACCTGCTCGGCCACCTGGGGGTTATCCACAGCGTCGCCGGTGATCTCCACCAGGCCGGCGTAATCGATCTCGGGGCGGCTCAGCAGGTTGAGCAGATTGTATTCATGGGTCAGCGGCGTACCGAAGCGCTCGGCGATGGCGTCGCCCTGCGGGGTATTCGGCCGCACCCAGGTGCTCTTCAGCCGCTGTTCCTCGCGTTCGATACCTTCGCGCTTGGCTTCGAAGGCAGCCCAGCGCCGATCGTCGACAAGGCCCAGCTCGCGTCCCTTCTCGGTGAGACGCAGGTCGGCGTTGTCCTCGCGGAGGATCAGGCGGTATTCCGCCCGCGAGGTGAACATGCGGTACGGCTCCTGGGTGCCGAGCGTGATCAGGTCGTCCACCAGCACGCCGATGTAGGCCTCGTCGCGGCGCGGGCACCAGCTGTCCTTGCCTTGCGAACGCAACGCAGCATTGGCGCCGGCCAACAGGCCCTGGGCGCCAGCTTCCTCGTAGCCGGTGGTGCCGTTGATCTGGCCGGCGAAGAACAGGCCGCCGATGACCTTGGTCTCCAGGCTGTACCTGAGATCGCGGGGATCGAAGAAGTCGTACTCGATCGCATAGCCCGGCCGCACGATGTGGGCGTTTTCCATGCCACGGATGGAACGCACGATCTGCAGTTGCACGTCGAACGGCAGGGACGTGGAAATGCCGTTGGGATACAGCTCGTGGGTCGTCAGGCCTTCCGGCTCGAGGAAGACCTGGTGGCTTTCCTTATCGGCGAAGCGATGGATCTTGTCTTCGATCGAAGGGCAGTAGCGCGGGCCGATGCCTTCGATCACACCGGAATACATCGGCGAACGATCGAGATTGGCGGCGATGATCTCGTGGGTCCGGGCGTTGGTATGGGTGATCCAGCAACTGACCTGCTCGGGATGCTGTTCCTTCGAACCGAGGAAGGACATCACCGGGATCGGCGTGTCGCCCGGCTGCTCGGTCATCACCGAGAAGTCCACGCTGCGCCCGTCGATCCGCGGCGGCGTACCGGTCTTCAGCCGGCCGACCCGCAGCGGCAATTCACGCAGACGACGCGCCAGTGCGATGGACGGCGGGTCGCCGGCGCGTCCGCCTGAGTAGTTCTCCAGGCCGATGTGGATAAGTCCGCCGAGGAAGGTGCCGGTAGTCAGGACCACGTTGTCGGCATGGAAGCGCAGTCCCATCTGGGTCACTACGCCGCGGACCTGATCCTGCTCGACGATCAGGTCGTCGCAGGCCTGCTGGAATATCCACAGGTTCGGCTGGTTTTCCAGTGTATGGCGGATAGCGGCCTTATAGAGCACGCGATCGGCTTGTGCACGAGTGGCGCGCACTGCCGGCCCCTTGCGGCTGTTAAGGATGCGGAACTGGATACCGCCCTTGTCGGTGGCTTCGGCCATGGCGCCGCCAAGGGCGTCGATTTCCTTGACCAGATGGCTCTTGCCGATGCCGCCGATGGCGGGGTTGCAGCTCATCTGCCCCAGGGTTTCCACATTGTGGGTCAACAGCAGGGTTTTCACACCCATGCGCGCAGCCGCGAGTGCGGCTTCGGTGCCTGCATGGCCACCGCCGATCACGATTACGTCAAAACGGGTAGGGAAATCCACCACGCACCTCGGCCTGTTCAGAAGCAGGAATTCAGGAAAGCCAGACAGTATAAGGATTTAGCGAACCTGAATGAAGACTCCTGGACAAAAAATAGCCAATCCAGATCGAGGGAGCAAAACGGCTCGGCGGGCTTACAAAAAATAAAAGGAAAGGAATGTTTATATCTTTTTAGAACTTGTGTTTATTACTTAGCAGCGGCTTTTCTGTTGATAAGTACGTCGAGCCCAGTAAAGACATAGCCTGTAGCGAATGATAAGGCTGTCCCAAACCCTATCTGGGCCCTGTTGATAAGCGTTTTTTAGCTGTGGATGGAATGGCTCGTTATCAACATGTGGAGTTATGCACAGAGCTTCGGCGGGTTTATCTACCCTCCTGTCCCTGGGGTTTTCCACAGGTTTCAGGCGAGCGTATCCGGGCCGCGGCAGGACCGCAGCCAGGTAGGAAGAAGGAGATGGAAAGGCGTGGGAAAGGCTCAGTCGTTGCCGCTTTCCAGCGTATCGATGGATGACGACAGGCGCTCGAAGCGGCGCTTGGCGGAGACCTGGAAATCCCGCTCGGAGCCCTCGTTAGCGGGTTTGCGCAGCGGTAGCCGAGCACTGAGCCCGCTAGTGCGGTCGTAACTGCCGAACCAGTCGATCATCTGTCCGACCTGGCATTCGCCGCCGAGCCACACCGCCAGGTTGGCTACGATCTCCATGCTGTAGTGTCCGAGTGCTCGCCGTGGGACGCCGTGGGAGCCGAAGGCGAGGGCCCCGCCTGGCCGGTATCGACGGAGTCCAGGGTCTGCAACAGCTCTTTTCGCAGAATCTCTTCCAGGCTTGTGGATAAACCGCTGACCGGGTTGACTTGCGTGCACGGAACGTCCCGGCGCGTGGCGATAGCGCCAGGCGAGACAACGGGATAGATACGCCGTTCGAGAGGGGCGAGCAGATAGAGATTGACCACAGCGCAGCGCCTTCGCGGACGCCGGATCGGAGCGCGGTGCCTGTGCATAAACCTCTCCCAGGTGGATATCCATCCCATGCAGACCGACATCGGCGCAGATGGTTTTCTCGGGGACGAAGCGGCGCGCCGGCAATCCATGCCTGCGTGGTTGAGTGCCGGCGGCAAGGGGCACAGTGAAAGGAAAGTACGCAGAACCGGAGCGAACCTTGCCCTGGTTATCCACAACTCGGCGTGGGCCGAGCCCCATTACTTGCCGATGCAGAAACTCGAGAAGATGCGACCCAGCAGGTCGTCGGGGGTGAATGCGCCGGTGATTTCGCCCAGGTGCTGCTGGGCCTGGCGCAGATCCTCGGCCAGCAGTTCGCCGGCGCCATTGTGGATAAGTTGGCTGTGGCCATGCTCCAGCGCCTGCCCTGCCAGGCGTAGCGCTTCCAAGTGGCGCCGGCGGGCGCTGAAACCGCTTTCCGCGGTCTGTTCGAAGCCCATGCAGGCCTTCAGGTGTTCGCGCAGCAGCTCCAGGCCGGCGCCGGTGCGCGCCGAGAGGGTGATGGTGACGTGGCCGTCCGCGCTTTCCTCGAGGCCAATGGACTCTGTGGACAAATCCGCCTTGTTGCGGATCAGGGTGACCTTGCCCGGTTCCGGTCGCTGGTCGAGAAACTCCGGCCATAGGGAAAACGGGTCTGCTGCTTCCGGGGCGGTGGCGTCCACCACCAGCAGCACGCGATCGGCTTCGCCGATGGCTTTCAGCGCACGTTCCACGCCGATCTTTTCCACATGGTCCTCGGTATCCCGCAGGCCTGCGGTGTCCACCACATGCAGGGGCATGCCATCGATGTGGATATGTTCGCGTAGTACATCGCGGGTGGTGCCGGCTATGTCCGTGACGATGGCCGCCTCGCGACCGGCCAGGGCATTCAGCAGGCTGGACTTGCCGGCATTCGGTCGTCCGGCGATGACCACGGTCATGCCGTCGCGCAGCAGGGCGCCTTGGGAAGCTTCGCGCTGCACTGTGGATAATTCTGTGCGTACTTTTTCCAGAAGCCCCAGTACATGGCCATCGGCGAGGAAGTCGATTTCTTCCTCGGGGAAGTCGATGGCGGCTTCGACATAGATGCGCAGGGAAATCAGTTGCTCGGTCAATGCATGTACCCGGCGTGAGAATTCGCCCTGCAGGGAACGCAATGCATTGCGCGCGGCCTGCTCCGAGCTGGCCTCGATCAGATCGGCGATGGCTTCGGCCTGGGCCAGGTCGAGCTTGTCGTTGAGGAACGCGCGCTCGCTGAACTCGCCCGGTCGCGCCTGGCGGGCGCCCAGTTCCAGACAACGCTGCACCAGCAGGTCGAGTACCACGGGGCCGCCGTGCCCCTGCAGTTCGAGTACGTCTTCGCCGGTGAACGAGTTCGGGCCTGGGAAATACAGTGACAGGCCTTCGTCGATCACCTGACCACCGGCATCGAGGAACGGTCCGTAATGCGCATGCCGGGCTTTCAGCTGGCGTCCGCTCACGGCCACGGCCATCTGTCCGGCGAGAGGTCCGGAGACGCGGACGATTCCCACGCCGCCGCGGCCCTGGGCGGTAGCGATCGCGACGATGGTTTCGGTGGCGGCTTGCATGTGGATATCTCCGGATAGCAAGACGCCCCTCGAGGGGGCGTCTTGTTGTGGACAGTTTTCGCGATAGACGTCAGGCGGTCTTCGCGGCTGCCTCGATCTTGCGGGTAATGTACCACTGCTGTGCGATCGACAGGCAGTTGTTGACTACCCAGTACAGCACCAGACCGGCTGGGAACCAGAGGAAGAAGAAGGTGAAGATGATCGGCATCAGTTTCATCACCTTGGCCTGCATCGGGTCCGGCGGGGTCGGGTTGAGCATCTGCTGGATCAGCATGGTGCCGCCCATGACGATCGGCAGGATGAAGAACGGATCCTTCACCGACAGGTCGGTGATCCAGCCGAGCCACGGCGCCTGGCGCATTTCCACGCTTTCCAGGAGTACCCAGTAGAGGGAGAGGAAGACCGGCATCTGGACCAGGATCGGCAGGCAGCCGCCCAGCGGATTGATCTTCTCCTTCTTGTACAGCTCCATCATCGCCTGGGACATCTTCTGCCGATCGTCGCCGTGCTGTTCCTTGATCGCCTGCATCTTCGGCGACACCGCGCGCATGCGCGCCATCGAACGGTAGCTGGCGGCGGACAACGGGAAGAAGGCCAGCTTGATCAGGACGGTCAGGGCGATGATCGACCAGCCCCAGTTACCGATCAGGCTGTGGATATGTTGCAGCAGCCAGAAGATCGGCTGGGCGATGAACCAAAGGAAACCGTAGTCGACGGTCAGTTCCAGGCCCGGGGAGAGTTCCTTCAGGTGCTTCTGGAGTTTCGGGCCGGCATACAGGGTCAGGTCGGTTTCCACCTTGCTACCCGCCGGAACGCTCAGGGTCGGGCCGGTGAAACCGACGATGTAGTTGCCCTGGCCGTCCTTGCGGGTCATGACCTGGTGCTGCTCGCCCTTGGTCGGAACCCAGGCGGTCACGAAGTAGTGTTGCAGCCAGGCGACCCAGCCACCCTGCACGGACTCCTTGAACTGTTCCTTGTCCATGTCCTTGGTGGAGATCTTCTTGTACGGCGAATCCGGGGTCCAGACCGCGGCGCCGAGGTAGGTGGACACCCCGGTGGCGGTGGTCGAGGACGGGTCGGCGCTGCCGTCGCGCTTGAGCTGGGCGAACAGGTTGCCGCTCCAGGTCTTGCCGCTCTGGTTGTCGATCAGGTAGCTGACGCCGACCTGATAGGCGTTTTCATTGATGCACTCGATCTTCTTCTGGGCCTTTTCCTTGTCCGAGCAATCGGCTTTCAGGCCACGGTGGAAGGTGAAGCGCTTGATGTAGTTGACACCGTCGTGGCTGAAGCTCAGGTCCACGACCAGTTCGTTCTGGCCGTCGGCCAACTGGTAGCTGCTCTGCGCACTGTGGAACAGCGGGCGGCCGGCGCTGCTGGCGTCCGGGCCGTCGGCACCGGTGAGGCCGCTCTGCGCCAGGTAGGTACGTTCGCGACCGTTGTCGAACAGCGGGAACGGCACGTCCGGACGGTCCAGGCGGCGCGGATACTGCAACAGGCCGAGCTGGACGATATCGCCGCCACGGGGATCGATGGCCAGGTCGAGGACGTCGGTCTTCACCTGGATCAGCTTGTCGCTGACCGCAACCGGCTTGTCGGCGGCTTCGCTGCCGGCCGCGCTGCTCTGGGCAGTGGGAACGTCACTGCTGGTGCCCGAGGCGGACGGAGTGTCCGGCAGGCCTTGCGTGGTGTTCATCGAAGCGCTGGCGGCGGGCAGCTCAGGCTGACCGTAATCCTTGTTCCACTGGAGAACCAGCAGGTAGGACACGACTGCAAGGGCGACGATGAGAATCGAGCGTTGAATGTCCATGGTTACTCGGCCATCGAGAAAGGGCGGTGCTTGAAGGAAACTGACAGTAGCAGATCGCGGCTACGGGATTGCCAGTGATGGAGCCGAGTGGAGGAAACCGCACTCGGGCGACCATTGCGTCGCGGGCCATGCTGCGCGATAGCCTCGTACGCTAGGGAAGTACAACTTGGCTGGGAACGACGGTGCCGGGTCATCGAAGGGGGGATGACACTACAGGGATCGGGATGCGCGGGCATCGACCTATGCATGAGTACCGTCGGCCACGCCAGGGGCGTCAGCAGGGCTTTCCGTGCGAGGTCGATTGCGCAACAGGCGTTTCCAGAGCTTGCCGAACTGCTGGTGCAGCTCCGGATTTTCCAGTTCGCCCAGGCCTTTGCGCGCGATCACCACGATATCCCAGCCAGCCAGGGTTTCCTGGTTATGGCGGAACGATTCGCGGATCAGGCGTTTGAGGCGATTGCGCTGGACGGCGAGCTTGACGTTCTTCTTGCCGATCACCAGGCCCAGGCGGGGGTGATCGAGACCGTTCTCGCGCGCCAGCAGCAGGACGTGCTTGCCGGGGACCTTGCCGGTCGGAGAGTCGAAGACTGCGCTGAATTGCCGGGCTGTCAGTAGACGCTTGTCCCGGTCGAAGTCCCGACTCACCACCCGTACCGGATAAATCAGACGGTCAGACGCTTACGGCCTTTGGCGCGACGACGCGACAGAACCTGACGGCCGTTCTTGGTGGCCATACGGGCGCGGAAACCGTGGACGCGAGCGCGCTTGAGGGTGCTGGGTTGGAAAGTACGTTTCATGATTCGGTACCTGGGTTGACGACTTGAGGTCGCAGTGACCCCGTTTAAAGAGACCGGCGATTCTAGTGAAATCGAACGGGCAGGTCAATTTCCAACCAGCGATGACGTAATAGATAGATACAAGGAAGTCATTTTTCTTTTAAAGGATAGAAACGGTTAATGCTCTTGGGACGGCGCTTTTCTGTGCATAACTCGACGAAGCCCAGCAACTGCGTGTTTCTCCGGCAGGCAAAAGGTTGTCGAGAACCGGTGTCGAGGCTGTTTCCTTCCTGAGCGAAGCCTGGGGATGAACGAGATGGTTATCCACAGCGGTTTTTTCCACACGGCTGTGCGCAGGGATGTACCCCCTTCAAAGCAAGGGTTATCCACAAAGTCCAGGACGACCGTCCGTCGGCCTGCCTGCTTTTATTAAGGTCTTGATTTGCTTGGGGCCTCAGCGCATCGGCATGTGGATAAGTCCGGCCCGTCCGGCTACAATAGGCGCTTATTTCGTTGTGCCGCCTTTCCAATCTTTGGGGGATATCC
>NZ_CP182297.1:0-61603 GCF_051048045.1 Pseudomonas sp. 18-147
CATTTTCGCTGCTGGACCTGCAGGCGCAGATGAGCCGTGAACATGGGATCAATGCGGAAAAGACCTTGGCGATCACCCAAGTGCTGCGCGAGAAGCACAAGGCGATCACGTACAACCGCTCGGACTGCAACTACTTGTCCACCGAGCAGCATGCCGAGGCGCCGGGAACGCTGGCGGCGCTATCGCAAGCATTACCGGAGCTGCGGACGACCTTCGAGCAGCTTGACCCAGGACGTAAGGGACGGGCTTTCAACGATTCGAAGGTGTCGGCGCATACCGCGATCATCCCGACCGCGGTAGTGGTGGACATGAAGGCGCTGAGCGCCGACGAGCAAGCGGTCTACCTGGCGATCGTCAGGCAGTACCTGGTGCAGTTCATGAGCGAGAAGCGGTATTTGGCCGTGAAGGCGCTGTTTGATGTGCAGGGTCATGTGTTTGAGGCCAGCGCGACCAAGACTACAGCGCCGGGCTGGACCCAGTTGCTGCGCGAGGTAGCCGATGAGGCGAGCCAGGCCGGCGAAGAGGATGAGGGCGAGGGCGAGGTGGAGGCTACGCAGTTCGAGGAACTGTCGGCTCTCGCTGGAGGGGAGCAAGGCCATTGCCTGGATGTATCGGTTTCCAAGGCGAAGACCAAGCCGTTACCGCTGTATACCGAGGCGACCTTGCTGAAAGACCTGAAGCAGGTGGCCAAATACGTGCAGGATCCTCGCATCAAGGCGCTGCTGCTGGACCGCGACGATGGCAAGGCTGGAGAGCGTGGCGGCATCGGCACCCCTGCCACCCGGGCGGCGATGTTGGGCAAGCTGCAGGAGCGCGGTTTCTACACGATCGAGAAGAAGAAGCTGGTTCCGACGGCCCTCGGAGTGGCCTTCATCCAGGCGCTACCGCGGATCGCAACGACCCCCGACATGACGGCGCTGTGGCATGAGCAGCAGGTGATGATCGAGCGTGGCGAGCTGTCCGTCGATGCCTTCCTGGACGAGCTGGAGGCCTTCATCGGTGAGCAGATCAGCACGATCGATCTCGGCGACATGCCCATTGCCGGACGTGCTGGGGTCGAGCCGCTGGCGGCGCGCTGCCCCATGTGCGGTGGCGAGCTGGCAAGGACGGCAAAGGTGGTGGGGTGCAAGGGGTGCGAGTTTCGCATGTACCCGAGCATCGCTGGGAAAGAGCTGACCACCAGTCACCTCGAAAGCCTACTCAGCAAGGGCAAGACCACCTTGATCAAAGGCTTCAAGAACAAAGAGGGCAAGGCCTTCGACGCCGCCCTGCGCCTCGATGGCCAAGGAAAGGTTGCGTTCGATTTTCCGAAGACCAGCAAGGCCAGCAAGACCAACGGGAAGCGTTACGCGTAACGCTCTGCCCTCCCCCCCCTCAAAAACATCAGCAACCGCGTCAGGTGCCGCGCCCCCGGCTCGGCGGGTCGGCTTCATCGACCCGCTGAACGGAGGCACGGGCGCAGCGAACACTTGACGCCCACTGGAAAGAAACAGCCTTCGACCGGGAGCAAGGGCAGCTTCATCGCCCATGCTCCCGAGTCCTCGACGGCGAGAGCGGGTAGTAGGGCAGAGCCCTACGACTTTGGGACTTCATCCATGAAACAGGACCGTATCAAGGGGTGCCCGGTATGCCACCAACGACCAACCGTCAGGACTCTGCCTGGCGGCGCAGGAGATCTCACGCACTCGATTGAATGCCGGGTGCAGGAGTGTCGCATGGCAATGGTGAGCGGCCATTCCCTCGAAGAAGTTGTGGCCGAGTGGAACAACGACGACAGCTGGGCGCGATTGGGGGCTGATGCAGGACAGACCCATGCGCGCCCTTTCTATCGATTTGAACGAGAGAGGTAATACAGATGGCACGTGGAGTTAACAAAGTGATCCTGGTTGGCAACGTCGGTGGTGACCCGGAAACCCGCTACATGCCCAACGGCAATGCGGTGACCAACATCACCCTCGCCACCAGCGAGAGCTGGAAGGACAAGCAGACCGGCCAGCAACAGGAGCGCACCGAATGGCACCGCGTGGTGTTCTTCGGCCGCCTGGCGGAGATCGCCGGCGAGTACCTGCGCAAGGGGTCCCAGGTCTACGTCGAAGGCAGCCTGCGCACCCGCAAGTGGCAGGGCCAGGACGGTCAGGACCGCTACACCACCGAGATCGTGGTCGACATCAACGGCAACATGCAGTTGCTCGGCGGCCGCCCCTCCGGCGACGACTCGCAGCGTGCCCCGCGCGAGCCCATGCAGCGCCCGCAGCAGGACGACAGCTTCGACGACGACATTCCGTTCTAGCGGTCACCTTGGCGACAACTGAATGACTTCAACTGTGCGGCGGCTAAGGTCGCCGTTATTTATAGTGGATTATCCAATGAAAAATACTTCTCATCTTGTTCTTCAAGGTAAAGGCGGCGTCGGCAAGTCTTTTAGCGCTAGCGCTTTGGCGCAGTACTTTATCGAGCGTGGATATACCGTGGCATGTGCTGATACTGATCCGGTGAACAGTTCGTTCTACCAATTCGCGGCGCTTAATGTCAGCTTGCTAAAAATCATGGAAGGCGGTGTGATTTCTCAAAAACTCTTTGATCCGCTGTTTGAAGAGCTTTTGTCCACGGAAGATGTTTGCATCGTTGATAACGGTGCGTCTACTTTCATTCCGATGCTAAAGTTCATCAGTGACAACTGTATGTTGTCGGCGCTTCAGGGCGCAGGTAAGCAGCTATATATCCACACTGTTATTACGGCTGGCCAAGCGAAGGATGATACTTTCAATGGCCTGGAGCGTCTCATTGAGATGATACGCGCCGAGCAAAGTAACACTAAAGTGGTGGTCTGGCAGAATGAGTTTTGGGGGGTTCCCGTTTTTGATGGGAAGCCACTTGATAAGACAGAGCTGATCTTGGGCAATTCAGACATAATCCAAGGAATATGCCCTGTCATTGACAGGAACAGCGACGCCTTCACGGCAGACATTCGTAATGTTCTAGAGGCACATTTGACGTTGCAGGAGGTTAAGCAGTCCGAGGACTTCGGAGTTATTGCGAAGAGCCGAATTTGTCGAGTGTATAACGATATTTTCACCGAGTTGGACAAGGTATTCGGCAGGGAGGTGATCGATGATGAGTAAACGCCAGACGGATGTGCTGGACGAGGTTCGCAAGCGGGCCCTAGCTGAACTGAATATAAAGGTTTCCCGAGAGGACCCAGTATTCAGCGTAGTGTTTGCTACTGAAGCAGTGCTTGAACGGATGACGGAGCCGCTGGTGCTCGCGGTGAAGCAGATACCTGGTGAAATGGGGATCAGCATTGAGAAAATCGCGAGCGCCGTCGAAGATGCCGAGCAGACTGTTGAGCGATTGGTTGAGGAGGGGAAAACCGCCCTTGCTGAAGTGCGGGATACCGAGGCCAAGAAACTGGTGAAAGTGGTTCGGGAAAGCCTGGAGGGGAGCAAGGGCGTCAGCCACACCAAGTTCTCTATCGTGATGGCCCTGTGTTTCTTCTTTGCTTCAACCACATTGGGGATTGGTGGGTACTCATACTTCGCGGTGAAAGATGCGATGAAGGACGCCAACTACTGGTACACCCAATATAAGGCATCCAGGAAGTGAAGATAGCGCCTCTAGGAGGCGCTATTCCTTTTTACCGTAGAGCTTTTCTTTGTCGGGTACCGAGTCCCATTCAAAAGTGTTTCTTCGGATTGGTGCATTAGGGTCAACCTTTCCTTGGCCAAACCGGAATCCTGTACTCGCGGGGGAAGCCTTGCGAGAGGCTTCTTTCGGCAAAGCGTCGGTAGCTGAGCTTCTCCGGCGCTTACGAAGGCGGTGTAGGGCGTTCTCGAAGCTGGCGAAACTCATGGTGAAGCCATCATCGAGCAAGGCCTTATAAATGGCCTTCCTGCTGACACCAGCTTTCAAGGCCCGCTCAACATCGTTGAAAACCTCGCTCAGGCGGGCCGTTTGAGATCGGTGCTCGGTGGAGGAAGAGAGATCGCGCAAGGTTTCCTGCAGGCTCGATCGGCTCATGGTGTGATGCTCCCTTGCTATGGAACTGCTATGGACCCGCCCTCTTCACGCTGCTGAAAGGCGTGAATTCGCTATGGAATCGAATGATATCGCTACGAAGGTGCTATGCAAGTGCTTCATTCTAGCTCTGTCAGTGATATGGGAGCGCAACGCTTTCAAATAAAGAGAGGCACGTGACCGATTGTTTACAGGGGCAAGCCCCTTCCAACAATCGACGTGCCAAAGGGGACACCCCTTTGAAACCCCGCGCAGCGTAACGCTGCGAAGCAAGCGGCCAGTCGGTCGAGTCAGTCATCGTCGGAGTCATCACATGTCGGACAAGAAGGCGGCCCGTAGCCAGGTCGTGGCTTTTCGCGTGCCGGACGAAAAGTTCGCCCCTTATGAACAGAAGCTCAAGGAACTGGGCATCAGTAAGTCCGATTTCTTTAGGAAGCTGCTCTTAGAGAGGCTGGATCAAGTCACTATCGTTGCTCCATCCAAGGATAATGCTAAGTTACTCTTTCTGTATAACAAGGCGAGCAACAACCTTAACCAATTAGCACATCGGGTTCACCTGGCCTACAAGTCTGAAATTGTCTCCGAAAGATTATACCTCAAACTCATGAATTCCCTTGCGGCAATTCATGCCCTACTTTTATCGGGGGTGGACGATGCTGATTCGGGTTAGCGGTTATAACAACGGAGTCAAGGAGTATTTAGAGGAAGGGAATAAGGCAGGGCGCGATTATTCGCGCGAAGAACTGGATGAGCGCGTAATTCTTAGTGGGGACCTGGATTTAACCCAGCGGATATACCAGTCCATTGAAGATGAAGGGCAAGAGCGCTATGTGACTTTCACCCTGTCTTTTGCGGAGGACGACATTCCGCGGGAAACACTACAGGCGATAACTGAAGAGTTTGAATCGTTCTTAATGGTTGCGTACAGAAAGGAGGAATACAACTTTTACGCCGAGGCTCATCTGCCCAGGCTAAAGGAAATAAAGAACAAGGCGACGGGCGAAATGGAAGTTCGGAAGCCTCATATTCACGTCGTCATTCCACGGCGTAATTTACTTTCTGACAGGGAAATGAACCCAAGAGGAATGTACGATTCTCATGTTGCTTATTTCGAGGCCTTTCAAGAATACATAAACCAGAAGTATCAACTTACCTCCCCGCGGGATCGCATACGCATTGATCCAACGGATGCTTCGAGTATCTTGTCCAGGTACAAAGGCGATGACTTTCGCGGCAAAAACAGAGATTTCAAAGAAAAACTGGTTGCACTGATCGTTGAGCGGGATGTGCGCACTCGCGAGCAGTTCCATAACCTGGTGGCTGAGTTCGGGGAAACTCGCGTGCGCAATGAAGGAAAGGAGAATGAATACCTTGCTGTAAAGCTACCCGGTGACGCTAAGTTCACCAATCTGAAGGACACTATTTTTCACGACAGCTTCATCGTCCATCGTGAACTGAAGAAGCCGCCGTTGGAGAGACATGTAATTAACGAGCGCCTGCGAGCCTGGCCGGAGCGAGCCAAAGAAATCAAGTACGTAAGCAAGGCCACCCCTTCATTTAGAAAACTCTACAACCAAGCTTCACCTGCGCAACGTCACGACCTACTGGCGCAGCGTGAATCACAATTCTATTTAAAACATGGAGAACAGTATGGCTTACATACTTCCGAACGAGCGGGAAGTCATCAGCGAAGTCCTGTTGAAGCTGGAAGAGAAGGCACTTCCAGATCTGCCGCTGGCCTGCAAGACCTGTCCGGCCGCGATGTGGCAGATCACAGGGAGGGATACGGCGAAGGTGACCGCTCGCTGCTACTGCCGCGCGATGCATACGTTCACCTGGGACAGCAAGAACCAGGAGGAGATCCTGGACTGCGACATGCTGTACGCCACGGAAGAGCAGGAGGAAGGACTGGAGGAAGAGGAGGATCGCAGCGACGATCTGCCCCCGTTCCTTCGCGGACTGAGGGAACAGCCCCAGGGCGAGATCGAACGCCTGCAGGACGAGGACTGACGTTCCCCTTTCCTCCTCCCGTTTCCACCGGCGGGCCAGAGCGTGACACGTCGATGCTCGCGTTGCAGCAGCGCTCGGCCGAACTCTCGACTGGCGTGGGGGCAGGCTCCACGGTTACGGCGAGTTCTGCTCGCCGGCGACCAGCTGGTGGACGGCCTAGCCGACCCGGCCGACCCGGCCGAGACAGAAAGAACTTCGAGTGGAAGCCCGGTCCTGGCCTGGCTTTGAGGTTCCCCTCCCCTCCCCCCTACGTCAATCCGCTGCGCAGCGCCTCAATCAAGGCGCTGGAGCAGCGCGCGAGCCGCTTGTTCGGAAGTGCGGGCGTGGAGGCGGCCCCGCTACCTATGGCAGTCCGGCGAGCTGGAGGCAAACGAACCTGGAGGGCTGAAGGAAAGGCGGCTTCGACTGTGGCGGGGTATTTCCTACGCCGCCACGAAGAGAACCAGATCGGACCTGCGCAGCGCCGGGCGCTGTGGCGGGTCGACCAGCAGTTTCATGAAACCCGCCGCGCCCTTTTTGCCGACGAACGTTTCAGCCGCCAGGAGAAACAGCAGCTCCTGGCGGTGTTGGCGTTCGAGCGTATGAAGGCGCGTCAGCGGATCGAGGAGTCGACGTTGGCTCAACCACCAGAAGAGGACCGCAGTATGGGTAGTAAAGAGATTCGCGCGTTGCTGAGCGCGAACGACGACGCGCCGGAGAACTCCATCAGCGGGGGGCGTAGTTCAGCCCCGGCAAGGGAGCGCATGCAGCGCCTGATGGAGCGGATGAAGCAAGATGTGAGCTCCGAGAAACAGCGGGAGCGAGCGAGGGAGCTTAGCGCTGCCGACCTCTACACCAAGCGGGCGAGGTTCAGCCAGAACGTGCATTACCTCGACAAGCAGTCCGACAAGACGTTGTTCGTCGACACCGGCAAGGCGATCACGTTGAGGCGCGAAGCGATGAGCGAATCCGCGGTGAAAGTCGCCCTGGAGCTGGCCAAGGAACGCTTCGGCAGCACCTTGACGATCAAGGGTAGCGAAGAGTTCAAGCGCCTGGTCGTCGAGACGGTTGCGAAGAACGGGTTGGACGTGCACTTCGCCGACAAGGGTATGAACCAGCTGCTGTCTGAACGCCGCGCCGAGATCGAGGCCGAACGGGAGGGGGCGACTATCACCGCTGCGGACTTGGACCAGCCGGAGCCTGTCGGGCCGGAGCAGACTTCAGCCTCGGCCGAAGCTGAAGTGGACGACCCCAGCGTGATCAAGGGTGTACTGCTGGACCATGGGGACGCCCCCTACAAGCACGATCCGAAGCAGGCCATGAGCTACTACGTGCGGCTGATGACGGCGGCCGGCGAGAAGATGTACTGGGGCGTCGGCCTGAAGGACGCGATGGAGGCACAAGACTTCAGGCTGGGCCAGGCGATTCGCCTGAAGGACATGGGCACTGTCCCGGTGTTGGTGCGTACCCGGGACGAGCGCACGGGGCTGGAGCTGGAGCGCGAGGTGCAGCGGCGAGGATGGGCGGCGGAGCCGGTGGCGCGTTCGGCGCCAGAGGTGGCCGCAGAGGCGGGCCAGGTCGAGCGGGAGCCCGGGAAGGTGGTCACGCCGGAAGCCGCACATGCCGTGGATGCTGGGGAAGGCTCTGCGATCCTGGCGCGCGAGGCGCGCTGGGAGCGAAACAGTGGGCTATCGATGGCCGAGGTGGGCACGGCTCCGGCGATGCTGGGCATGCGCGCAGAGGAGCATGCGGTGCAGGTGCTCTTTGGCGAGGATGGAAGCGAGGCCGGCCGCGAGCGGGTGGCATCCTTGATGGAGCATGAGGCTTACCGGGCAACCTTCCAACAGGTGGTACGTGACCGTACCGAGCGCCTGAACCCGGTGTTGCGCGAAGAGCTGCTGGTCTCGCCTGGCTACGCACTGGCCCGGTCGCTCATAGAGCAGGCGGAGCAGCGCTATGGTGCAGTCCCGGACGCTGTGCAGGAAGCACAGAAGGCTCAGCTGGAGGACCAAGAGCGGCAGCGCCAGGAAACCGACTGGATCGATGTGGATGCTGCGATCGCAGCGATCGAAGCCCAGGACCGAGCGTTCGAAGCACAGATGGCCAGCGAAGCGCCCTCCCCTACGCCTGTTACCCGTGACGAAGAGCGGCAATCAGCGCTCACGCCGAAGGAACGCGCAGCAGAGCAGCAGGCGAGCCCGGAGGTTCTACCGGACCTGCAGGCGAAGCACGACAAGAACATCGCCAGGCGCGCGAACGAGCGCGAGTTCAAGCAGTGGTCCAAGGAGCAGTTGGCCGCTGACCCAGAACGTTTCGAGCAGTTGTCTTCGAAGGAGAAACGGGCGGAGTTCAGAGAGTGGAAGGCAGGAGAGACCGAGCGCGATCAGGATCTGTCCGCAAGTGCTCCTGCCGAGGTGGAGGTGCTGGAGATCGAGGAGACTGGCCCCGAGCCTGACTGACGTAAGTTGCGTAAGCCGCGCCAGTTACATAACTGGAGCGGCTTATTTTTCGGGGATGGGGTTGCGCTTCACTTACGCAATTGCTTAACTTACATAAGTTTCATAACGATAAGTGAGGCGATTAGTCCCATGATACTACTACTCGGTGGTGAGAAAGGCGGTAGCGGGAAGAGCTGCTTGGCGCAGAACCTGGCTGTATGGATCCAGGCCCGCGGCGGCGATGTGCTGTTGCTCGACGCCGACCCGCAGGGCACTACGGCGGACTGGGCCGAGGAGCGCTCTGAGCAAAGCGACCTGAAGGCAATACCGGTTGTACAAGCGCAAGGTCAGATTCGGTCTACGCTGACCGACCTGCAGAAGCGCTATCGGCAGATTGTTGTAGATGCCGGCGGTGCCGATTCTGAAGCGCTGCGGTCCGCGATGACAGTGGCGACACACATGCTCATCCCGTTCAGGCCGAAGCGCCGTGACTTGAAGACCTTGCCGAAGGTCGAGAATCTCGCGAGGCTGGCCACGGCTGTAAACCCTGGTTTGGTAGTGCGAGCGGTCATTACGCAGTGCCCTGCCCTTCCCAGCCAAGTCCAGCGAATCCTAGATGCAAAAGAGGCCTGCGCGTCCTTTGGCATTCAACCGCTGGAGGCTATCACCACTGCTCGGAACATCTACGATGACGCCGACGAAAACGGCCGCTCGGTTCTCGAATCGGGATCTGACATGAAGGCCGTCGAAGAGATAGAGGCTGTGGCCACCGAACTGTGGGGGAACTTCAAATGGGACTGAAGGACCTGCGCAAGCAATCAGCTCCAATTCCGCCTGATGGCGAGGACAAGGAGGCGCAGATCCAGGCGTTCATCGCTGGAGCACCGGTCACAACAGCTAAGAGCGTGAAGAGGAAGCGCAAACCAAAGGCAACTTACAAGCGTCTGACTTTCTCGCTGTCGGAGAGTGTTGAAAAAGACATTCTGAAGCTGTCGCGGGTCCCGAGGACATTTGCGATCAACAAGTCTCAGGTCGTGCGGGCTGGAGTTCTCGCCCTGATGGAAATGGATAGAGCGGTTCTCCTCGCTGTGCTCGAAAGAGCCGTTAAAGGAGAGTCGGCCGAGCTTTCCGAAACGATGGTCGATGAGGAGTAGGTTTAAAACCTGTGCGAACGGTTTTCTAGATTTTCAGTTATGAAACCTACCGAAGTTGTTTAACTTATGTAAGTTATTCGCATTACATAAGTTACCACACAACCCGCTTGAAATGGCACTTTCAAGGACTAATAGCTGCGTTTCTTAAGCGCGTTTTAAGCGGGTTTTTCTTGCTGATTTATGATCTTTGGTGATAGCGTGCGCTGCAATGTCCAGCCTGCATGTCAATGGCTGCTGCGCGATGCATTCATAGGTGAGGTGCATACAGTGATTTAAGCCTTCAGAAACGACAAAGCCCCGGTCTGCAAACCAGGGCTTTGGAAAACAACTTTCTTGGCTGGGGAGCCGGAGAAAGGGGATTGGATTGGGAAATCCGTATTGGTATTGGGGAACCGTCATTATGGACGGCGCCACGGACCCGTGCAAGCACGGGAAAGTGCCGGCCATCGGCTCCCCTGCTGCTTTGGGGAGAACGGAATCAGTGGCACGACCATATGTTCAGCGAACAAATCATGGTGGCAATTTCTGTGGCCACCAGCCAGACGCGCCGAGGCTGGACCTCATCCGTCCAACCACCGACAAAAACAGACCTGGAATCCTGCGGCAGCTCCAGGAACGAGTGCGCCGCTACTACAGCTCCCCTACCGTCATCCCGTCTCTTCGCAATGCCAACCGTAGCCGCAAAGGTCGACAGCAACGCAGCGAGCGCCGGGAGGCCTGCTTGTTGCTCCTAAGCTCGATCCTTGAACATACGGATCTCGTCTCGCTGCGTTGCGGCGTTCCTACGTCCAGCGGCTTCTTGTCGTTGACGCTTGACTACCTCACGCGATGGACTGGATTGCATCCCCGCCGAGCTGAGCGCGCTATGGCTGATCTGAAGCGTGCGAATCTGCTCACAGTCAATCAGCCTCGACAGCTGAACGAAGATGGCTCCTGGCGTGGGCTTGCTGCTGTGAAGGCTGTTAACAAGCACCTGTTCACCGCGTTCGGCCTTGGCCGCCGTTTAGGCCATGAGCGCGATCGAGCATCGAAGCGACTCGCGAAGAAAGTCGCCGTCCGTGGGGGGACACTCACTGGCTGGGCGCGTAACGTCGCACTGCTGGTCGGCGGATTAGGCAAGAAGCCAGGCCGTGCATTCCGTTCCCCGGCTGCAGATGGGCCTCGGGTGTCGCATGGAATGGACCCTGCGACCTACGAATCTGCACGGAATCAACTGCTCCTCGACCTGATGACTAGGCACCCGGGCATGCCTAAGGATGATCTGTACGCAGAAGCTGAGCGGATCCTCCAAGAACGATTAACCAAGTCCATTCGCGCCTAGGCCGGTCCCGGCAGGCCGCCCCTCGCCCTTACTCCGCAATTGATCACTTCTTGATCAATAAAGTCTTACCCTCCCCCCCTTTTTCTCTTCCTCGCAGGCCTGCGACAGGCTTTAGCAAGCCTACTTCGGCAATAGGAGTAGTTAAGTGTCGGGACTAAAGAATTTAAGTGTCGACCATTAACCAGGTGGTTTAAAAGAGACAGAAGAGGGTGCTGCCTAGCAGCACCAATAATGCCTCGGCAAGCCGAGATGCTATTCATGCAGGGGTAAACCCCTGCAAGACCAAAGAATGCTCCCCATCGTCGCGCTAAAGCGCGAGGGGGCCCCACCGAATCCCAACCATCCCCTCAAAGGGCAAAATCTAGCGCCCTTCCAGTCGCTGCAAGCCGACGAAGCCCTCATCCCACTGGAATCCAGTGCAACGGCTTTTCGCTCCTTCAGCGCGCTGCCTTCGGCCGTCGCTACGCTCCAATGCTAGACAGGTGATGGGGTCGGCGAGGCCTGGAATCTGCCTTCAGGCGCCCTCTCTGTCTCTTGGGTGACTGAAACGATCGACTGGAAAGGGGGTTGTACGCCGGAATCCCAGAAATTTCCGTCAGCCCAGCTCCAGTCCCGCCACGAGCGCATCCAGGTCGATGAACTTGCCGTCAGTCTGGAAGGTGTAATGCCCGTTCAGCAGGATGTGCCGCCAGGCCGCTGGCGACATCTGCGTGATCAACGCCAGCGCCTTGGCATTGCCAGCTGCCTCGTACTTCGTCAGCAGCAGGGACAGGATCGCCGAGTTGTAGAAGATGATCGCGTTGCCGATCAGCCTGGCGCACTGGTTGCTGATCTCGATTTCGATGTCGGTGCGGCCGGTCAATTCCTTCTTCCCACCGACTTGGGCGATGGTCGAGCGTAGCTGGTGATAGGACTCAATGCGGTTCTGCGAGCGGTGAACATTACGCTCCAGTTGCGGGTCGCGCAGGTAGCGCAGTGTGTAGATACTGCGGATGAGCTTGTCGAACTCGAAGATTGCGCGCCGCGTCGGGTTCGGCGCCGTATAGGTGCACAGCTTGCGGATCAGCGTGCCCTGCGTCATTTCCTTCAGGCCCAGTGTGGCGACGATTCGGTCGATGTTCGCCTTCTCACCGACGATGAGTTGCCGGTCGATCTGGCCAGCCGGCCGGATCAGGCATTTCTCGTACAATGCCAGATCATCGGCGCAATACAGCTCCTGCAACTGGTCGTCGAGGTCGGTGAAGCGCGGCTCGAAACGAAGTCCGAACCAGTGCAGGATGGCGAAGTTGGCCTTGTTGATGCTGTGCATGTCGCCGGTGATCGCGCTCGGCACGATGTCCGACGTGTTGCGGTACCAGATGTCGAACACGTGGTGAGCCTCGTACTCGTGTGCGCCTATCAGGTAGCCGTTCAACGGCACGTGATTGCACAGCAGCGTGTAGGCGACGACGCCCTTGCCGCGGCCGAAATATTTGCGCGAGTAGCGCGCCTTCACAGTTGGTCGCTCGACGCCGAATTTCTGCCCATCAACGGCACCGTACAACGAATCGAGGTCGAACGAGTAATGCGGGAAGATCGGCAGTGCGGCGATGGCGTTGCTGATGCAATCGTTGGCCACATGTAGCGTCGCCTGGCGCAGGTACTGCTGGTAGGTACTCTCCAGGACGTGGTACGGGATGTCGCTGGTACGTGCCATAACCTGGTTGCCGTGGTTCATGGCTTGGGCAATGATCACCGCCATCAGACTGTCGGCGTCGGCTACCTTCTTCGCATAGCGTGGCTGCAATGGTGTCAGCGCCGACAGGAACTGGCACTGGCCGTTGACGAAGCGAAACACGTCGGCGACATCGCAGTATGGCAGTTGCTCGTAGAGAGCTTGCTCGCGCGCCTTCTGGTTCTCCCCCTTGGGCTTGCGCCAGGTCAGTCTCTGCGTGTCCTTGTCGTATTCCAGGTGCGTCAGCTTGCCCTGTTTCAGCTCGCGATTGAACGCCACCCATTGCGCACGCAACTCGGTCGCCAGTGCATCGAGCTGGGCACTGACCGGCTGCCGCAGGAAGGGGATGTCCATCTGCGCGAGCACGGCGGCTTTCTCGTCCATCGAAACCAACTCGTCGGACAAATGCCGGTGCTGCAAGCTATCGTCAATGTAGAGCTCGCCCGCCTGGAAGCGTTTCCTGACCTGACGGTAAAGCCAGAATTCGTAACGATCGGCATGCAGGCCTGTCGGCGTGCCTTCGGCATCGAACATCAGCAGGTACGGACGCAAGCGTTTCGGCAGCGTTGCCGCCGGACATTCGTCGAGTGGCCGTTGTGATAGGCGCTGCTGCTTGGCGAACACGCTCTTGGCCCAAGTCAGCGCCGCGAGCCATGGGTTATCGGGGGCCGTGCCGGCGAAGTCGAGCGCGACGTACAGCGGCCGTAGATGGCGTCGAATGCGTTCGGCCAGGCCGTCCACCGCCTGCCAGTGCAGCGCCAGTTTGTTCAGTGGCTTGACGCTCATGCGCTGCGCCGTGTTTTGCAGCAATTCCCTGGACATGATTTTGTAGGCGCGTTGGCGCACCTCGCCGAACGGCGTCGGATCGGCCACGCTGTCGTCCACGTACAGCGACAGCAGGCGGCCAACCTGCGGCGTTTCCTGATGGCGTCGCAGCTGTTCGGCGACAAAGGACTGTTTCGCACCCGTGCGGCTCTCGTCCTCAAGTTTTTCATGTGGAAGGCCATCGCGTCGACCAGGTTGTCGGTGAGCTGCCGGTAACGTACCCAGGCATAGCACAGCAGGTAGAGCCGGGTCTGCTCCGCCTTCAGGTGGCGCAGGTCATGGACGGTATAGAAGTTCGCCAGGCTCGCGTAGTACAGCAGGTTCTGCTGCGAGATGCCGAGCTTGGGCAGCAGCGCCTTGGCGATCCCGTGCAAGGACTTCAGCGTGGCGCGCTTCTCGCGCTCCCCTGCCATCTGACGCCAGCCGAAATCTTTAGCGTCCTGCTTGAGCGCTGCCAGTTGAGACAGGGTGTCGTCACGCACCAGGAGCTGGCCCAGCGCAGCTTTGGCCGATTCGTCCAACACTTCTGCCAGCAAGCCGCCCAAGCGCCTGCGTTCGGTGGACAGGGCTTCACTGACCAGCTCTTGTAAGGTGGTGTGGCCGGGCCGGATGATTTTGTGCTCGCTGAGCCAAACGATCAGTTCGGCGGCCACGAATCCTGGCATTACGTCGCGCCGCACGATCTGTTCAGCCTGCTGTGCCAGTTGCGGCAGGAAGCTAGCCGCCCACGACCGGTAGCCGAACAGTTCGGCGATCTGACCCTCTGGCTGTAGTGCTCATGCTTGGTGATCGCCTTGCGTTCGAACGCTTCGCCGTGGAAATAGCGACTCAGCACGAAGGCGCAATCGTCCTCGACCTCATGCCAATCGAAGCGGAAGAAAGCATGCTTGGCCTTGAAGTAGCCGATCTGCAAGACGCAATAGACTTGGGCCTGCAGGCTAGGCCGGCTGCTGGCGAACGCCAGTTCAGATTCGGTCAACGCCAGGTATTCCAGCCGCTGAGCATCGTCGAAGTCCGGTAGGCCGTACAAGGCTTCCTGCTCTGCGTCAGAAAGAGACGGTGAGTAGCTTATTCTTGTTGCTCATCGACCGTCCTTCCCGCACCACGCCAACCTGCTCGCGTCAATGTTTCGATCAACGTAGTGCGCTTGACATTGAAGTTGCGGCACACCGCCGCCTTAGACATGCCGCCATCGAGCGCGGCGACGATGGCGTCCAGCTTCTCACCAGTGATCGCCTGCGGCCGGCCGCCGATCCGGCCGCGTTTGCGTGCGGCGGCCAAGCCCGCGACGACGCGCCCTGAATCAAGGCGCGCTCGTACTGCGCGAGCGCACCGAACACCTGGAACAGGAATTCGCCCGAGGGCGTCGTAGTGTCCAGGTTCTCTGTCAGCGAGCGGAACGCCACCCGCTTGTCCTTGAGCGAAGTCACAATGGCGAGCAGGTGCGACAGCGAGCGACCGAGCCGGTCGAGTTTCCACACCACCAGCATCGCCGGCTCGAACGAACTCAAGCGCCCGCGCCAAGCCGGCACGGTCATCCTTCGCGCCAGAGGCACGATCCTCAAACAGGTGACGCGGATCGACGCCGGCGGCGAGCAGCGCGTCGCGCTGCAAGTCCGTGCTCTGGCGGTCGGAGTCCGACGACACGCGCATGTAGCCAACCAACATAGGCGGATAACCATCAAAAACAGGTTTCCGCATAATAGTGAATAGCGATAGAGTTTTCCGTACATTTTTGAGGGTGTTGCACAGGTAGCATAGCGGCGGCTGACAGCCTGTCGCAAAACAAATGTTTTACGACACCTCCTTGAGGTTGCCGCGTTTACATCATTACCTGAACAGGTATAAAATTCCGTCATGACAAACAAAGAAAACCGCTCCGAATGGATCGCGAGCAGCCACAAGGATTTGATGGCGTTGCCGTCCGACGTGCGTCGCCGTTTCGGTTACGCGCTCTCGTTGGCGCAGATAGGCGATCAGGATGACGCAGCAAAGAGCTCAAGGGGTTCGGTGGTGCCGGCGTGCTGGAGGTCGTCGAAGACGATGCCGGCGGCACCTATCGAGCGGTATACACGGTCAAGTTTGCGGAAGCGGTGTTCGTCCTGCACTGCTTCCAGAAGAAGAGCAAGAGCGGAATCGCCACGCCAAAGGCCGACATGGACATCATCCGCGCTCGGCTGAAGGTGGCCGAGGTATTGGCACAGGAGCTACGAAATGCAAAAACGAATCATTGAAGGCGTCGAGGTTCAGCGGCAGCTCGGGCAACGTCTTTGCCGACCTTGGACTGCCTGACGCTGAAAAGCTCAAGATCAAGACCGGCCTGGTGGTCGAGATCAGGAGGGCCATGCGCGCCCTTGGGCTGACTCAACAAGCGGCGGCCAAACGCATGGGCATCCCGCAACCGAAGGTGTCGGGCATGATGCGCGGCGACTTCACCAATCTATCCGAACGCAAGCTGATGGATTGTCTGAATCGCCTCGGCTACGACATCGAAATCAAGGTACGGCCAGCAGCCGAGCCGATCGGGCATCTAACGCTCGCAACCGCTTAATCAGAGCTCTCCTGATGGCAGCCCGCATCACCGACGACGAATGGGACGAACTGACTCCCGAGAATTTCGATACCACGGCACTGCTGCGTGCAGTCGATGCCGTGGACGTGCTGCGCGGCGATTTGAATGACAGCGCAGACGGCGCACCTCCGCAACTGCGCACCGACCTGTTGAAGCTGCATCAACTGGCAATGGCCGCGTTCAACGAGGGATCACGCAGCCGCCAGTGGCTGAGCTATTTGATCTCGCCGTGGATCTTCAGGATCAGGTTGATCATCTGATGACCTCGCTGGAACAAGTGCAAGAAACCCTGTCCCGGTTGACGGCGCTCTACCCAGAAAGCCTGTCCTGAATGTTCTTGGAGACAACCACATCATGAGCCGCAGCCGCCGCAAAACGCCCATCGTTGGGCACACGACCTGCCGTAGCGAGCGCGAGGACAAGAAACTCTGGCATCAGCGCTGGCGAACCCACGAGCGCACCGCGCTGGCCAGCGCGTCGCCGGAAGCTCTATGCGCCCATCTGCCTCTACTGGAAAACCAGGTCAGCAACGTCTGGTCGATGGGTAAGGATGGCCGCTCCTACTGGCCCATCAAGCGCCAGGCCGCCACGGCGGATCGCATTGCCAACCACAAGGGACGCAATCCGCAAGAGCGCGCCTCCCTGAAAAAGCGTCTGCGCAAGTGGATGAGCAAATGAACCTGTCCACCATCGAGGCGCTGGCTATCGCTTGGGCGCGAATCGCTGAAGAAGCAGAACTCCCAGCCGGCTACGAGGGCACGGCGACGCCAGAGGCGCATCGGGCCTGCGAGGTGATCCAGGAGCGGATTCGAGAGCACGTCGTCGCCACCAATGACATGCGGCTGTTCGGCCTGCTGCACCTGCTTGGGCAGGCGTCGCTGCGTATGGAGCAAGCGCTGTGACCGGAAGAATATGCGCGGATGACCCGCGAGGTCGAGGAAGCTCTCCGAGAGGCCGACGACCCCAACGCCAAGTCGTACACCCCACGAAGAAGTCATGCAGGCGATGCAGGAACGCATCGACCGAGCGCGAGACAAAGCCATGTTGATCGGCTGACGGAAATTTCGGCGGTTCCGGCTGATCCAAGAATCTTGGCGTGACCTTACCTCCGCTCTACCGCTGGGTGCCAGCCTCGGCGCACGCCTAACCACCCAACTCAGAAAGGAAAATAAGTTGGTAAAACGCATTCCCGTATCCGAGCTTCGTCTCGGCATGTACATCCACAAGCTCGCCGGCTCTTGGTTTCGACACCCATTCTGGCGCGGCAGCTTCCTGCTGACCGAGCCTCAGGATCTCTCTGCCATTCGAGAATGTGGCGTCAGGGAGGTCTGGGTCGACTTGGCCAAAAGCCAAGTCGACCCAGAAAGCCCAGAAAGCCCAGAGAGCCCAGAGAGCCCAGAGAGCCCAGAGAGCCCAGAGCCCAGAGCCCAGAGCCCAGAGCCCAGAGCCCAGAGCCCAGCCCAGAGCCCAGAGAATTGTCGGAGGAGCAATCTCTGCCGTCTAGTCCACTAAGCAAGAAAAGTGACGGCGCAACCTCAATGGAGAGCGAAATGTGTTATGCACGGAAACTCTGTCTTGCGGCCAAGTCCCAAGTCATGGACATGTTCCAGGAAGCCCGGCAGGCAAGGCCGTCGACCAAGCACGACGTTGCCGCTGGTCGGAGAAATCGCTGCCTCGGTGCTGCGCCAACCTCATGCCCTCATCAGCGTCGCACGCATCAAAACGCACGACGATTACACCTACCTTCACTCGGTTGCCGTCTGCGCCCTGATGCTATCGCTGGCCCGGCATCTCGATCTAGACGAGGAGCAACGCGCCTGGCTGGCATCGGCGGACTGATGCACGACCTAGGCAAGGCCGCGATGCCGCTGGAAGTGCTTAACAAACCAGGCAAGCTCACCGATGCCGAGTTCGCCATCATGAAGCGCCACCCTGTGGAGGGCGCAAGATGCTGCGCGCAGGCGGGGCCGAGCCAGGGGTGGTGGACATTGCCCTGCACCATCACGAGAAGATCGACGGAACCGGCTACCCGATCAGCTTGGCCGGTGACGCCATTTCACTCCTGGCCCGCATGGGCGCAATCTGCGACGTCTATGATGCCGTGACGTCGGAGCGAGCCTACAAAAAGCCGTGGGACCCGTCCGCGGCGATGCGGCAGATGGCCAAGTGGGAGGCCATTTCGACAAACGCATCTTCCACGCCTTCGTCAAGGCCGTGGGCATCTACCCCGTCGGCTCCTTGGTTCGCCTGTCCTCTCAGCGTCTGGCCGTTGTCGTTGAGCCGGGAATGGAATCACTGCTGACTCCCAAGGTTCGCGTGTTCTTCTCGCTACGCTCGAGAGAGCCGATCCCGATGCAGACCATCGACCTGGCGGCCACGAGTTGCAAGGACAGTATCACTGGCCCCGAAGACCCGACGCTCTGGAACTTCAAGAACCTCGACGACTTGTGGATGGAATAGCCCCCACAAAACGACGGCCCCGTGAGGGAGCCGTTGAACATCGTCGAGCGATGCCCGTCCAGGGAGGGATGGCCGAGCTCGATTCTCCAGAAGGTAGCTGGTGACACGAGTGTTGAGCCAACCCAACTAGGGTGACGGAAATTTCTGGGGTTCCGGCTTACATCCCCGAAAGGGAGCGGACGGGGGGGAGCTTACGACTCATACGCGGAATCCTGGACGCCTTCCCGCGACAGCCGGATCTATGGAATCAGGTCCACGACGTTGATGGCCACCTGCAGGGCGTGATCGAGGTCGACGTGCCCCACCAGCTGCTCACCGGCCGCACCGGACGGATCCGCAGCACCAGGTGCCTGGCGCCGCCGGCGCCGATGGCCACCTGCAGGGCGTGATCGAGGTCGACGTGCCCCACCATCTGCTCACCGGCCGCACCGGACGGATCCGCAGCACCAGGTGCCTGGCGCCGCCGGCGCCGATGGCCACCTGCAGGGCATGATCGAGGTCGACGTGCTCCACCAGCTGTTCACCGGCCGCACCGGACGGATCCGCAGCACCAGGTGCCTGGCGCCGCCGGCGCCGATGGCCACCTGCAGGGCATGATCGAGGTCGACGTGCTCCACCAGCTGCTCACCGGTCGCGCCGGACGGATCCGCAGCACCAGGTGCCTGGCGCCGCCGGCGCCGATGGCCACCTGCAGGGCATGATCGAGGTCGACGTGCTCCACCAGCTGCTCACCGGTCGCGCCGGACGGATCCGCAGCACCAGGTGCCTGGCGCCGCCGGCGCCGATGGCCACCTGCAGGGCATGATCGAGGTCGACGTGCTCCACCAGCTGCTCACCGGTCGCGCCGGACGGATCCGCAGCACCAGGTGCCTGGCGCCGCCGGCGCCGATGGCCACCTGCAGGGCATGATCGAGGTCGACGTGCTCCACCAGCTGCTCACCGGTCGCGCCGGACGGATCCGCAGCACCAGGTGCCTGGCGCCGCTGACGTCTTCCTGCCGGATTCCAATCTCGACGCCCACCGCTGAAGCATGATGCGATACATAAATTAGGTAACTTGCATAACTTATGTAAGTTATGTATCTTGTTCGGGTGGATGGAGGAAGCCTATGTCCAAGTGCGAGCAGTTCAGCCTATTCCCCGAAAACTTTGCCCTAAGTGATGACGGATTCAGCGGGATCTGCGGCGAGTTCGCAGACGCTGGTGATATTGACCACCGCTTGTTCGCTGCGCCGCGCTCGAATGAGATTGTGCGTCTGGCCGACAAAGTACGGCGATACACCCGTTCACACGGCTGGATGGCTATGGGCGAAGCCCGCAGCCGTGTCGATTCCTGGCGCAGCCATGCGCTCGCGCAGCACTGCACCCGGGCAAACGAGGGGCGCATCGTGCTATCGCTGTTCGACCATACCGGCCAATGGTCCAGGCCATGGGAAGAGGCGGGCTACCAGGTCGTGCGCTTCGATATCCAGGACAACCCCGAAACGGGCGACGTGAACGCATTCGGCGTGAATTTCTTCTCGGATTGGTTCGGTGACTTCGATGGCCTGGATATCTACGCGGTCCTTGCTGCCTGTCCATGTACGGAGTTCGCTATCAGTGGCGCGAAGCATTTCGCCGCCAAAGATGCGGACGGCCGCACCGTCGCCGCCGTGGAACTTGTCCACCAGACCCTGCGTACCATCGAGTATTACCGTCCTTCGGTATGGGCCATCGAAAACCCGGTCAGCCGCATCGAGAAACTGGCTGGGCTGCCACCTTGGCGCCTGGCCTTCGACCCGCATCACTTTGGGGATCCATACACGAAGAAAACGTTGCTTTGGGGGCGCTTCAATGCGGATTTGCCGATAGCTCCAGTAGCGGCGATTGAAGGCTCGAAAATGCACCGTAAGTACGGCGGGCGAAGTGTGGCAACGAAGAATGCTCGTAGTGAGACGCCCGAAGGGTTTGCTTACGGATTCTTTATGGCCAACAACGCCATCGACAACCCCGTGTTGGCCGTTGCAAATCGGTACGACCGGTTGGACCCCCAGCTACTGCGTGTCGCGCTTGATGCTGGCATTTGTGAGAAAGGGATTGATGCCCTTATAGCTGACGCCTATTTCTTTGAACTCGACGACGTTGCTGCCGAGCGAGCACTACGGCAGGCCATAAACCGCCAATAACTTGTGCAATTTATGCAACTTATTCTCGAAGAGTAACTTGCATAACTTAAATAAGTTATGCGTTGTTCTGGTATAGATAAACGCCCCGGCTCGCCGGGGCCTCTGGAGCGCGACGCCATGCAAGACCCGAAAGACCCCGGAACCCTGGACCTGATCGAGGCCTGTAAGCGGCCGCTGACTGCGGCCGAGCGACAGAAGCGGCACCGCGAGAAACTGAAGCGAGAACGGCAGGCAGGGAAACGCGCGGTGCTGGACCTGGGGCAGCCAGAGCTTGCCCTTTTGACCGTGGCGCTGCGCGAGTTCGGCGAGCGTTGGTCTCGGGTGCCAAGCAAGACTGAAGGGGCGGCGGCCCTGCTGTCGCGTCTTCCTGCCGTTTCCATTGCCGAGGCGTTCCCTGGCGACTCGGCTTGGATCCCCGATGCGCTCCAGCAGGGGGACGACCGTGCGCTCTGGCCCGCATGCACGTCGGCGCAGAGAGATATTGGAGGTTTCCACGGCCCTTACGCCTACCGTCAAACCCCACACGGACAACCCGAGGTCGATGAGCTGGTGAAGCCTGGCGATCAGGTTTGGACAAGCTACGACAGTGGACCGTACAAAGTTTTGGAAGTGAAGCGCTATACGGTGGAGGGGATGCGGGTGTACAGCCTGGTTATGACGGCGTTGAACCAGCGTAAGCCGTCAGCGTGGATCAATGAACTTGTCGCAGTGGATGGGCGCCTGCTGATGCTGTTCGCCAACAACATGGATGAAGTCTTCGTTGTCGGTGCCGGCGCGCTGGCATCCGCCGAGCCTCTGCCTGAGCCGGTGCGGCAGATGGAGGAAGAGCGAGCCGAGGCAAATGCCTGGTACCAGACAGGCCGCCGCCTTGAGGGTGAAGTGACACATTTGCGCGAACAGCGTGACGCCTGGATCGCCGAGAATGAGAAGCTGCTGGAAAAGATCCGCGGGCTTCAGGCGGAAGTGAAGCGGCTGAACGATGGCGCACTTCATGCGGGCCAGGTTGCGGCCCGACTGAAGGGGCTACAGGATGAAAACGGACGGGTGATCGCCGAGCGTGCTGGAGCTTTCCGTGCGGTCGAAGTATTGCAAGCCCGGTTGAAGCGTCACGGGATCGATGCCGACTTCCGCGAAACCGAGGATGACCGGCGCGCTCTGCTGGGATCGACGTAGATCGCTATAGCAAGCGCTGACGTTCGGTTGCCATCACTCCCTTCAGTAGGTGAAGGGCGCAAAGTTCGCCGCCCACGGTCTCGCGCCATGACTGGTGGATACTGCTATACAGGCCATCTATCTCTGCGATGACGCGGCGGTATCTGGCGACTTCGAGAGTCAGCCGGCGCACGTCGGGGTCAGGGTAGGCTTCCCATATCCGCCGCAGCTCAGCAAGCGTGATGGGCTTGAACGGTGGTAGGGAGGAGGGCATGGCATTACCTGTATATGTACGAATGTACAGTATTTTGGCACTGCCACACCTATTCGAATAGGGCAATTCGTCACTTCGGGGACAGATGTTTGCCGAAGACGTGTGTTGCTATCCTTCATCGCGATTAATGGCGCCCAGGATCACCAAGGGGTTCAAAGGATTACGGATTCACGCCGTGTTGGAGGGAACATGAAGAGACTCACGCTCGATGATGTGATTTGCCCTGTCTGTTGCGTGTTGCTGCCCTTGGACAACGACGGTTGCCCTGAATGTGGTCATCAGGACCAGCTGCAGGGGCGAATCCCCCCGATTCGTGCCTATTCCGATCGATTGCACTACCCAGGCATGAGGGCGCTCATCGGCCGCCTGCAGGAGCAGGCTGAGGCCGCCTCCCAGGAGGTGACAGAGGAGGTGCTCAGGCGGGAATGCGTCGAGCTGGTGAAGGCTGGGAATGTAGTAGCTGCCGTGCGCCGCTATCGTCACGCCACCGGTTGCGGCTTGCCTCAGGCCAGGCGACAACTCGGCCTCACCTGGCCCTCGCTGCTGGACGTTGATCCTGCGGATCCTGACTTCCTTGTCGACCGTCCAGGGGTGATTAAGTAGGCCAATTCGTCACTTCAGGGACCGCACTTGGATATCCGCGGGCGCTGAAGACCTGGTGCTGCGGATCCGTCCGGCGCGTCCGGTGAGCAGCTGGTGGAGCACGCCGACCTCGATCACATCCTGCAGGTGGCCATCGGCGCTGAGGACCTGCCACCTTCGGTCCCCGAAGTGACGAATCGGGACTTTCTTTTAATGAACCCTGTGTAAATAAATAGTTTATAAAGGGTTGATTTTCTCCGGTGCTAATCGCACACTTCTCTTGCACTTGGCGCCCGGCTCGGCCGGGCCCTTCAACCCCTTCGGAAACAGCGGCTGCAACCGCTCCGAAGGGCTCTGCGATGCGAACGGAGATATGTCCCATGAGTGAGTCCAACCTTGTGCTGAGCTGTCGTCACCTGTCGACCCTGCTGCGCTATGTCTACCCTAGCGATCGACTTACCTGTGCGCTTGAACTTCAGCAGATCCAGCAGGATGGCCAACTCCTGCGCGAAGAAAACATCCGCTCTGTGCGGTTCCGCTCCAGGGGCCTGGACTATGACGAAGGGCACTGCATCCCATTCGTCTTCGACGGCCAGGCCGAGTCGGTTTCTGCGCTGGAACTGCTGAAGCTTGCCGATACGTACCATCGGAATTCATGTGATGCACCGGGCTACTACAAGTCGCGGGCCTACGAACTGCTGTCCCGGATCCGCGAGGCGGCTATCGAGGATCTACCTGGTTTCAAGGAAGCCCCAGGCTGGGTGTAGAGCGGGGCAGGGGAGGAGGTGATGAGCTGGGTTGAGCAAGCGGCACCGATTGTCCACGAGGTCATTCGACGTGTCGGTCGATCAGACCTGAAGGCGTTGCGCCGGGAGTTCAGGAAAGCCTATCCGTTCGGTCCTCGGACGAATGCTCCTTACAAGGCCTGGCTGTCGGAGATTCGCCGGCAGCTGGGTCACCCCCTGAACCTGCCAAAGTGTGACCCGGAGGATCCGCAGATGGAGTTTGAGTTTTGACCGTGACGTGCCCGATAAAGGCGAGGCCCACAAACGCTGCAACGCTTGTGGGCCCCTGTTTTGCTCTGCGAACTGAGCGACGTCAGTATAACAGCCGTGGAGCGAATGGAACGATGCCAGAACGTTACACCCTGGAGCACTGGGAGAAGTGCCTGCCGGCGATGAAACGCCTACACCCCGACACCCTGGCGATCGCCCGGAGCGTGTACGTGGATGGTGTGAAGCCGGTCGAAGTCGCGCGGCAAACTGGACGCAGCGCGCAGAACGTCAACTCAGCGCTGAAGCGTGTAGAACCGTACTTGCAGAAAGGCGCCGCAGGCCTTGTTTTCGTCGGTGTCTGGTTACCGCCAGAGCTGGCTGAACAAGTCAAGCAAATGGCAGCACAGTATGAGCAAAACGACTGATCCCGAGGAGCCTGAACGATGAACGTAGGATTCTACAGCGATCGTGGCCAGCTGCTGGACGAGTCCAGGATCTCATGCAGCCGTGCGGAGTATCACCTTGAGGACCTGGCCCGCGAGGCTCAGGACTTGGCGAATGAGTGCCGTTGCTCAGTTGTGGCGTGGATCCGCAACGAAGACGGCGAACCGATGTACCGCCTCGGTATCGAGGCGGATCCACGAACAGATACAGGACACGTAGCCCCATGAAACCTGGAACCGCCAAAGACTCCTTTCTAACCCCAGGAGAAGTCGACCCGCGGCATTTTGAACTGCTCTTGGAAGGCACTTCTATCCGAGCGCAGCCGTTGATCGATGCGCTTCGCGAACACCTGGTCAATGGCGTAAAGGCCAGTGAGGCCTGGACGAAGTATGGAGTGAACATGAGCCAGTTCTCGCGGCGCTTAGCGGTGCTGCGGAAAGAAAGTCAGCGTGCAGCCGAGTTAAGTAAATTTTACCCTTAATGGTAAATTTAGGTTGTTAAATTTTACCTTAAAGGGTAAAGTATCCTCATTGAAACAAACCAATGAGGAGTTGCACATGGCCGCTTATACCGTCACCTGGACCATCGATGTTGAAGTCGATGGGGATCATAAGGACGCTGCGCAGTTCGTTGCCGACAGCTATTTCCAGACGCGCATTGCCGCAGGAGAGCAGGACAGCGCTTGCAGCTTTGTCGTCGTCGACGAAACGGATCAGCACCAGGTCGATATCGACCTCGCCGATAGCCTTTCGGACCTTGACGGTGATGACACCGAGTGACCCGCCGTGACGCATCACGGCGGCGCCTACCAAACCGAAGAAACCGGCTGATGGCCGGTTTTTTTGTGCCTGTTAAGGGGTCGGTTCCGGCTGAGGGCGAAATGACACCCTAAGCTTTCGGTTCCTTGGGCCAAAGATATTCGCCAGTCAGTAGAATGTGCGCCCAGCCCAATGGGGATATGTGGGGAAGAAATTCAGGGGGAACATCCAACCCTTCGTTCCGCCGCTCCGTGACGGCATGACCAAGATGGACGGTATTCCAGTAAATGATCACCGCAGTCAATAAATTGAGCCCAGCGATTCGGTAGTGCTGCCCCTCTGTCGTGCGATCGCGAATTTCCCCCTGCCTCCCGATACGGAGCGCATTTTTGAGCGCATGGTGGGCCTCTCCCTTGTTAAGACCGATCTGAGCACGCCGCTGCATGTCCGTATCCAGGATCCACTCAATAATGAAAAGGGTCCGTTCAATACGACCAACTTCACGAAGCGCAACTGCAAGGTTGTTTTGTCGTGGGTAAGAAGCGAGCTTGCGCAGGAGTTGGCTGGGCCTGATTTTGCCAGCGGTCATCGTCGCGGCACAACGGAAAATATCAGGCCAGTTCGCAACGATAAGATCCTCCCGGGCTTTTCCACCTACCAACTTGCGTAACTCCCTGGGGGTCGTATCGGGATTAAATACGTACAACCGCTTCGATGGCAGATCCCTGATTCGCAGAACGAGATTGTAGCCGAGCAGGCTACTGGCTCCGAACAAATGGTCGGTGAATCCTGCTGTATCGGCATACTGTTCGCGAACATGGCGACCGACCTCGTTCATCAGTAGTCCATCGAGAATATACGGTGCCTCGCTCACGGTCGCCGGGATCGACTGACAAGCGAATGGCGCGAACTGGTCGCTTACGTGAGTATACGCTTTGAGGCCGGGAACAGAACCATATTTGGCATTGACCATGTTCATGGCTTCGCCATGCCGCGCTGTCGGGAAAAACTGACCATCGCTCGATGCTGACGTGCCCATCCCCCAGACGCGTGACATCGGCAGTTTACCCTGCGCGGCCACCACAATTGCCAATGCCTGGTTCATGGCTTCGCTTTCAACATGCCAGCGGGCAAGGCGTGAGAGCTGCCAGTAATCATGCGTGTTTGTAGCTTCCGCCATCTTACGCAGGCCCAGATTGAGCCCTTCAGCGAGCAGGACGTTGAGCAGACCGATCCGGTCGCGACATGGAGCCCCGGTTCTCAGATGGGTAAACGCATCTGTGAAACCAAGGGCTGCATCAACTTCAAGCAGCATGTCGGTAATCCGAACGGACGGCATTCGGCGATACAGATCCAGTATGAGTGCCTCGGCACCATCCGGCACGTCTGCTGTCAACCTGTCGATCCGCAACGTTCCATCTTCTATGCTACCGTGCGGAATAGTGCCGTTACGGGCAGCCCGGGCCAGCCGCTTAAGAGCGATCGTGAGTCGCGCCTTTCTGTCTGCCAGCCAATCCTGTGGGTTGGAAGGCACGGCCAGTTTTGCATTTTCCTGCGCCGCGATCATCGGCACCAGTACCTGCTTGAGGTCACCATAGCGGCGCGAATGAGCGAGCCAGACATCTCCGGAACGAAAAGCATCCCGGAGGTGAAAGAGTACCGCCACTTCCCAAAGACGGGTATCTCCTTTTTCCTGAGCTCGTAAATGACGGTTCCATTTGGAGCTGGGCCGCAGGAAACGCCTTTCTGGCGATGCAACACCTTTCATCTCTCCGATCGACAAAGCTGCTGCTACCAATGGTCCGGCGACCGGCGCGGCTTCGAGCTTCAGACAGCGCAACATGCGGGGCGCATAACGACGAAAGCGATGGTATCCCTGCCCGACATATGCAAGAGGCTCATCGGCTAGCGTGTTGCTGAGTTGAGTCCCTGTCGCTACCAGTTGAGCGAGCCGGTCCCATGCAACCGAACTGGCGACAGCCATCTCCAGCGGGGTTCCGTCACTGCGGGCCTCAAGCAACGAAGCTCCCAGCGCGGTGAAGGTACGGATCGTATCCGTGAGTGTGGCTTTAGAGCCGGAAATTGTTTCGTCATGCTGGCGCTTCGCTTCCCGCCAGGTTTTTCCTACGATCCTGTCATGGGTTTCGACTATGGCATCAGCAATCGCCGCTTCCCACTCCACAACACAGACGGCAAGGATCGCCCAGCGGCGGTCCGAAGTGATGTCACGCAAACCGTCGGTGAAGTAGCGTTCACCCTGCCGACGCAGCCGGGCAATGCGATGGGCAGGTATGCTGGCCAAAGCACTATGATTGATATTCAGGGTACGCAGAAATTCGAGCCTGTCGAGCAAACGGTTAGCAGCAGCCGAGTTGTTACCAACCTCGAAGTTGCGAAGCCAGATGAAACGACTGATATTGCCGGCGAGCATTTCACTCAGAAGTTTGTCCAGGTGATCGCGAACATCCGCTGTTAAATTTTCCGCAATCCGCGTTTCAATCCGCCGCTCAGCGGCGACCAGAGCATCCGCGCACAAGCGCTCGATTGTCGATACTGCGGGCAGAATGGTGGAAGTTTCCCGACACCGCACAATAAAACGATGAGCAAGATCCTCGTTTGATCTGGCATCTTCGGCCTGGCCGAAAGTCCACTCCCGCAGATCACGGGCACCACGGCCCGTGAAGGTCTTGTAGCCGTAAATTTCGCGCAGCGTGTCCATGTGCTGCTGACGGGTTTGGCGCCGTGTGGCATAAGTGAGAAGCGCATCAGCCGGAACTCCAAGCTGAGCACCGACGAAGGAAAGGACTTCACGCGGGATCATCTCACCAGGAGCCAGTGCACGGCCCGGATATCGTAAGGCACAAAGTTGCAGGGCAAAGCCAATCCTGTTTTCCGGTCTGCGGCGCTGCCTAATGTTTTCCAGGTCATCATCGCCCAGCGTGTAGAACTTCAGTAGCGACAGTTCGTCCGTGGGCAGATCGAACAGCGCTGCTCGCTGCCGTTCGGTGAAAATATGGCGTCGTGACATACAAATTCGTCCCTTTTGAAGTATAGTCTGTTTTGGACAACAGCCAGCCCATATAAATCAGGGCGTTCCGATACAAAAATCCAGGAGGGTTCAATTGGGACATCGTGCCGCCATTTACTGCCGGGTTTCAACAGCGGATCAGTCTTGTGAACGCCAGGAATTTGATCTGCGAGCCTTCGCCGGCCGTGCCGGCTACGACGTGGTGGGAATATTTAAGGAAACAGGTTCAGGAACTAAACTCGACCGGGCCGAGCGAAAGAAAGTCCTGGCGCTTGCCCAGTCCAGACAAATTGATGCAATCCTGGTCACTGAGCTTTCCCGGTGGGGGCGCTCGACGCTCGATCTGCTCAATACGCTACGTGAACTGGAGAACTGGAAGGTTTCCGTGATAGCCATGAATGGAATGGCGTTCGATCTTTCGTCGCCGTATGGACGAATGCTGGCGACGTTTCTTTCCGGCATTGCGGAGTTTGAGCGGGATCTCATCAGCGAGCGGGTCAAGTCAGGCCTTGCTGTTGCGAAGGCACGTGGTAAGAGGCTTGGTCGTCAGGCCGGAGTGCGACCAAAATCAGACCGACTTTTGCCTAAGGTGGTTGCGATGAGGGCCGAGGGACGCAGCTATCGCTGGATCGCACGCGAGCTCGGTATCAGCAAGAATACCGTCGCTGACATCGTGCAACGACACAGAGCTAACGCTTAGGGTGTCATTTCGCCCTCAGCCGGAACCGACCCCGTTAACGGGCTGGGGCGGGGATCCCGTTCGTCGGATGGCAGTATCATAATAATAATAATTAAATTATTATTCTTATTATTGAAAATACCTCGACCAGGGGGATATATGACGGAACAAATCAGCAACGAAGCGGAAATACGGGCGCGTATCTTCAAAGAAGCTGACCGTCTCTATGACGAGCTGGGCCGTGAGCGCTTCCCGCCGGTGCCGGATGTGCGCCGGGCGGCGCGGGCGGACATGAACACGGTCACGCGGGTCATGAAGGAATGGCGGCAG
Source organism: Pseudomonas sp. 18-147 (assembly GCF_051048045.1). Classification (NCBI taxonomy): domain Bacteria; kingdom Pseudomonadati; phylum Pseudomonadota; class Gammaproteobacteria; order Pseudomonadales; family Pseudomonadaceae; genus Pseudomonas; species Pseudomonas sp. 18-147. Next base: position 28,894 of record NZ_CP182297.1, read on the forward strand.
TTGCAGACCGCGAAGCCCGAGCTTGTGCAGGTTGAGTTGCCCCCGGCCTTGCATCAGGCCGCCTTGGGCTTGGGCGCGGCCCTCTGGACCGAGGCGCTGGAGTTGGCCAATGCCAATCTGCGCAAAGCCGAGGCAGACTGGGCGCAAGAGCGCGAGGATATGGAGAGCACCCGGGTCGAGCTTTCCCAGTTGTACGAGGAACAGCAGGGCGAGCTGGAGCGGCTTCAGCAGGAGAAGGAAGGTGTCCAGCGCCGCCTAGAGGAACAGGACGCCCTGCTGGCCGAACTGCGGCATGAGCTGGGACATGAAACCACGCGGGCGGACACGGCCGAGGCCCGTACCGAGGAAATCACCCAGCGGGTGGAGGACCTGAAGGGCGAGCTTCAGCGTGCCCGGGACGAGGCAACCGACTTGCGTAATGATCTGTCGGCGGCACGTCAGAGTCACCAGGCCGAACTGGAGCAGGTGAAGGCGGTGGCGGCCGAAGCGATCGACCGCGCGAAGGCGGAGTTGGCCGAGGCGAAGGGGAGGACAGACGCCCAACTGGAAGGGATTGCGGCTCGCGCCGAGGATCTCCAGCAGCGCCTGGATGCGGCACAGAAAGAGGTGTTCCGGCTTCAGGCTGCCGACGAACTGGCTCAGGAGCAGCGCAAGCGCGCCGCAGCCGAAGCAAACACCCAGGCGCAGCGTTTCACCAAGGTGCAGGCCGAGCGGGATGAGGCTCGGAAGCAGGCTCAAGACGCCGGGCTTCGGGCGGCGCGCTTCGAGGGCGAGCTTGAAAGTCTGCGGGAAAGCAATGCCCAACTGCTGGCCCACGTTGGGGCATCCGCGGCGAAGTCGCCGGCAAAAGGCAGGAGCAAGCCCAACAAGCCAGAAGGCCAGTAGATGAGTCAGTGACTGACCGGCTTGAACCGTCCGCCCCTGCGTTGCACGTAGGGGCGCAACATCACGCAACACGCACAAATCGAGGAAGGAGCTGGCCCGATGGAACGAGAAGAACCGAGCTTCAATGAGTGGCTGGACACGCCGGAGCGCGAGGAACACTTGCGCGACATTTACTTCGACGACCAGCTCGGCCCTGGCTCCGAGTTCTACAAGTGGGCCGAGTCGATCTATCGGATTCGTAAGGCCACCGCCGAGCAGACCCGTTGCCCGCGCCGCTGGCCGTATGTGTGACCGTCACGGACCGAAAGGAACCCGCCCCATGACGCTGATAGCCCCCCGCAAGCTGCCACCGCTGACTGACGAGCAGGTGCGCGCCGGCGCGCGGCCTGGCGAAACCTGGGCCGAGGCGCGGCGCCGATTGGAGGCGCTGAACGTGGCGTGCCCGGCGCCCCAGGTTGATGACCACCCAGGAGCTGACTACACGCTGGCGGGTCCGGTTGACGAGTGCGAAGGCCTGGATGGCAGGCCCATCGAATGGGAGCCCGGCGAGCTGGGGTAGCCCGGTTTGCCCAACGGATAGAAAGGAACCCGCCCCGGCTATCAAGGCACCTACACTGAAGTGGCCAACCACAAGCAAAGGAGCTGTCGTAATGGCCGACTTCGTGATCAGTGACGTGAAGAAGGTGCGCGAGGTGTTCGACTGGCTGAGGGTCAACGAGCATTTGGCGCGGGGCTGGGTGTTGTTGAGTATCGCGAAGGGACAGGATGACCAGAAGTCCCCGGTCGTCCGTTACATCCTCGGGTGGACCAGGGGCGAGTTGCCGCCGGACTAGCCGGACTACGCATAACGGGCAGATTGTTAAATCACCCCCCTCGCCAAGCCAGGCCCCGGTCGCCAGATGCTCAACCCCCGGCGACCACGCCCCCTTACACTGGCCTACCAGAACCCCCTACACTGGCGGCCGCGCGAACCTACCCCCGTTCACCCCCTGGAGTTCCCCATGACCGACCTCGAGGATTCCCCCCACGACGGCCAGCGCCTCGATGCGATCCGCCGCGCCCGTCACGCCCTCGGCCTGGCCGCCGGCGTCACGCCCGAGGAGGCACGCCGCTGATGCGCGAGTCGATCACCGAAGACGCCCTGCAGGCGCTGATCGCCGCCGGCGGCGCCCGCGATACCCTGGTCACCCGCGGCCCGGGCGGGGAGGGCTGGCAGCTGCTGGTGCGCTATGCCGGCGGTGGCCACCACTACCCGTTACGCTCACGCCGCGAACCGCTGCGCGTGTTCGCCTCGCTCACCCAGCTGGAGCGCTACGCCACCAAGATCGGCCTGCGCGAATTCCGCGTCGAGCTGTAGTCCTACCCCGCAACCCAAGGAGATCGCCCCCAATGGACGGCTACGAACACCCCACCCGCAACGCCACCCCGCACCAGGTCTACCGCCTGTCCTGGCTGGCCTACGTCGGCCCGGTCCTGCTGTTCCTGGTCCTGTGCGCCGGCGCGCTGGCCCTCGGCTGGTGGACGCTGCACAAGGCGCCGAGCGAACAGGCCTACCAGCTCGGCCTGGCGGCCAGTGCCGGCGTCCTGCTCATCGCCCTGGCACTGTTCGTCTACAAGCTCCTCTACCTGCGCAGCGTCCACCTCTACACCGACGACGTGGGCGTCTGGCTCTACCAGGGCATCCTGCCCTGGCGCCGCGGCTACCGCGGGGTGAAGTGGCGCGACATCGAGGACGCGATGTACTTCACCGGCTTCATCAGTTGGGCCCTGCGCTCCTACACCGTGCGCATCGGCCACCGCTTCACCAAGACCAGCGAGATCCTGGTCAGCCACCTGGCCCGGGGCAACAAGGCGGTCGAGCACATCAACCAGTTGCACCAGGCCCTGCTGCGCGCCGAGCCGGCCGTCGACGAGCGGACGTGACGGTCACGCCGGCGAGCCACGCAAGCAAAAGCCCCGCATGAGCGGGGCTTTTTGTTCATCATCTACCCTTACCCAGTGCCCATCTACCACCGGAGTGAGCGATGTGTGGCAGGCTTTCGCAGTACACAGGGCTTCATGAGTTCGTCGACGCACTGTCGATGTCCAACGCGCTGGTCAACCTCGTCGGCGAGCAGCCCGAGCGCTACAACGTCGCGCCATCGACGGCCGTGACGACGCTACGGCTCGAAGGCGATGCCCTGGTCGCCCAGGCCGTTCGCTGGGGCTGGAGGCCGTTCTGGGCCCGTGATCGCGCGGCGCCGATCAACGCCAGGGTCGAGAAAGTGGCGCATGGACGCTTCTTCAGCGCCGCGTGGCGCCATCGCGCGCTGACGCCGGTCAGCGGCTGGTTCGAGTGGGTTGACGAAGGCGGCACGCGGAAACAGCCGTATCACATCCAGCACGCCGACGGCTCGCCGGTCTTGTGCGCCGCGATCGGGCAGTTCCCCGGGCTCGATGATGATGAGCAGGCCGAGCAGCATGGATTCGTGATCATCACCGCGGACTCCGCCGGCGGCATGGTCGATATTCACGACCGGAGACCGGTCGTGCTCCCACCCGACCTGGCCCGCGAGTGGCTTGACCCGGCGACGCCGCCAGAGCGCGCGGAACAAATCGTGCTGCACCAGGGCGAACCAGCTGAGGCGTTCACCTGGTACGCGGTCAGCCGCGACGTCGGCAACGTGCGCAACCAGGGCGCCTACCTGATCGAGCCTGCGTAGCAGAAAACCCGACAAAAGGAACAATGTTCCTATTTACACAGAGGAACATTGTTCCTATTATGTGAGTCATGCCAGCCACAACGGCGAGGCGAGCACAGGGAAATGACAAAATGAATACCTATCTCATCGACCCCCGCAAAAACAACGACAACTCCGGCGAGCGCTTCACGGTTGACGCTGCCGACATTACGGCCGCCGCGAAGAGCGCAGCCCAACAGATCCTCGGCGAAAAATTCGAAGGTCTCGTATACCGTGAAACCGGGGAGCCTAACGGAAGCGGCATGTTCCAGGCCTACCATCACCTGCACGGCACTAACCGCACGGAGACGTCCGTTGGCTATCCGTTTCATGTAATGGAACTCTGAGCCGAATCTAAACCCACGCCAGCCGCAACGCGCAACGGCGAGGCGCCAAAAAGGATCCAAGCCATGAGCACCATTTCAGATCGCATCGTCGCCCGCTCGGTTATCGAGGCAGCTCGATTCATCCAGTCTTGGGAAGATGCAGACCCCGACAACCTGACAGAAGACCAGGTCCTGGCCGCCACTGGTTTCGCCGCCAAGCTCCATGAAGGGCTCCAGGCTACCGTCCTGCAGCGACTGGTGGACGAGACCAATCGTGACGAGTATCGCGAGTTCCAGGCGTGGGAAGAGGCACTGCTCAACGCAGATGGACGAGTCGCGAGCAACCCGTTTGCCGATTGGGGGTGGTGGTATCGCATCGCCAACGTAATGCTGGCCACTGCTGCGCAGAACGTAGGCGTCGCCTGGGGAAGCCACGTCCATGGTCGTCTAATGGCTATTTTTCAGGACAGGTTCAAGCTGCGGTATGAGGAACCACAGGCATGAGCCGACCAACAGTCGTTACGGTGACGGAAGTTTCCTGGAACCCAGGCAGTTATGAGGTCAACGTAGAGCAGAATGGCAAGATGGTCGTTGGCCGGACCCGCGCTGGCAGCGATCCTGGCGCAGCCGCGGCGAAGGCCATGCAGATGGCCATGGAGTGGGGGAACCCGAACTACGTCATTCTCGGCAGCAACAAGGTGATGGCGTTCATACCGGAACAACTGCGGGTGAAAATGTGAAACCTGACGCCTCCAACCACAATCCAGACCCGCGCTACCTGCGCGGGCTGTACGAGCGAGCCGGCCTGAAGCAGGAAGAAGCTGCCAGGCGGATCGGAATCACCGCCCGCGCGCTGAGGAATTACGTCAGCGAAACCGCCGGCAGAGAGGCGCCGTATCCCGTTCAATTCGCGCTTGAGTGCCTGGCTAGCGAGAGCTAGCCAGCAGGCAGAGCAGGCAGGGCACTCCCCGCGCCCCGGGCGCCTCGCTCACCCAGCTGGAGCGCTACGCCACCAAGATTGGCCTACGCCTATCTATGCCCCACTTGCTCAACTAACTGTCATGAAGGCTGCCCATGAAGAATTTGTTTGTACTGGCCCTGGCAACGCTCGCTCTTGTCGCTGGCTGCAATGCGTCGGAAGAGAAAGCTCCCGCGTTGAAGGCAACAGTCAGTCCAACCAGCGCGCAGAACTGCACAACTACCGGGCCTGACTCGCCGATTGTGGTTGGCGAAAACAGCGTCGTGGTCATTGACGGAAAGACCTACTCCGCGGGACAGAGCGCCGATTGCATGTCGGGATCCGGCAATCTCTCGACGCATGGTGCGAACAGTCCGATCGTCACCGGTAGTGGCGCGAAAGTAATCATCAGAACGGACCGATAGGCAGGGTAGGGCCGCCACCGTGTCGGCGGGCATTACTTCCAGGAGTGCAGCATCGGGGGCATTGTAAACAGTCTGTTAACGAGTTATGCTTAACTCCCGTTAACAGGTTGTTTACACTTAACGATGATTATCTCCTTCCGACACAAGGGTCTGGAAGTCTTCTTCAAGACGGGCAAGACCAAAGGGATCCAGGCGGCACACGCCCCGCGCCTACGCCGCCAACTGCTCGCCTTGAGCGAAGCGAACAATCCAGGCGACATGAATCAGGTCGGCTGGAGACTCCACTCCCTGAAGGGGGATCTTGCCGGATACTGGTCCGTCCGCGTTTCCGGCAATTGGCGGCTGACATTCCGCTTCGTTGGCGAGGATGTTGAGCTGGTCGACTACCAGGACTACCACTGAGGGTCTACATATGGGTATGCACAACCCGCCGCATCCTGCGGAAATCCTGCGCGAGGACGTGCTCCCCGAGCTGGATATCACTATCACGGACTTCGCCAAGGCCCTGGGCTATTCGCGGGTCCAACTGTCGAAGGTGCTCAATGGGCACGCCTCGATCACGTCGGACCTGGCCGTGCGCCTTGAGCGTGCCGGCATCGGCCAGGCCCGCCACTGGTTGGCCATGCAGGCGGCCTATGAGCTATGGCATGCAGAGCAGCGCGCTCAGCCGAAGGTGCCGCGTCTGTACGATGCCCACATTGCGGCGTGACCGTCACGCCGGCATAAAAAAGGGGTTATCGGTTTTACGTGTTGTTGCAGGCAAGGCGCAGCCTTAAAACGTATTGGTATTAGCTTCGGCTTTAAATGTTGTTATGCTGGGCTCACCAATCCCGACGGAGAGCGACATGGAACAGCAAAAAAATCATCAGCAAATCGAGCAGCAGCCTGTGGCACACCGGCTCATTAATGCTGAAGGCGAAGTGATGACCGACTGGCATGATGGCCCGCCGCCGGACCGTTTCACGGATCTCTGTGGGGTTGCGATGGCTGGTACTCGCGTTGAGCTGGCATATGCCGGCCCCGCCCCCGCTAGGGACGAACTGCTCGTTGCCGCCGAGGCAATAGAGCGCGTCGTTCACTATGTGGTAAGCAAAGCCGATCAGGACGTGCTACGGCTGATCGCTCTGGAGAAACGCCGGGAGGCCATGGCACACAACGCAGGTCAGGGCCGAGTCAGTGGCTGATTCGCTTTCCCTACTTCACCCGCTCAAAGTTGAGATCGTGGAATTCCTCGAGGATGAACACGATCTGCAGTTCAAGGTTGAGCTTCCGGCGCCCGAGTTCTGCACCGCCTGCGGCGCTATCGGTCAGTCGATTCGTTTCTCCAGGAAGCTGACCAAGTACGTTGACCTGCCCATCAGGGGTAAGCGCACGGTTCTTTGGGGCATGCGCCGACGCTACAAGTGCAAGACATGCAGCAAGGTGTTCTCGCCGGCCTTGCTGGACTTCGACGAGAAGCACCGCATGACGAAGCGCTGCCACGCCTACGTAATCAAGCAAGCCATGACCAGCACAAACTCAGCGGTAGCCCGAGATCTTGGCGTTGATGAGTCGGTGGTGCGCCGGGCTTTGCGCGACTACTGCGCCGAGCAGGAGGCGGGGTACAGGCCCATGCTTCCGCGTGTTCTTGGCATTGACGAACTGCTTGTTGGTGGCGAGTACCGGTGCGTCCTAATCAACCTGGAAGAAAGGACCATCATCGACGTTCTGCCCAACCGCAAGAAGATCGTGATCCACAACTACATCTCCAATATGCGCGGCCGGGACAGGGTCCAGATCGTTTGCCAGGACATGTTCCATCCGTACAAAGACGTGTCGCTAGAGTTGTTCCCTAACGCCACTGTCATCGTCGATAAGTTCCACGTTGTGCGGTACGCCAACGATGCGTTGGACCAGATACGCAAGCGAATCAAGCGAGGCCTCACAGCTCCGCAGAAGCGCACCCTGAAAGGCGACCGCAAGCTAATGCTGATGCGCCGGCGTGACCTGGACGTTTGGGCGCATCTGAAGATCAAGACATGGTTCGATCAGTTCCCAGAGCTAGGCACCGCCTACAACCTCAAGGAAGGCTTCTACAACATCTGGAATAGCAAGACCCACAATGCAGCCAGGCAAGCCTATGACGAATGGCGTCAGCGCATCCCTGCAGAGCAGGAGAAGGACTGGAAAGTCGTCACAACGATGATGACCAACTGGGGCGAGTACATTTTCAACTACTTCAGGTTCATTCCTCAGCGGTACACCAACGCACTGACCGAGTCGATTAACCGCTATCTGCGCGACGTGAACCGTAACGCAAGAGGCCTGAGCTTCGAGATGTTCCGCGCCAAGATCATGTTCACCCTAGAGCATAAAGTGAAGCCGCCGGAAACCAAGCGGCTAGCGCCGTTCCTGGCCAGGGAAATCATGGCAGTCGAGCCCATCGAGGACGAGCTGGTGGATTACGGCGTTCCGATTTTCAGCATCTTGCAGCTGTGCGCGGAGCCAGAGACCGGAGCCATCCGCGAAGACGACTAACAACACAATCAGCTACTCAATCAAGGGTATTCAGAAAGGGGTTAACAACACCCTTTCCCGAATACCCTAAAAAAGCCCCGCTTCGGCGGGGCTTTTCCGTTGGGGCCGGTCTATCAGGCCTGCAACCAGGCATTGACAGTATCGGCGCCGTACTGCTCTTTCCAGGCCTTCAGCACCCGGTGATTGCCGCCCTTGGTTTCCACCACCTCGCCGGTTTCCGGGTTGCGGTAGACCTTCACCGACCGCGGCCGGCGGATCGAGGAGGCCTGGCCGGCAGGCCGGTTCGCGACGGCGCTGGGATCGAGGATCTCGATGATGTTGCGCAGGCTCATGCCGTACTTCTTCATGAGCTTTTCCAGTTCATCGCGGAACTCCAGCTCCTTTTTCAGGCTGCTGTCGGCCTTGAGCTTCTCCAGCAGCTGCATTTGTTCCTGGAGTTTGCGTTCCGCTTCCCGGAAGGCGGCGAGCTTGGACATTGTTCTATTCCTTTGTTGGGATTTTATAGCCCACTCGGTTCAGTAGTTCCCGCGCACTGTCGACCGAGAGAGGTTCACGATTCTGGTCATCCAGTTCAGTGTAAAAGCGGGCACAGCCCCCCAGGACATGGCCGCTCCAGTAGGAATAGGTCTTTTCGCCCGTAATCCATTGCAGGATGCGTCCGGTTGTCGTGTCGCTAGGAGTGCAATTGTAGGGGTTTCCTTTGGCGATGTAATCGTCGAAGTCAAGGTGGATCGGCAGTTTCATGCCTTCAAGCGTGGTAGACAAGTCGAGGATGACGTAAAAATTGATATAGTCCAGCCGTATCCCTCGTAGGTCATTCTCTAGAATTCGATTGAGAACAATGTTTCGACCTTCGTCCGTATTATAAAGACTTGTACCCATGTAGTCGTTCTGTCTGTCGGACTGTACGACGACTATATTGGCGACTGGAAAAGACTTTTCAGGGCTAAGAAAAATTCCGTATTGCGCAGACGATGGCGCACTACTCACGCCAGGGAAGTAGATATTTTTAAGTTGTCCCATGTGTTTCTCCTAAAGTCAGGAAACGTCTGTACGAATGGATCACCCCATGAAAGCGAAGACCTGGATTATTTCCTGCGGAGCCCTGCCGGTCATCACTAGGAATTTCCGCCACACCCCGTAAGGGATGGTTCTCGCACCGCTTTTATACTCCCGGATACGTCGGTCACTGGTCAGGCCAAGCAGCGCCGCCAACTTGGCGTCGGTATTGTAATCAGAAAAGTGTGCCTGGAAGTGGCGGAAGTAGGCGCAGATAATATCAGGGTGCGGGGCTTCCCAGCCTTCATGCTCGCGCAACAGGTGCGCCCGGCTGTAGGCCTGTTCGTCGACCTCAGACTGCGACGGGAGGCGCGGAGCGTCGAGGTTGGCCCTCAGTTGTTTGATTCCATCCTGCGTGGCCTGCTCGAAGATGGCGCGCTGCTGCTCAGATATGCTCGGTAACTCGATTCTCATGCTTTGCTCCGCTAGTTGAGAGTAGGGGGCCTTTCGGCCCCCGTCTCACCGTGGTGACAGCTCGATCTGGCGAACGTCTGAAACACGGATGTTGACTAGGCTCAGCGTTCCGGTTGCTATCGTCTTCCAGTAACCGACCTGGTGGATATGGACCAGGGCGTAAAAGAGATAGTCGGGGAGGAGTATGTCTATTCGGTTTACCCGGATTCCGATATGTTCTGGATTGAACTCTCGAACCGGCTCACCGCATCGCTCCGCTGAGCCCCGCCGAACTAACCAGAAATGCGCCTCGGGGTAGTTCGTTCGGATTGTCGCAACATCTGAAAGTCTCATCTCGTTCCCCGGTGGCAACGACTAGCCCCCTCGGGGTGAGTGGCTTTCTGCGTGCCACCAACAAGACTTATATTAGGCGCATTGCGCCTATATGTAAATGTTTTATGTTTGAGAAACTATGTTTCCGACAGACGGCATATCTTTCAGGAGCAAGGCAAATAGTTCGGAGTGAGAACTTACGTTCAACTTGGCGTAGACGTGACGCCGGTGAACTTTGGTTGTCGATACGGATATTGCGAGCTTGTCAGCTATTTCCTTATTTGACTTACCCTCTAGCATCAGATTCAAGACCTGGGATTCACGCCCTGTCAGTGGTGCGACAAGAGCGTTCAGCACAGAGCTGTCGACTCTGAGCGATGGGCTACTGTCGTCTTGTAGGCTTTCCTCGAAGTGGAGCCGCTTGCTCATGAGGGAAAGCACCCAAGGGCGAATGATCTCAAGAAACGCAATGTTCTCGGCGGTATACTTCGCCTCGCTTCCCAGCGACAGGCAAAGCGTGCGGCGCTCATCAATAGGGATGTTATATTGCATTTCATCGCATACCACATGCGTCTCGAAGTACTCTATGTAGTATCGACTCTTATTAAATGCGGGCGTCACGATATCTCGAAGATAGATCGTTCGAGGGCCGGGCGCAGAGCGTGAGGCGGCATAGAACGGATCGATGCGATAGTAACCGGTTATGTATTTGCCAATTAAATGGTTGGGCTTCCTTTCGTCTTTTTCCTCTTCTTCCTCCTCGGCGTAGAAAAGTATCACTGGTGTGGAGTCACTAAATACCAGGGAAACCCAGTTATCGACCTGCACGAACTCCCGTACCGTTTCCACCAGTACCAACCAAAAGTCTGGCTGGTCCAGGTGGTCGAGCAGGTTCCCAAGCGAGCGCTGCCAAGCTATGTCCTTCAAGCTGATTTCCATTTCACTACTCCCAGGGGACTAGGTAATCCGGTCAATAGAAATGACCTTCCAGTGAGAATAATATCGGCAGTGAATGAGGGAAAAATCTAGCGATACCTATTAATTCTAGTAGTTTAACTAATGGGGTATTTATGAAAGGGATTGCTGCACTTGCCTTGTCTATCGCCTTCACCGCAGGCTCTGCCGGCGTGTCGGCTGATCAGCGTCAGGAGAAGAGTGTTCACTTCTATAACTGGATCGACTTCATCGCCCCAGGCGTGACCGGCGATTTTCAGAAAGAGATGGGCGTGAAAGTCATTTCCGGCACTTTCGATAGTGGTGAGTTCGCACAAGGCAAGCTCTTGGCCGGGCGGTCCGGTTACGATGTAGTAGTGATCACTTCCAACCTGCTGCCCAACCTGATCAAGGCGGGGGTGCTCCAGGAGCTGGAGCACCAGGACTTGAAAGAGTGGTCCAACCTGGACCCCCAGGTGATGAAGAACCTCAGTGCCACGGATCCCGGGAACCGATACGCGGTCCCCTACCTGTGGGGCACCACGGGCATAGCCTACGATGCAGAAAAGGTGCGCCAGTACCTGGGCGCTGATGCGCCGACCAACTCATGGGATCTGATTTTCAAGGAAGAGAACATTTCGAAACTCTCGAAGTGTGGGGTGGCGATGCTCGACTCTTCCACTGAGATTCTTTCTATCGCATTGAACTACCTTGGGCTCCCCTACAACAGCCAGAATCCTGCCGACTATGAGAAAGCACAAGCACTGATTCTGAAAGTGCGTCCTTATATTCGATACTTCGACTCGTCTAAGCTGACAGCCGACCTCACCAACGGAAATATTTGTGTTTCTGTGGGGTGGCAGGGTACGGCCTATCTTGCAAGAAACGCCAATAAGAGCGGAAAAGTCCACCGGGAGATTGGATATAGCATTCCTAAAGAGGGCTCCCTTGTTTGGATAGAGAATATGGTGCTACTCAAAGATGCGCCGCATCCCGAAGAGGGAAGGAAGTTTATAAACTTCATGATCAAGCCTGACGTGATAGCGAAGTCTTCGAGCTATATCGGCTATCCAAATGGAAACAGGGAGTCCTTCCAGTACGTGGAAAAAACAGTCAGGGAAGATCCCGCTGTGTATTTCGACGATGAAACCATGAAGCGGCTGTTCCCCCTGGAAACTCTGCCACTGAAGGCCGAGCGGGTCAGAACGCGGGTGTGGAACCGGATCAAGAGCGGGCTGTAGAGCATCCAGATCGGCCGCTTGGCTGGCCTAGGATTTTTTCCTGTCCAAGAGGAAAGAGTCGGCCAGGCGGTTGAGCTGTTCCAGGGCAGTGGTGGATTCGATTTTGAGCGCTTTCTCGGTCAGATCCCGGCGGAGGGCGATGAGGCGCTCCCTGTCGAGGTCCTGGTCAACGGGAAGCAGTTCGCCTGGGGTTACGTTCAGGGCGCGGGCGATCTTGAGGAGCTGCTCCACGCTCGGGGTGTTGATGCCGCGCTCATATCGGCTGATTAGGACCGTCTCACAGTCGATTCTGTAGGCAAGGTCCGCCTGAGTGAGGGAGCGAGCCTTTCTGAGCGCTTGAAGACGGGCACCGATGGACTTTCGGAGGTTGTCCATGATCTCTCCAGAAAATCCAAGGTTTTCATGTGGTTGTCTCCTCATAAAAGCACAATGTTATCTATTAGGTAAAAAGTGTTTACTTTTGAGGAAAATTCTCTACCATTCCCACTAGCAAAACTCTCTTGCAACGAGAGTTCGAGCGAATGTAACCTTTAGAAACACTGTACGCATGTACAGTGTTTCGGCTCCAGAATGCCGTACCAGATTCGACCCCCAGACGGGTCGGGTTTTGGAGGAGCGTGCCCGAAAAGGGAGGATTTTAGAGTGCGCAATTGGTACCTGATGACCCATAACCGCAATGCGCTGGAGTGGGTTACGAGCAAGGTGGAGGCTCTGGATGTTGAGCTGTACGCACCGACGCGAACGGAGCTTCGTCGCAGGGTAGATCGCCCCTCCCAACGAAAGACGACGCGACAGCTCTTCCCCGGCTATCTGTTCCTTCGCTTCGACCCTGAAGTGGTCCACACAACGACGATCACGGATATAGCCGGTGTGCAAGGGTTCGTTCGGTTTGGTGGTGCGCCTTATGTGATTTCGGACTCAGTGATTGAAACATTGAAGGAAACACTGCTGCTTCGCACAGATAAGGGGCTCGATGTAGTCGAGTACAGAAATCTGCCATCCGAGTTCGAAAAGTCGCTCCGACTAATTGTGCTGATGCAAGATGATGAGCGCCGTAAGGTTGCTTTTTATGCGTTGCTTCAGCAGCAAGATTTGTGGCGACGCTTGGAAAGTAAGAAGCAGTCACGCCTTTGTAGTGCAATCGCCTAGCTCTCATCGGCGTTTCCAATAAACCCATCGCAGAACCGGTCGTTAGGCATAACAGCCTTTCGGCTGGTTTTGCTATTTCAAGGAGAGTCTATGGCAATTCCAAAAGTGAGAACCGGAAAGAAGACGGTAAACGTCTATGTTGGCAATGAGCGATTTGAAACGCTTCTGCAACTCGCAATTGATGTAAGCCAGGAAAGTCGGGTGCAGATCACCCCCTCGCAATTTGTGCAATGGATGATCGATCGACTCTCGAAGCAGGCTGCGCAAGAAATGCTGCAAGAGCTGATTAAAAAGGAGATTTAAATGCTTACTACCAGTGCCTTCATGGCGCTGGCCCTGCAATGTGCTCCTGCTGTCCATCCCTCCACGCTGTATCCCGTCGTTAAAGCCGAATCCGCCCTCAATCCTTACGCCATCGGTGTGAAGGACGGTGCTTTGTCGCGTCAGCCGCAAAGCCTTGCGGAGGCCTTGGCGGCGGTGAAAAAGCTGGTGGAAGAGGGCAAGAGCTTCGCTGTGGGGCTGGGCCAGGTCCATCGGCAGCATTTCGATGCCAGCGATCCCCGGCAGGTGGCCGAAATGTTCGAGCCTTGCCACAACCTGAAACGCTCTGCTGAGGAACTGCGCCGCTGCTATGGCCAGGCGCGACCGGTCAGCAGCTCAGACCAGGAAGCCATCCGCAAGGCCTACAGCTGCTACTACAGCGGCAACTTCACCACCGGCTTCCGGCCCGAGCCCGAATTTGGCGGAACGAGCCATGTTCAGCGGGTTCTGGCCAACGCGGATCTACCAGCGTACGTCCCGGCGCTTCAGGCACAGCCCCCAGCTGCGCCAACCCTTCCGGCCGGGCCGGCAAATGTTCCCGTCGCCCCCCAGCCGACTTACCAGAGCTGGGATGTGCTTCGGCAGTACCCCCGTTATGACCCGCCGGCGGCAAGTCAGCCGCAGGCACAACCACAACCCCTGGAAGACCAGGATCGAGAGGTAAAGAGCGATGCAAAAACTGAAGAGTAAGTCCCGCGAGATGTTGCAGCGGCTGGCGGTATTCCTGGCCGTCTACACGCCATACATGGCGATGGCCGACGAGTGGGATCAGAAGTTGGTGCAGCTGGGCAGAAATATCCGCCTGGGGATGTTCGCCATCGGTGGCAGCATCGCCCTGATCTGCCTGCTGTGGGTCGGCATTGGCTGGATGTCATCCAGGGCCGCGGGCGACCACAGCACTACGTTCATGGACTACGTGAAGCAAGTAGGTGTGTTGGGCGTAGTGGGTGGGGTTTTGCTCCTCGGGGCGTGGGCCTGGGCGTTCTTTGGCGGCGGCACGATTGCGTGAGGGCTGGCCGATGAACGATGAGGAACTGCTGTTCCCAAGTTACAACGCCATGAGCCGCCCGGCGACGTTCCTGGGTGTGCCGATCCTGCCCTTCGTAGGAATTGCGGTCGCGTTGTTGGTGGTCGGCACAATCGGTTTCCTGCTGTTTCCGTGGTGGGGGGCGTTGCTGTTGGCCTCGCCCCTGTTCCTGGCCTTGGTCGGCTTTTCCGTGGTGAGTTCATTCGACGCCCGCTACATGCGCCGAATCGTCTACGCCATGCGTCGTTTTTCCTTGAACCTGAGATACGGCCGCGGGGTGTGCCTGACGCCGATCAATCCCCTTTGGAGTGTGTTCTATGGCAAGCGTTTCGCACAACGTCGTCATGCCGGCGGAAGCTTTGGCGCCGCTGATGAAATATCACGTGCATGAGCACATGGTGACCCTGACGGGAAACCGTCTGCTGAGCTTGATCCGGCTCAAGGGCGTTTCTCACGAAACCCGTGACAAGGCCGACCTGGACCAACTGTTCCACCGGCTCAACCGCTACTTCTTCACGCTCGGCAAGAAAGAAGGCAAAAGCTTGATGCTCCAGACGTACGTCACCAAGAGCCAGTTAGAGCTGGACGGTGAGTACCAGCTCGATCTACCGGTGCTGCAGGAGTTCGTCGACGCCTACGTCCGTCCGTTCAAACAGGGCAGCTACCGGGAGGTGAGCTACCACCTGGCGGTGATCTTGAAGTACCGCGATCTGGACGACGGTATCCGGCGCATGCAGGACCTGTTGATCACCTCGATCAGTATGCTCAAGCGCTTCGAACCCGTTCTGCTGGGAGTGGAGGAGACGGAGACAGGGGCGTTCTACTCGCAGATCGGGCGCTTCTACAGCCTGCTGTTCAATGGCCGTGAGCAAGCGGTCCGGTTGTCCGATACGCGCCTGGGCGAGGCGATCATCGATAGCGTGACCAGCTTCGGCGCCTATGACTTCGTCGAGAACCGCCCGAACCACGGTGGCCGGCGGTTCGCTACTACCTACGACCTGCGCGACTACCCCAGCGAGGGCAGCCGGCCGGGGATGTGGGACGAGGCGATTGAGCAGCCGCTGGACTTCACCCTGGTACAGGCGTTCATGTTCGAGGAGCGCAACGAGATCAAGCGCAACTTCAAGAAACAGATAGCGGACCTGGCCTCGGTAGAGGGTGAGTCGAAGCAGACCGACGAGCTGGATGATGCGGCGAGCGAAATCGCGCAGGGCATCAAGAGCTTTGGGCGCTACCACGCTTCGCTGATCGTCTACGGCGATACGCCGGACGAGGCGATCACGAACGGTTCGAAGATGGAGTCGTTATTCAGCGCGAAGGACGCGACGTTCGTACGGTCGACCCTGAGCAACGTGTACACCTGGTACACCCAGTTCCCCGGGGTGACGCAGGCCATGTACCCGATGATGAAATCCACCGAGAACCTGGCCTGCGGGTTTTCCCTGCATGCCACTCCCAGCGGCAAGGCACGCGGCAACCCGATTGGCGACGGCTCCGCCTTGGTGCCGATGCGCACGCTCAGCGACGGGATGTTCCTGCTCAACGCCCACGACAGCCCGCCAGGCCAGAACAACCTGGGCGAGAAGTTGCCTGGACACCTCGCGGTGACGGGCATGACGGGCGCTGGCAAGACCACTCTGGAGGCGGTCTTGTTGACCTTCTTCAGCCGATGGAAGCCGATGCTGTTCGGCATCGACTACAACCACTCTCTGGAGAACCTGCTACGGGCCCTAGGCACGCAGTACTTCGCTATCGATCCGGGAGTGTCGACCGGGTTGAACCCGTTCCAGCTCCAGGACACGCCGCAGTTGCGGCAATTTCTGCTCGATGTGGTGATCACCTGCGCCGGTGGGATGAAGAAGGAAGACGGTAGCGGCGGGCTGGTGGATGAGGTCGAGGAACGGGAGATCCAGGCATCGATCGATGCGGTGATGGCCCACTCGACGGTTGAACACCGAGGTATGTCCCTGTTGCTCCAGAACATCACCCCCAGGGGGGGAAACTGCCTGCACACGCGTCTGTCGCGTTGGTGTCGACTGCGCGCCGATGGCGGTCGGGAAGGGAGCTGCGCATGGGTGCTGGACTCGCCGCGGAACCTGTTCGATCCCACTGCCTACCAACGCCTTGCGTTCGACTGCACGCACATCCTGAAAAAGGAGTATGTCAGCAGGCACCCGGCTGAAATGGAGGTGCTCTTGAAGACCTTGTTCTTCATGAAGCGGCTGATGCACCAGACCCAGCCGGGCAGCCTCTTGCTGAACTTCGTCGCGGAGTACTGGGCGCCGCTTTCCTTCGAGAGCACGGCGGAGCTGATCAAGGAGGTGCTGAAGGCGGGCAGGCTGCGGGGAGAGATCCTGATGATGGATACCCAGTCGCCGGAAGATGCGTTAGCAACGCCGTATGCGCCGGCAGTCGTGCAGCAGGTGGTGACCTCGATCTGGTTGGCCAACGACAAGGCCACGGCCGAGAGCTACGCGAAGTTCGGTATCGAGGGACGGCTGTTCGAGGCGGTCGCCGAGCAGGACCCGTACGACCGCCAGGCAGTGGTTGTACAGGGGCCCCGGTCGGTGCGTCTGAAGATGGACCTTTCCACGCATACCGAGGTGCGGGACGAGCTGAAGTACTGGTTGCCACTGCTGTCCACGACGACGGAGAACGCGGCCGTGGCCGCTCGGATCCGTGCCGAGCTGGGAACAGACGATCCCGCAGTGTGGGTGAAGCCGTTCCTGGACGAGATGCAGCGGCAGTCCCTGGTGACTGAAGGCGAGGGGGGAGGGTAGCGATGGCTAGCTACTTCGAGTACCCCGCTGAAGAGCAGGGCCGCCCGGTTCCGGTTCTGTTGAGCCTGCGTGAACTCAAGGCCTTGGAACTCGCTCTGGACGGTGACCCTATCGTCGAGTCCAGTCCCTGGAAAGAAGTGCTGACGGCGGCAACGCAACGGCTCATAGACGCGCTGATTGATCGGCGCATTGAGCTGGACCGGACGGTGAAGAGCCGTCTGGACTTCTGAAACATATCTGCAGGAAAAAGACGATGAAAAAGACCTTACTGGCGGCGGCGCTGGCCGCTGTGACGGTAACGGCTGCGCCGTTGATACAGGCCAGCGGTATCCCGACCTTGGATGCGGCCACGGTGTTGCAGCTGGGGATGAATGCTAAACAGCAGGCTGAAGAGGCGTTGAAGGCCCTCAACGAGGCTAAGCGCGGGATCGAGCAAGCCAGGCAGCAATATGAGCATTACAAGTCGCTCATCAATGGCAACGACAAGCTGGGCGGATTTCTAAACGACCCGACGTTGAACCAGGTACTGCCCCTGGGCGACTGGTCCGATGTGTACAGCAGCGCTCGCGATATGGCTAGTTTGCGGAACCGCTACGGTCTGGTATCAAGCGACAGCCGGGTGCAGGCCCAGTTCGACAAGCTGCTGTCCGTGACCGATGCCCTGGAACGCAACTACAAGGCCAGCAACCGGCGGGTGGAGAACGCGGCCCGGTTGCGGGAGCAGTTGGACCAGGTGCAGACGCCACAGCAGAAACAGGACCTGGAGCTGCGCTACCAGCAAGAGTTCTTGGAGCTACAGAACCAGCAGATGCGCCTGGCGAATATGAAAGTGCTCACGGAGCAGAAAGAACGCATCGAGAGCGACAAACGAGCACAAGAGGTCATGGATTACCTTAACGGTAAAAGACCTCTACCTAAGTGAGGATTTGCGATGAAGAAGAAAGCAAAAATTCAAGTGGTAGTAACCGCGTTGCTGGCTACTGCGTTGACCGGATGTTTTGAGCCGTCTGGAAAGAGCTTTGAAGGGGCATGGATTGATGTTGAAAGGAACAGTTTTGTTAAGCCGGCTCTTCTGGATATTACTTGTGACAAAGGGTTTTGTGAAGTTCAGAAAACCATATGGTACCCGTTCAATAGCAAGTACTCGAAGCCTGAGATATCTAATGCCCGGATTGAAAACGAAAACCTTCTTGTCTGGGAGGGTAATGGGGGGAGCGCTAAGTTTAAGGATGGGAAAATTTACTGGAATTCGGATGTTTATGAACGGAGAGAGTAGGTATGGATGAAGATGGAAACATCAAGGTAGAGTTCACCAAGAACCTCTACACGTTCATCGACTCCGCTCTACAAAGCATGATCATGGTCGGAATGGCCAAGGTCATGCTGGTCATGGGGGCGGTTTTTGGGACATTTTGGTTGGTTCACCTGATGATGCGCGCCATTCGCTGGCTTTGGACGGGGCTCGATGTGCCGTTTCAAGAAGTTACGATGGAATTCATCAAAATAGCCTTTTTGATTTCGATTGCGTTCAGCGTTGCAACATACTGGAACTGGGTAGTGCCCGTGGTTCAAGGACTTCCTTTGTGGATGGCGCAGACGTTATCAGGAGGGGACGGGAGGTTCACAAACCAGGTCGATCAGCTCATTAGTGGCTTTTTTAGCTCTGTAATGAACTTGGTGAAGGCTTTTAAGTTTAATCCGATAAGCAACTTCTCAGAAACCTTCTTTTCAGGGCTTGGGATTTTTTACATGCTCCTGGGAGGAATTCCGTTCTTATTGGTCGCAGTCGGAACCCTGGTTACATTAAAAGCCAGCACCACAGTGATCTTGGTAGTAGGACCGCTGTTCATTGCCTTTGCAATCTTCCCTCAGACCCGACAATGGTTTTGGGGGTGGGTAGGCGTATTGGGTGGTTTTATGCTGGCTCAGGTTCTGTTCTCGGTGATCCTCGGCTTGCAGATGAGGTTCATCAACGAGATCGTTGTCCATGACGGTAATATCCCGAGCGACCTGACAGGGGCCCTTTCCATCCTGTTCTACTTTTCAGCATTTACAGCTATTGCACTGGAGATCCCAAACTACGCGGCCACCATCATGGCAGGGGCGCCGACCTCAGCGGGTGGAGGGCTTGGTGGTCTAGTCAAACGTGGATTGGGTCTGCACCCGGCGATGCGGATGGCTAAAGGAGTAGCAGGGGCTGGGCGCAGACTTCTGTCGAGGGCCCGAGGAAACAGAATCAGCTGATAACCAAGACGCTGGCGGTCAATCTGAATTCAATGCCAGCTCCAACCGCGCACTTCCTTCAAACCGGCGTTCTGCCGGGTGATTTCTGAGCCGGATCGGCTCACTCAGACGCACAGAAAACAGGTGAATGACATGACCAAGCTCTTTTGGGGCGGGCTGCTTTGTGCTGCCTGCCTGTCGGGGTGCAGCTCGCCCCCTGAACTTTCCCAGCCAACGGGATCGTGGGTGGACCTGAATCCACCGGCGGTGAAGGCAAAAGCACAGACAAGCAAGCCCGCGACTACCCCGCCGGCGGCACGGGTTTCGACACTGGAAGGCTCGGGAGGTCGAGATGTTAAAGGGGCGCAGTAAGCAACGTTTCAAGGCGCTGGCCGAGCGCGAACAACAGTTGGAGGCTCAGCCGTTGGTGGGGGAGGCCTCACGCGAAGCGAGCCTGGCTCTGAAAGCGTACACAGACGCGGCACGCTGGTTCGAAAGCTCGGTGGCCAAGCAGGAGCGGAGCAAGGCGAGGACCTGGCGGGCGATCGCAATCGTGTTCGGCCTGCTGGCCTTCATGGCGGTGGGCGCGGTGCTGGGGTTGACGCCGCTGAAGACAGTGGAGGCTTTCCTGGTACGGGTCGACAACAACACCGGGTTCACCGACGTTGTGCCGGTGATGAAAGACCGAACTGGCGGCGGCGATGAGCAGGACACACAAGATGAGTTCTGGCTGGCTACCTATGTGCGTTTCCGCGAGAGCTACAGCTTCGCCGGCGCCGACGTGAACTACGGCATGGTCCGGCTGCTGTCGTACTCGGGAGCGTTCGCCGAGTACCGGAACTTCCAGTTGTCGAGTAAGGGGTACACCCAGGTGCTGGGGGATAACCGGCAGCTGCGCGTGGACATCAACAATATCGTGTTCCTGGATGCCGATGGCTCGCTGCCCGGCAGCACGAAGAAGTTCCGAACCGCTCAGGTTCGCTTCACGAAGACAGTCCTTGATCGCAACGGTGTGCCGGTCCTGGGCATGGCTCCGGTGACTTGGCTGGGCACGATCAGTTTCGACTACGGCAACGCGCCGAAGACCCGCAAACAGCGCTGGCTGAACCCCCTGGGCTTTGGCGTGGCGGCATATTCGGTGGCACAAGAAGTTGGAGGTTCGCAATGAAGCAGCTGAAGAAGCCGCTGTGTGCGGCGATCCTCGGGGCGTGGGTCAGCTTTGCCGGGGTGCCGGCCGGCGCAGAGGTCATGGGTGGTGGGTCTCCTTTCGACGCGCGTATCCAGACCGCGCTGTACTCGCCGGAAAACGTCTACCGAGTGCAGTCGGTAGTGGGACGGTCCTCGCTCATCCAGCTTGGGCAGGGCGAGACCGTCAACGGTGACACTGGCCTGATCGTCAGTGGAGATCCTGGCGCCTGGACCATCGGTGTGAACCAGGCGGGCAATCTTGTGGCGATCAAGCCTATGTCTGACCAGGACCCGGACACCAACCTGATCATCAACACCAACCGCCGCGTATACGTCTTGGAACTGCGCCTGGCCCAGCGCGTGGTGGACATGACGTACCTGCTGCGCTTTCGCTACCCGGAACCACCGAAGACCGCCGGCCGCAACCTCAACGCCGACCCTTGCGCGGGCACGTTCCAGAACCGTCGCTACCAGAAGCGCGGCGACATGGAGCTGTCGCCGTCGGAAGCCTGGGACAACGGCATGCTGACGTGCTTCCGCTTCAGCTCGGCCATGCCACGGCCGGTGGTTTATCGCGTTCTGCCGGACGGAACCGAAACCCTGACGAACTGGCACCAGGTACACAACATCGTCGTCGTCCACGGGATCAGCGACGAATACCGCTTCCGACTGAACCGGCAGGTACTGGCTGTGCGTACGCGGCATCAGGGCGGCGGTTTCTACAACTACGACGGCACCACCACGGGAGAGGTGCGGGAGGTGAAACATGCAACGGAACAGTAACGGAATGCTCGACGTGCTGTGCATCGAACTCTTGGTCGTGTGCCTGCACATGGTTCTGGTTCTCCTGATCCTGTTCGCGCTCAATCAATGGGGGCTGCTCGTTCGAGAGTTGGCGAGATCCGCGATGGTTTTTGTGCTCCTTTCTGATGTGGGGATTCTTGGGATGCTCGGCTTTACCTGCTTAGTACGAGCGGTAATCAGCCTGTCGAGTGCTATGAAGGAGATCAAGTATGAAACCGAGTAAGGGGGTCATCGCGTTCACTGCGGCCATTGTGCTGTCCGGTCTCAGCTTTGCAGTGGCTCTGTGGCTTTCCTTGTCCATTCTCGAGGCGATGGTGGCATTGCTCAGTCCACGTGGTATGGACTGGTGGCAAGCCGGAGCGGGCTGGTGGCAAGCAGGGGCGGTCTTGTGGTCAATAGGCGTTATCGCATTGGTGGGCTATGGCAGCGGAATCGACCGACTGATCGTTGAAAGCGCGAGACTGATCGCGGAGGTGAAGAAGGAAGAAGCGGAAGGGAAGGAGGACGAGAATGACCTCGAACACTGAACCGCTCGACCCGAAAGACCACCAGGCCGACGACCAGGTGCAGGGGGCTGATGCTGCGGCAGAAGCGTCGACTCAGGCGCGCGGGGCATTCGACCTGCGCAAGGGCAAGATCAAGCGTGAGGGGCGGAGCGGTCTCTACGTGGGGATCGGAGTGCTCGTTCTTGTAGTGGTGGCGATTATCGTTGCCGGCTGGATGTGGGTTATCTCGGAAATGCGTTCAGACACCAGCGATATCGACGAGAGCCAGGTCAAGGCTGATGCAACGCTGGAAGTCCAGGAACAGGACGATGCCACGATGCAGCGGATCAAAGAGCAGAAGCTCCGGGAAATGGAAGAGGCGCAACGGAGGGCCGCCGCGGAGGCTGAAGCGGCAAGGACACCGGCGGCGGAGGCACCGGCGGAGCACGTCGAGCGCGGTAGCGCCTCTGCTACTCCGGCCGGTTCGACGACCACGGCCAGCAATCAGGATGTACCGCCGAGCCCTCTGGAACGGAAGCTTGCGGGTGGGGTTGTGGTGCAAGCCCAGGTTGCCAGTGGCTCGGCCTACAACGCCTCCTCGACCGCCGGATCCAACTCAGGTGCAGGACGACCAGCAGCGGGCGCCGGCACGCCGCCGACAGCCTTGGACCTAATGGGACAAGGGCAAGCCGCCGACTCAGGAAGCGGCGGTGTGCCCTTGGATACGGATACGAACAGTGGACGGGTACGCCTGGACCAGTTGGGCGGTACTACCTTCGTTCCGAGCAAAGCCGCCCTGGCTCCGCCGGGCAAGTACCTTGTGCGGCACAACACGTACACCAGTTGCGTTCTGTACACAGAGATCGTCACGGACAACCCGAGCCTGATCGAATGCCGACTCACAGAGCCGTTGCTTTCGGCGGATGGGTCCACGGTGATCGCTGAAGCTGGGGACCGGCTGACCGGAGAGCAGCGAACCGAGGTTCGGCCCGGCCAAACCCGGGTGTTCACTGCCTGGACTGAGCTGGAAACCGCCTCTGGAGTACGCGCACGACTGGACAGCTTGGGGGCTGGGCCGATGGGTGCCAGCGGCACCGAGGCCTGGATCGACAAGCACCTGGCTGATCGCTTCATGGGCGCGGTGATGTTGTCGGTGTTCAAGGATGGCATGCAGATCCTGGTCAACCGCTCGCAGAAGAACAACTCCGATGGCTACACGGTGAACAACACCGAAAGCAGCGTCGAGAACATGGCTGATCGGGCGCTGGAGAACAGCATCAATATTCCGCCAACGGCCTACATCCTGCCGGGCACGGTCATGACCGTAGTGGTTGCCCGCGATATCGACTTTTCCACGGTCTTCGAGAACCGATAAGGAGGCTTCATGAGTGCTGAAGAGAAAACGGGGTATGGACTCGATGCTTCGACCCTGGCGCGCGATTTCCTGAACAAGGCCGGCATCAGTGAGCGGCTGGACAGGCCTGGCGTCAGTGAAGTGGCGATCAACCGTCCCGGCGAGATCTGGACCGAGGGTGTAGACGGGTGGCAACGCGAAGAGGCGCCGTGGCTGACGTTTGACCTCTGCCGCCAGGTCGCGAACGCCTTGGCGGCCTACAGCCACCGCCATCTTTCGGCGGAGACGCCTATCCACACCGTCGAGCTACCGAACGGCGAGCGCTGCCAGATCGTGATGCCTCCTGCATGCGAGAAGGGCACGATATCGCTCACGGTGCGCAAGCCATCACTCGACCGATTCAGCCTGCAGGACTACATCGACAGCGGCCGGTTCGACCAGGCGCAGTCGGTGGCGACTTCGACTGTCGAGCTTGCGGACTGGCAACGTGAGTTGAAGGAACTGCACGCGGCCGGGGCCTGGAGCGAGTTCTTTACCCTGGCGATACAGCACCGGCTGAACATCATCATCTTCGGCGGCCCCGGGTCGGGAAAGACCACACTCGGCAAAGCCCTGGTGGACCTGTTCCCCCGTGACCGGCGGTTGATCACCATCGAGGAGATCAACGAGATGAAGTTGCCGTTCCACGCCAACCACGTCCACCTGCTGTACGGGGCGACGGTGACGGCCAAGGAGCTGGTGGCGAGCTGTCTGCGGATGAAGCCCGACCACTTGTTCTTGGCCGAGCTGACGGGCGATGAAGCCTGGCACTTCATGGAGATCCTCAACACCGGCAACCCCGGCACTGTAACCACGGCGCACGCCAACGACAGCGTGTCGGGCTATGCCCGGGTCGGAGGCCTGGTGAAGCAGTCCGCGGTCGGCCAGGGCCTGGACATGGCCTACATCGAACGCCAAGTGCGGATCAGCTTCGACGTCGTGGTCTACATGGAACGGACCCACATCCTTGAAGTGCATTACGAGCCGGAGGCCAAACTGGCCCTGCTCAACCAAGGGAGGGCCTGATCGTGTGGTGGAAGGTGGTGCTGCTGGTCCTGGTCCTGATGCTGCTGTTCTTCATCGGCGGGCTGTATGCCGGTGGTGCACTGTTCCTCTGGCTGACCGATGCGAACCCGGGGGATGTGGGGCTCACCACGTTATTCGTGGCTTCGAAGATGCCCCTGTCCGATCCTCGACTGCTCTATGTGCCGTGGTCCTGGTGCGTAACGGCAGCGCTGACGTTCCTGCCGGTAGGGGTCACGTTGCTGGCCTTCATGAGCCGCTTTTCAACGAAACAGTCGTTGCACGGCGACGCGCGGTTCGCCAACGAACGCGAGCTGCGCCTGTTCGAGTACCGCGGCGAGTACCAGTAGGCGCCTGCAGGCGCTTCACAACTTCGTCTTTTCCCGCTTGCCGGGATCCTCCTTCGGAGAAAAATCATGCTGATTCACATCGCTCCTAGGCTCTTAGTGCCTAGGTCCTTCCCTTCTGCCTGCGATTTAGTTGACGTGCAGGTGAAAGAGTTCGGTCTACTGCTTGCCGGTGGGCACGACGTAGTGGCCCGCCAGCCATTTCCCAATAAGCGCTACTACGTGGCTTGCCGGAACAAAGGCCGTAAGGCAACGAACGGGTTGCTGATCGACGTGCCGGGCCAGGTGCCGTACTTCACTGTCATCACCCGCTGGAAGATCGCCGGCGAGATTGTTGTGCAGCATCGGGTGGAATACGTCGTGCTCGATGATGAGTTCGATGCGGTCACGGACTACCCCGTGTTGTGGAACGGGTTGTGCTTCGAGATGGGTGACTTCCCGAACCGTGTCACCGACGTGCTGTTGCAGCAAGCAAAGGAGCGAGGTTGTCCTCTTGGGTTGTCTTACCCTCGGGCGACCTTCGATCCACCGTCGTTCGACGACAGGACCCGCAGGCCTGTGTCGCCGGTCGAAATTTGCGAGCAGTTCCGCATGCCGACTATCGAACCCGGTCGGCTGCTGCCTCGGGATAACGATATCCAGAGTCGCTTGCCGTCGCGGGAGTTGGCTTTCGTCGTGAGGGCCGAGGAGGTCAACTATGGCTAGCGCGGCCGGGGCACCACAGTACAGTCCTTCCCGGCCGCAGCGGCGAATCACTCAGTATCCCCCGCTGTTGCTCGGCAAGCATCCGCGCAAAGACGCGTTCCTGGCGACCTACGGGCAGACGTTCGTCATGCTTGCCGCTCCCCCAGGGAGCGGCAAGGGTGTGGGGATCGTCATTCCGAATCTGCTCAGCTACCCGGATTCGGTCGTGGTTAACGATCCGAAGTTCGAGAACTGGGATACGACTGCGGGCTTCCGCGCAGCGATGGGGCAAAAGGTGTTCCGATTCTCACCGGAACGCCTGGAGACCCACCGTTGGAACCCGCTGTCGGGCCTGCGCCGGGATCCGCTGTACCGGCTGGGGGACATTCGAAGCCTGGCCAGCGTGCTGTTCGTGTCGGACAACCCGAAAAACCAAGAGTGGTACAACAAGGCCGCGAACGTGTTCGGTGCCCTGGTGCTGTACCTCATGGAAACGCCGGAACTGCCGTGCACGCTGCCGCAGCTCTACGAGCTGGCTTCGTTGGGGACCGGCCTGGGGCAGTGGGCGCAGCAAGTCATCAGCGATCGATCCGACGGGGAAAACGCGCTTTCAGAGGAATGCCGGCGTGAGCTGTACAGCGTCTATGTCGCCTCGCAGAACAAGTCCTCGGGCTGGTCGACTACGAGCGACATTGTGCGCGACGTGCTGGCCATATACGGCGAGAAGACGGTTGCGTGGGCTCTTTCGGGCGATGACATCGACTTCTCCAAGCCCCGGGAAGAGAAGACCAGCGTCTATTTCTGCGTGACGAGTAACGCGCTGAAGAAATTCGCGCCGCTGATGAACCTGTTCTTCTCGCAGGCGATCAACGAGAACTCAAAGGTGTTACCCGAGCAGGGCGGGCACTGTGCCGATGGCTCGCTGCGCTTGAAGCACCAGTTGCTGTTCTTGATCGATGAAATCGCCGTGATGGGGCGGATGGAGGTAATGGAAACAGCGCCGGCGCTGATGCGTGGTGCAGGTCTGCGCTTCTTGATCATCTTTCAGAGCAAAGACCAGCTCCGGGCCGAACGTACATACGGCCGCGAGGGGGGCGACGGGATCATGAAGGCGTTCCACGCCGAGATCGTCTATACGCCGAACGATATCGAACTCGCTACCGAGTACAGCAAGCGGCTGGGCAACACCACTGTTCGAGTCGCGAATGATTCAGTGAACTACGGCGACAAGCGCACCAGGGGGCGCAGCTACAGCGAGCAAGCCCGCCCGCTCATGCTGCCGCAAGAAGTCAACGAGCTGCCGTATGACGAGGAACTGATCTTCATCGGGGCGACGAAAGAACACCCGTCGCTGAGCATTCGGGCCCGGAAAATTTTCTGGTACGAAGAGCCGGTGTTCCAGGAACGGGCCAACATGCCCCCGCCGGCGCTGCCGACAGCAGACTTGGAGAAACTCAAGAACATCACCGTTCCGGTTCGGATCGAGGAGAAGACTGCCGCGGTGGTGGCACCGCATGACGAACAGATAAAAGCGGAACAACAGAAGCGCACTTCCAAAAGTGCACAGCAGAAAAGCACTTCCAAAAACTCGCAGCAGTAAGCGCACACCATCGCAGTTCGCAAGGGCTGTATCAGCAACACACTTATTTGAAAGGAAAAACTAACTATGTGCAGGCGCGTTAATCGTGCGGCGGCACTCTATTGCCGTTCGAAAAAACACTTCATCACGGGCGTCGCCCTGATGGTTACCGCAACAGGCGTGGCTCACGCTGCAAATACGGTTGACTCCAGGTTCACCAACACCATTGTCACTGGCGACGGCAACAGCGTAACCGGCAACCGCGATACCCATTTCTCCGGGGCAACTTCGGCTAATGACCAGGTTATCGTCGGCAACCACAACAACCTGAATAACACTATGTCGTCGGAGATCATCGGTAACTACAACACCGTCAACAACAGCGATATCGTCGTTCGCGGCGAGAGCAATACGGTATCCAACGCATATGGCCAGGTGTCCGGGGACTCGAACAAGATCGATGCGGCGAACGGGACAACAACGGTCATTGGCTCCAGCAACAACGTCACAGGGCAGAGCAACACTGCGGTTGGCAACGGGAACACGATGACGGGCCGGGGATCCGTTGCGATCGGTGAGTCAACCACGACGACGGCCAGCAACAGCGTCACCCTCGGCACAGGGTCTAGCAACAACCGCGACAACACCGTATCTGTCGGCTCTGCTGGGGCTGAACGGCAGATCACCAACGTCGCCAACGGATCTACCCGCACGGATGCATCGAACGTCGGGCAGATGCAGGATGGCGACGCCGCGACCCTGGCCGCAGCCAAGGGCTATACCGACACGAAGGTCGCCGCCGAGGCGAAAGCTCGTGCCGATGCCGATGCGGCCGAGGCGAAAGCCCGGGCCGACGGCGATGCGGCAACCCTGGCGGCGTCGAAGGACTACACCGGCCAGCGGGTGGACGCCGAGGCGAAAGCTCGTGCCGATGCCGATGCGGCCGAGGCGAAAGCCCGGGCCGACGGCGATGCGGCAACCCTGGCGGCGTCGAAGGACTACACCGGCCAGCGGGTGGACGCCGAGGCGAAAGCTCGTGCCGATGCCGATGCGGCCGAGGCGAAGGCCCGGGCCGACGGCGATGCGGCAACCCTGGCGGCGTCGAAGGACTACACCGGCCAGCGGGTGGACGCCGAGGCGAAAGCTCGTGCCGATGCCGATGCGGCCGAGGCGAAGGCCCGGGCCGACGGCGATGCGGCAACCCTGGCGGCGTCGAAGGACCACACCAACCAGCGTGTCGACGCCGAGGCCCAGGCGCGGGCGGATGGTGACGCCGCGACGTTGGCCAGCGCGAAGGACCACACCAACAGCCGTGTCGACGCCGAGGCTCAGGCGCGGGCGGATGGTGACGCTGCGACGTTGGCCAGCGCGAAGGACCACACCAACCAGCGCGTCGACGCCGAGGCTCAGGCGCGGGCGGATGGTGACGCTGCGACGTTGGCCAGCGCGAAGGACCACACCAACCAGCGCGTCGACGCCGAGGCTCAGGCGCGGGCGGATGGTGACGCTGCGACGTTGGCCAGCGCGAAGGACCACACCAACCAGCGCGTCGACGCCGAGGCCCAGGCGCGGGCGGATGGTGACGCCGCGACGTTGGCCAGCGCGAAGGACCATACCAACCAGCGTGTCGATGCCGAGGCTCAGGCGCGGGCGGATGGTGACGCTGCGACGTTGGCCAGCGCGAAGGACCACACCAACCAGCGCGTCGACGCCGAGGCCCAGGCGCGGGCGGATGGTGACGCCGCGACGTTGGCCAGCGCGAAGGACCACACCAACAGCCGTGTCGACGCCGAGGCTCAGGCGCGGGCGGATGGTGACGCTGCGACGTTGGCCAGCGCGAAGGACCACACCAACCAGCGCGTCGACGCCGAGGCTCAGGCGCGGGCGGATGGTGACGCTGCGACGTTGGCCAGCGCGAAGGACCACACCAACCAGCGCGTCGACGCCGAGGCCCAGGCGCGGGCGGATGGTGACGCCGCGACGTTGGCCAGCGCGAAGGACCATACCAACCAGCGTGTCGATGCCGAGGCTCAGGCGCGGGCGGATGGTGACGCCGCGACGTTGGCCAGCGCCAAGAGCCATACTGAGGATTACTCGGTCGCGCGCGGAGTAGAGGCCGGGGACGGCTCGGTCGCTGTAGGCAAAGGATCGAGCGCGACCGCTGCAGGATCCGTTGCGCTCGGTGCGGGGTCGGTTGCCGATCGCGCGAACACCGTGTCTGTCGGCGCCGCCGGCGGCGAGCGGCAGATCACGAACGTTCGTGCCGGCACGGCCGCCACCGACGCCGTGAATCTCTCGCAGATGCAGGCCGCTGACTTGCAGACGCTCAACAGCGCAAACCAGTACACAGACAGCCGGGAAGTGGCGATCCGGCAGGACATGTACGCCGGCGACGTGAACACGCTGAACAGTGCGAATCACTACACCGACCAGCGCATCGATGCCCTCGACAACTCGTTCAACGATGCACTCGCCGGCGCCTACAGCTATGTCCGCAAAGAGAACCAGCAGATGCGGCAGGAGTACCGTGCGATCGGCGCGCTGGCCATGGCCACCGCGGCGATAGGCATCGGGCCAAAAGATCTCGGCCGCTCGCAGTTCGGTTTCGGCATGGGGACGGTGCAGAGCGCGTCGGCGATGGCCATCGGCTTGAACCACTATGTGAACGACTCGACCGTGGTCACGTTCCGCGGCGCTATCGGGACCAGCAAAGCGGTGTCGGGCGCGTCGTTCGGCGTCGTGAAAGGATGGTGACCATGAAAAAGTTACTGGTAACGCTGACCCTCGCGGGAGCAGTGGGACTCTCCTCGGGGGCCCAGGCGATGAGCGCCTGCGAAGTGGCGTTGTGCATGTACGGCAAGACGACCGGCAACAGTGGGGGCAGTGAGTGTCGGGCGGCGGAGAAGAAGTTCTTCAGCATCCAGGTCAGGAAGAAGGGCAAGTTCAAACCGAACCCGACGTTCGAGAAGCGCAAGCAGTACCTGAACGGTTGTTCCGAGGCTGACCCCGATGCAGCTGCTCGCGCACTCGGCGCTGACCCGGCCGCGAAGTCGAAGATCCTCAACAAGTACGGCCGCGTCCCCGGCTGATTCGTTCTACGTCGTTCACTCCCCTGGACCGCTTCATCGGTAGCCCTCGCGGCGTACCGCGGGGACGGCTGCGCGTTGGTCGGCCAGGGGAAGGAGGTGCTGAATGTTGTTAAGGGAGGTGGCGGCGGTCAGGGGTGGTCCGAGGGTGGAGGCTGCCGCGCGTGAAGCGTTTGGACGTGCCGACTTGGCGAAGGTTTACCGCCAGGCGAAGGACCTCATCATCACGCACAAGCTGTTCCGCCTGGCGCGGTATGCGGAGCTGGAGGGCGTTCGGCAACTGACGATCAGCAATCTATGGCGCATCGAGCGTTATGCCGACGGGGCGATCCGGATCCTGGAACACGATCTGGTTCATGACGCGTGGGTAGAGGTGGAGGATTTGGCGGGCTGGCCGGAAGTGCCGTTCTTTCCGGTCCGAGAGACCCGAACGCTCGATTGGTGGCGGGAGATTGCGCGCAAGGCGATTTGGAAGGCGCTGAACGCAGCGGGGTATGCCGAGTTGCCGCAGTATCGCCGCCTGGTGACTAGATGGGTGGAGGTCAAAGGTTCGCCGTTTCCAGTGCCGGCACCCGGGCAGCAGGAAATGTCGGCCGCGCACATGGCCTACCGAATGATTGAGCGCTACATCGGCAAACAAGTGAAAGTGAAAGGGAAAGGGAAGACGGGCGTGTACCGGTGGAAGGGCGGGCTGTTGGAATCGAAATCGATGCAGGCCGGTGCCCGGGCGTTGCGCGCGGGCTTCTTCGAACACATCCTCGATGGCGAGGTGTTGTCGGCGATGCGGGTCATCGACTATCGGAACTGCTCTTTCACCCGTTACCTGAGCTATGCGCGGTGGCGGGAGGGGCTGCTCAAGGTTGCTCGGGAACACCGAAACCTGCTGCCACTGCTACGTCGCATCAATCCGG
This sequence comes from Pseudomonas sp. 18-147, assembly GCF_051048045.1. NCBI lineage: Bacteria > Pseudomonadati > Pseudomonadota > Gammaproteobacteria > Pseudomonadales > Pseudomonadaceae > Pseudomonas > Pseudomonas sp. 18-147. Next base: position 59,684 of record NZ_CP182297.1, read on the forward strand.
AGCAGTGGACGCGAAACAACTTGTTCTCGCGCAAGCTGTGGGTGCGCGGGGGGCGCCGATTCACGGCGCTAGACCGGCGGCCTGTCCGCCCTGCTTGGGGCGCGGGTATCGAGGGTGACGACTACTGGCGGGTATGCAGTTTCGACGACGGCGCCGCGTGGCGCTGGTTGAGCCGGGCCAGCAGCGTGGTGGTGAAGGAATGGCGAGGAGGACGAGCGATCGTTACCCACTTGGCGCTGGCCAAGGTCAGTGTCCGGGTACCGGTGTGCGCGTATGTCCACGTGCTTCGAGCGGCAGAACGCCGTCAGGAAAGCATCGAGCGTTATGCCGGCAGCTATCCGGGGCAGTTGCAACAGCTCTTGCGGGTCTATCTGATCCACTGCGCGATGCTCTGGAAGGAGCAAGGCCACGGTTACGTGCGGGGCTGGTTGCGCAGCGAGGCCGGCAATTTGTCGAACATGCTCGATTACCTGATGAATGAAGGGTTCGATCGTGGGCAGCCAGAGCGCAATGCGACCTGGCCGGCGTTGTTGCGGCGTTCCGAGGACTGGCACAAACGCATCGCTATTGAGCATCTGGAGGGCGAAAAGGGCTTGCAGTGGTCGTCGTTGCTGGGCGAGACGGTCATCGAGGGGATCGTGTTCACCCCGCTGAACAACAGCCGGGCCTTGGCGGAGGAGGGTTACGAGATGGGCCACTGTGTTGGCTCGTATGACGGACATTGCGCCAAGGGGGCGTACCAGGTGTACGCGGTACGGGAGCCGGACGGCAGGCGTTCCACGCTCGGGTTCAGGGTCATCAAGGGGCACGCCCGGTGGGATCAGCATGAGGGTGGGCGGCATGGACGCGTATCGACCGCCGCCTTGCGGGCTGGCAAGCAATTGGTGCGTGCCTACGCCGAGGCGCTGGCCGAGGGAAGCGAAGCGAGCCAGGCGGAACAAGCGGTAGCGGAAATCTGAACTCAGATTTCCATCAGCATTTTTCACATCACAAACCATTTCCTTACGCGCCGGCGGGCCGGTTGGCTTGCCGCGGATGCGGCTGTCCGTCGTGCGCGGAAGGGTGGGCAAGGAGGTTATATGCGGTTGTTCATAGCGGAGAAACCCCAGCTGGGCCAGGTGATCGCCGAAGCGCTGGGCGGCGGTCAACGTCGAGGCGGCAGTATCCAGTGTGGTCAGGACGTGGTGACCTGGTGCGTTGGGCACTTGCTCGAACTGGCCCCGCCGGAAGTGCACAACCCGGCATACGCGAAGTGGAATGCGGAGGATTTGCCGCTGAAGCTGCGGCCGGTGAAATATCAGCCAATTCCTGGAACAGCTGACCAGTTGGATGTGGTCGGCCAGCTGATCGCCCAGGCCGATGAGATCGTGCATGCCGGTGATCCGGATGAAGAGGGGCAGTTGCTGGTGGACGAGGTGTTGGCCTATTTCGGGAACAGTCGTCCAGTGAAACGGGTGCTGATCAATGATTTGAACGCAGCATCAGCGCGCAAAGCCCTGGGCAGCCTGCGCGACAATGGTGAGTTCCGGGGGCTGTCGTTGCGAGGCCAGGCGCGGAGCATCGCAGACCAGCTTTACGGCTTCAACATGACGCGGGCGTACAGCCTGGCAGTGCAGGCGCGGGGGGGGCGAGGAGTGTTGTCGGTTGGGCGGGTACAGACGCCGATCCTGGGCCTGATCGTGAGTCGATATCTCGCACACACGGCTCACAAGGGTTCTTTCTACTACAACGTATCGGCAGCGCTGGACTTTAAGGGTCGGATCCGGGGGCGCCTGCTGGTCGCGGATGACGCGCCGACTGACGAAAAGGGGCGGATCCTCGAAGAGAGTTATGCCAACAGCATCGCGAGCGCGTGTAGCGGCCAGCCGGGCCTAGTCGTGTCGGTCGTGCAGGAAGAGAAATCGCAGGTCGCACCGTTGC
>NZ_CP182298.1:0-27974 GCF_051048045.1 Pseudomonas sp. 18-147
ATTAAGATAGGCGGACGGAATGACGGACAAGAGAGGCGGCAAATGGCACTGATCGGCTATGCGCGGGTATCGACGGCGGAACAGGACACCGCCTTGCAGACGGATGCGCTACGCAAGGCAGGCTGCGAGCGCGTTTTCGAGGACACGGCTTCCGGGGCCAAGGCCGACCGCCCCGGCTTGGCTGATGCGCTGGCCTACCTGCGCGACGGCGACGTGCTGGCCGTCTGGCGGCTGGATCGGCTCGGGCGCTCTATGCCGCACCTAATCGAAACGATAGGCGCGCTGGAAGCGCGAGGCGTCGGCTTCCGTTCTCTGACGGAAGCCATCGACACCACCACGCCAGGCGGGCGGCTCATCTTCCACGTGTTCGGCGCGCTGGGCCAGTTCGAGCGCGACTTGATCCGCGAGCGCACCAAGGCCGGGTTGACTGCCGCCGCCGCTCGTGGGAGGAAGGGCGGGCGAAAGCCGGTTGTCACCGCCGACAAGTTGCAGCGAGCGCGGGAGCACATCGCCAACGGGCTTAATGTCCGAGAGGCCGCTACACGGCTCAAGGTGAGCAAGACGGCCCTGTACACCGCGCTGCAATCCACCAGTGCAGCCGACTCCTGATATTCCGTGCAGTCGTCTTCTGAAAATGACATCACGCGCAGGTAGATGCGTGCGACTTTCATGCGGGCCTCCTGGTCATTTTGGGTATAGGGAAAATGACCATTGTTTCACGCCTAGCCAAAAAGGGAAGGTTCCCGGTTCAAATGTCGTTTTCAGAAGACGGCTGCACTGAACGTCAGAAGCCGACTGCACTATAGCAGCGGAGGGGTTGGATCCATCAGGCAACGACGGGCTGCTGCCGGCCGATTCTGTTGAAAAAGTAGCGGCCTCTCCATACCGTTGGCAAAATTGCTCTGTCAGCGAGCGTGGGGGCGAACAGCATGATGGGGCAGTTACCGGGAGGACAGCAGCGCCTGTTCTACTCGTTCAACCTAGAAGATCACGTCCCGGCTCAACACCTCCTGCGCAGCATCGACCAGTGCCTGGATCTTAGTGATCTGCGCGCCTACCTGGCGGACTTCTATAGTCCCATCGGACGCCCCTCGATTGACCCGGAATTGATGGTGCGCATGCTGGTCGTCGGCTACTGCTATGGCATTCGTTCCGAGCGGCGATTGTGCGAAGAGGTGCACCTGAACCTGGCCTATCGCTGGTTCTGCCGGCTGGGTCTGGAAGACGAAGTCCCCAATCACTCGACCTTCTCGAAGAATCGCCATGGGCGTTTTCGTGACAGCGATCTGTTCCGCTGGTTGTTCAATGAGGTGCTGCGGCGTTGCATGGCAGCCGGCCTAGTCAAGGGCGAAGGTTTTGCCGTCGACGCTAGCATCATCAAGGCGGATGCCAGCCGGCAACGTGGGGTAGCGGGAGATGAGGTCGATTGGAACGATCCAAAGCTCAGCAGCCGCGCAGTGCGCGAGTACCTCGAAGCCCTTGATGAAGAGGCGCTGGCTGAGGCTCTTCCCAAGAAAATTTCGCTCACAGATCCTCAGTCCCGTTGGACAGCAGCGCCAGGTGGGCCGGCCTTTTTTGCCTACTCCACGAATTACCTGATCGACACTGAGCACGGTGTGATCATGGACGTGGAAGCTACCCCGGCGCACCGTACCGCCGAAGTCGATTCGACTAGGACGATGGTTGAGCGTGTCAAAGCTCAGTTCGATCTCACACCGGAACGCCTTATCGGCGATACCGCTTATGGCACCGCCCCGATGCTGGCCTGGATGGTCGAAGAAAAGGACATCGAGCCGCATGTGCCGGTGTGGGACAAGACTGAGCGCAAGGACGACAGCCTCTCCAGTAACGACTTCCACTGGAACCAGGAGGCCAATGAATACCGCTGCCCAGCCGGCAAACCACTACGCAGTGAGTGGCGCGCCTTCACCCAGAAAAGATCGCGGGTGACCAAGGCCCACACCATCATTTATCGCTCCAGCCAAACCGACTGCACTACCTGTCCGCTGAAAGCGAAATGCTGCCCCAACACGCCGAATCGGAAGATCGTCCGCAGTATCCATGAGGCTGCCCGCGATGTGGCCAGGCGCATCGCCAAGACACCGGAATACCTCGTCTCTCGCTGCGAACGAAAGAAGGTGGAGATGCTGTTCGCCCACCTCAAACGGATCATGAAACTCGATCGTTTACGACTGCGCGGCCTGACAGGTGCCACTGACGAATTCACTTTGGCGGCGGCGGTGCAGAACCTGCGACGCATGGCCAAGCTTTTGCCTCAAGGGCCACCGCTCACGGGATAGGTACGCCTGCTGAGAGCAGAAACCTTCAAATTAACCCTCAGGCCTGAGCAAGGACGCTCAGCGAAACGCCGAAAGGCAACCTGAAGTGGCTTGCAGTCACTTCGACAGCAGGCACACCTGATCGGCAGGCCGCCGCTAAACCTACTTTTTCAACAGAATCGGCCATCAGCGGACGCAGGGAGGACTTTCCGCAACCGGCCGTTCGATGCGGCACCGATGGCCTTCGCGCAGGGGTAGTGAATCCGCCAGGATTGACTTGCGCTGCCCTACCTCTCACTAGTGAGGGGCGGCAGCGCATCAAGCGGTGAGCGCACTCCGGCACCGCCAACTTTCAGCACATGCGTGTAAATCATCGTCGTAGAGACGTCGGAATGGCCGAGCAGATCCTGCACGGTTCGAATGTCGTAACCGCTGCGGAGCAAGGCCGTCGCGAACGAGTGGCGGAGGGTGTGCGGTGTGGCGGGCTTCGTGATGCCTGCTTGTTCTACGGCACGTTTGAAGGCGCGCTGAAAGGTCTGGTCATACATGTGATGGCGACGCACGACACCGCTCCGTGGATCGGTCGAATGCGTGTGCTGCGCAAAAACCCAGAACCACGGCCAGGAATGCCCGGCGCGCGGATACTTCCGCTCAAGGGCGTCGGGAAGCGCAACGCCGCTGCGGCCCTCGGCCTGGTCCTTCAGCCACCATGCCCGTGCACGCGACAGCTGCTCGCGCAGGCTGGGTGCCAAGCTCTCGGGTAACATCAAGGCCCGATCCTTGGAGCCCTTGCCCTCCCGCACGATGATCGTGCCGTGATCGAAATCCAGATCCTTGACCCGCAGTTGCAAACCCTCACTGATCCGCATGCCCGTTCCATACAGAAGCTGGGCGAACAAACGATGCTCGCCTTCCAGAAAACCGAGGATGCGAACCACTTCATCCGGGGTCAGCACCACCGGCAAGCGCCGCGACGGCCGAGGTCTTCCGATCTCCTGAAGCCAGGGCAGATCCGTGCACAGCACCTTGCCGTAGAAGAACAGCAAGGCCGCCAATGCCTGACGATGCGTGGAGACCGAAACCTTGCGCTCGTTCGCCAGCCAGGACAGAAATGCCTCGACTTCGCTGCTGCCCAAGGTTGCCGGGTGACGCACACCGTGGAAACGGATGAAGGCACGAACCCAGTGGACATAAGCCTGTTCGGTTCGTAAGCTATAATGCAAGTAGCGTATGCGCTCACGCAACTGGTCCAGAACCTTGACCGAACGCAGCGGTGGTAACGGCGCAGTGGCGGTTTTCATGGCTTGTTATGACTGTTTTTTTGTACAGTCTATGCCTCGGGCATCCAAGCAGCAAGCGCGTTACGCCGTGGGTCGATGTTTGATGTTATGGAGCAGCAACGATGTTACGCAGCAGGGCAGTCGCCCTAAAACAAAGTTAGAAAAGGAAAAGTATGAGCAAGTTATCTGTATTCTTTATATTTTTGTTTTGCAGCATTGCTACCGCAGCAGAGTCTTTGCCAGATTTAAAAATTGAAAAGCTTGATGAAGGCGTTTATGTTCATACTTCGTTTGAAGAAGTTAACGGGTGGGGCGTTTTTCCTAAACATGGTTTGGTGGTTCTTGTAAATGCTGAGGCTTATCTAATTGACACTCCATTTACGGCTAAAGATACTGAAAAGTTAGTCACTTGGTTTGTGGAGCGTGGCTATAAAATAAAAGGCAGTATTTCCTCTCATTTTCATAGCGACAGCACGGGCGGAATAGAGTGGCTTAATTCTCGATCTATCCCCACGTATGCATCTGAATTAACAAATGAACTGCTTAAAAAAGACGGCAAGGTTCAAGCCACAAATTCATTTAGCGGAGTTAACTATTGGCTAGTTAAAAATAAAATTGAAGTTTTTTATCCAGGCCCGGGACACACTCCAGATAACGTAGTGGTTTGGCTGCCTGAAAGGAAAATATTATTCGGTGGTTGTTTTATTAAACCGTACGGTTTAGGCAATTTGGGTGACGCAAATATAGAAGCTTGGCCAAAGTCCGCCAAATTATTAAAGTCCAAATATGGTAAGGCAAAACTGGTTGTTCCAAGTCACAGTGAAGTTGGAGACGCATCACTCTTGAAACTTACATTAGAGCAGGCGGTTAAAGGGTTAAACGAAAGTAAAAAACCATCAAAACCAAGCAACTAAATTTCTAACAAGTCGTTGCAGCACGCCACTACGTGGCTGGACAGTTTGTAAGTTGCGCTTTTGTGGTTTGCTTCGCAAAGTATTCCACAACGCGCAACTTACAAACTGCCGCTGAACTTAGCGTTAGGCACCAATGGATAGTTCGCCGCTCGTCAGGCCTGTTGAAACTACCGATTCGGCCAGTTGGCTAAGCATGCGCTGTGAGCTGTGGCCAGATGGCACATGTCAAGAGCACCAGTCAGAGATCGCAGAATTTCTGTCCGGAAAAGTCGCCCGGCCTGCTGCTGTCCTCATTGCTGTAGCACCCGACGGAGAAGCACTAGGGTTTGCCGAGCTTTCGATCCGCCCGTATGCGGAGGAGTGCTACTCCGGCAACGTTGCGTTCTTGGAGGGTTGGTACGTTGTGCCAAGTGCGCGGCGTCAGGGCGTAGGTGTAGCTCTGGTAAAAGCCGCCGAGCATTGGGCTCGTGGTCGCGGATGCACCGAATTCGCCTCCGACACTCAACTTACCAACAGCGCAAGCACCTCGGCGCACCTGGCGGCTGGATTCACGGAGGTTGCTCAAGTACGCTGCTTCCGGAAACCGTTGTGAGGGGCGCCGCGTTGGTGCCTAACAATTCGTTCAAGCCGAACTTGCTTCGTTACACCAAAGCCATGGCAGAAAGAGCTTGCCATGGCTTTGGCTCCACTACGCAAGTCGGCTTAACTCAGGCGTTGCGCGCCGGCACTCGCAGTTTTTGAGCCTTGCACACCTGAGTGACTTCGCGGTGAAAGGCCGCTAGGCTGCGCTTCTGCTTGGTCAGGAACCGCTTTTGCAGTAGCTCGTGGATGACGCGCTCGACCGGTTCCGGCAAGCGCCCCTTACCTTTACCTCCACCGGACTGGCCGGGCACCAGATCCGTCACGAGGCCGCTGCCTTGCCGGGCACGCCGGATCAGAACGTATACCTGGCGCCGAGACAAGCCCAGCGCCTGAGCCGCCATATCGGCCGCTTCGTGCCCGACCGTCTCCGACTGCGCCAACGGACTGATGATCTCCGCACGACGGCGCGCACGCTCCCAAGCCTCATCAGGCAGAGTGGCCACGCCTTGTTCTGGAATCCGTGGGGTGTCCGTCGCCATGCTCACCTCGCTTTGGTGCACACGAGTATTGAGCATAGTCGAGATTGGTGCAGATCACTTCTGATATTGAACTGTCAGGAGCTGGCTGCACAACAGCCATTACGCCCAATCAACTGGTGCAGTCGTCTTCTGAAAATGACAATGCAGGGCGTGTCGCAAAACTTAGGACTTATGCGACGCTTACAATAAATTCCTTGGCCTTGAGCCAAGATGGCGCCACAATGGCGCCCATGAAAGCCGACCGCAAAGATTCGCGCTCTAGTGCGCTGGAACGTATCAATCTGCGCCTCACTCCCGAGGTGCTGAAAGCCATTGATGCCGAATGCTCGCGCCGGGCCGGCAGCGTATCGCGCAACACTTGGATTACCGAAGCCGTGACGGAACGCCTGGGGCGTCTCGCTTCGTCATCGCACCCGCAAGGTGCAGGGGGAGCCAATGGCTAATTTCTATGAATTTTTCGCCGGCGGCGGCATGGCCCGCGCCGGCCTTGGCCCCGACTGGCAATGCCTGCTCGCCAACGACTTCGACCCGAAGAAGGCGGCCAGCTACGCCGCGAATTGGGGCGCCGATCATCTGCGCGTCGGCGACGTGGCCGCGCTGACCACGGCCGACCTGCCGGCCGGCGCTGACCTGGCTTGGGCCTCGTTCCCTTGCCAAGACCTTTCCCTGGCCGGTGCCGGCGCTGGCCTCAAGGGCGACCGCTCCGGCACTTTCTGGCCGTTCTGGCAGCTCATCAAAGCCCTGGGGGATGAAGATCGAGCGCCGCGCCTGGTGGTGCTGGAAAACGTGTGCGGCGCCCTTAGCTCGCATGATGGCAAGGACTTCGCCGCGATCAGCTCGGCCCTGTCGAACAACGGCTATCGGTTCGGTGCCGTGGTCATCAACGCCGTTCATTTCCTGCCGCAGTCCCGCCCACGTCTGTTCATCATCGGCGTGCGCAAATCCTCGCCGATTCCTCGCGCCCTGGTCGCCAGCGGCCCGGAAGGGGAATGGCATCCGTCCGCGCTGGTCGAGGCTTACGGCAAGCTCTCGAAGCGTGCGCAAAGCGCATGGGAATGGTGGCGCCTGCCGGCGCCTCCGGCCCGCACGTCGATCTTTGCCGACCTAGTGGAAGATAAGCCGCACGGCGTCACCTGGCACACGGCCGCCGAAACAAAGAAGCTGCTCGGCATGATGAACCCGCTAAACCTGGCGAAAGTTGAAGCCGCCAAGAAAGCCGGCGGCCGCCAGGTCGGCACGATCTACAAGCGCACCCGCGCCGATGGCCCGAACGGCGAGAAGGTGCAACGCGCCGAAATCCGTTTCGATGACGTGGCCGGTTGCCTGCGCACGCCTACCGGCGGTTCAAGCCGTCAAACCATCATGGTGATTGAAGGCAAGCGCGTTCGTTCGCGTCTGCTGTCGCCGCGCGAAGCGGCCCGCCTCATGGGCTTGCCGGACACCTACGCGCTGCCCAAGAACTACAACGATGCTTATCACCTGGCCGGCGATGGCGTGGCCGTGCCGGTCGTGCGCTTCCTGGCCGCACATATCCTAGAACCGCTGCTAGCGGCGGCCTTGGCGGTCGAGAAGAAGGCGGCGTAATGACGGACTTGGTAACGGCCCTGCGGGACTTCAACAAAGATCGGAAATTCAACCGCAAAGGCCCGCTGTGCGTTGCGTTGGTCGTCACGCAGCACGCCCGAAAGGGTCTGCCGCTCAACCCCGACGAGCTGCTGACCGAAGCCGGCGGCCAGGTTCTCGGCCTGGGCCGTGGCGCGGTGCAAGCGGTTCTGAACCGCCACGACATTACCCGCGTTTTAGCCGCTGAAGGCGGCCGCACCAGTCGCGGCAGCATCAGCAACATGCGCGAATATGTGGCCTTCCTCAACGGCCTGGCCGCCGGCGGCACGGTCGATCTCGATGCCGTTGAAGCGTTCTGGATTGAGCGCGTGCATGAGTTCTTTTCCGCCAAGCCCTTCAAGATTCGCCTGGACGCCTCGCGCAGCTTGCGAACGCTGGTGCGCGACATGATCGCCCAAGCCGAAGAACGACAGCGCAACACGCCGGGGATGCAGTATGCCGGCGCGGTGCTGCAACACCTGGTAGGGGCCAAGCTCGATTGCGCCCTGGGTGCCGGCAACTTCGATCACAACAGCTTTTCAACGTCTGACGCTCAAACGGGCCGCAATGGCGATTTTTTCATTGGTGATGTGGCTATCCACGTCACCACGGCACCCGGCGAAGCTGTCATTGGTCGGTGCCGCGACAACATCGACGACGGCCACCGGCCAATCATCGTCACGACAGGACGAGGGCTGACGGTTGCCGAAGGGCTGGCCGAAAATGCCGGCTTGGGCGAACGCATCGACGTTTTCGAGGTTGAGCAGTTCATAGCCTTGAACCTCTACGAGCTGGGCAAGTTCGCGGCCGAAGGCCGGCGCGTGGCCGTGGGGGACGTGGTAACGCGCTATAACGAGATCGTGGAAGAAGTCGAAACCGACCCAAGCCTAAAAATCGAGTTTCGCCAATGACCAATAAAGCCGCCACCATCAGCGCCGCCGTTCCTGCGAACGTGAAAGCCGAAGCTGCCGCCGTCGCGGTAGCGCACGGCATGAGCCTGGCCGCCCTGGTGCGCGAGCTGGTGGCCCGTGTAGCTGCCCATGACGCCGAAACACTGGCCTGGCTCGATGAGGCCCGCCGATGAGCCGCCCGCGCTACACGCTCGATGAGCTGCTGGCCGAATCCGACTATTCACAGCCGCTACCGCCCGAAGAACGCGAATGGGTCGATGCGCCCGCCGTTGGCCGCGAGTGGCCGGCCTGCGAAACCCTGGAAGGCGAGGGGCTGGCCAACATCGCCAGTCCCGACGATGACGGCCGCGACGGTGGATCTCATCGCCAGAAGTGACGATGCAAGATCCAGACGTGAAAAGGGCGGCCACTGGCCGCCCTTCTTGTTCCTGGTCGCCGTTACCGGCTCGCGTTCCAGTCTGCCATCTTCAACTGCGCCAGGGCCGATTCAGCGTGCAGCCTCTCCAATGCGGCCGCCTCGCGGGCGCGAAGGGTGGCAAGCGATACCGCCAGCAGCTCGCGCCGCTCGGCCGACAAGCCAGGTTCGCGTAGCTCGGCCTCGATGCTGTCCATTGTGTTCTGCGCCCGGCTCGCCGTGACCTGGTAGGCGTCATAAGCCGCCTGGACGGGGGCCATGATCGAAAAGCGGGACGCATCGGCATCCTGGCCGGCGTGCGCGGTCGAAGCCATCAGAAGGGCGGCCACGGCCGCCAGCGGGAAGGAATTGCGAAGTTTCATAGCTGTTGCTCCAAAGGTTGGGGATTCATCGGAACGCCGGCGGCGCCCGGTATCGACCTGGGCGCAAGCGCCCGGCCTTCGAGTTCCTGGCAGGCTTACCGGCTGCGCTCGATCAGCTCTGTTGCCACGGCCAGCGCCGTGCCGATCGGCACGGCCTGGGTAAAGGCGGCATCGGAATGGCTGACCACGCCGACAGCTTCACCTCTCGCGCTGACGACAAGCCCGCCCGAGTTGCCGCCAGTCACGGGCGCGTCGATCTGCAAGGCTTCATCAGCGGAAAACCGGGCGCTTTCTGCATACCGGCTCACAATGCCCACGCTCACGCTGAACCCTCGGCCGCCAGGTGCGCCGATGGTCAATACCGGCTGGCCCTGAATCGGCATGGCTCCCGTCTTGATCGGCTGGCCGGGTTCGCTGACGCGCAACACGCCCACGTCGCGCCGTAGGTGGGGTCGGTTCCGGCTGAGGGCGAAATGACACCCTAAGCGTTAGCTCTGTGTCGTTGCACGATGTCAGCGACGGTATTCTTGCTGATACCGAGCTCGCGTGCGATCCAGCGATAGCTGCGTCCCTCGGCCCTCATCGCAACCACCTTAGGCAAAAGTCGGTCTGATTTTGGTCGCACTCCGGCCTGACGACCAAGCCTCTTACCACGTGCCTTCGCAACAGCAAGGCCTGACTTGACCCGCTCGCTGATGAGATCCCGCTCAAACTCCGCAATGCCGGAAAGAAACGTCGCCAGCATTCGTCCATACGGCGACGAAAGATCGAACGCCATTCCATTCATGGCTATCACGGAAACCTTCCAGTTCTCCAGTTCACGTAGCGTATTGAGCAGATCGAGCGTCGAGCGCCCCCACCGGGAAAGCTCAGTGACCAGGATTGCATCAATTTGTCTGGACTGGGCAAGCGCCAGGACTTTCTTTCGCTCGGCCCGGTCGAGTTTAGTTCCTGAACCTGTTTCCTTAAATATTCCCACCACGTCGTAGCCGGCACGGCCGGCGAAGGCTCGCAGATCAAATTCCTGGCGTTCACAAGACTGATCCGCTGTTGAAACCCGGCAGTAAATGGCGGCACGATGTCCCAATTGAACCCTCCTGGATTTTTGTATCGGAACGCCCTGATTTATATGGGCTGGCTGTTGTCCAAAACAGACTATACTTCAAAAGGGACGAATTTGTATGTCACGACGCCATATTTTCACCGAACGGCAGCGAGCAGCGCTGTTCGATCTGCCCACGGACGAACTGTCGCTACTGAAGTTCTACACGCTGGGCGATGATGACCTGGAAAACATTAGGCAGCGCCGCAGACCGGAAAACAGGATTGGCTTTGCCCTGCAACTTTGTGCCTTACGATATCCGGGCCGTGCACTGGCTCCTGGTGAGATGATCCCGCGTGAAGTCCTTTCCTTCGTCGGTGCTCAGCTTGGAGTTCCGGCTGATGCGCTTCTCACTTATGCCACACGGCGCCAAACCCGTCAGCAGCACATGGACACGCTGCGCGAAATTTACGGCTACAAGACCTTCACGGGCCGTGGTGCCCGTGATCTGCGGGAGTGGACTTTCGGCCAGGCCGAAGATGCCAGATCAAACGAGGATCTTGCTCATCGTTTTATTGTGCGGTGTCGGGAAACTTCCACCATTCTGCCCGCAGTATCGACAATCGAGCGCTTGTGCGCGGATGCTCTGGTCGCCGCTGAGCGGCGGATTGAAACGCGGATTGCGGAAAATTTAACAGCGGATGTTCGCGATCACCTGGACAAACTTCTGAGTGAAATGCTCGCCGGCAATATCAGTCGTTTCATCTGGCTTCGCAACTTCGAGGTTGGTAACAACTCGGCTGCTGCTAACCGTTTGCTCGACAGGCTCGAATTTCTGCGTACCCTGAATATCAATCATAGTGCTTTGGCCAGCATACCTGCCCATCGCATTGCCCGGCTGCGTCGGCAGGGTGAACGCTACTTCACCGACGGTTTGCGTGACATCACTTCGGACCGCCGCTGGGCGATCCTTGCCGTCTGTGTTGTGGAGTGGGAAGCGGCGATTGCTGATGCCATAGTCGAAACCCATGACAGGATCGTAGGAAAAACCTGGCGGGAAGCGAAGCGCCAGCATGACGAAACAATTTCCGGCTCTAAAGCCACACTCACGGATACGATCCGTACCTTCACCGCGCTGGGAGCTTCGTTGCTTGAGGCCCGCAGTGACGGAACCCCGCTGGAGATGGCTGTCGCCAGTTCGGTTGCATGGGACCGGCTCGCTCAACTGGTAGCGACAGGGACTCAACTCAGCAACACGCTAGCCGATGAGCCTCTTGCATATGTCGGGCAGGGATACCATCGCTTTCGTCGTTATGCGCCCCGCATGTTGCGCTGTCTGAAGCTCGAAGCCGCGCCGGTCGCCGGACCATTGGTAGCAGCAGCTTTGTCGATCGGAGAGATGAAAGGTGTTGCATCGCCAGAAAGGCGTTTCCTGCGGCCCAGCTCCAAATGGAACCGTCATTTACGAGCTCAGGAAAAAGGAGATACCCGTCTTTGGGAAGTGGCGGTACTCTTTCACCTCCGGGATGCTTTTCGTTCCGGAGATGTCTGGCTCGCTCATTCGCGCCGCTATGGTGACCTCAAGCAGGTACTGGTGCCGATGATCGCGGCGCAGGAAAATGCAAAACTGGCCGTGCCTTCCAACCCACAGGATTGGCTGGCAGACAGAAAGGCGCGACTCACGATCGCTCTTAAGCGGCTGGCCCGGGCTGCCCGTAACGGCACTATTCCGCACGGTAGCATAGAAGATGGAACGTTGCGGATCGACAGGTTGACAGCAGACGTGCCGGATGGTGCCGAGGCACTCATACTGGATCTGTATCGCCGAATGCCGTCCGTTCGGATTACCGACATGCTGCTTGAAGTTGATGCAGCCCTTGGTTTCACAGATGCGTTTACCCATCTGAGAACCGGGGCTCCATGTCGCGACCGGATCGGTCTGCTCAACGTCCTGCTCGCTGAAGGGCTCAATCTGGGCCTGCGTAAGATGGCGGAAGCTACAAACACGCATGATTACTGGCAGCTCTCACGCCTTGCCCGCTGGCATGTTGAAAGCGAAGCCATGAACCAGGCATTGGCAATTGTGGTGGCCGCGCAGGGTAAACTGCCGATGTCACGCGTCTGGGGGATGGGCACGTCAGCATCGAGCGATGGTCAGTTTTTCCCGACAGCGCGGCATGGCGAAGCCATGAACATGGTCAATGCCAAATATGGTTCTGTTCCCGGCCTCAAAGCGTATACTCACGTAAGCGACCAGTTCGCGCCATTCGCTTGTCAGTCGATCCCGGCGACCGTGAGCGAGGCACCGTATATTCTCGATGGACTACTGATGAACGAGGTCGGTCGCCATGTTCGCGAACAGTATGCCGATACAGCAGGATTCACCGACCATTTGTTCGGAGCCAGTAGCCTGCTCGGCTACAATCTCGTTCTGCGAATCAGGGATCTGCCATCGAAGCGGTTGTACGTATTTAATCCCGATACGACCCCCAGGGAGTTACGCAAGTTGGTAGGTGGAAAAGCCCGGGAGGATCTTATCGTTGCGAACTGGCCTGATATTTTCCGTTGTGCCGCGACGATGACCGCTGGCAAAATCAGGCCCAGCCAACTCCTGCGCAAGCTCGCTTCTTACCCACGACAAAACAACCTTGCAGTTGCGCTTCGTGAAGTTGGTCGTATTGAACGGACCCTTTTCATTATTGAGTGGATCCTGGATACGGACATGCAGCGGCGTGCTCAGATCGGTCTTAACAAGGGAGAGGCCCACCATGCGCTCAAAAATGCGCTCCGTATCGGGAGGCAGGGGGAAATTCGCGATCGCACGACAGAGGGGCAGCACTACCGAATCGCTGGGCTCAATTTATTGACTGCGGTGATCATTTACTGGAATACCGTCCATCTTGGTCATGCCGTCACGGAGCGGCGGAACGAAGGGTTGGATGTTCCCCCTGAATTTCTTCCCCACATATCCCCATTGGGCTGGGCGCACATTCTACTGACTGGCGAATATCTTTGGCCCAAGGAACCGAAAGCTTAGGGTGTCATTTCGCCCTCAGCCGGAACCGACCCCTAGGTCAAGGCCGATCAGCTCGGCATCCAGCCAGCGCCCGGCGGCCGTCTGCACGCGATAGCCGCTCTTGCCGTCGATGACGTGGGCGGCGGTGAGGACATACCGGCCATCTGCGATAAACGCGCCGCTGCCGATGGTCTGCCAGTGGCGCGGCTCCTGGTCGCGGCTTTTCAGCCAGAAGCGGACAGCGCCAAGGGCGGCCGTCGCCGGGTTGGATTGAACGCCAGGAACAAGCCAGACGCGGCTTTCATCGTCCGGCCTGGTGACAAAGGGCAGGGCGGCCACGTTCACGGCGGACGGGATGACCTGGGGAATGATGCGCGGCCAGTCGGCGGCATCCGGCACGCCGTCGCCCTGGCCGCGCAAGGCGGCGGCGGTGATGCCTTCCGCAATGCTCCGGCTCCGGGCTGAATAGGCGTCGTTGTCATGTTCGGCGAAGCGGTAAAGGGCGTTTGCGTTCGCCTCGGTCGTGGCGACGGTGTAGCCGGCCACGGTCAGGGATGCGCCCGCCAGGATGTAGGCCGCCAGGGCTGTGCGGCGCCAAGTCTGCGCCTTCATCGTGCGCCCCCCTTGCCATCGGCCGGCGGCTGGATAGTGCCGTCCATGATGGCATCGCGCACGGCGACATCACCGGAATTGAGCCAACCGGCGTGCGTCCGGTAGGCGTGCCAGAACATGCCGCCAGTGCCGATCAGGACGGCCAGCGAAACGGCAAAGGTAATCCGATATTTCGTTAGGTCGCGGCGGGTGCCGCCAGTAACATTGCAAGTAGCCATGATTTCACCTCTATGTCAGGTGGGTTGTGGTCAGGTGTCCAGGTGGGTTGCCGCCTTCCTGGGCACCGCTTTTTAGCGGCTGAAACTGCGGGACTGCTCCCGATCTTTCGCCGCCTTCTCCTTGAACCGTTCTGCGATCTCCCGCGCCCTGGCTTGCTTCACCTGGTCGCCGTTCTCGTTGTCCCGGTTCAATTCCTTTGCCAGCGCCTTTGCCTGCTGGCCGTTGATCTCGTTCAGCTCGACTTTCTGGCTTGCGTCCAGCTCGACGCCCTGGCCCGACTGCTCGGCTTCGATAGCCTGGGATTGCTGCGCGGCCGCCCGGCCGTGGCGTTCCAGGCGCTCAAGGTCTTTCGCCTCGCGGCGCTCCTGGGCCTGTTCGATCTGCTTGGCGTAGCCCTTGGCAAGTTCTTCGTTCGTCGGTTCGGTGCTGCTCATCGTCGTTCCTCCTGGCGTAAAACATAAAATATCATTTACTCATTGCATCATATCACAATGAGCAAATGAGTAAAAACATTTTTCTCATCTGCTGAAACCATCGCGGCCGCGTTCCTGCTCACGCTGCCGCTGTCGGCTGCGCGTGATTTCCTGCGGATTGCGTGCATACCTGTCGGCAAGCTCGCGCTGCATCTTGTCCAGCTCGACGGCCTGGCGCTCCTTGGGCATTGCGTTGAACCTCTCGATGCGCCCGCGCAGCTCGTCCGGCAGCTCGCGCCAGGCGCTCGGGTTGCGGTCGGAGTAGCCCGCAAAGCCTGCCTGCCGCTTCACCGCCAGCGCCCGGAACTGGCTGACTTCCATCTTGGCGTGCGCCTCGGCCCGCTTGCGGTCTTGTTCGCTGACCTGGACGGCCGCCGGGCGCTCCGGCTCGGCCTTGGCCTGGGACGGCTGCGCCAGGCCCGCAAAGGCCCGCTGCTGGCCTTCCTGCATGATGGCCGCCGAATGGTGCCGGGGGTCTTTCCCGGCCGCGTGGAACTCCTGGGCGACGGCAAGCTGTGCCTTCGCCACGTCCAGGGCCAGGCCGCCGCCTGCCGCCTCGGCACGCTCGACACCGGCGCGGAATCCGGCCAGCGGGTCGGGTGCCGGGCGTTCGGCCTGGGGCCGCTGCTGCGGCGCTACCTGCTCGCCGCGTTCCTCGCTGACCTGCTGCCGGAACTTCGCCGCGATCTCGGCCGCCCGGCGCTTCTTCTCGTCCTCTGGCGTGCGCTCGATCTGCTGCGGCCGCTGCACGGTCGGCGTGCCGGCAATGTCGGTCGCGGGCATGAGGTCGGGGCGGCCGTGGCGTTCCAGGTTGCGGCGCAGGCCGTCGCGCATCTTCCCGGCCAGCTCGGCCACCTTCGCCCGGCCGCGTTCCAGCCAACGGCGCATGACGCTCTCGCCGTCGAAGCCGCGCCGGTCGGCAAAGTCCAAAGTGCTTTCCTTCGGACGCTCACGGCCTAGCACCTGGGCCAGCTTGCCGGCGGCCAGCTCGGCCGCGCCGCGAACGTGCCAGGTGTTGCGCTCGGCCGTGGTGCCGTCTGGCAGGCGGACGGTTTCAGAGCCGCCATGTTCCAGGCCGATACGGTCGCCTCGCTTCGCGCCGCTGGCCGCAATGGCGCGTTCAAGATCGACGCCCCAAATGGTGTGCCGTTCGCCCTTGTCGTTTTCCAGAGTGGCAAAGTAGCTGGCTCGGTTCTCCGGCTTGTTCTCGTAGGGCGCTGCGCCATGATCGACCAGGCGGCCGACGCGGCGGTCGGTGAAGTCGTCGGCTCCTGCAAACAAGGTCGCCGCCTCGCGGTGCCGAGTCATGCCGACATAGGCAAGGCTTCTATCCATGCCGGGGGTCGCCAGCAGGTAGGCCCTATCGACCGTGACGCCCTGGGCCTTGTGGATGGTGACGGCGTAACCATGATCGACGGCGGCATATTGCGCGGCCTGGAACCGGCGGGCTTCGCCGCTGTCCAGGCGCACGGCCAGGCTTCCATCTTCCGAATGCTCGACGGTGCCAAGAGTGCCGTTCTTCACGCCAAGGTCGCGGTCGTTTTTCAGGAACACGATGCGGTCGCCTGGGGCAAACTCCCGGCCGCCGCGCTCGGTCATAAAGCGGGCCGTGCCGCGCAGCTCGCCACGTTCTTTGCGGGCCTGGCGCACGGCTTCATTGAGCGCCTGCACGTCCTTATTGCTGTGCGCAAGGATGATCTGGCTACCCTTGCCCTGGTCGCCGACATAAGCGGCCGCCAGGCTGTCGCGGGCGGCGTCCCGGCTATCGTGGATTTTGACGTAGCCGCGCTCGGCATAGGCCGCCAAGCCATCGGCAACAGAACCGCGCGCAAGCTCCTGGCCGGCGGCACGCGCCCATGCCTCTTTCTGGCGTCGAACCTCGGTGATTTCTGCCGCGCCGACATGCTGCACCACGCCACGGAAAGCCGCGCCCGCCTCGATGGCGGCAAGCTGCTTGTCGTCGCCCAGCAGGACGACTTTTGCCCCGGCCTGCTCGGCGGCTTTCAGGACGCGGCCAAGCTGGCGGCTGCCGATCATGCCCGCTTCGTCGATCACCAGAACATCGCGGGAAGTGAGTTTGTCCTTTCCGTTCTTCCAAGCAAATTCAAGGGATGCAAGCGTGCGGCTGTCGATGCCGCTGCCCGCCTGCAATTCGTCGGCCGCCTTGCCCGCCAGGGCCGCGCCGCGCACGTTGAAGCCCTGCGCTTGCCATGCCTCGCGTGCAACCTTCATCGAGAACGATTTGCCTGTGCCGGCGTCGCCGATGACCACGGCCAGGCTGCCCGGCTTGAGAACGTGCCGAACGGCGTTTTGCTGCTCTGCCGATAGGGTGCCTGCGCCGTCAATTGCCGCGTTCGTGATGGGGCTAGAAACGCCATGCCTGCCGGTTCTCGCCAGGCGCTCGGCACTGTCCACCATGCCGCGCTCGGTGTCGATCATTTCGCGGGTGGAGAACTTCGCCGGGTCGCGTCCGCTGGCCGGTTCCAGCTCGACAAGCAGCGGCGATTGTTCCAGCCTGGCAAGCAAGCCCTGGAACTGGTCGGCATCGTCAATGTAGCGGTTCAGCTCTGCGGCAATATCGCGGCGCGTGAATACCGCTTGCGTGGCCGTGAGCTTGTCTAGGATGATCTCCGGCCGCTCGACAATCTGCCGCGCCTGCTCCTGCCGGTCGGCGTTGTGAATGTCGATGCGGTCGGCTTCCAGGCCGCGCCTATCCATCGCCACGGCATCGCTGCCGATGTGCTTGGTTGGCGTGAGTTCCACGCCCTGATCTGCATAGCTGCGATGATCTACGCGGGCGCTGATTCCAGCCCGCTCTAGCGCCTCGTTTGTTAGCTCGGCCCACTGTTGGCGAATCTCGATGATGTCGCCCTGGCTTGTGCCAGGAATGCCAGCCTTCTGCCTGTCTTTGTTCGCCAGCTCAATGACGGCCTTCGCGCCTAGCGTTCCATCCGCACCAATGGTTCGCGTGGTCGCCAGCATATGAACGTGAAAATTCCGGTCGTCGCCCTCCTTGTCTGGCGCGTGAATGCACACATCCACGGCCACGCCGTAGCGGTCGGCGATGGCCTGCCCCATCTGCGTTGCCAGCTCTTTACGGTCGGCTTCGTTCAGCTCATGCGGCAGGGCTGCCCGCCACTCTCGGGCCACTCGCGCATCTTTTCGTTTCTCGGCGGCCTCGGCGGCATTCCATAGGGCGGCGCGTTCGGGAACCGGCACGCCTGCGGGCGTGACGATCTCGGACGACAACACGCCGCCTTTTCTGGTGAAGTCGAACACTTCGCCGGTGCGCTCATCTACCAGCGACGACGCGGAACGATAGGCGGCAGCGGCCACGGCACTATGCCCGGCCGCCCGTCCTATCGTGTGCGTGTTCAAGTGGTAGATCGCCATTTTTCCCTTGGCGTTTAGCCGCTAAAAGGGGTGCCGGGGTGTCCCCGGCCGCATGAGGGTTGCGCAGCAACCCGTAAGTGCGCATTTCGCTTTCGCTCCATGACTATACCAGCGCCGCGCCTTCCCCGCCAGCCTTGCCGGTGGTAAGATCGTGTGCGCATAACCCACAATCTCGAAAGGAGCTATGACGATGGCACGCAAGACGTTATCCGAACGCAAGGCCGACAAGCTGGCCGAACTGAACCGCATCAAGGCAGAACTGGCCGAACTGGAAAGCAAAGCGGCTGAGCGCATCGGCAAGATTGCCCTCTCCGCTGGCCTCGGCGATCTCGACATTGAAGACGCCGAACTGCGGAAGGAGTTTGAGGCTATCGCCTCGAAATTTCGC
Source organism: Pseudomonas sp. 18-147 (assembly GCF_051048045.1). Classification (NCBI taxonomy): domain Bacteria; kingdom Pseudomonadati; phylum Pseudomonadota; class Gammaproteobacteria; order Pseudomonadales; family Pseudomonadaceae; genus Pseudomonas; species Pseudomonas sp. 18-147. The sequence continues at coordinate 18,028 of NZ_CP182298.1, forward strand.
AAAAGCGAAGGCAAGCAAGCTGCCCCGATGGCGGCAACGCCTAGCGCAGATTGAGCGCAATTTAGGACGCCTTCGGATGAACGCCAGGAGAGAAGATGCCCGCCGGAAAATCCAGCTCGGCGGCTTGGTCATCAAGTCCGGCATGGCGGGCTATCCGGTTTCCGTGATTTTGGGCGCTTTAACCCTCGCGGCCGGTGCGCTCAACGGGCCAAATGCTGACGCCACAAAAGCACGCTTTGAGGCGGCAGGCGATGAGGCTTTTTCCGATGATGGAGAGGACGGCGGCAACCGTTCCTAGCCGTCAATTCAACCTGACATAGAGGTGAAGCATGATGGACGTTAGAGAATTTTTGGCGAGATTGTGGGCCGCTGTCGTAGCGGTATTTTTTGGAGCATTCGTGCTGTCGTTGGCGAACACGGCGCACGCCCGCGTTTTCCCTGAATGCAACCCAGCGGCAGAGGCCGCGAAGTTCTACGGCGCGGAAGATGCGGATGCCTGGGTGAAGCGCGTTTGTGATGCGCAAGAGGCGGCATTCCAGAAGTGGGAAAACAGCCTGCAAGCCCTGGATGTTGGGCAGCAGGATTTGGCGATGGCGACGAATGCCGGGAACTGGCAAGCCTACCGCGACAAGTGGGCCGAATTGCTGCCAGTGCTGAAAGAGCTGGAAGCCGCTGCACTGGCGAACCGGAACGCGCCAGGCGCGGCAAACATCCTTAGCTTGTATCGCAATGACCTGGGCTTGTTCTTGCAGAATGCGGGCCTTTCCTCGGCCGGTAGCTTGGACGATTTCAGCGACCGGATTCTGGCGGGCCTGGACGGCGAGCGGCCAGCGGCGGCGGCAACGGCCGGCGTCAATGTCGTGCAGCAGTCCGTGACGCGAGGCGTTGAGTTCGGCAAGGGCATCGGAACGGCCCAAGCGGAAACGATTCTTGCGGAGTATCGCGCCCAAGTGCAGCAGCGCGGCGCGGAACGCATGGAACAGCTCGGCGGCTCGACCGTGAGCGGCTATTTCGGCGGCTTCGGCGAGCGCATCAAGGCGGCTTTCGGCGGCTGGTTGTTCTACCTGGTCACGGTCTGCTTTGTCGGCGCGTGGCTGGCGCACAAGCGGCGGCAGAACCCTGTGACGGTCGGCACGGCCGTTGGCCTGGCCTTCCTCGTTCCATCGGTCGGCATGTTGCTTCTGTTCGTGTTCGCGCCGTTCATTCCGGGCTGGTTCATCCTCGCCGCGACGGTCGCCGGAACAGTGGCAACGTATCTGAACGCGGGCCGGGTGTTCGGCTGGCTCGCGGGCCTGGTCGGCGCGGAGTCTCCGACAGGAAAGCGGCTGCGCATCCTCGGCGGGACAATCGAAAACCTGCGCGGCCAGGTGCAGCCCTCCGGGCCGGTCACGGCTGCCGGTGCGGCGGTCGCTGCGGTCGATAACAGCAGCACGCATCCGCTCGGTTCGCATGGCTCGGCACGGTGGGGAACGGTCGATGAAATCCGCCAGGGCGGCCACCTTGTCGCGCCCGGCAAGCCGGGCGGCTTCGCCCTGGGCCGGGTGTCCGATGCGCCCGCCGGTCTCGATCAGCGTTTCCGCTTTACCGGCCATGTTGTGACGGTCGCCCCTACCGGCTCCGGTAAGGGCATTGGCGCGGTGATTCCGAACCTCTTGGACTATCCCGGCTCGGCCCTTGTGCTGGACGTGAAGGGCGAAAACGCGGCCGTGACGGCGCGCGCCCGCCGGGCGCTCGGCCAGGCGGTCTATTCGGTCGATCCGTTCGCGGTGAATGGCGACGGCGGCGCGGCCTTCAACGTGCTTGACCGGCTCGACGTGTGGAACCCGGATTGTGTGAGTGAATCGGCCATCCTGGCCGATGCCCTGGTGATCGCTGAAAGCAAGGGCGATGCCGTGCATTTCGATGAATCGGCAAAGAACTTCCTGCAAGGCTTGATGCTGCACGTTGCCGGACTGGATGACACGGAACGCCGGAACCTGGGCGAACTGCGGCGGCTGCTGACGGCGGGGGAAGCGGAATTTTTCGACGTGTTGGGCGCAATGGCGGCCGACGATACGGCGGCCTTCGGCATCCCGGCCAGGGCGGCCAATACGCTCATGGGCATGGCCGACAAAGAGCGTGGTTCCGTGCTTTCGACGGCCCGCCGGAATACGGCATTTCTCGATGACCCGCGAGTGTCGGCCGCGCTGTCGCGCTCGGACTTCGACCTGTCGGAAATCAAGGCCACGGCCATGACGGTTTACCTTGTCATGCCGGCAAACCGCATCGGCCCGAATGCCCGCTTCCTGCGCCTGTTCATCAGCTCGGTGATTGCCGCGATCACGTCCAGCAACGTGCAGCCCGCGCACCGGGTCGCCTTCCTGCTCGATGAGTTCGGCCAGCTCGGCTACATGAAGCAGATTGAGGATGCCGTGAGCCTGCTTCGCGGCTACGGCCTGGCCTTCTGGGTGTTCATTCAAGACCTGTCGCAGCTCAAGGGCACCTATCCGAAGTGGCAAACCTTCCTGGCTAACAGCGCCAAGTCGTTCTTTGGCACCGACGACTACGACACGGCCAAATACATCAGCGACAGCCTGGGCAAAGCCACGATTGAGTTTGAGACGGAAAACACCGGCAAGAACAGCGGTAGCGGCCTATCGGGCGGCGGCGGCTCGATGAACCGGGGCAAGAGCACCGGCACCAGCCAGCAATTCACCGGCCGCGAGCTGCTGACGCCGGATGAGGTCATGCGCCTGGGGCCGGAGCATCCGATTGTCCTGGTGCGCGGCGAACGGCCCTACTTGCTCGACCGGCTGAACTACCTGGCCGATGCCGAATATGCCGGGCGGTTCGATGCGAACCCCTACCATAGCTAAGGGGTGACGTATGGCGGGCATCATCGCGGCGGTTCTCGGCGTCATCGCCCTGGCGTGGTTCCTGCGCCGACTGTTCCCTGCCCTGTTCGCTGCGGTGTTCGTCCTGGCCGCGCCGGCGTGGCTGGTCGGCGGCCTGCTGCTCGATCTGCTGCGGCGGCCGCTGGCCTTCCTGCGGCCGCTCGGCCTCGGCCTGGCCCGCCTGGTCGGCTTCGTCCTGGTGCTGCCGCTGCTGCCCTTCATCTTCGCCTGGTCGTTCTTCGCGGAGCTGTGGCGGCAGTTCCGGCCGAAGGCCAGCCCGGCACCGGCCGGGGTCAAGCCGCCCACGCCGATGCAGGCGGCCGCCAGGCGCACGGCGGACGTAATCGACCTGGCCGCGTTTCGCCAGCGGCACAAAAAAGAGTAAAGGCGCTTTTGATTTTTTACTCTTTTGAGTAAATGATTTTAGCGGCTAAAGTCGGCCGCCCCTCAAGTGTCAATATAGGGCCGGAAAACGCGCAAGCGTTCCCGGCCTTTTCTTCGTATGTTCCCTGCCCGTTCGCGCTGCGGCGGCTGATCTTGACACTTAAGGGGCCGATCACTCGCCGCTGCCGGGCTTCTTCCTTGTCGGCTTCACCTCGGCCGCCGGCGGCGTGATGCGGGCCAGCAGCGCAGCCGATTGTTCCTTGAGCGTGTCGAGCTGCCCGGCCAGGCGGGCGGCGTCCTCGCGGGCCTGTGCGGCCGCCTTCGTGGCCTGGTCGCGCTCGGCCTGGGCGGCGGTGAGGCGTTCGGCCATGCGGTGCGCCTCGGCGGCCGCCTGCTTGCGCTGTTCCTGCTGCGCTTCCTGGTCGGCCTGGGCCTTGGCCTGCACCTTCGCCAGCTCGCCGCGCACCTGGTCGAGTTGAGCGGCGGCGGCCTGGCTGGCCTTCTGCTGTTCGGCCAGCGCCCCGCGTGCCTGGTCGGCGTCCTGGTGCGCCCTGTCCAGTTCCGTGCGCAGCTCGCCGGCGCGGCGCTCGATCTCCTGGGCGCGGGCCTCGGCCGTGTGCGCCTGTTCCTGGGCGGTGGCCAGTTGGCCGCGCAGCTCGTCGGCTTCGCCGCGTGCGGCCGCTTCGGCGGCCTCGATGGACGCCAGGCGGGATTGCAGGTCATCGACCTGGGCGGCCAGGCGGTCGGCAAGCTCGGTCGCCTCGGCCCTGTCGGCTTCCAGCTCGGCGCGGGCCTTTTCCAACCCTTCCCGCTCAACGGCAAGCCGGGCGTTCGCCAGGTCGAGGGCGATTGTCCATAGGTCGCTGCCCAGCTCGGCCAGGCGGTCGGCGACGGCCTGGGGCGCAGGCTCGCGCAGGGGCGCGGCCGCCGTGACCTGGCGGGCCTTCCATTCGTTCAGGGCCGGGCTGATCGTCGTATAGCTCCCGCCGGTGATCTGGCGGATGGCCTCAAGCGTGGGCTTCTGGCCGCCGGCGGCCAGCTCGTCGGCGGCGGAAAAAATCTGCTCTTTCGTGACTGCCATAGCGGTTGCTCCTGTATGAAATGTAGCGTTGTAGTATGTTGTATGATACTACTACATACTACAATTTACAAACCCTACGGCGAAATACTACGCACCGTGCCAGGGCCAGCCCGGCCGGGAGCGCGTCGGGGTCGAAATTTGGCCCTGTGCGGGCCGTGGCGGCGTTTTCCGGGGTCGGCGGCACCCTATCCCTACTCTCGCCGGTTTCGCGTCTCCTGGGCGCTCCTGCGCGGCCTGGGTGTGGTTCTGGGCCTTCCTCGTCGGAAATGGCGATGCTGGCCAGCTCGGCCGCTTGCCCTTTTTCTTGGCGTTCAACCTGCGGCCTTCCAACTCGCGCAGGCGGTTGAGGTTGGGCACGGCCTCCGCAAGCCGCTTTTCCCTGCTAAACCGCTTTTTGCGGCCTTTCAGCGGGCACGGCGCTGGATGAGAGCGCAGGCGGTGGAGTTGCCACCGGCGCGGCGTGCCGCGCCCTGGTAAGCCGCCTGGCCGTAGGCCAGCACGATTGCCGGAGGGGGAGCCGGCGAAGCCGGGGGAACCCCGCAGGGGTGCCCCGCCGAAGGCGCAGGCCGCCGCCTACGGCGGCGGGGCGGAGCGCGAAGCGCGGAGGGTAGGCGCGCCCGTAGGGCGCTTGGGCGGTTCGATCTGGCCGCGACTTATGCACAGGCCAGGCGGGTTTTAAGAGTTTTTATATGTTTTAAAGAGTTTTAGGCAGGAAAAGTGCAGTTTTCCATATATGAATCAATGGGTTGTAAATGTGCCCGGTGGGTAATGTACGGGTTTCGGTGTGCAAAGTACGGAAGCCGGTGGGTAATGTACGGGTTTCGGTGTGCAAAGTACGGGCTATCCACAGGCGAGAGGGTCGGAACCGATCAAAGCGGGGTTTAGCTAAACTTTTGACGGACTCTTGGCCCTCTCCCTCCGTACATTACACACCGGCAGGTGGTGGCAGCTCTGCATCGGCATGGTCGCGATGGGTCATCACCAGCAGCGGGCCGCCCTGCCCGGCTTCCTCGCGCAGCTCGTACTCCGGCAAGTCGTTGGCCTGGATGATGTTGCGCAAGATGCGGCAGAACTCCTTGAACTTGCCTGCGCTGCCGCTGCGGTCGTAGATCGTCTGGAAGGCCCACTTTGCGGCGCTCTTGCCCGCTGCGCGGCGAGCCAGGCGATAGACGAAACGGCCAATGCCTGGGTCTATCAGGAAGTAGTCGGGATGAACGGTCAGCACGTCCGGGTTCTTGCCCTCCGTGATCTCGCGGTACATCCAATCGGCCAGCTCGATCTCGATGTATTCGGGCTTGCCGCTATCGCTCTTGATGACCTTGTAGCGGCTAATCAGGGCCTCGCCCTCGGATACCGTCACCGTGCGGCCGTTCTTGGCCTTCCTGGTGCGCTGAACCGCAACGTGCGTGGTGTTGAGCCGGATGCAGGTTTCCACCAGGTCATCTTTCTGTTTGCCGCCGTCCGCTCGTCGGCAGAACTTCAACACGTCCGCAACGTGCGGCCGGAACACGCGGCCAGGCTTCGCTCCCTTCCCTTCCCTGTAGCGGTTCATTGACTCTGTGAGGTGGGACACGGCCATTAACACCAAGTCGTAATCCCACACCGAAGCCATGCCGGCCGCGCCTGCCGACACGGTGACATGACCATCGGGCAGGGTGTAGTTAATAACCTCGCCCGCTCGCCGGTCCTTCTTGGAAAGACGGAACACGGCCACGTCCATGATGCTGCGGGAATCCTTTGTGCCCACGTCATAGAGCGTCGGGACAAAGAAGTCTGGCTGTTCGTCTCCCCTCGGCGGCTTGCGGATGCTTGATGCGGGGGGGGGCGATTTAACGGAGCCGGAACTGCGCTCACGCTCGGCCCTAGCTTCTTCCTCGCGCAGTCTGGCGGCGGCCTGCTCCCAGGATTCGCCCGGCCTGGCGGCCGCCTCGATGCGCTTCTGGCGCTGCGCGTCGTGCGCGGCCTTCAACCTCGCAAGTGATTTGTCCAGGTCGCCCAGGGCCTCGCCGATCTGCTGCGGCCCCTTCCCGCGCTCGTTGTTCATGGTGCCGCCCCTTTAGCTGCTAAAATTCAAATGAGTAAATATGTTTTTGAGCGTCAATCCGGCAGGCTGGCGACATACTCGGACAGCACATCTTTGATGCTCTTGCCCTGCTTCGTGGCGTAGATTTTCAGCTTCGCGTGCTGTTCGGCGGGTAGCTCGAAATTGACGCGCTTCATGCCGCCGGCGTCGTCGGCCAGGCTGGCAAGGGTCGCGGCCCGCGCCTTGTCGGTGCGTGCGCTCGGGCGGCCGGCGGTGAGTGTGGTTGTGGGCTTGCTCATTTTTTCATTTCCTCAAAAGCTCAATTGAGTTTCTGTTTGATCTCGGCGGCCAGGGCACGAACCTCGGCCGCTGCATCGCCGTCCGGCTCGGTTTCAAGAACGGTCGTGCCAGCGGCGGCGGTGCCGGGATAGCTCACGCGCTGCGTGATGCGGGCATCAAGAATGGGCAGCGCGTAGCCGGCCAGCGCGTCGGCAACCTCGCCGCCAATGCGGGTGCCCTTGATCGCCCTGGACACCACGAAAGCCGCTTGCAGCTTCCCGTCCGTGACTTCGATGCGCTGCTTGACCAGCTCCACCAGGTCGGCCGTGGCCCAAATGTCATAGGGCGATGGCTGCACCGGAATCAGCACGAAGTCGGCCGCCTTGATGGCCGACACGGCCAGGTCGGCCGCCTGGGGCGCTCCGTCGATCACGACGAAATCCACTTTGCGGGCCACGTTCTTCACGTCCCGGTCAATGGTTGGTCGGTCGATGCCGACCACGGTTAGCGGTTGATCTTCCCGCACGGCAGCCCAATCGCGGGCGCTGCCCTGGGGGTCGGAATCGACAAGCAACACGTCCGCGCCATCGAGTTGCAGGGCGCGGGCTAGGTGCGTGGCGATGGTGGTCTTTCCTGAACCGCCCTTCTGGTTCAGCACGGCAATGACTTTCATGCGCTCTCCTGGTGGTCATGCAAATGATAATTTACTCATTGCATCATAGCACGACACGCGAATGAGTAAAAGCATTTTTCATCATTTGCCCATACTTTCCCATAGCGCCCGATACGTTGCCTCGTCTGCTGTCGGTTCGCGGTCGAGCTGTTCCAGCAGCCAGGCCACGCCGGCGGCGGCCGCTTCGTCGTGGTCGAGATAGCGGCCATCGAGCGCGCCATACATGCCGCCCTGCCTGGTCGTCACTTCCCACGCCTGGCCGTCATGGGTTCGGCACACGGCATAGGCAAAGTAATCGCCCTTGGCGTCCATCTCGTCGTGCGCGGCTTGCAGCTCCGGCCGGAGCGGGGGCAGGGGGTAGTGTCCGTTTCTCATGCCTTCATGCCCTCCTGGTCGGCGGCCGCCAGCGCATCGGCCTCGGTCAAGGCGTCCTCTACAAACGCGCCGCGCCGGCGGGCCTCGGCCCGGCTGGTTTCCTGGCCGCGCAGCGCCCGGTAAAGGGTTGCCCGATGCACGCCCAGCAGCTCGGCCGTTTCGGCCGCCGTGCGGCCAGCGCCCAGCAGCTCGCGGGCATGTTCGACCTGGCCGGGGGTGAGGGTAGGGCGGCGGCCGAACTGCACGCCTCGCGCCTTGGCCGCCTCGCGGCCGTTCCTGGTGCGGTCGATGATTAGGGAACGCTCGAACTCGGCGATGCCGGCAAACACGGTCAGCACCATGCGCCCGGCCGGGGTGGTGGTGTCGGCCCACGGTTCGGCCAGCGAGCGCAGGCCCGCGCCTTTCGCCTGCAACTGCTCGGCAATGTCCAGCAGGTCGCGGGTGCTACGGGCCAGCCTGTCCAGCCGCGTGACCGTCACCACATCGCCGGCGCGTAGGTGGTCAAGCATCCGGCCTAGCTCCGGCCGCTTGGCATGGGCGCCGGTGATCTTCTCGGCAAAGATGCGCGTGCAGCCGGCGGCGTGCAGCTCTGCGCGTTGGTTCGTCAAATCCTGGTCGTCGGTCGATACCCTGGCGTAACCGATCATCGGCTTGTCTTTCATGGCGCGCCCTTCGTTGCAAATATCGTCGCAAATAATAAACTATTTGCGACCGACTTTTGCAACATGATGACGCCAGGAAAAAGGGGGATGCATGTCGTTTTCAGAAGGCGACTGCACCAGTTCACTGGGCTGGCCGCCGTGTGTGCATAGAACTTCTGACCGGGAACGGTCAGAAGTTCTATGCACGAAGCGCCGCGAGAGATCGGAATTGCTCAGAACTCTTGTGCACGGCGCGACAAAGCCGGAACCGCCGAAAATTCCGGCGATCAACCGGCAAGCTGCTTGATGCGCTCGGCCAGGCGGCCGAAAGCCTCGTTCACGTATTCCAGCACCTTGGGTTCTGCGCCCTGCGTGCGCAGCGAGTCTTTGAAGGCTTCCAGGTCGGACAGCCATTGCCGATGCAGGCGGCCCAGCTCGTCGAGCTGAGGCCGGAAGTCTTGGAGACTGCCGCTCGCACGAAACGCCTGGTAGCCACGCTCAAGCGTGGCCGCCGTGGTCAGCAGTTGCGCGCCCATTTGCTTGTGCTGTTCGGAGAACTCGGCCATGCCGTCATAGGGCCGCGAAGCCTTGCGGCGCTCGGCTTCGGATGCCTCTTCCATGATGCGGGCGTAGCGGTAGAACCCTGGGAACTCGCGGGACAGCGCCATGAGCTGCTGATCGGATGTGCCGACCCAAATCCTGTGCAGGTCAGGCCCGTACCCCATCATGCGATTGATGATGGCATGGGCCTCGCTGACACCCTGGGCGGCAAGCTGCTGCATGTGTTGGTCGATCTTCGCGGCCAGTCGGCGGAATTCGTTCATGCTCATGTCCGTCACAAAAGGCGCGTTGATTGCCCTTGCGCCGTGAGAAGTGCCACCGCCTTCTTATCGAAGGAAACGAAGGTTTCCCCGCCAAGCCAGTTGCCTTCGTAGGCAATGACGCCATCGGCAAAGTCTCCGCCCGCGTCGAGCACCAGCAAGCCAGCCTCCACGGCAGGCCGGTTCACTTCCACATTCGCGGCGGCCAGTAGTGCCCGGATCGCGCTGGCCGCGTCGGCTTGCTGGAAGCCGTAGACACGCAGCAGCACCCAAACAAATTCGCATAGGCACGGCAGCGCGACCGCGATCAACTCGGCGTCGGTCAAGACTGCGGCGGCAACGTCCGCTTGTGCGGGATCGTCACGCACAACCGCACGCACAAGGACGTTGGTATCGACTGCGACCTTCATTGCTTACCTGCCCAGCCTTGCGCCGCCGCCTCGTTGATTTCTTCGATGGTGGCAACCTTCTGCGTCTTGCCCGCGAGCAGGCCGACAAAGCTGGCTATCGTCCCTGCGGGCCGTGCCGCCTTGAGCACGCCCCGACCGTCTGGCAACAAGTCCAGCTCGATCTTGTCGCCTGGCCTGATGCCGAGGTGTTGCAGTACGTCCTTCCGAAACGTCACTTGTCCCCGTGCGGTAACGGTCAATGTGGTCATGGTGGTTTGCCCTCGCAATCAAGGTTGATGCTTCACATAGTAATGCAAAAATGCCTTACCGTCAATGTCCGTCAAACGATCATTAGTCGGCCATGCCGGACACTGTCCAGCAAAGTTATTGCACAACGGGTTGTCGGAC
>NZ_CP182299.1:0-32995 GCF_051048045.1 Pseudomonas sp. 18-147
ATGGGGCAAGCACAGCTACGACTTTTCAGCCCAGCCGATGAGGCGGGTTGCTATCACGACACAGCCCGACAGGGCTTTTTCTCGTTGCTCATGGCGACGGGCGAGGGCAGCGGCAAGAAGCAGGACAGTTACCGGCTGTCACAGATGCCCGTGGTGCTCTCCATGCTCGACCACAGCCGGGATACGTGGCTGTCTCAGGCCGAGTTCATCAAGCCCAATCGCCGCGTGGTCAACTTGGCCCGCATCGGCTTGCTGTTCGCCGATCTGGACACCTACCGCGAGCCGTGGGCGCAGGGGCGCAGCCCCGAGCAACTGGCCGCCGCTGTCATGTTCCGCTGCTACGACGAAGGCGTGCCGCCGCCGTCGATCCTCGTTTTCTCTGGCCGTGGCGTGCAAGCAAAGTGGCTGCTGGATGGCACCTTGCCGCGTCAGGCGCTGCCACGCTGGAATGCCTGCCAGCGTTACCTGATCGACCGTCTGGCCGGGCTGGGCGCTGATCCAGCGGCCAAGGATGCAAGCCGCGTGCTGCGGCTGGTCAATACGGTGAACAGCAAGAGCGGCGAGGTTTGCCGCGTCATCCACGTTGAGCAAGGCCCGGACGGCGAGCCGATCCGGTACAACTTCGAGTATCTGGCCGAGGCGCTACTGCCGGTGGCCCGCTGGGACATCGAGGCCGACCGCAAGGCCCGCGCCGACCGTCGCCAGTTCAAGCTGCTGCCGGGCGGCCAAACCGGCAACCTGCGCACGCTCAACGGGCGGCAACTGGCGTGGGATCGTCTGGAGGACTTGCGCACGCTGGCCGCGCTGCGCGGCGGCGTGGCCGAGGGCGAGCGGATGCAGCACCTGTTTTGGCGGCTGAATTTCCTGCTGCTGTCAGGTGCGACGCACACCGGCCAGATGTACCACGAGGCCGCCGCGCTGGCCCGTGAGCTTGACCCACGGTGGAACTACCGCAGCGCCGAGCTTATGACGCTGTACGCCAAGGCCAAGGCTCACGAAGCTGGGGAAACGGTGGAGTTCGGCGGCAAGCAGTTTGCGCCGCTCTACACGCCCAAGAACGACACGCTTATCAGCCTGTTTCACATCACCGACGACGAGCAGCGCAAGCTGCGCACGCTCATCAGCCGGGACATGGCGACCGAGCGCCGCCGCGACCGAGACAGAAAGCGCGACGAAGCCCGCAGGCGTGCCGCTGGGGCCGTCGATCGTGCGACCTATGAGGCCAATTCCGCGAGCCGTCAGAAGCCGTGGGAATCCTTGGGCATGAGCCGGGCAAGCTGGTATCGAGCAGGTAAGCCGATGCCAGCCTGTGAGACAGGTTCCTCCCCTATTACAGCCGCCAAGGTGGAGCGCAAAGCGTGAGACAAGTCCCTCCCCTATTACTAATGGCGAAGCCTACGCCCGGCGCGTAGCGCCTGCCTTTGAGTACCTTCGTTGCGAGCAATGACGGTGCAGGAAACGCTAGACCGGCTGGGCCTGTACTGGAAGCGTGATCCTGACTTTGTGCCGGTGAAAGACGCGGCTACGGTGCGGCTGAATGTGTCCATTGGTGGCGGCGGTGTTGAGCTACTGGCGACCTGGCCGAAGTGGTACGACACGCGGAAAGAGCAGGGTGGCGGTGCCATCGACCTGACCATGCACCTGTTCAGATTGTCATTTGTGGATGCGGTCAAACGTCTGTCGCCTTGATCGTGTTTGCAAGATGCCTCTGGCGGCCCTGCCGGGGGCCACTCGCCGCCGTGAGGCTCGGGGCGCTCCGAGGGCATCAAGCGACTTTCGCGGCATAAACGGTGCCCCCCTACGGGCTACCCCCCATTTATTCCACGGTTCGCTTGACCCCCTCTCCACTCGAAAACCCGGACGGCGGACGACCTCACAGGCGGCCCGTGGCGGCGTTTTCTCGACGTGTCCCTGCCTGCCCCTTTGCCCACCCTCTCAAAACGCGCTGTAGGCCCGTTTCTGGCCGCTTTGCCCAAGTGGAGCCGGGCGGCGGGCGGAAAGCTCCGCTTTTCGTTCGACGGCTGGCCGACAACGAGCCGAAGGCGAGGCGTCAGCGCCTCCCGGACACGGTGTTTCACCCAAAACGAGCAGCCGACCGGGCAGCGGTACGTTACGAAAACCGCTTGTGTATCGTACTGTATAGTCGTATAATATCGTATCAATACGAAATACAGTAATACGATACGAAAGGAGAAAGGATCATGGCACGTCAAGGCATCACTCGGGATCAAGTTTTTACCGCCGCTGACGCCCTCGTGGGCGACGGGCAACAGCCCACCATCAATGCGATCCGTGAGCGTTTGGGCGGCACCGGGTCGCCAAACACGATCCACAAGCATCTTGTGCAATGGCGTGAGGCCCGCCCGGTGGCTGCCGTTGCGGCCCCGGAGTTGCCGCAGGCGCTGACTGCCGCCATTGCTGGCGAGATCGAGAAGGCCGCAGCGAAGGCGCGGGCCGAGAAAGAGCAAGAACTCCAGCAAGCGCAGGCCGAGGCCGCCGAACTTGGGGCCGCAGGCGAGGCGCTGGAGGCCGAGCGCGACGAGCTGGCCGAGCAGGTGGCCGTGCTGACCAGTGAGCGCGACACGCTGGCAGGCAAAGCCGCCCAGCAGGCCGCCGACTTGGCCGAGACACAGCAGCGCATCGAGCGCGAGCAGCAGGCGGCAGAGGCCGCCCGCGTGGAGGTGGCAACGGCACGGCTCAAGATCGAGGCACAGGCCGAGCGCGTGAGTGAGCAGGCCGCAGAGATAGAGCGCCTACGCGCCGCACTGGCCGAAGCGCAGCAGGGCCGCACCGCCGCCGAACAACAGGCCGCCGTGCTGGCCGCCAAGCTGGAGGCGTGCGCCGACCGTGTGAGCCGCGCAGAGGCCCGCGTCGAGCAGATCGAGCAGCAGGCCGCCAAGGCGGCACAGGCCAACGAAGAAGCCCGAGCCGCTGCCGCGCAGGAAGCCCGGCAGGTGCAAGCAGAACGCGACGACGCCCGCAAGGTGGCAGCAGAGGCCCGCGAGCAGGCCGCACGGCTGGCCGGGCAACTGGAGGCGCTACAACGGCAGCAGGACAAGGCCGAGGCCGCCGAGAAGGCCACCAAGGCACCGAAAGGGAAAGGGGGGGAGTGATGCCAACCGCCGCCGAGTTTCAAGCCCTGCACGACGAACTGCGGCAGCTTGGCGCGGTATTCGTGCAGGCGGCCAGCCTGGGCGATCAGGAGCTTGCATTGTGGGCCGTGGGGGCGCTGTCATCCGCAGCCGCCCGGCCTGCATGGTGGGCGAGAGAGGCCGCAGACAGCGAAGCTGTGGGATGCAAATAAAGTCCCATCCTAAGCTACGCCAATTTTCAGGACTGTTTTGAAAGACTCAGGCTTGGCAGGCGGGTAAAGTGTCATTCTGAAAGGATCGCGTGGCATTGGGCGCGGCCTGAATCGTGAAAATAAAGTCTCATACTTTCGAGCGTCTGAATCGTCGCCCACTACCGCCGGGACTGAGACACCAACAAGGGGGGCGTATGCCCAAAACCCGAAAACACCTCACCCCGACCGAAGCAGAGGCCAAGGGGCTTCTATGCCGTAAGCACCTCAAGGAACGCCTCCGCCTCATGCCGGGACTAAACACCAAGCCCGCTGGCAGTGTCTGGCAAGGTCAGGGGGCTTATGATGTGTACAACCCAGCCGAGTGCGTGCCGTGGCGCTGGATGCCTGGGCGTGCCCAAGTCCGTCGCCAGCACGTCGCAGCGCAGGCAAAAGACCTGATCGCCGCAGGCTGCATTGTGCTCGACACCGAAACCACCGGCCTCGGTGATGACGCCGAGATTTGCGAGATAACCATACTCGACGTGACCGGCGCACCGATCCTCGACACGCTGGTACGCCCGACCCGGCCAATCCCGGTCGAGGCGACAGCGATTCACAAAATCACCGACGCCATGGTGGCCAGTGCGCCGAGCTGGCCCGAGGTGGCCGAGCAGTACGCCGCCGCCGTTGCTGGCCGAACCGTCGTTGCCTACAACGTCGCTTTTGATGCGCGCTTGCTGCGGCAGACCTATCAGATACACGGAATCACCGCGCCAGTGTTGACGACCGCTTGCGCGATGCTGATGTATGCCGAGTGGCATGGAGAGTACGACCGGAGCCGCGACCGCTGGCGATGGTTGAAGCTGATCGAGGCTGCGACCGACTGCGGCGTGGCAGAGGACGGCGCACACCGCGCCCTTGCCGACGCCCGCATGACGCTGGGTGTGCTGCGATACTTGCAGCGCCGCACGAACGGACGGCGACCGGCAGGGCCGAAAGTGGCCACCGTCCCGCAGGAGGCTTTGCCCTCTGTTTTAGGATGAAACTCTATTTCAAAGAATGAGACTTTATTTGTACGGATGAATCTTTATTCGCATCCCACACATGGCTTCTAACCACGCTGCTTCGTGCATCCAGAATGGGGCTATTTTTCCGTGCTGAAGTGTGCAAAGCGGATTGAGCACCCGGCGTGGGTTCTTCCATGTCTCGACGGAGAGCAACAGGCCGTCCGCATGGACGGAAAAGACTGGTAGTGCTTTCGGCTGGCCCTTCTTCTTGCCTTGCGTTTCGGTTGGCTTGAGGTCGTCCCAAACGCCTTGCACGGTTTTGTTCAGTTCGTCGATGAAGCGTTCCGGCATGGTTTTCAAGAGTTCGGCAGTGATTGCGTTCGCGTCCTCAAATTGCTTTCTTGCTTCGGCTTCCTTTTTCCGTCGTTTTTGCCGCTCCTGTTCGTATTCGTCTAAGGTTTGCCTGTGTCTGCGCTGTGCTTCAGCTTCCGCTTCTTCAGCTTGCCTTCGTGCTTCCTCTTTGGCTTTCTGTCGGCGTGCTTCACCCTCTGCTGTGAGTGCTGGTTTTACCAGTTCGCCAGACTTGGCCTCGATGGTGATCGAAAGCGGTTCGCCGCGATGGTCTACCAGATCGAAAGGCAGACCATCCGCATCGAATGCCGTGAGGTAAAGATTGGCCCCATAGACCTTGTGCCCCGGCCTCACAGCTTCGTATTTTTCTGCTGCTGCGTGCAGTGCTTCCGCTAGGCGTTCTGCCGTGATTTCTCCTTTGATCTTGATTCTCATGGCAACCTCCATCCGTAGGTGCCATCCGATGCGGGCTTGACGTAGCACACGCCTTTTTCGACGTACCACCCCGGCCTATCGCACTTCGCCAAGCTGGCGAGGCTTCCCGTTTGAGCGAAGCGGTAGGCCAAGCGCCCCTCTGGCGTGTTGGCCCATGCCGCCGCCGCTTTCTCGTCCTTGGCTTCGGTGTATCCCGCGCCGTATCCGGCGCCGTATCCGGCCTGATAGCCCGAATCCTTGCCGCTGCTGTGCATGTACCAGCCGAACAGGCCGACGCACAGGAAGGCCACGGCGATGCAGCCCGCCGCCCACTGCCACATCTGCTTTGCTGATGTGTTGTGCGCGACCTCTTGCGCTGCTGCTGCTACCGCTTGCGCCAAATCCGCCTTGGCTGCTTCCGCTGATGCTTTCACGGTTGCATCCGCCGTTACCTTGAAATTGACCAAGGTATCTTTGGCTGCTTGTGCTATCGCTTGCGGGAACTTCTCATACTGGCCTTGGTAGTGTTGCAAGGCCATGAGCACCAGCCACAGCGCATCATTGTTTTTCAGGCCGAGTGCATCCCGAACTCGGTAAAGACTTTGCCGCTCCGCGTCACTAGGTTGCCTGCCGAGCAGCTTTGCAAAGCTGTCGTCTAGGTCACTCATGGACTACGGCCTCCAATACCTTTTTGGCCTCGTTGCGCCACCGCGTAAGCTCCGCACGGTTGCCAATGGGCAATTCCTTGAGTGCTACCGCAATGCTCATGCGCTTGCTGTAAATGTCATCGCTCACACGGTCGGCCATGTCCGGGAATGTCACCGATTTCCCGCCGCGTTCCTCTACCGCCGTGCGCAGCTTGGAGCCGTTGTAAAGCTCGAACTTATTTTCTTCCCCGAAGTGTCCATTGCGTACCACATGAACATCCGCATTCGGAATTGCGTCCATGTATTCCTTGAGCAGTTCGAGGCTATCCCGTTGGCGGTTAATCACCCACAGCGTGACCAGCTTCCGCTTGAGTTCTTCAAGCGTGCTATTCAGTGTTTCACCGTAGGCGCTCACGCCCTTGTTATTCCGTGCTGCCGTGTTGATTACCACGACGCTATCCGGCTTGCTATCGCACAAGTTCACTAGCTGAATCCATCCGTCCGCCTCATCCAGATTGATAAGCTCCGTTTCCGTGCTTTCTTTATAGGCTTTCCATACGTCCGGGTTAGAGGTGTCAGACTCAATCAGCAAGACGCTTTCGCCGCGCTCTTGCAGGTAATCAACCGTTGCCATCGTGACAAGCGACTTGCCAACGCCGCCCTTGCTGCCACCGATCAGGTAAATGCTTTTCGCCATGTTGCTTACTCCTTAAATGTCGTCGCTGTCAGGTTTCGGGGTGAATGTCGTCTTTGATGTATCCGCAGGCTTCTTGACGGCGGGGAGGGGGAGGGGGAGGGGTGTGTCTCCCGGTGCTTGCACCGGAGCTTTTTTCGCTGGCTTTGCTCTCTGCAAGTAGCTCTTGAGTGTTGGAGTTGCGATGCTCAGACCTTCACCGCGCAGCGTCTCGGAAATCTGGTCAAGCGTGTATCCACGCTTTTGCAACAATGCGATTTCCTTCGAGAGTATGCGCACGGCATTTTGCTTGCTGTGCTCTTGCTTCTTTTTCTCGACTGGCGGCATCTCTCGCAGCTTTGCAGCGATAGCCTCTAGCTGTTCTGTCGTATGCTTCATCGTGCTAACTCCTTTGCTTACTTGTTGCGGAGTTGACAGCATAGCGCCATTTGTGCTTGTTGCAAAGTGCGTCCCGTGCACTTAAACTGCTGATACGATAGTAGAGCGGATGAGCAATACAGGATGACCGTTGTAACACACATGGCTTCGCCACGTGGTTCCAACGGACGCCTGCCCATTCGGCGCTTCGCTTCTCACGGTCTGGCTTATCCTGCAAGGGGTATCCCCTTGACCCCGGACAGTGCGGCGCTCTCGCTTCTTACTGTCCAAGACACACCCCGCCCCCCGCCCCGGCGAGAAGGAGACACGATGCCATTTGAAACGCAGGGGCCGGAACCGCTGGACGCCGTTATCAATGTACGGCTGACCGCAGCGGAGAAGGCCCGCTTGAAAGAGGATGCCGACCTTGCCGGGTTGAGCATGTCCGAGCTTGTCCGCCGCCGCTACTTCGGCAGGCCGATCATTGCCAACGCTGACGCCGTGATGCTCAAGGAGCTGCGGCGCATCGGTGGATTGCTCAAGCACATCCACAACGAAAGCGGAGGCATTTACAACAAGGACACAGCCGGGGCACTTGTGGCCCTGAAAGCCTACATCGGGAAACTGAGCCGTGATCGTCAAGAAGGTTAAGAACCCGCAGAAGGCAGCAAGCAAGGCGGTTCGCGTTTCTCGCCTAACCGACTACATCCGCGAGCCGGAGCGTGAGAACTCGCAGGAGAAGTGCATCCATGCCGGGGCGCGTGGATTCATCACCGATGAACCACAGAGCCAGACGGCAGAAATGATTGCCTTGTCACAAGAGGCAGTGCGAAGCAAGGACACGATCAATCACTATGTCCTGAGTTGGCGAGAAGGCGAGCAGCCCAGCCCGGAGCAGGTCGAAGAAGCGGTAAGCATTTTCATGGATGAGCTAGGTGTTAAAGACCATCAAGCCATCTATGGTTTGCACGCCGACACGGACAACTTGCACCTGCACCTTGCCATCAACCGCGTGCATCCTGAAACGCTCAAGGTGGTGAAGATCAATAACGGCTTCGACATTGAGGCAGCGCACAAGGCGATAGCACGAATCGAGAACGCACAAGGCTGGCAGCGTGAGCAGAACGGGCGTTATCAGGTGTTGGAGAATGGTGAGTTAGGCCGGGAGCACATCGACAAGGACAAGCCGCGCCAGCCAGCCCAGCCGAAGCGCGACATGGAAAACCGCACCGGGGAGAAATCCGCCGAACGCATCGCCATTGAGGACGGCGCACCGATCATCAAAAAGGCGCAGACGTGGGAGCAGTTGCACCGCGAGTTAGCAGCCAAGGGGATGCGCTACGAGAAAACAGGCAGCGGGGCGACGCTCTTTGTCGGTGATGTTGGCGTGAAGGCCAGCAGCGCAGACCGGGACGCGAGCCTATCCAAGTTACAAAAGCGACTCGGAGCTTACCAGCCGCCGCCGCAGCGTCAGCAGGTAGCACAGCGCGAGCCAGAGCCG
The DNA here is from genome assembly GCF_051048045.1 of Pseudomonas sp. 18-147. Lineage (NCBI taxonomy): Bacteria > Pseudomonadati > Pseudomonadota > Gammaproteobacteria > Pseudomonadales > Pseudomonadaceae > Pseudomonas > Pseudomonas sp. 18-147. The sequence goes on from NZ_CP182299.1 coordinate 8,255, forward strand.
ATCAAGCCAGACGTGCCGGGATGGAAGGATTACATCACCGGGCGCAAGGCGCACTACGCGGAAAAGAACGCGGCCAAGCTGGCACTGGACAAGCGGCAGGAGCAGGAGCGCAAGCAGATTGCCGAGCAGCAGAAAGCCCGCCGCGATGAACTCATGCGCGGCAACTGGAAGGGTAAGGGCGAAGTGCTCAACGCCATGCGCAGCGTGATTGCCGCCGAGCAGGCCGCAGAGAAAGCAGCCTTGAAAGAGAAGCACCAGAAGCAGCGCGAGCAGCACCGGCAGCAGTTCCGGCCCTATCCCGACCTGGAGCAGTGGCAGCGGATGCAGAAAAGCCCGGAGCTTGCCGAGCAGTGGCGGCACCGCGCCAGCGAGCCGCAGCGCATCGAGGGCGCGAGCGGCGAGCCGCCGACGCCGCGAGACATCCGCGCCTATCAGCCTGAAATCGTGGGCCAGCAGGTGCATTACAGCCGGAAGGAAGAAGCGGGGGCGGGCGGGGGTGTGTCTTTCGTGGACAAGGGAAAAAGCATCGATATTCACGACTGGCGCAACCGGGACAGCACGCTTGCCGCCTTGCAGCTATCGGCGCAGAAGTGGGGCAGCTTCACCGTAACCGGGAACGACGAATACAAGGCCATGTGCGCGAAGTTAGCAGCAGAGCACGGTTTCAAGATCACGAATCCTGAGCTTCAGGAGCGCATCCAGCAGGAGCGGCAGCGGATACAGCAGGAGAGGGCGCAGGCGATGAAATCGGAGCAGCTAAAGCAGTTTGAGCTGTACGCGGAAGCGGTAGGCGCGGAGCGCTACCGGGTAACGTCCATCAAGATGCAGGCAGACGGAAGGAAGCAAACCTTCATCCTCGACAAGAAGGACGGCATCACGCGGGGCTTCACGCCGCAGGAGATCGAGCAGCGCACGCCGGAGATGCTGCGCCTACAGCGCCGGGGCGAAAACCTCTACTACACGCCACTATCGGACAAGAAGCATCACATCCTCATCGACGACATGAACCGGGAGAAGCTGGAGCGGCTTATCCGTGACGGCTACCGGCCCGCCGTTGTGCTGGAATCAAGCCCCGGCAACTATCAGGCCATCATCACCGTGCCGAAGCTGGGGACGGCCCACGACAAGGACGTGGGCAACCGGCTGAGCGATGCCCTGAACCGTGAATACGGCGACCCGAAGCTATCGGGAGCCATCCACCCGCACCGCGCACCCGGCTACGAGAATCGCAAGCCCAAGCACCAGCGCGAGGACGGCAGCTATCCCGAAGTGCGCTTGCTCAAGGCCGAGCGCCGCGAGTGCGTCAAGGCGCTGGCCCTGTCCAGCCAGATCGACGCCGAGTATCAGCGTCAGGCCGCCTTGAAGGCGCAGCAGCCAGAACGCAGCAAAGCCAAGCCCGCCTTGGAGCTTGCAGCGGCCAGCGGCAGCGCGATCGACGCTTACCAGCGGCATTACCGCGACGTGATCAAGCGGCAGCGTGGCGGCGAGGTGGACTTGTCCCGCGTGGATTCCATGATTGCCGTGCGGATGCGCGTTACCGGCCACGATCAAGCCGCCATCGAGGGCGCTATCCGCCAGTGCGCCCCGGCCACCCGGCAGAAGGACGAGGGGCGCGACTGGAACGACTACGCGCAGCGCACCGCCCGCTATGCCTACAGCGCCGCAGGCGACCGGCAAGCCGCCGAGCTTGGGAAGTACCGCCAGCAGTGGGAGAAGCTGGAAGGGCGCGAGCCTGTACGCCAGCAGGAGCAGGCCAAGGCGCAGAAGATCGAGCGCGACAACTCACCCGGCATGAGTCGATAAGACTTGATGTAACTACAAAAAGACGCTACAATAAGAACACAATGGAACTTGAATGGGACGCCGATAAAGCGGCACGAAACCTGAAAAAGCACGGCGTTTCCTTCGAGGATGCCGAGCTTGTTTTTTACGACTCCGGGCGGGTTGAAGCCTACGACGGACGCGAGGACTACGGGGAAGATCGTTGGGCAACGATTGGGCTTGCCTACTCGGCTGTCCTGTATGTGGTCTACACCGTCCGACACGAGGAAACCATCCGCCTTATCTCTGCGAGGAAAGCAAATGCCGACGAAAGAAAGCAATATCGTGAAGCGAACTCTTGACCTCAAGAAGCCGCCACAGTTGAGCGCCGAGCAGAAGGCGCGACTGGATGCCGTGGCCTCGATGCCGGATGAGCAGATCGACTATAGCGATGCACCCTATCTGCCTGATGCTGTCTGGATGAAGGCAGCGGAGCAATTGCCCCACACCAAGAAGCAAATCACGCTGCGCATTGATGCCGAAGTGTTGGAGTTCTTCAAGCACACCGGCAAGCGTTATCAGTCGCGCATGAATGCTGTTTTGCGCTCCTACGTTGAGGCGCACAAGGCGCACGCGAAATGAGCGGCGACGACAAGCAGCTTGAGCTTGAAGCCCTCGCCGCCGTGGGCGAAATGCTCTTGTTCGACCAAGCCAGAGGCAACCCGGAAGAAGCCGCCCGCATCCTGCGATGTGCGCGGCTTTTTGCTCGTTCAGAGGATGCCGCGCAGCGTCTCAGCGAGCTATGCAACGAGGCGGGCAGTGATGCGACTTGGCGCGAAAACATCGTGGAGGAACTGCAAGACCGAGAGGACTTGCAAGCCGCCGAGGCAGCGATGGAAGCCCGCCGACAGGCCCAACTTGTTGCGCAAGCGGATAGTGCCGACACGGCCTTGCAGACCCTAATGGACGAGGTAGCGGCGGACACCTTCGGCAGTCTCGATGAAGGATATGCGGCACAGGCGCAGGCCGAGGCCGTGAAGGCGTGGCAGGGCAGGCAGTGAGCGGCATTTGTTGGTGTTTCATCGTAACCCGGCAAGTGTTCAGCAAACGGTGGTTTGTTGGACAGTTGCCGCAAGGGGCGGTTTTTGTCATTTTCAGAAGACGACTGCACCAGACAACGCGGTTTGAAGGCTGTTGTGCAGTCGTCTATTGAACGAACAGTATCAGGAGTCCGCTGCACGAATGATAACCTCAAGCCGGTTCTGGTCGCGCTGGCGACCGATCAGCCCCTGGATGGGGACGGTAGAGAAAACGGACAAAATCGTACGCTAAGCATGCGGCCTGTCAGGTTGAGGCCATAGAGTTTGACGTTTAGGCGTCAGATAATGCAGAAAGCGGCCCTAGTCTGACGCGATGCCAGTGAGCCGACTGACGCCCAGTTGAGGTATAGCCTAGATTGACATGCGCGATGCAACCCTTAACTTGCTTGCACCTATCGTTTCCATGCTAGCTTTATCGTAACGCTAAGGAAGCTCTGAAAAAGCCCATGTTTCGCGAAATCACCGCTCTGTAACCCGCATGGTTGCTGGGATGCATTTCTCGAGCGGGGGCTTTTTCAGACCTTCCTTAGCTTAGCGTACGATTTTTTCCGAATTCTGCGGTTCCCCCTGGAAGACCTACGCAAGTTGGGCCAGCTCAGAGGTGGAATCAACGAAGGCGAGCGAATGAGGCATCTTTTCTGGCGTCTTAACTTTCTCCTTCTCTCCGGGGCAACAAACAGCGCCCAGATGTACCATGAGGCCGCCGCTCTTTCCTCCGAGCTGGATACTCGTTGGTCTTACCGCTCCAAAGAGCTTATGACGCTCTACAGCAAGGCGAAATCCTATGAGGCTGGGGAACGTGTCGAGTTCGGCGGAAAGTCGTTTGCACCGCTATACACGCCCAAAAACGACACGCTGATCAACCTATTCCAGATCTCACAGCAAGAACAAGAGCAACTGAAGACGATTATCAGCACTGACGAGGCTCAGAAGCGCCGCAGAGAGCGCGATAGACTGCGTGATGAAGAACGTCGCCGCGCCGCTGGCCAGCTTGAGCGTGAAGCCTATGAAGCCAACTCATTGAGCAGGCAAAAGCCCTGGGAAGCTATGGGCATGAGCCGGGCTAAATGGTATCGCCTGGGCAAGCCTTCACCTCAACAAAACAGTGAGACAAGTCCCTCCCCTATTACTAATGGCGAAGCCTCAGCGGTTGCCCTTCAGGCGGCCAGGTGTAAAGCCGTTTAGATGGCTATTTCAAAGTGAGTGAGATTTCGTAACGGATGGCAGCCCTAGAGGCTGCTTTCTTTTGAGGGGTTAGCAGGCGTATAGCCATGCTGGATCTCAGTCTATCACTACCTGCTTAATATTCCACCTTTAGATCCGGCAGCAGTTCGACCAGGTGGCCAACTTACCAGGCACCGGCAGCAGCTCGACCGGGTGGCCAAGTTCAGATCTGGACGCCAGAAGGAAATCAACCAGGTGGCCAACTTACCAGGCACCGGCAGCAGCTCGACCAGGTGGCCAAGTTCAGATCTGGACGCCAGAAGGAAATCAACCAGGTGGCCAACTCACCAGGCATCGGCAGCAGCTCGACCAGGTGGCCCATTTCGTACGTACGAAATCAGGCGACGCTATGCGAAATCTTGGCGGCAATCCCCCGCGACTACGTGATTTTTTTAACGTAGAGCGCGCTTTTTCTTGCCATAGTAGGCCATTTTGGCCTATAATCTTAATTAAGAAGACCGGGCACCCGCCACGGTCAATACCGGAGAACTCCGATGATCCACACAGCTAACCGCACCTTTCACCAACTCTATCGAGAATGGATACGCGAACGCCGCGAGCATATGCACAACGTTTTGACCTGGGAGCGTGATCGTTACGGTGCTCGCCTCGTCGGTCTGTTTTATCGTTACTGCAAGGTGGCCAACCCCTTTCCCCGTTGCACTCTGAATACTCGGATCAACTACCGCGCCCATGCGGTGAATCTGCCAGATTGGCCAGCCCGCAGCCTGGAGCTGAATAAAATGTGGCTCAGTTGGAGAGAAAAAAAGTAGGCCGATTTGGCCTATTTTTTATTGTACCCGCTTGACACAATAGGCCAAAATGGCCTATTATATATCTCAGAAGGCCGGGCACCCGCCACGGTCAATACCGGAGAACTCCGATGATGCAAACAGAACTTAATCCCCTGATCTGCTCCCTGGTCGCCACCCCTCGCCGTATGGCTGCAATGCCCCGCTATGTAGGCCGTTTCTATGTGGTTTTCGAGTCGATGCTTTACCAGCAAATGAAAGGGCTCTGCCGCGAGTATCGCGGGGCTTATTGGGGTCGGTTCCGGCTGAGGGCGAAATGACACCCTAAGCTTTCGGTTCCTTGGGCCAAAGATATTCGCCAGTCAGTAGAATGTGCGCCCAGCCCAATGGGGATATGTGGGGAAGAAATTCAGGGGGAACATCCAACCCTTCGTTCCGCCGCTCCGTGACGGCATGACCAAGATGGACGGTATTCCAGTAAATGATCACCGCAGTCAATAAATTGAGCCCAGCGATTCGGTAGTGCTGCCCCTCTGTCGTGCGATCGCGAATTTCCCCCTGCCTCCCGATACGGAGCGCATTTTTGAGCGCATGGTGGGCCTCTCCCTTGTTAAGACCGATCTGAGCACGCCGCTGCATGTCCGTATCCAGGATCCACTCAATAATGAAAAGGGTCCGTTCAATACGACCAACTTCACGAAGCGCAACTGCAAGGTTGTTTTGTCGTGGGTAAGAAGCGAGCTTGCGCAGGAGTTGGCTGGGCCTGATTTTGCCAGCGGTCATCGTCGCGGCACAACGGAAAATATCAGGCCAGTTCGCAACGATAAGATCCTCCCGGGCTTTTCCACCTACCAACTTGCGTAACTCCCTGGGGGTCGTATCGGGATTAAATACGTACAACCGCTTCGATGGCAGATCCCTGATTCGCAGAACGAGATTGTAGCCGAGCAGGCTACTGGCTCCGAACAAATGGTCGGTGAATCCTGCTGTATCGGCATACTGTTCGCGAACATGGCGACCGACCTCGTTCATCAGTAGTCCATCGAGAATATACGGTGCCTCGCTCACGGTCGCCGGGATCGACTGACAAGCGAATGGCGCGAACTGGTCGCTTACGTGAGTATACGCTTTGAGGCCGGGAACAGAACCATATTTGGCATTGACCATGTTCATGGCTTCGCCATGCCGCGCTGTCGGGAAAAACTGACCATCGCTCGATGCTGACGTGCCCATCCCCCAGACGCGTGACATCGGCAGTTTACCCTGCGCGGCCACCACAATTGCCAATGCCTGGTTCATGGCTTCGCTTTCAACATGCCAGCGGGCAAGGCGTGAGAGCTGCCAGTAATCATGCGTGTTTGTAGCTTCCGCCATCTTACGCAGGCCCAGATTGAGCCCTTCAGCGAGCAGGACGTTGAGCAGACCGATCCGGTCGCGACATGGAGCCCCGGTTCTCAGATGGGTAAACGCATCTGTGAAACCAAGGGCTGCATCAACTTCAAGCAGCATGTCGGTAATCCGAACGGACGGCATTCGGCGATACAGATCCAGTATGAGTGCCTCGGCACCATCCGGCACGTCTGCTGTCAACCTGTCGATCCGCAACGTTCCATCTTCTATGCTACCGTGCGGAATAGTGCCGTTACGGGCAGCCCGGGCCAGCCGCTTAAGAGCGATCGTGAGTCGCGCCTTTCTGTCTGCCAGCCAATCCTGTGGGTTGGAAGGCACGGCCAGTTTTGCATTTTCCTGCGCCGCGATCATCGGCACCAGTACCTGCTTGAGGTCACCATAGCGGCGCGAATGAGCGAGCCAGACATCTCCGGAACGAAAAGCATCCCGGAGGTGAAAGAGTACCGCCACTTCCCAAAGACGGGTATCTCCTTTTTCCTGAGCTCGTAAATGACGGTTCCATTTGGAGCTGGGCCGCAGGAAACGCCTTTCTGGCGATGCAACACCTTTCATCTCTCCGATCGACAAAGCTGCTGCTACCAATGGTCCGGCGACCGGCGCGGCTTCGAGCTTCAGACAGCGCAACATGCGGGGCGCATAACGACGAAAGCGATGGTATCCCTGCCCGACATATGCAAGAGGCTCATCGGCTAGCGTGTTGCTGAGTTGAGTCCCTGTCGCTACCAGTTGAGCGAGCCGGTCCCATGCAACCGAACTGGCGACAGCCATCTCCAGCGGGGTTCCGTCACTGCGGGCCTCAAGCAACGAAGCTCCCAGCGCGGTGAAGGTACGGATCGTATCCGTGAGTGTGGCTTTAGAGCCGGAAATTGTTTCGTCATGCTGGCGCTTCGCTTCCCGCCAGGTTTTTCCTACGATCCTGTCATGGGTTTCGACTATGGCATCAGCAATCGCCGCTTCCCACTCCACAACACAGACGGCAAGGATCGCCCAGCGGCGGTCCGAAGTGATGTCACGCAAACCGTCGGTGAAGTAGCGTTCACCCTGCCGACGCAGCCGGGCAATGCGATGGGCAGGTATGCTGGCCAAAGCACTATGATTGATATTCAGGGTACGCAGAAATTCGAGCCTGTCGAGCAAACGGTTAGCAGCAGCCGAGTTGTTACCAACCTCGAAGTTGCGAAGCCAGATGAAACGACTGATATTGCCGGCGAGCATTTCACTCAGAAGTTTGTCCAGGTGATCGCGAACATCCGCTGTTAAATTTTCCGCAATCCGCGTTTCAATCCGCCGCTCAGCGGCGACCAGAGCATCCGCGCACAAGCGCTCGATTGTCGATACTGCGGGCAGAATGGTGGAAGTTTCCCGACACCGCACAATAAAACGATGAGCAAGATCCTCGTTTGATCTGGCATCTTCGGCCTGGCCGAAAGTCCACTCCCGCAGATCACGGGCACCACGGCCCGTGAAGGTCTTGTAGCCGTAAATTTCGCGCAGCGTGTCCATGTGCTGCTGACGGGTTTGGCGCCGTGTGGCATAAGTGAGAAGCGCATCAGCCGGAACTCCAAGCTGAGCACCGACGAAGGAAAGGACTTCACGCGGGATCATCTCACCAGGAGCCAGTGCACGGCCCGGATATCGTAAGGCACAAAGTTGCAGGGCAAAGCCAATCCTGTTTTCCGGTCTGCGGCGCTGCCTAATGTTTTCCAGGTCATCATCGCCCAGCGTGTAGAACTTCAGTAGCGACAGTTCGTCCGTGGGCAGATCGAACAGCGCTGCTCGCTGCCGTTCGGTGAAAATATGGCGTCGTGACATACAAATTCGTCCCTTTTGAAGTATAGTCTGTTTTGGACAACAGCCAGCCCATATAAATCAGGGCGTTCCGATACAAAAATCCAGGAGGGTTCAATTGGGACATCGTGCCGCCATTTACTGCCGGGTTTCAACAGCGGATCAGTCTTGTGAACGCCAGGAATTTGATCTGCGAGCCTTCGCCGGCCGTGCCGGCTACGACGTGGTGGGAATATTTAAGGAAACAGGTTCAGGAACTAAACTCGACCGGGCCGAGCGAAAGAAAGTCCTGGCGCTTGCCCAGTCCAGACAAATTGATGCAATCCTGGTCACTGAGCTTTCCCGGTGGGGGCGCTCGACGCTCGATCTGCTCAATACGCTACGTGAACTGGAGAACTGGAAGGTTTCCGTGATAGCCATGAATGGAATGGCGTTCGATCTTTCGTCGCCGTATGGACGAATGCTGGCGACGTTTCTTTCCGGCATTGCGGAGTTTGAGCGGGATCTCATCAGCGAGCGGGTCAAGTCAGGCCTTGCTGTTGCGAAGGCACGTGGTAAGAGGCTTGGTCGTCAGGCCGGAGTGCGACCAAAATCAGACCGACTTTTGCCTAAGGTGGTTGCGATGAGGGCCGAGGGACGCAGCTATCGCTGGATCGCACGCGAGCTCGGTATCAGCAAGAATACCGTCGCTGACATCGTGCAACGACACAGAGCTAACGCTTAGGGTGTCATTTCGCCCTCAGCCGGAACCGACCCCTTATTGGCTTATGTGGGAGCTGTCGAACGGCGGCTTTTATATGGCTCCTGGGCGTCGTGATGAAATGCTGAACATCGAGGCCATGAACTACTTTAGTGGCCAAATGAGCGCCGATGCTGCCGGGATTACCGCTTGCCTCTACCTCTATAGCCATCTGTCATTTCACACAGAAGGCGCTGACCAGGAGCGGTTTTCAAGGCTGTATCACAGCTTGCGGGATTGGGCTTGTGAGCATGACGAAAAAGAGGCCATCTTGGCCGCAATAGACTAGCAACAGAAAGCCCCGGTGATGGCCGGGGCTCTTAAAGGAGGTGCATAGGTAGAAAAAGAAATGGTGCCCCTGGTATGGCTGCAACCAATCACAGGGGCTTTCACCGGTCAATTTGAGGATAAACGCGATGAATACGGATATTGTATCACTTGCAAAACACATTGGCGACGCTCTGACGGCCCGCCGCCCCGTTCATATGCCGCGCATGAAGATGCGGGAGCTTGGCTTGCTCTTGATTGAACTGAAGGCGTATCGGGAGGCCGCCGCGACCGTTACCCATTGATAAAAAAGCCCCGGCATTGACCGGGGCTATTTGAGGATTTATCGCATGATTAGACCTGAAACGCTTAGGCCGTTCGCTGAAGATTGGCAGGCTCCAACCGCCGATGAAATCAAAGAGGTGTTGGAGCTGATTAGGCAACGAAAAGGGCTTAGTAAGCCTCTCAGTGGCGTTGATGTCGCTGATCTCGTTGGTTTGCCTGGTGAGAGAGGCAGCGGAAAGGGAACCCGAACCTTCAGGCGTTGGGTGAGCAAAACCAACCCTAGCCCTATTGCTTATGGTGCCTGGTCTATCTTGGCCCACCTGGCAGGTTTCGGGGCTATATGGGACGCTGACCGGGATTGAAACCATGACCGAACATAAGGCCGAACGTGCTCCCTGGGGAGACTTCCCGGCAGTAGTGAGGAACGGCGATCTAAAGGATCTCTCTAAAGAACCTGAATACGAAGCCGCCAAACATGGCGACCACAAGGCGATGAGCTATAAGCGCATGAAGCCGGCCGAGGACGAATTGCATTGCGAGATCAAGGCGCTGCTTGATCGCGCCAAGGCTACCGACGACCAGGAGCGTAACGAGCCGGAGCTGGACATTCCTGCCGAGATTTCTCGCCGCGAGAAGCGCCTGGAGGCGATCCAGGCGGCAAAGGCGCGCCTGGAAGCGCGCCAGCGTGAAGCGGACCAGGCCCGGGGGCGCAGCGAAGACGATGGCCGCCGGCCTCGCCATCCGGATGGCTCGGACAAGGGCGGTGGCTCGTACAAACGCGAGTTTGGTGTGCCGGATGACCGTGATCAGGAAAGCTTCACCGATCCGGACAGCCGGATCATGAAACACGCCGGTGGTGGCTCCGAGCAGAGCTACAACGGGTACACAGCGGTCGATGCCGAGCACCAGATCATCGTGGCGGCGGAGTTGACCAACTGCGCCGCGGACAGTCAGGCGCTGCTGGGCATGCTGGCAGCAGTTCAGGCCAACACCGGAGAAATGCCGGCCCAGACGCTGGCGGATGCGGGATTCCGTAGTGAGGCTGTTCTGGCAAAGGTCGCCGATCACCACGGCGATGTCATCGTTGCCCTCGGCCGCGAGGGACGTGAAGATGCCAAGGTCAATGCCAAGACCCATCCGCATACGGCGGCGATTGCGGCGAAATTGAAAACGGAGCAAGGCGATGCAGCTTACCGCCGGCGCAAGTCGATCGTGGAGGCTCCGAATGGTTGGATCAAGGCGGTGATGGGATTGCGTCAGTTCAGCATGAGGGGCCTGGACAAGGTGCAAGCCGAGTGGAAGCTCGTCTGCATGGCGCTAAATCTGAGGCGAATGGCGTATCTGTGAGGGCGAAGGTTAAATGGGGCGGCTCAAATGCACCCCAGTCGTCATAACACGCCGCGCGCCGCAAGATTGGTATCCTTGGCGCCGACGCCTTGCCAATTGCAGAGAGCGCCGCCGCCATCGTCAGTGCTCTACAGAAAACCGGTCACACGGCTCTGCCGCGCAGACTCCTAGCCTAAATGTGACAGTGGTTGGTAATCCATGCCGCCCGCAAGGGCGGCGGTGGTGGGCCAATAGATGATTTTCAGAGCCTTACTGCCCGTTGACGCCCAATCCCTCGAGCGCGAGTCTAGCCGCAGCGGCGATGACGGCCTCGCTGTGCTTGTCATCCTTGTTAGGCGCCCGGGTGTAGACGGCCAACACAATAGGTGCGCGCCCAGTGGGCCAGACGACGGCATAGTCATTTGCCGTGCCATACACTCCGCAGGTTCCGGTTTTGTCTCCGACTGCCCAGTCTGCCGGCACCGCCGCGCGGATGCGGTGGTTGCCGGTCGTGTTTCCCTTTAGCCAATCAACAAACTGCTGCCGCTGCGGCGCAGCCAGTGCAGAGCCCAGTGTCAGTTTTTGTAAGCTTTCCGTCACGGCGCGCGGCGATGAGGTATCGCGCGCATCGCCTGGGATGGCGGAGTTCAGCTCCAGCTCCCAGCGGTCCAGACGGAACGTGGTATCGCCGATAGAGCGCATGAAGGCCGTCAGCCCGGCCGGGCCGCCCAACTCCTTCAGCAACAAATTGGCGGCGGCGTTATCACTGTATTGCACGGCGGCCGCGGACAGCTCCGCCACCGTCATGCCTGTTGTCAGATATTTTTCCGAGATGGGTGACCACGGAACCAGCGCATTTTTGCCGTAACGGATGGGTGTGTCCAGCAAGCCGGCCTGCTGCTGGCTGCGAGCCAGCACAGCGGCAGCAAGAAAGCCCTTGAATGAGCTGCACAGTGGGAAGCGCTCCTCAGCGCGGTAACTTACAGTTGCGCCTGAGCCGGTATCCATCGCGTACACACCGATGGAGCCGCCAAAGTCCTGTTCGAGTTTAGCGAATGGTTCCGCGACGAGGTTGGTCAGCGCGGTGGCAGAAAAGCCAGCCAGCGGCCATGAGAGACAAGACAGCAGAACTAGACGGCGATACAGTGACATCAACGATATTCCTTGTTTGAAGGTGGAGCTAGGTGTAGCGGCCGGATGTAATCAGGCCGCTACAGCTGGGATTAGGGGTCTGACGCTCAGTGGAACGAAAACTCACGTTAAGAAGTCATTTTTCAATATTATTGAAGCATTTATCAGGGTTATTGTCTCATGAGCGGATACATATTTGAATGTATTTAGAAAAATAAACAAATAGGGGTTCCGCGCACATTTCCCCGAAAAGTGCCACCTGACGTCTAAGAAACCATTATTATCATGACATTAACCTATATGTCAAGACCCGGCTGGTTATACACGCGTTTCCTGAACAATTCAGGGCGTTTTTCATGCCATTCCTTGAGCGCCTGAACGGGTGTTTTGTGTTGGAGCGCGCGTTGCGGAATGCTGTGGTTGTAGATCTTGACGTAATTGCGCAGCGTCGATTCCAGTTCGGCAGCTGAACCAAAACGGGTCTGGTTGACGATGTCGCTGATACGACCGTTGAAGCGCTCCACCATGCCGTTGGTCTGCGGATGACGAGGCGGGATGAGCCGGTGCTCGATGCCGAGCTGCTTGCACAGGCGGTCGAACACGTGTGTGCCGCTGGGTTCCTTCTTCTTGCCGCCAGCCGTGAAGCGGTCGGTGAACTGGCTGCCGTTGTCGGTCAGAAGCTTGACGATCTTGACGGGACAGGCTTGCTGGACTTTGTTGAGGAAGTCGCCACTGCTGCCATCGGTCTGGTCGGCATAGAGCTCGATGAAGACCCAGCGCGTAGCACGGTCGATGGCAACGAAGAGATAGCGCCTTGCCGTCTCGTCGGGCATCTGCGGCAGGTACTTGATGTCGATGTGCACAAAGCCCGGCTCGTAGTCCTTGAAGGTCTTTTTCGTGGCGGGCGCAGTGCCTTCCTGCTCGACCAGGTTACGTAGATCCGAGACACCGTGGCGGCGCAGGCAACGTCCCAGGCCGGCACGCGAGACGGCTGGATTGATGAACTCGCGCGTGACCGCCAGCAGGTCGTCCGTGGGCAGCAGCAACGTCTTGCGCAGCTCCACCACGATGAGCTCCTGCTCGGGCGTGAGCGTCGTGTACATCTTGTTCGGCGCATGCGACTTGTCTTCAGGAGACTCGCGGTTTTGCCACTTTCGGATGGTTTGGCGGGTGACGTTGTACATCCTGGCCAGTTCGGCCTGCGGGAGCGTCGAGTTCCTGATTTCCTCACGGATCAGGTGGGTAGTACGGGCTTGGCTGTGCAGTGCCTGGGTCATCGAGTTGCCAGTGAAGAGTCGGATTGGAACAGTGTACGCAAAACGTGTCTGGCCTTGAAGAGCGGCCAGCTACGCATGGGTACATGATCCCACGAGTCCAGACACCTATAAAAATAGGCGTATCACGAGGCCCTTTCGTCTTCAAGAATTTTATAAACCGTGGAGCGGGCAATACTGAGCTGATGAGCAATTTCCGTTGCACCAGTGCCCTTCTGATGAAGCGTCAGCACGACGTTCCTGTCCACGGTACGCCTGCGGCCAAATTTGATTCCTTTCAGCTTTGCTTCCTGTCGGCCCTCATTCGTGCGCTCTAGGATCCTCCGGCGTTCAGCTTGTGCCACAGCCGACAGGATGGTGACCACCATTTGCCCCATATCACCGTCGGTACTGATCCCGTCGTCAATAAACCGAACCGCGACACCCTGAGCATCAAACTCTTTTATCAGTTGGATCATGTCGGCGGTGTCGCGGCCAAGACGGTCGAGCTTCTTCACCAGAATGACATCACCTTCCTCCACCTTCATCCTCAGCAAATCCAGCCCTTCCCGATCTGTTGAACTGCCGGATGCCTTGTCGGTAAAGATGCGGTTAGCTTTTACCCCTGCATCTTTGAGCGCTCTGATCTGAATATCGAGGGACTGCTGGCTGGTTGAGACCCGCGCATAACCAAAAATTCGCATAAAATGTACCTTAAATCGAATATCAGACACGATGTGTCTATTATGCCAAAATGACGATTTAATGGACACTCAAACGAAGCCGTTTTACTATGTCTGATAATTTATAACATTTCGTACGGTTGCAAAAATGTTACTAAATGCCCGTCAGGCAGGGAGGCCGATATGCCCGTTGACTTTCTGACCACTGAGCAGACTGAAAGCTATGGCAGATTCACCGGTGAACCGGATGAGCTTCAGCTGGCACGATATTTTCACCTTGATGAAGCAGACAAGGAATTTATCGGAAAAAGCAGAGGTGATCACAACCGTCTGGGCATTGCCCTGCAAATTGGATGTGTCCGTTTTCTGGGCACCTTCCTCACCGATATGAATCATATTCCTTCCGGCGTCCGGCATTTTACCGCCAGACAGCTCGGGATTCGTGATATCACCGTTCTTGCAGAATACGGTCAGAGGGAAAATACCCGCCGTGAGCATGCAGCGCTGATACGTCAGCACTATCAGTATCGTGAATTTGCCTGGCCCTGGACATTTCGCCTTACCCGTCTTTTATATACCCGGAGCTGGATAAGCAACGAACGTCCTGGCCTGCTTTTCGATCTGGCGACAGGGTGGCTTATGCAACATCGTATTATTCTCCCCGGAGCCACTACGCTGACCCGGTTGATTTCAGAGGTAAGGGAAAAGGCGACGTTGCGCCTGTGGAACAAACTGGCACTGATACCGTCAGCCGAACAGCGTTCACAGCTGGAGATGCTGCTGGGGCCAACTGATTGCAGCCGCCTGTCTTTACTGGAATCACTGAAAAAGGGCCCTGTGACCATCAGTGGTCCGGCGTTTAATGAAGCAATTGAACGCTGGAAAACTCTGAACGATTTTGGCCTGCATGCTGAAAACCTGAGTACACTCCCGGCTGTGCGCCTGAAAAATCTCGCACGTTATGCTGGTATGACTTCGGTGTTCAATATTGCCAGGATGTCACCGCAGAAAAGGATGGCGGTTCTGGTTGCCTTTGTCCTTGCATGGGAAACGCTGGCGCTGGATGATGCATTGGACGTTCTGGACGCCATGCTGGCCGTTATCATCCGTGACGCCAGAAAGATTGGGCAGAAAAAACGGCTCCGCTCGCTGAAGGATCTGGATAAATCTGCATTGGCGCTCGCCAGCGCATGTTCGTACCTGCTGAAAGAAGAAACACCGGACGAATCGATTCGTGCTGAGGTGTTCAGCTACATCCCAAGGCAAAAGCTGGCTGAAATCATCACGCTTGTCCGTGAAATTGCCCGGCCCTCAGACGATAATTTTCATGAAGAAATGGTGGAGCAGTACGGGCGCGTTCGTCGTTTCCTGCCCCATCTGCTGAATACCGTTAAATTTTCATCCGCACCTGCCGGGGTTACCACTCTGAATGCCTGTGACTACCTCAGCCGGGAGTTCAGCTCACGGCGGCAGTTTTTTGACGACGCACCAACGGAAATTATCAGTCGGTCATGGAAACGGCTGGTGATTAACAAGGAAAAACATATCACCCGCAGGGGATACACGCTCTGCTTTCTCAGTAAACTGCAGGATAGTCTGAGGCGGAGGGATGTCTACGTTACCGGCAGTAACCGGTGGGGAGATCCTCGTGCAAGATTACTACAGGGTGCTGACTGGCAGGCAAACCGGATTAAGGTTTATCGTTCTTTGGGGCACCCGACAGACCCGCAGGAAGCAATAAAATCTCTGGGTCATCAGCTTGATAGTCGTTACAGACAGGTTGCTGCACGTCTTTGCGAAAATGAGGCTGTCGAACTCGATGTTTCTGGCCCGAAGCCCCGGTTGACAATTTCTCCCCTCGCCAGTCTTGATGAGCCGGACAGTCTGAAACGACTGAGCAAAATGATCAGTGATCTACTCCCTCCGGTGGATTTAACGGAGTTGCTGCTCGAAATTAACGCCCATACCGGATTTGCTGATGAGTTTTTCCATGCTAGTGAAGCCAGTGCCAGAGTTGATGATCTGCCCGTCAGCATCAGCGCCGTGCTGATGGCTGAAGCCTGCAATATCGGTCTGGAACCACTGATCAGATCAAATGTTCCTGCACTGACCCGACACCGGCTGAACTGGACAAAAGCGAACTATCTGCGGGCTGAAACTATCACCAGCGCTAATGCCAGACTGGTTGATTTTCAGGCAACGCTGCCACTGGCACAGATATGGGGTGGAGGAGAAGTGGCATCTGCAGATGGAATGCGCTTTGTTACGCCAGTCAGAACAATCAATGCCGGACCGAACCGCAAATACTTTGGTAATAACAGAGGGATCACCTGGTACAACTTTGTGTCCGATCAGTATTCCGGCTTTCATGGCATCGTTATACCGGGGACGCTGAGGGACTCTATCTTTGTGCTGGAAGGTCTTCTGGAACAGGAGACCGGGCTGAATCCAACCGAAATTATGACCGATACAGCAGGTGCCAGCGAACTTGTCTTTGGCCTTTTCTGGCTGCTGGGATACCAGTTTTCTCCACGCCTGGCTGATGCCGGTGCTTCGGTTTTCTGGCGAATGGACCATGATGCCGACTATGGCGTGCTGAATGATATTGCCAGAGGGCAATCAGATCCCCGAAAAATAGTCCTTCAGTGGGACGAAATGATCCGGACCGCTGGCTCCCTGAAGCTGGGCAAAGTACAGGCTTCAGTGCTGGTCCGTTCATTGCTGAAAAGTGAACGTCCTTCCGGACTGACTCAGGCAATCATTGAAGTGGGGCGCATCAACAAAACGCTGTATCTGCTTAATTATATTGATGATGAAGATTACCGCCGGCGCATTCTGACCCAGCTTAATCGGGGAGAAAGTCGCCATGCCGTTGCCAGAGCCATCTGTCACGGTCAAAAAGGTGAGATAAGAAAACGATATACCGACGGTCAGGAAGATCAACTGGGCGCACTGGGGCTGGTCACTAACGCCGTCGTGTTATGGAACACTATTTATATGCAGGCAGCCCTGGATCATCTCCGGGCGCAGGGTGAAACACTGAATGATGAAGATATCGCACGCCTCTCCCCGCTTTGCCACGGACATATCAATATGCTCGGCCATTATTCCTTCACGCTGGCAGAACTGGTGACCAAAGGACATCTGAGACCATTAAAAGAGGCGTCAGAGGCAGAAAACGTTGCTTAACGTGAGTTTTCGTTCCACTGAGCGTCAGACCCCTTTTATCCCAAGGCGGGCAATGGCCGACGGCCCTATCCGCTGGAGACCATGCTGCGTATTCACTGCATGCAGCATTGGTACAACCTGAGCGACGGTGCCATGGAAGATGCCCTGTACGAAATCGCCTCCATGCGCCTGTTTGCCCGATTATCCCTGGATAGCGCCCTGCCGGATCGCTCCACCATCATGAATTTCCGCCATCTGCTCGAGCAGCATCAACTGGCCCGTCAATTGTTCAAGACCATCAATCGCTGGCTGGCCGAAGCAGGCGTCATGATGACCCAAGGCACTTTGGTGGATGCCACCATCATTGAGGCACCCAGCTCTACCAAGAACAAAGAGCAGCAACGCGATCCGGAGATGCATCAGACCAAGAAAGGCAATCAGTGGCACTTTGGCATGAAGGGGATGTAAGCCGGAACCCCAGAAATTTCCGTCACCCTAGTTGGGTTGGCTCAACACTCGTGTCACCAGCTACCTTCTGGAGAATCGAGCTCGGCCATCCCTCCCTGGACGGGCATCGCTCGACGATGTTCAACGGCTCCCTCACGGGGCCGTCGTTTTGTGGGGGCTATTCCATCCACAAGTCGTCGAGGTTCTTGAAGTTCCAGAGCGTCGGGTCTTCGGGGCCAGTGATACTGTCCTTGCAACTCGTGGCCGCCAGGTCGATGGTCTGCATCGGGATCGGCTCTCTCGAGCGTAGCGAGAAGAACACGCGAACCTTGGGAGTCAGCAGTGATTCCATTCCCGGCTCAACGACAACGGCCAGACGCTGAGAGGACAGGCGAACCAAGGAGCCGACGGGGTAGATGCCCACGGCCTTGACGAAGGCGTGGAAGATGCGTTTGTCGAAATGGCCCTCCCACTTGGCCATCTGCCGCATCGCCGCGGACGGGTCCCACGGCTTTTTGTAGGCTCGCTCCGACGTCACGGCATCATAGACGTCGCAGATTGCGCCCATGCGGGCCAGGAGTGAAATGGCGTCACCGGCCAAGCGATCCGGGTAGCCGGTTCCGTCGATCTTCTCGTGATGGTGCAGGGCAATGTCCACCACCCCGGGCTCGGCCCCGCCTGCGCGCAGCATCTTTGCGCCCTCCACAGGGTGGCGCTTCATGATGGCGAACTCGGCATCGGTGAGCTTGCCTGGTTTGTTAAGCACTTCCAGCGGCATCGCGGCCTTGCCTAGGTCGTGCATCAGTCCGCCGATGCCAGCCAGGCGCGTTTGCTCCTCGTCTAGATCGAGATGCCGGGCCAGCGATAGCATCAGGGCGCAGACGGCAACCGAGTGAAGGTAGGTGTAATCGTCGTGCGTTTTGATGCGTGCGACGCTGATGAGGGCATGAGGTTGGCGCAGCACCGAGGCAGCGATTTCTCCGACCAGCGGCAACGTCGTGCTTGGGTCGACGGCCTTGCCAAGCCGGGCTTCCTGGAACATGTCCATGACTTGGGACTTGGCCGCAAGACAGAGTTTCCGTGCATAACACATTTCGCTCTCCATTGAGGTTGCGCCGTCACTTTTCTTGCTTAGTGGACTAGACGGCAGAGATTGCTCCTCCGACAATTCTCTGGGCTCTGGGCTCTGGGCTCTGGGCTCTGGGCTCTGGGCTCTGGGCTCTGGGCTCTGGGCTCTCTGGGCTCTCTGGGCTCTCTGGGCTCTCTGGGCTCTCTGGGCTCTCTGGGTCGACTTGGCTTTTGGCCAAGTCGACCCAGACCTCCCCGACGCCACATTCTCGAATGGCAGAGAGATCCTGAGGCTCGGTCAGTAGGAAGCTGCCGCGCCAGAATGGGTGTCGAAACCAAGAGCCGGCGAGCTTGTGGATGTACATGCCGAGACGAAGCTCGGATACGGGAATGCGTTTTACCAACTTATTTTCCTTTCTGAGTTGGGTGGTTAGGCGTGCGCCGAGGCTGGCACCCAGCGGTAGAGCGGAGGTAAGGTCACGCCAAGATTCTTGGATCAGCCGGAACCGCCGAAATTTCCGTCAGCCGATCAACATGGCTTTGTCTCGCGCTCGGTCGATGCGTTCCTGCATCGCCTGCATGACTTCTTCGTGGGTGTACGACTTGGCGTTGGGGTCGTCGGCCTCTCGGAGAGCTTCCTCGACCTCGCGGGTCATCCGCGCATATTCTTCCGGTCACAGCGCTTGCTCCATACGCAGCGACGCCTGCCCAAGCAGGTGCAGCAGGCCGAACAGCCGCATGTCATTGGTGGCGACGACGTGCTCTCGAATCCGCTCCTGGATCACCTCGCAGGCCCGATGCGCCTCTGGCGTCGCCGTGCCCTCGTAGCCGGCTGGGAGTTCTGCTTCTTCAGCGATTCGCGCCCAAGCGATAGCCAGCGCCTCGATGGTGGACAGGTTCATTTGCTCATCCACTTGCGCAGCAGACGCTTTTTCAGGGAGGCGCGCTCTTGCGGATTGCGTCCCTTGTGGTTGGCAATGCGATCCGCCGTGGCGGCCTGGCGCTTGATGGGCCAGTAGGAGCGGCCATCCTTACCCATCGACCAGACGTTGCTGACCTGGTTTTCCAGTAGAGGCAGATGGGCGCATAGAGCTTCCGGCGACGCGCTGGCCAGCGCGGTGCGCTCGTGGGTTCGCCAGCGCTGATGCCAGAGTTTCTTGTCCTCGCGCTCGCTACGGCAGGTCGTGTGCCCAACGATGGGCGTTTTGCGGCGGCTGCGGCTCATGATGTGGTTGTCTCCAAGAACATTCAGGACAGGCTTTCTGGGTAGAGCGCCGTCAACCGGGACAGGGTTTCTTGCACTTGTTCCAGCGAGGTCATCAGATGATCAACCTGATCCTGAAGATCCACGGCGAGATCAAATAGCTCAGCCACTCGGCTGCGTGATCCCTCGTTGAACGCGGCCATTGCCAGTTGATGCAGCTTCAACAGGTCGGTGCGCAGTTGCGGAGGTGCGCCGTCTGCGCTGTCATTCAAATCGCCGCGCAGCACGTCCACGGCATCGACTGCACGCAGCAGTGCCGTGGTATCGAAATTCTCGGGAGTCAGTTCGTCCCATTCGTCGTCGGTGATGCGGGCTGCCATCAGGAGAGCTCCGATTAAGCGGTTGCGAGCGTTAGATGCCCGATCGGCTCGGCTGCTGGCCGTACCTTGATTTCGATGTCGTAGCCGAGGCGATTCAGACAATCCATCAGCTTGCGTTCGGATAGATTGGTGAAGTCGCCGCGCATCATGCCCGACACCTTCGGTTGCGGGATGCCCATGCGTTTGGCCGCCGCTTGTTGAGTCAGCCCAAGGGCGCGCATGGCCCTCCTGATCTCGACCACCAGGCCGGTCTTGATCTTGAGCTTTTCAGCGTCAGGCAGTCCAAGGTCGGCAAAGACGTTGCCCGAGCTGCGCTGAACCTCGACGCCTTCAATGATTCGTTTTTGCATTTCGTAGCTCCTGTGCCAATACCTCGGCCACCTTCAGCCGAGCGCGGATGATGTCCATGTCGGCCTTTGGCGTGGCGATTCCGCTCTTGCTCTTCTTCTGGAAGCAGTGCAGGACGAACACCGCTTCCGCAAACTTGACCGTGTATACCGCTCGATAGGTGCCGCCGGCATCGTCTTCGACGACCTCCAGCACGCCGGCACCACCGAACCCCTTGAGCTCCTTTGCTGCGTCATCCTGATCGCCTATCTGCGCCAACGAGAGCGCGTAACCGAAACGGCGACGCACGTCGGACGGCAACGCCATCAAATCCTTGTGGCTGCTCGCGATCCATTCGAGCGGTTTTTCTTTGTTTGTCATGACGGAATTTTATACCTGTTCAGGTAATGATGTAAACGCGGCAACCTCAAGGAGGTGTCGTAAAACATTTGTTTTGCGACAGGCTGTCAGCCGCCGCTATGCTACCTGTGCAACACCCCCTCAAAAATGTACGGAAAACTCTATCGCTATTCACTATTATGCGGAAACCTGTTTTTGATGGTTATCCGCCTATGTTGGTTGGCTACATGCGCGTGTCGTCGGACTCCGACCGCCAGAGCACGGACTTGCAGCGCGACGCGCTGCTCGCCGCCGGCGTCGATCCGCGTCACCTGTTTGAGGATCGTGCCTCTGGCGCGAAGGATGACCGTGCCGGCTTGGCGCGGGCGCTTGAGTTCGTTCGAGCCGGCGATGTGCTGGTGGTGTGGAAACTCGACCGGCTCGGTCGCTCGCTGTCGCACCTGCTCGCCATTGTGACTTCGCTCAAGGACAAGCGGGTGGCGTTCCGCTCGCTGACAGAGAACCTGGACACTACGACGCCCTCGGGCGAATTCCTGTTCCAGGTGTTCGGTGCGCTCGCGCAGTACGAGCGCGCCTTGATTCAGGAGCGCGTCGTCGCGGGCTTGGCCGCCGCACGCAAACGCGGCCGGATCGGCGGCCGGCCGCAGGCGATCACTGGTGAGAAGCTGGACGCCATCGTCGCCGCGCTCGATGGCGGCATGTCTAAGGCGGCGGTGTGCCGCAACTTCAATGTCAAGCGCACTACGTTGATCGAAACATTGACGCGAGCAGGTTGGCGTGGTGCGGGAAGGACGGTCGATGAGCAACAAGAATAAGCTACTCACCGTCTTTTCTGACGCAGAGCAGGAAGCCTTGTACGGCCTACCGGACTTCGACGATGCTCAGCGGCTGGAATACCTGGCGTTGACCGAATCTGAACTGGCGTTCGCCAGCAGCCGGCCTAGCCTGCAGGCCCAAGTCTATTGCGTCTTGCAGATCGGCTACTTCAAGGCCAAGCATGCTTTCTTCCGCTTCGATTGGCATGAGGTCGAGGACGATTGCGCCTTCGTGCTGAGTCGCTATTTCCACGGCGAAGCGTTCGAACGCAAGGCGATCACCAAGCATGAGCACTACAGCCAGAGGGGTCAGATCGCCGAACTGTTCGGCTACCGGTCGTGGGCGGCTAGCTTCCTGCCGCAACTGGCACAGCAGGCTGAACAGATCGTGCGGCGCGACGTAATGCCAGGATTCGTGGCCGCCGAACTGATCGTTTGGCTCAGCGAGCACAAAATCATCCGGCCCGGCCACACCACCTTACAAGAGCTGGTCAGTGAAGCCCTGTCCACCGAACGCAGGCGCTTGGGCGGCTTGCTGGCAGAAGTGTTGGACGAATCGGCCAAAGCTGCGCTGGGCCAGCTCCTGGTGCGTGACGACACCCTGTCTCAACTGGCAGCGCTCAAGCAGGACGCTAAAGATTTCGGCTGGCGTCAGATGGCAGGGGAGCGCGAGAAGCGCGCCACGCTGAAGTCCTTGCACGGGATCGCCAAGGCGCTGCTGCCCAAGCTCGGCATCTCGCAGCAGAACCTGCTGTACTACGCGAGCCTGGCGAACTTCTATACCGTCCATGACCTGCGCCACCTGAAGGCGGAGCAGACCCGGCTCTACCTGCTGTGCTATGCCTGGGTACGTTACCGGCAGCTCACCGACAACCTGGTCGACGCGATGGCCTTCCACATGAAAAAACTTGAGGACGAGAGCCGCACGGGTGCGAAACAGTCCTTTGTCGCCGAACAGCTGCGACGCCATCAGGAAACGCCGCAGGTTGGCCGCCTGCTGTCGCTGTACGTGGACGACAGCGTGGCCGATCCGACGCCGTTCGGCGAGGTGCGCCAACGCGCCTACAAAATCATGTCCAGGGAATTGCTGCAAAACACGGCGCAGCGCATGAGCGTCAAGCCACTGAACAAACTGGCGCTGCACTGGCAGGCGGTGGACGGCCTGGCCGAACGCATTCGACGCCATCTACGGCCGCTGTACGTCGCGCTCGACTTCGCCGGCACGGCCCCCGATAACCCATGGCTCGCGGCGCTGACTTGGGCCAAGAGCGTGTTCGCCAAGCAGCAGCGCCTATCACAACGGCCACTCGACGAATGTCCGGCGGCAACGCTGCCGAAACGCTTGCGTCCGTACCTGCTGATGATCTTCCATGTGACCTCCTAACATGGTAACGATCATGATAACTTCTGCTCTTCATCGTGCGGCTGACTGGGCTAAATCTGTGTTCTCTTCGGCGGCGCTGGGTGATCCTCGCCGTACTGCCCGCCTGGTTAACGTCGCCGCCCAATTGGCGCAGCAGTGCCAAGGTCGGTGCGGGGAAGTTCAGGCCATTGCGACCGCTGCCACCGGCTTAGCGTGCTTTATTTTCCGTTTTCTGAGACGACCCCGACGAGATCCACCAGACCGCCTAAGCCCTCCCCTGCCCTGCCACCGAACCCCGCCGCGTGCGGGGTTTTTTATGACTTCAAATCCTCAAAAGGTGCATTTACTCAAATCCTCAATATGCTATACTGCGCTTGAGTAATTCCTTTTTTCCTCAAACGCTCAATAGCTCAAGGAGTGCATATGCAAGTCATTGCCGTACTGAACCAGAAGGGCGGGGCGGGTAAAACCACCATCGCCACCCACCTTGCCCGCGCCCTGCAACTCGACGGCGCAGACGTGTTGCTGGTTGATTCCGACCCGCAGGGCAGCGCCCGCGATTGGGCCGCCGTCCGCGAGGATCAACCCGTGCCCGTGGTTGGCATCGACCGCCCGACCATCGAGCGCGATCTAAAGAGCGTGGCCCGGAAAGACTTTGTTGTGATCGACGGAGCGCCGCAGGCTCACGATCTGGCCGTGTCGGCAATGAAGGCCGCCGATTGCGTGCTGATCCCGGTGCAGCCGTCGCCCTACGACATTTGGGCAACCTCTGACCTCGTGGATTTGGTCAAGCAGCGCATCGAGCTTACCGACGGCAAGCTGAAAGCGGCTTTCGTGGTCAGCCGGGCGATCAAGGGCACCAAGATTGGCGCGGAAGTCTCCGAGGCGCTGGCCGGGTACGGCCTGCCGATCCTGCAAACGCGCATCACGCAGCGCGTCATCTACCCGAGCAGCGCGGCCAGCGGCACCACGGCCATTGACCAAGAGCCGACGAGCGAGGCCGCCGAGGAAATCCGGGCGCTGGCTGAGGAAGTGCGCCGTTTCCTCAATTGCACCATTTGAGTAATTAAGGAGTAGGTGAAAATGAGTAGCGGAAAACTTGGCATGAAAGCAGGCCGCCCGAGCGCAGCGAAGGCTGGCCCTACCCTGTCCGATCTTGCCGACAAGCAGGCCACCGTGCGGGTGAATTTCGACCTTGACCGGGCCGAGCACACGAAGCTGAAGATTCACGCAGCCAAGACCGGGCGCAGCATCGCGGATATTCTGCGCGAACTGGTGCGCTCACTTGATGAAAAGAGTGATTGAGTAATCACTTAACCGGCTGGACGGGTCAAAAGCATGGACTATAGTCCATACATTTTTGATTTAGCGAAATTTAATAATGTTGATGAAATACGGCGCGTGGGGTATAAAGTGATGGTTGAAATGGAACCGTTGAGTCTGGAGGTACTGCCGCCCTCTCATTTCAAGGCGTTTGCGAAGAACGCACCGCATGAGATCAAGGGCGCTGTCATCGAGAACACAGAGCGCGGGCTGGTGATCGTGCTGCACGTTGGCAACGAGCGGCGCATTCTCGGCCAGTACCGGGGAGGCATCCGGTTTTTTCGCTCTTTCGATGGCGCGGCGGCAGTGCTGCGGCAGCATGGCGTGCTGCACTGGACGGCGAATGCAAAAGGCTGGATTCCGCGAACTTTGGAAGCGAAGGAGCGGAGTTCAGATGGATGAAAAAGCAAAGCCCCGCGTGGCAGCGGGGCTTGGCAAGAGGTGGGAACCTAGCAGGTGGCACTGTTTGGAACCCCAAGGCGTGACCGATGCAGACGACCAGAAACACCCAAACTATGGTCTGCATTGTAGCGCCCTACCTCTTGCCGCACAAGCGGAAAGAGGGTT